>JBEBKD010000001.1:0-430710 GCA_040079515.1 Lysobacteraceae bacterium
TCGGGGGGGCGGTCACAGGGGGCTGGCGTGAGGGGGTGCGGCGATCATAGCAGGCGGTCATGACCACCCCGGTCTGCCGTGTTCAGCCGCCGCGCGAGCGCCGGGAAGCGCGCGGACGTGACGATGGGATGTCGGCAGGATGACATCCGGGAGGCCGATGTCATCTTTGAGTCACAATTTAGACTTACGCTATTCACATCACTGTCATCGAGACGTCAGCCCATGTTCTCCCTGCAAACGATCTTCGGCTCCGGTCAGCAGTTCTACGATCTGCTCGACGAGGCCGCCGCCGCCGCGCACGCCAGCGCGACCGCGCTCCATACGATGATGAAGGCCCCCGACCGCCAGCCCGCGCTCGACGCCTTCAAGCTGGCCCGCCAGCGCGAGCGGGCCGCGTCCGAGAAGATCGGCAAGGCCCTGGTCGACAGCTTCATCACCCCGATCGAGCGCGAGGACATCGAGGCCCTGGGTTCGGCGCTGTACAAGATTCCGAAGCAGATCGAGAAGTTCGCCGACCGCTATTCGCTGGCGGTGCGTCATCTGGAAGACATCGACTTCGCACCGCGTGCGGCGATGCTCGAACAGGCTGCGGGCGTGGTGGTCGAGATGGTGAAGGAACTGCGCCATCTCAACATCGACCGCATGACCGCGCTCAACGAGAAGCTGCGGGCGATCGAGAACGAAGCCGACCGGCTGATGCTGGAACTCTATCGCGACATCTATTCCGGCAAGCTCGACAGCCTGCAGATGTTCCTGCTCAAGGAGTTCTTCGAGATCCTGGAAAAGGCGATCGACCGCTGCCGCGAGGCCGGTGTGGTCGCTTATCAGATTGTCCTGAAGAACAGTTGAGACGACCGCCATGCTCACTCTCGTGCTGCTGGTCATCCTGGCCGCGCTCGTCTTCGAGTTCATCAACGGGTTTCACGACACCGCGAACTCCATCGCCACCGTAGTCGCCACCAAAGTGCTCTCGCCGGGCAAAGCGGTGATTCTGGCAGCGGTCATGAATCTGATCGGTGCGTTCTACGGTACTGCGGTCGCCAAGACCATCGCATCGGGGTTGATCGACACCGATGTCGTGATGGTGACGTCGCAGGTGATCCTCTGCGCATTGGCCGGCGGCATCACCTGGAACCTGATCACTTGGTGGCGCGGTCTGCCGTCGTCGTCCTCGCATGCGCTGATCGGCGGCCTGTGCGGCGCGGCGCTGGCCGCTGCCCACAACGATTGGGCGGCGCTCATCTGGTCGAAGATCGGCGATGAAGGCTGGGCGAGCAACAAAGGCCTGCTGTGGAAGGTCGTCGTGCCGATGGTCAGCTCGCCGATCGCGGGTTTCACCCTCGGCGTGCTGATCCTCGGCGTCATCTATGCATTGATATGGGGTTTCTCGAAAGCCGGTGGATCGTTGGCGCGGATGGTCCGGCCGCGCTGGGTCAACGCGATCTTCGGCAAGGCGCAGTTGGCGTCTGCCGCCTACATGGGCTTCGCCCACGGCAGCAACGATGCGCAGAAGACCATGGGCATCATCGCATTGTCCATTTTTGGCGCGCAGGCGACAGGAACGCTCGACAACCTGCCCGCTTGGGCCCACTTCCTGCATCCGGACGGCGGCGAAAAGGATATCGACAGCTGGATCGTTTTCACCTGCGCGCTGGTCATGGCTGCAGGTACCGCTGCCGGCGGTTGGAAGATCATCAAGACCCTCGGTCACAAGATGGTGAAGCTGCAGCCGATCGATGGCTTCGCTGCGGAGACGGCATCGGCGACGATCCTGGTCACGGCGGCGCACTTCGGTATGCCGGTGTCGACGACCCACAGCATCTCCACCGCGATCATGGGCGTGGGCTTCGGCAAGAACCCGCGCGCGCTGAAGATCACGGTAATCGAGCGGATCATCTGGGCCTGGATTCTCACCATTCCAGCCGCTGGCGGTGTCGCCTACGGTCTGTTCCGATTGATCGAGGCGCTAGGCTGGGCGTGAGGCTTCCGATGACCTGAGACGAACAAAAAGGCCCGCGCGAGCGGGCCTAGTCGTTGTTGCGCGATGGCTGCGATTCAGAGCAGATCGCCGCCGGCGGACAACGCCCGCTCGAGCTGGTCGCCCATGCCGCCGATTTCGAGAATCAGACGGTCGACTTCGCTCGCGTGCAGGCTCTCGTAGGGGCGGTTCTCGCACAGTTGCAGGTACGGAACGCGGTCGAGTTCGCCGATGGCGAGATAGCCGACGCGACTTTCCCAGTTGAATGCGAGCGCGCGGCGGCAATCGATGCCCGTGGTCGGTGCGATCACGGTGCTGACCCGCAGATAGGTGCGACCGTCGTCGTCCTCCAGTTCGGAGAGAAAGATCGCCTGATGGCGACGGCCCTGTTCGAGCGAGAGTTCGACACACAGCACGTACGGTTCCTGCATCGTGATCCGGAAGTCGCCGGAAGCGAGGTGGCTGCGGACCTGTTCGAAGTTTTGCATGGGGGGCTCGGGGGAAATCGTTGCATTATGCTAACCCTCCATGGACGCACTGTCTGCTGCCGAACGTATCCTCGCCGCGATCCGTGCGATTCCGCGCGGCGAAACGGCTGCGTACGGCGTCGTCGCCCAGCGCGCGGGGTTGCCCGGGCGCGCGCGCATGGTTGCGCGCCTGCTGTCGCACAATGACGATCCCACGCTGCCCTGGCATCGCGTATTGCGTTCCGACGGGCGTAGCGCCTTTCCGCCGGGGTCGGCGTATTGCCTGGAGCAGCTCAAGCGTCTCCGCAACGAAGGCGTGTGCATCGACGATCGCGGGCGCGTGCGTCCTGCGAAGCGCGCGAAATCGCTCGACGAAGAGATCTGGGGCTGAGCAGCCAGACAAGGGTCAGGCGAATTCGCGCGGTGCTCTTCGAAACCATCCCGCGATGCTCAAACGCTCGCGCCGCGTCGGCAGCACTTCGTGTTCCAGTTCGCTGAGGAAACAGAGACTGCCGCCGACCGGCGGCACCTCGATGATCGTTTCGCAGGCGGCGTTGTCCGGATACAAATGCAACACACCGCCGTCGTCCCGGCCCCAGTCGGCGTTGAGATAGGTCACCCACGACACCACGCGCGCATCGCTGTCGCGGAAACGGTCGCGATGGCGCGCGTAGCCGCCGCCGGGCGGGTACGCCGCGTAGTGGGCCTCGCAATCGGTCAAGCCGAGGAACAACGTGCGGTTGAGTATCGTGCGGATCGCATCGAGCTGTGCGAGCAGCGTACGGGCCGGTTCTCCGCAGCGCGGGTCGTCGAGCCAGCAGGTGGCATCGGCACGGATGTCGTTGCGCAACGCGCGGCCATCGCGGCGGCCGACCGCGGCCGGAGACAGGTCGCTGGTCGATTGGAGTCTGCGCAGATCGTCGCGGAGCGCATCGCGCAGGGCGGCATCGGGCCAATCGGCGATCCAGCAGGCGCCGCAGTCGCGCAGCGCATCGGCGAGCAGGGTGGGCTCGCGCGAAAAATCGCAGGCGTCGAGAGCGGGGAGTGCGGTCATCCCGGTATCATAGTCGCCGCATCGAGCGCTCGATGACGCCAAGACACCCAACCGTTTCCTATCCCCCAAGGATCACGGATGTTCTCCAGAATCCCGCCCATCACCAAGGCGCTGCTGCTCGTCAACATCGCGATGTTCCTGCTGCAGCGGGCCATCGATGGGCCGCTGCTCGATGGGCCCATGCGCGATTGGCTCGCGCTGTGGCCGATCCTGCCTGATGCCGAAGTTCTGTCCGGCAACAGCCTGTTCATGCCCTGGCAACTGGTGAGCTATGCGTTCCTGCATGGCGAGCCCATGCATCTGATCTTCAACATGCTGGCGCTGGTGATGTTCGGCGCGCAGTTGGAACATCTTTGGGGCAGTCGTCGTTATCTGATCTATTTCGGCGTTTGCGTGCTCGGCGCGGGGGTTTGCCAGTTGGCGCTCGCCAGTGCGTCGGTGTCCCAGGGCGGCCCGATCTATCCGACGATCGGTGCCTCGGGCGGCGTGTTCGGGTTGCTGCTGGGTTACGGCATGCTGTTCCCGAACCAGCGCGTGATGCTGCTGTTTCCGCCGATCCCGATGAAAGCACGGACGCTTGTGATCGTCTACGGCGTACTGGAATTGCTGTTGGGCTTCACCGGCCTGCAGCCCGGCGTCGCCCACTTCGCGCACCTCGGGGGCATGCTGTTCGGCTGGTTGCTGATCCGGTTCTGGCGCCGTTCGCCGAAACCACCATCGTCATCAGGGCAAGGGCCGCGCCAGCTGCGCGTGGTCAAATGAGATCCGAGTCGGCGCCCTCCGCATCTGCCGCAGTGGACTTGGGACACCGACCGGCCTCGGCGGCTGTGGTATGGTCCGGTTCGGCGCACGGAGACCGAGGTCGGCGAGTAGTGGAACGAGCATGAAGTGGGACCCCTTCCTTGTCCTTGAGCAGCTACTGATCCTGTTGGTGATCGCCAGTCAGATCTGGATCTCGATCAAAGTGATCATGTCTGCGGTCGGCGCCGAACAGTACGTACGGATCATGTCGTTCTCGACCGGTTTTCTTGCGTTCCTGATCACCCGAGCCTTGGGTGTGACCTTCGCGGACATGATGCTGGCGACCCATTCCACCGACAGTTCTGTTGGCATCATCGTGATCGGTGCGGTCTTTCCTTTCCTTGTCGGGGTCCTGATCTCCGAGGGCACGATCATCGCGCTCAAGCTGGGTACGCCCGTCCCGATCCGGATGCTGTTGCTGATCGCGGCGTTCACGCTGTCGCAGGCGGCCTATACCAACTACGTCGCGCTGTATTCCAAGGTCACGTCTCTGGACAAGGCCTTCATTCCCAACCTCTCGTACTCGGTCGCGGTCGGTCTGTGGTTGACCTTCCGTTATCGGGACAAGCACACGCCGACGGGCCCCTTGTAGGTACCACGCGGTAGGCACCACGCGGTAGGCACCACGCGAAGACGGCGACCCGCAGAGGTCGCCGTTTCGTTTCAGCGCTGCCGGAACCCGGTTCCGGGCGCTGCGGTCACCACCAGCCCCACCACGGCCACGGGCCCGGGCGGGCGATCACATCGACGCGTTCGCGCACCGGCCATAGATAGACGACATCGGCGGCGAGCCGTGGAAAACGGTAGTCGTATTCACCGATCTTGCGGTTTTCGTAGCCGTCGACGCGGCCGGTGAAAGTGACTTCGCGGGTATCGGTGAACAGCGCCGGGTCGTAGAAGCCGCTGCGGCAGGCGATGAAGCGGCCGCGGGTGTCGTCGGCGGCCCAGTACGGCCGGCCGGAGGCGTCGAGACGGGTCGAGAGCACTTCGAAACAGGTGCGGTCGGCGAGGGGTTCGGTGCGGACGATGCGGCCGCCCCAGCGCACGATGGCGCCGGTGCTGTCCTGTTCGATCGCATCGTGTGGCGAGACGTTGGCGAATTCGCCGCGCAGGGGTTTGGTCTGGGTGACGCAGCCGGCGAGGGCGACAGCCAACGCGGCGATGACGAAGGTGCGTGCGTGCATGAGGGTCTCCGGGGAATTCATATCAGTGCCGTCAAGATAGATGCCTTCAAGATCAGTGTCGTCGAATTCTGCAACGTCAGGGCCGATGCTTCCGCAGATCGCGGATCAACCCCTCCGCACTGGCGGTGCCGCCATGGTCGCGAGCGTACCGCCAATCGACGAAACGTGCGCTGAGCCGGCGCAATGTTTCCGCCTGCGGACGTGCAGCGATCACCCGCTCGACCCAGACCGCGGCCGGTTCGTGCGATGCGCGAGCGAACCCCAGTCGGCGGTAGCGGCGTTCCAGCCGGTGCCAGGCGCGAAGCACCGGATCGCGTTCGCGTTCCTGGCGAGTGGTCAACCAGAGCATGCCGGCCATCGCCAGCACGGTCGCGATCACGAACAACTGGATCAACCGGGCGGAATCGAGGTCCGGCACGCCGAAGGATTCGAGCAGCCGGCGCTGGCGCGCGGCGTTGTAGCCGAGGACGAAATCGTTCCAACTGCGACGCATCCAGTCGCCGACGTTGAAGACCGAAGTCAGCCCGCCGAAGTCGCCGAAGGCGCCGGGCCTGCGGTCTGCGATGGTGTCGTAGATACGCTCCGGCGCGACCGCCGCGGTCGGGTCCACGCGTACCCAGCCGCGGCCTTCCAACCAGACTTCGGCCCAGGCATGGGCATCGGAGCGACGTACCAGCCAATAGTCGCCGACCGGGTTGTGATAGCCGCCGACATAGCCGGTGACCACTCGCGCGGGAACCCCGGCCGAGCGCATCAGCACCACGAACGCGCCGCTGAAGTGCTCGCAGAAGCCGGCCTTCTCGTCGAACAGGAATTCATCGACGGTGTTGCGGCCCAGCAGCGGGGTGTCGAGCGTGTAGGCGAACTCGGCGCGGATCCAGGCCAGTGCGCGTTTGACGATGGCGTTGTCGCTGGCGGCGCCGGATGGGCCGGCTTCGCGCCGCCAGGTCCCGGCCAAGGCGCGGGTACGCGGGTTGTAGCCGGCGGGTAGACGCAGGGCGAGCCGTCGGAGCGCAGGATGCAGATCGGTTTGAGGCGAAGCGGTATCGAGCGCCGCCCGCGGCGCCGAACGCATCCGCCAGCGGGTGATGCCGTTCAGCGGCTCGTCGCTGCGCAGGCTGAAGTCTCTGCCGAGCTGCGCACCGGGCGGGGCGTCGAGCGGCAACTCCAGCGCGACCAGTTGATTGCGTTCGGTCGGTTCGACCTCCAGCACGTACTCATAGTGTTTCGGCTCCGGCGTGGTGTCGGCACGCCCCATGGATCGCGACCATTCCACCGCCGTCCAACTGCGGCCGTCGAAATCCCACAGCACCGGTCCGCGCCAGTACATCTGCGATGACGGGGGCGCTTCGCCGATGAAGGTCGCCCGCAGCGCTGGGGTATCGTCGGCGATCAGATCGATCCAGTCGCCCGGTGACATCCGGTCCGACAACCCGGGGCGGGTCAGTGCGCGCTCGGGCACGCCCCACATCGGTACGCTGAAGCGCGGGAACAGCCAGAACACCACCAGCGCCAGCGGCAGTCCGATGGCGATCATCCGCGCGACGATGGCGAAACGTCGCCAGGGTTTGTCCGTCGACGACACTTCCCCGACTTCGATATCGGTGAGTTTGAGCAGCGCCGCCAGCACGGTCACCGCTGCGATCAGCCCCAGCGCCAACGGTATTGGTCCCTGATCCAGCAGAAACGTCGCGAACGGCGCGAACAGCGCAAAGCCGAGCAGACTGCGGGCATCGCGCAGACTCTGCATTTCCACCGGCTTCAGCGCCAGCATCGTTGCCAGCAGCGCGCAGCCGGTGTCGCGGCCGAAGCGGAATTCGTAACGGGTCATCACCGTGCCCATCAGGGCCACGATCAGCAGGAATCGCAGCCAGCCGGGCGCGCGACCGTCGCGCACGAGCAACGGGATGACGATCGCGACTGCACCGATTCCCACCGCCAGCATCGGCGGCACCTGCAGCAGCAACGGCAGCAGGCAGGTCGCTGCCGCAGCGAGTGTCCAGCGCCGGGCGATGGGATCGAGCGGCGGTGCGTTCCGGTCAGCCACGGCCCACAGCCTCCGGCATCAGCGCCAACGCCTTCAGACAAGCATGCCGATGCGCATTACCCTGCGCCGGCCCCAACGGCGGCTGCCCCGGCAACACCAGCCGATAGCGACGCCCGTCGCGTTCGGCTTCGTCGACCCATCTCGCGAGGCGGCGGATGCGCGTTTCGTATGGAAGTGCGTTCAATTCGCGCCAATCCAGATCGATATCGGCGCCGAGCGGTTGTTCGTATTCGCGGACCAGCAGTTCATTGCGCCGCGCCGAGGGCTTCCAGGCGATCGCGCGACGCGAATCGCCGCGACGGTAGGTGCGCAGGTGATGCACGTCGTCACCACTGGGATGCATACGTGCGATGGCCTGATCGCCACCGCCTTCCGGCAGCGGCGGACCGTGCGCTTCGGGTGCGGGATACACCAGCAGCGGCGCCTCCGGCCAGACGTAGCTCCAGGCCACCACCACGCCCAGCGGGCGGGTGGTGGAGATGCGCAGACGCTCGGGTTCCAGCCAGCCCCGACGTTCGGTGGGCAGTTCGATCACTGCTTCGCCCGCGCCCTGCTGCAGCGACAGGAATGCGGTATGCCCGCCGGAAGCGATGCGCAGACCGCGACGCTCGCGCCCGGGGTCTGCGCGCGCGTGCACGCGCAGTTGCAGCGGCTTGCCCGCGCCGACCGGTTCGGCACCGATCGCGACGATGCCCAATCCCGACAACTGCAGGTGCGCGGCGAACAGCCCGGTATGCGCGGCGCCGCCCAGCAGCAATACCAGCATCAACGCAGGATTGTTGTTGTAGTTCAGCGCGCCCAGCAGCATCGCCACGAGCAGTGCAGTGAAGAACAGCCCGAAGCCGGTGGGCAGCACGTAGATGCGGCGGCGATCGAAGCTGACCGGCAGCGGTTCAGGCGCGCGCGGTTTGATCCACCGCGCGGCGCGGCTTTCGATCCAATTGCGGATGCCGCTGTCGCCATCGCTCATGCCGATATCAGCGCTCAGTCCACCGCTACCGCATGCAGGATCGATTTCGCAAGCGCAGTACCGTCGCCGCTGTCGGCGTCCGCGACCAGCCGATGCGCCGCCACCGCTATGAACAGGGTCTGCACGTCCTCGGGCAGCGCGTGTGCGCGGCCGAGCAGCAGTGCATGGGCACGCGCAGCGCGCAGCAGGGCGAGGCCCGCGCGCGGCGACAGACCGACGCGCACGCCGGGGTGGTGCCGGCTGCGGCTCATCAGTTTCTGCACATACGCGATCAGCGCTTCGCTGGCGTGGACTTCGCTGACCGCGCTGCGCAATACGCGCACGTCGTCGGCGCTCAGCACCGCCTCGCTGCGCGCGATCAGATCGCGGCGGTCGGTGCCGGAGAGCAGGGCGCGTTCGGCGTCTTCCGGCGGATAGCCCAGGTGCAGGCGCAACAGGAAGCGGTCGAGCTGCGAGTCGGGCAGGGGATAGGTGCCAGCGAGATCGACCGGGTTCTGGGTCGCGATCACGAAGAACGGATCGGGCAGCGGATGGGTTGTGCCATCGACCGTGACCTGATGCTCGGCCATCGCTTCCAGCAATGCGCTCTGGGTGCGCGGCGGCGCGCGGTTGATCTCGTCCGCCAGCAGGACCTGCGCGAACACCGGGCCGGGGTGGAACTGGAAGCTGCGCGCCTGGGCGTCGAAGATCGACACGCCGACGATGTCCGAGGGCAGCAGGTCGGAGGTGAACTGCACGCGCTGGAAGCCGAGGCCCAGACTTGCCGCCAGCGCATGCGCCAGCGTGGTCTTGCCCAGACCGGGCAGGTCTTCGATCAGCACATGACCATCGGACAGTAGCGCTACGAAGGCCAGACGCACTTCCTGCGGTTTGCCCAGCACCAGTTGGTTGACCTGCGCCTGGGCGCGTTTGAGGGCGTCGAGCAGCGCGTCGTTTAGCATGTGCGGCATTCGCGGGCTGGCGTCACGGGTGTCTCCCAACGGGTTTGCGGATAAAACGGCAGTGTAACGAGACTACGCTTTGAAACATCAGACGGATTCGGCGAAACGCATCTTCATCGCGCTCTGGGCGGCGGCGACGCTGTGCAAGTGCGTGCTTGCCGCGCATCTGCCGCTGTTCGTGGACGAAGCGTTCTACTGGCAGGAAGGTCGGCACCCGGCCTGGGCGTATTCGGATCTACCCGGACTCACCGCTTGGTTGACGCACCTGGGCGTGGAACTGGGTGGTCATCATCTGCTCGGGCTGCGTTGGCCGTTCCTGATGATCGCCGCGCTGTTGCCGTGGTGGATCGTGAAGATCGCGTGCCGCGAAATCGGGGCCGAACATGCCTGGCATGCGGGCATGCTGACGGTGCTGCTGCCGTTGCTCGGCACGCTGGGCGTGCTCGCGCTGCCTGACGTGCCTCTCGCGCTGGCGACAGTGCTGTGTCTCGATGCCGGCAGCCGGCTGATGCGCGGTGTGACTTGGCGCGCAGTCGGCTTGCTTGTCGTTGGTCTCGCGATCGGTGGGCTCACGCATTACCGCTTCGTTGCCGTGATTGGCGTCGGTTTCATGGTCATGCTGATGTTGCCCGAGGGCCGCCGCGCGCTGCGCGATGCGCGGGTATGGCTGGCAGTCGCGATCGGCGCGCTCGCATGGCTGCCGCTGCTGCTGTGGAATCTCGACAACGCCGACGCCGGTCTTCGTTTCCAGCTTGTCGACCGTCATCCCTGGGCGTTCCATTACGATGGGTTGCAGTTCGTCGCGGTGCAGGCGTTGCTGGTGACGCCGCTGCTGCTGTTCGCATTGCTGCGCGCTGGCTTCACGAGTCGCGATGCGACGCATCCGGCCGGCATGCGTTACCTCGCGTGGACGGGGATGCTGGTGTTGTCCGGGTTTTTCGCGCTGGGATTTTTCGCCGACAGCGAGCGCGTGAGTTTCCATTGGCCGCTGCCGGCCTATCTCGCGCTGTTGCCGCTGGCGGCGCCGATCCTGTCGCGATGCTCCGAATCGATACGACGAGCGACATGGGCGTTGGCGGTGCTGGGCCTGATCGCCGGCCTCGGCTACTACGCTGCGGTGTCGTCGCCCGTGTTGCGCGAACGCGCGGCGACCAGCAAGGTCTATCCGTCGAACTTCGCCGGCTGGGATGCGCTTGCGCGCGAAGTGGACGGGATGCGCATGCGAATGCCGGCCGGCACGCGCATCGTCGCGGACAACTTCAAGATCGGCGCCGAGCTCGGATTCGCGCTCGACGACCCAGGCATTCCGGTGCTCGATCATCCGCTGAACCGGCACCACGGCCGCGCGCCGCAGTTGATGCTGTGGGGATTGCAATACGACCGTCGCGCCGTTCGGGACGATGCGCCGGTGCTGCTGGTCGTCGGCGCCACCGATGTCAGCTATCGCGACCAGTTGCAGCGGTATCACGACATCTGTGCGATGGTCGGCCCGCTGCCGCCGCCGACGGTACTCAACATCGATCGCGGCCGCCAGCGTTTCCTGTTGTTCGCGCTGGCGCCCGTCCGTTCTGAAGGCGAATGCACCGCGCCGGCGATGGCGTGGATCGACGCACCGGAGGCCGGCGATACGGTATCGCACCGCTTCGCGCTGAAGGGCTGGGCATTCAAGGACGGCGTTGGCCTCGCACGGGTCGAGGTGTTGATCGACGGCCGGCCCGTTGCCGACGCCGATTACGGCATCGAGCGCCCGGAAGTCGCCGGCTTCTGGCAGAAATGGCGGGACGGTGGTTCCACCGATCCGCAGCAGCCGAAGATCGGTTTCCGTACAGAGATCGACCTGGGGGATCGTCCGCCCGGCAAGTATTGGTTGGGGCTGCGCCTGTACGGCCGCGATGGCAGTATCGAGGATTGGCCGGAGCAGGCGGTCGTGCTCAGGTAGCGCCGCATTCCCGGCTCA
Source organism: Lysobacteraceae bacterium (assembly GCA_040079515.1). GTDB lineage: Bacteria > Pseudomonadota > Gammaproteobacteria > Xanthomonadales > Xanthomonadaceae > Lysobacter_I. The sequence continues at coordinate 11,400 of JBEBKD010000001.1, forward strand.
CGGCAGCCGAAATCCCGCATCGCGCAGCAACCGTGCTGTGGCGATCAACGGCAGGCCGATCAGCGCGGTCGGGTCGCGATTCTCGATCTCGTCGAACAGGGCGATGCCCAGGCCTTCCGCTTTGAAACTTCCGGCACAGTCCAGCGGCTGTTCGTGGGTGATGTAGCGTTCGATCTCGCCCTCGTCCAGCGCGCGGAAGCGCACGCAAGTGATGTCGAGTGCATGAAGCCTTTGCCCTGCTGGACCGGCGAGGCAAAGTGCGGTCAGGAAGCGCACTTCGCGGCCGGACATCGACCGGAGCTGTGCGGCGGCGCCGGCGTGGCTGCCGGGTTTGCCCAGCGGTCGGCCATCGAGTTCGGCCACCTGGTCGGAGCCGATCACCCAGGTGTCCGCCCGGATGTCGTCGGCGACGTGGGCGAGCACGGCTTCGGCCTTCGCCAATGCCAGCCGTTCTGCCAAGGCCTGTGAGGGTTCACCGGGCCGGGGTGTTTCATCGACCTCGGGCCGGGCGACAGTGAAGGGTAGACCGAAACGTTCCAGCAGAGCGCGGCGGTAAATCGACGTCGAGGCGAGTACCAGGCTTGGCATGGATCGTACGCTCAGGCGTGTCCGCTGCGGGCGCGTTCGACCAGTACCAACTGCTGATCGATCTTGGCCTGCGCCTGCTCGATCGAGGTGCGGATCCCGTCGAGTGTCTGGATCGATGCGGTCTCGCCGTGCTGCTGCAGCCACAGGCGCTGCCGCAGCATCTCCTGCAGCGCGGCGCGTACGGTTTCGTCCTCGTCGCCGGTGATGGCTTCGATTTCGGCCTTCGCTGTGCGCAGCCGGGCTTCGAGAGCGTCGGCGGCGTCCAGTAGTCGGGTCATCGCGCGCTGGCGCGGCGTATCCCGACGTGCGAAGCGCCAAGCGAAGAACGATGCGACAACGGCCACCGTGATCGAGGCGGCAGTGGCGACAGGAATAGAGAAGACGGTCACACGGCTGGCCCGGACGTGGGTGGACAGTCTGACGTGGCGGACCCCGGCGGGCAAATCGCCGATGGCTCGAGCCGGATCGGGCTGGGCGGACACGGATGGCGGGTTTGACAGTGTGTGGCCCGCCCCCTACCATTCCGCGCTTATGTCCGCTGAAGTGCCCGAAACCTTGGACGCTTGGCGCATGGTGGCAGCCCGGCGCAGCTTCGATGGCCGGCTCCCGCTGGCCGCGATGGCCCGCCTCCGCGATCTGTTGGCCGATACCGAGGGCGAAGCGCGCTTCTCTCTGGAGTTCGACCAGGATGTACTGCAGGTACCGTTCGCGGAACTGCGGGTCGATGCCGAGTTGCCGTTGATCTGTCAGCGCAGTCTGCAGCGTTTTTTGCAGCCGGTGTCGCTGGTTCAGCGGTTCGGATTGATACGCGGGAGCGATGGCGGTGCGGAAGCGGAGGATGTCGAAGCTTCGCTGCTGCCGGACTACGAAGTATTGCAACTGGCCGATGATGGTCTGTTGCGGCCGGCGGAGCTGGTCGAGGACGAGTTGATCCTCGCCGTGCCGCTGGTGCCGGTACAGCCGGGCAGCGAGTCGGTCGAGCGCGACTGGCCGGTGACGGCGGAAGAAGAAGTGCGTACCAATCCGTTCGCGGCGTTGGCGGCATTGAAGAAAACCTGAGATACACCATTCTAAGGAAAGCCGTCGACTGCGGGTCCATGCAGGCACCCATGCCGGATCGGACATCGACGACTTTCGCGACATTCACGTTTTGAGGCTGGAGCAATCCCATGGCAGTGCAGAAATCCCGAGTCACTCCTTCCCGTCGTGGTCAGCGTCGTTCGCACGACGCCCTGACCGCCAAGCAGCTGGCCACCGACCCGACCTCGGGCGAGGTCCATCTGCGGCATCACATCACCAAGGACGGCTACTACCGTGGCCGCCAGGTGATCGCGCCGAAGGCGAAGGTTGCCGACGAAGAATGATGATTCCGGCGCTTCCGCGCCGCAATCGTTTCAGTCGTCGATGAGGCAGATGCCGCATCACGCCGAATCAGCGCAGCCGGCATCGCTGGCTTGCGGAATCGACGCGGTTGCTTCGGTCGCGTCGTTTCTACAGGGGCAACAGCTGGCATGAGCAAGCAGATCTACGCGCGTATCGCAGGTACCGGCAGCTATCTGCCCGAGAAAATCCTGACCAACGACGACCTTGCCAAGTTCGTCGATACCAGTGACGAGTGGATCACTTCGCGTAGCGGCATCCGCCAGCGCCATGTCGCTGCGGAGGGCGAAACCACTTCCGATCTCGGCTACCACGCCGCCGTGCGCGCGATGGAAGCCGCAGGCGTCACCGCCGACGAACTCGATCTGATCATCGTCGGTACCACCACGCCAGACGTGATCTTCCCGTCGACCGCCTGCCTGATCCAGCATCGGCTCGGCGCCGACGGTTGCGCCGCGTTCGACGTCAACGCTGCTTGTTCCGGCTTCATCTACGCATTCACCGTCGCAGACAAGTTCATCCGTTCCGGCGCTTCGAAAACGGTGCTGGTGATCGGCGCCGAAACGCTGACCCGGATGATCGACTGGTCCGATCGCACCACCTGTGTGCTGTTCGGCGACGGCGCCGGTGCGGTCGTGCTCAGGGCCGACGAAGAGACCGGCATCCTCAGCACCCATCTGCACGCAGATGGCGGCAAGAAGGAATTGTTGTGGAACCCGGTCGGTGTCTCGGTCGGTTTCAAGCCGGAAGAACACAACGTCGGTGTCCGCATCAAGATGGCCGGAAGCGAAGTGTTCAAGCATGCGGTCAAGGCGATGGATTCGGTGGCCGAGGAAACGCTGGAAGCCAATGGTATCGAGTGTCACGACATCGATTGGCTGATTCCTCACCAAGCCAATTTGCGCATCATCGAATCCACCGCGAAACGCCTCGATATGCCGATGGAACGGGTCATCGTGACCGTCGACAAACACGGCAACACCTCTTCCGGTTCCGTACCGTTGGCGCTGGACGAAGCGGTGCGTTCGGGCCGGATCCAGCGCGGCCAGATGGTATTGCTCGAAGCCTTCGGGGGCGGTTTCACGTGGGGCTCGGCGCTGCTGCGCTATTGATGTCGTCCCGCTTTTCGGCGAAGCCGTCGCGATCGTGAGGACGCGGCGGCTTTTTGCTGGCCATGCCGCGCCGATTTTCCGATTCGTGGCATGTCCTACATACGCCGTCGTACAGACAGACGGCGGCGTTCGCCCGTATCATCGCCTTCCGCATTCGAGCTGGAACACCGCGTGAGCGAACCCCAAGCGGCCGATCCGACCCTGGCCTTCGTGTTTCCCGGACAGGGCTCGCAGTCCGTCGGCATGCTCGCCGAGTTGTCCGAGCGCTACTCATCGATCCGCGAGAGCTTCGTGGAGGCCTCTGATGGCGCCGGCATCGATCTCTGGGCGCTGTCGCAGGGCGGCCCGGAAGAACAGCTCGATCGTACCGAATTCACCCAGCCAGCACTGCTCGCCGCGAGCGTTGCCGTTTGGCGCTTGTGGCAGTCGCAGGGCGGAGCGATGCCGTCGGTACTCGCCGGTCACAGTCTCGGCGAATACAGCGCGCTGGTCGCCGCCGGTGCGTTGTCGCTGCGCGAAGCCGCGCATCTGGTGCGCATCCGCGGGCAGCTGATGCAGGACGCATCGCCTGCCGGCAGCGGTGCGATGGCCGCAGTGATCGGCGTCGAAGGCGATATCGTCCGCGAAACCTGCGACGAAGCGTCGGGCAGCGAAGTTGTCGTCGCCGCCAATTTCAATGCCCCCGGCCAGATCGTGATCGGTGGCCACGCAGCAGCGGTCGAACGCGCCAGCGTGCTGCTGGGCGGCCGCGGCGCGCGCAAGGTCGTGCGACTTGCGGTCAGTGTGCCGTCGCATACGCCGCTGATGCGCGATGCCGCGAATCGTCTCGGCGAAGCGATGCATGGCGTCGATTGGCGAGAACCCGTGCTGCCGGTGATCCAGAACGTCGATGCGGAAGTGCACGACGGCGTGCAGGCGATCCGCGATGCGCTGGTGCGCCAGTTGTATCTGCCGGTGCAGTGGACCGCCTGCGTCGAGGCGTTGTCTGCGCGCGGTGTCTTGCGTGCCGCCGAATGCGGCCCCGGCAAAGTGCTGGGCGGACTGATCAAACGCATCGACAAGTCGATCGAGCATCGTGCGCTCGGCGCAGTGGACGATTTCGAGACGACGCTCGAAGCCTGGCGCTGATCGCGGGCTCCCCGCATTCGGCGCAACCCCCCTTCATGACATGACTCCCATGACCACCGACACCGCGCAGTACAGCCCCCTCAACGGCGAGATCGCCCTCGTGACCGGCGCCAGCCGCGGTATCGGCGCCGCCATCGCCGACCTGCTTGCCGCGCAAGGCGCGACCGTCATCGGTACCGCCACTTCGGACAGCGGCGCGCAGGCCATCGGCGAGCGCCTTGCGCCGTTCGGCGGCCATGGCCGCAAGCTCGACGTGGTCGACGGCGCAGCGGTCGAGGCGTTGATCGATGGCATCGCCAAGGAATTCGGCACCGTGTCCATTCTGGTCAACAACGCCGGTATCACGCGCGACAATCTGCTGATGCGGATGAAGGACGAGGAATGGCAGTCGATCCTCGATACCAATCTCACCAGCGTCTATCGCACCAGCAAGGCGGTCATGCGGGGCATGATGAGAGCGCGCAAGGGCCGCATCGTCAACATCGCATCGGTCATCGGCGTCACCGGCAATGCGGGTCAGACCAATTACGCAGCAGCCAAGGCCGGCATCATCGCTTTCAGCAAATCGCTGGCCAAGGAAATCGGCTCGCGCGGCATCACCGTGAATGTGGTCGCACCGGGTTTCATCGATACCGACATGACCCGAGAGCTGCCCGAGGTGGTGAAGGAAGGTCTGCTCGGCCAGATCGCCCTCGGCCGCCTCGGCGAAGCCAACGACATCGCCCATGCGGTCGCGTTCCTGGCTGGCCCTGCCGCCGGCTACATCACCGGCGAAACGCTGCATGTCAACGGCGGGATGTACATGCCCTGATCCCGCAGGCTCCAATCCGCCGTCCGGCCGCCGTTCTGGGCGCGGGTGCGGCGCTCCAGCCTATCGATATTCGGCAAGTCATTGAATCGACAAGGCCCGTCCGGGCCTTTTTCGAACCCTTGTTTCCCTTACACTATCCACCGCGACATTTACCTCCCGGAGCACAACCCATGAGCAGCATCGAAGAACGCGTCAAGAAAATCGTGATCGAACAACTTGGCGTCAAGGACGATGAAGTCACCAACAGCGCATCTTTCGTCGACGATCTCGGCGCAGACTCGCTCGACACCGTCGAGCTGGTGATGGCCCTCGAAGAAGAATTCGAATGCGAGATTCCGGACGAAGAGGCCGAGAAGATCACGTCGGTGCAGCAGGCCATCGACTACATCAAGTCTCACGTCAAGCCGTAAGCGCGCTTTGATCCTGCGCCCGATCACGGATCGGGCGACCGCCGGGGCCGCATCGCGGCCCTGCGCGTTTTGAGGGCGCGGTGTGAGTCCGCGCGTCGCGACGCATCCATCGTGTCGCGGGAAAGTATCGTGAAGTCCCTGAAAAGTTCGGGAGTAGAGCCAATGTCGAAGCGTCGCGTAGTGGTCACCGGTCTGGGCATCGTCTCACCGTTGGGCAACGATCTGGCCAGCAGTTGGGACGGTATCGTCAACGGGCGTTCCGGCATTGCGCAGATCAGCCATTTCGACCCTTCCGCCATGGCGACCCGGATCGCTGGCGAGGTCAAGGGTTTCGATCCCCTGGCATGGATCGCACCGAAGGACGTCAAGAAAATGGACCCCTTCATCCACTACGGTGTGGCCGCCAGTCTGATGGCGATGCGCGATGCCGGGCTGGAGGTGAACGAGAGCAACGCCGAGCGTATCGGCGCGATGATCGGTTCGGGCATCGGCGGCATCCTCGGCATCGAGGAACAAACGATCAAGTACCACGAGGGCGGCCCGCGCAAGATCTCGCCGTTCTACATCCCCAGCACCATCATCAATATGCTGCCGGGCCAGATCAGTCTGATGACCGGCATCCAGGGTCCGAACTTTTCCGCAGTGTCGGCCTGCGCAAGTTCCAATCACTCCATCGGCATGGCGATGCGCACGATCCAATACGGCGATGCGGACGTGATGATCGCCGGTGGCGCCGAGCGCGGTTCCAGTCCCACATCCATCGGTGGGTTCTGCGCGATGAAAGCCATGTCGACCCGCAACGACGATCCTGCCCGCGCATCGCGCCCCTGGGACAAGGATCGCGACGGATTCGTGATGGGCGACGGTGCCGGCATCCTCGTCATCGAAGAGTACGAACACGCCAAAGCGCGGGGCGCGCGGGTCTACTGCGAACTGCTCGGTTTCGGCGCCGGTGCCGACGCTTTCCATATGACCGCACCCAGCGAGAACGGCGAAGGCCCGGCGCGCTGCATGACCGCCGCGCTCAAGGATGCCGGTGTCCGTCCCGACCAGGTCGGATACCTCAACGCCCACGGCACATCGACCGCACTGGGCGATCTTGCCGAAACGCTCGCCATCAAACGCGCGCTCGGCGATCACGCCTACAAGACCATGGTGTCGTCGACGAAATCGATGACCGGCCATCTGCTCGGCGCTGCCGGTGGCGTGGAAGCGGTGTTCTCGGTGATGGCGCTGCAGACAGGCATCATTCCGCCTACGATCAATCTCGACGTGCCCGGCGAAGGCTGCGATCTGGATTACGTGCCGAATGTCGCGCGCGAAAAGAAGATCGACGTCGCGGTGTCGAACGGCTTCGGCTTCGGCGGCACCAACGGTACGCTGGTCTTCGGTCGACTGTAATTCCCTTCGAGGTGTTGTCCGCATGATCGTTACCCGCGCGTTGCCGGCGGACTGCGATCTGTTGCGTCTGCATCGTCAGGCGCCCGAGCGCTATCCGCTGTTGCTGCAATCCACCTCGTCGTCGCTGCCTGTCGGTCGTGCGCAGCCTCGTTCGAGCATGAGTCGCTGGGATCTGTTGCTCGTCGCCGAAGGCGAAACACTGCGGCTCGATCGCGATGGGCGTATCCGGGATCATGACGATGCCTGCGTGTACGACCGAAGCGGAGGCCACGATTTCCTCGCATTGCTCGATGACCGCTGGCGCGCGTTGCGCACACCGCGCGAAGAGCCGCGTTGGCCCTTTCGCGGCGGCTGGGCGTTGTTCCTCGCCTACGAGCTCGCGGCGCAGGTCGAGCCGGTGCTGCGCTTGCCGCAGGCCGAAGGCGTGTTGCCCGTCGCGCTCGCGCTGCGTTGTCCGGCGGCGGTGTTGCGCGATCACGCCACCGGCGAATGTTTCGCGATCGCCGAGCAGGATTCCTCAGCGATCCTGGATGGCATCCTCGCCGATATCGATGCCGCCGATCCCGCAACGCTGCCCGCGTGGCAAGCGCCATCGTCGCTGCAGGACGATGCGCCGGATGCATTCACTACCGGCGTATCGCGGATTCTCGATTACCTCGCTGCGGGCGATGTGTTCCAGGTCAATCTTTCGCGGGCGTGGCGCGCGCGCTTCGCGCAACCGCTCGATCCCGCCGCGCTGTACGCGCGTCTGCGCACGGCCAGTCCGGCGCCGTTCGCGGGACTGTTCGCGGGCGGTACCGCCGACGCGCCGTGGGCGGTGGCAAGTTCTTCCCCGGAGCGTCTGGTGTCGGTGCGCGGCGATGTGGTCGAAACCCGACCGATCGCCGGCACCCGCCCGCGTTTCGAGGGCGACGACGACGCGGCGCGCATCCGCGAACTCGTCGGTCATCCGAAAGAACGTGCCGAACACGTGATGCTGATCGATCTCGAACGCAACGATCTCGGTCGCGTCTGCGTGCCGGGCAGCGTCGAAGTGGACGAATTGATGACGGTCGAAAGCTATTCGCACGTGCATCACATCGTCAGCAACGTGCGCGGACGCCTGCGCGACGACGCATCGCCGGGCGCGACGATCCGCGCGGTGTTTCCCGGCGGCACGATCACCGGCTGCCCGAAAGTGCGCTGCATGCAGATCATCGCCGAGCTGGAAGGCACCGGTCGCGGCGCTTATACCGGTGCGTTCGGCTGGCTCAATCGCGACGGCGATCTCGATCTGAATATCCTGATCCGCAGCGCTGAAGTGGAAGCCGATGCGTCCGGCGGCAGTACGCTGCGCTTCCGCACCGGCGCGGGCATCGTCGCCGACTCCGATCCGCAGCGCGAACTCGACGAAACCCGCGCCAAGGCGCGCGGTCTGCTCAAAGCCATCGGAACGGACGCATGAGCGCGCGGTTGTACGTCGGCGAAGCGCGGGTCGAAGATGGAATCGATGCCGTGCTGGCCGAAGGTCGGGGTTTCGCCTACGGCGATGGCGTATTCGAGACCATGCGCGCGATCGACGGGTCGATTCCGTGGTGGCCGGCGCATCGCGCGCGGCTCGCACTGGGTGCGGCGCGATTGCGGATTGCGCTGCCATCGCCCGAACGTCTCGACATCGAACTGTACGACTGGTTGTCGCAGCATCGCGATGCGGCGATCAAGCTCATCGTCACCCGCGGCAGTGGGGGGCGCGGTTATGCGCCGACAGCTGACGCACCGCCGGTATGGATGCTGACCGCCTCGGCGCTGCCGCCGCCGTCGCGTCACGGTGGTCTGGTGCTGCGCTGGTGCGATACGCGCCTGTCGCGGCAGCCGCTGCTGGCCGGTATCAAGCATTGCAACCGGCTCGAACAGATTCTCGCCCGTTCAGAATGGAGCGATCCGGGCATCGACGAAGGCCTGATGCTCGATACCGAAGGCGATGTCGTCGCCGCCACCGCCGCCAATCTGTTCGTGCTGCGCGACGGCCACTGGTGGACGCCGCCGGTGGATGTCTGCGGCATCGCCGGGGTCTGTCGCGGCTGGGCGCTGCAGGTCCTGGCGACCGGCGAGCGTCGGCTCGGCATGGGCGAAGTCGAAACCGCCGACGCAGTGATCCTGTGCAATGCGGTGCGCGGTATCCTGCCGGTGGCCCGGTTGGGCGACCGCGTCTGGTCGCCGCATCCTGCGGTCGACGAGGCCCGTCGCCGTCTCGCCGCCGCGCATCCTGCCTTCACATATCCGGCCTTCAACATCGCATCGAACGAGGACATTCCGTGAGTGCAGCCCGCAAGAAAAAATCCCGCCTCGGCGTGTTCGCGCTGTTGTTCCTGGCGTTGATCGCGGTCGCGGTGGGCGCGTTCGGTTTTCTGGCTTATCAGCGCTACCTCGGTTTCGCCGATGCAGCCATGACCGGGATCGAAGACGGCGAAACGCTCATCGTCGCGCCCGGCGATACCTTGCCCAAGGTGCTGCGCAAGCTGCGCGCGCTCGGGGTGGAGAGTCACGACTTCGAGTGGCGCGCGCTGGCCAAGCAGATGGGCACCGCCGGCAAGATCCAGATCGGCGAATACGCGCTGGAACCGGGTATGACGCCGCGCGAACTGCTCGCACGCATGCGCGACGGCAAGGTCGTCAGTTACCGGTTCACCATCGTCGAAGGCTGGAACATCCGCGACCTGCGCGCTGCGCTGGCCAAGGCGACGCCGCTGAAACAGGAAGGCGCGCAGCTCGACGATGCGGCGCTGATGCGCGCGCTCGGTCTGGGCGCCCAGCATCCGGAAGGCCGCTTCCTGCCCGAAACCTATCAGTACACGCGCGACGACAGCGACCTCGACGTGCTCAAGCGCGCAGCCGTGGCGATGGAGAAAGCGCTGGCCGAAGCCTGGACCGGGCACGACAAGGGGTTGCCGCTGCAGACGCCCTACGAGCTGCTGACGCTCGCCTCGATCATCGAAAAGGAAACCGGCGCGCCGGAAGAACGGCCGCAGATCGCGGGCGTGTTCGTGCGCCGTCTGAACGTGCCGATGCGGCTGGAAACCGATCCCACCGTGATCTACGGCATGGGCAGCGCCTACACCGGCAACATCCGCCGCCGCGACCTCGAGACCGACACGCCGTACAACACCTACACCCGAGACGGTTTGCCGCCGACGCCGATCTCGATGCCCGGCCGCGCCGCGCTGCAGGCGGCCGCGCATCCGGCGCCGGGCGATGCCATCTTCTTCGTCGCCATCGGCGACGGCAGCGGCCGCCACGTGTTCACCAAAACCTACGCCGAACATCAGTCGGCGGTTGCCGACTATCTCAAGCGCTATCGCGCGCAGCGTGCTGGCGAGCAGCAGGCGAACAAACCGTGACGGCCGGCATCGACGACGGTCTCGAACGTCATCCGCATTTCGTCTCGCTGGAAGGCGGGGAGGGCGCGGGCAAGACCACGGTGCTCAACGCGCTGCGCGACGCGCTGCAGCAGGCTGGGCATGACGTGGTGTCCACGCGCGAGCCTGGTGGAACGCCCTTGGCCGAACAGATCCGCAGCCTGTTGTTGAATGTCCCCGTCGACGGCGTGCAGCACGAGCAGCCCGTCGCCGAAACCGAACTGCTGCTGATGTTCGCCGCGCGCGCGCAGCACGTGCGTGAAACCATCCTGCCTGCGCTCGCGCGTGGCGCGTGGGTGATCAGCGACCGTTTCACCGATTCCAGTTACGCCTACCAGGGCGGCGGACGCGGGATCGACCCTGCGTTCATCGCCGAACTCGAACATCGCGTCGTCGGCATCCAGCCCGGGCTCACGCTGCTGCTCGATCTGGGCGTCGCCCAGGGCCGCGAACGCACCCGCGGTCGCGATCTGGCGTTCGGCGGCAATGGACCCGATCGCATCGAACGCGAGCGCGACGATTTCTTCGAGAAGGTGCGCGGCGCCTTCCTCGCCCGCGCGCGTGCCGAACCCGAGCGCATGCGTGTGATCGACGCGACCCAATCCGCCGCCGAAGTCGCTGCCGACGCGGTCGCGATCCTGCGCATGTTCATCGCCCGCACGAACATGCCTGGATGAGTGCGCGCGCATGAGTCTGCAACTGCCCGCCTTCGCACCCTGGCAACAGCGCATGTACGCCCAGACCACCGCTGCGCTCGACAGTGGCCGCCTCGGCCACGGGCTGCTGCTGTGCGGCCCCGCGCAGCTCGGCAAGCGCCTTCTGGCGGAGCGGCTGGCCCAGCGCATGCTCTGCACCGCCCGCGACAGCGCAGGCGAACCCTGCGGCCACTGCCGCAGCTGTCAGCTGTTCGAGAACCGCTACCAGCGCGACCCCGCCGAGCAGCGCCCTGACGGCATGCTGGCGCATCCCTACGGCCATTCCGGCCATCCGGATCTCACCTTCGTCGGCTACGAGTGGAACGACAAGGCGCGTCCGCCGCGCCTGCGCACCGAACTGGTGATCGAACAGATCCGCCTGATTTCCGAAAAACTTTCGCTCACCCCGCAATACGGTGGTGCGCAGATCGTCATCCTCGATCCCGCCGACGCCATCAATCACGCCGCCTGCAACGCACTGCTGAAGACTCTCGAAGAACCGCAGCCCGGCCGCTATCTCTGGCTGATCACTGCCAACCCCATGCGCCTGCCCGCCACCATCCGCAGCCGTTGCCAGCGGCTTGAGATGCGGTTGCCGCCGCTGGACGAAGCCTTGATGTGGCTGCTCGCCCAAGGCCATGCCGACGCCAGCGCACGTGAAGCGCTCGCCGCAGCGCGTGGCCATCCCGGCTTGGCCGACCGCTGGTTGCGCGATGGCGGTCTCGATCTGCGTCGCGAGATCGCTGCCGACCTGCAGGCCATCGGCCGTGGCGACAAGTCTCCGCTCGACACCGCCAAGCGCTGGGCCGATGCCGACGACCTCGACCAGCGTCTGCGCCACGCCGCCGATCTGGCCCTGTCCGAGGCCGGGCGCTTGACCGATCCGATCAGAATCCGCACCCTCGCAACCTGGTTCGACGCCGCCAACCGCACCCGCGACCTGCTGCGGACCACGGTCCGCGCCGATCTCGCCCTCGCCGAACTGCTCGCGCAGTGGCGGGGCCCGGGCAAAGCAGCAGGTGGCGCGTCACAGCAGTCTTCTGGAGCACGACGATGAACGTCAAAGCGGCAAGCGGCGCCCGGCAGGGCATCCTCTCCCTCGCGGTGAAGGACAAGCACGCCATGTTCCAGGCGTACATGCCCTTCGTGAAAAATGGCGGCGTGTTCGTCCCCACCGCCAAGCGCTATTTCATCGGCGATGAAGTGTTCCTGCTGCTGACTCTGCCTGAATCCACCGAACGCCTGCCTGTCGCCGGCAAAGTCGTCTGGGTCACTCCCGCAGGCGCGCAGGGCAACCGGGCCGCTGGCATCGGCGTGCAGTTCGCCGAAACTCCCGAAGGCGAAGCGGTGCGCGGCAAGATCGAGGTCATCCTCGCCGGCATCATGACCTCGGACAAGACCACGCATACGATGTAAGCGAGCGTTGCCGAGGCGCTCGACTTCTGCAGGGGCGGCGCAAGCCGCGATCAGGTCTGCGCCATCGCCGCGACTTCGCGCAGGAACCGGGCTGCGATCTCGTTGCCGTAACGCATCCGGATGACGTCGAAACCGCTCAATTCGGGCCGGTTGAGCTTTCTTTCCAGTTTCGGAATGCCGATGTCCATGGGCGGTCGCGATCATCCTTCGCGATCATGGCGACGTCGTGGTTGTCCGCCCATCCCCGTTCCATGTAGCCGGCAAGTCGAATGTGCGGTATGTCGCGTACGGTTTGCAGCAACCGGTCCGGATGGCAGAGCGACACACCGTAGTCTTGGGCTGTGACGCAGCCCTGACTGTGCTGTTCGGTGTCCGGGTAAGCGGCATACCCATAGCCCTCGCGCCGATACTGGTCGACGATCTTCTGCCAACTCGCATCGTCGATCATCCGATAGGTCTCCTGCATCCGCAGGCTCCATTCGCCATGGAACGTCGCCACCAGCATTCCGTCAGGGTTGAGGTGCTCGCAAAGGTAGCGCAGCCAACGTTGCATGCGTTCCTGATCGATATGGGTGAACAGCGAGCCGACCCAGATCATATCGACCTTGGGCAGTAACACCTCAGTCAATTCGGGGCGGGAATGGATCGCGGTTCCGCCAAAGGTTTCGGCGCAGAAATCGGCGCCGCTTTTCTCGATATCGCAGAAGAAAAGTTCGGCCTCGGGATACGCTGCGCTCAGATAGCGCCCGACCCGGCCATGGCCGCAGGGCAAATCCAGGATGCTGGTGATGGACGGCAGCCAGGAGGTCCGAGCCGCGACGTCCACCAGGCGCAATGCGCTACGCCCAACCGCGAAGTACCAGCTTTCATTCGGTTGCCACATGCTGTCTTGCGGGTGGATGGTGCGGATGACCTCGGGGAGATTCATGGCTCGCCTCGCAACGCACAGGATGGCGTTCGTCTAACCACACTGGAAGGACGGGATGGCAGCGCGGTCAGGCTGGTGAAACAGACATAGTGGCGCGTCCCGGACCACGGCAGCCCGTCATCGGGGCTGCCGCGCCTATTACGGTGAAACTTGAACTAGACCTGCATCGCCTTCGCCACTTCGGCGGCGTAGTCTTCCACCACTTTCTCGACGCCTTCGCCCACGGCCAGACGCTGGAAGCCGGTGACATCGGCCCCGGCAGCCTTGACCGCGGCTTCGACCGTCTGCTCGGTGTTCAGCACGTAGGGCTGGCCGTACAGGGTGTTCTCGTTGACGATCTTGGCGATCTTGCCGCCGATGATCTTTTCGAGGATGTCGGCCGGCTTGGCCTTGTCCTTGTCGGTCATCTTCGCCAGTTCGATTTCCTTTTCCTTGGCGATGAACTCGGCCGGCACGTCGCTGGCTTTGTTGTGCGGCGGGTTCATGGCAGCCACGTGCATGGCGATGCCGCGGGCGAGGTCGGCGTTGCCGCCCTTGAGCTCGACCAGCACGCCGATCTTGCCGCTGTGGACGTAGGCGGCGACGTTGTCGCTGCTGTCGACGCGGGCCATGCGGCGGACTTGCACGTTTTCGCCGACTTTCGATACCAGCGCGGCCCGCGCGTCTTCGACGGTTTCGCCTGAGGCGATCTTCGCCGACTTCAGCGCTTCGACATCGGCGGCGCCGGAGGCCAGTGCGGCCTTTGCGACGGCGTCGATGAAGGCCAGGAAGTTGTCGTCCTTGGCCACGAAGTCGGTTTCGGAATTGATCTCGACCAGCACGGCCTTGCCGCCGTCCTGGGCCATCGCGATGCGACCTTCGGCGGTGACGCGATCGGCCTTCTTGCCGACCTTGATGATGCCCTGCTTGCGCAGCCACTCGGCGGACGTTTCGAGATCGCCGTTGTTTTCGGTGAGCGCTTTCTTGCACTCCATCATCCCGGCGCCGGTGCGCTCGCGCAGTTCCTTGACCAGGGAGGCGGTGATTTCAGCCATTGCAAACCTCGATATGAATCAATGTAGGGCGGGCCCAGGCCCGCCGTAGAGACGCCGGTTTCCCGAGCATGCGATGCACGTCGGACGCGGCGAGATGGGGAACGCGGCCGCGCAGTGTTGCGCGACCGCATGACTTGGCGATGACGCGGGGGCCTGTTGCTCGAAGGAAATTACTCGGCGGCCGGTGCCTCGCCCGCAGCTTCGGCTTCCGCCGGCGCTGCAGCAGCGGCCACTTCCGGCTTCTTCGCGCCTTCGGGCTTCTTGCCGGCACCGCCGGGACCACGACCGCGCGGACCGCGCTTGTCGCCCTTGCCTTCGCCATCGGCGTCGGCGAAGTCTTCCTCGCGGACCGTAGCGGCCTGCGGTGCGGCGGCCTTGCCTTCCAGCACGGAATCGGCAGCGGCGCGGGCGTACAGCTGCACGGCGCGGATGGCGTCATCGTTGCCCGGGATCGGATAGTCGACCAGGTTGGGGTCGTAGTTGGTGTCGACGACGGCGATGACCGGGATGCCGAGCTTCTTGGCTTCCTTGATCGCGATGTCTTCATGACCGATGTCGATCACGAACAGCGCGTCGGGCAGACGGTTCATTTCCTTGATGCCGCCGAGCGATGCGAGCAGTTTTTCGCGTTCGCGGCGCAGGGTCAGCACTTCGTGCTTGACCATCTTCTGGAAGGTGCCGTCGGTTTCGCCGGCTTCCAGTTCCTTCAGGCGCGACACCGACTGCTTCACGGTACGGAAGTTGGTCAGCGTGCCGCCCAGCCAGCGCTGGGTCATGTACGGCATGCCGCAGCGTTCGGCTTCTTCCTTCACCGAATCGCGCGCGCTGCGCTTGGTGCCGAGGAAGAGGATCACGCCGCGCTTCTGGGCGATGCCCGAGATGAAGTTCATCGCGTCGTTGAACAACGGAACGGTCTTCTCGAGGTTGATGATGTGGATCTTGCCGCGGGCGCCGAAGATGTACGGACCCATCTTGGGGTTCCAGTAACGGGTCTGGTGGCCGAAATGGACGCCGGCTTCCAGCATCTGGCGCATGGTGATCTGGGGCATTGCGAAACTCCGAATGGTGGAACCGTCCGCCGCGATCGTGTGATCGGATGAAGGCGGTGCGCCCGCCATGAAGCGGTGCGCGTGGCTCCGGGGTTGGGCCTCCCCGCTGCGCCGTAGCCAGATCCTTCGCGATGCACTGCGAAAGACACCCCGGTACGGAGATTTGCGGCGGGTGTGGATTCAACGGTGACGCCCGTTGTCGGCGGTGTGGCCGGCCTTGGCCAGTACACAGCCCGGCGATTCTAGCCGCAACAGGGGGTTACGGACAAGTCGAGGGGACGAAAACCGCATGAATGGGCAATAATGCGGCCATGGCCATGACCATCAAAACCCCCGAAGACATCGAGCGCATGCGCGTGGCCGGCCGCTTGGCCGCCGAGGTGCTGCAAATCATCGCGCCCCACGTGAAGCCCGGCGTCAGCACCGGCGAACTGGACCGTATCTGTCACGACCATATCGTGAACGTGCAGCAGGCGATCCCGGCCAACGTCGGTTACCGCGGGTTCCCGGCGACCGTCTGCACCTCGGTCAACAACGTGATCTGCCATGGTATTCCCGGGCCGACCAAGGTGCTGAAGGATGGCGACATCATCAATATCGATGTCACCGTGATCAAGGACGGCTGGCACGGCGACACCAGCCGCATGTATTACGCCGGCACGCCCTCGGTGATGGCGCGTCGACTGGTCGAAGTGACCCGCGAAGCGATGTTTCGCGGCATCCGCACGGTCAAACCGGGCGCCACGCTCGGCGATATCGGCCACGCGATCCAGAGCTATGCCGAGGGCGAGCGCTTCTCGGTGGTCCGCGAATACTGCGGCCACGGCATCGGCCGCGTGTATCACGAGGATCCGCAGGTGTTGCACTACGGCCGCCCCGGCGATGGCCTGGTGCTGAAGCCGGGGATGGTCTTCACCATAGAGCCGATGATCAACGAGGGCGCGCGCCATACCCGGCTGATGCCCGATGGCTGGACCGTGGTCACCAAGGACCGCACGCTATCGGCGCAATGGGAGCATACGGTGGCGGTCACCGAGACCGGCGTCGAAATCCTGACCCGTCTGCCCGGCGACGACAACGACCTCTGAACGATGAGCAATGCCGCCCCCATGCATCCGGCCGGCAGTTCCATCCCTTCGACGTCCGATGGCGATGCCGCGTGGACGGCCGCGACCCGGGTGTCGCTTGCGCAAGTAGATGCGCAACTCGCGGCGCAGTTCGACCAGAGCGCCGATGTCGATCGGCTGGTCGAGAAGCGTGCTACGGCCGTCGACGACCTGATCCGCGCGACCTGGGCCCGCTGCGTGCCGACCGATGCCGGTCTGGCGCTGTTCGCGATCGGCGGGTATGGGCGTGGCGAACTGTTTCCGCAATCCGATATCGATCTGCTGGTGCTCGCGGACGACGATGCGCAGCAGACGTATCGCGATGCACTGGCGCGGTTCCTTGCGCTGCTGTGGGATGCCGGTCTGCAGGCGAGCCAGGCCGTGCGTTCGCCGGCACAGTGCACCGATGCCGCCGCGGACCAGACCGTATTGACCGCGATGATGGAATGGCGCGCGCTGGTCGCTGATGACGATGCGCAAGCCTCACTCCGCGCAGCGACTTCGCCGGATCGGGTCTGGCCGGCGGGCGAATTCTTCCGTGCCAAGGTCCAGGAGCAGGCGCAGCGACATGCCCGATTTGGAGACACGTCGGACAATCTGGAACCCAATCTC
Organism: Lysobacteraceae bacterium; assembly: GCA_040079515.1. Lineage (GTDB taxonomy): Bacteria > Pseudomonadota > Gammaproteobacteria > Xanthomonadales > Xanthomonadaceae > Lysobacter_I. Next base: position 28,465 of record JBEBKD010000001.1, read on the forward strand.
AAAGACGGCCCCGGTGGATTGCGCGACATCCAGACATTGCGTTGGATGGCGCAGCGCCTGCTGGGTAGCGGCAATCTCGAATCGATGCTGGCGTTCGGCCAGATCGGCGCGGTCGAATTCGATACGCTCGAACGCGAACGCAAAGCATTGTCGCGTCTGCGCTTCGGCCTGCATCTGGTCGCGAAACGGCGCGAGGAGCGTCTCCGCTTCGATTACCAGAAGCTGCTCGCCGCGCGTCTGGGTCATACCGACGATGCCGACAATCTCGCTGTCGAACAGATGATGCAGGGTTTCTACCGCAGCGCCGGCCGGGTGTTGCGCATCAACGACCGCCTGCTGCAACGCTTCGAGGAGCAGATCGAAGGCGAGGGCGAGATCGAAACGCTGGACGATCATTTCGAACTGCGTCGCGGCTACCTCGCGGTGCGCGATCGCGCTTGGCTGTTGCGCGGCACGGCGCAGGTCTTCGCGCTGTTTTCGGCCTGGGCGTCGCATCCGCGGATCCGTGGCCTGCATTCGATGACTGCATGGACATTGGCCGAAACGCTGCAGAAGATTTCCGCCTATCACCAGAACGACCATCTGCTGCGCCAGCAGTTCCTCGGTCTGCTGCGCGGCCCGCAGCCGGTGAAGGTGCTGGAACGCATGGCGCGGCTGGGCGTGCTCGGACGCTGGATTCCCGCGTTCGCGCAGGTCTCCGGGCGCATGCAGTTCGATCTGTTCCATGTCTACACGGTCGATCAGCACACGCTGGCGGTGCTGCGCAATCTTGCGATCTTTTCCAGCGGTGCCGCCGATGAGCGTTTCTCGACCGCGCATACGGTGTGGCCATCGCTGCGCAAGCCGGAACTGCTGCTGATCGCCGGTCTTTTCCACGATATCGGCAAGGGCCGCGGCGGCGATCATTCCGAACTCGGTGCGGTCGATGCCCGCGAGTTCTGTCTGGTGCATGGACTCTCGGAAGCGGATACCGCGCTGATCGAATGGCTTGTGCGCAAGCATCTGCTGATGTCGGTGACGGCGCAGAAGCAGGACATCACCGATCCCGAGGTGATCCATCGCTTCGCCGCCGAAGTCGCCGACCGTCAGCGCCTCGACTACCTCTATCTCTTGACCTGCGCGGATATCGCCGGCACTTCACCGAAACTGTGGAACGCATGGAAAGACCGGCTGCTGGCCGATCTGCACACCGCCACGCGCTTCGCGCTGCGCCGTGGTCTGGAGCATCCGGTCGCTGCGGACGAGCGCATCGTCGAAAACCAGGGCGTCGCGCGCGGTCTGCTGATCGAGCAGGGCTTCGACGATGCGGCGATCGACGCGATCTTCGCGCGCATGCCGCGCGAGAATTTCCTGCGCAGCCGTCCGGACCAGATCGTCTGGCAGGCGACGACGCTGCACGGCAGCGCGCCCGGCGACATCGTCGCGCGCACGCGGCTGCTGCGCGGGCGCGGCGGCGGGTACGAGGTTTTCGTGCACACGCCGGACCGGGACGGTCTGTTCGCGGCGATCGTCATCACCCTCGACCGCTTGGGGCTGGCGATCCAGCAGGCGCGCGCGCTCGATGGCCCACAGGGGCTGATTTTCGACACCTTCCATGTGTTGCCGAGCGATCCGCAGCATGCGCCGGCGGTCGAGCAGATCGAATCGAATCTGCGCCGCGCGCTGTCCGGCGATCTCGACCGGCTGCTGCCGTCGCGTCGCGCGCAGCCGCGGCATCTGAAACATTTCCGGATCGCGCCGCGCATCGGTCTGGAACCCGCAGCCAACGGCCTGAGCACGCGGATGAGCCTGATCTGTACCGACCGCCCCGGATTGCTCGCCGATGTCACCCACGTTCTGCGTCAGCAGCATGTGCGCGTGCACGATGCGCGCATCGCGACCTTCGGTGAGCGCGCGGAAGACATGTTCCTGATCGCCGATGCGCACGACCAACCGCTCGACGAAGCGCAGGCCGAAGCCTTGCGCGCCGCGCTGCAGGCATCGCTGGACAGCGCAGTCCCTGCTTGAACCGACTCCCCACCGACGACGAAGACTCCCCCACCGCATGAACAACGATACCGCCACCGAACTGCAGACCATCATCGACAGCGCTTGGGATCGTCGTACGAATCTCGGCGTCGACGAAATCGCGGACAGCGTGCGCCCCGCCGTCGACCGTGCCATCGCCGGTCTCGAAGCCGGAGAATTGCGTGTCGCTTCGCCCGGCGCGGATGGTGGCTGGACCGTCAACGAATGGCTGAAGAAAGCGGTGCTGCTGTTCTTCCGTACCCAGGAGATGCAACTGATCGACGCGCAGCCTGCGCCGTTCTGGGACAAGGTACCGGCGCGGTTCGAAGGTTTCGCCGAAGCCGATTTCCGTGCGCTCGGCGTGCGCGTGGTGCCGGGTGCGATCGCGCGGCGCGGCGCGCACATCGCGAAGGACGTCGTGCTGATGCCGAGCTTCGTCAATATCGGCGCGTACGTCGGCGAGGGCACGATGGTCGACACCTGGGCCACGGTCGGCAGCTGCGCGCAGATCGGCAAGCACTGCCATCTCTCCGGTGGCGCCGGCATCGGCGGCGTGCTCGAACCGCTGCAGGCATCACCGACCATCATCGAAGACCACTGCTTCATCGGCGCGCGTTCGGAAGTAGTCGAAGGCTTCGTCGTCGGCCACCACAGCGTGATCGGCATGGGCGTGTTCCTCGGTCAGAGCACCCGCGTCTACAACCGCGCGACGAAGGAAATCAGCTACGGCAGCGTCCCTCCTGGCAGCGTGGTCGTTTCCGGCCAGCTGCCGGCCGCCGATGGCTCGCATTCGCTGTACTGCGCGGTGATCGTCAAGCAGGTGGACGAGAAGACCCGCAGCAAGACTTCCATCAACGAATTGTTGCGCGGGCTGGCAGAATGATTGGCGAAACACTTTCGGGGGGCACTTTTTTCCTCAAACGGGTGTTTCCGACGATCTGGCTGGGATTCCTGGTGATTTTCGTGGTCATGGGCTTTGTTGCCGGTCCTCCCGAAAAGATCGATGCGCTGCCGTTTCTGTTGATGCCGGTGATCATGGCCGGATTCGGTGTTTTCATGTTCAGGAAGCTGGTGTGGGATCTGGCCGACGACGTGTCTTTGGCCGGCGACGCGCTGATCGTGCGCAAGGGCGACATCGAAGAGCGGATACGGCTGACGGACATCATGAATGTCAGTGTGACGCAGATGACGAACCCGACGCGGATCTCGCTGCGATTGCGGAAAAAATGCAGGCTTGGCGATGAGATCGTGTTCATGCCGAAGTCGGAATTCCGGTTCAACCCCTTCACCAGAAACAAGGTGGGTGAAAAATTGATCCTGCTCGTGGACCGGGCTCGGCAAATGGAAGCGATGCGATGACGACACTCTACGGCCTCGACAACTGCGATACCTGCAGGAAAGCGCGCAACTGGCTGAAGCGCTTCGGGATCGCGCACGATTTCATCGATTACCGCGACCAGCGGCAATCGCCCGAGACGCTGCTGGTATGGAAAGACGCGCTTGGCGGCTGGGAGGCGATGATCAACAAGTCGTCGACCACATGGCGCAGCTTGCCTGAGAACCGCAAGACACCGATGTCGGATGCCGAATGGAAGCTGCTGCTGAAGGAATATCCGCAGCTTATCCGCCGGCCGGTGGTTGTCACCGACGATGGCACAGTCACGCAGGGTTTCAGCGACAACGGCTTCAAGGCACGTTTCGGAGTGGTGACATGAGCGATGTATTGGCCTTGACACTGGATCTGGTCGCGCGCCGTTCCGTGACCCCCAATGATGCGGGTTGCCAGCAGCTGTTGGCGCAGCGGCTCGCGCGCGTCGGTTTCCATTGCGAACATCTGCGCTACGGCCAGACCGACAATCTCTGGGCCACGCACGGTACAGGATCGGGCGACGACGCGGGGCCTGTGCTGGTGCTGCTGGGACATACCGATGTGGTGCCGCCGGGACCGGTCGAGGCATGGGCAAGCGATCCGTTCTTGCCGGAGATCCGCGATGGCCTGCTCTACGGCCGCGGCGCCGCCGACATGAAAGGCAGCGTGGCGGCGTTCGTCGTCGCGCTGGAGCGCTTCGTGGTCGCGTATCCGGACCATCGCGGGACGGTGGCCATGCTGGTGACCTCGGACGAAGAGGGCGACGCCACCGATGGTGTGCCGAAAGTCGCGCAGTTGTTCCGCGAGCGCGGACAGCGCATCGATTGGTGCATTACCGGCGAGCCGTCGTCGAAATCCGCTCTCGGCGACCTGCTGCGCGTCGGCCGACGCGGCACGCTGTCGGCGACGCTAACGATCAAGGGTGTCCAGGGCCATGTCGCCTATCCCGAGAAGGCGCGCAATCCGATCCATCAGGCCGCGCCTGCGCTGGTCGAATTGTCGACGCGCGCATGGGACTCGGGCTACGAAACATTCCCGCCGACGAGTTTCCAGATCAGCAACGTGCACGCCGGCACCGGCGCCAACAACGTGATTCCGGGTGAGCTGCAGGTGGTGTTCAACCTGCGCTACAACCCGACCTGGCGTGCGGAGCAGCTCGAGCGCGAGTGCGAGGCGATGTTGACCGCGCACGGGCTGGAGTACGGGATCCGCTGGCATCGCGGCGGCGAGCCGTTCTACACCCCGGAAGGTCAGCTGCGCGCGACTGCGCGCGAAGTGCTGCGCGAGTGTTCCGGCACGCTGCCCGAGGAAAGCACCGCCGGCGGCACGTCCGATGCGCGCTTCATCGCACCGCTGGGCGCGCACTGCGTCGAGATCGGCCCGATCAACGCCAGCATCCACAAGGTCGATGAGCATGTGTCGGTCGCGGATCTCGAACGATTGCCCGATCTCTATTTCAATCTGATCGAAAGGATGATGGTTCCCCGATAGAGCGGCCTTCAGGCCGCTGCTTTGCCGAAATGGCAGCGGCCTGAAGACAGGTCTGCCGCCGCGCTTGCAAACGTCGTCGAATCCGGGTTAGGGTTGGAGCATGACCTCGCGATCCGCCACCATCCGCAATCCCAACCGCAACAACAATTGCGTGAATAACCGTGCGCATACACGGCGGGATGGCGACCAGGCATAAGCGACAGAACAGGCCTGAAACCCAGAAACCCGCGCCGGAAGCGCGGGTTTCGTGCTTGCGGCGTCAGAGAAACCAACCAAGGAGCTATACGATGTGTTCGATTCTCGGTGTGTTCGATCTTCGTCCCGGTGCCGATCTCGGCCCACTGCGACCACTTGCGCTGTCGCTGTCCGCGCGGCAGCGCCATCGCGGCCCCGACTGGTCCGGCGTACATGTCGAACCGCGCGCGCTGCTGGTGCACGAGCGTCTGGCCATCGTCGACCCGAGCGGCGGCGCGCAGCCGCTGCATTCCGAGGACGGCGATCTGACGCTGGCCGTGAACGGCGAGATCTACAACCACCGTTCGCTCGAAGGCGCGCTCCGCAAACCGTATGCGTTCCAGTCGGGCTCCGACTGCGAAGTCATCAACGCCTTGTATGCCGAGAGTAAAGCCCGCGATGGCGGTGATATCGGCACCTGGCTCGATCGCCTCAACGGCATTTTCGCGTTCGTGCTGTGGGATCGCGCCGCCGGTCGTTTCATCATCGCCCGCGATCCGATCGGCGTGTGCCCGCTGTACTGGGGACACGATGCCGACGGCCGCGTTTGGGTCGCCTCGGAAATGAAGGCGTTGGTGCGGGTCTGCGACGATGTCGCCCAGTTCCCACCCGGCCATTACTTCGACAGCGCCGACGGCCAGCTGCGTCGCTATTACGAGCGCGCGTGGCGCGACTACGACGCCACCGCCGGCGTGCAGGTCCCGGCGCGCGAACTGCGCGAAGCGTTCGAGTCGGCGGTGCATCGCCAGCTGATGAGCGATGTACCGTACGGCGTGCTGCTCTCGGGCGGGCTCGATTCCTCGCTGGTCGCCGCCTGCGCCGCGCGGTTCGCCCGTCGCCGCGTCGAAGACGGCGACGAGACCGAAGCCTGGTGGCCGCGACTGCATTCCTTCGCCATCGGCCTGAAAGGTTCGCCCGATCTTGCCGCTGCGGAAGTCGCGGCGAAAGCGCTTGGCACCGTGCATCACGGCTTCACCTACAGCTTCGAGGAAGGTCTCGACGCACTGCCGGAAGTGATCCGTCACGTCGAAACCTACGATGTCACCACGATCCGTGCTTCCACGCCCATGTACCTGCTTGCGCGCCGGATCAAGGCGATGGGCGTGAAGATGGTGCTGTCGGGCGAGGGCAGCGACGAAATCTTCGGCGGCTATCTGTATTTCCACAAGGCGCCGAACGCGCGCGAATTCCACGCCGAAACCATCCGCAAGCTCGATGCGCTGTACAACTACGATTGTCTGCGCGCGAACAAATCGATGATGGCCTGGGGCGTCGAGGCGCGCGTGCCGTTCCTCGATACCGAGTTCCTGGACGTGGCGATGCGCATGGACGCGCAGAACAAGATGATCGATAAAACGTCCGACACGCGGAAGATGGAAAAAGCGGTGTTGCGCGAAGCCTTTGAAGGTTATCTGCCCGACGAGATCCTGTGGCGGCAGAAGGAACAGTTCAGCGACGGCGTCGGCTACGGCTGGATCGACGGTTTGAAAGCGCACGCCGAAGCACATGTCAGCGATGCCGATTTCGCATTGGCCGAACAGCGCTTCCCCATCAACCCGCCGCAGACCAAAGAAGCGTATTTCTACCGGCGCATCTTCGACGAAGCGTTTCCGGGCGAAGGCTGCGCGAACACCGTGCCGGGCGGCAAGTCGATCGCGTGTTCGTCGCCAGCGGCGATCGCTTGGGATGCGGCGTTCGCGAATGCTGCCGACCCCTCGGGCCGCGCGGTGGCCGGCGTGCATCAGGCGGCGTTGTAGGGCGGGCTCAAGCCCGCCATGGCGGTATTCCTGCGTTCCGCAATATCGATCGGAAGCGTAAAAGGCGGCGGGCTCAAGCCCGCCCTACATGTCTACATCTTTTCCCGGTTCGAGTTTCAGCGTGTATGTGGCCTTGCCCGGCAGGAACGGTGTCGGTCGACCATGCACCCAGTCGTCGTGGCCGGCGCCCCAGAACGGCGACAGCGGATGTCCGCTCTGGCCGCCGGGCATATGGGTGATGCCGTCGGCTTCGTGACCCGGCGACACCACCATGCGTTCGGAGGCGCCGAAGTCCGGGCCGACCACGCGCGGCATGCCGCCGTCGCCCGACAATCGATCCGGCGACATGCATAGCAGAGACTTGCCGATCACCGGTATCGCTTTCGCCAGCGGGTGGCAGATCGCCGCGGTATTGCGTTCGCCCCAGGTGCGTTCGGCGAGCGGGCCCTGTGCCTTGAGTTCGTCGCGGATTTCCTTCGCGGCATCCTCGAACAGCGCATCCCACGATGCGTATTTGCGCGACAGCAGATGCGGCGGCCGCTGCGTGACCAGCGGCCATACAGTGCCTTCCAGTTGTTGGAAGGCGGGCATGTCGAACGCATCGCCCAGCGCCGCATGCGCGGGTGCGGTCAGGCCCTCCGCCACACGTGCGTGCACCGCGAGTCGCCACGCGCGGACGATGCGGTAACTCACCGAGTCGCTGCTGGCACGACCTTCCCAATGCTTGGATGCGTCCGCCAATTCGCCGAGGGCGGGCGATTTCGCGCGTGCGGCGGTGTCGCGCAGCAGCGTCCACCACTGGGTCTGAAACACTGCGCGATCGTCGAGTTGCACCGCGAGCAGGTCGCGTTCGGTGAAGGTCTTGCGCGAAAACAGATCGTTGCGGATCTGGCGCGCGCGCGCGCCGAAGGCAAAGCCGCCGTCGCCGACCTGGGCGAGCGCAGCGCCGTCCATGGTGCGGTTGTTCGCGCTCCACAGCCTGCTGTAGGCCGGGTCGACGACATGCGGCGAACGGTCGGTCGCGAGCTGCCATGCAGGGCAGGTGCCGGCCTGGGCGGCATCGGTATCCGGCGCTGTCGCTTCGCAGCCGGCGGCGCGCTGCGCCAACGGGCCGATCAGCCGCCATGCGATGCGTCCCGAGGCGTCGCCGACCAGAAAATTCTGGGTCGGCATCGCGCTGCGGTCGACGATGGCCATCGCTTCGTCGAGATCCCGCGCGGTCGCCAGCCGGGTGGCGCCGAAGCTGAGCGCGCCTTTCAGATGCGCGTTCCAGCGCAGCGCGAACAAGGTGTCGCCGTCGCGCTGCAAGACCGGTCCCCAGTCCGTCTCTTCCACTTCGAACTCGACAGGCGCGCCGCCGGCGACACGGATCGTCTCCGCGTGCGAGGTCGGTCGCACGCAGGTCGAGGCATCGGCGTCGCGGGCATTGCAGTCGGTGTGGATGCGCCAGTCGGCCGTGTCGACATAGCTGTTGGTGAACGCCCATGCGATATGCGTGTTGCTGCCGACCACCACCACAGGCAGGCCGGGCAGGGTGAAACCGGTGATGTCGACCTTGCCGCCCGGCGCGCGCGTATCGGCGTAGCGCAGGCGCGCGCGGAACCAGATGCCCGGTGCGCGCAGCCCCAGATGCATGTCGTCGGCGACGATTGCGCGGCCGTCGGCGGTGAGCGCGCCGGAAACCGCGAAATTGTTGCTGCCTGGGACGATGTCGTCGGCGGCGACGTCGTGTCGCTTCGCCGGCGTTCCGGGCAGTTTTCGCAGGTCCACCTCGTCGGCGGCCGGCAATGTCGCATCGCCGCGCGCGCTGCCGACCAGCGGCGCGTCCCAGCGCGTGCCGTCGCGCGTCAACAGCGCGAACAAAGCGGGCGGCAGGTGCGGTTTGATCTTCCACAGCGCCAGTTCGCGACGATTGCCGGCGTCCTGCAGGTCGAAATACATCGCGAAACCGGTGAGCGCGACATCGCCCAGTTCCCAACGCTTCGGCTGTTGACGCAGCAGCAGATACGGCCATGGGCGCACGCGCAGCGCGCCGAGGCCCGCGTTCACGCCGTCGGTATAGGCCTGCAATTGCGGGCGATTGTCGGCGCTCATGGTCGCGAGATCCGCTTCGACCCGCGCGCGGATGCGGTGCACGCGCTGCGCCTTGTCCTTGTCCAGCGCGATCGGCCCGAACAGCTCCGACAGCTCACCGGCGGCGACGCGACGCATCAGATCCATCTCGAAGAAACGCTCCTGCGCGTGCACATAGCCGAGTGCGCGCATGGCATCGGTTTCGTTGGCCGCATCGATGGTGACGACGCCCAATGCGTCGCGCTGGATCGTCGCCGGCGCGGACAGCCCGTCCAGCGCGAGTTCGCCGTCGAGCGTCGGCAGACTGCCTCGCATCAGCCACCAGCCGGTACCGATGCCGGCTACGACGAGCACAAGCAGCGTGATCGCGATGCGTTTGAGCCACTTCTTCATGATCGATCCGGATGGGTGGTATGGGCAAACTGGTATGGACGAACGGCCTCAGCCGTTGCGTTGCAGGCGGTAGACGCAGGTATCGAGTGCGGTCACGCCGTCATCGATGAAACTCTGTTGCGTCGAGAGAATATCGCGGCGTTCCAGCAGATCGATGGTCCAATCGGGCGTGTAGCGTTCGCGGACTTCGGCCTCGGTCACGGTGAACGGCGGGCCTTCCTTTTCCTGCGCCGGGTATTCGAGTGTGATCAACAGGCCACGGCATGCCATCGGCAGACGTGCGTAGAGTTCACCGGCGTAACGCTGGCGCAGTTGCTCAGGCAGCGCGATCAGTGCGGCGCGATCGTAGACCGCTGCGCAGCCGGCGAGGGCGCTTTCGTCCATCGCGAACACATCACCGCAGATCAGCTCGATGTCGCCAGCACGGTAGTGCGTGCCGTAACGCGACTCGGTGATTTCGGGTTCGAGCGCATGCTCCGCGAAGAATTGCCCGATCGCGAGCGGCGAAAGTTCGACCCCGAGCACGCGATGCCCCTGCGATGCGAGCCACAGCATGTCGACGGATTTTCCAGCCAGCGGCACGAACACCCGGCTGCCCGCAGGCGCTGCAACGGCGGGCCAGTGTTTCTGCAGCAGCGGCGCCGGCTGCCCCTGATGGAAGCCGATCTCGTTGTCCCGCAAGCGCTGGTGCCAGAAGTCGGGATCCATCATTCCACCGTCAAAGCGTCGACTTTCTGCCAGCCGCGCGACAGCAGGCCCCCGCGACTTCCGCGTGCGCCGATGTAAGGCTCCAGCTCCTTGAACGACAGCGACATCGTGCGTGCGCCGGATTTCACGGACAGCGTGCCGCCGGGCGGTACCACCGCGATCGCGATCACGCGCTCGGTGCTGCGCTTGGCTTTCGGAATCTCGATGATCTTGTTGCCTTTGCCCTTGTCGAGTTCGGGCAGTTCGGAGACCGGGAACGCCAGCAGATGGCCTGCACTGGTGACCGCAACGATGCGGTCGGTGTCGGGATTGCCCACAGCGACCGGTTGCAGCACGCTGGAACCCGGCGTCAGCGACAGCATCGCCTTGCCTGCTTTGTTGCGGCCGGTGAGGTTCTCGAACTTCGTGACGAAGCCGTAGCCGTGTGACGACGCGAGTACGAAGCGCGCGTCGTCGGCGCCGCTGGCCATGGTCTGGAAACCGGCGCCCGCCGGCAAGGAGAAACGGCCGCTCAGGGGTTCACCGTTGCCGCGCGCCGATGGCAGCGTATGCGCCAGGGACGAATAGCTGCGGCCGGTGCTGTCGAGGAACGCGACTTGCTGGGTGCTGCGACCGCGCACTGCGCACAGCAGGCTATCGCCGTCGCGATAACTCAGCGCCGCCGCATCGATGTCGTGACCCTTGCCCGCGCGGATCCAGCCCTTTTCGCTCAGCACGATCGTCATCGGCTCGCTGGGCACCAGTTCGGTCTCGTCGATCGCCTGCGCGGCTTCGCGCGAGACCAGCGGCGACATGCGCGCGTCGCCGAATTTCTTCGCATCGGCCAGCAGTTCGTCCTTGACCAGCTTCTTGAGCCTGGACTTGCTGTCGAGGATCGACATCAACTTGTCGCGTTCGGCGGCCAGCTCGTCCTGTTCGCCGCGGATCTTCATCTCTTCCAGCCGCGCCAGCTGCTTCAGTTTGGTGTCGAGGATGTAGTCGGCCTGGTCGTCGCTCAGACCGAAGCGCGCGATCAACGCGGCTTTCGGCTCATCCTCGGTACGGATGATGCGGATGACTTCGTCGAGGTTGAGGAACGCGATCAGCAGACCTTCCAGCAGATGCAGACGGCGTTCGACTTTTTCCAGGCGGTGCTTCAGACGTCGGACGACGGTGTCGCTGCGGAATACCAGCCACTCCGACAGCAGCATCTTCAGGTTCTTGACCTGCGGCCGGCCGTCGAGGCCGATCACGTTCATATTGACCCGGTAGCTCTTTTCCAGATCGGTGGTGACGAACAGATGGCCCATCAGCTGTTCGACATCGACGCGGTTGCTGCGCGGAATCATCACGATCCGGGTCGGATTTTCGTGATCGGATTCGTCGCGCAGGTCTTCCAGCCAAGGCAGTTTCTTCGCGCGCATCTGCTGCGCGATCTGCTCGATCACCTTGCTCGGGCTCACCTGGTACGGCAGCGCGGTGATGACGATGTTGTTCTGCTCGCGGATATACGTTGCGCGCGCACGCACGCTGCCGTGGCCGGTTTCGTACATCGCCTGCAGGTCGGCGATGGGGGTGATGATCTCGGCGGCGGTCGGATAGTCCGGGCCGCGCACGTGTTCGCAAAGATCGCGCACGGTGGCGTCGGGATCGTCGAGCAGGCGCACGCAGGCGCTGACGATCTCATTGAGATTGTGCGGCGGCACATCGGTCGCCATGCCCACCGCGATGCCGGTGGTGCCGTTGAGCAGCAGATGCGGCAGCCGCGCCGGCAGCCAGGTGGGTTCTTCGAGGGTGCCGTCGAAATTGGGATCCCAATCGACCGTGCCGTGGCCGATTTCGCCCAGCAGCACTTCGGCGATCGGCGTGAGTTTGGATTCGGTATAGCGCATCGCCGCGAACGATTTGGGGTCGTCGCTGGAACCGAAGTTGCCTTGGCCGTCGATCAGTGGATAGCGGTACGAGAACGGCTGCGCCATCAGCACCAGCGCTTCGTAACAGGCGCTGTCGCCGTGCGGGTGGTATTTGCCGATGACATCGCCGACGGTGCGCGCGGATTTCTTCGGCTTGGCGCCGGCGTTGAGGCCCAGCTCGCTCATCGCGAAGATGATTCGCCGCTGCACCGGCTTCAGACCGTCGCCGAGGAAGGGCAGGGCGCGGTCCAGAACCACGTACATCGAGTAGTCGAGATACGCGCGTTCGGCGTATTCGCGCAGAGGAATCTGTTCGAAACCGTGGAAGGCGGGTCGTGCGGTGTCGGGCATGGCGGGGGTGGTCGGACAAAGCGGCATTCTAATCGGTTATTCGCAGTTGCTTGTTGCCGGAGATGTCCTTGCGAAGCCGTGTCCGGCACGGCAGTGGCCGGCAGAGTCGTGTTTCGGCGTCTTATCCAACAATGGAATGGAAGCCTGCCGTGGGGACTTGTGAAGCCCCGCGGTTTTTGCTCAAAGGTCCCGGCCGTTTCCCGGGCCGCACTGCAATATCAGTGAAACGCTCACGATCGACGTCGCTACAGGCGCTGCCGGTATGTCGCGGAAGGCGTGTGGGATGCCATCCGCAAGCAGCGCTTGCTGTCGCGTTCGCCAATCAATTTTTTTGGGGAATCATTCAATGAAACATGGAATCCGGACCAAGCTCGCCTTGGCCTGTGCTCTGTTGCTCGGCACCGCCGGTGCCGCCCAAGCCGCTACGCTGGTCACCGACTGGAACGATGAGGCGCTCGAAGCCATCCGCATCACCCATCCGGGTCCGCCGATCGTGGCACGCATGCTGGCGATCACCAACACCGCCATGTACGACGCCTGGGCGGCCTACGACAACAAAGCCAACGGGACACAGCTCGGCGGCGAACTGCGTCGCCCGGCCAGCGAACGTACCGATGCCAATCGCCGCAAGGCGATGAGCTATGCCGCTTACCGCGTTCTGGTCGATCTGTTCCCGACGCGGCAGGCCCAATTCGATGCCGAAATGGCCGGCCTCGGCTACGATCCGACCGATACCATCGGTAATATCGCCACGCCGCAGGGTGTGGGCAACGTGGCCGCTGCCGCATTGATCCAGTACCGCCATGCGGATGGTTCGAATCAGCTGGGCAACGTCAACGGTGGTGCGCCCTACAGCGATTACACCGGTTATCTGCCGGTGAACAGCCCCACCCAGATCGTCGACCCGAACCACTGGCAACCGCTGGCGGTGCCGGACGGCAACGGCGGTTTCGTGCTGCAGAAATTCATCGCGCCGCACTGGTCCAATGTCAAGCCGTTCGCATTGACCCGATACGATCAGTTCCCGGTGAAAGCGCCCGCGCGTTTCGGTACGTTCGCGTATCTCCGGCAGGCGCTGCAGGTCGTTTACTACAGTGCGACGCTCAACGATCGCCAGAAGACAATCGCCGAATACTGGGCGGACGGTCCTTCCTCCGAGCTGCCGCCCGGCCATTGGGTGCTGTTCGCGAAACACGTGTCGGAACGCGATCACCACACGCTGGGTCAGGACGTGAAGATGACGTTCGCGATGACCAATGCTGTGCTTGACGCCAGCATCACGTCGTGGGGCTACAAGCGTCAGTTCGATTACATCCGTCCGGTCTCCGCCGTGCATTTCCTGTTCAAGAACCGCCCGATCTTCGCGTGGGCCGGTGAAGGACTGGGTTCGCGGGTGATTCTCGGCCAGAACTGGCGTCCGTATCAGGCCGCTACGGTGGTCACTCCGCCGTTTGCCGAGTACGTTTCGGGCCACAGCATTTTCAGTGCGTCGGCCGCAGAAGTGTTGAAGCGCTACACCGGAAGCGATTACTTCGGCGCTGCGGTCACGGTGCCGGCCGGCAGTTCGCGCGTGGAGCCGGGTCTGGTACCGGCGCATGACATCGTATTGAGCTGGCCGACGTTCTCGGCGGCTTCCGACGAAGCGGGTATTTCGCGCCGCTATGGCGGCATCCACTTCCAGGATGGCGATGTTGAAGCGCGTGCCCTCGGTCGCAGGATCGGTGCGCAGGCGTACACGCTGAGCCGCGCCTACATCAACGGTACCGCAGGCAACTGATCGCTGTATCCCCGCCCTCGTTCGCGAGGGCGGGGATGGAACGGCAGGCACGAAAAAAGCCGCATCGCTGCGGCTTTTTTCTTGGGCCATCCCAAACGATCAGGAGCGCATCGCGGCTGCGCGCTGCGTTTGTTCCTGTCCCTGCTGCGCCAACTGCGGATCCGGTTGCAGAGCCTGTTGTGCGACGGAGACCTGCGATGCGGCCGCGAGCGGCTGTTGTTGCGCCGCGCTGAGGTTGACCGGCGCCACGCGGGCAGTCGGATCTTCCATCGAACGGCCCTGCACCGCGTACAGATTGCCATTGCCGTTGCCGGCAGCGACGTGGTTGATATTCGTCAGGCCCTGTTGCTGCGCACTGGTGACGATGCCGGCGACCGTGCGCGTATCCGCGTTCTGCAACGCCGGATCGTTGCTGCGCGCCAGCGCGGCATAGGTCTGGCCGACCATCGGGTTGTCGCTGATCAGCGCCCCGTCGCCCAGGTCCGCGCGCGTGCTGTGGTTCGAGAACACCTTGTCCCAGCGACCACGCATGATGTTGATGCCGTCGCGGCTTGCGTCCGAGCCCAGAGTGATGCCGCTACGGATCGCCTGGACGTCGTCCCGGTACTTGTCGATCTGGTTGTGCCGGTCCTGCGCCAGCCGCTGATTGGCTTCGGTCATCAGCGGGCCGCCGCCGGTTTCGCGGATGAAGGCGCCGAGATCGTGCGCGGCCAGACCACGGCTTGCCGCAACGCCGAGTGGATTGCGCAGATCCCAGCGCGTTTCCCGGTTGTTGTAGCCGGCATTGTTCAGTGCATCAACGTCCTGCTGTGTGGCATAGATCCTGACCTGGCCGTAATGCGGTGCCCCGGCGCTGACCACATCGGTGGCGCGGACGTGGTTGATGACGTTGTTGCCGCCCTCCGGCACGCCTTGCCGCAGCGCTGCGGCGCCATAGGCGTTGAAGGTTTCGCCGTGCAGGTTGAAACGGTGCGCGGTGATCTGGGCGAGCGTGCCGCCCAACGAATGTCCGGTCACCGTGACTGGCGGCGTATGGCCGCTGCGTTGGCCTTCCTGGCGCGCGAACTCGAGTGCGCGCTGGGTCAGATTGATCGCGTCCTGGGACTGGTTGTTGATGCTGTGGGTGACCATGCCGCCGTCGGTGCGCACCAGGTCGCGGAAGGTCTCGCCCGCACTCCGGTTCGGCTCGGTGCCGCGATGGGCGACCACGATCTCGCGGGTATCGAGCCGCTGATAGATCGTGCCCTGATAGCCGTTGCGCTGGTCGCTGTTGGCCAGGATGCGGTAGTCGACGCCCTCGATCTTGACCGTATCGTTCGGCGGCGTCTGCGGATGCCGGTACGAATGTTCGCTCAGTGCGGCGTAGTCTCGGCTGCTGATCGTCATGGCGCTTCCCTGCGGGCACTGATGGTGAGTTTGAACTGCGGGCCGAGGCTGGCGAGATAGAAATTCGCCGAATCTTCACCGAAGACCACATCACCGACCGGGGGTTTCTGCGCGAAATCGCGGACGAGGTAATGCTCGGTCACTTCCGCTTCCGCGGTCAGCTGGTCCGCGGAGATTCCGCCGACGAACTGGGTGGAAGGCGAGTGGAAGTGCACGCTCGCGGTGCCCAGCGCCCAATGGCAGACGCCGAGGCCGTAATAGTCCTCGTCGAGAAAGGCGTCTTCATTCACCGTGGTGGCATAGGTGTTGTCGTCGATGCGCTGCAGGGTCAATTCGATCCGCTGCTCCGGAGGCAATCGGACACCGCCCATGGCCTTGGTGTAATCGACCGGTACGCAGTCGAGATTGTCGACCTCGTAATTCGCGGTGACCGACAGGCGGGTCACGGCGGCCGGCAATCCGGCGAAACGCAGCGCCAGCGCGTAGCTGCGCTTCGGTGCCGGGTTCTGTTTGGCGTGGGCTTCAGGGACTGGCGCGGTCATGGCGGCCTGCGGGCGAGGATCGGGTGCGGAAGCGCTTTGGCAGCTGGTCATGGTCATGAGGGTCATCAGGACAGCAAGCGGGAGATGGCGTGAAGCCATACGGGGACATCACATGTCGATACGGTTGCCGCCGACTGTGGCCTCGGTCCGTGTTGGAGTCAAGCGGACAGGGACGCCTCTCCGACCGATGGCGGTCGGAATCGGGGCACTGCGGTTCCGGAGCTTCTCCGACCGCCGCTGCAGCGATGGCGTCAGCGGGCCTTGCGTCGCGTCGCGGGCTTCGCAGTCTTGACGGACTTCACGGTTTTGCCCGCAGGAGTCGCGACAGTCGCGGCGTATTTCGCAATGAAGTCGCGGACCTGCGGATAGACCTGATCGCGCCAGCGCCGACCGCTGAAGATGCCGTAGTGACCGGCGCCCTGAGCGGTGAGATGCACGCGGTCTGCTTCGGCGATGCCGGTGCACAGTTTGTGCGCAGCGCGGGTTTGCCCCAGGCCGGAAATATCGTCGAGTTCGCCCTCGATGGTCATCAGCGCGGTCCTGCGGATCGCCGACGGCGTCACGCGTTCGCCGGCCACGTCCCACAGCCCGCGCGGGAGCAGGTGCTCCTGGAACACGGTGCGGATGGTGTCGAGGTAATACTCCGCCGGCATGTCGAGCACTGCGTTGTATTCGTCGTAGAAGCGGCGGTGGGCATCGGCGTCGTCGAGATCGCCCTTGACCAGATCCTGGTAGAAATCCCAGTGCGACATCACGTGGCGTTCGGGATTCATCGCGAGGAAGCCCATGTGCTGCAGGAAGCCCGGATACACGCGACGGCCGCGGCCCGGATAGTTCGCCGGCACGATGTGGATGAGGTTCTGCTCGAACCAGCCGATCGGTTTTTCGGTGGCGAGCGTATTCACTGCGGTTGGCGATTCGCGGCTGTCGATCGGCCCACCCATCATCACCAGCGAACGCGGCGTGGGCTCGCCGCGCGCGGCCATCAGCGACACCGCCGCCAGCACCGGCACCGTCGGCTGGCAGACGCTGATCACGTGCAGGCTGTCGGCGCCGATGTGACGGATGAAATTCTGGATGGTGATGACGTAATCGTCGAGCGTGAACGCACCGGCGTCTTTCGGCACCATGCGCGCGTCGACCCAGTCGGTGATATAGACCTTGTGGTCGCGCAGCAGGGTCTTGACGGTATCGCGCAGCAGCGTGGAGTGATGGCCCGACAGCGGCGCGACTACGAGTACGGGCGGATCGTTCTTCAGATCGACGATGCCGTCGGCGTCGTCGGAGAAACGCTTGAACCGCAGCAGGCGGCAGAACGGGGTGCGCAGCACTTCGCGTTCGACCACCGGAAAGACCATGCCCGAGCCGCCGAGGCCGTCGTCGGTGACGCTGTGGATACCGAACTTGGGTTTTTCGTAATCCTTGCCGATGCGATACAGCAATTCGTTGGCGGCGGCGAAGCGCTGCGCCTGCGGCAGGCTGGACATCCAACTGCCGGGCGCGGAGAACATCCGGGCATTGGCTTCGGCCCAGTACGTCACCGGTGCCATCCAGGCACGGCCCAGCTCTTGCATCTGATACAGCAGCATCGGTAAACCCCTGATCTGGACCATGGGAATGGTGCGCTGCAGCATACTCCATCCTCAGAGTTGTGGTGCGACCTGTGCCGCAGTCCTGCGGTTCGGCTACGCTGGTCGCATGACTGCACGAGACGAAGACATCGCCTGGTATCGCGAACTGCTCGAACCGCTGGGCACGATCACCGTCCGTCGGATGTTCGGCGGGGCGGGGCTGTACGCGGACGGCCTGATCGTGGGGCTGGAGATCGAGGGCACGCTGTATCTGAAGACGGATGCATCAAGCCGGGATTTGTTCGCCGATGCCGGCGGCAGGCCGTTCGTGTACGACGGCAAGGACAAGCAAGTGACGGTGGCGAGTTACTGGACTCCGCCCGACGAGGCCATGGATTCGCCTGAGGCGATGCGGCCCTGGGCGCGGTTGGCGCTTGAGGCGGCGCTGCGCAGTGCCGTCGGCAAAAAACCGGTGAAGAAGACTGCGAAGAAGGCAATCAAGAAATCGTCTTGAGACGGTAGAGCGGCCTTCAGGCCGCTGCTTTCGACAGGAAATCCAGCAGCGGCCTGAAGGCCGCTCTACCGGAACATCATCCTCCGATCTCCAACGCAGCGGCGCTTCCGACAAGCATCGGCGACAACCAGCAGTGCGAACCGAGCGCGCCGAAACCCAGTGCCGCGAGCCGCTGCCGGTAGAACTTCGCAGGCCGGCGCTGGAAGCCGACATCGTCGCCTTCGGTTTCGTCGCTCGCGGTGAATGCTTCCAGAAACGCCACGCCTGCGCACAGTTCCGCCAACCCGGACAACCCGCGGTCGAGTTCGCGCGTCGGCAGGTAATGCAGCATGTCGCTGCAGATCAGCAGATCCACCGGCGCGCACGGGCGCAGCATCTCGAAATCGCCGAAGCGCGCGAAATGCAGATTGCGGCGCGTGCCGTAGCGCCGGATCGCATATTCGCTGTTGTCGAAGCCGAGATAGCGCAGCTTCGGACGCAGTTTCAGCAGCGGCGCGCGCCATACGCCTTCACCGCAACCGATGTCGAGCACGCTGCGGATCGGGCGTTCGAGATGGTATTCGGCGGTGGCGACCGCCAATGCGACCTTGCGCTGCAGACGCTGTCGTCCGCCGATGCCCTGTTCGCGATACCAGCGGTCGAAGTAATCGCGGTCGTAGGTCTTGCCGTGGTCAGTCATGCGTGTCCGATCAGTAGCGAGGTCATCGACAGCGAGCCGATCACGTCGTCGTTGAAGAATTCCAGATCATCGCCGTCACGCGCCAACGCCAGAGCGTACAGCAGCGGCAGGTAATGCTCGGGTGTGGGAATCGAGAGCGCCGCATCTTCGCCGAGCGCGGGCCAGTCGGCGAGCGCGGCGAGATGTCCGTCGCGGATCAGCGTATTGACGCGGTCGCGGAAACGCAGCGCCCACGGCAGAGGAGTCTGGTCGTTCCAGTCGAACAGCCGCAGGTTGTGGACGATGTCGCCGCTGGCGACGACCAGCACGCCTTCGTCGCGCAGCGGCACCAGCCGTTGCGCCAGCGCGACATGCCACGGGCCGGGTCGACGCGAATCGATGCCGAGCTGGACGATCGGGATATCGGCTTGCGGATACATCGGCCGCAGTACGCTCCAGGCGCCGTGATCGAGACCGCGTTCCGGGTGGATGCGCGCGAACGATTCCTCGCCGAGCAGGTCGACCACCCGCTGGGCCAGCGCGGGATCGCCCGGTGCCGGGTAGCGCACATCGAACAGCGGCTGCGGAAAACCGCCGAAATCGTGGATCGTCGGTGGCGCGGCGCTGCCGGTGAGCCACGGCCCCGGCGTTTCCCAGTGCGCCGAGACGCAGAGGATCGCCCGCGGACGCCGCACCCGTTCGCCGAGCGCACGCCACGCGCGCGACCATGCATTGTCTTCGATCGCGTTCATCGGCGAACCATGGCCGAGAAACAGCACGGGCATCGTCATCGCAATGGGCTCTTCGAGGCGGAGCGTGTCATCCTATCGCGACTCGACAGTGCCCACTCAGGACGGATCATCCCATGCAGGCGTATTTCTGGATCAAGACCTTCCATCTGGTGTTCGTGATCGCATGGATGGCGACGGTGTTCTATCTGCCGCGGATCCTGGTGAACATCGCCGAAGTCGGCGACGCGCCTGCGGTGCGCGAGCGTCTCGTGCTGATGGGACGGAGGTTGTACCGCTTCGGTCACATCATGTTCGCGATCGCGCTGGTGCTGGGGTTCGTGCTGTGGCTCGGCTACCGGATGTTCACGGATTTTCCGACGATGGTCGCGCCCGGCACCGGCTGGATGCACGCCAAGCTGACGCTGGTCGCGCTGATGTTCGCGTACTTCATCGTGTGCGGGCGTTGGCTGAAGGGCGTCGACAAGGGTCGCGCGTTGCCGTCGTCGAAGGCGCTGCGCTGGATCAACGAGATTCCGGTGTTCGCGCTGATCGCGGTGGTCTATCTGGTGCTTGCGAAGCCGTTCTGATCGTTGAGGTTGCCTTGCATCCGTAGAGCGGCCTGAAGGCCGCTCTACGGGGCTGCTCTACCTGAAATCCGCCGACCTGGGCAATTCCACCGGCACGCCATCGGCGTTGCACAGCTTCGCTGCGCAGAGGCGTGCGCGCAGCGCGGGCGTGGCCTGCAACAGGATATGGAAGATCGCGTTCTGCTCCAGCGAGCCGCGCACGGCTTCGGCGCCGGGGCCGCGCGCCCAGATGCCGACGTCGTCGCCACCGTGGGTTTCATTGGTGAGCGGAATCATCGCTTCCTGCAGATAATCCGGGTCTTCGGTATTCACGTCCGCGAGGTTCGGGCGGCCTTGGGTCGCGGCCTGAAAACCGCTGATCTCACGATTGAGATTTTTCGGGCCTTCCGACTGTTGGTCGGTCGCGCCCGGATAACCGGGGCCATTGTTGTAATTCAGTGTGGTGTACGTCATGCCGGTGGCATCGGCGGCATAGCCGCTGGGATTGTTGCCTTCGCCGCTGCTGCCTTTGACTTTGCCGAGGATCGCGTTGCCGCGCAACGGGTAGCCGGCGAAGGTGAGCGTGTGCGAATGGTCGGCAGTGACCATGATCAGCGTGTCGTCGGCCGAAGTCATCTCCGCCGCTGCAGCGACCGCCTCGCTCAGCGCGATCGTGTCGGTGAGTGCGCGATAGGCGTTGCCGGAGTGGTGCGCGTGATCGATGCGACCGCCTTCGACCAGCAGCACGAAGCCCTGCGGATCGCCGCGCAGACGTTCGATCGCGCCGCGGGTCATTTCCGCCAGCGAAGGCTCGCCGGCCTTGTCTTTCGGTCGATCGTGCTCGAACTGCATATGGCTGGGCTCGAACAGCGCCAGCAGCGGGCCTGATTTCGGCGCGGCGGCGAACTGCGTGGCATTCCAGACGTAGGTGCCGCCCGGGCGACGGCGTTTCCATTCCGCGACCAGATCGCGGCCGTCCAGGCGCAAGCCGACCTTGTCGTCGTACTCCGGATCGACTTCGGTCGGCGGGAAAAAGTTGCTGCGACCGCCGCCCATCAGCACGTCCGGGCCGTGGCCATAGGAGGTTTCGACGAGTTGGCGCGCGATGTCGGCGCAACCGGCTTCCGTCGCTTCAGGCGGCATTTCCGCATCGTTTTCCCAGTTACGGTCTGCGGAGTGGGTGAGGGTGGCGCCCGGCGTTGCATGGGTGATGCGGGTGGTGGTGATCACGCCAGTGGCGAGGCCGGCATTCGCGGCCAATTCCCACAACGTGAGCAGCGGCGAGTGCAACGCACCGGCGCAGTCGCCGCGCGCGGCGTCCTGGCCGATGCTGAGCACGGCGGAGCGTGTTTTCACGCCGGTGGCCATCGCGGTCATGGTCCCGGCGGAATCCGGGGTCTGGGTATCGGTGTTGTAGGTCTTGCTCAGGCCGGTGTTAGGAAACTCCTCCCAGCTCAGCATGTTTTCTTCGCCGGAGCCGCCTTTGCGCTGGCCGTCGAAAATCCGGGCGGCAGCCACCGTGGTCAAACTCATTCCATCGCCGACGAAGAGGATCACGTTCTTCGCTTTGCCGGACATGGCGCCGCGCGCGGCGGCCTGCGCCGCACCGGCCCGGAACCACCAGGCCGGGGTTTCGCCGCCGGGGTGCTCGATCTTCGGTACCACCACGGCAGCCACCGGTTTCGGGGAGGCAACCGGCGCCTTCAAGCGCGCCGAGACGCAAGGCGCAACCGTGAGGGTGCAGGCGAAGGCGAGCAGGGCGTGACGAAGGGACATGACGAGCCATCGTGATCGGGAAAGGGCAATTATGCCCGGTCGACGTTGCATTCGTGGAATGCGGTCGTGACGTGCGCGCGCTCGCCGTGCCTGTCCTGCTCGGCTATCGTGCGTGATCGATTCACGGGCGCAGATCGCGCCGGAGACCGCACATGGGCTTGATCTCGGCTTGGTTCCGCATCCCGTTCTGGGCCCGCGTGCTCGCTGGTTTCGTATTGGGCGGCATCGCCGGCAAGCTGATGGGGCCCGCCGCCGACACCTGGTTCGGCCCGCTCGGCGATCTCTACGTCACCCTGATCAAGATGATCGCGGTGCCGCTGGTGTTCTTCGCGGTGATCAACGCGGTGGCGTCGCTGCATGGGCAGAAGTCGATGGCCGCGCTCGGCGGCCGCACGTTCCTGTGGTTCGCGATCACCGCGGTGTTCGCGGTCGGCGTGGGTCTGGCGGTCGGTACGGTCATGCAGCCGGGCATGGTGCAGATCCCGTTGATGGTCGATCCCGACTACGTGCCCAAAGAAGTCCCCAGCGTCGTCCAAGTGCTGATGAACGTGGTGCCGGCGAATCCCTTCCAGGCGCTGACCGGCATCGGCGCGGTGAAGAACGCGGCTGGCGAGACCGTGCTCGCGGCGGGCAAGGGCTCGATCCTGCCGGTGATCTTCTTCGCCGGCCTGATCGGTTTCGCGATGGTGAAACTCGGCGAGAAGGTCGCGCTGGCGCGCAAGTTCGTCGGCGAAGCCAGCGAGATTTCTATCCAGCTCACCCGCTTCGTGCTGGAGATGACCCCGATCGGCACTTTCGGCCTGATCGCCTCGCTGGTAGGCGCCTACGGATTCGAGAAACTGCTGCCGCTGGGCAGTTTCGTGGTGGCGCTGTACGTCGCCTGCGCGATCCATATCCTCGTCGTCTACAGCGGTCTGCTGATGGCGCACGGGCTGAATCCGCTGAAATTCTTCCGCGGTGCCGCGCCGGGCATGCAGGTCGCCTTCGTCAGCTCATCCAGTTTCGCTTCGCTGCCGTCGTCGCTGCGCAGCGTCACCCACAACCTCGGGGTGAACAAGGACTACGCCGCCTTCGCGGTGCCGCTGGGCGCCACCATCAAGATGGACGGCTGCGGCGCGATCTACCCGGCGCTGTGCGCGGTATTCATCGCGCAATACACCGGTACCCCGCTCACACCCGAGCAATATCTGATCGTGCTGATCGCCTCGGTGCTCGGCAGCTTCGGCACCGCCGGCGTGCCCGGCACCGCCGTGGTGATGGCCACCGTCGTGCTCAGCGCCGCCGGTTTGCCGCTGGAAGTCATCGGTTACCTCTATGCCATCGACCGCATCCTCGACATGATGCGCACCATGACCAACGTCACCGGGCAAATGCTGGTACCGGTGCTGGTCGCGAAAGAAACCGGGTTGCTGGATCGCGAGATCTACGAGCGCGCCCCCACCAACGTCGGCATCGAAGAAGCCGCATAGGGTGCGCCTTGGCGCATCGGTTCTTATGGGAGCGGCGGGAGCCGCGACTACGTTCGTCCCTTTTTCGCCAGGAAGATGCCATTGAGCTCGGGGCTGAAGCCCCTCAAGAACATCACTTCGGCAGCGTCTTCTCCCGCCTGCCCGCCAACTTCGCCGCAAACAATCCGACCGGAATCGGCAGCAGCAAGCCGAGCGTGGAGACCCACTTCGGGTGATCGGGAATGATCACGATCATCCCGGCAACCCCCGCCATCACGAACAATGCAACGGCGATCGCGGCGGCCCGCGTATGGCGGGCGATGCGGGCGGCGACCCAGCCGCCGACGAAACTGCCGCCGGCCCACGCCACCACCAGCATCACGAACGCACCAACGGGTGCGGTGGCGAAGATCATCTGCAGCTGTTCGGGGTTCTGCGGGTCGAGGCCGGCGGGCGGCGGGAACATCGCGTGACCGAGGAATTCGAGTGCGGTGACGGTCAACCACATCGTCACCAGGCCTGCCAGCATGCCGAGAATCGTGCGCCCCATCTTCGTCGTCCCCATCCCATCGATCCGGTGGACGAAGGATGTGCCTGCCGGGTCGACCCTGCAAGCGGGTCGGCCCACAAAAGCGAAAGGCCGCTTTCGCGGCCTTTGCTGGAAAAGCTTTGGTGCTTCGCGCGCTTACTGCGCGGCGACGCGACGGGCCTGGAAGAACTTCTTGCTCCAGTAGCCGACGGCGAGGTTGGCTACTTCGACGTCCTTGCCGGTGCGCGGGGCGTGGACGAACTGGCCGTTGCCGATATAGATGCCGACGTGGTCGACATGCTTGCCGCGGCGGCTGAAGAACACCAGGTCGCCTTCGACCAGCGCGTTGGGATCGCGGATCAGCTGGCCGACGTTGGCCATGTCGCGCGAGATGCGCGGCAGTTCGATGCCGAGGCTGTTGCGGAACACGTAGCCGACCAGACCACTGCAGTCGAAGCCATGCTCGGGACTGGTGCCGCCCCAGCGGTAGGGCGTGCCGAGCAGCGCCAAGGCGCGCTTCAGCATGGTCTTGATGCGGCCTTCACTGGGTGGGTCGGGCAGCGTTTCGTCGCTGCTGGACGTGACCTGGGCGGTTTCGAAGATGCTGCGGACGTCCTTGGCGAACGTCATGCTGCGGCCGGGCAGCGACAGCGGACCGCGCAGCGTGGTGTCGCCGATGGGGGCGAGCAGACCGAATTCGATGGGGTCGTGGGCAACCGTCGCCTGGACGTGCTGCTGCGCGAACACCGGAAGACTGCCGACAGCGAACAGGCCTGCAATGAGGAAACGGGCTTGACCGCGGATGAGGCGGTGGATGGCGGAGGAGCGGCCGGAGCCTTGGGCTTGGGTCGTCACGCGTCATGCACTTTGCGGAAAGGAGGAGGGATAGTGCCCGACCGTGGCCGCAAGGGGGTTCAGATTTCGTTAGACCCGGCCCGGAAAAGGTGACCCCGGTTCCGGAATGGGACATCCATACCCCGGCGTAGGTCAGTCGAGGACCCGTTTGGCCCCGGTGTAGTGGTCCCGCCAGTAGGCGCCGTCGAGGCGGTCCAGCCGGACCGTGCCCCCGGTGCGCGGGGCGTGGACGAAGCGACCTTCGCCGACATAGATGCCCACGTGACTGACCTCGCCGCCGCTGCCGAAAAACACCAGATCGGCCGGCGCCAGTCTGTGGGCGGCGATCTTCGGGCCCTGCATCGCCGCCAGTTCGCGCGAGGTCCGTGGCAGGCGCAGGTCCAGCATGTCGCGGAAGACGTAGTTCACCAGCCCGCTGCAGTCGAAACCGGTGTCCGGAGTATTGCCGCCGTAGCGGTAGGGCGTGCCGACCAGTCCGATCGCCCGCATCAGCACCGCATTGGCGGCGGCGGGATCGTTCGGCCGGCTGCCGGACCAGTCGCGGGACGATGGCGGCGGCGAACGCACGGTCTCCGGTTTGCCGCAGCCGGCCAGCGCGAGGGCCATCAGTACAGCGGCGACGACCGCCCGCTGCGCCAATGGCGCCGAAGCGGTGGAGCACGGATAATGCGCGGCCTTCACGGCGGCCATCTTGGCCGCATCGCCGGGTGGCGATCAAGCCGCTCATGCCGCCGTCCATCTCCTGACCCTCCCGAGCCAGACCCATGAAAATCGAAAAAGACTGCGTTGTCCGTTTCCACTACACCGTCGGCGAAGTCGGCCAGCCCGCCACCGAAAGCTCGCAGGGTGCGGAACCGCTGGCGATCATGATCGGCCACGGCAACATCATCCCGGGTCTGGAGAATGCGCTGCACGGCCGCGAAGCCGGCGAAACCTTCGCCGTCGACGTAGCCGCCGCCGAAGCCTACGGCGAACGCCGCGATGGTTTGACCCAGCGCATCGCCAAGAAGCATTTCGGCGACCAGCGCCTGCTGCCGGGCATGCAGGTCGTGCTGCAGACCGAATACGGCCCGCGCGCGGTCACCATCGAGAAAGTCGGCATGAGCGTGGTCGATGTCGATCTGAACCACCCGATGGCCGGCAAGTCGCTGCATTTCGACATCGAAGTGGTGGAAGTGCGCGCTGCCAGCCCCGAAGAGCTGGAGCACGGTCACGTGCACGGCGACGGTGGCCATCACCACTGACGTTCGCAGGGAATCTGCTCGAACGAAACGGACGGCCCGCGCAAGTGGGCCGTTCGCATTCCTGGCACTGCCTGGCCGTGGCAGCGCCCATCGCGGCGCCGCTACACTGTGGTCATGGAACAGCAATACGACGTACTCATCGTGGGCGGCGGCGTCAGCGGTCTGGCCGCAGCGCTGGCGCTGCTCGAAGCCGGACGCGGCGTGCGCGTGATCGAGGCCAATGCCATCGGCAGCGGTGCCTCGCACGGCAACTGCGGCACCATCACGCCCAGCCACGCGCCGCCGCTGGCCGCGCCCGGTGTGGTGCTGAAGGCGCTGAAATGGACGCTGACGGCGGACGCGCCGCTGTATATCCCGCCGCGCTTCGATCCGCTGCTGTGGCGCTGGCTGCTGGGGTTCGCCGCGCGCTGCAATGTCCGCGACTGGGAAGCCAGCGCGCACGGAAAATTCGCGCTGCTCGACGATTCCCGACGCCGGCTCGCCGACTGGGTGCAGCGCTTCGGACTGCGGTGCGAGTTCACTGAATCCGGCGAGGATTACGTCTACCGGAATGCCCGCGCCTTCGCGCACGGCCAACACGAACTTCCGCTGCTGCGCGAGCTGGGCGTGGCGGTGGAGGTGATCGAAGGCCCCGCGTACGAACGACAGGAACCGTCGTTGAAACCCGGCGTGGCCGGTGCCTTGCGCTTCAGTGGCGACGCCGCACTGCGACCGGACCGGTATCTCGCCGAACTCGCGCGCGCGGTCCGCGAACGCGGCGGCGAGATCGTCGAGCACTGCGCGCTGCACGGGCTGCGCGAGGATCGCGAGGGCGTGCTCGCCCACACCGTGCACGGCACGATGCGCGCGCGCAACGCGGTGTTGGCGCTTGGCGCGTGGTCGGCGAAGTCCGCCGACGCGCTGGGCATGCCGTGGATGAAGAAGATCATCCAGCCCGGCAAGGGTTATTCGATCACCTATCGCGCGCCCGATCGTGTGCCGAAGCGCCCGCTGGTGCTGCGCGAGCGTTCGGTCTGCGTTACCTCGTGGAACGACGGCTACCGGCTCGGCAGCACGATGGAATTCTCCGGCTTCGACGACACTCTCAACGCGCGGCGTCTCGGTGCGCTGGAGCGCGGCGCGCGCGAGTACCTGCACGATCCCGTCGGCCCCGAGGTGCGCGAGCAGTGGTACGGCTGGCGGCCGATGAGTCGCGACGACATGCCGCTGATCGGCCGTGCACCCGGCTGCCGCCGCACCTGGCTGAATACCGGTCACGGCATGATGGGTGTGGGCATGAGTGCCGGCAGCGCGCAGCTGCTGGCCGATCTGATGGCCGGCCGCGCACCGGCGATCGACGCCGCACCGTATCGGCCCGAGCGTTTCGCATGAGCGAACTGACGGTGCTGTCCGCCGCCTATCCGCTGCTGGCGGATTTGTCGCCCCAGTTGCAGCACGAGGTGTTGGCGCAGGCGGCGATGCATGCATTCCGCGACGGCAGCCGGATCTTCAGCGAGGGCCAGCACTGCGGCGGCCTGCCGCTGGTGCTGCAGGGCGGGATCAAGGTGTTCAAGCGTTCCGAGTCCGGGCGCGAAATCGTGCTGTACCGGGTCGGGCGCGGCGAGACCTGCATCCTCACGTCGAGCTGCCTGCTGGGCGGCACCGACTACAGCGCGGAGGGGGTGGCCGAGGGCGCGCTGCAGATGGCGATCCTGCCGCCGGAACTGTTCCAGCGGATGATCGCGGAGTCGCCGGGTTTCCGTCACTTCCTGTTCGCGGTGCTGTCCGGACGGCTGTCCGACCTGATGGAGCGGGTCGAGCGTCTGGCGTTCCATCGTCTCGATCGCCGTCTGGCCGAATTCCTCAGCGAACGCGCGGACAGCGGCCTGCAGACGGTGGCGATGACCCATCAGCAGATCGCCGACGAGATCGGCAGTGTGCGCGAGATGGTGACGCGCACGCTCGGCCAGTTGGCGGAGCAGGGCCTGGTCGAACTGTCGCGTGCCGGTGTGCGCATCGCCGATGCCGAAGGGTTGCGTGCGTTGGCGCAGGGCGCGCTTTCGCCCGCCGACAAGCATGTCATCGACAGACATGTTGTCGAAAAACCGGCCGGTGATAAAGGTCACTGAGCCGGCGGCACGCGCGGCGTACCTTGGTGCCATTCCCGCCGCACTGTTGGAGAGTCCCATGAAGAAGAATGTCGGTTCCGCGGACAAGATCGTCCGCATCGTCCTCGGCCTCGGTCTACTGAGCCTGCTGTTCCTGCTCGAAGCGCCGATGAAGTATTTCGGCCTGATCGGTATCGTCCCGCTGTTCACCGCGCTGATGGGCTGGTGCCCGCTGTACACGCTGCTCGGCATGAACACCTGCAAGGTCAAGGCTTAGTCGCAGACGGCGATCGGAATCGCGGCATCGACATTCATGCGGCTACACTGGCCGCATGAATGTGTTCGACCTGCATCGCGGCACCGCGCCGCTGTTGATCAGCCTGCCGCACGACGGCAGCGAAATTCCCGCCGCGCTCGCCGCGCGGATGACCCCCGAGGCGCAGCGCGCGCCCGATACCGATTGGCATGTGTCGCGCCTGTATGCGTTCGTACGCGAACTCGGCGCATCGATCCTCGTGCCGCGCTATTCGCGCTACGTCATCGACCTCAATCGTCCGCCGGACGATGTTTCGCTGTATCCCGGGCAGAACACCACCGGGCTGTGCCCCATCGTGCGCTTCTCCGGCGATCCGGTGTATCTGCCGGATCAAACACCGGCGCCCGATGAGATCCAGACCCGCATCGACACCTACTGGCGCCCATATCACGCCGCGCTGCGCGACGAACTCGATCGCCTGCGCGCCGCGCACGATCGCGTGCTGCTGTGGGAAGGTCATTCCATCCGTGGCGAGTGTCCATTCCTCTTCGACGGACGTCTGCCGGATCTGAATATCGGCACCGCATCGGGCGCGAGTTGCGCACCGGACCGGCAGTCGCGGATCGAAGCCGCGCTGCAGGCGCAGGCCGGCTACGAGGCGGTCGTCAACGGTCGTTTCAAGGGCGGTTATATCACGCGTCATTACGGCGATCCGGCGAACGGTATCGATGCGGTGCAATTGGAAATCGCACAGCGCATCTACATGGACGAGGATTCGTTCGCATACGACGAAACGCTCGCCGCAGCTGCGCAGCGCGCGATCCGGGCATTGATCGAAGCAGCGCTGGCATGAGCTCAACGACATGACTGCGCCGGAGGCGGTCACCGACGAAGCCGGCGGCATCGCTGCGGAGACATCGCATTCGACATCGATCGTCGCTGCGGTTCCGCACAGGCTCGATCTTGTTGGCGTGCTGCTGGTCGCGTTCGGCGCGGTCGCGTTTTCGGGCAAAGCGATCATCGTCAAGCTGGGCTTCCGGCTGGGCGCCGATGCCATCACCCTGCTCGCGCTGCGCATGGCGGTGGCGCTGCCGTTCTTCCTGCTGATCGGTGTCTGGGCCGCGCGCCGCGCGCCGGCATTGGCGCGCGGCGATCGCTGGCGCATCGTTGCGCTCGGCGTCTGTGGCTATTACCTTGCGAGCCTGCTCGATTTTCTCGGGCTCGCCTATATTTCGGCGACGCTCGAACGGGTGATCCTGTATCTCACGCCGACGTTCGTGCTGCTGTTCGGCGCGCTGCTCGCGCATCGACGCCCCACGCGGCGCCAGCTCGTTGCGCTGGCGATCAGCTATCTCGGCGTGCTGCTGGCGTTCGGCCACGATCTGGGCATCGCTGGCGGCGATGTCGTCCGTGGCGGTCTGCTGGTGCTCGGCAGCGCGGTGTCGTATGCGGTCTATCTCTACGGCAGCGGCGAAATCGTCGCGCGGGTCGGCGCGGTGCGCTTGACCGCGTATGCCAGCACCGTCGCGAGCGTGTTGTGCATCGGCCAATACCTGCTGCTCGAACCATCGGGTTTGCCCACTTTGCCGGGCGCGGTCTACGGGCTGTCGCTGTTGAACGGGACGGTGTGCACGGTGTTGCCGGTGCTGGCAACGATGATCGGGGTCCGACGTATCGGGTCCGGGCCAGCCTCACAGATCGGCATGATCGGTCCGGTCTCCACCATCGTGCTGAGTCTGCTGATCCTGCACGAGCCGATGGGCCCATGGCAGATCGCCGGGACGCTGCTGGTGGTCGCTGGCGTATTGTCGATGTCGCGCGCGAAAGTGGTTTGAAGGTTCTTCGCTGCAGGCTGGTTGGGTTCCGGCATGCGGATTCCGTACACTCCGCCCATGCCGGCGACTGGTGTCCGGCAGGGGAACATCAATGACGCTCTTGCAGATTCTGCTCGTGGTCGTGGCGACGATCGTAGGCTTCGTCGTGCTGCTGTTGCTGTTGCTGCGCTTCGCGTTGCCGTGGTGGCTGTCGCGGAAGATCGCGGCGATGGCCAATCTGCCGCAGACCGGCATCGCCGCACGCATCACCCTGGTGCCGAACGTCCAGGCCTGGCAGCAGCCCGCGACCGATGGGCAGGTCGATGCCTTGCTGGCCTTGGGATTCGATGAAGTCGGGCGCTACACCGTGCCGGAAATGCCGACCATGCAACTGTGGGCCGGCGTCCATCCGCAGGACGGCATCGCGGCTGCGGTCTACGATCACGGCAAGATGCCGGTGTTCTTCGATCTGGTGCGGGTCTACGACGATTACGCCACCTGCACCGTCACCACCAACCCGATCCACGACCCGGACAACGTTCCGCAGGGCAGCCTGTGCATCGCCGATCCTGCGATGACCGCGCAGGCGGCGCTGGACATCGTGCGCGCGCAGCCTCGTGCCGGCACGGTGCTGTCTGTGGACGCCGTCAATTTCGACCCGGTCTTCATCGAGCTGTACGCGCGATCGATCGACCACATCCTCTCGAAGGGCATGCCGGACGCGGACAAGATGCGGCGCGTCGGCGCGCGAGTGTCCGAAGCCACGGGCACGCCGGTGCCGGAGCTCGACGACAAACAGATGCAATGGGCGATCGAGATGGAACGCGGCAATCGCTTGTCCGCGCTGCAGGAAGCGATCATCGATCGTTTCCTGCAGTCCGGTCAGGTCGAAGCCCGCGAGTGGGAGCGGGTCCGCGACCACGTGGTCGTGGTCCACGATCTGCTGAGCCGCGAAGACGCCGCCGATCTCGCGCGGATGGCGGCCGATTGGGATTCCTCCGGTCCGGTGGTCGAATCGGTCCTGGCGCAGACGTTGTCGCCGATCGATACCTTCGAACACATCGCGATCCTGCTGCCCGAAACGCAGCGGTTGCGGCTGCTGGGCGAAGTCGATCACCCGCTGTATGCGCAGTTGTACGTAGCAGTGGTTTGACGTTGCCTGCTGTCGCGTCCGCTCCTTCCGGTATTCGGTTGCGAGCAGCGGCCTGACCGCCTCGGTGCCGTGCCGCTTCGCCGACCGTCTCGCAGGCTGCGCCGGTTCTGCGGTCAGAGGCGTCCATCGCAGGCGGCGGAGAGCACTTGCGCGGCGGCGTTGGCATCGAACAGGACCGGATTCCCGCCCGCCGAGGGGTCGACTGCCGCCATCGCTGCGATCTGGCCGATCCGACTCGCATCCACGCCAAGTTCCGGCAGCGTATGCGGCACGCCCAGGCTGGCGCGCAGTTCCAGAATCCAGTCGAGAAAACCGGTGAAATCCGCGCGCGGCAATTGCAGGTAGGCGGCGAGACGGACGATCCGTTCCTCGATCGCGCCGCGGTTGAACGCCAGCACGTAGGGCATGAAGACCGCATTGGTCATGCCGTGGTGGGTGTCGAACAGCGCGCCGACCGGATGCGCCAGCGCATGCATGCCACCGAGACCTTTCTGGAATGCGGTCGCGCCCATCGCGGCGGCCGCCATCATGTCGCCGCGCGCGTCGATGTCGTCCGCCTGCGCATACACCCGTGGCAACGCCTGCTTGACCAGGCGCATGCCTTCCACCGCGATGCCGTCGGCCATCGGGTGATATCCGGGAGCGCAATAGGCTTCCAGGCAGTGCGACAGCGCGTCCATGCCGGTGCCGGCAGTGATCTTCGCCGGCATGCCGACCGTGAGTTCGGGGTCGCAGATCACCACCCGCGGCATCATCTTCGGATGGAAGATGATCTTCTTGGTATGCGTGGCCTCGTCGGTGAGCACGCCCGCGCGGCCGACTTCCGAACCGGTGCCGGCGGTGGTCGGCACGGCGATGATCGGCGCGAT
The DNA here is from genome assembly GCA_040079515.1 of Lysobacteraceae bacterium. Classification (GTDB taxonomy): domain Bacteria; phylum Pseudomonadota; class Gammaproteobacteria; order Xanthomonadales; family Xanthomonadaceae; genus Lysobacter_I. Next base: position 60,516 of record JBEBKD010000001.1, read on the forward strand.
GCCATCGGGATCGGCGCGCGTCCACCAGTCGCCGATGTCCTCGAAATCCCAGATCGGCCGCGATTGTCCGCTCATGAAGGCGATGAGTTTGCCGGTGTCCAGGCCGCTGCCGCCGCCGAACGCGACCACGCCATCGTGATCGCCGCTGCGATACGCCAGCAACCCGGCATTGAGATTGGCTTCGACCGGATTGGGTTTGAGGTCGGAGAACAGCGCGGCGTCGAGGCCGGCGTCGCGCAGCGCAGCCAGCGCATTGCGCGTGATCGGCGCATTCGCGAGCCCGGCATCGGTGACCAGCAATGGTTTGCGGATGCCATGCGCCAGACAGGATTCGGCCAGCTCGGCGATGCGTCCCGCGCCGAAGCGCACGGCGGTGGGGTAGTTCCAGTTGGCGCGCGCGCTCATGCAGGGATCTCGTAGCGAAGGTGGAAGGATTTCGGGCGGGTCAGGGTTTCGTAGCCGACGCTGGAGAGCGTCGCGCCGCGACCGGTGTGTTTCACGCCGGTCCACGCCAATGCAGGATCGAGATAATCGCAGCGGTTCATGAACACGGTGCCGGTGTCGAGGTCGTCGCCGATGCGCTCGGCGGCCTCCAGATCCGCGCTCCAGATCGAGGCGGTCAAACCGTAAGGGCTGTCGTTCATCAGCGCGATCGCCTGCGTGTCGTCGTCGACCGGCATGATCCCGACCACCGGGCCGAAACTTTCCTCGGTCATCACCGACATCGAATGATCCACGCCGATCAACACCTGCGGCGCCATGTACGGGGTGCCCGGCGCGTCTGCGGCGAAATGTTTCGGGTCGACCAGCGATATCGCACCTTTGCCGATCGCTTCGGCGATCTGGCCGCGGACGAAATCTGCGCTCGCGGTTTTCACCAGCGGCCCGAGTGTGGTCGCTTGCTCCAGCGGATTGCCGAGGACATAGCCGCGGGTCAGAGCGGCGAAGCGTTCGACGAATTCCGCATAGATGCCGCGATCCACATAGATGCGTTCGATGCCGCAGCAGCTCTGTCCGGAATTGAAGAAGCTCCCATCGACGAGATTTTCGACCGCGAACGCGAGGTCTGCGTCGGCGCGCACATAGGCCGGATCCTTGCCGCCGAGTTCGAGGCCGACACCGAGGAAATGACCGCTGGCGGCGGCTTCGATCGCGCGCCCGCCGGCGACCGAGCCGGTGAAGTTGACCTGCTGCACGCGGCCTGAGCCGATCATGCGTGCGGTCTGCGCATGGTCCATGACCAGATTCTGGAACAAGCCGGCGGGCAGGCCGGCGATTTCGAAGGCGCGCGCGAAGCGTTCGCCCACCAGCAGGGTCTGCGCCGCATGCTTGAGGATCACCGCGTTTCCGGCCATCAGCGCCGGAACGATCGAGTTCACCGCGGTCAGGTACGGATAATTCCACGGTGCGATCACCAGCACCGTGCCCAGTGGCGCGCGACGGATACTGCGCTTGAAGCCGGGTTTGTCGCTGGCTTCGATATCAGCCAATGCGGCGGGCGCGATTGCGATCATGTGGCGGGCGCGTTCTTCGAAACCGCGCAGTTCACCGGCGCCGTAACGGACCGGACGGCCCATTTGCCACGCCAGTTCGGGCGCGATGTCGTCGCGCATCGACAGCATCGCGTCGACGGCAGCGCTGCAGTACGCCGCGCGATGCGACAGCGACATGCGCTGCCACTGGCGCTGCGCTTCGGCGGCGAGGCGCAGGGCATCGTCGATGGCGCGGTCGTCGATGCAGTGACGCTCGGCATAGACGCTGCCATCGACGGGTGAAATCAGTTTGACGATATCGGACATTCTGCTTCTCTTGGATGATCGGTTTCAGTAGCGCTCGAACCCGCGCCGCACTTCCCAGTCGGTCACCCGGCGGTCGTACTCGAACTGCTCCCACTCCGCGGTGTGGACATAGTGATCGACCACCTCGTCGCCCAGCGCCGTGCGCAGCATGGCCGAGCGGCGCAGTGCGTCGGTGGCGTCGCGCAGCGTTTTGGCCACTTCCGGGAGCGCCTCGCCGTGGTAGGCGTCGCCGGTATGCGGTTTGCCGAGATCGAGATGTTCATCGATGCCGGCCAGGCCGGCCGCGATCAGCGCTGCGAACGCGAGGTAGGGATTGAGATCGGCGCCGCCGATGCGGCATTCGATGCGGATGCCTTTGCCGCCCGCGCCGCAGAGTCGGAAGCCTGCGGTGCGGTTGTCCACGCTCCAGATCGCCTTGGTCGGCGCGAAGGTGCCGGCCTGGAAGCGCTTGTAGGAATTGATGTACGGCGCCAGGAAACCGGTGATGTCGCGCGCGTACTTCACCTGGCCGGCGACCCATGCGCGCATCAATGCCGACATGCCGTGTTCGGCGGTCGGGTCGAGGAACAGCGGCTCGCCGGTTTCCGCGCTCCACAGCGAGTTGTGGATATGGCTGCTGGAGCCGGCCAGGTCGTAGCGCCATTTGGCCATGAAGGTGATCGCTTTGCCGTGCTGCATCGCGATCTCCTTGCAGCCGTTCTTCATGATGACGTGGCGGTCGGCCATCTCCAGCGCTTCGGCGTAGCGCACGTTCAGTTCTTCCTGCCCGGGTCCCCACTCGCCTTTGCTGTTTTCCACCGGGATGCCGGCGGCCTGCATGCCTTTGCGCAATGCGCGCATGACCGGCTCTTCGCGGGTAGTCTGCAGGATGTGGTAGTCCTCGACGTAATAGCCGGCTGTTTTCGGATTGCGGTAATCGCGGGCGTGCAGGTCTTCGTAACGTTCGTCGAAAAGATAGAACTCCAGTTCCGACGCGAACATCCCGACCCAGCCGCGTTCCCGCAGTCGCGCGATCTGTTTTTTCAGGATCGCGCGCGGGCTGTGCGGTTGATCGTGATGGTGATGGTCGACCACGTCGCACAGCACCAGCGCGGTGCCTTCCAGCCAGGGAATACAGCGCAGCGTGTCCATATCGGGCTTCAATACGAAATCGCCGTAGCCCTGGCTCCAGCTTGCGGCCTGGTATCCGGGCACCGGTTCCATGTCGATGTCGTTGGCGAGCAGATAATTGCAGGCGTGGGTTTCCTCGTGCGCGGAATCGACGAAATATTCGGCCTGGAAACGCTTGCCGACCAGCCGGCCCTGCATGTCGACCATGCAGGCGAGCACGGTGTCGATGCCGCCTTCGGCGACGGCGCGTTTCAGTTCGGCGAAGCTCAAGGGTGCGGTCATGGACGGTTTCCGTGGTGAAAGGTGCGCGACGCCGGGGGAGGGGCGCGTCGCGCGCAAAACGAGAGGACGTGGTGCGCGGCGATCAGGTCGCTTTGTGCTTCTGTTCCATCGCGAACTCCTCCTCGGGCGAAAGGATCAACTTGTGCCTGCCGACGAACAAGAAATAGAGGATGCAGGCCGCGAACCAGATCGCCACACCCATGACGCCTTCCTTGTAGATCGGGTCCTTGAACTGGAACCACATCGTAACCAGTGCGATCACCAGGGTCAGCGTCGCGCCGGCGATGCCGAACGGGCTGCGATACGGCCGTTCGATACCGGGCAGCTTCTGCCGCAGGCGGATGAACGAGAGCGCCTGCATCACATAGGAGAACATCGCCGCGAAGACCGCCATGTTCAGCAGCGTGCCGCCGATTTTCGCGCCGCCTTTCTCGGACCCGAGGCCGAACCACACGATCAACATGACCGCCAGCGCCAGCAGACTGCCGCCGATCATGGCGATGTGCGGGGTTTTGCGCGTGCTGTGGGTAACTGACAGGAAGGGCAGGAAGTAGCCGGCTCTGCTCAGCGAATAGATCTGCCGGCCCTTGGCGAAAATGATCGAATGGAAACTGGCGACCAGCCCGATCACCGCCACGAGCGACAGCACTTTTGCGATGTCTTCGCCGAAAATGGCACGGAAACCGTCGAGCAGCGGTTCCGTCGACGTGGACAGCTTGAAGCTGCCGACCCCGATCACGGAGGGATTGGTGTAGACCACCAGCAGCCCGGCGACGATCAGGGTCAGCATGCCGAGGATGATGCCCTTGGGCATGTCCCGTTTGGGGTCGATCGATTCCTCGGCCGCCAACGGCAACTGCTCGATCGCGAGGAACAGCCAGACCGCGAACGGCATGGCGTTCAGAACGCCCTGTACGCCGTTGATGAAGAAGGGCCCGTGGCCTTCTGCCAGCTCTTTGCCGTCGCTGCCGATATTCAGCGCCCAGCGACCGAAATCCATATTCGGGAAAGCGCTGATCCAGAACACGGCGAGGCAGGCCAATGCGGCGAACGTCACCAGCAGGGTGACCTTGAAGCTCAATTCCACGCCGACGATGTTCAGGAACACGAACACGACATAGAAACCGATCCACCACAGCGGTTGCATCTCGGTCGGCGTGCCGAAAATGCTGCTCATGTAGCTGCCGATGAAGAACACGATCACTGCCGGAGTGAGCACGTACTCGACGTTCTCCGCCACGCCGGTCAGGAAGCCGCCCCAAGGCCCCATCGCAGTGCGCGCGAACGAATAGGCGCCGCCGGTATGCGGCAGCGCCGGCGACATTTCGGCGATGCAGAACGTCAGACCCAGATACATCGCCGCAATGATGATCGTGGCGGTCATGATGCCGCCCCACCCGGCGCTCAGTCCGAAATTCCAGCCGGAGAACATGCCGGAAATCACCGCGCCCACGCCCAGCGCCCACAGCGACCAGACGCCGGCGTAGCGTTTGAGCCCCCGTTTCTCGAAGTATTCCGAATCGACCTTGGTGTAACTGACGCCGGATTTCTCAGACATGTCGAACTCTCCCCTTGCGCGATCGCGAATCGTTGTCGCGATCATTGGTGGTGTCGATGACATCGCATGCGCACGGAGCAGAGGCTCCGCGCCTGCGATGGGCGATCAGGGTTGCGTGGATTCCGTGAAAGCTCCTTCTGAAGCGGTGGCAGCCTCGAACGCACCTTGCAGCAGCGGTGCGAGTCTGTCGGCCCAGGCGGCACGGCCCCGGGTGTCGTGGATCAGATCGTTGCGGATTTCCAGCATCACGCAAGGCTGACCGAGCGCTTCCGCATGGCGTTCGAGCGTGTGGTACACGCCGTCCGTGGGCGCGTAGGGCTGGTTGTCGCCGACCTGCAGTCCGGTGTCCTGCCGCAGGGTAGCGAGCAGCGCGTCGGCCATCCGCCGGTCGCGCTGGGACAGCACGCCGATCTGCCAGGGGCGGGTGCGGCCGTGATAGACCGGCGTGAACGAATGCACGGCGATGACGCCGACGGGGCGCGTATGGGCGATGCGTTGCGCGATCAGTGCCTCGATCGCAGCGTGGTAGGGCCGATAAATCCAGTCGCGACGAAGCGCGCGTTCTTCGGCATCGACATCACGATTGCCGGGAATGGCGATGTCTTCGCTGACGCTGACGATGGCGTCGTGCGCATCCGGAGGGCGGTTCAAGTCCAGCAGCAGGCGCGACAGCGTGGCGTGGACAAGCGGGGCGTCGAGTCGTTGCGACAGCAGGCGCGACAGTTCGAGCGCGCCGATATCCCAACCGATGTGTCGCTGACGGTCTTCGTCGCCGAGCCCGAGTCCGGCGTATCGCGCGGGGATGAAGTTGCTGGCGTGATCGCAGAGCAGCACCAGCGCTCCCGCGCCGTCGCCGTTTTCGACGGCGACGGGGTCATGCCGATCATTCGCTGCGGAAGCCATCGCGACGGACATGGGACTCGGCTGGTTGATGCCGGCGGGCGCGCACGTAATGAATCGTACAGGCGCGGATTTGTTTACAGCTTCTGAAAAAAGTGCAACAGTCGGGCCGGCTTGTCAAGGCGGGGTGCAGCATGCAGACGGTGATGGAACGGTTGCGCGACGGCCTGGCTGAGTTTCCTGCCACGGAACGACGGGTGGCGCACAGGATCCTGGCCGACTATCCGGTCGCCGGACTGCAGAGCGCAAGCGACCTGGCGCGGGACACCGGAGTGAGCGCACCGACCGTGCTGCGGCTGGTGGCGCGGATCGGATTCGCCTCATATCCGGATTTCCAGCGGGTGATGCGCGAGGAGCTGACCGCGCAGCTCAGTTCGCCGCTCAATAAATCGCCGCCGAAATCCCGTCGCGTCGGCGCCCCGGGTACGCCGTGGCTGCAGAGCTTCGTCGCGAAGATCGAGGACAACATCGTCGAAACCTTCCGCCACCTGCCTGCGGCCGAATTCGAACAGACAGCCGCGCTGCTGGCCGACCGGCGCAAGCAGTTGCATGTGATCGGCGGACGCTTCACCGATGCGCTTGCGCACTACCTGTCGGTGCAGTTGCGGATCGTGCGCCCGGGCGTGAACCATCTGCGCGACCAGGAAGCCAACTGGTACGACCAGGTGCTGGATATGGGCAAGCGCGACGTGCTGGTGATCTTCGATATCCGCCGCTATCAGGCCAGTCTGCTGCGTCTTGCGCAGGCGGCGAGCCGTCGGCAGGTGAGCGTGGTGCTGATCACCGACCAGTGGCTGTCGCCGATTTCGCGGACGGCCACGCATGTGCTGCCGGCGCGCATCGAAGCGCCGTCGGTCTGGGATTCCAGCGTCGCCTTGATGGCATTGGCCGAGGCGCTGTTGTCGGAAGCGACTCGCCTGCAGTGGGACGACGGCCAGAAGCGCATGCGCGCGCTGGAGACGATGCGCGCGGAGGCGGCCGCTGCGACCGATCCGCCGATCGCGTCGGCCACGGCGCGCGGCAAAGGCAAGCGCGGCTGATGCGCGTGAATCCTGTGGTATCGAAGGAAGACTGCGTTTCGATACGGATGCAGTCGCGGGTTCAGCCGGACTGCGTCGTATTCAATCGCTGCGGCCCGCAAGCGCCTGCAGCTTGATGACGGTCGACCAGTTGCGGCTGGTCACCAGATCGCGGAATTTCGGGCCGACGAGTTTCGTGGCGAATGCGCTGTCCAGAATGCCATCGGGGCACCAGAGGTATAGCGCGTCCGCGCCCAGCGCGACGTGCTCGTCCACGGCGCTTTCGACGAGCGCCTGCAGCGGTGCACGGTCGGCGCTTTCGGCGATGAAACCCACCAGCATCCGCGACGGGTCGTCCATGCGATCCAGAAATGGATTGCAGGCGATGGCCGCGTCGAGTGTCTTCGAGCCCACCACTACCGCGTTCGCGGAGACGCCGGTGTGTCCGGTCAGCGCAGCGACGATACGCTTCGCATTCGTTGCGGTGGTACTGCGTCCCGCGTCGAACACCACGTTGCCGCTGTTGAGCAGGGTGCGGACCTCGGTATAGCCGAGCGCCTCGAACATCGCACGCAGATCGGCCATCGCGATGCGCTTGGCCTTGCCGACGTTGATGCCGCGAAACAGTGCGACCTGGGTCGCCATGGGTCAGATCTCCAAGGTTGCCAGATCGCCTGCGCCGCGCGGAGGGTTCGGTTGCGGCGACATCCGCGCTGTCGCAACGGCTGGCGTCAATGACGTTGCCATTCAGACCTCCAGTGTGGCCAGATCGCCTTTCGTCTCCAGCCACGTCTTGCGGTCGCCAGCGCGCTTCTTCGCCAGCAGCATGTCCATCAGTGCGTGGGTTTCCGGGCCGCCGTCGACGGTGAGTTGCACCAGCCGCCGCGTATCGGGATGGATCGCCGATTCGCGCAGCTGTTGCGGATTCATTTCGCCGAGACCCTTGAAGCGGGTGACATTGACCGCGCCGCCGAAGCCCTTCGTATTCGCGGCTTTCTCGCGTTCGATCTTCTCCAGCAGGATGCGCTTTTCTTCGTCGTCCAGCGCGTAGAACACCTGCTTGCCCACGTCGACGCGGAACAGCGGCGGCATCGCCACGAAAATGTTGCCGGCGGTGACCAGGGCCGGAAAGTGCTTCAGGAACAGCGCCGACAGCAGGGTCGCGATGTGCAGGCCGTCGGAGTCGGCGTCGGCGAGGATCACCACCTTGCCGTAGCGCAGACCGCTGATGTCGTCCTTGCCGGGGTCGCAGCCGATCGCGACCGCAAGATCATGCACTTCCTGCGAAGCCAGCACGCTGCTGGAGGCGACTTCCCAGGTGTTGAGGATCTTGCCGCGCAGCGGAAGAATCGCCTGGAAATCCTTGTCGCGCGCCTGTCGTGCAGAGCCGCCGGCGGAATCGCCTTCGACCAGAAACAATTCTGTGCGCGAGAGATCCTGGCTGATGCAGTCGGCGAGCTTGCCCGGCAGGGCGGGGCCCTGGGTGACTTTCTTGCGGACGATCTGCTTTTCGGTTTTCAGGCGCGCGGCGGCGCGTTCGATTGCGAGCTGCGCGATTTTTTCGCCCAGCTCGGTGTTCGTGTTCAACCACAGCGAGAATGCATCGTGCGCGGCGCCTTCGACGAACGCCGCCGCCTGTCGCGACGACAGACGCTCCTTGGTCTGGCCGCTGAACTGCGGATCGGTCATCTTCACGCTGAGCACGAACGCGACGCGGTCCCATACGTCTTCAGGCGCCAGCTTCACGCCGCGCGGCAGCAGATTGCGGAAATCGCAGAATTCCCGCAGCGCGTCGGTGAAACCGGTGCGCAGACCATTCACATGCGTACCGTGCTGCGCGGTGGGAATCAGGTTGACGTAGCTTTCCTGGACCAGGTCGCCTTCCGGCACCCAAGTTGCGGCCCAGTCGACGATTTCGGAATCCTTTTTCAACTGGCCGACGAACAGATCCGGCGGCAGCGCTTCGCACGCCCCGAGTTCGCTTTTCAGATAATCGCGCAGGCCGTCTTCGTAGAACCACTGGTCCTTTTCGCCGGTAGCCGTATCGTGCAGGCTCACCGTCAGGCCGGGGCAGAGCACGGCTTTCGCGCGCAGCACGTGGCGCAGATGGCGCAGATTGAATTTCGCGGTGTCGAAATATTTCGGATCGGGCCAGAAGCGCAGGCGCGTGCCGGTGTTTTTCTTACCGACGCTGCCGACGATGTCCAGGTTGGACGCGCGGTCGCCGTCGCGGAAGGCCATCCGGTACTCGTTGCCGTCGCGCTTGATGAACAGCTCGACCTGCTTCGACAGCGCATTGACCACGCTCACGCCGACGCCATGCAGGCCGCCGCTGAAGGTGTAGTTCTTGTTGTTGAACTTGCCGCCGGCGTGCAGGCGGGTGAGGATCAGTTCGACGCCGGAAATTTTTTCCTCGGGGTGGATGTCCACCGGCATGCCGCGACCGTCGTCGGAGACTTCGCAGCTGCCGTCGGTGTGCAGCACGACTTCGATGCTGCGGGCATGGCCGGCGAGCGCCTCGTCGACCGCGTTGTCGATGACTTCCTGCGCCAGATGGTTCGGGCGGGTGGTGTCGGTGTACATGCCCGGCCGGCGTTTGACCGGGTCCAGGCCGGAAAGGACTTCGATATCTGCGGCGTTGTAGCGACTGCTCATTGCGATGACGTAACCGTGCGAAGAGGGCGGCAAACGCGGCGCCCGAGGCCGGCGAGCTTGGCGGGACGGCCGCCGGGGGTCAAGCCGTTCAGGTCCGGGGATGGCGGGGCAGGGACATTCACCGCGCAGCAGGCCGATCGGCGTTATGGTGCCCGGGCTCGCACAAGACCCCGCCGATGTCCGGCGCGCATGCGGGCAGAGCACGGACCATGACTTTTTCCCGCCGTTTCGCACTTGCCCTGTCGCCGCTGGCGCTCGCGGTCGCGTGGCTGGCGCTCGCTGGCCCGGCCGCCGCCCAGTCGCAGACGGATACCGCTGAACAATCCTCCGAGGACGCCGACAAGGCCAAGGCCGAAGCCGACAAGCGACAAGCTGAAGCAGAAGCCGCACGCAAGGCCGAGGCCCGCAAGCCCAAGCGCGACAAAGCCCAGGACGACAAAGCCCCCGCGCGCGAGCTTGAGGAAGAAGAAGACATCTGAAGCTGCGCGCTTCGCGACCCGCCAATCGACGCCCCGGTTCTGCCGGGGCGTTTTTATTTCCGATGAATCAGCCGGTTACGATGCATCTGCCGCTTTGGCGGTCGCCTCAAGGGCCGCATCCCGGTAAACTACCGCTTTCCAGCGACCTGCTGCCGCCATGACCTCCCCCCGTACTGCCACTCCACTCGTCTTCGTTACCGGCGGCGTGGTGTCTTCGCTCGGCAAAGGGATTGCCGCTGCCTCGCTCGCAGCCATTCTTGAAGCCCGCGGTCTGCGGGTGACGATGATGAAGCTCGACCCCTACATCAACGTCGATCCGGGCACGATGAGCCCGTTCCAGCACGGCGAGGTCTATGTCACCGACGACGGCGCCGAGACCGACCTCGATCTGGGTCACTACGAGCGTTACGTCAACACGCGCCTGTCCGGCAAGAACTCGATCACCACCGGCAAGATCTACGAAGCCGTGATCCGCAAGGAACGCCGCGGCGACTATCTTGGCGCCACCGTGCAGGTGATCCCGCACATCACCGACGAGATCAAGCGCTGCATCGACGCCGCCACCGAAGGCTACGACGTGGCCCTGGTGGAGATCGGCGGCACCGTCGGCGACATCGAATCGCTGCCGTTCCTCGAAGCCATCCGCCAGATCCGCACCGAACGCGGCGCCGACCAGGCGATGTTCATGCACCTCACCCTGGTGCCCTACATCGCCGCCGCCGGTGAACTCAAGACCAAACCCACCCAGCATTCGGTGAAGGAACTGCGCTCGATCGGTATCCAGCCCGACGTGCTGCTGTGCCGCAGCGAACAGCCGCTGCCGGATGGCGAACGCCGCAAGATCGCGCTGTTCACCAATGTGTCCGAGAAGGCGGTCATTTCCGCCGTCGATCTGGACAACATCTACAAGATCCCGATGTGGCTGCATCAGCAGCAGCTCGACCAGATCGTGGTCGAACACCTGCACCTGCAGAACAAGGCCGCGCCGACCGCCGACCTGTCGGAATGGGAAGCTGTCGTCGATGCGTCCGAACATCCGATCGACGAAGTCGTCATCGCGGTGGTCGGCAAGTATGTGGATCACAAGGACGCCTACAAATCCGTGGCCGAAGCGCTGAAGCACGGCGGCATCCGCCAGCGCAGCCGGGTCACGCTGAAGTGGCTGGAATCCGAAGATATCGAGCGCGATGGCGCCGAGGCGTCTCTGGCCGATGTCGACGGCATCCTGGTGCCGGGCGGCTTCGGCGATCGCGGCTTCGAAGGCAAGGTCCTCACTTCGCAGTACGCGCGCGAACAGCGAATTCCGTATTTCGGCATCTGTTACGGCATGCAGGCGGCGGTGGTCGATTACGCCCGCAACGTGTTGGGCCTGGCGGACGCCAACAGCACCGAGAACGACCGCCAGAGTCCGCATCCGGTGATCGGTCTGATCACCGAGTGGCGCACCGCCACCGGCGAAGTCGAGCGTAGAAGCGAAAAGAGCGACCTCGGCGGCACCATGCGTCTGGGCCTGCAGGAGCAGCGGGTGAAGCCCGGCACGCTGGCGCACCGCATGTACGGCAAGGATGTGGTCGGGGAGCGCCATCGCCATCGCTACGAATTCAACAACCGCTATCGCACCCAGCTCGAAGACGCGGGTCTGGTGGTTTCGGCCAAATCGATGGACGATCTGCTGGTCGAGATGATCGAGTTGCCACAGGCGCAGCACCCGTGGTTCCTGGCCTGCCAGGCGCATCCTGAATTCCTGTCCACGCCGCGCCACGGCCACCCGCTGTTCATCGGTTTCATCCGCGCCGCGCGCGAGTACAAGGTCAACGAAGGCCGGGCGGGCGGAAAGCTGTTGAAGGAAGTGAACGCGTGAACGACGCTGCGGTCTCCGCCGTGATGGCCTTGTCGCTGGTCGGGCTGTTGGCGGTGTCCGTCGCCATGCTGTTTTTCGTCGGCGTGTCCGCGACGGTCAGTGCTGTTGGACTTGCCCGCGAGCAGGGACGCGAGCGTTTCGCGCTGCTGGCCATGGTGGTGCCGATGGTCGGTTGGGTGTATCTCGCCCGCCACGGCCGATCCGTGCGCTGGCTGCTCCGCTATCTGCTGATCGGGCTCGCCTGTCTCGCAGCGTCCGCACTGCTGTCCTATTCCATGCTGCAACGAGGGCTCGTCACACCATGAAACTCTGCGGTTTCGATGTCGGTCTCGATCACCCGTTCTTCCTGATCGCCGGCCCCTGCGTGATCGAATCCGAGCAGTTGCAGCTCGATGTCGCCGGGCAGCTCAAGGAGATCACCTCGGCGCTTGGCATTCCCTTCATTTTCAAATCCAGCTTCGACAAGGCCAACCGCACCTCGGGTACCAGCTTCCGCGGCCCGGGTATGGAAGAGGGCCTGCGCGTGCTGGCCGAAGTGAAACGCCAGATCGGCGTGCCGGTGCTCACCGACGTGCACGAATACACGCCGATGGACGAAGTGGCGAGCGTGGTCGATGTGCTGCAGACGCCCGCATTCCTCGTGCGCCAGACCGATTTCATCAGGAAGGTCTGCAGCGCAGGCAAACCGGTCAATATCAAGAAAGGCCAGTTCCTGTCGCCGTGGGACATGAAACCGGTGGTGGAGAAAGCCAAGTCCACCGGCAACCACGACATCATGGTCTGCGAGCGCGGCGCCAGCTTCGGCTACAACAATCTGGTCAGCGATATGCGCAGCCTTTCGGTGATGCGCGACACCGGCTGCCCCGTGGTCTTCGATGCCACCCATTCCGTGCAGTTGCCGGGCGGGCAGGGCGACAGCAGCGGCGGTCAGCGCGAATTCGTGCCGGTGTTGGCGCGCGCCGCGACCGCCGTCGGCATCGCCGGCCTGTTCATGGAAACCCATCCCGACCCGAGCAAGGCGCTGTCCGATGGCCCGAACGCATGGCCGCTCGGCAAGATGCGCGCCCTGCTGGAAACGCTTCAAGCGCTGGATGCGGTGACGAAGCGCAACGGTTTTCTCGAATCCTCTCTCTGACATCGAATCCACACATGACCACGATCACGAAGATCCACGCCCGCGAAATCCTCGACAGCCGCGGCAATCCGACACTGGAAGCCGAAATCACCCTCGCCGACGGCAGTTTCGGCCGCGCGATGGTGCCCTCCGGGGCGTCCACCGGCACCAAGGAAGCCGTCGAACTGCGCGATGGCGACAAGACCCGCTATATGGGCAAGGGCGTGCTCAAAGCCGTCGGCAACGTCAACGGCGCGATCGCGCAGACACTGACCGGTTTCGACGCCGCCGACCAGGCCGGTCTCGACAAGCGTCTGATCGATCTCGACGGCACCGAGAACAAGGGCCGGCTCGGCGCGAACGCGCTGCTGAGCGTCTCGATGGCCGCCGCGCATGCGGTTGCGGCTTCGCGCAAACAGGCGCTGTGGCAATACCTTGCGAATGGCCGTGATGTGACCTTGCCGGTGCCGATGATGAACATCATCAACGGCGGTGCGCACGCCGACAACAACGTCGATCTGCAGGAATTCATGGTGCTGCCGGTCGGCTTCGATTCGTTCTCCGAAGCGCTGCGCTGCGGTACCGAAATCTTCCACGCGCTGAAATCCGTGCTGAAAAGCCGCGGCCTGAGCACCTCGGTCGGCGATGAGGGCGGCTTCGCGCCGGACCTGCGCAGCAACTCAGAAGCGCTGGACACCATTCTCGAAGCCATCGGCAAGGCCGGCTACAAAGCCGGCGAAGATGTGCAATTGGGCCTCGATGTCGCGTCCAGCGAATTCTTCGAGAACGGCAAATACAACCTCACCGGCGAAGGCAAGCGCCTGACCAGCGAGCAGTTCACCGATTTCCTCGCCGACTGGTGCCGCCAGTATCCGATCATCACCATCGAAGACGGCATGGCCGAACACGACTGGGCCGGCTGGAAACTGCTCACCGATCGCCTGACCAGCAGGATCCAGCTGGTCGGCGACGATCTGTTCGTCACCAATCCGAAGATTTTCCAGGAAGGCATCGACAAGGCGATCGCCAACGCGATCCTGATCAAGGTCAACCAGATCGGCACGCTGACCGAGACGCTGGAAGCGATCGCGATGGCGCATGCCGCAGGCTACGCATCGATCGTCTCGCACCGTTCGGGCGAAACCGAGGACACCACCATCGCCGACATCGCGGTCGCGACCACCGCCACGCAGATCAAGACCGGTTCGCTGTGCCGCAGCGATCGCGTCGCGAAGTACAACCAGTTGCTGCGCATCGAACAGCAGCTCGGTCCGGCGGCGAAGTACGCCGGCCGTGCGGCGTTCGTTTCGCTGAAGCAGGGTTGATGCGGTACGCATGACAGACGGGATGCGCACGCTGCGGATGCTGGCGTTGATCCTGGTCGCGCTGTTGGCGTGGCTGCAGTACCGGCTGTGGTTCGGCGAGGGCGGCGCGACCGCCACGTCCTCGCTGCAGGGCAAGGTCGAGCGTCAGGGCGTCGAGAATCGCGGCCTGCAGCAGCGCAACGAACAACTCGCGGCGGAAGTCGAGAACCTCAAATCCGGCGAATCCGCCGCCGAGGAACGCGCGCGCAGCGAACTGGGCATGATCAAGCCCGGCGAGACGTTCTATCGCGTGGTCGAACCGCCGACGCCTGTCGACGCTGCCGTCGATGCCGAGAACCCTTCGCCATGACCCCGGATCATGTCCGGGGCAGGCTCTGGGCGGTGGTGCCGGCGGCCGGTCGTGGTACCCGATTCGGCGGCGAATTGCCGAAGCAGTATCTCGAAGTGGCGGGTCGGTCGTTGATCGCGCACACCCTCGATGTTTTGCTCTCGCATCCGTCGGTGAGCGGCGTGATGGTGGTGCTGGCCGAAGACGACCGGCATTGGCGCGATGCGGATGCGGTGGCCGACAAGCCGGTGGTGACCTGCATCGGCGGCGCCGAGCGCGCGGATTCGGTGTTGGCCGGTCTCAATGCGCTGCCCGATTCGGTGCGCGCCGATGCCTTCGTGCTGGTGCACGATGCCGCGCGCCCGAATCTCTCGCATGCGGATCTCGACCGTCTGCTCGACATGGGGATGAGCGACCCGGTCGGCGCGATTCTCGCCGCACCGGTGCGCGATACCCTGAAGTTCGCCGGCGACGATGGCGGCATCGACCGCACCGAACCGCGCGAGCGTCTGTGGCGCGCGTTCACGCCGCAGCTGTTCCGGCGTATGCAGCTGAGCCGCGCGCTCGACGCCGCGCGCGTGGCAGGCGTGGCGATCACCGACGAATCGATGGCGATGGAGCGGCAGGGTCTGCGCCCGCTGTTGATCGAAGGCAGCGAAGACAATTTCAAGGTCACCACGCCGGCGGATCTGGCGCGGTTCGAGTACGTACTTTCGCATCGACATCGTTGATCCAACAGCGATGAAAAGGGGTGTCATGAAAATCTTCATTTCGAACGTATTGGCCGCGTTAGCGGTTTTTTTCGCAGCTTGCGCGCCTGCGCTGGCCGCTCAATCGCAGACACCGGTTGTGGTGCAGACGCCGCAGGCTGTGCCGAAATCCGTACGGCCGCTCGCGCCGCAGGAGGCATTGACCCAGTGCCTGATGAAATCGACATCGGCGGACGACAAGCGCATGCTGGTGAAATGGGTGTTCGCGGTGATCGCCCAGCATCCGGATATTTCATCGATGACCCAGATCGATCCGGCGCAGCGCAGTGCGATCGATCGCGATGCGGCGAAGGTCTTCGAGCAATTGTTGGCCGATCAATGCGCCGGGCCGCTGCGCACGGCGATGAAGCAGTCGGGTACCGATGCCATCGGCAAGAGTTTCCAAGCGCTGGGCACGTCCGCCGCGACTGACATGCTGCAGAACCCGCAGGTGGTCGCCAGCGGCGCAGGTTTGATGAAACATCTGGACATGCAGCGCCTGCTGTTGGCGCTGATAGCACCGTGACCGCCAGCATCCGCATCGGCCAGGGTTTCGACGTTCACGCGTTCGGCGAAGGCGATCACGTGATGCTCGGCGGCGTGCGCGTGCCGCATGCGCAGGGCATCGTCGCGCACAGCGACGGCGATGTGGTACTGCATGCGGTGTGCGATGCGCTGCTCGGCGCGCTGGCGCTGGGCGACATCGGCAAGCACTTTCCGCCGACCGATCCGCAGTGGAAAGACGCCGACAGCCGCAC
Organism: Lysobacteraceae bacterium; assembly: GCA_040079515.1. GTDB lineage: Bacteria > Pseudomonadota > Gammaproteobacteria > Xanthomonadales > Xanthomonadaceae > Lysobacter_I. The sequence continues at coordinate 76,453 of JBEBKD010000001.1, forward strand.
ATTCGTACGCCACTGCGACCATCTGATCCGTCATCAGGGCTGGATGGTCGGCAATGTCGATATCACCGTGATCTGCGAGCGGCCGAAGGTCGGGCCGCACGCCGAAGCGATGCGGCGGACGATCGCGCTGGATCTCGGTGTCGAACTCGATGCGGTCAGTATCAAGGCGACCACCACCGAGACCCTGGGATTCACCGGACGCAGCGAAGGCATTGCGGCGCAGGCGGTGTGTCTGTTGATCAGGACGTGAGCCCGGGCGCGAGCGGGGTGGCAACGCCTCAGGCGCACGGCGAAGCGGTGTTGACCGCGCGCATCCGCAGCGTGCCGGAAGATTTCGCGGTCGAGGAAATCGACGCCTTCGACGCGAGCGGCGCGGGCGAACACCTGCTGTTGACCGTCGAGAAGCGCGGGATGAACACCGCGTTCGCGGCCAAGCGCATCGCCGCATGGGCGGGCGTCGCCGAGTCCGCGATCGGCTATGCGGGCCTGAAGGATCGTCATGCCTTGACGCGACAGCGCTTCAGCGTGTGGATTCCGAAGAGGATCGCGCCTGACCTCGATGCCTTGCAGTCCGACGACCCCGGATCGAGTCCGGGGCAGGGCCTGCGCGTGCTCGACGCGCAATGGCATGCGCGCAAACTGCCGCGCGGCGCGCTGGCCGGCAATCGTTTCGTGCTGACGCTGCGCGAGGTCGAAGGGGATCCTGCCGCGATCGAAACCCGCCTACGCGTCATCGCCGAACGCGGCGTGCCCAACTATTTCGGCGAACAGCGCTTCGGACGCGGTGGCGACAATGTATCCAAGGCGTTGTCGATGTTCGCCGGCCGTCGCGTGGCGCGCGAGGAGCGCGGCCATCTGCTCTCGGCGGCGCGTTCGGAACTGTTCAACCGCGTGCTCGGCGCACGGGTCGAAGCGGCGTGCTGGGATGTCGGTCTTGACGGCGAAGTCTGGATGCTCGATGGCAGCCGCAGCGTGTTCGGCCCGGAGCCGTGGAGCGAGGCACTCGCTGAACGGTTGGCGCGATTCGATATCCACCCCAGCGGCCCGCTCTGGGGCCGTGGCGAACTGCGCAGCCAGGGTGAGGCACGTGCGTTGGAACTGTCGACGCTCGAAGGCGCGCCGCTCGACGCGCTACGGGCGGGTCTTGAGCGCGCCGGACTGGAGCAGGAGCGCCGCGCGCTGCGGCTGCGGCCGCAGGCGCTGAGCTTCGATTGGCCGGAACCCCGCACGTTGATGCTGCGCTTCGGGTTGCCGGCCGGATGCTATGCCACCACGGTGCTGGCCGAGTTGGGCACGGTCGTCGCCGATACCCGTCGCGACTGAAAGGCAACTGGTGTATCCGACCGCTGGTCGGAAAACCAAACCCGGTCATGCCGCCATGTCGGCACGAGCGTATAAGCCGAACGTGACACCCGGCCGCGTGGTCGGGTGCTTCACACGCTGCTGTCGTCTCGGAGAATTCTGATGAACGCCAAGATGTGCTCGCTCCTTGTTCTCGTCGCCGGCCTGTCGCTGTCGGGTTGCAGGACCATGGAAGGGTCCAGCGCGGTCGCTCCCGCCACCAAACCCACCTCGCCCGGTACGCAATACGCGCCGAGAATCGAGGAAAACGATGCTTATGTCGCCCAGGTCGAAAGGATGGCGCGTAGTCGCGGCTTGATCGTGCGCTGGGTCAACAAGCCGGTGAAACGCCACATCGACCACGAGTAGAGGTGCCGCGTCGGGTCGACGCCGCTCAGCGTCGACCCAACAGCACCAGTACCGCGCCCGTGCCGCCCTGTGCGGGCGGGGCTGAGTGGAACGCCAGCACATCGCTGCGGTGGCGCAGCACGCGGTCGACCAGGTTTTTGATCGTCGGAACGCCATCGGGTGAATTCAGGCCCTTGCCATGGATCACCCGGACGCAGCCCATGCCCGACTCGAAGGCTTCCTTCATGAATCGGCGCAGCATCGCTTCGGCGGCGGTGGCGTTGACGTGATGCAGATCCAGTTCGTCCTGAGCCGCGTACTCGCCGCGCGCCAGCCGCTGCAGCACGCCTTTGGGCACATTGTCGCGGCGATAGCTGGATGCGTCGCCGGCCAACAGCGGCGAAGCGTCCAGCGCGCGCTGGAATTCGCTGCGCGCATCGGCTTCGTCGCGGTCGCGCATGCGCGCGGAAGGTTTCGGCTTGGGTTTCTGTGGGCCGACCGGCGCTGCCGGCAACTCGCGCACCGGGCCGATCGCCGAACGGAACAGCTCCGCATCATCGATACCGGCATCGTCGACGTCAGCTGGCAGCTCGCCGATACGGGTTTTCTCGGGCTTGCGGTCGCGGGCGCTCATCTCATCGAAGGGTAGCAGGGACGCAGGGCCGTAGGACTGCAGAACCGCAGCACTGCGTCCGTTGCGAAGCGCCGCTGCGGATCGGATGGGCGCTTCCGGTATCATGGCGCGGACTTCTTCCTCCGCGACAAGGCGACTTTCCGAACCCATGCGCATTCTGGTCAGCAACGACGATGGCGTCGACGCCCCCGGCATCCGCATCCTCGCCGCTGGTCTGCGCGAGGCCGGGCACGAGGTGCTGGTGGTCGCGCCCGACCGCGACCGCTCCGGCGCCAGCAATTCGCTGACCCTGGACATGCCGATCCGCGTGGTCCGCCACGACGAACACACCTGGCGCGTCCACGGCACGCCTACCGACTGCGTCCACGTCGCCATCACCGGCATGCTGGAGCAGGAACCCGACATCGTCGTCTCCGGCATCAACAACACCGCGAACCTCGGCGACGACGTGATCTATTCCGGCACTGTCGCCGCTGCGATGGAAGGCCGGTTCCTGGGTTTGCCGGCGGTCGCGATGTCGCTGGTCACCACCGATCACAAAGGCAAGCACTACGAAACCGCCGCGCGCGCCGCCGTTGAAATCGTTGCACGCCTGCGCGCCGATCCGCTGCCGGCCGACACCATCCTCAACGTCAACGTCCCTGATTTGCCGTGGGGCGAGATCGCCGGTTTCGAGGTCACGCGCCTGGGCAACCGTCACCGCGCTGAAGCCTGCACGCCACAGGAAGACCCCCGCGGTCGCCAGTGGTGGTGGATCGGCGCCGCGGGTGCGGAACAGGACGCCGGCCCCGGCACCGATTTCGACGCAGTGCGCCGCGGCTGTATTTCGATCACGCCGATCCATGTCGATCTGACCCGCTACCAGGCGCTCGACCATGTTGCGAGTTGGGTCGGCGGGCTTGCTGCCGCGCTGCGCGACGGAGATCCGGCATGACTGCACGCATGCGTCTGCAGCCCGAAGCCATCGGCATGGGCATGACCTCGCAGCGCGTGCGTGACCGTCTGATCGAACGTCTGCGCGAGAAAGGCATCGTCAACGAGAACGTGCTCAACGCCATCCGCACCGTGCCGCGGCATCTGTTCGTCGATGAAGCGCTCGCAGCGCGCGCGTACGAAGACAATGCGCTGCCGATCGGCCATGGCCAGACCATTTCCCAGCCTTGGGTGGTCGCGCGGATGACCGAGGCTTTGTTCGAAGACGGTCTTGCGCCGAAGAAAGTGCTGGAGATCGGTACCGGTTCGGGTTATCAGGCTGCGGTGCTCGCCGCGCTCGGGCTGGAAGTGCATACCGTCGAACGCATCGGCGACTTGCTGCGCACCGCGCGCAAGCGTTTCCGCACGCTCGGCCTCAATATCCGCAGCAAACACGACGACGGCCGCATCGGTTGGCCGGAGAACGGCCCGTTCGACGCGATCATCGTCACCGCCGCCGCGCCTGCGCTGGTCGATGCGCTGACCGAACAGCTCGCGGTGGGCGGCACGCTGATCGCGCCGGTCGGCGGCAGCGGTGGGCAGTCGCTGGTCAAACTGCGCAAAGACGCCGAAGGCGATATCGAGCGCAGCGATCTGGCGCCGGTGGTGTTCGTGCCGCTGCTGTCGGGAATGATCGACGGATGAGTGTGCGCATCGCATGAAGATCTTCGCACCGATGTATGCGCGTGCGATCGCCTGGTCCCGTCACCCGCGCGCGCCCGCCTTCCTCACCGGCCTGAGTTTCGTCGAGGCCATCATTTTTCCGGTGCCGCCGGAAGTGATGCTGGCGCCGATGTCGCTGGCGCAGCCCAAGCGCGCGCTGTGGTTCGCCGCGCTCAGCCTGATCGGTTCGATCGCCGGTGCGGTCATCGGCTATCTGCTCGGTCACTACGCCTTCGAACTGATGCGGCCGCTGTTCGAGTGGCTGGGCATGATGCACGGCATCGAATCCGGCATCGATACGATCAAGACCAAGATGGCCGAATCGCCGTGGGCGGTGTTCTGGCTGCTGGTCGCCGGAGGCTTCGCGCCGATTCCGATGAAGGTCTTCACCTGGGCGTCCGGCGTGGTCGGCGTGCCGTGGGTGCCGTATCTCGCGGCGATGGCGATCGGACGCGGCAAGCGCGTGTTTCTGGTCGCGATCGCGATCCGTCTCGGCGGCGAGCGCGCCGAGCGTGCGCTGCATCGGTATATCGAACCGATCGGTTGGGCGGCGATGGCGGTCCTGCTGGTCGCGATCTCTTATCTCATCTACAAGGCGAGGGGCGGATGAGGCGTTTACGTACCGTCGTGGCCGTGTTCGCGATGTTGGCGCTGCTCGCGGCCTGCGCGCGCACCACGGTCGTGCGCACGCCACCGCGCGGCAAGCCTGCGGTCTCGCGTCCGGTGTCGCCGCCGAAGCCGGGCTCGTCCGCGCTGGTACATAAAGGCGAGACGCTGTATCGCATCGCGACCGCGCACGGCGTGAGCCCGCTCGATCTGGCGATGTGGAACCGCATCCCGCCGCCTTACACGATCTATCCCGGCCAGCGCCTGCGCCTGACCGCGCCCGCTCCGCGTCGTGCGGACCCGCCGCGAGTGGCCGGCGGTACAACGGCACCGCCTGCGACGCGCCCGCCCGTCGGACCGTCGACGACAATTCCGCCGAAACCGCCGGTCCAACCTCCTGCACCGCCGCCCGAAGCCGCCTTCGATTGGCGCTGGCCCGCCGACGGCGCCGTCGTCGGCCGTTTCGTTGCGGGCGACCCCACCCGTCAGGGTGTCGATATCGGCGGCAAAAGCGGCTCGCCCGTACGCGCCGCTGCCGATGGCGTGGTGGTGTACTCCGGCGCCGGTCTCGTCGGTTACGGTGAACTGATCATCGTCAAACACAGCGAACAGTGGTTGTCGGCCTACGGCCACAACCGTTCGCGGCTGGTCAACGAAGGCCAGCGCGTGAAAGCCGGCGAGCAGATCGCCGAGATGGGCCGCAGCGGCGCCTCGCGCGACATGCTGCATTTCGAGATTCGCTACAACGGCAAGCCGCAGGATCCGCTGCTGGCGTTGCCGAAGCGCTGAGTGCACGCAGGTCGCAGACACGCAGTAACTCGCTCCACTCGATTGAAATTGACCTCACGCAAGATCCGATCCTGTCGATGAAGTTCTAATCCGCGCCATCATGTCGCCACTGCGCCGTCAACGTCCTTTGCTGCTGTCGCTCGCGTTCGCCGCGAGCCTGCTGCTGTCGTTGCTGCCCACCGTCGGACGCCTGCAACAGGCGCTCGATCCCGATCCATTGGCGTCGGCGTGGAACGTGATGTGCACGATGCGCGGGCTGGTGGTCTTGCCTGCGCCGCTGCAGGATCTCTTCGCCGGAACAGACGCCGCAGCGGGAGAACGCGGTGATCGCAGCCGTGGCGGCCACTCCGACGACGATTGCCCGTATTGCCCGCTGCTGAGTGCGACCGTATTGCTCGCCGGCCTGCTGCTGGCGTGGCTGCTGCCGCGTCCGCACGACGCGAGATTCGCGCAGCGCCGGGGTTCGCGCTGCCTCGGTCGGCATCTCCTGGGATTGGGACCACGCGGGCCACCGCAGACGCGCATCGCGATCTGATCGCACCCCACTGAGCCGTCTTCATCGCCGCACCGGGCCCATCACGCGTGCCCGCGACAGTCTGCGGCGGTGATTCCCAATGCGTGTCATGCGCTCGCGCGCACGCCCGAGTTTCCGGAGTCATCCATGTCGTTCCGATTCAATCCTCTGTTCGCGGCGATCCTCGCCACACTACCGCTGTGCGCGTTCGCCGCCGAGCCCGCCGATGCGCCGATGTCTCCCGATGGCAGCGATGCCGCCACCGTCCTGCCGAAAGTGATCGTCGAAGGCGATCGCGCCTCGATCGCCCCGGCGCGGCAGATGGAAGGCGACGCGACCCGCGCCCGTCAGGCCGCTACCAGCGACGCCGCCCATCTGCTCGACGGCCTGCCCGGCGTGTCGATCAACGCCGCAGGCGGGGTGTCGGGCCTGCCCGCCATCCGCGGTCTTGCCGACGACCGTCTGCGCATCCAGGTCGACGGCGCGGATATCACCGCATCGTGTCCCAATCACATGAATCCGGCCCTGTCCTACGTGGCGCCGAGCCAGATCGGCCTGATCACCGTCTATCCCGGCATCACGCCGGTGTCTGTGGGCGGCGATTCCATCGGCGGCAGCATTGTTGTCGACAGCAAGCCGCCGGTGTTCGCTGCTGCAGGCAGCGGCCACGTGCTGTCGGGTGAAGTCGGCGCGTTCTATCGCAGCAACGGCGATGCGCACGGCGTGAATGTGGCGGCGACCTTCGCTACCGAGCGTTTCAGCATGCGCTACACCGGCTCGGTCGCGCAGGCGGACAACTACGCCGCTGGCGACGATTTCAAGACCTACGACTTCACCGGTCGTGCAGGCCATACGCTCGGTCGCGATGAAGTGGGTTCAAGCGCCTACACCACCCGCAACCAGACGCTCGATCTGGCCTATGCCTGGGGCGATCATCTGCTGGAAGCGACGCTCGGCTGGCAGGACATGCCCGAGCAGGGCTTCCCGAACCAGCGCATGGATCTGCTCGACAACCGGCAGCGCCGTTTCAAACTGCGCTATCGCGGCGATTTCGACTGGGGCCGGCTGGATGCGCGCGTGTATCGCGAAACCCTTGAGCACCACATGGATTTCGGCGCCGACAAGCGCTACTGGTACGGCATGGCCACAAACGTCGGCAATCCGCCCGGCAGCGCTGCGGTGCCGTGCGCGCCGATCGGCATGAACTGCGCTGCGGGCATGCCGATGGACACCGAAAGCGACACCACGGCGCTGACGGTCGATGCCGAATTCAAGCTGGCCGGCGACGATCTGCTCCGCGTCGGTGCGGAACATCGCCTCTACCGGCTCGATGATTGGTGGCCGCCGTCGGGCGGAATGATGTGGCCCGGCACGTTCTGGAACATCCGCGACGGCGAGCGCGACCGCAGCGCGGCCCATGCCGAATGGGAACACCATTTCGATGCGCGTTGGGTGGCCGAGCTCGGTGTGCGCTACGAACGCGTGCGCATGGACGCCGGCGCTGCGCAGGGCTACAGCCCCACCAGCAACATGATGGGCTCGTACCAGATGCGCGATGCGGGTCTGTTCAATGCGGCGGATCATTCGCGCAGCGACGGCAATCTGGATGCGAGCGCGATCTTCCGCTTCGCCAAGGACGAACACACCGATATCGCGTTCGGGATCGCGCGCAAGACGCGTTCTCCCGGGCTGTACGAAGTCTATCCATGGTCGACATGGTCGATGGCGGCGGTGATGAACAATTTCGTCGGCGACGGTAACGGCTACATCGGCAATCTCGACCTCAGGCCGGAGCGTGCGGTGACCACGTCGGTGACCTTCGACTGGCATGCGGCCGACAGGTCCTGGGAGCTGCAGGCCACGCCGTACTACACGCGCGTCACCGATTACATCGATGCCGTGCAGTGGGATGCCGCCGCCAACGCTCCGCGTGCGGTGCCGGTGAAGGGCGCGTTCACGGTGCTGAAGTACGCCAATGCCAACGCGCGGCTCTACGGTCTGGATGTGTCCGGCAAACTGCGGCTGGGCGAGGTGCGCTTCGGCGTGTTCGGGCTGGAAGGCAAGCTCGCCTACGCCAAGGGCGAGAACAGCATAAGCCACGACAACCTCTACAACCTGATGCCGTTGAATGCGCGCATCGCGCTGACCCATAAGCTGGGCGATTGGGACAACGCGCTGGAAGTGGTGGGCGTGACCAGCAAGAACAGCGTTTCGCGGGTGCGCAACGAGCTGGAGACGACCGGTTATGGCCTGGTCAACCTGCGCGTGGCACGCGAATGGGAGCGCGTGCGTCTGGATGTGGGCGTCGAAAACCTGTTCGATAGGTTCCATGCCTTGCCGACCGGCGGCGCCTATCTCGGGCAGGGCACCACGATGTCGATGAATCCGACCCCGCCGAACTACCCGCAGTGGGGCGTGGCCGTTCCTGGACCGGGCCGTTCGATCTACGCCGCAGTGAACGTGAAGTTCTGATCGGTACGCTGCGTATCGTCCCTGCGCCAGCGGTTACGGCTGGCGTGGGGGCGATGCGTCCGCTTCGGTGATGCACAGCGAGGTGCCGCGATGGTAGTCGCTGCCCCAGGTGCGGAAGCCGGCGGTGTCCAGATGGATCGCCGTCGGCGTGTAGAAGCCGAGGCCGAGATTCAGTGCGGGGCCCTGCGTGCGCCAGAAGTCGCAGAGGCGCGCGACGTTGTCTGAATTCGGCGGCAGGTCGAAGTCGATCGCCCGGTTCTCGCGATGCTTGCTGCCGGAACTGCCGCCGGCACAGGTATTCATGGCTTCGTCGCGGTACACCGAACGCGCAAGTGCGGTGTCGAGGATACCCGCGTCGCGCAACTGCGCCACTACGCGCAGCGTCGGCGGCATGTTCGGCCACAGATCGGGCGGTGGTGTCGCGAATTCGATGTTGCCGCAGAGGCGCCAGCGGCGCGCGGTGCGCAGCAGTGCGTGCATCGGCACGGTGTCGGCACTGGCGTTGCTTTGCAGGAAGGCGCTGTATTCCTGGACTTCGGAGGCGTGGCTTGCGTGCCACCGTTTGTAGCGCACTTCCGGCGAAGGCCGGATGATCGAGCAGGATGCCAGCGCGAAGGCGAGCGTCAACGCCAGTGCGAACGTGGGTTTGGTGGCGGCTGAAGTACTGGCGATGTTGCGCATGTGCAGAATGAGGGTTGCGTGGTTCGAGTGCGCGATTCAACCGGCCAGCACGAAGCCCGCGACCACGCGCCGGCCTTCGCTCGCGAGCACATTGAAGGTGCGCGCGGCGGCGGCATTGGTCATGGTTTCCAGACCGATGCCGTGCGACAGGCAGGCCGCCATCGTCGCCGCTGGTGGAAACGCCTGGGTAGCGCCACAACCGAGCAGGATCAATTCCGGCTGCAGCGCGAACAGCGCATCGAGATCGGCGGGCACCATCGCTTTGACATCGCGCACCGGCCAGGTTTCGACCAGCGTATTCGGCGCCAGCACGAAACTTGCGGTCAAACGACGCTCGTTGACCAGTGCGCTGGTGCCGTCGGCGCCGCGCAGAAAGTAGGTGTAATCGGGGCGTTCGAGATGCAGTTGCATGGACGCCGCCGCGTATCAGCCGCGCGGCAGGACGATCTGTCGATGATCGGTACTGGGGCGGTAGAGCACGGCGACGTTGCCGATGCGCTGCACCAGTGCCGCATCGCAGCGGCTGGCCAGGTCCGAGATCATCGCGTCGCGCGCTTCGCGATCCGCAGCGGCGACTTTCACCTTGATCAGTTCGTGATGTTCCAGCGCGGCGGCCACTTCGGCGATGACGGCGTCGGTGAGGCCTTTGGCGCCGATCTGCAGCATCGCTTTGAGGCCATGGGCCTGGCCGCGGAGGAACCGGTTCTGGGCGTTGGTGAGTGCGATCGACATGCGGGACAGGGACTTGGAAGGCGGGCGGGGGTAAGACGAGCACGAACTGCCGCGCAGGGTATCATGGCCCGCAACCCGCCCGATTTCTTCGGCCTTTGCCTCCTTTTCGCGTCCGCTCCCGTCTCTTCCCCCATGGCCACACGCAGCAAGAGCAGCCAACGCTGGCTCAAAGAGCACTTCGCCGATCCCTACGTCAAAAAGGCGCAGGCGGAGGGGTTGCGATCGCGGGCCGCCTACAAGCTTGAGGAACTGGTCGAACGCGACCGCCTGCTCAGGCCGGGCATGGTGGTGGTGGACCTCGGCGCCGCACCGGGCGGCTGGTCGCAGTGGGTCCGTCAGGCCATGGGCGACAACGGCCGGGTAGTGGCCCTGGATATCCTCGACATGCCCTCGCTGGCCGGAGTGGAATTCATCCACGGCGACTTCCGCGAGGATGAGGTGCTGGCGCAGCTGGAAAGCATGCTGAACGGGCAGGCCGTGGACCTTGTGCTCTCCGACATGGCCCCCAATATGAGCGGTGTGGATGCGGTGGACCTGCCCCGGGCCATGCATCTGGCGGAACTGGCGATGGACTTCGCCGACCGTCACCTGCGGCCCGGCGGCGCCTTCCTGATCAAGCTGTTCCAGGGAGTGGGTTTCGACGATTATGTCCGGGCCTTGCGCAAGCGCTATACCCGTGTCGTCATCCGCAAGCCGGCGGCATCGCGCAAGCGGTCGCCGGAGGTTTACGCTCTGGCACAGGGCAAGCATCACACTGCGGTCGGCTGACGTGGTGGCAAACTCCGGAATTCCGAATACCCGGTCCCGCATGGGGCCGATCGCGCAAGAAGGGTGAACAACTTGGCCAAGAATCTGCTGCTGTGGGTGATCGTCGCCATCGTGCTGATGGCGGTGTTCCAGAGCTTCACCCCGCCGGGGCTGGGCACGGCCAACAAGCCGTTGACTTACGACCAGTTCGTGGAACAGGTCCAGTCGGGCAAGGTGAAGAAAGTCGTCATTGAAGAAGATGGCAAGACCATCCGCGGCGTGAACAAGGACGACAGCGAATTCCAGACCTTCAGTCCGGGCGACCCCGAGCTGGTCGGCGACCTGATCAACCACAAGGTCGAGATCGTGCAGACGCCGCCGTCCTCGGGACGCAACCTGTTCCTCGGCCTGCTGTTCAATCTGCTGCCGATCGCGCTGATCGTCGGCTTCTTCTTCTATTTCCTGCGGCAGATGCAGCAGGGCGGCAGCAAGGGCGCGATGTCCTTCGGCCGCTCGCGCGCCAAGCTGCTCAACGAAGACCAGACCAAGGCGACCTTCGCCGATGTCGCCGGCTGCGACGAAGCGAAAGAGGAAGTGGCCGAGCTGGTCGAATTCCTGCGCGACCCCGGCAAGTTCCAGAAGCTCGGCGGCAAGATTCCGCGCGGCGTGCTGATGGTCGGCCCGCCGGGCACCGGCAAGACCCTGTTGGCGAAAGCCATCGCCGGTGAGGCCAAGGTCCCGTTCTTCAGCATTTCCGGTTCCGACTTCGTCGAGATGTTCGTCGGTGTCGGCGCAAGCCGCGTGCGCGATATGTTCGATCAGGCCAAGAAGCACGCGCCCTGCATCATCTTCATCGACGAAATCGACGCGGTCGGCCGTCATCGCGGCGCCGGTCTGGGCGGCGGTCACGACGAACGCGAACAGACCCTCAACCAGCTGCTTGTCGAGATGGATGGTTTCGAGGGCGGGGAAGGCGTGATCGTGGTGGCCGCGACCAACCGCCCCGACGTGCTCGATCCGGCGCTGCTGCGTCCGGGCCGTTTCGATCGTCAGGTCGTGGTCGGCCTGCCCGACGTGCGGGGTCGCGAACAGATCCTGCGCGTGCACATGCGCAAGGTGCCGCTGGCCGATGACGTGGTGCCGATGGTGATCGCGCGCGGTACGCCCGGTTTTTCGGGCGCCGATCTTGCCAACCTCGTCAACGAGGCCGCGCTGTTCGCCGCGCGCGAGAACGGCAAGGAAGTGCGCATGGAGCATTTCGACAAGGCCCGCGACAAGATCATGATGGGCACCGAGAACCGCTCGATGGCCATGAGCGAGGAAGAGAAGCGCAACACCGCGTATCACGAAGCCGGCCACGCCATCGTCGGTCGCCTCGTGCCGGATCACGATCCGGTCTACAAGGTGACGATCATTCCGCGCGGGCGCGCTTTGGGCGTCACCATGTACCTGCCCGAAGGCGACCGCTACAGCATCACCCGCGAAGGGTTGCACAGCCGACTGTGCTCGCTGTACGGCGGGCGCGTCGCCGAAGAACTGATCTTCGGTGCCGACAAGGTCACCACCGGCGCTTCCAACGATATCGAGCGCGCGACCAAGATGGCCCGCAACATGGTCACCAAGTGGGGCCTGTCGGAAGAACTCGGCCCGATCGCCTACGGCGAAGAAGAGGACGAGGTGTTCCTCGGCCGTTCGGTCACCCAGCACAAGAACGTGTCCGACGACACTGCGCGCAAGATCGATGAAGTCGTGCGCAGCATCCTCGACAACGCCCACGCGCGGACCAAGAAGCTGCTGACCGACAATCTCGACAAGCTGCATACGATGGCGAAGCTGCTTTTGCAGTACGAAACCATCGACGCGCCGCAGATCGACGCGATCATGGAAAACCGCGAGCCGCCGCCGCCGATGGGCTGGGATCGCAATCCTCCGCCCAAGGACGACGCTCGTCCCCCGGCACCGATGATCGGCGGGCCTGCTGCGCAGACTTGAGATGTCGATGTCATCACGCAACCTGAAAGGCCAGAGTTTCTCTGGCCTTTTTTACTGACGGGAAACCCGATGTTCGATCTCTCTCCCCAACTCGACTGCGCCGGCCGGTTTCTCGTGCTCGATCGCCCGCGCGTGATGGGCATCGTCAATGTCACCCCGGATTCGTTCTCCGACGGCGGCGAACACGCGACCGTCGATGCCGCTGTCGCGCACGCGCTGCGGTTGGCGGAGGAGGGCGCGGATCTTCTCGATATCGGCGGTGAATCCACCCGCCCCGGTGCCGATGATGTGCCGTTGGAGGAAGAGCTGCGGCGGGTGATTCCGGTGATCGAGCGTCTGTCGAAGGCAACGCCGTTGCCGATCAGCATCGACACCTCCAAACCCGAAGTGATGCGCGCGGCCATCGCTGCCGGCGCCGGGATGATCAACGATGTGTATGCGCTGCGCCGCGACGGTGCGCTGGATGCGGCTGCGGAACTGGGCGTGCCGGTGGTGCTGATGCACATGCTGGGCGAACCGCGTTCGATGCAGGACGCGCCCGACTACGACGATGTCGTCGCCGATGTGCACCGTTTCCTCGCCGAACGCATCTTCGCGGCCGAAATGTCGGGCATTTCGAAAAAAACGATCGTGGTCGACCCGGGTTTCGGTTTCGGCAAGACCACCGCGCACAATCTGACGCTGCTTGCGCAGCTTGAACGATTCTCCGATCTGGGCGTGCCGGTGCTGGCCGGACTGTCGCGCAAGCGCACGATCGGAGAGATCACCGGCCGCGACGATCCGCACAACCGTGTGCATGGCTCGGTGGCCGCGCACATCATCGCCGCGCAGCGCGGCGCCATGATCCTGCGCGCGCACGATGTCGCCGCGACCGTCGATGCACTCAAGGTGTGGAATGCGCTGGCTGCGGTGCCGATGCCGAAGAAATCTTCGGCATCTTCTTCGGGCATCCGCTGGCCGGACGGAGAATAGCCAGGATCTGAAATTTTCGCCGGGGTGACGAGCTGTTCGGAGATTTCTCAGCGGCCCCTCGAAGCGCGTCGAGCGCTATCTCCGGATGCGCTCCCCCGGATAGTCCCGCAGTCGCACCGCCGTGCTCGCGTCACCCGCTGCTGCCGATGACGCAGCGATCGATGCTTGTGTCGTTGTGCGAGGCCGGACTCTGGCGCGGGAACCGTTGCGTTCGGCCGGAGCGAGATTCTGCTTCCAGTACCGCAAAAGCTCGCGCAGCGCTTCCGGTTTGTTGACTGGAGCCAGTTGTCCGGCCTGATTCTTCGTGTTCTCGCCGTGGCACCCGGCACAGGTGCGGATTTCGCCCGGCTGCATCGTCACCCAGACGCGTTCGCGCACGATCGCCGCGCCGCTTGCATCCGTGGTCTGCCAGGTCAACGCGCGATTGGCGGGAACGAACGCGGCGGTCGAGCCATCGGCAGCGATCTTCACGCTGCTCGCCGGCCCGGAGGGATTGGCAGGGTTCTTCGACACCGCCATCGGCTGTGCCAGCGGGCGTCTTCCCGATCGGAAATTGTTGTAACCGCGCACCTGATCGGCTTCGAAGATCTGGTAGTGCGCGATGTCGTAGATGCGGCCGCCGTCGCCGGTGGTCTTGAGGCCCGAAGGAATGCGCAGATTGAACGGCTGTTGGCGATCGGCCCGGTCCCGGCTGGTCTGGTTGCGGGTCACGATCAGCGCGAGTTGATTGGCCTTCATCCAGTCGCGGAGCATGCGCTCGTCGACCTGTTCCTCGTTGAGCACTGCTTTCTCGATCGCTTCGATCGGCGACACGCCCGCGGCGGGCCTCGCTCTCGCAACGACCTCCACCGCTTCGAATTCCCACAGCGGGCCGCTGTAGGTGAGTTTCACGTCGGGGCTCCACCACGACAGGGTCTTGTTGATGCCCGTGGTCAGCGGTGTGCCGGCGGTGAACAGGCCATTGCCGTCGGTCGCCAGCTGATGCAGGCGGAATTGGACGCCGTCCTGCACGATGGGGCTTGCCGTATAGGACGCCAGCATCTGTCCCGACGTCAACGGCAGCGGATTGCGGAACCGGCCGCCGACCAGACTGCCGTTCGCTTCGGGCGCGGAGGCGTCGACGATCGTCATCTGCTCGGGGTTCATGCCGGGCGCGCCGGTGAAGCGCACGATCTGATTGGAGGTCAGCGTGCCGAATTCATGGGTGTAGATGCCGTAGTAGATCCCGGGCGTCTGCGGGCTTTCGTGGATATGGAAAATGCCGGCGTCGTCGCCGATGTGCTTGCGATTGGCGATGATCGTTTCGTTGGTGAACTCCTGCAGCGCCGGATCGGTGTCGAAGGATTTGCTCAGATAGCCGAACGACATCTCGTGTCTGCCGATGTGGTTCAACGAGAGCTCGCCGGTGCCGTCCTGCTTCATCTCCCATGGCGTGAACAGGTTGTAGGTGAACCCTCTGACATTGCCGTACGGGCTGCCCATCCCGATGCGCGATTCCGGAAACACCTCAGCCTGCGTCAGCTTTGCGGCGTTCGCCGCTTCGCTGGCGGAATTGAATGCGCCGTATGTACCGGCATCCGCCTGCTGATCGCGCTGCAGGTGATCCCAACGCGTGAAGATGATCCGTCCGTAGCTGTCGATGAACGGCGAGAACGCGCCGCTCGGCGTGTGGTTGAGGATCGAGACCTGCCCGGTCTCCGGATTCAGGCTGAAGATGCCGGTGATCGTCGCGGTGCTTTCGTATTCGTCCAACTGCGGATACAGATGCGCTTCGCCGCCGCGCGGCCGGTCGGAAGTGAACAGGATCCGATCGTCGCTGGCGTAGAACGGCGAGACATTGTTGTAGTTCGCGGGCTGCCCGGGCACTTTGGTGATGACCACCGGCTGCCCTTTCCCCAATCCGG
The DNA here is from genome assembly GCA_040079515.1 of Lysobacteraceae bacterium. GTDB lineage: Bacteria > Pseudomonadota > Gammaproteobacteria > Xanthomonadales > Xanthomonadaceae > Lysobacter_I. Next base: position 91,820 of record JBEBKD010000001.1, read on the forward strand.
TCACTTCGTACATCTGCCACTGCTTGTCGATCTGCGTGTACTGGCTGGGCGGCGCGCCGATCAACATGCTGAAGATGGCTTTGGTGCCGTTCCAGTGCACGGCCGGTTCACGTACTGCGATCGCGTTGGCGCCCTGCAAGCCGTCCATGCCATAGCCGGCTTCCTTCGTGAGATTGCGCAGCGTGCCGTCCGGATAGCGGATCATCAGATCGCCGCCGCGCGGCGTCGATACGATCGCGCCGAGATGATTGGCGAAGGTGGAGCCTCGGGTGGCGAATACATCGCCGGGGGTCGGCACCTGGGTCACGAACAGAATCGGGTTCTGGATCGCCGCAGCCGCGGCTGCCTGGGAGGCCAGACGCGATGTGGACGGAGGCATCGACGATATCTCAGCAGTCGTCTCGCTGCTGTTGGATGCCGTGTGCGCATCCAACTCGGCTCCGCACGAAACGAGCAGCATCGAAAGTCCGGCTGTCGCGCACAAAAGGATGCTGTTCCGTTGAACGGTTCTGGTGGTACTGATCATCTGGACGCCCCGGGGGATGGGTGATGTGCGAATGCATTCGCCACGCATGCGAGGCTAGCAGCGTCGTCGATCGTGAGGAGCCACATGCGGCACAATGAGAGCGTGATCCACTGCCCAAAACAGGCGGTACTCATCGGGCGATGTGTCGATACCACCGGTACGCACGAGAGATGGCGTGCAGTGTCGCGATGCCGGCGCCACGAAGGACGTCTCCGCTCCGGTCGTTGGGGAGTACGATGGCCGGACGGAAATCGAATGATTGTCACGTTCCGCAATATTGCATGCGGTCCAGCCTGTGCGCTCGATGCATGCACGCGCTTGAAATGAGGTGAGTGCGATGAACGCTTTGGAATCCAGTCATTTCGCGCCTCTGGCCACAGCGCGCAGGGTCGTTGTATTGACCCTCGTCGCCGTTCTGTCGGCGTGTTCGTTCCAAGACAATGCCCCAAGGGCGCAGGCCCGCGACGAAAGGGCCGCATCGCCATCGATACCCGCCGTGGTGAAGCCGAGAATCACTGGTGGGCGACAGCCGCCGCTGTGGTCGTCGAACCGGCTCGATACGGTAGTGAGTGGGAATGGCGCGATCGTTTCGGCGCCGTCCGGTATCCAATGCGGCTCGAGTTGCAGCGCGAACTTCGATGCAGGCGCTTCGGTCGTGTTGACGGCTACCCCCGCTGCCGGCAGTGCTTTTACCGGATGGAGTGGCGCGTGCAGCGGCAGCGAACAGTTGTGCACCGTCGCGATGAGCGCGGCCAGAACCGCGACCGCGACGTTCGTGCCGGCGCAGGCCGATACCGTCACCGCCGCGACCTGTTCGCAGGAACATGTGCAGAGCGCGGTGGATGCGGTTGCGAACGGCGGTACCGTGTCGGTGCCTGCCGGTACCTGCAGTTGGGACAGCAACGTTTCCTGGAAGAACAAGAATGTCAAAGTCATCGGTGCCGGCAAGGACGCGACCATCATCAGTTGCAGTGGCTGTTTTTCGGTCCAGTCGACGGCCCTGACGAGCGTGTTTTCGCGTTGGCGGATTTCAGGCATGACCCTTCAGGGAACGGGCCCCAGCGGAATCGTCATCACGATCTGGGACAACTACGGCGGATGGCACTACGGCTGGCGCATCGACAATATGCGATTCAGGTATCCCGGTGCCGGTAGCGGTTATGGGATCTTCATCGGTGGCCCAACCTATGGCCTGATCGATCACAATGAATGGCAGTGGGGCAATGGCTTGGCGATCATTGTCGCCGCCCAGTTGGACAGCGAATACCCAGCGACCTTGACGAATCCCCAAGGGGGTTATGTGCTGTCGCAGCCGTTGGAAATGGGTACGCCCAAGGCGGTGTACGTTGAAGACAATACATTCACCGGCGGCGGCGCAGCCTACGACACGTCCAGCGGTGGAGGACGCGCAGTGTTCCGCTACAACATCCTGACGGGCTGTATCTATTACAGTCACTGGACGAGGTCGCTCGAAGTCGGGGGCGTGTTGCACGAAATCTACCGCAACAAATTCATCGGCAACGCAGCCTACGATGCCTATCCGATCCGGCTCGAAGCCGGTACCGGCGTGATCTTCGGCAACACCAATCTGATGAGCGACAACTACGCGCTGTTGGATGAACGTCGTGGTTTCATGGAGAACAGCGGCAGCTTCGGCGCCTGCGACGGCAGCAAATCATGGGACGGCAATTCGGGCGATCCCGCAGCGCCGGGTTGGCCCTGTCTGGGGCAGATCGGACGCGCGCCGGGAAGATCGATCGTGCAGATCATGGGCGGCAGCAAACAGGTATCCGCGCCCTTGCATGTGTGGGGCAACGGCAGACAGGACACGTGCAGGACCGGCGGCGCCTGCGACAACAGTACGAATGTAGCGGTGTATGGAGGCGCCCAGGCCGAGGCTTACGTCAAGGCGACGCCGCATCCAAATGGTGAGGTCGACTACGTCATCGGTGCGCCAAGGCCGGGATATCAACCCTATGTCTATCCGCATCCGCTCGCGAATGGCCCGTAGGCCGCTCGATTCCGCTGCGGAACGCCCGTGCCCGTGGATCCAAGATCCGCGATCACGGCGAGTCAGATTGCCGCATGGCCGAAGCGCTTGTTTGGACTTGCGGCTGGATTGTCAGCAGCTTTCAGGTTGCGGAATCGAGTTTCGGGTAACGGAACACGAGATGCGGATAGGCCTGTTCCGCCGTCAAATCCATTTCCCGGATCAGCAACTCCTGCACGGCGTCGAAGGCGCCGAGACAGGATCCATGCAGTGGGTCGTCCATCACGATATGACTGGCGGGCACGAGATGCGGGGCGCAAGTACGAATCACGTACTTGATGGGTTCGTAGATGTCGCAATCGATATGCAACAAGCCGGGCATACCGTGATTTTCCAGAATGCCAGGCAGCGTTTCGTCGAACCGTCCTTTGACCAGAACGATGTTGGATTCCAGTCGTTGGTCGCGAATGTAATCGGTCAGGCCGTCGAGCTTCGTGTCCGAGAAATCACCTTTGCGGTGAAGGTCGCGGACAGGGTCGGTTTCCGGCATTCCTTCGAACGTGTCGAAAGCGAACACCTTTGCTTTCCGATTGAGCAGCTTGAGTACGGTGGCCATGAACACGGCGGATCCGCCCATATAGCTGCCGAATTCATAGATGTTCGCCGACGGATGGCTCATCGCATAGCGAACGAGCAGGTAGAGGTTGCCGAGCTTGTTCGCCGAGAGCAGCGAACCGCGGGCCACAGCCGCCTGCATCGCCTGCGCGAAGATCGGGTCGTTGTTGAGGCGTTTCGCGACCAGATCCGAAAACTCAAGCCAGCAACCGCGGACATGTCCCGCGCCGATGTCCCGACCGTTGTCGATCCGGATCGGATAGTCGCGTTCGTCGAAGATGTCTTTATTGTCTTGGCTCATGCGCGTTGTCGTCGATGTGAAAGTCGACGCGCATCATATCACCGCGCCGGAGGACCCCGGCGCGGGCTCATTCTGGCGTGTTCCCGCCCTCTGCGATCGCGCCGTGGAACGCCCGCACCCGCGGATCCACGATCCGGAACCACAGCGGCGGACACAGCGCGAGCAGGAACATCGCGGCGTAGCCGCCGGGCAGCTGCGGGCTGTCGGCGTGATGCAACAGATTCTGATAACGGCGCCGCGGCGTTTCGTGGTGATCCGAATGCCGCTGCAGATGGAACAGCAACAGATTGCTGATCAGATAATCCGAGTTCCAGGAATGCAGATGCGTCGTACGCTCGTAGCGGCCGTCGGCGAGGCGCTGCCGTTCCAGCCCATAGTGTTCGATGTAATTGATGATTTCCAGCGCGCAGGCAGCGAAGAAACCCTGCGCGAGAAAGAACGCCAGCCCAAGCGGGCCGAGCCATGCACCGAAGGCGACGATCAACGTCAGCCACAGCAGGCTCCAGCGGATCAGTTCGTTGTCGATGCTCCACCAGCGGCTGTTCTGCTTGGCGAGCCGTTGCGCTTCGAGTTTCCAAGCATTGGCGGTATTGCGAACGAGCGCGCGTGGCAGGAAATTCCACAGCGACTGCCTGAAGCGCGCGCTCGACGCGTCCTCCGGCGTGGACACGTGGACATGATGGCCGCGCACATGTTCGATCTTGAAGCCGTGGTAGCCGACGCTGGTCAGCAGCAGCCCGCCGGCCGCGCGTTCGAGCGTGGTGTCCTTGTGGATCAGTTCATGGGCGACGTTGATCGCCAGCACGCCGCCGACGATGCCCTGCGACAGCAGCCAGCCAACGATGCCCGCAGGCCCGAAACCGGCATGCACGAAATGCCAGCCCGACCAGATCAACACGCCCAGTTGCGCCGGCAGCGCGGCCAGCGTCATCCACCGGAACCAGTGGTCGATTTCGAGCGTTTTCGCCTCGTCAGGCGAAGGATTGCGCGGGTCGTGGCCGAGGCCATAGTCGGCCATTGGCAGCAACACGAACAGGAAGAACAGCGGAAACCACGCCATCAGGTCCGGATGACCGCTGCGCGCGCCGAGCCATGCGGCGGCCGGCATCAGCGCGGGCACCACGAACACGAACAGGAAGCCGAGGCGTTTCCATGGAGGCATCGGCCAAGCGTGGACGCAAACCCGGGGCGGTTCAAGTCCGGCGTACGCTGCAGCGCGGCGTTCGTCGTTGACGCCCACCGGGGTATCCTGCGAGGCATCCGTCTCGATCCGGGAACCGCGCATGACTGCTGGCCAGCCGCTGCTGATCACCTTTGGCATCTATCTGTTCGCGATGATCCTCATCGGCGTCTGGGCTTGGCGCTCGACCCGCAGCTTCGATGACTACATTCTCGGCGGGCGCTCGCTGGGCAGCGTGGTCACCGCGCTGTCGGCCGGTGCCTCGGACATGAGCGGCTGGCTGTTGATGGGCTTGCCCGGTGCGCTGTACCTCGGCGGCGTGTCGGAAGCGTGGATCGCGCTGGGCCTGATCGTCGGCGCATGGTGCAACTGGAAATTCGTCGCCGGCCCGCTGCGCGTCTACACCGAACGTACCTGCAATGCGCTGACGCTGCCGGACTATTTCACTCATCGCTTCGAGGACCGCAGCAAGGTCCTGCGCGTGTTTTCGGCGATCGTGATCCTGGTGTTCTTCGCGGTGTACTGCGCCAGCGGCATCGTCGCCGGTGCGCGACTGTTCGAGAGCGTGTTCGGCGTGCCTTACGCGGAAGCGCTGTGGTGGGGCGCAGCGGCGACGATTATGTACACGCTGATCGGCGGCTTTCTCGCGGTGAGCTGGACCGACACCGTGCAGGCGTCGTTGATGATTTTCGCGCTGGTGCTGACGCCGATCATGGTGGTGCTGGGCAGCGGCGGCGTCGATGCCAGCCTCGCGCTGATCGAACAGACCGATCCGGCCAAACTGGACTGGTTCAAGGGCGGCGCGCTGGGATTGGTCGGCATCGTCTCGCTGCTCGCGTGGGGCCTGGGTTATTTCGGGCAGCCGCATATCCTTGCGCGCTTCATGGCCGCCGATTCGCTCACCACCATCCCCAAGGCGCGCCGCATCGGCATGACCTGGATGGTGCTGTGTCTGTTCGGCGCGATGGCGGTGGGATTCTTCGGCAATGCGTATTTCGCACTGCATCCGGACCAGGTCGGCCCGGTCGCGGAAAATTCCGAACGCGTCTTCATCCAGCTCGCAACCGTACTGTTCAATCCGTGGGTTGCGGGTGTGCTGTTGTCGGCGATCTTGGCCGCGATCATGAGCACGCTGTCGTGCCAGCTGCTGGTGTGCTCCAGCGCGCTCACCGAGGATTTCTACAAGGGCTTCGTGCGTCCGGGTGCGAGCCAGCGCGAGCTGGTGTGGTTCGGCCGCACCATGGTGCTGATGGTGGCGCTGCTGGCGATCTGGATCGCGCGCGATCCGGACAGCCGCGTACTCGGTCTGGTGTCGTATGCCTGGGCCGGGTTCGGCGCCGCGTTCGGGCCGGTGGTGCTGCTCTCGCTGTTCTGGGGACGGATGACCCGCAACGGCGCGCTGGCGGGCATGCTGATCGGCGCGGCGACCGTGATCCTGTGGAAGGAAATCGCGGTGAAACAACATGGCAGTGAATTGTACGAAATGGTGCCGGGCGTGATCGCCGCCTGCATCGCGATCTTCGTTGTCAGCCGTCTTGGCAAAGCGCCTTCCGATGAAGTGCAGTTCCGGCACAAGGGCGTGATGGAGACGCTTAAGGTGCATGGGTATTGATCCGATGGTTCGGGCGATGTCCGCTCCGTTCGCCCCTCACCCGGCCTTCGGCCACCCTCTCCCCGCGCTGCGGGGAGAGGGAAGAGCGAGCCTCGCGAGCGAGGGTGAGAGGCCATGACCGCCGACACCCGCCCCCTCGCCATCGCATTGATGGGCCCGACCGCATCGGGCAAGACCGCGCTTGCGCTGGACTGGGCGCAGCGCTTCGGCGGCGAGATCGTCAGCGTCGATTCGGCGCTGGTGTATCGCGGGCTCGATATCGGGGCGGCGAAGCCTTCCGATGAAGAATGCGCATCGGTGCCGCATCATCTGATCGACGTGCGCGATCCGTGGCAGCCGTATTCGGCGGCGGATTTCGCCAGCGATGCGCGCGTTGCGATCGAAGACATCGTCGCGCGTGGGCGCGTGCCGATCCTCGCTGGCGGCACCGGCCTGTATTTCCGCGCGTTGTTGCAGGGCTTGTCGCCGATGCCCGAAGCCGATCCTGCATTGCGCGCGCAACTGGCATCCGAGGCAGAAGAGCGCGGCTGGGCCGCGATGCATGCCGAACTTGCGCTCGCTGATCCCGCTGCCGCGGCGCGCATCCATGTCAACGATCCGCAGCGGATCCAACGCGCGCTGGAGGTGTACCGTCTCAGCGGCCGGGCGATCAGCGATTGGCAGCGCGAAACCGCCGCTGCGTCGCAGCGATTCCCGTGCCGCGTGCTGAAAGTGGCGGTGGCGCCGCAGGATCGCAGCGTGCTGCATGCGCGGATCGAGCGCCGCTTCGACGCGATGCTCGATGCCGGTTTTCTCGATGAGGTCCGCAGCCTGCGTGCATTGCCGGAATTGCGGAGGCATCCGTCGCCGTTGGACTTGCCGGCATTGCGCGCAGTCGGATACCGGCAAGCCTGGGAGCATCTGGACGGCGCGCTGTCCGCTGGGGAATTCCGCGAACGGGCAATCTTCGCCACCCGTCAGTTGGCCAAGCGCCAGCTCACCTGGCTACGCAGCGATCCGGCCCTGCAGCGGTTCGACCCCGATGCCGACAGCGCGCGGCTGCGCTCCGCGCTGCGCGGCTTCCTGGGCGATTGATCGGCCCTTGGCCGGGGCGCGCGGCCCATGCGACTTCCGGGCGGCTTCCGGTCCGCGCGCAGTTGTGTAAACATCGAACGGTCCGGCAGGGGAGTGCCGTGTCGCATTGCGACCGGGACCGCCGGCGAGCAGTCGTCGCCATCGTGCGGCATCCAATAACAAGAACCCGAATGGGGAACACCATGTCCAAGGGGCAATCTTTGCAGGATCCTTTTTTGAATGCGCTCCGTCGCGAGCGCGTGCCGGTGTCGATCTACCTCGTCAACGGCATCAAATTGCAGGGCACGATCGAGTCCTTCGACCAGTTCGTCGTCTTGCTGCGCAATACGGTCAGTCAGATGGTCTACAAACACGCGATTTCCACCGTTGTGCCGGCGCGCAATGTGCGTGTGGGACCGGGTGGTGGTTATGTGCATTCGTCCGAACACGACGATGACAGCGAGCCGGTCGGCGGCGGTATCGTGGACTGACTGCGGCAGCGGCGCCCCCCGCACGGGGGCGCCCGGCTGGCCGGCTTGATCGTTCCGAGCTCGATATGTTCCGGGTTTGAAAATTCCGGATCGACCGTTGAGGTCTTTTGCCGCGCCAGCGCGCGCCCTGACCCTGCGCGGGTCATACTGCACACCCGCTTCCCCCACGGACATCCCCGGCTTGTTCGAACGATCCCGCAAGGGCGAAACAGCGCTGTTGATCCAGCCCCATGCCGGCGGTCCGCCGGAGCCGGACGTGCTGGAAGAGTTCGCCGATCTCGCACGCTCCGCAGGCGCCACGGTCGCGGCGATGCTGCACGCCCGCATCGACCGCCCCAACGCCGCCATCCTGATCGGCAGCGGCAAACTGGAGGAGGTCAAGGCTGCGGCCGACGCCACCGGCGCCGATCTGATCCTGGTCAACCACACCCTGAGCCCGGGGCAGGAGCGCAATCTCGAAAAAGCCCTGGGTCGACGCGTGGTCGATCGCACGGGCCTGATCCTCGATATCTTCGCCCAGCGCGCGCGCAGTCACGAAGGCAAACTGCAGGTCGAACTCGCGCAACTGCGGCATATGGCCACGCGCCTGGTGCGCGGTTGGAGCCATCTCGAACGCCAGCGCGGCGGCGCCATCGGTCTGCGCGGGCCCGGCGAAACCCAGCTCGAAACCGACCGCCGCCTGTTGCAGAAGCGGGTCGAGCAATTGCAGAAGCGCCTCGACAAGGTCGAAGTGCAGCACACCCAGATGCGTCGTGCCCGCGTGCGCAGCGAACTGCCCCGGGTCGCGCTGGTGGGCTACACCAATGCCGGCAAATCGACGCTGTTCAACGCACTGACCGGCGCCGATGCGTATGCCGACGACCGTCTGTTCGCGACCCTCGACCCGACCGTGCGCAGGATCTCACTGCCCGGCGGCGCGGCGATGCTGGCCGATACGGTGGGATTCGTCCGCGATCTGCCGCATGACCTCGTCGCGGCTTTCCGTTCCACCCTGTCCGAAGCGCGCGAAGCCGACCTGCTTTTGCATGTGATCGATGCTGCCGACCCGCTGCGCGACGAACGCATCGCCCAGGTCGAAGCGGTGCTGGAGGAGATCGGCGCGGGCGAGATTCCGCAGCTGCTGGTCTACAACAAGATCGACCGGATCGAAGGCGCGGTGCCGCATCATGATCTCGCCCTGCAGCCGGTGGGCGAGGGTGCATCTCTGGACGGCCATGGTCTGGACGAGGTTGCCCGCGAACGGGTCTGGTTGTCGGCGCGCGACGGAAGCGGCCTGGACCTGCTGCGCGCGGCGCTGGTGGCACGCTTGGGTCTGCGACGGGTCGCAGGGACCGTGCGCCTGCCGGCGCGATCGGGCCGACTCCGTGCACGCCTCTACGAGCTGGAGGCCGTGCGTTCCGAAACGCACGACGACGATGGCGGCGGTTGGGTCATCGAGGTCGATCTCGCGCTGAGCGACGCCGAGAAACTCGCCGCTGGTCCCGGCGGCGATGCGCTGGAGCTGCTGCTCCCGCCCGACGACGACGAGGTTTTCGGGTGATATCCACTTGAAATCTCCACTTGTAATATCCACCCCACGCCCGCATTCCTGCGGAGCGCATTCGCTTTGGAGCAGGCATGGCCTGGAATACTCCCGGTAACAACAACGACGATTCCTCTTCCGGTGGCGGTAATCAACGCTCGCCATGGAAACCCCGCCAGAGCGGTCGCGGCGGGGGAGGCGGTGGATTCGACGACATCCTCGCCCGTCTGCGCGGGATCTTCGACGGTGGTGGTGGCAACCCGTTGCGCTGGGGTCTGGCTGCGGTCGGTCTGTGGCTGGTCTTCAGCTCCTTCGTGCTGGTCACCGAACAGGAGCGCGGCGTGGTGCTGCGCTTCGGCGCATTCGCGCGGACCATGGACCCGGGGCCCAGTTTCAAACTGCCCTGGCCGATCGAAAGCGTCTACAAGGTCAACGCCACCGAGATCAAGAACTACAGCGACAGCGTGCCGGTGCTGACCAGCGACGAGAACATCGTCCAGGTCGAGATCAACGTGCAGTACCGCATCAGCGATCCGCGGCTGGCGTTGTTCGGTACCCGCGACGCCGAGGAAATGCTCAAGCAGGCCGCGTTGAGTTCCGTGCGCGAGCAGGTCGGCCGTTCCACGCTCGACACCGTGCTCGGCGCGCGCGACGCGCTGGCCGTGGCCGCACGCGTGCGCCTGCAGAAATCGCTGCAGAACTACAACACCGGTCTGGCCGTCACCGAACTGAACCTGCCCAACGCGCGTCCGCCCGAGGAAGTGAAACCCGCCTTCGACGACGTCAACAGCGCCCAGCAGGACAAGGATCGCCTGATCAGCGAAGCCCGCGCCTATGCCGCGAAGGTCGTCCCCGAGGCACGAGGCGAGGCCTCGCGCACGCGCACCGTCTCCGAAGGCTACAAGACCGCATCCATCGCCCGCGCCACCGGTGACGCCACCCGCTTCACCCTGCTGTTGCAGCAATATCGCAACGCGCCGGACGTTACCCGCAAACGCCTGTGGCTGGAAACGGTGCAGAAAGTGCTGGCAGACAACCGCAAGATCGTCGGCGGCGACAGCCGTCAGCTGCTGTATCTGCCCGTCGCCCCGGGCCGCGGGGCCGCGCCGGTCACCAGCGAAGCGCCGCCGCCCGAGCTGATCGCGCCCACCGTGACCGCCACCCCCGAAGAACCCACGACCGCCCGCAAAGCCCGCAGCGCGGGCCGCAATGGAGGCAGCCGATGAGAATTTCCCTCTGGATCCCGCTCGCCGCGATCGCCCTGTTCGCGTTGATGGGCTCGATGTTCGTCGTGCGCGAAGGGCATACCGCCATCGTGCTCAACCTCGGCAAGGTCGTTCGCAGCGATCTGGGCCCCGGACTGCATTTCAAGGTGCCGCTGGTCGAGAGCGCCCGCATCTTCGACGGCCGTTTCCAGGTGCTGCCGGCCGAGCCCGAGCGCTACCTCACCTCCGAGCGCAAGGACGTGAGCGTCGACTTCTTCGCCGTCGGCCAGATTCGCGACACCCGCGCGTTCTACCGCGCCACGGCCGGCGATGAAGGCGCCGCCATCGACCGGCTTGCGCCGATCATCAAGGACTCGCTGCGCAACGAGATCAATGCCCGCACGCTGTCGCAGGTGGTGTCCGGCGAACGCAGCAAGATCGCCGGTGCGCAACTTGCCGCCATCAACAAGGCCGCCGCCACGCTTGGCGTGCGCATCGTCGATCTGCGCATCAAGCAGATCGACCTGCCCACCGACAGCCAGGTCATCCGCGACGTGTATCGCCGGATGAGCGCACAGCGTCAGCAGGTCGCCAGCAAACTCCGCGCCGAAGGCGAGGAACAGGCCAATCAGATCCGCGCCCAGGCCGATCGCGACAGCAACGTGATCCTGGCCGAAGCCGAACGCGACGCGCAGAAGATGCGCGGCGAGGGCGATGGCGAAGCCGCACGCATCTACGGCAACGCCGCCAATGCCGACCCGGGCTTCTATGCCTTCCAGCGCAGCCTCGAAGCCTATCGCGGCTCGTTCTCGGATGGCGATGCGGTGATCGTGCTCGACAAGAACGATCCCTTCCTGCAGTACATGCGCAGCGATCGTTGATCGCTACGCGTTGCCTATGAACGACCTCTGGGCCGCACTCGCGCTGGTCGCGGTGTTCGAAGGGTTGCTGTTGTTCGCTTTCCCCAACGTCTGGAAGCGGACCGCCGAGCAGTTGCTGGCCATGCCCGCGAGTCGACTACGCGGGATCGGTGGCCTGATTCTCGCAGCAGGCCTGGTTGCCCTGTATTTCGTGCGTAGCGGGGGATGAATGTTGTCTGTGGGAGGGGCCTTCAGCCCCGACAGCAAATCCGAGCGGAATAACGCTCCCGAAGGGTGGTCCCCAGCCCCAAAACCCGGATAATGCACAAAAGCCGGATGGGGCATCTGCCTCTCCGGCTTTTTCCGTGTCGGTGAGGATGCTTTCTGTGGGAGCGGCGGGAGCCGCGACCCAGCGTCCGATCCCGACCGGCTGGTCGCGACTTCCGTCGCTCCTACATCGAGATTTCTGGAGTACGCAATGGGTCAGTCAGTCGTGGTGTTGGGCGCGCAGTGGGGCGACGAAGGCAAAGGCAAGATCGTCGATCTGCTCACCGAAAACATCGGTGCCGTCGTGCGTTTCCAGGGTGGCCACAATGCCGGGCACACGCTGGTCATCAACGGCAAGAAAACCGTGTTGCACCTGATTCCCTCCGGCATCCTGCGTCCCGACGCGCTTTGCCTCATCGGCAACGGTGTGGTGTTGCACCCCGGCGCGCTGCAGAAGGAGATCGCCGAACTCGAAGCCACCGGCGTCGATGTCCGCGCCCGGTTGAAGATTTCCCCGGCCACGCCGATCATCATGCCGTATCACATCGCATTGGATCAGGCCCGCGAAAAAGCCGCCGGCGGCAAGGCCATCGGCACCACCGGACGCGGTATCGGCCCAGCGTACGAAGACAAGGTCGCGCGCCGCGGCATCCGCGTCGCCGATCTGAGCTATCCGAAGGAACTCGCGGAAAAGCTGCGCAGCACCCTCGATTACCACAACTTCGTGCTGACGAAATATCTCGGCGTCGATGCCGTGGATTTCCAGCAGACCCTCGATGATGCACTGGCCTTCGGCGAATACGTCGAGCCGATGAAGTTCGATGTCGCCGGCATCCTCCACGACCTGCGCAAACAGGGTAAACGCGTGCTGTTCGAAGGTGCGCAGGGCTCGCTGCTCGACATCGATCACGGCACCTATCCGTACGTCACCTCCAGCAACACCACCGTCGGCGGCGCGCTCGCCGGTACCGGCGTGGGTGCGGATGCGATCGACTATGTGCTCGGTATCGCGAAGGCCTACGCGACGCGGGTCGGCGGCGGCCCGTTCCCGACCGAACTCGATGACGCCATCGGCCAGGGCATCCGCGATCGCGGCCAGGAATACGGCGCCACCACCGGTCGCCCGCGCCGCTGCGGTTGGATGGACATCGTCGCGCTCAAGCGCGCCGTCGCGATCAACGGCATCAGCGGCCTGTGCATCACCAAGCTCGACATTCTCGACGGCATGGACAAGCTGAAGATGTGCGTCGCCTACGAATATCGCGGCAAGCGCACCGAATATGCGCCGCTGGACGCCGACGGCTGGGACGAGTGCACGCCGGTGTATCTCGAGTTCCCGGGCTGGAGCGAATCCACCGCCGGCATCACCGAATGGGACAAACTCCCGGCCGCCGCGCGCGCGTATCTGCGCTCGTTGGAAGAACTCGCCGGCTGCCCGCTGGCGATCGTCTCCACCGGCCCCGACCGCGACGCCAATATCATCCTGCGGGATCCGTTCGCTTGACGAGCCCTGCTCGCTGCTCCGCGAATCGATCGCGATCTTCGTTGTCCGGTCATGTCGATCAGAATGCTTGAGACCACCGGCATGCATGCAGGATGTGTCGGTGACTACGATACGAATTCGTTCCCCTGATGCATGCGTCAAGCCGCCCGCAGCCGGGCGGCGCGGCGGTCCAGTGCTGGGATGCTGGCAACGCCACGATGCGGGATCGGTTTGAGCGAATACCTGGGCGACCGGAACACCGCGAAGCGGCGACAGCATCCGTGCCGTCGTAAGCGTTGGCTGCCGAAGAGAGAACCGTAGCCGCTCCGCATCAGCTTGCGCCCGCAGATGTTCCTCTGATCCTCTTCGAAGCGGCTCTTCTGGTGCGAATTGCATCGACGCAAGCCAGTTGCCGGAATCGGCAAACTCAAGGTATGCGATGCGCGCGTGTCCAAATGTTCGCATCGGATCGTTTGGACAGCAAAAAGGCCGGAAGCCCATCTGTCGATTGGGAGTTCCGGCCTTTCTGGGACTGCTTTGGAGCTTGAAATGGTGGAGGTGGGGGCTACACCGAAGACGCGCTAAGTCATTGATTATGAAAATTCATGCGCAAAAAATGCACAAGAGATGCCCCCAAAGGTGCCCCCAGCATACGCGGGCTTCAAGGGTTCCTCCTTGGACGCTCCGGCATTAACGCTGATGTCGCGAAATACATTTAGCGGGTGGTCAACGTACACAGCAGCTTGATCAGACGCCCCTGCGAGTTCACCCCTGTTTTGCAGAAGATCGACTTGAGTTGACAGCGTACCGTTTCCTCACTGCGGTAGAGTTCAGCTGCCACCAATCGGAGTGATTCAAGCTCCAAGAACTTGGCGGCCACTCGGCACTCCGCTGCTGTCAATCCGTACAGTTCTTTCAACATGGGCTCCAGCTCCGACACGTCGTAATCGAGAGGTTGAAGGGTGACCAGTGCTGTTGCCGGGTCGGTCAACAACCAGTTGAGAAATGCTGGACTCTGGCAATGGTGGATATGAGCGATAAAGCGAGGTGTACCTGCCTTGTCGCGCAAAGGAACACGCCGGTGGAGACGCGCTCCAGCAAGGACTTCGCTGACTGCAGTACTGAACGATGCCCGATCATGTCCCTGGCTAGGCACTAGCCCGCCGTTGTGTTCAATCAACGCGGCCGCATTCGCGTTGACAGCGAAGTACGCAAGTTTATTGCGGCCGCAGATGCCGCCTTTGACATCAAGTGCCCAAGTCGCTCGTTGGCCAATGACGCTATCGGATACGCTGGTCTCGGCCAAAGCCTTCTGTATTGCACACACGTTGCGTAAATGTGGCAAGAGTTTTTTCGCTAGTTCTAGCTCCTGACTGCTGTAGTAGCCGATCCGATGCGATCGGCTTACGGAGATCACGGACGTCGTGGTTCCCTGCTCCAACACCAAGCCGAAACTGTGGAAGACATCGAACGGTCGCAGAATGTCGGCGTAAAACTCGGTTCGGCGCAAGGCGCCAGGATCCACGCACCCCTCGTCGCCGGCGACACCATCACTCAGCAGCCGGGAAACCATCGGCGACTCGAACCAAGGATTGACGTAAGTATGGCTGGACGCGACGGTCGCCATTTCGTTCATGGGTCTGCCCTGATCGTCGTAGTGCGCAAGCACGGCGTGCTCGTGACCAGGGCCATCCAATTGGCGCGCGATCACGTGCGAACGGAAGACCGTCGCCAAGGCTTGGACAAACGACGCATGTCCTTGCGGGCCGGTGAGCGAGCCGTAAGTACGGTCAACAAGCTCAATCAGATCGACCATAGTTCCCTCCAAGCAAAGCCGGGATGCCGGCAGTCCGAGCGGCCTTGCCCCTTTCTAATCTTAATACCCTAAACGGGTGATGCGGATGGCCCAGGACACGGGTATTCGTACCGACATCCGAGTTGGTGCAAAAAAGCGCTGGCATACCGCCAAAAGGGGGGCAGGAACATGAAACTGGCCTGTGATGCGGACGCTAGCACCTGGGCTCTGGTTTAACCTATTGAGTTCAATCGTTTATTTGTTGATTGGGGCAGATTGATATCCCTGCGGTCCCTTCGCTATGGCGCCCAGAGAGCTTGGCGTGAGGGCGGTAGAAGGAGACAACATTGGCCACCGTCGCTCCTTTTGCAAAGGTGACATCTACCGAGGAAATGCGGGCTATTGGTCGTCAGATGAATGGGTTTTCGTTGTCTTTGATGGGGATGATCGGCAGCTGGCTGAATACTGACTCTTCTAAGGAGAAGCAACATGTTTACGAGGCTCTGCCCAACAGTCCTAGTGTATTTCCTCTTCATTTCATCGTGCTGGGCGCAGCCGGTTGAAGGCATGCCGGAAGACACTTCGAGCGATATGTTGTGGCGTGCGTACGCAACAGAACTATCAAACTATCTTGTTGGTTCAAACGCTGAAACTCACGGTCTTCATATCCTCACTACGATGGAAGTAATCGACATCAATGGAAACAAGCAAGGCAATTACGATCGTATTGTCAACTGGTGCGACCCAGTGCCAGACTATGCGCCCGTGTTCAATCGTTCTGGTCGCACAGTAAGCGGGAATTATGGAAACTATCTAACCTCATTGGCTTACCCAAAGGTCCCTGAGTCGAAGAGAAAAGAGATTGAAAAATTGAGGAGCGACTATCTCGCAAAGACCGCCAAGGTCAATGCAATAGAAAGACAGGTGGGCCGAGAATGGGAACAGTTTCAAAAGTCCGAAAGGGGTAAGCCTGCAAACAGGCGAACCTCTTATGATGTTTGGTACGCACGCGAGTGGGGGTTGAAAGCAGGGGCTGCCGAGGCAGACGTGCCCGTAGCTGCATCTGCGTGGGCACACGCATTGACTGCGGCTTATGGTGGTTATCAGAATGTCGCAGATGCGCTGATTCAGTACGAGAATCGTGGGAACAAGGTTGAAGGCGAAAGCCAGTCGGGCTTAGTTCTCGATCTATTTTCCTGCTCGCTTGGTTCGGAAAATTCTCTTGCTGCATTCGTTCGGGATGGCGAAGCTAATGCGAGTTCTGGTAAGTACGCATTGGAGAGCGTACTGACGACGGATGTCGGACAGAGGACTGTAGAGAAGTGGTCTGTTTCGGCAAGAGGAGGGTTCGGTGGATTCTTTGGCGGGCGTGCAAAAGGCGAGCGCACGAAGATTTCTGAGGATGACAGAAAATTCAAGATGGTGTTTAGGTTTAGGAATCTATCGCGCGTTCCGATAAATCGAGACTGGTACAGCCCGGATATTGTTGCGGTGGTTAACCAGCAGGATCAGTTTGTGAAAGGGGCTATCGTTAACCCAGAAAATCTATGGGGAAAAACTGGGGTGTGGCGTCTAACCCCGACACAGTTATTCATTGGATACAAGCCTTCTCTAGTCATATCCTTCAGTACTAAAGATTTCGACTATGTGTACTCGAAATGGAGTGCTGGTGCTGGATTCGGCGTTGGTTCTTTCTGGATTGGAGGAAAGGGTTCTGGAAGCAAGGAAAAGACAACTTGGAACAACCAAGAGAAGACGCTTAGCATCGAATACGATACGCCCGAAGTGTATGTCGTTGCCGTGTCCAGTTCCTTCATGCCGCGTAGTACGCCTGCGCCATAAATTTTAATCAGCTCTGGTGGTGGACCGTGAACCCTACTAGATTTTCGCTTGAATTGGCGATAACACTGGTGACTATATTGGTGCTTTTCGTCTCCGGCGCGGTGACGGCACTTCGCTATCGCCAACTGCCAGGCGATCAGAGAATTCCTTGGATCGACAAAAACTTGAATGACATCGTGCAATCGATTGGTGCCGAGAATGCATTGCCATTTGAAACAGCGTTATGGTCGCGCGTCCGAAGAGAACTGGCATCAGATTTGACTGATAATCAGGGGGCGTACTTTGTTCAAGGTTTGTCGCAGCCGATCTCCCTTCCTGATGGCACGGATGCTCGGCGAGAAGTGATTGTCCAACTGTGCGATGCACTTCCCGAGTGGTCCGATCGGAACTATTCTCCTCGTGTTGGCTTCAGTGTCGCTAGGGGGTATCAGACATTCCTTGGTTCCCTCGAGCCTTTTCCAGACGGCATAAGCACGGAGAAGGATCGAGATCAGGTTGCTCAACTTATAGGCCTAATCCAGAAGGTGGCGGGTCAGGAAGAGATTGATGTCATGAGTCCGGAAACAGAGTTGATCGTTGCGAGGGCTCGTGCTGACTTGGAGGTTGCATTACGCAAGCATAAGGTTGAAGCCGAGCGGAAGGGATACAGGACTACAGGGCCGGCTGAGTATCTTGCGAAGGTATGGAATCGCGGCTCAACCGTTAGCGTCACTGTGGGTGGTAAGACCGTTGAGAAGAAGAACTGCATTGCTACTGCTGGAGGGGAGTCTATTGACTTGTGGCTCGCTGGGCGTTCTGATTCTGATTCGACCAAGATAGCATCTGGCATTCAGTCTTTAGACCTGACCGACAGTGCGCTTCTTCCAGAGAATACATCTGCGCCGAGATCCAGTGATCTTACGTCCCGCATCCAAGTTCGACGATTGAAGGTGTTTAGACTTGAGCGTCCAGATTGGTTTAGCTCCGAGGCGCTAAGCCTCTACGGACGAAAAGGTAGATATCGACAGGGTGCGCTGGGCGACCCTATGAAATCCCTTTGGGGGGTGAGCGGTGTCTTCAACCTGCTCCCTGTTGCAATTGTTGTCATCGACACTCCATCGGCCATTATCGATTTGCCAAGTAAGGAGGCTGAAAAGCTGGTTGACTGGGCTGTTAGATTGGAAGGTGGGGGGCTAAATCTTGAGAATGTAAAGGCAAGTAACGTGAATGGCTCGATCAAGTTAAGCCTGATTGGGCAGCAAGTTGAAGTTCGAGAATTTAATCATCGTGAATTGGCCCACGTAGTCGCGATTGTTTCCGTAAAACTTCCAGCTACGTATGGAGCGGAACCGTTGTGAACGAGTCTTCGTCATTACAGTCCAGAAGCACGGATTGGCATGAGTCGCAAGAAGCCGCGGATGCACGACGATCTTGTGTGGTGCGATGGTGGCTGGTGGTGACCACGATACCCGTAGCGTCATTCACTTGTGTTCTGGTTACTGCGGCGCTACTTGACCTGCGATCAGCAGGTGTAGTTTTCGGGCCTTTGGTTCTGAGCGAGATGACGATGCTTACCCCTCCACCGCCGCCTGCAATTAACGTAGTGCCACATTTTTCCGCCTATTTTGAGAATGGAACCGCAAGAGCATCCGGAGTCGAAGATAGGCGAATAAGGAGATTTGCGAAAGCTTTCTTTAATTGTGACCCTGGATTAGTGAGTATCATCGGATTCGCTAGCTCGGCGTCTTACAGAGGCGCCCTGGGAGTGAATGATGCTGGAAACAGAGAATTAGCTAGAGAAAGAGCCGAGGCCGTCAAAAACATCCTTGGGGATGCAAATTTTCAGCTGAGAATGAGTGAAAGCCAGATATTTTCTAAGCGAATATTTTTTGACTCTCGCCGCATTGGAGCGTCCGAGCATCCTGCAGAGTATCTGAATCGGCGTGTGGATGTCTTTCTAGAGTATCCAGAGTGCAAGTCTCCACAACATGACGCAAGCAAATAGTCAACCGCTAGTTCATTGTGCAGTGTCCTATCATGGCGACGACAAGTTTAAGGGTAGAGTGGAGGATCAGTAGAGTCTGACCGCTCGCCCTTCCACGGCGAGACTAATTTCGTCAAAGAAAGTTAAGCAGCCATGGAAGCTCGGTCCTAGTTTGGTCAGGGTTCTTCAGTTCTATGATCTTGCCTTGTTTCAGAGCGTTCTAAGACGCGTGCGTTGGCGGTTATACTTCCAGACGCTCCGCATCTCAATCGCTCTCCGAGCCGAGATACATTTAAGAAAATAATGCGCCGGGATGCAGCCGTGCTTATCGACGCATGCTGCATCCTTTGGCTGCGAGTAAAAGTCACAAATATCTTTGTGATTACTGCTTCCGATAACGGTCGCCTAATTCCTTGTGGTGAACCAGCTGAACCCAGAATTCGCCGCCCACTCGATCAATCCACGACACGGTGTAGCCGACATCGCTTTGCTCTTGGCCGATTCGCGCCGTCGCCGCGCATGCGATGAAGCCCGTCTTCTCATCCCGGTGAATTTGAATGATTTCACTCATGTCGTGTGCTTGGGTTCCGGGAGGCACCATGTGCGATCCCAGCAGACCGAAGTTGCTCCTGACGCCATCAATCTCTTGATTGACCGCGTTGAGCACGACTTGTTGAACCTCTGGGGCGTCGCAGGCCAGTTCTTTCTGGCCAAGGTGCTCAACGGCCCGCCAGGCGACACCTCCTATGATCATGAAGGCAACCAGCCCGGCCACCGCAGTCATGAACTTTGATGAGCCGGACTTACCACCGTTGAGCAACTGCTTCTTTTTCCGGTCGAACTCTTTCTGGGTGAGTACGCCCTTGTCCTTGAGTTCCGCGAGGCGACTTAGTTCTTCTGCCAGTCCCATACCCGATCCCCTTTCTGACCGCTACGGCTGTAGCGAATGCTAATCGTAGTATGTCGAATCGTAGTATTCAAATCGAGACCATCCCCCCGATGGCTCGAGGCGCTCAAGAAAACGGATTGGTCATAGTCTTCGCCGGCAACGTCCGGCGATTGAGGGCGGAGCGCGGGCTGTCCCAGGAGGAGCTAGCCGAAGCGGCTGGCGTCCATCGGACTTACATCGGCATGCTTGAACGTGGCGAAAAGAACGTCACGATCTACAACATCGAGCGCCTCGCGCGAGCCTTGGATGTCCGTCCAGCCGCTCTGTTGGAGTAAATAATCCCAAGAAGCTCAGGGATGCCAATGAACGGTAACCGGGTCAGGATGACTGCCTGGAGAAGGCGCACGAATAGCTTTGGCCTCGTAGGCTTGCCAGCGCGCCATTTGGGGTCCCGTAAGGGCGCGATGAAGCGCTCCCCTTGAACTACGCGACGATCGTTTGGGCACCTCTCCTAGGCCCTTATGAGGTGTACCGCTTGGTTTAGTAAGTTAAGGATTTGGTGCTTGTAAGAAACGCTCGTTTCGAGTGCTGCGCATGCAGGAGCGTCGCGATGCTGATCTGTGTCTTCGTTGCGATGTGGCTCATGTCGGTCAAGTTGTTCCGAAAGGCGGCGCAGTCGGAGGCAGGAGCAGGCAATGCGCGGCGACTGATTAGGTGTAGCTATCGGTTTAGGATTTTCACGAGTGATAGTGTTGCCAAGAGCTCTATATCTTCGGAATAGAGATGCAGGATGTTCCCCCTCATGCTCCTTGGGGGCGAGAAGACCTCTCGCTTGAAATACCCGGATGGTGTACAAATGTACACCTATGGATCTCCTGCCTCCCAAACGCGCCGCCGTACTGGCCTTCCTCCGTGATCGGATCGAAGGGCAGGGCCACACCCCCAGCCTGGCCGAGATCGCCGAGGCATTCGGTTTTGCCTCGCGCAATGCCGCCCAGAAGCACGTCCAAGCGCTGGTCGCCGACGGGTTGATCGAACTGGCGCCCGGCCAGAAGCGCGGCATCCGCCTGGTCGGCGGCCGTGGGCCTGGGCAGATGGTCTCGCTGTCGGTGCTGGGGCGGGTCGCGGCCGGTGCGCCGATCGGCGCCGACATCGGACTTGATCGGCAGGTGTGGCTGGATCGCAGCCTGTTTTTGCTCGCCCCGGACTACCTGCTGAAAGTGCAGGGCGATTCCATGATCGACGACGGGATCCTCGACGGCGATCTGGTCGGCGTGCACCGCACCGGCGACGCGCGCGACGGCCAGGTGGTAGTGGCGCGCGTGGATGGCGAGATCACCATCAAGCGCTTCGAACGCGGTAGGGACACCATCCGCCTGCTGCCGCGCAACCCCGCGCACGCGCCGATCGTGGTGGAAGCGCACCAGGATTTCGCTATCGAAGGCGTCTACTGCGGACTGGTCAGGCTGGGCTGATGGGGGCGGTCGTCGCACTGGATACCCTGCTTGCCGCGCAGACCCTGTGGCGCGCCGGGCGCACGGCCCATATCGCTGCGGATGGGGAAAGTACCGGCCATGCGCGACTCGATGCGCTGTTGCCGCAAGGCGGCTGGCCGCGACGCGCGCTGACCGAACTCCTGTTATCCGCCGACGGCGTGGGCGAACTGGAACTGTTGTTCCCGACGCTGGCACGCATGACCCAGGCCGGCGGCACCGTCGTCGTGATCGCGCCGCCCTACATTCCTTATGCACCCGCGTGGCAAACGGCGGGCGTGGATCTGGCGCATCTGGAAATCGTCGACGCGCAGCCGCGCGATGCGCTGTGGGCGTTCGAACAATGCCTGCGCAGTGGCGCCTGCGCGGCGGTGCTCGGCTGGCCACGCAACGCCGATCCCAAACCCTGCGCCGCCTGCAGGTGGCCGCCGACAGCGGCGACTGCCTGGGTTTCGCATTCCGCGATCGCGAACATCTCGCCAATCCTTCGCCGGCAGCATTGCGTCTCGAACACGCGGACGGTGCCTGGCACGTGCGCAAATGCCGTGGCGGGCAGTTGCCATCGCGCGCGTTCGCGCTGGCCGCGCATTGAGCCACGCGCATGCTGTGGGCCTGCATATTGCTGCCGCAACTGGCGCTGGATTCCGTCCTCCGCCGTTTGCCTGATCCCGACCGGCCGCTGGCGCTGGTCACCGGCCCGGCGCAGTTGCGCAGCCTGCATGCGGTCAACGCATCGGCGGCGGAAGCCGGGCTGGCGGCGGGCATGCGCCTGTCCGCCGCGCGCGCATTGGTGGCCGATCTCGCCACGGTCGAACACGATCCGCAGGCCGAGGCGCGCTGGCACCGTTTCCTCGCCGCATGGGCCTATCGCCACAGTTCGCTGGTCAGCGCGCAGTGGCCGCGCTGCGTGGTGCTGGAAGCGCGCGCAAGTTTCCAGTTGCTCGGGCCGTGGCCGCGTTTCGAAGCACGGCTGCGCGAGGAACTGACCGGGCTGGGATTCACCCATCGCATCGCGCTGGCGCCGACGCCCCGCGCGGCGCGCGTGCTCGCGGGGCTGGGCGATGGTCTGGCGGTGACCTCCGCGCCGGCCATGCGCGACTTGCTCGCGAACGTGCCGGTGCGCCGCGCCGCGTTGCCGGACGGCAGCGGCGAGCGCCTGCACCGCATGGGCGTGCGCGACCTGCGGGCGCTGCGCGCGCTGCCGCGCGACAGCCTGCGCCGGCGGTTCGGCCTGGAGCTGTTGACGCACGTGGACCGCCTGTACGGCGAGGCCGACGATCCGCTGGACTGCTACGCGCCGCCGGATCACTTCGACGCCCGCGTCGAACTCGGCTACGAAGTCGAACACCATCCGCCGCTGCTGTTCCCGCTGCGGCGGTTGATCGGCGACCTGTGCACCTATCTGTCGATCCGTGATGGCGGCGTGCAGCGCTTCGTGCTGCGGCTGGAACACGAAGGCCTGCATACCGATGTCGAAGTCGGCTTGCTGGCCCCGGAGCGCGAACCGGCGATGTTGTTCGAACTCACCCGCAACCGGTTGGAGCGCGTGTCCATCCCCAAACCGGTGGTGGCGATGCGCCTGCTGGCGCGCGAACTGCCGCCGTTCGTGCCGGCCGCGCGCGATCTGTTCGATACGCGTCCACAGCAAAGCCTGCCGTGGCCGCAACTGCGTGAGCGACTGCGCGCACGGCTGGGCGATGACGCGGTGTATCGCGTCGTGCCGGCCGGCGACCCGCGACCGGAACGCGCTTGGCGTCGCCACGAGGGCGGGCCCGCCATCGAACCGGTCCTGCCGCCGCGTCCTGCATGGCTGCTGCCGCAGCCGATGCTCTTGCGCGGGCATGGATTGCGCATCGTGTCCGGCCCGGAGCGCCTGGAAAGCGGCTGGTGGGATGGCGAGGACGCGCGCCGCGATTACTACGTGCTGGAAACCGCGCGGGGCCAGCGCGCCTGGGCATTCGCGCCGCCGGGCGAGCAGGGCGGCTGGATGCTGCATGGATGGTTCGCATGACGCGCGTGCACGTGCCATTCGAAGCCGCGAACGATCCGGGCGACGTGCTTCCCGCGTACGCGGAACTGCACTGCCTGTCTGACTTTTCGTTCCTGCGCGGTGCATCCAGCGCCGAAGCGCTGTTCACCCGCGCGGCGCAGTGCGGTTACGAGGCGCTCGCCATCACCGACGAATGTTCGTTGGCGGGCATCGTGCGTGCGCTGATCGCTTCGGAACGGACCGGCATCAAGCTGATCGTCGGCAGCGAATTCGAATTGGATGACGGCCTACGGTTGGTGCTGCTGGTGCAGACGCAAACCGGCTATACGCATCTCTGCCGGCTGATCACGCAGGCGCGCCGCGCGGCGCTCAAGGGCGAATACCGCCTCGCGCGCGCTGATGTTGAAGCGCACGCCGATGCGGACGGCGTGCCGGGTCTGTTCGCGCTGTGGCTGCCCGGTCGCGATCCGCAGGCGGAGCAGGGTGCTTGGGTACGCTTGGTGTTCGGCGAACGGGCGTATCTGGCGGTGGAACTGCACCGAGATCGCGACGATGCGCAGCGGCTGGACGAATTGCTCGCGCTCTCGACGCAGTTGTCCTTACAGGCCGTGGCGGCCGGCGGCGTGCATATGGACTCGCGGCGCACGCGGATCCTGCAGGACACGATGACCGCGATCCGCCACGGCCAGCCCCTCGCCGAAGCCGGCGAACACCTGTTCCGCAACGGCGAACGCCATCTGCGACACCGCCGTGCCCTGAGCAATATCCATCCGCCCCCCTTGCTCGAAACAGCGGTGCACATCGCGCGGCAGTGCATATTCGATCTGCGGACGCTGGATTACGTCTATCCCGCCGAACTGGTGCCGCCGGGCGAAACGCCCGCCAGCCATCTGCGCGCGCTGACCGAGGCGGGCATGCGTGAGCGCTGGCCGCAGGGTACGCCCGCGAAAGTGGTGGACACCATCGAAGGCGAACTGGTGCTGATCGCCAAACTCAACTACGAAGCCTTCTTCCTTACCGTAGAGGACATCGTCCGCCATGCGCGCAGTCTGGGCATCCTGTGCCAAGGGCGCGGCTCATCGGCGAACTCCGCGGTCTGTTACGCGCTCGACATTACCTCGGTGAATCCGGAAGAGAACCGGCTGCTGATGGCGCGCTTCCTGTCCGAGGAGCGCAACGAACCGCCCGACATCGACGTGGATTTCGAACACGAGCGCCGCGAGGAGGTGCTGCAATACGTCTACAACAAATACGGGCGCGAGCGCACCGCGCTGGCGGCGACGGTGATCCGCTATCGCGGGCGCAGCGCGCTGCGCGACGTGGCCCGCGCCTTCGGCCTGCCGCCGGACCAGATCACGCTGTTGTCGGGTTGCTATGGCTGGGGCAACGGCGAAACGCCAATGGAACAACGCTTGCGCGAGGCGGGGTTCGACCCGGAAAACCCCTTGATCCAGCGCGTTCTGGCGCTGACCCAGGCCCTGCGCGGTCACCCGCGCCATCTGTCGCAGCACGTGGGCGGTTTCGTCATTTCGGATACGCCGCTGTCGCATCTGGTACCGGTGGAGAACGCCGCGATGGCAGACCGCACCATCATCCAGTGGGACAAGGACGATCTGGAGGAAATGAAACTGCTGAAGGTCGATTGCCTGGCCTTGGGCATGCTGACCTGCCTGCGCAAGGCGTTCGATCTGCTGAGGGCGCATCGCGGTCGCGACTTGACGCTGGCCACGGTGCCGCCGAATGACCAGCCGACCTACGACATGATCCAGCTCGCCGACACCGTGGGCGTGTTCCAGATCGAATCGCGCGCGCAGATGAGCATGCTGCCGCGGCTCAAGCCCAACTGTTTCTACGACCTCGTCGTCGAGGTGGCGATCGTGCGGCCGGGGCCGATCCAGGGCGGCATGGTCCATCCGTATCTGCGCCGGCGGATGGGCAAGGAAAAGCCCGATTACCCCTCCGAAGGCGTTCGCGACATCCTCGAAATGACATTGGGCATTCCACTGTTCCAGGAGCAGGTGATGGAGTTGGTGATCCACGCCGGCTACAGCCCAAGCGAGGCGGACAATCTGCGCCGGTCGATGGCCGCGTGGAAGCAGGGCGGCGACATGGAGCCGCACCGCGCCCGCATTCGCGAACTGATGGAAGCCAAGGGCTATACATCGGAATTCATCGACCAGATCTTCGAGCAGATCAAGGGCTTCGGTGCCTACGGTTTCCCGCAGAGCCATGCTGCGTCGTTCGCCAAACTGGTCTACGTCAGCTGTTGGCTGAAACGCCACGAGCCCGCGGCGTTCGCCTGCGCGCTGCTCAACGCGCAGCCGATGGGCTTTTATGCCCCCAGTCAGATCGTGCAGGACGCGCGGCGCGGACGGGCGGCGCGTCCCTGCGTCGAGTTCCTGCCGGTGGACGCAACCTGCAGCGATTACGACAACACGCTGGTAGGTGGCACCTCTGTGGATGGCGATAACGCCCGCGAACAGCCGGCGGTACGTCTTGGGTTCCGCCAGGTCGCCGGACTTTCCAAAGCCGTGGCGGAAGCGATCGTGACTGCGCGCCGACACCAGCCGTTCCGGGATATCGCCGATCTGTGCCTGCGCGCCGATCTGGACGAAAAAGCGCGCAACGCATTGGCCGAAGCCGGTGCGCTGCAGAGCCTGGCCGGGCATCGCCACGAGGCGCGCTGGATCGTCGCCGGCATCGAGCGCCAGCGCCCGCTGTTGCCCGGTAGCCCGGAAGAACGATCGGTCGAGCTGCCAGCGCCGGCTTTGGGCGAGGACGTGCTGTCCGACTATCGCGCGCTCGGTCTGACGTTGCGGGCGCATCCGCTGTCGCTGCTGCGCGATGCGCTGCGAGCGCGCCGGATGTCGAGTTCGCGCGAACTGCAGGACAAGCGCCATAGCAGTCACGTGCGTGCAGTAGGGCTGGTCATCGGCCGCCAGCGCCCGGAAACGGCCAGCGGCACGATGTTCGTGACCCTGGAAGACGAATACGGAACGGTGAACGTCGTGGTCTGGGAACACGTGGCCCAGCGACGACGCAAGGCGCTGCTGGGTGCCAGCCTGTTGGCCGTGCAAGGCCGCTGGGAAAGCGTCGATGGCGTCGTCCACCTCATCGCACAGGATATGCAGGATCTCAGCCCGATGCTGGGCGCGCTGCGCACGCACTCGCGGGATTTTCACTGATGTTGGCGGGAGCGTTCTCGCTGGATCTGTTTGCCGATGCGATGACACAGTTGGTGGACGACGCGCAAGGCGGCATCCGCTACTGGCCGGGCTTCGTTGATGCGGGATTGGCGCAGGCATGGTTCGCCGCCTTGCGCGAAAACGCCGCATGGACGCATCTGCAACGCCCTATGTACGACCGGGTAGTGGATGTGCCGCGCCTGCTGGCGTCGTATCGAAGCGACGCCTACCCATCGGAATTGCCATTGGCCGATATGCTGGCTCGCATTCAAGCAAAAGTACCTGCCCCATACAACGGCGTGGGGCTCAATCTGTACCGTGACGGCCAAGACAGTGTTGCCATGCACAGCGATAAATTGCATATCTTGCTGGCGCCGTACCCGATCGCGCTCATCTCGCTGGGCGATCCGCGCCGCATGCTGATCCGCGCCAAGGCTGGCGATCGCCAAACACTCGCCGTGGACCTGGAACCCGGCAGTCTGCTGTGCATGAGCCATGCTTCGCAGATCACGCACGAGCACGGCATTCCCAAAACCAGGAAACGACAAGGCCCGCGCATCAGTGCGGTCTTCCGTGCTCGACCAAGGAAATGACCGTTTTCGACCTAAAGCGGACGCAATGTCGGACTCCGAAAAGTCCAAACATTTCTGCCTGCAGAACCCGAAGACTGGCTGAAAAGGAATGCGCGACAAATGCATACCTTCTCCCCGTGAAGACTAGTATGGCTTCTGCAGCCTTGCGGCGAAAAGATCGCGCTACACCGCATGCTTGAGGCCTTCGAGCATGCAATAACATCTGCCGGGGTTGAACTTGCGAAGTCTGACGTACAGGATGGGCATGGGACATTAGCCAATCTTGCAGGGTCGCATGAACAAAATATTCCGGGGTAACAGTAGGCTTGCGCAAAGAATAGGTGCCGATGGGGTGGATTTTCTCGAGCACGCTGCCGGGGCCGTCGATCGCCTTATGCCTCACTTGGAAGTTAGTGCATGGACTGAAGGCGTCTGGAGTGAGGCGCGAGCTTCCTGGACCTCTAAGGCACGCGACGAACTCCTCATCACGTTGGCTATCGGTCAAGAGTCCGATGCCGGATCAAGATCTCTCTCCGCCATTGCGAATCGTCGTCATGGTGGCAAGGCCGCTGGGTACACGGTCTCCCCACGAGAGCATAGCCTTTGTGATTTGATCGCCAAGCGGATATCCAATGTGATGGGCCGTGTCCCGGTACAGTCCAGCGACGGGGTTTCTATTCGCACTTTGCGTGATGCCTTTGACGAGCACGTGATTGCATCCCACCTACAAGCGCAGTGGGAAGTTCTGCTGCCGGTGGGATCCGTGTTGCGGGAGCTGCACAAACTCTCCGAGCAGAGCTACGAGAACAAGTCATATAGCTTCGGCTGCATCTTGGACAAGAATCTAAATGCAGTTGCAGAAGGTGCCGATTTGGGTAGCTTTCCACGAGAATTCCTACAGGCGAAGCGGTACAAGGCGCTTTCGGACGGCTTCCGGACTGCGTATGTCGTTTCTGCTAACGGTGAAGTCGCTGACTTGGTTGATCTCGAGCAATTTGAACGTGAGAAACTCACAGAGAAGCACTTCTTCCCTAATTGGTCGGAACGAATCGCGCGCGCTAGTCGAGCCGGGAGGTATGGCATCGCCTTGAGTCGGCAAGGGGACATCCTTATTTTTGAAGAAGGTACGTTGCGCTTCAGCTACCGTTTCGGTCGTTGGCAGTTTTGGAACCACCGATTCTTGCTCGAGCTTCTGCATGACCAAGCCCGCGCGCACGGAGTCAATAGATCACAGTTGGGGCGCGTCATCGGGCCGATCTACCGAGCCGCGCTGGATATTTCTTTCCGACGCTCGGGCGGGCTTTTCGTCATCCTCAGGAATCGCAACAACGCTCGAAAGTTGGTCCGAAGCGGCGACGGAATTGGGGATGATCGCCGTCTCTCGGCCGATGCGGACTTCGATGGCATTTTTAACGGACAAACGATCAGGACGCTGCATCGTGCAATCGCAGTAGAATTGGCATCGCTCGACGGCGCAATAGTGATCGACAATACGGGCCGAATTAGGGCCTATGGCGCCGTGCTTAAATCCGGCGGAAAGGCCGCAAAGAAGGGAAAGCGCGTCGAAGGAAGCCGCACTCAAGCAGCCATTGCGGCATCCCACTTTGGCTTGGCTATAAAGATTAGCTCCGATGGGGACAATACCGTCTTTGCGAATGGAAGAGAGTTCATTTCGGTTTGATCCCCAATCGCTTCGCCTATTTTATTGGGTGTGGACAAAGTACCTGCGCCTCGCCAAGCAGTGTCCTGTTCACACTGTTCGCAAGGGTAAGTGACTGAAGAATCAGATTTTTTTAACTCTTTCATGATCAGTATTCACCGATTGACCCAAGGTAGACATTGACCTTGCAGGCCTCTTGGCAATAGATGCCACTGAGTGGCGGTCATCATGCAAGGTATGCTGCACTACATCTTGAAATCTTGCGCTATTGCCCATATCTCGTGGTTGCCTACCCACCGAGGGCACACATATGGGGATTGAGGAGCCGTTTCGAGTTTTGTGCCTGGACGGCGGCGGTATGCGCGGCGTTTATCAGGCGACGTATCTCGAAACATTTGCTCATCGGCTTCGCGTCTCAGGCGCCGGCGAGATTGATCCGGGTCGCGCGTTCGACCTTCTGGTGGGAACCAGTACCGGTGGGATTGTGGCCTGCGCCCTAGCGGCGGGCATACCACTGGCCAAAGTTTTGGCGCTCTACCAAGTTCATGGCCGGGAGATTTTCCCGCGACAGCGACTGCGCGCAGTGCCGAAGCTCGGCAAATATGTCCGTGGCCTGTTCTCCGGCCTTGCGTCCGGTGACCGGGCGTTGCGTGCCGTGCTCACCGATGCCTTCGGCACCGAAACCATGGGGCAGGTCTACGCGCGCCGCGGTATCGGTCTGGCCATCACCACTGTGGATTTGAACCGTCATGCCTCCACGGTGTTCAAGACCCCACACATGGATCGTCTCAACGGGCGAGACAACGACCGGCTATTGGTGGACGCCTGCATGGCGACCAGCGCAGCCCCCATCCTGAGATCGATCGCACGCCTGATTGAACCGGGCGGTGGCGGGGCCACTGTGGACTACGTGGACGGAGGGTTGTGGGCGAACAATCCAGGGGCGGTGGGCATGATCGAAGCGCACGAGATCCTGCAGCGGCGCGGCGAGACCGATCGCCCGATCCACCTGTATATGCTCGGCACGCTTCCAGTGCAGGGCGGCGAAGAGCTCAAGAGTGCGAGCAAGCTGCACCGCGGGGTGTGGGGGTGGGGTGGAGGCATAAAGGCCATCGCCACGAGCATGAACGCCCAGGCAGTCGCGTACGACTACCTCGCGCGGAAGATCGCGGAACTGCGAGGACACGGCAGCTTCGCCTACCGGCTGCCTGCGCAATGCCCCTCCGGCGAGCTCCACAAGTATTTGGAAAACATGGACGACGCGCGTCCCAAGGTGCTCAACGCGCTCGCCCGCCAAGCCATTTCCGACGTCGATTTCGCCTGGGCGACGACTGAATCAGACGATCGGATGAGCGCGTTCCGCACTGCACTGGCGGGCGCATCCGATCCTAGTCGCCAGCATCCCGAGGCAAACCGTCATGACCAGCATTGACTGCAACAAAGAGATGAAGGGGTATCACACGGACGAGGTGAACCTCTCGAACGAGGACCAGACGGAGATGCGCGGTCGCCGCGACAATGGCCAGACGCGGCTCAAGAACGGGCTGACCAAAGCCGGCCATCCCTTGCCGAAAGAGTTCAGCTCGCAGGGTTCTTACGCAATGCGCACCATGGTCCAGGATGATGCATGCGACTACGACATTGATGATGGCGTGTATTTCGACAAGGAAGATTTGAAGGACGCCAATGGCGACTACCTCAGCGCGCGTGACGCTCGCACGCGAGTGCGCAACGCGTTGAAAGACGACCGGTTGGCTTACGATGCCGTGGTCAAAACCAATTGTGCGCGCCAGGAGTATCCAGACGGATATCACATCGACATCCCCGTCTACCGCACGATCCGCTCGAATGAAATATGGGGCAACGAGGCCGTCGAATACGAACTAGCCAGCGGCGATGACTGGGTCAAGTCTGATGCGCGCAAAGTAACACGCTGGTACAACGATGCCGTCGGCTCCGAACTGAAAGCGGGGCAGTCCGATAACAGCCAACTGCGCCGGATCACCAAGCTGACTAAAAAGATGGCGCGCAGCCGCGCCGCTTGGAAGAAGAAGACCGCCAGCGGCATCTGCATCTCGAAGCTGGTAGTGGACCATTTTGTGGCGCGTCCCGGTCGGGACGATGATGCCCTGCGCGACACATGGAAGGCGATCAAGGCGCAGTTGGACTTCAGTCAGCGCATTAGCCATCCGGTGTACGCAGACAAGAATCTCGCGGAGGAAGGTAGCGAAGATGTGATCTTCTTCCGCGGTTGCTTGAGCGATGCGCTGGAGACGCTGAAGATCCTCGACGAGTACGATTGCACGCGCAAGAAGGCGGGCGACGCTTGGGACAAGGCGTTCAATACAGACTATTTCAGCGTTCAAGTCGCCAAGGATGATGCAGCGTCCAAGTCGCTGCTGCGGCCCGCGGCCGCGGCAGCAGCCGGCCTCACCTTCCCCAGCCGTCCGGTGTTGCCGAACAAGTCCTCGGGTTTCGCCTGATGAAGTGGGTGATCGACGATCCCGCGCGCTTCCTGCGCGAGCGCGCGGAACTCGATCGTCTCGAAGCCGAGGAAGGTTGGCTGAGCACGGCTTGGCGGATGTCCGAGAATGGCTCGATCGAGGTCGATCTCGACATGAGCGTCCATGGTCGAGTCTTTGCGGGGCGGATGACGTATCCAGGCACGTTCCCGGACTCGCCGCCCTACATTTGCCCACGGGATAAATCCGAGCGATGGTCCGACCACCAATACGGCGTCGGCGGCCCGCTGTGCCTGCAATGGCGGGCAGATAACTGGCATCCTGACGTGACTGGCGCAGACATGGTGCGTAGCATGCATGAACTGCTGAGCACTGAGCAGCATCCAGAGTTGCCACACTCTGTACCGTCGGCGCATCGCCTGACGGCGGGGCAAAGCATGCGCAGTGCAGGCCGGCGCTTCGTAGCTACCGCTGGGCTGCTGACCACGTGGACTGCACTTCCATTATCGTCCAGAACCCGCCTGAAATCGGCGACCTTGTACCACGTGGGTGCCGTGGTTTTGTTTGCAGCGCAAGTGGCCGATACACAGGACGTGCTGCAAGACGTGGTCGATCTACCGAAAGGAGTCGCTAACTCTCTTCCGTTGTTCTCTCTGGCCGGCGAGGGATGGATCTTTCGCAGCGATGCCTTCGACCAGCGGCAATCCGTCGACTCCGTCGAGGCGCTGGTACGGGTACTGGCAGAAGCCGGATTCGCTACTGACGACATTTTGGTTTTGGAGGCTGGCAAGTACAAGGCCAGGACGATCGTGCTGCTGGGTACGGCGCTGTCGTCGCTGCGCGCGTTCCTGATCGACTCCGGCGAGGAGTCGAAACTGCTGGAGCACAGGATCGTGTTGCCTTCGCTTTCCGACTTCAGGTTGTCAGAGGAAGCACAGCAATTGGCCAATGTCCGTGTCGGCATCGTCGGACTTGGATCCGTCGGCAGCAAGGTCGCGGTTTCATTGGCTCGATCCGGTGTCCGGCGATTTCTGTTGGTGGACGACGACTACCTCGCGCCCGGCAACATGGTGCGCCATGAGTTGTCCTGGACCTACGTGGGTGCGCACAAGGCACGGGCGGTGAGTGATGAGTTGTCGCTGGTCGCTGCAGGGGTGCAGGTAGATGTGAGAACCACCCGACTCGCCGGTCAAGAGTCGGCAGTGACCGCGGCGGCTGCGCTCAGGGACCTGTCCAACTGCGACTTGCTGATCGACGCCACGGCCAATCCGGAAGTTTTCCTGCTGCTGGCGGCGCTTGCGAAGCGGCACGGAAAATCGCTGTGCTGGGGCGAGATATTCGCCGGCGGTTACGGCGGGATGATTGCGAGGGCGCGCCCAGGACGCGATCCGAACCCACTAGCTGCCCGCGATGCCTACCACGCCCATCTGGCGACCCTTCCCGATGCGCCCTTCAAGAACGCGACAGGCTACGACGGGAATGAGGAACAAGCGCTCGTCGCATATGACAGCGACGTCGGCTTCATTGCTACCGCGCTGACTCGATTGGTGATCGATACCGCACTATCCCGGGATCCTAGCGAATTTCCGTACGCGGCGTATCTGTTGGGCATGCGTCGACAGTGGATCTTCGAGGCGCCGTTCGATACGCGCCCGATCGACGTGCAGGGCCAAGGCTGGGAGCTTGACGAGAACGGAGGGAGCGACGAAGACAAGTTTCTCGTCGTGGAGGCGTTGCTGAGAATGCGCGAAGGAGAGTCGCATGCTGACTCTGATCCTCCCCTCTGAACAGGAGGCATTGCTGTTGGCGGCGCTTCGGAAGGCGGGCCGGCGCGAGGTCGGCGGAGTCCTGATGGGTGAGCATGCAGGACCAAATCTATTCATCGTCCAGGAGGTGACCGTACATCGCCGTGGGGCGTTCGCGTCCTTCGTGCGGCGGATCGAAGACGCGATCGGGAGCCTTCGGGCGTTTTTTCGGGAGACGGGCCACGACTACACCCGATTCAATTATATCGGCGAATGGCATTCGCACCCGTCGTTTGAACCTTACCCAAGCAGGACCGATGACATGTCTATGCTGCAGATCGTTCAAGACGAGACGGTTGGCGCAAACTTCGCAGTTCTGCTGATTGCCAAGCTTGGATCAGAAGGAGAGCTGGTTTCCACTGTTCACACCTACCTTCCTGATGGAACAAGGGCGCAGTCCAATCTCCGGATTCAGAAATCTGACTAAAATTTTCGGGGATTCGGATGAGGAACAAAACGCCTAGTATCCGCATCTGGCCGGAAGGCAATTCTATCAAATCAAGGTTTACGTTTCGGGCGCACTACTTAGGCAGCGCGGCTGGGAGAATACTTTGACGGCGGGGATGCTGTCACGTGCTGCGCGGGACGAGCCAAACTTAGAGATAGCTCCGATTTCAGTCTGAACCGTTGCGGACTTCCCACTGAAAGAGGATGTCGTTCTTATACAGCTCAATTAGTCGAACCAAGACACAGAATCCAGCATTCGCGGGCTCAACCACCGCGATCATTCCCTTCCTCAATCTGGCGAAATGGCTGGGGAACCTGAAAACAGTGGAGTCCGTGATGTCAGCGAATCTTGTTGCGCCAGCTGCCACCTTCACTGCCCCATTGAGGCTGGAAAGATCTACGCAACCATGCTCGGGTTGAAGAGTCGCCCACTTGATTGGGATGGTTCTTGCATCCGCCTTGCTGAAATGCACAGTAATCTCGGTTCCGCTATGGACGACGGGTACTCGCCGCTTCCCGCTGCCATAGACGGTATGCACCTTGCCAAAGTCAAATGTTTCTTCCTCAATCGCTGCACGCAACTTTCGGGTGAAGAATTTGAAGCTGATGTTGTTCTCTAGAAGTCTCCTGAATCCATGAGAGTAAATGCTACCGTTTGGGTCTAGCACCCCAATGACGACCTCTTTAATTCCCGATGAAATAATCAGATCCGCGCAAGAGCCTAAGTCCTGATCATCGTGTAGATCAACGCATGGCTCCAGAGTTGTGTGCATCGTTGAATCAATAAGATCTTCAGGAGTTAACTTCTCGATTGCAACTCGTTCCGCGTGCCTTTTTTGATCTCTCCGCGATGGCCCGCCGAGAGAATCTTCCCGCCTTTGGCGATAACCGCACCCACACGTGGGTACTCGAAGCACTTCAAATGTTCTTCTATCGCAATCTTCATTAGATCAGCGTTTGAGTAGGTCATGGCACATATCCGAAATGAGCGTGAGGCGCCGCTTCGATTGGCGCAATGCTAACTGATTCACCCTCCAGCTCATTGCGTTCAAGCGCGGGCAAACTAGGAAAGTCCGCTTTTGGCCGGAAGCGGACATCGGCGGGGCAGGGGATTAGGGATGTTTATCGGGGGTAAGCCGGGTTCGCTTCCGATCCCAATTGGCCGCTACAGCGGCACCGAGCAAGCGCCGCAGATCGGCCGTTTGCCCCTGAGGCGAACGGCCGCACGCTCCTTGACGTTTCCGTCTGCTCCGCAATCTCCAACACATCTTCCAGCTTGATGCTCAAGTAGCGCACCGTGCTCTCCAGTTTGGTGTGCTCCAGCAGCAGCGCCGCGCGCAGGTTGCTTGCGCGCCGGTAGATCAGCAAGGCCTTGGTGCAACGCAAGATGTAAGTGCCAAAGTGGGCACCGGAAAGTACGAAAGCCTTCAACCTTCAATTTTCAGGTCGAGGCCGAGAAATTCTTTCCCACGCCTGACCTAGTGCCCACGGTGGCCTGGTGGGTGCCGGACTCCCTCTACGCCGAAGCTGTGGGATAGTGCTAGACGCTGCACTCCTAGCTGAAGTGGTTACCCATGTGGGTTCCCTGGAGGGCGGATAGACTGAGCCCAGTCCAAGGGAAGCAAACGTATGGATCTCATCATTGGCCTGCTGGCCGCCGCAGGTAACAAGCTGCCGGTCGTGGAACCCGCTGTGGAGCAAATGGAAATAACCGCCTCATCTGACATGCAGATCGCGTTGATTGCGGGTGGTGCTTCCCTGGCGGGTGCGCTGATTGGTGCCCTGATCCCAGCGGTAGTGACCTACGTCCAGAACAGGAGTGGCCGCGAGGACGAGCGCGGCTTCCTGGCCGTCCAGGTGTCGTCTGCGCTGTACACCTATGCCAGCGGCTGTGTGGATGTGGCAAACGACTCCGGAGAGAACGACGAGCAGGGGCGATTGTGTTACGTCATCCCCTCGCCGACCTTCAACCCGCTATCGCTGGATGTGAACTGGCGGACAGTCTCCGTCAAGCTGCTGGATCGGATTTTCGCCATTCCATCCGCTCAACGAATAGTCAACGAGCGTCTGGGCTGGGAAGCCGAGAACGATTTCGAATACCCCGTTCTGTCTCGCCAGATCGAATACGGCAAATTAGCTTTGAAGGCCTTGGGCATTGCTCACGACTTACGCCGCGCCGCCGACCTTCCTCCTGATCCTGATGGTGTTATCGACCTGATGTCCAAGATGAGGGAGTTCGTGCCGTCCCTCGAAGCAAAGCAGGCCGACATTGAGCGCCGGAACCAGGAACGCGCGCTATAGACGCCTGATTATTTTTCTTTAAGAATTTCAGGACGCGGGCCTTTGCTTGCCACACTTCGAGCCGGTGAACCTTGATTTCAGGTCTTCCAGGCTCACAGCCGCGGCAACATGCCGTTGATGGTCGCTGCTGTTGGGCTTACCGTCCTTCCCAGCCATCCAGAACAAGATTTGGGTGCCGACTTCCCGATCAGGAATTCGGTAACGCGTCCAGGGCGAAGGTCCGCAAGCGCTGCGGGGTTGACGGCCGGTTTTGGCCGGAAACAGGCAGCGGCGGGGCGGGGGATTAGGTTGATTCATCGGGCGTAGGCATCTAGCCGCATTTGGCCGCAGGGTGAACTTACCGAAAATACAGGAGCGGCGGCATGGACAGAATTCTGAGGCACAGCGAGTTTCCGTTGTTGTGCGGGAAAAGCCCCTGTACGCTCAACGTAGTCACTGCCGATCCGCCCTAAATCCTGAGGCAAGTACTTATGCGTGAAGATGGAAGGTCACGAGTCATATATGGAGACGCCCCATTTATTGAGGATATGGGGCTGCTAACAACTATCTGCTTGCTGCACGACGAAGTCCTACTCTTTGGCTCCGGAACTCTCAATGAGGAGATGCTTAGGTACTGGTCGCGCCCGAACGCACCCCCAGCAGAAGAGCGAACCGTCGCCGATAAAATGCTTGAAACTTTGCTGCCTGAAGGCGTCATCTCCTTCTATTCGCCTGACGAGGTGCAGGCTGAATTTGTGGGAAGCGGCGATTTAGAGCTGCCAGGAATAATCGCTATTGAGGAAACCGTGCTTGACGGAAAACCTTCTATATCTTTGAGAACGAACGACGATCGATTAAATCAGCTCTCACGTCTCACTCTACAAGGGGCGGCCGGCGAGGCGATGACCGTTTCCTCACTTCTGCGCCATGTTTCGATGCTTTCGGCAGCATGGAGTAGCTCATTGCCCGTGGTAGGGAAGAACACTCAGTTTGTGCTGAGACCATCTACGTCGAGAGTATCCGAGGTGGCTACATTTCTCGCCCATAGGACTCTGCAACGCCTAGCTCTACCCGAGCTCGTCACTTATGATCCTGACGATATACTCGAAGCTCGAAGGACACTCCAATCTGAATTGCTTGAGTATCGGGATGGAATGCGCGAGCTTGTGTGGCTATTGCACCAAAAGATTGATATCGAACGAGAAATGGGTGACGTGGTTCGACATTGCGATGTACTAATTGATTCAAAGATCGCACCTGCTGTATCTCAGTTGGAGAGGGCGATCAAGTTGCACCAGAGCAGAAAACTACGTCGCATACTTAAAATCACGGGCGGCGCTGCACTTGAGCTCGGGAAATCTATGCTCACCGGAGGGCTTGCAGGTAGTCTTATGGGAGGGAGCAACGCGCTCCTGAAGACAGCAGAAGGCTTAGAGACACGGACCCCGACTATGCAGATTGCGTCCTTTGTCTATAAGGTCCGAAGAACTAAACCTTGATAGCTAACAAGGTGCGTAATGTTGGCGCGTATCGAATTGCTGACGCGTGTCGCGCAAGAGCTGAGATTGCCCCGCGGTTCTGTGCTACAGGTTGGGCAACTGAGACATTCGCAGATCAGCGTCCCGCTGAGCGCAAGTGCGGCAGGCCAGGGAATTAGGAAGATTTATCGGGGGTAGGGAAGGGTAATCTCCGACCCGAAAAGATCATCTGTCATTGGACCGATCAAAGTGACCTCAGTAATTTCAGCGGGATGACAAGCTCAGCCCACATTAAACGATGCGCAGCTTCACAACATCGAGGATCTTGTCGACGAGTCCAAGAAACTTGCTGGTTTTCTTAATCAGGTCCGTCAGCTTGGTGATGGTTTTAATAGACTGCTGTAGCTCTGCAGAGACGGCTACGACATCCGCGATATGCTTGTCGATGGCCATGGTGGTTTGACGAAACAGCAGCCGCGTGGTCACGCGGATTCTCAGGTAGACCTCGTCCATCTCCGTAGAGATCGCATTGGCCTCATCGACAGAAGTAGCGGTCGAGAGCCTGGCAAACAGGGCTTCGTGTTGTAGAACGAGGGCCTTCTGAAGGGTCTGCAGGTTCGTGTTCATGGTGGTCATTTTCCTGCTCCTTCGGTCTTGGCCGCAGCTTCGCGAGCCTTCTCAAGGTCGCTCTTGGTGGTGCTCCAGCGCGCGTACTCGGCATTCACCAGTTCAAGCAGGCCTGCGGCACCTTGGGTGCGGCCAGCGGCTAGTTCGGCGTGAGCCTGGCTGAGCAAGTCCAGCGATCGACGAATGGAATTGAGTGATCGGTCCTGCGCATCACGGCCGTCAAGGTCCGCGGCAAATTGCGCAGCGATCTCTCGTCGCCGCTTCACATCGCTGGTCTGTTGGAAGGCGAGTACGCGGCTAGCCAGAAGCTTTGTCCAAGCCGCCCAGCTCGCGCCACGGACGCCCGACTTCTGGTCATCGCCGATCGCGGTCGTCATCGAGGTAAAGGTGGCGCGGATAGCTGGATCGGCGCTCCGAATTGCCTTCATAGCGTCCTGTTCGGCCGTCATCTGCACGAGCAGCCCGGCCAGCGACGCGATGCCCGATACGACACCCGCAGGCAGTTCGTCGTCCCTCACCTTACCCATCTGCTCGCCCAGCACGACCAGTTCCGTGTGCAAGCCATCGCGCAGCTTCGGGTCGAGGAGCTTCTGCAGGAGCTGGGCATACTCGTCGATCAGCCCGAAGGCCCGCTTCCATTTCTCGGTGTCGTCACTTTCCAGAACGAGCTGGAAGTGATTCTCGTCGAGCGACGACTGGGTAGCGGCGAAATCGATCATCCGCTGGCGATCAAACGCGTTGATGTCGGCGAACGCTTGAGCGGTACGCTGGTCGACGGAGGCGAGGCCCTCGCGAAATTGAGGTAGTTGCTCAGATTCGGGTATGGTCCTGCAGCCTGCGATGACCAGCAGCCAGACGAGCGTCAGTCCTCGTGAGGCCGCCGCGTAGGGAGAAACGGAGTTCGGCTCCTGTAGACGACGGACGGGATCCATTTCGGTCTCCTGAGGATGCGACCGGGTCCCGGGCTGTTGCCCGGCCGGGCCAAGCGCCGATCAAGTGCTGCTGGACCTTCCTCAACCAACGAGAAATTCAATCTAGCGCGGACAGTTGGTTTATGGAGCACGTCCTGCTGGCCATAGAATACGGATCTGCGCACTCTGGACCATTTCCGTATGCTGCGATCCACTTCTAGCCCAAGATTGTATGCTCGAGTGCGGTCTTGACTTACGAGTCGACGAGTAAAGGCTTGAAGGTCAAGAGCCCGGGCTATCGTCCCGGAAGCGCATAGTAGTGCTGCAGTTGCCGATCACATTACAAGCGCTTGCGAGCAGACTCTGCTCGCGGGCATCGGTCGAGCCGAGACCGCACTTGCCCCACCGCTCGTCAGCTAAATACACTTACATGTCCTAACGAGTGATACATCAGCGTTCGTACGCAAGTAAGCCAACTGCTGGCTGGTTAGTGGACGACCCTGCTGGCTGGTGACGGCCGGGTTCTCGTGCCGGATACTCCTGCTCAGATGGCTAGGAAGTTCGCATGCCGAGAAGGCACAGCAGCGCCGCAAGAGACGGAGAGACCTTCACACGCGACGAGTCCAAGATGCAGCTTCCAGACCCTGTCTGGCAGAGCCGCCTGACGCCCGAGGGGAACAGATGGAAAAGATACTTTGCTGCGTCAGCCTGCTCGCAGGTATGCTCCCTGGAGGGGCTAGTGCGCAAACCGCCGACCTGTCGCTTCGCTACGCCTTGGAACAGCAGACTGACTTGTCACGGAGCACATACTTCACGATCGTGGCTGCCCAGTCGACGCTGAGCGAGGCCGACTTAGTGGAGGGTTTGGCTTCACCCCATCCCCTAGTCCAAAGTGCATCGGCGCATAAGCTGGCTGAACTACCTTCACTCAAGCCAGCTACTGTGCGGACGCTAGCCAATGTGGCTGTCGCGGATGAGCAAGGCGAGGTCGCGGCGCGCGTGGCCGCGGCGCTTCTGCAAATTGGGTTGCATCAGCCAGAACTCGTCGCACCTTTGGTGGCGGATGTTCGTCCCGTTCGACTCAATTTCGCCTCTGAAGCGTTCAACCTCACTGCGCGAAATGATACTGGAGTGGCGGTGTCCGACCTCGCGATATCTGCACTTCGAGAAGCTGGCTACACCGATGTCACGCGCCTGCTGGCGTTGCAGGCTCACGCGCCGCCATCGGTCATCGAGGAGGGTAATCTGGAGGCGGGATCAAGCCGCTACTACGCGCTAGCCATCGCTACATTGCTGCGTGATCGGCCCGTGGACTTCGCCACCTTCCAGTCCATCGCCGCCGCCAACGACATAAACGTTCGACGGACAGCCTACGCTATCGCTGCGAACGTCGAGGGCAGAACTGCCGACGTCATTGCCACGTTAGTAGGGCTCATGGCCTCGGAGGACGAGTGGCACGACAACAACGGCCCGGCCGAGGCGCTGATGTCGTTGGGCCCGGCAGGGGAGGCTGCTGTCAAGTCGCTTTTAACTTCCACGGTCGAGGTCGCCAGGAGGAGGGCGGCCAGCACCTATTTTCGTCTTCACGGCTGCGACGGAGAGGGTGAGGATGCACTGCTTTCACTTGCGCCCGATGCGCTCGACTCCGCAGTGACCGCAATGACAAACAACTTTAGTGGCGAGTTTTACGCCTGCTTGGCACCGCTGGCGACATCGGACCGGCTCGAGCGCGAGGACAAGTTGCTTCTTATCAAGCGTCTGAGGCGGTCTTATTTCAAGGATGAGGTGCTACCCGACAGTGTTCGCTCGGTGTGGAATCGTGTTCTAGCTGACCCTGATGATCCCTTGTGGCTCGAATTAGCCATTTCGGTCGGGAATGACAGCGGCGTATCCATTCCCATCGAAGAGCTTCGAAGACAGATTAGGGCGAGCCAGTCGTTACAAACGACGCACGAGATCGATTTCTTCGACAAGCCGCTGGTGTGTACCCTGAGCAGCTTGCTAAGCGGACGCCCCGACGTGAGCGAGGAAGACGCAACACTGCTGTTGAATCAGCTCGCCGCCGCGACGAATCCTTGGGAACGTAACTGCCTGCATGCCAACGTGGTCGCGCTTAACAAGAAAGACCCTCGCTTCCCCATGCCTACCAGCCCGCCTGCATCGTCAATGGAGGATTTCGACAAAATCGAAGCCCTGTTAAGCCAGCTGGAAGCGACTGATTCCGCAACGCGGCCAGTGCGCGAACGCACCGCTAAGGTCCTGAAGATACTCAACAATCTCTCCCGTGGAGGCGGTGAGCAGAGCGAAGAAGCTATCGCTCGCCGCGCGCATCGCGCGACGAGACTCTTGCTGGGCTACCCGGGCGGGGAACCTGAGGTGTTGGCGACGCTCATGCGAAGTCGAGACCCGTTCGTTCGGGATGGAATCTTCAAAGCGGTGGCTTACGCTGACCCACCGCCGACGCGACGCGCGGACTTCATCAAGCTTGCGTTGCGTGCTGTGAATGAGCCTAGTGAAGGAGTCCGAACCAGTGCTGTGTATGCACTGGCATCACTTCAGTCTAAGTCGGAATTCCTAGCGTTGGCCAAAGAGTTTGCCGGCGCCTCTGCCACCGCTGGCGTGAGGGGCATGACCTTCGCTATCTTGGAGAATCATGGGTACTTCAAGGAGGAATCCATTCAAGTCAATCTCATGGCATTGATGGCCGTGGCGGAGTCGTATGAGGCCACCGAACCGCAACGCGCACTCGAGTTGGTAACGAAGCTGGGTGTATCCGCACCGACAGCGTGGCGCCGAGAGCGCATTCGGCGGGCCCTTGCACAAGGGGTGAAGGTCGACGACCGCTGGAACGATTCGCTCCCAGAAGCCATTAGCGTTCACTGGGATGTCGCCAGTGAGCTGATGGCTGATTCGATCGACGCGGGACACTCTCTCGACGAGGTCGTGTATGCGCTGCGTGAGGTAAATGGGGAGGACACTCTGGTGTTCAATGCATTGTTACGCCGATATCAGCAGGATCCTTCGATCCCGGAGGTTGCAAGGCTGCTCGTACAATTCCAGCCGGGGGAGGCGGTAATTCCGGAAGTGCGTGCGCGCTTGACTGATGCTCGTCCGGAGGTCGCACGCGTCGCGGCTTCGATGATGTTCCCGACATTCGCGCGGGCCGGGCAGTTGGACAGTGGCGATACGGGGGCGGCCAAAGATTACGCCGTCTCTGCTTTCGTTATGCGTCGGTTGGGTACGACGCTGGCAGAAATTCGGCCGTGGGTAGGCAGTGTGAATGTGGGTCATATTGAAGAACTACAAAGCTTGCTGCCGTTTCCATGGCCGCCCCCCCCGTGGTCGTTCAAAGAGACCGTCAACGCTTCGATACTAGGCGACGCCGCAACGCTCGGCCAAGCGTATGACCGCATCGTCGCTGCGTTGCGTAACGCGTCTCCCGACTTCGACTACGGCTTGTTCGGCGTGCCAGAGGGCATTGTGGTGTTGGCGCGGATGGAACGCATCAAGAAGGATGGCACCCCGCTGAAGGGCAGCAAACGATGGGAGGTGGGGTTTGTTCGCCCCGAGACGCTCGATGAGTACTTTGAGGAGCTACTTTTCAGTCCGCCAGGCCATTTCCGCGCTATCGCCCTGACGCTTGCGGCAACCGAACCGAACGACAGCGATGAGGACGCGGTCCTGCCCAAAGCGTCTGTCGGTTCTAAGCTGTTGCCGGACGATCTGCGCAGCCTTCGGCTGCAGGGACTGACGACCACCGCTTTGATCTACACCTTCATGAGATCGAACACCGGGAAGTTTTCCCGGGGCTACTCCGGTTCGCCTGGAGGACTGACTCATCTCCGCAAAGCTGGACTGCTAGACGCCTTGTCTGCCGACTAAAATTTCTAGAGGAGGAATCATGACCACCGCTAAACGTCCCTCAGCGCGCTTGCGCCTATCCGAAGCAAGAAACGTGATCTCGAAAATCTGGTTCAGTGGGGCGGGCGTTGCGGGACTTGTGCTTGCGGTTCTGTCGATCTTGCGCGGCCAAGCTGACGTCGCCCGCGACACGTGGTCGTGGTTCCTGCCGCTGGTGTTACCGACGCTCGGCCTGATCATAGGCGTGTTGGGCGCCGCCGCCCTGACTACCCAGAAGGAAACGTACGTACGGCGAAGCTACTATGAGCTTGCGAAGTATCTTTCGCTGGCCTACTTCCTGCTTATGCTCCTAGTTATTTTCATGGAGCCTTTGAGTCCCTTGAAGGGAACCGCGCTATACGGGGTTTCAAACTATTGGATGAGTCCGTTCCAAGCCTTGGTGACGGCCGCGCTCGGATACATGTTCACCTCCGGCCAAGCCCAAATGACATCCAAGCCTGGAGAAGAGGGTTAGAGTTCACCAAGGGGCTCGTAGGGTATCGGCTACGCTTGCGTCGACATGAAGGGTCGGGTGTGCGAGCTTCGCGCGCTTGGCTTCCAACCGTCCCCGCCTCCACATGACGAAGGGCACTCAAACCTGCGGCCCAGCCCTAGTTGGCGTCTGATGCGCGCTGTGTCTTCGCGGCAAAGGACTAACTCGATTCGATGCACGCTGCGCTGGCGTCGAAAAAGCACGCGCCAACTAGGGGCGGGATTCCGTCTCTCCGGCCCTCCCGCGAGCTGGAAGTGTGGGATGTGGCCCCGGACACGTCGAGTCAGGTGTGAGAGTCGCGGGACCGTGCTTATGTCTCAAGCCCTTCGCAAAGCATCTTCGTGCAAATGACTTGGGTTCGGAAGCCTGCGAGTTACGTGCCGTAATTGCCCTCGCGAACCGGCACTCGCCTGAACTTTGGCCAACCGATCGCTTGTGGCCGATAGCAGGCTTTATTGTGGCCGCGACAAAAGCGGCCGCTAGGAATTCGTTCAAATCGATGCCGCTTCGTGGCGCAGATTGATTCAGGCGTTGCCTGATGTACGCTTCTGGCAGAAAGCAGATCGGACGCCGGAGAGGGATTATGGATAGTTATCGGGGCTAGAGCAGCTTCCAACACACCGATAACGGAGCCTCGCCGCGGAGACCTCCGCCCCTATCAGCTCACCGTCACGTAAGATCGACAGCTAAATTGTCCAATTCTTCGTAAACACATAGCGTTTATTTGTGGCTGAAGAAAGGCCTCAAGTCTAGGTCAACAGATTAGGGATGCTTACCGAGGGTAGGAAAAGGGGACCCTGAGGGGTCTAGGGTCTCCACAGCTCTGGCGAACCAGTTATGGGCGCTGTTTGAGGTAGGGAAGAAGGACGTACATGATGATGTCCGTTTCTGGCCGAAACCGGAACAGGGAATTTCTCTATGCCTATGAACTATCAGGACTATTTTGAAAGTCGCTAATGTAGAAGTTTGGCGCGTAGCGAGACGGAAGGACCCTGGGAAGCTCACTTTTGTAATTTCGTCTGGCGACCAACATCATGAGGTCAATTCAACCGCAGGACTGACTACATGGAACCGAAAAAACCTGGCGCCCACGGTGTGATCTATCCCTCAGGGAACGACACCTACCATGCCGTCCGCTCTATCAACGAGTTCGGTGAGCTAGCGCACGCTGCTGCCTACGCCTTGCAACTGATGCATGACGGGAAGGTTCAGCACGCAGACGAAGCGCTGTCGCAGGCAACTGCAGAGCTCCGTCGCATCCGATTTGCGAAGGAGGCGTACTACCCGCACTTCAAAGCTCGGCGTGTGCTTCAGAACCGCACTGCCTCGATCGAGGTGAGTGCTAAGGGCGGCAAGGCCGTGATCGATCAGAAAATGTTCAAGGACTTCAAGCAATGAACGTTCGGCACAGCTTAATGCCCGGTCCGGGGGTTGACCCTGAAATTCGCGTAAGCCTGGGAGCGCATTTGGAAGATATCTTGGGCACCGAGTTGTCCTGCCAGAATTTGGACGCGATCTTCCGTGATTTCCCAAAGGAGGCCGCAGAAGTCACTGAGGTGTTCAAGCAGATGAGCGGTGCTGGTGATGTTGCAGCTTCCGTTTGGAAGGGAAGCCGCCATTGGAAGCGTGCGACCCAGTCCTCTAGGA
Source organism: Lysobacteraceae bacterium (assembly GCA_040079515.1). Lineage (GTDB taxonomy): Bacteria > Pseudomonadota > Gammaproteobacteria > Xanthomonadales > Xanthomonadaceae > Lysobacter_I. Next base: position 136,364 of record JBEBKD010000001.1, read on the forward strand.
CGGAAGTCGAGCTTGCATATGACGAGCACGGTTGGCTGACCTTGGACGTCAGGAACACTTCTTCGCACGGCTTCCTGTCCGTTGGCAGTACTGATTTGGGCCTCCGGGCGCTGGAGGGCAGGCGAATGCTCTGCAGCGGGCTGAGGGGCAGCCTGGCCACTAACACGTATCGCTCCCTCCTTGAATGGGTCGACCGGCCCGGAGAAGCAAAGGTTGCTGAAGGTAGTGATAGCTCCGCCCTCAGCCTAGCCGTCGTCCAAGGGATGGCGGGCGATTCTGCGCTGGGCGCTTCTTTGTACCAGCTGGACGTGCTCTTCCAGCATGCTTTCTACCGTCTCGAGATCCAGTGGCGACAGGAGAACGGTGCAGATGATGAGATGGCGACGCCTCCGAAGGTGGTGGTGGAGCTGGTGGCAACTGCGTCGGAAGAGGTAAGGGCGGCAATCGATGAAGCCGCGCAGCAGGGACGTAATAGTTCGAATGAAGACAGTCTGGCGGTCAGGGTTGCAGCGGCTGTATCTGCCAATCGGGGCATGGACGAAATCTGGAGCTGGTGCGCATTTGAAGAGATAGCGGCACATGATGCACTGGTGATCCTGGCGCTGCTGCGAGACGCTGGGGTCGCCAAAATCCCAGAGCAGTTTGGCGACGTTACTGCTGCGAAGTCCTTGGACGAGCGGCTCGATGAGTGGCTCACGACCTACATGGGATCGAATGGGCTGTTGTCAGGAAAAGACACTGGGATCCGCCCGATGGGCCGGACCGACATCGGAGCTTGCGTGCGCCTCAGTGATACCCTGCAGCAGGCCTACATCAAAAGGCAGACTCGCATAGGTTTGGGGGGCGCATGGGCTCAGCGCCAGTACGGCGGTGAATGCGTCCGCTTCATCTTTCTGCTTGCTTTGGCGACCGCATTTGGCAACAGCAGCAGGGTGTCCAACGAATTTCCCGGTCATAAGAACCCCACTCATGCTGTTTTCACGCCACGCGCCGAAATCACTAATAACGTTCCTAATGACCTTTCTGCGCACGCAAAAACGCACATCGAAAGGATGGCTGCCCTCATCCATCGCTCTGTGGGCGACGACTGGGCATTTGACCTAGACGCGCTGCGTAGCCAGCGTGACGCTAAGATCTGGCGACTCAGTCGCCAAGTCGAAATCTACAAACACGTGGTGGATGGTCGGACCGCTGGGGAGCTTTTCGGGATCTATCAGTTCCTTATCAATTCGAAGGAGGAGATGGCCCTGTAACGCCGCCGGACCTATGGGTGTAATCGCTTACGCGGAACCGTTGTGCCGTATAATGATTTGCCCGCCGCATGGAATTAACGTAGTGAGCAGGAAACATACGGTAGCAGCGGAGTTTGAAAATCGGATCTGCGTATTTCTGGACATCCTTGGATTCAGGGATCACATTGACCGAGCAGTCGCTGACCCGGCGCATGTGAAGCGCATTTCAGGTGCGTTTGCCTGTGTAGGTGAGCATTTAAAAACCGGGATCGATCGCCTCGCCAGTCGGCGCATCTCACAGTATTCGGACTGCGTAACCGTCTCCTACAAGGTCACTGAATCGTCGTCGGCATGGACGCTGCTCACCGATCTCCAATACCTGCAGATTGCGTTGGTCGAACGCGGATTCCTTGTCCGCGGCGGCGTCTCGGTCGGACAGTTAGTACACGATGAAAGCCAGCTCTTTGGACCCGCTCAGGTCAAAGCCTACGAGCTTGAAAGCAAAGAAGCGATCTACCCGCGTATCCTCGTCGACAAGAGCGTGATCAAGTTCGGTCGTCAAAATCCCGCACCACACCATGATGGCGATGATGAGGAAGGCTACCTGAGACGTCTTGTTTCAAAAGATTTCGATGGTCGACTGTACATCGGATACACCACGTGGGACTCGATAGTTGATGTCGCTGGAGCTGACTCCGAAGACTATCCAGACTACATGCGGAAGGTCTTAAAAATTGTTGAAACGGGGCTCCAAAGTAAAGACCCTTGCACCCTCGCCAAGACGCTATGGCTATATGGAAAATTCCTCGACGCACGTGAAGACATCAAGGAGGAATTACGCGACTCTCATTTCCCGGACCCGTTACTCCCGAGCGCTCAGTCGGCCTACCAGGCCGTCGTTGCTCATATGAAGGCGACACCTCGCGATGCTACGAAGTGCGCGCTGCCGGCAGCGCTCATCGGTGTTCTGACCTCAAACTAACGCCGTAACCAGTGATCCGGGTGCCGTCTGACCCGCATTATCTTGGCAATGCCAGCGCAGCGCTAACCGTGGCACTCATGTCGGCGAGCCCGTCATCAGGGTCGTGGAGAAATAAGCTCCGTTTCCGCCTTTTGGCCGAAAGCTGCCTTCAAACTCCACGAGCATGGGCAAGCCGTGGCAACAGCTCGGCCAGCGACGCCAGGTCCTGCCGGTTGTGATCCGCCACCCGCCGTAGGTTCCGCGCCGATCCGCCGCGCAAGTAACCCAGCCACGCGGCCGGCGCTTCGCTTCCCGGCAGATCGTCTTCACGCACGACACCCAACACCTGACGTTCGATGGTGGCGAGCCGGCAATTCTCCCATCGGCCGCGGTAGCTGCGGCGGGTGGGGTAGAGCAGGTCGATGTGATCAAGCCCGGTCAGTGGGTTGCGCAGACGCGCCAGCCGGAAGCGTGTCGCCAGCAACGGGGCGTCGTAACTCTTGCCGTTGTAGCTGGCGAGCATGATGTCGGCGTGCAGGGTGTCCGCGAATGCGACGAGTAGATCGCGTTCTGCGGAAAGTGTGGTCATCAGCCACTGACGAATATGCAGGCCGTCGCCGCGCCACTGTGCGGTGCCGATCATGAAGGCACGCGTGCCGGTGCCGCCGGCGAGGCCGGTGGTCTCGGTGTCGAAGAACAGCACGTCGCTCGTCTGGATCATCGCCTCGCGGCGGTCGAACGCGCCGCACAACTGCTGCGGCGTCGGGTCGCAGGGCAGCGTGGTTTCGATCAGGCGCAGACCCTGCGCGATTTCGTTGCCCGGCAACACCCGGTCGGCGTCGATCGCCGTGCGAGTTAAGCCGGCCGGCGCGCGCACGCGCAACAGCCGGCGCAGATCAGCCACGGTCTGCGCGGCGTCCGGTCGCGACGTGCGCACAGGCGTCGATGCGGTCGTTGCCGGCTTCGCCAGCAGACCCGGCCTGCCGGCCAGCGCGCGCAGCGTCCGCAGGCGTTCCAGCGTTTCGCTCATGGCGTTTCGGCGGCGGACAGTGCGATCAACACCCGGCGGGCATGCTCTTTCGCTGTGGCGTTGCGCGGTGCGCCTTCGATGTTGAGGATCGGTCCGACACAGGCCGGGCAGCCGCTGGCGCAGTCGCAGCCGTCGATCAGGCCGGTCGCGCGGGTGATGAGTTCCGATTGCCGCGTCCACAACGGCTCGGCCAGGCCCACGTCGCCGGGGAAATTGTCGTAGAGATAGATGGTGGGTGTGAACGCGGCCAGATCGTCGGGCGTGGCCGGCGCGCCTTCGCCGCGTCGCAATTGCCCGCGACCTTTCGCGTCGGCGACCGCGAACCACGCGCCGTCGCCGCTGCCCACGGCTTTCTGCAGGTCCGCACCGTCGGCCATCACCGCGATGCGCGCGATCACGTGCAGCGCATAGGCAGCGCCGAGGAAACCGTCCAGCGCGTCCTGCTTCAATGCGAACAGCCTGTCCAGTACCGGCTGCGACAATTGCCACCACACCGCGGTGGTGTGCATTTCGGCATCGGGCAGATTCACCTGGCCATAGCCGATGTTCTCGTGTGTGTAGTAGCGGATCTTCTTGTAGCCGGAGACGCGGCGCACCACATGCACTTCGCCGTGGTGACTGGCGCCGGTGCCCGCGACCGCGCCATCGAATTGCTCCAGCACCTTGAGCTTGGTGTAGTCGATCGCGTCGGTGTAGTAATCGACATGCGTGCGGGTGACGAAGGCCTTGCGGCCGTCCCAGTCGAGCCGTTCGACCTGGTACGGCGTGGACTGGATCATGTGGATCGCGCCTTCGTAAAGCGTCAACGGCGCGGCGCTGTAATCGACTTCGGCGATGATGGTCTGGCGCCCGTCGGTGCGGTCCACGACCACGAAATTGCCGTCGGCCACCGAGCGCAGGCTCACCGCATTGGCCGGATAGCTGTCGGCGATCCACTCCCAGACCGCGCCCTCGGCGTGCAGCACGCCGTCCTCGGTGAGCAGATCGAGATAGGCCTGCGGCTCGACCGGGCCGAAACAGTCGCCGTCGCGGAACGGCAGTTCGAACGCGGCGCAACGGATGTGATCGAGCAGGATCACCGGCTGATCGGGTGCGATTCGGGCATGTTCGGGCGGCGCGCTGGTGAAGAACTCCGGATGGCGGACGATGTACTGGTCCAAGGGGTCGGAACTGGCGATCAATACACCGATCGACGCCTGCTGGCGGCGGCCGGCGCGGCCGAAACGCTGCCAGGTCGCGGCGATGCTGCCCGGATAGCCGTTGAGCACGACCACGTCGAGGCTGCCGATGTCCACGCCCAGTTCCAGCGCGGAGGTAGTGACGATGCCGTCGATCCGTCCCGCGCGCATCGCGCGTTCGGCGTCGCGGCGCTCGGTCGGCAGGTAGCCGCCACGATACGCTCGGATGCGCGGCGGCGTGCGCGGGTCGTGATCGAAAACGTCCTTTAGATATTTGGTCAGCACTTCGACCATCGTCCGCGACTGCGCGAAGATCAGCGTTTTCAGCCCGGCCTTGATCGCCATGCGCGCGATGCGCGTGCTCTGCGAGCGCGCGGAGGCGCGCAGGCCCAGATCGGGATTGGTCACCGGCGGATTCCACAGCAGCACGTGCTTCTCGCCGGTGGGCGCGCCGGACTCGGTGATCGCGGTTACCTCACGCCCGATCAGCGCCTCGGCGTGTTCCTTCGGATTGCCGATGGTGGCCGAGCACAGGATGAACTGCGGGTTCGCGCCGTAGAACGCGCAGACGCGTTTCAAACGCCGCAGCAGATTGGCCAGATGCGAACCGAACACGCCGCAATAGCTGTGGATCTCGTCGATGACGATATAGCGCAGGTTCTCGAACAACTGCGCCCACTTGGTGTGATGCGGCAGGATGCCCTGGTGCAGCATGTCGGGATTGGTCACGACGATATCGCCGTTGAGCCGGATCGCTTGGCGCTGGTCGCCCGGCGTGTCGCCATCGAAGGTCGCGGCGCGAAGGCCGAGGTTGCCGGCCTTGTTGAGTTCCAGCAGCTCGGCGACCTGATCCTGCGCCAGCGCCTTGGTCGGGAACAGATAGAGTGCCTTGGATCGATCGGCGATGGCCGCGGCGATCACCGGCAGCCTGTAGCACAGCGTCTTGCCCGATGCTGTGGGCGTGACGACGACGATATCCTCGCCGCGCTGCGTCGCCTCCCAGGCGTCGGCCTGATGGCTGTAGAGCCGGCTCAGCCCACGCGCGCGCAGCGCATCGGCCAATTGCGGCGGAAGATCGACAGGGAAGGGCGCGTAGCGGCCCTCCCGCGTCGCCAGCGTGAAGGCGCCAGTGATCCGGTCTGGATACTTGTGCTGCAACTTCAGCGCCAGCGAGCTGCCGCCGCCCGGCACGAGCGCGTTGGTTCCGGGCGGATCGATCCGTGTCGGGTGGGGCGAAACTGCGTGCATGATCGGCTCCGGTGGAGCCGGGGTAGATACAGGTGGGCCGTCTCATATGATGAGATTGTCTAAACAAGTTTTCTGGTCACTTGCTTGATTATCGGGTCAATGCACCTTGTGACAGATCACGCACTACCACCGAAACTCGTCACCCTTCAGCGGCTTAACTAACTCCTGTGATTTGGTCACGCGCACCGCAAGCTTTCTGAGTTCAAAAAAATCCTCGTTAGTCCACAGCATCCTAAGCTGTTTGAAAGCCCAAGAAGCAACGGAGCAAGAGCACCCCCTTGGTAAACTATAAAGGTGTCCGAATAGCGCCCACGTTGGCGAAAATATCACCACTTGACTAGGACACATAGCGCTCACGAAGCCGGTTTTCACCGCTTTTTGACCTCTTCGGCAGAGATATTGATTCACATAGCGCCCACCAATGGTTCACTTAGCGCCTAGTGATTTCGTTTTTTTCGCCCAGCGGTTGCTCGGCGCTTTCTCTGGCCTGACTTCCAGTCGCTTACCTTCGCAGGCATTGATGGCCCACCATGACACCGCGTAGAGCGAACAGAGGTTACGCCCGCCATGCCGAGTGCAGATCAACCATTCTTTCTCTAAAAGAGTTTTCAAGGACTTGCGGAGCGTCCCGTTACTGCGCCAGCCACGTGAGGCAAGCTGGGACCAGGTGCAACTCAGGTTACCGTTGTTGAACCCGTGGTACTGCCCAGCGACTTCAACCAATAATTTTATTTCCCAGCCGTTCAATGCGCCGAACTGAGGTGAGTTGAGGACATAATGCGGAATACCCAAGTGCGACGCGGAGGCGCGACCGGTTAGCTTGCGTCGCTTGATCTCGAGGGAAGCCATTGGAGCCTCCCTTACCGGTTAAATGGACGAGGCAGGCGTGCAGCCTTCCTCAACGATAAGGTTGATGCAGCCCGAAGCGCAGGCGGCCCGTTCTTCAGTCCATGACTCCGGACACGGCAGTACGCTTCGCGGACTAACATACGCTCTCGCCACTCCAATCGCATGCGGTGACCTCGGCATTCACAACGGACGACGGCAGGTGTAGGCGCACCGTAGCTTTGAGCAACATCTGCGGTCACCGAACCCCGGCGGCTGTCAGCGCCGGGGTTCTTTCTTTTCTGACGGTTCATCCCTGTGCATCCCGATCGCGCGCAGCGATACGCTCAGTGATCCATGCGTCAACTTCCGCCGAATTCCAGGCGCTTGCGCGGACGCCTAGTTTGATCGGGGCGGGGAAGGTCCCGAGCGCGATTCGACGATAGATTTCGGACCGGGAGAATCCGGTTCGTGCGCGGATTTGTGGAAGACGTTCGAGAATTAGGGCCGGCTTGTTCTGCTTGGACATTTCGGTGCCACTCAGTATGCCCAAGGACGCCTTGGGCTTCGTGGCGCCATCATTTCGTAATTAATTCCTACCCCGCAGTCGAGGTTTCCGATCCAAAGATTTATGCGAAAATGACATTTAAGTTATTGATTTAAGTTAATTATTTTCGTAAATCTGCCCGTCTGACGTTATTCTTAGCGCCAGCTCACACCGTTGCAATACAACACCCATTCCGGGGCTAGCGCATTCTGGCTGGACGGATGCACAGCAGCAATTCTCTGGTCCGTGGCTGTTAGCTTGGGATATATGCCGCTTCGCGCAATGCGCGGGCCGCTTCTAGTGCGAACTCACACAGGTAGGCTGTACTGCCATCCGTTCCAGTTTCGATCGACCTACCAAGCACGCGGCGGACGGCATCCTCCAAGTCAGCTGCTTCCCGGCAAGCGGTGGCGACTTCGACGCCTGCAGCGACAACCAACAAGTGGCGGCGTTCTGCAGGTATCTCGCGGAAGTCGGTCTCGGTGGTGACGTTCATACCTGGAGTTCTCCGAGCATGGTCAACGCGCCGCTTACACGGTCGGAAAATAAGAGGGCGCCTGTTACAGTTTCGATAGCCATAATCGTTCCTCAGTGAACGGTTTTGGTGAGGGCGGCCGGGGTGTTGACGCACCCCGGCCGTCCGCTGGTCACCGGCTTGCGCCGGATTCTTTGCGATGCTTCGGCAAGACTTTGCCGTTGTTGTCGCGTAGCTGGTCCAGATAGTCCGCCCACGCCTGCATCATCTTGCGGCGCTCGGCCAAGTGGGCCGTGCGGTTATAAGCGCGGCCATTAGGGTCCCGGACGGCGTGTGCCAGTTGGTGTTCTATGTAGTCGGGCCGGAAGTGCAGTACTTCGTCCAACACGGTGCGCGCCATCGCTCGGAAGCCATGACCCGTCATTTCGTCTTTGGCGTAGCCCATACGGCGCAGCGCTGAGAGCACCGCGTTATCGCTCATCGGCCGTAATGGACCACGTGCGCTTGGGAAAACGTACCGACCGTCGCCGGTCAGTGCTTGCAGTTCAACCAAGATTGCGACAGCTTGCGGCGCAAGCGGAACCAAATGTGGTTCGCGTGTTTTCATCTTTTCGCGCGGGATGTTCCATTCCGCCGCTTGCAAGTCGAATTCCTTCCATTCCGCATGCCGAAGTTCACCAGGGCGGACAAAAACCAAAGGAGCGAGCCGCAGCGCGCATTTCGTTACGAACGACCCCTGATAGCCATTTATGGCCCGGAGCAGCCCACCGATGGTCGCCGGATCCAGAATCGCTGCGTGATGCGTTTCTTTGATCTGGGGAAGTGCGCCGCGAAGATCGATCGTCGGATTGCGTACGGCGCGTCCGGTGACAACGGCATAACGGAAGATCTGCCCGCAATTCTGAAGTGCGCGGTGCGCGGATTCGACAGCGCCGCGATCCGCAATCCTGTTCGCTGTAGCTAGCAGTTCTTTGGGGGCTATATCGGCGATGGGGCGTTTGCCCAGCCAAGGGAAGACATCGCGTTCCAGACGCTGGATGATGCGGTCGGCATGTGACGGAACCCAAATGGCGGCTTGCTTGGCAAACCATTCGCGGGCCACGACTTCGAAGCTGTTAGCCGCTCTGTCGTCGCCTGCGGCCTTTTCAGCCTTGCGGTGCTCGGATGGATCCACATCAGCCGCCAGGAGCTTGCGAGCCTCGTCGCGCTTGGCACGCGCGCTCGCCAGACTGGTATCTGGGTAAGTGCCGAACGCTAGGCGCTTCTCCTTGCCGGCGTGGCGATACTTCAAGCGCCACAACTTGCCTCCCGCCGGTGAGATTTCCAGATAGAGCCCGCCACCGTCGAAAAGGCGTTGCACTTTGTCTGTGGGCTTAGCCTTGCGGAGCGCGACATCTGTCAGGGGCATTTGGGGGCATCTCTGGCCCCGAATGGGGCTGATGCCCCCAAATGTGCCCCCACGTGCTCCCGGATTGCAATAGACCCAGCGGGAGGTCTCAGGACAACAAAAAGGCCGAAACCCTTGTATTTATTGGGGATTCCGGCCTTCCTGGGACTACGTTGGAGCTTGAATTGGTGGAGGTGGGGGGAATCGAACCCCCGTCCGAAAGCGCGCGATCTCTGGTACTACATGCTTAGCACGACGTTCGTTCTCGGCTGACGGCAACACGACGTGCGAAGCACACCGCCAGACACACCCGCTTTATTTAAACACCGGTTGACGGGTCGCCGCCGGAGCCTGTTCCGTGATAATGACCCTACATCCACGAGCACGGGCACAAGTGGGTTCGGGGCTTACGCCTTAAGCGGCGAGAGCGTAGTTGTCGTCGTTGGCAACTAAGTTTTGCAGCTGGATTAGCGAGGAAAGCTACCCCCTCGGCATGCACCAGTGGACGTTGCTACTCCCGTCGAAGCCAAGTGCACCCCCGGGAAAGTCGATACCACTGACGACAGCAGTATGGGGCCGGGCAGAGCGGGGTTCAAGCGGTGCGCGAAGGTGCGGAGTTCAGGCGTCCTTGTTGTGCCGGCGCATCGTGCGCTGCTTCTCGCGGGCCCAATCGCGGTCTTTGGAAGCTTGGCGCTTGTCGTGGTCCTGCTTGCCCTTGGCGAGCGCGATTTCCAGTTTGACCTTATTGCCTTTCCAATACATCGCAGTCGGCACGATGGTGTAGCCCTCGCGCTGGACTTTCCCGATCAACTGGTCGATCTCGCGCCGGTGCAGCAACAGCTTGCGGGTCCGGCGATCGTTTGCGATCACGTGGGTCGATGCCTGGATCAGCGGGGTGAACTGGGCGCCGATCAGGTAGAGCTCGCCGTGCTGGATCAGGGCGTAACCGTCGGTGATGTTGGCGCGACCGGCTCGGATCGATTTCAGCTCCCAGCCCTGCAGGGACAGGCCAGCTTCGTGACGCTGTTCCAGGTGATACTCGAATTTGGCGCGTTTGTTCAAGGCAATGGTTTTCACGGCCGGCGCGGATTTACCTGCCTTGTCGTTCCCCTTTGCCTTATCCTTGCCGGCGTTCTGCTTGCTCATTCGTCATATTGTCCCCGATGCGGGGCGATCACGCGAGTCATCCCAGCGAGTCATATGCCTCATGCCGGTCATCCAACGCTCAGCTCTGGTCGAACATTCCGCCGCGAAGATGTTCGCGCTGGTCAACGATATCGCCGCCTATCCGCGTCGTTTCGACTGGTGCGAAGCGGCGGATGTCCTGGAGGCCGACGCGGCACGGGTGGTGGCACGGCTGGATCTGGGGCTGGGAGGGTTGAGTACGTGGTTCACCACCGAGAACACGTTGGCGCCGCCGCATCACATCGATATGGTGTTGCGCGACGGCCCGTTCCGGAAGCTGACCGGTCGTTGGCAGTTCCATGCGCTCGACGAATGCGCCTGCAAGGTCACGCTCAGTCTGGATTTCGAGCCTGGCAGCAAACTGCTCGGCCCGGCGTTTGTGCTCGGGTTTCAGGCGCTCGCGGATCGGATGGTCGACGATTTCGTGCGCGTGGCGGATCGCGGGGACGAGTGAGCGATGTCTGGACGGGTCCGCGTCGAGGTCGTTCAAGCGTGGCCGCGCAGGCATGAGGCGGTGTGCGTGGACTTGCCCGAAGGCGCAACGATCGCCGAAGCGATCACCGCGGCAGGCTTGACGCCAAGCGCGCATGTCGGAGTAGCGCTGCACGGCGGTATCGCGACTGTCGATCAGCGGCTGCGGGATGGCGATCGAGTGGAGTTGCTGCGACCGTTGACGATCGACCCGAAGGAAGCCCGGCGCCGACGCGCAGGCAAGTGAATCGCCTCAGCGGCGCTTCTTCTTCTTGTCGTCTTTCGCCAGATTCGGCCCGAATTGACGACCGGCGTTGGCAGCGAGAGAGTCGTCCTGTTCGGCGAAATACTCGCCTTCCCATTTCGCGACCGAGCCGTTCTCGAAGTACACGGTGAAGTTCTTCACCTCGGTCGTGCCACGACGGTCGATGCGCTGGGTTGCGGTGTAGTCCCAGCGATTCTCGTTGTAAGGGTCGGAGATCGACGGCGTGCCCAGCAGGCCCATGACATCCTGTTTGCTCATCCCTGTCTGCAGTTGCTCCACTGCCGTCTTGTCGATCAGATTGCCCTGATAGATCGGCTGTTTGTACAGAATGCCGCAGCCACTGGTAGCGATTGCGACAGCGAGAACGAGCAGCGGCGTGCGGAGCGAACGGCGGTTGATGGTGGGCATGAGGCGACCGGCAAGGAGGAGGTGATGCGCTTGCCGATGATACACTGGCCTCCGGCAATGCCGTCAGCCGGATCAGGAACAGCTGTTCATCGCGGGTTGGATGCCGCCCCCCAGTTCGAACCCACGGACCGCATTCATGGAATCCACAGATCTTCGAAAACTCGGCCTCAAAGTGACCCACCCGCGGATACGCGTGCTGGAGCTCCTGCAGCAGGCCTTGCCGCGCCACATGACCGCGGAAGACATCTATCGCAAGCTTGTCGATGACGGCGATGAGATAGGTTTGGCGACGGTCTACCGGGTATTGACCCAGTTCGAGGCTGCGGGACTGGTCCTGAAGCACAATTTCGAAGGCGGTCACGCCGTCTATGAGCTGGACCGCGGCGACCATCACGACCATATGGTCGATATCGAGACCGGGAAGATCATCGAGTTCGAGAGCGCCGAGATCGAAGAACTGCAGCGCAGGATCGCGGCCGAGTACGGCTTCGACATAGAGGATCATGCGTTGGTCCTGTATGTCAGAAAGAAGGCCAAATAGGCGCCGATGCATGGATTTTTCCCGTCGAGCGAAGCCTGCTGCGAGCTCGCTTCGACCTGACGCCCGGCAGGCACATCGCTGGAATGGCGATGGCCCCGCCGGCTGACCTCGGCACCCGCATCGACCGATACCGTTGCTGCCTTCCGGCCCTGGCGGAGTTTTCGATCTAGCGTCGCGAGGGGCCGACGGGGCCACCATAGACGTTGCGTCAGCGACGCTTTGAAACTGGCGGAGAGAGGGGGATTCGAACCCCCGAAGCGCGGTTTAGACGCTTACACACTTTCCAGGCGTGCTCCTTCAACCACTCGGACACCTCTCCGTTTCTTCCCCGGTCCCGGCATCCAGCCGTGTTCAGGACCGCCAATTCTAGCCGCCCCGCCTTTCTTGGACAAGGAAGCATTCCAGCAGCGTCGACCGAACCGTCGCGCGTGGCAGAATGCGCGGATGTCCTATCTCGTCCTCGCCCGCAAGTGGCGCCCCAAGCGTTTCGCCGAGCTGGTCGGGCAGGAGCATGTCGTCCGCGCGCTCACCAATGCCCTCGACACCGGCCGGGTGCACCATGCCTTCCTGTTCACCGGCACCCGTGGCGTGGGCAAGACCACCATCGCCCGGATCTTCGCCAAATCGCTGAACTGCGAGCGCGGCACGTCGGCGGAGCCCTGCGGCGAGTGCAATTCCTGCCGCGATATCGACGCAGGGCGGTTCATCGATCTGCTCGAAATCGACGCTGCCAGCAATACCGGTGTGGACGATGTCCGCGAGGTGATCGACAACGCCCAGTACATGCCCTCGCGTGGCCGGGTGAAGGTCTATCTGATCGACGAAGTGCACATGCTGTCGAAGTCGGCCTTCAATGCGCTGCTGAAGACGCTGGAAGAGCCGCCGGGGCACGTGAAATTCCTGTTGGCGACCACCGATCCGCAGAAACTGCCGGTCACGGTGCTGTCGCGCTGTCTGCAGTTCAATCTGAAACGGCTGGAAGAGCCGCAGATCCAAGGCCAGATCGCCAAGATTCTGGAAGCCGAAGGCATCCCGGTCGAGGCAGGTGCGGTCCGCCAGTTGTCCAAGGCAGCCGATGGCAGTCTTCGAGATGGCCTGTCTCTGCTCGATCAGGCGATCGCCTACACCGGTGCGAGCGCGGGCGGCGCTGCGCTGACCGATGCCGGCGTCGCGACGATGCTGGGTACTGTCGACCGCATGCGCGTCGGCGCGGTCCTCAACGCGCTTGCGAGCGGCGATGGCGAGAGCCTGTTGGCGGAGATCGCATCGTTGGCGGATTTTTCTCCCGACTGGGCCGGGGTCATCGATGCCATGGCCGAAGCCCTGCATCGGGTACAGGTGCGGCAGTTGGTGCCTTCGGCGGAGATCGAGGCCGATGGTGTCGAAGTCGACGCGCTGGCGGGCAAATTGAAGCCGGAAGTCGTGCAACTGTGGTACCAGATGGCGTTGCATGGTCGCCGTGATCTCGGCCTGGCGCCCAGCCCGCGTGGTGGATTCGAGATGACCGCGCTGCGGATGCTGGCGTTCCGTCCGGCTGAAGCCGCCACCGCGGCGACCGTCGGTGCGCCGGCCGGGGTGTCAGTCCGTGGCCCCGAGGCCGCACGCGCTGCGTTCGATACCACCCCACCTCCGCGCCCCGAGATTGCCGCACCGCTGCGATCGCGACCCGTACAACCGCCAGCACCCTCGATCGCGCCGGTCATGCCGACGCCCGCTGCGCAAGCACCTGAGACCGGCTCGCCGCCGACGCTGGAGATCGACAACGACCGTTGGCTCGATCTGCTCGCCGACAGCGGATTGCGCGGGCCCGCGCGCGAGCTTGCTGCGCATGCTGCGTTCAGCGGCTACGCCGACGGCGTGTTGCGGTTGTCGCTGTCGGCCGACGACGATCATCTGCGCAGCCCGTCGCTGGTCAAGGCGCTGACCGATACGATCAGTGCGCAACTTGGCGGCCCTGTGCAGCTGAAATTCGACAGCGCCAAACCGGCCAACGCCGAAACCCTGCATCAGCGCGGCGAACGACAGCGCGACGCGAAGCAGACAGCAGCCGAAGAACAATTCATGGCCCATCCCGACGTGCAGCGGTTGATGAGCCAGCAGGGCGCGAAGCTCGTGCCCGATTCCATCCGCCCATTCGAAGACTGAACCCGAGAGATCGCACCCATGCGTGGAAATATCGCCCAACTGATGCAACAGGCGCAGAAGATGCAGGAAAACATGCAGCGCGCCCAGGAAGAACTCGCCAAGCTCGAAGTCACCGGCAGCGCCGGCGGTGGCATGGTCAGCATCACGCTGACCGGCCGCATGGAATGCCGCAACGTGAAGATCGACCCGAGCGTGCTGTCCGATGCGGAAATGACCGAAGACCTGGTTGTGGCTGCGATCAACGACGCGGTGAACAAGGTCAACGCCGAATCGCAGGCGAAAATGTCCGGTGCCACCGCTGGCATGCCGATCCCGCCCGGGATGAAGATTCCGGGGATGTTTTGATCTGTTCCGTCATTCCCGCATTCGCGGGAATGACGACATGAAGATGACGATCTCCCTTCTCGAACAGCTGATCGAAGCCTTCCGCATCCTGCCAGGAGTCGGCCAGAAGACCGCGCAACGGATGGCCTATCACGTGCTGGAGCGCGATCGCGATGGCGGCCAGCGCCTTTCCGATGCATTGGCCGCAGCGGTCGACCGCATCGGTCATTGCACCCGCTGCCGCGATTTCAGCGAGAGCGAACTCTGCGCGACCTGCGCCAACGCTTCGCGCGATGCGCATTTGCTGTGTGCGGTGGAGTCGCCGGCGGACCGTCTCGTCATCGAGCAGGCCACCGGCTATCGCGGCTTGTATTTCGTCCTGCAGGGGCGGCTCAGCCCGCTCGACGGTATCGGCCCGCGTGAGCTTGGACTCGAAAAACTCGCCGCGCGTTTCGCGGAAGGCGAGGTGCAGGAGCTGGTGATCGCGACCAATCCGACGGTCGAAGGCGAAGCCACGGCGCACTATCTGGCGCAACTCGCGCGTCAACACAACGTCAAACCGACCCGGCTCGCGCACGGCGTGCCGCTGGGTGGCGAACTCGAGTATGTCGATCGCGGCACGCTGTCGCATGCTTTCGGCACGCGCAGCGAGATGCCGGTGTAGTTGTCGTAGGGCGGGCCCTGGCCCGCCATCGCGAGAGATCCGATGGTGTGACAATGATAGAGATAGAGGCGGTTACGATCTTTTTTCGCAGCGAACGCAAAAGGCGCAATGACGGGCCAAGGCCCGCCCTACGGACCCCAGGAGACTTCCCATGTCGGACACCATTTTCCACAAGATCATCGACCGCCGGATCCCGGCGAACATCGTCTACGAAGACGAACACCTCATCGCCTTCCGCGACATCGCTCCGCAGGCGCCGGTGCATGTGCTGTTCGTACCCAAGGTGACGATTCCCACCCTCAATGATGTGCGGCCGGATCAGGCCGAGATCGTCGGCCGTCTCGCCATCGCCGCCGCGAATTACGCCAAAGCAGAGGGCTTCGCCGGAGACGGCTACCGTATCGTCATGAACTGCAATGACCACGGTGGGCAAACGGTGTTCCAGATCCATCTGCACCTGCTGGCGGGAGCGCCGCTGGGGCGGTTCGGGTAATGAATCCTTATTCGCCACCACGTGCGGTGATCTGCGACCCGTTACCCAGACAGTCTGCTTCCGACATATTGATGCTGTGGCCGCCGATTCTTTTCTACGCTCTGCATGCCATGACGGTCATGTCCCTTATCGGCTGGGCGTATTGGGACGCTGTTTCGAAAGGGAACCCGACTGCGGTCGAAATCGTGTCTCGCCCCATGGCCGCTCTGCAGCCGCTATGCTCGTTTTTCGTTGCGATCATGCTGCTGCTTCGGCGTCGCATCGCACTTGCAGGTGCCATTGCATTACCTGTCGTCGTTGTCGCATATGCGCAGTACTACGACATCCGATCATCGTTCGGTTATCCGGTAGTGGTCAGTTCGATGGCGGCGTGGGTTGCAGTCCTGGTCTCTTCCCGTAGATTGCGATGAGATGTTTCTGCGCCGGATAGCTCGCGCGCCGGGCGTTTTTTGCTGGTTCCGTGGTGTGCAACAAATCAAGGTGGATTGCCGAACGTACCGTGCACCTCACCAGCGGATGGCGCCTTCCACCACCGTACACACCCGCCCCCCCGACCACACATCGCCCACATCGTCGACGGTCAGTTCGATGATCGCGTCGTGGCCGACTTCGCGGCCTTGGCTGATGCGATAGAAACCGCTGTCGCCGGGCAGGGCGTTCTGCGAAGCGAGCCAGGCGGCGAGGGTGGCGTTGGCAGCGCCGGAGGCGGCGTCTTCGAACTGTCCGGGCGCGCCGACCCAAGCGCGGACGGCGAGGTAATAGACCGGGTCGTCGCTGCGTGCGTAGGCGCACAGGCCCATGCTTTCGGTCGATTGCGCGAGCGTCGAGATCGCGTCCCACGGAGGGGTTGCGGTGCGCAACGCGGTTTCGTTCTCGAGTTCGACCAGCCACCAGCGGCGCCCGCCGTCCATCAGCGCGGGCGGCAGCGCACCCAGCGGCAGTGTGCGGAGCACATCGCGAAGGCGCGGGTCGTCCGCGCTGGCGATCTCGCGGACGCTGGCGCGGGGGGTGCGTACCGCGATGGTGCGTGTCGGGCCTTCGCCGGTCACGCGCAGCGGCAGTTTGCCGGCGATGCCGTCCTGCACGAGTAGGCCGTCGCGGGGTGTCGCGAGTCCGGCTTCGAGCACCGCATGCGCGGTGCCGACGCTGGGATGACCGGCGAACGGGACTTCCCGGCGTGGGCTGAACATGCGGATGCGATAGCTGCTGTCCGCACTGACTGCCGGAAACACGAACGTGGTTTCCGGCAGTCGGGTCCATTTGGCGATGGCCTGCATCTGCTCGTCTGCCAAGCCCTCTGCGTCCAGCACCACCGCCAGCGGGTTGCCGGCGCCGGGGCGGTCGGCAAAGACATCGACTTGGGCATAGCGTCGGGCATTCATCGGCGGGACGATCCTGCGTGGGCGGGTGCGCAGAGTAGCAGCGGGTGTGCTGCGGTGTTGCGTCGCCACCGCATCACCAGACGACCTCGCCACGAATCACCGGCTGCACTTCGCCGCCGATCCACACTTCACCTTCGCCATCGACCCGAACCGTCACTCGTCCATCGCGCCCGAGTTCGCGACCCTGGCTGCCGACGTACTTACCGTCCCGACCGGGAATACGGCCAGCCATCGCAAGGCGCGCGCCGATCGCTGCCTGCGCGCTGCCGGTGACCGGGTCCTCGGGGATGCTGTCGGCGGGGCAAAACGCGCGCACCACGAGATGGTGGCCGTCGCGCGCGTCCGCTGCATGCACCGCCAGCCCGACTGCGCCGGTGGATTCGCTCAGGGCGGCGATCGCGGCCAGATCCGGCGTCAGCCTGCGTACCGCGTCGGCATCGGCCAGCTCGATCAACCACCATCGTGGCCCGTTGTCCCATAGGGCGTGCTCAAGCACGCCGATGCGCATGTTCCGATTCGCAGCATCGAGCAAGCCGGGCGCCAGTTCGGCACCGCCGATCCTTCGCGCACGCGGCGCGCGAATATGCGGCAGACGTTTGTCCCCGCTGGATTCGATTTCAACCGGTAGCAGCCCCGCCGCACACTCCTGCACGAGCGATGTCCTGTCGGCCGCGACCAGGCCGGCATCGATCGCGGCCCATGCCGCGCCGACACTGGGATGCCCGGCGAACGGCAGTTCCTGGCGCGGCGTGAAGATGCGTACGCGGTAGTCCGCACCGGGCAGGGTCGGCGGCAGCAGAAAAATGGTTTCGGACAGGTTGGTCCAAGCCGCGAAAGCCTGCATCCGCGATGGATCGAAGCGTTCGCCCTCGATCACCGCGCCCAGTGCGTTCCCTGCACCCGGACGGGCGGCGAAAACATCCATTTGCAGATAACGCAGCGGCATCATGTGGGCGGTTCCGGTGACATAGAATGCGGAGTTCCGGCGCTGCCGGTTCTTCCAGTCCAACTTCCCCCAGTCTACCGAACCCACCATTTCCGATGCCCGAGACGCACTCCGCCGATCCCCGCCATGCCGGCCCTTGGATCGTGCTCAAATTCGGCGGTACTTCGGTGTCCCGCCGCCACCGCTGGGACACCATCGGCCGGTTGGCGAAACAACGGGCCGACGAGAATCATGCACGGGTGCTGGTGGTGGTGTCGGCGCTGTCGGGCGTCACCAACGAGCTTCAAGCCATTGCCGATGGGCGCGAGATCCATGCGCGGATCGATGCGCTGGTTGAACGTCACCGTGCGTTCTGCGCCGAACTCGATCTCGATGCCGACGTGGTGCTCGGCGAGCGACTGTCGATCCTGCGCGCGCTTGGCGGCGACGCGCGTGCGCAGGCACGCAGCCTCGACTGGCAGGCCGAAGTATTGGCGCAGGGTGAACTGCTGTCGTCGACGCTCGGTGCTTCGTATCTGCGTGCGCAGGGGCTGGATTTCGCCTGGTGCGACGCCCGCGACTGGTTGTCGGCGGTGTCGTTGCCCAATGCCAGCGACTGGGCGCAACGGCTGTCGGTGAACTGCCGCTATCGCGACGATGCCGGCGATCAGGATTTTCCGCAGCGTTTCGCGACGCAGCCGGCGCGGATGCTGATCTCGCAGGGCTTCATCGCCCGCCATGCCGACGGCGACACCGCGATTCTCGGCCGCGGCGGTTCCGATACATCGGCCGCGTATTTCGGCGCCCTGCTCAAAGCGCAGCGCGTCGAGATCTGGACCGACGTGCCCGGCATGTTCAGTGCGAATCCGCGCGAAGTGCCCGACGCGCGGCTGCTGGCCCGTCTCGACTACGCCGAGGCGCAGGAAATCGCGACCACCGGCGCAAAAGTTCTGCATCCGCGTTCGATCGCGCCGTGTCGCGACACCGGCGTACCGATGGCGATCCTCGACACCGAACGTCCCGAGCTGCCTGGTACGCGCATCGACGGCAGCGCCGCGACCGTTCCTGGCGTGAAGGCGATCAGTCGCCGCAACGGCATCGTGCTGGTGTCGATGGAAAGCATGGGCATGTGGCAGCAGGTCGGCTTCCTCGCCGACGTGTTCGAGCGCTTCAAGCGCCACGGCCTGTCGATCGATCTGATCGGTTCATCCGAAACCAACGTCACCGTGTCGCTCGACCCAAGCGAAAATCTGGTCAGCAGCGATGTGCTGGCCAAGTTGTCCGCCGATCTCGTTGAAGTCTGCCGGGTGAAAGTGATCGCGCCGTGCGCAGCGATCACCCTGGTCGGTCGAGGCATGCGTTCGCTGCTGCACAAACTGTCGGATGTGTGGGCGACCTTCGGCCGCGAGCGAGTGCATCTGATTTCGCAATCTTCGAACGACCTCAACCTCACCTTCGTCATCGACGAAGCCGATGCCGATGGCCTGTTGAACGAATTGCACGGCGAGTTGATCCGCGGCGGCGCGATGCCGGTGCAGGACGCCACGGTGTTCGGGCCGAGCTGGACCGAGATCGCGCACGGCAAATCGCTGCACGAGGCACCGTGGTGGCATGCGCATGCCGCGGATCTCGTAACGTGCGCCGCAGCCGGCACCCCGCGCTACGTCTATCACTTGCCCACGGTGCGCGCGCGTGCGCGGATGCTGCGCGAGACGGTAGCGATCGACCGGCGTTTCTATGCGTTGAAAGCGAATGCGCATCCGCAAATCCTCCACGCATTGGAGGCAGAGGGCTCGGGTTTCGAATGCGTGTCTCTGCGCGAAATCGAGCATGTGTTCGCGACCCTGCCGGGCATCGAACCGCAGCGGGTATTGTTCACGCCGAGTTTCGCGCCGCGCGCCGAATACGACGCCGCGTTCGCGCGCGGCGTGAACGTGACTGCCGACAGCGTCGAAGCGCTGCAGCGCTGGCCCGAGACCTTCCGTGGTCGCGCGCTCTGGCTGCGGTTGGACCTTGGTCGTGGCGACGGCCATCACGCGAAAGTCCGTACCGGGGGCGTCGATGCCAAGTTCGGTTTGCCGTTGGGCAAAGTCGATGACTTCGTCGGCGAAGCGCGCAGGCTCGACGTCAAGATCGTCGCGCTGCACGCGCATCTGGGCAGCGGCATCGACAATCCCGGCCACTGGCGCGAGGTCTATGCCGACCTGGCCGGTCTCGCCGAGCAGATCGGCACGGTCGATACGCTCGATATCGGTGGCGGCCTGCCGGTGCCGTACACGCCCGACGCGCGGCCGTTCGATGTCGCCGCATGGCGTGCGGGGCTCGATGAGATCAAGGCCGCGTTTCCGCGCTTCCGGCTCGCGGTCGAACCTGGCCGTTATCTCGTCGCCGAAGCCGGCGTGCTGCTGCTGCGCGCGACCCAGGTGATCGAGAAGGACGGCGTGCGTCGCGTCGGCCTCGACGGCGGCATGAATGCACTGATGCGGCCCGCGATGTACGACGCCTATCACGCCATCCATAACCTTTCGCGCCTCGACGATGCCGACATCGCCGCGTTCGATGTGGTCGGCCCGATCTGCGAAAGCAGCGATGTCCTCGGTCATGCGCGCATGCTGCCCAAGGCGACCGCCGAGGGCGATGTCGTGCTGATCGCCGATGCCGGCGCCTACGGCATGACGATGGCCAACACCTACAACCTGCGGGCATTGCCGGCAGAGGAAATTATCGATGTCTGATGTTCCGGCCTCCGTATGGGAGTTCCAGCGCGATGCGATTCGTGCCTTCCGTTTCGTCCGCTGCGGTTTCGATGCGCAGACCGGCATCGCGCAGCTCGTCTACGCCTTCGACGACGGCCCCGAGCTGGTCGAAACGATCACTGTGCCCGGTGCGCCGTTTGCGATGGATGCGGCACGCGCGACCGCCGCCGAACAGGCGCTGCGCCTGTTGCATCTGATCGCCGGGGTGAGCTACTACAAGGCTGCGGCTCCTCTGGAAATCACCATCGACAGTTACGCGATCGATGTCGACACCGCGTCGCTTCTGGGAACGATCTATCTCAATGGCCTTGGCGAGTTCGCATATCGCAATGGCCTGAATCTCCACGGCAAGATCGTGTTTCCTTCAGGAGCGGCGGGTGTCGCGATCGAACGGCAAGCGCCCATTCTGGGCCTGCGTGAACACGCCCTGGTCGCGATCGGCGGCGGCAAGGATTCACTGGTCAGCATCGAGGCGCTGCGCGGCGTCGGCATCGAGCAGACCGTGACCTGGATCGGCGGTTCGCAGCTGATCAGGGCCTGCGCGGAGCGCACCGGTTTGCCCACGCTCAATCTCGGCCGCCAGCTTGCGTCGGAATTGTTCGAGTACAACCGCCAGGGCGCATGGAACGGACATATTCCGGTGACTGCCGTCAATTCGGCGATCCTCGTTTTCGCTGCGGTACTGCTGGGCGCGGACCAGGTCGTGTTCTCGAACGAACGCTCCGCCAGCTACGGCAGCATGATCGAGGGTACAGGCGAAGTGAATCACCAGTGGTCGAAAGGCTGGGCGTTCGAACAGGCGTTCGGCGATCACGTGCAGCGGCATGTCGCCGCCGATCTGAAGTACTACTCGCTGTTGCGCCCACTCAGCGAGTTGGCGGTCGCGCGGCAGTTCGCGAAGACCGATCGCTACGACGCGCACTTCTCCAGTTGCAATCGCAACTTCCACATCCTCGGCGAACGTCCCGTCAATCGTTGGTGCGGCGTCTGCCCGAAATGCCATTTCGTGTTCCTGGCGCTGGCGCCGTTCATGTCGAAGCCTCGGCTGGTCGGCATCTTCGGCCGCAATCTGCTCGACGATGCGTCGCAGATCGGCGGTTACGATGCCTTGCTCGAATACCAGGACCACAAACCATTCGAATGCGTGGGCGAGGGCAAGGAATCGCGAGCGGCGATGGCGACCCTGAGCGAGCGTCCGGAGTGGCGCGAGGACGAGATCGTCGCGCGCTTCGCCCGCGAAATCCGCCCGCAGCTTTCGTCGCTGAAACAGCAGATCGCACCGCTGTTGATCCTCGATGACGAGCATCGTGTGCCGGTCGCCATCTGGGAACGCCTGCGTGCGCAGTTCACCGCCTGATATCGGGCCGCTTGGCATCGCGCAGCTTGAAGGCGCGCGCGTTGCGCTCTGGGGCTGGGGTCGCGAGGGTCGCGCCGCGTATCGCGCGTTGCGCCGTCGTTTGCCGGCCCTGCCGCTGACGTTGTTCTGCAGCGCCAACGAAATCGAAGAAGCGCGCTCGCTCGACGATGCATTGCTGACAATCGATACCGATGCCGGTGTCGAGCAACTGTCCCGGTTCGACGTGGTGGTGAAATCGCCCGGGATCAGCCCGTACAAGCCTGAAGCGCTCGGCGCAGCGCAGCGCGGCACGCGCTTCATCGGTGGTACAACGCTGTGGTTCGCCGAAAACCCGGGTGCGCGCACGATCTGCGTCACAGGCACCAAAGGCAAGAGCACCACGACTGCCTTGCTCGCGCATCTGCTGCGTGCAGGGGGACATCGCACTGCGCTGTGCGGCAACATCGGCATGCCGCTGCTCGAATTGCTCGATGTCGAGCAGCCGCCCGAGTTCTGGGCGATCGAACTGTCGAGCTATCAGACCCGCGATGTCGCGATTTCCGGCGTGTCGCCGGAAATCGCGGTGGCGACCAATGTTTTTCCCGAACATCTGGACTGGCACGGCAGCGAAGCACGCTATGTCGAGGACAAGCTCGCACTGTTCACCGATGCGATGCCGCGTATCGCGATCCTCAACGGCAGCGACCGCGCGCTGACTGCGCTGGACTTGCCCGAAAGCGAAGTGCGTTTCTTCGGCGGCCCGGATGGATGGCATCTGCGCGATGACGTGGTTTATCGCGGCGGGCAGGAGATTTTCGACACCGGTGGCCTGCCGCTGCCGGGACGACACAATCGCGGCAATCTGTGCGCTGTGCTCGCCGCCATCGAAGCGCTCGGTCTCGATGCTGCCGCGCTGGCACCGCATGCGGCCACTTTCCAGCCGTTGCCGCACAGGCTGCAGACGCTCGGTGCGCGGGACCGCATCGTCTACATCAACGATTCGATCAGCACCACGCCGCATGCCACGCTCGCGGCGCTGGAGTGTTTCCGCATGCAGCGGGTGGCGTTGATCGTCGGCGGACACGATCGCGGGATCGACTGGAACGATTTCGCCGATGCGATGCGCGCGCGGGCGCCGCTCGCGATCGTCACGCTCGGCCAGAACGGGCCGAAGATCCATGCCCTGTTGGCACCGCTCGCGACCGCTGCAGGCTTCGCGCTTGCCGAGGCCGGCGATCTCGCCGAGGCGGTCGCCCATGCGCGAGCACTCCTCGGCGATGAAGGCGTCGTGTTGCTGTCGCCCGGTGCGCCCAGCTTCGGCGCCTATCGCGATTACACCGAACGCGGCCGCCATTTCGCCAGTCTTGCCGGGTTCGATCCCGAGGCGATCACGGCGATCCCGGGTATCGGGATCCGTTGAACGGGTTTGCCGGGCAGCTTGCCCGAGCGGATCGATCCGGCCGACGGCCGTGACGACAACCGTCGTCTTTTCCGGGTAGTCTGGGACGCTGACACCCGAACACCCATGGAGTACCGATATGCGTCCGATGCGATGTGCAGGCTTCTTCGCCCTGCTGTGTCTTTCCGCCCTCTTCTCGCTGCCGGCATTCGCCGCGATGCAGGCCAAACCGGTCGAATGGAAGCAGGGCAAGCAGCGTTTCAGCGGCTTTCTCGTCTACAACGACGCCACCACGACCAAACGCCCCGGCCTGATGATGGTGCCCGATTGGAAAGGCGTGACCCCGGCTGCGGTCGAGAACGCCAAACAGATCGCCAATGCCGGATATGTGGTGCTGGTTGCGGATGTCTACGGCAAAGGCGTGCGCCCGAAGGACGACAAGGCCGCGCGCGCGCAGGTGACGAAACTCTACGAAAATCTACCGGGTCTGCGCGCGCGCGCCGCTGCGGCGCTTCAAGCGCTGCGCGGTCAAGCCAAGAACGCGCCGATCGACGTCGCCCGCATCGGTGCGATCGGGTTCTGCTTCGGCGGCAAGACCGTGCTCGAACTAGCGCGCAGCGGCGCCGATGTCGCCGGGGTCGTGAGCTTCCACGGCGGTCTGGACACGACGATCCCCGCGCAGGCCGGTGGCCTCAAAGCCAGCGTACTGGTGCTCAACGGCGCGGACGACACCTATGTGCCCGCCGAGCAGATCCAAGGATTCCAGAGCGAAATGAAGGGCGCCGGCGCGGACTGGCAGTTCGTGAACTTCAGCGGTGCGGTGCATTGTTTCGCGCTGGAAAGCGCCAACAGCCCGCCGAACTGCGTCTACAACGCGCTTGCGGCCAAACGCGCGTACACGATGATGAACCAGTTTTTCTACGAACGTTTCGGTAACTGAGTGTCCGCGGCGGCGATCGCTCCGGCGATCGCCGCCCGCGCCTGCGGGCTGTTGCGCCAGCAGGTAGCGCCAAGCATCGCGGCGATCTGTTTCACGATGCTGTCCACATCGGTCTTCGCCAGCGCTTCCAGCGAATCGAATCCGAGCTGTTCGAGGCGGTCGATCACTGTAGGGCCGACGCCCTTCACGTCCAGCAGCAGCGCGCGTTCGTCGGCCGGAAATCCCACGGCGTCAGTGATCGCGACGGACGGCGTAACGCGCCAGCCCGCGCAAGGCGGCAATGGCGTCGTTTTCCTCAAGGCCATCAAGCGCCGCTTCGGCCGCTGCCGCATACGTTTCCGCGCGACGACGGCTGTAGTCGAGCCCACCGGTCGCTTCGATCGCCGCCAACACGTCCGGCATCGCATCGATATCGCCGTTTTCGACGATGGTACGCAGGCGGTCGCGCACGGCCGGATCCGAGTGCCGGATCGCGTGGATCAGCGGCAGGGTCGCCTTGCCTTCGGCGAGGTCATCGCCCAGATGCTTGCCCAGCGCGGTCTCGTCGGCGCTGTAATCGAGGACGTCGTCGGCGATCTGGAAGGCGTAGCCCAAGGCCATGCCGTAGTCGTGCAGGCGTTGCTGTACTGTTTCGTCGCAGCCGGCAAGATACGCGCCGAGCCGCGTCGCGGCGGCGAACAGCACTGCGGTCTTGCGTTCGATGACCTTGAGATAGGCCGGTTCGTCGGTATCCGGGTTGCGGATGTGCAGCAGTTGCAGGACCTCGCCTTCGGCGATGGCGTTGGTGGTGTCGGCGAGCACCTTCATCACCGGCAGCCGCTCCAGTTCGACCATCAGCTGGAAGCTGCGCGAGTAGAGGAAATCGCCGACCAGCACGCTGGCGGCGTTGCCGAACAGGGCGTTGGCGGTCTTGCGGCCGCGGCGCAGATCGGATTCGTCGACGACATCGTCGTGGAGCAGGGTGGCGGTATGGATGAATTCGACCACTGCCGCGAGCTGGTGGGCATCCGCGCCGCTGTGACCGAGGGCCCGGGCTGCGAGCAGGAGGAGCATCGGGCGCAAGCGTTTGCCCCCGGCGGCGATGATGTGCTCGGCGACCTGATTGACGAGGGCCACGTCGGAGCCCAGACGCCGGCGGATGAGGGTGTCGACTGCAGCCATATCGGCGGCGGCGAGGGCCTGGATGGCGGGCAGGTCGAGCGAAACGGGCGCCGGAGTCGCTTCCATGGGGGGTCCAGACAAGTGAGGTGGTCATTATAAGTGGGCCGGCCTCGTGGATTCGGAGATTTCCGACACGCCTTTGCGCAGGACCCCGATACACGGGGGTGGCCGGCTATAATCCAATGCTCATCGCCAATACCGGCGACTCAGCAGGAAACTGTTCATGGCACGCGGCGTCAACAAGGTGATCCTGGTCGGCAACCTCGGCAACGATCCCGAAACCAAATACACCCAGGGCGGCATGGCCGTCACCAAAGTCAGTCTGGCGACCACGTCGGTCCGCAAGGACAAAGAGGGCAACACCCAGGAGCGCACCGAGTGGCACCGGGTGACCTTCTTCGGCAAGCTCGGTGAAATCGCCGGCGAGTACCTGCGCAAGGGCAGTCAGGTCTACGTCGAAGGCTCGATCCGCTACGACAAATACACCGGCCAGGACGGTGTCGAGAAATACACCACCGACATCATCGCCGACGAAATGCAGATGCTCGGCGGCCGGGGCGAAGGTGGCGGCGGCGGTGCTGAACGCCCAGCGCGTGCCCCGCGCGAGAGCGGCGGTGGCGGCTACGGCGGCGGTCAGCGTGCCGGCGGTGGTGGCGGACAGCGCCAACAGCCGGCGGCGAACAACCCTCCGCCGATGGACGATTTCTCGGACGACGATATTCCGTTCTGAGAGCTGTCCAACCTCGACGCTCGCTCCCGAACGATGGCAGGAAACCCCGGTTTCCTGCCATTTTCTTTGCAGCACGCAATGCCGCATCGTGCAATCTAGTCTTCCTCATGCCTCGGTTTATAGGCATCGACCAGTCGGCTCTGCACCTGCGCCGGCACCGGCTCGTAATGGCTGAAGTCGAGCGAATAGCGGCCGCGACCGGCAGTGATGGATTTCAGTTCCGCCGCATAGCCTTCCAGCTCCGACAGCGGCACCTGCGCCTTGACCAGGATCTCGCCGCCGCGCACCGAATCGGTGCCGTTGATGCGCGCGCGCTTCGACGACAGCCCGCCGCTGATATCGCCCATATGCGATTCCGGCGCCGCGACTTCCAGATCGACGATCGGTTCCAGCACCTGCGGTCTGGCTTTCGCGATCGCGTCGAGGAACGCTTTCTTGCCGGCGGCCACGAACGCGACTTCCTTGCTGTCCACCGGGTGATGCTTGCCGTCGTAGACGATCACCCGGACATCCTGCATCGGATACCCGGCGACCGCGCCGCTGGCGAGGACCTGGCGGACGCCTTTCTCCACGGCGGGCATGAATTGCCCGGGAATCGTGCCGCCCTTCACTTCATCCTTGAACTCGAATCCGGTGCCGCGCGGCAACGGTTCGATCCGCAGGAACACTTCGCCGAACTGCCCGGCACCGCCGGTCTGCTTCTTGTGACGATGGTGGCCTTCGGCATTCGCGCCGACCGTTTCGCGATAGGCGATGCGCGGCGGTCGACTGGTCACCTCCACGCCGTAACGGTCCTTCAACCGCTGCAGATTGATGCGCAGATGCAGGTCGGACAGGCCGCGGACCACGGTCTCGTTGGTTTCGACCTCATGCTCGACGTGGAAGCACGGGTCTTCCTCGGCCAGCTTGTGCAGTGCGATCGACAACTTCTGCTCATGGCCTTTGCTCGCCGCCACCACTGCCAGGCCGAACATCGGTTTCGGGAAATCCAGCGGCGCGAGATGGATCTGGTCCTCGTCGTGGCTGTCGTGCAGCACGGCGTCGAAATGCAGCTCGTCGATCTTGGCGACCGCTGCGATATCGCCGGGGATCGCCTGCGCGATCTCCACGTGTTCCTTGCCCTTCATCTTGAACAGATGCGCGACCTTGAACGGTTTCTTGCCGTCGTCGACGAACAACTGCGTGTCTTTCTTCACCGTGCCCTGATAGACCCGGAAGATGCCGAGCTTGCCGACGAAAGGATCGTTGACGATCTTGAACACATCGGCGATGACGTGCGCGGCGGCATCGGGCGTCGAGACGATCGGCGCAGCGCCATCGCCCACGCCCTTCACGAACGGCGGCGGATTGGCTTCGCCCGGATGCGGGAACAGTTTCTCGGCGACATCCAGCAGTTCCTTCACGCCCACGCCGCTGCGCGCGGACACGAAACAGACCGGGACGAGATGGCCTTCGCGCAGGCACTGCTCGAACGCATCGTGCAGCTCCTGGCCGCTCAGACCTTCCTCGCCGACTTCGAGGAAATGGTCCATCACGCCTTCGTTGATTTCGACCACCTGGTCGATGATCTTCTGGTGCCAGTCGTCGACCGGGCCCAGGTCGCTGTCGCCGGTGCGCTTGCCGAAACAGTCGATCACCGCCTTGCCGCCGTCGGTGGGCAGATTCAGCGGCAACACTTCGTTGCCGAATGTTTCGCGCAGCTCGTCGAGCAGTGCGCCGAGCTTGCCGGGATCGTGATCGATCTTGTTGACGACGATCACCCGGCAGAGTCTGCGGGCCTGGGCGTACTCCATCATCCGCCGCGTGCCGTAGCCGATGCCGGCGTCGGCGTCGACCACCACGGCCAGCGTTTCCACTGCAGCGAGGGCCGACAGCGTGGGGCCGCGGAAATCCGGATAGCCGGGCGTATCGATCAGATTGACGTGGATCAGCGGTTGACCGGGCGCGGTATGGTCGATGCTGGCGATGGCTGCGTCGATGGAATGTCCGCGTTCCTTTTCGATGGCTTCGAAATCGGACACCGTGCTGCCGCGTTCGATGGTGCCTGCCGTCTGTATGGCGCCGCCGGCATGCAGCAGGGCTTCGAACAAGGTAGTTTTGCCGGCGCCGGGGTGGCCTGCCAAGGCCACATTGCGGATGTGTTCTGTCGAGTACGACATGAGCGACTCTCCTTTCGCGAAAGGCGTTGGGGTGAGCCGTCATGGCTGTCCGCGTTCGTGAAGCCTGCCGTCCGAGCAGGCGCTCGGCGGGCGGTCATGGCGGGGCGCCCGGGAGGACGCCCGCCAAGCATCGGAACTTCAGCGGCGCGGGTCAAGACGCATTGCGGTACGGCGATACCGATATTTGACTTCGGTCAACCGGAGTGCCGTATCCGTTTGTGCGGATGCGCATGCAGAGGCACATTTACCGATCGCGGCGAGCGCGTAAACTCGGCTGCTCATCCAAAAGGGAGTCGTCGTCATGGCTTTGAAACGTATCGCGACCGCGCATTGGGAAGGCGACATCCAGACCGGCAAAGGTGCGATGAGCACGCCGCAGAGCGGACTGTTCGCCGATCAGAACTATTCGTTCAAGACCCGCTTCGGCGACGAGAAAGGCACGAATCCGGAAGAACTGCTCGCTGCCGCGCATGCAGGTTGTTTCAGCATGGCGCTGTCGGCGGTGCTGGGCCGTGCCGGCTTCACGCCGACCCGCATCGACACCCGCGCCGAGGCGACGATGGAGCCGGGCATGGACCCGGGCCCGACCGTGACCGGCGTGCATCTGATCGTCAGCGCCACGGTACCGGGAATCACCGCCGAACAGTTCGACGCGATCGCCCATGCCGCCAAGGCCGGCTGCGTGATTTCACGAGCGCTTGCCGTGCCGGTCACCATGGAAGCGACTCTGGTCTGAAGAACACGGCTTCGTAAAGAAATCGTTAATCATTGGTCCGACGAGAAGCGACTTCCGTGCGGGCCTCGAACCCGCGCGGAAGTCACCCCTTCCTTCCATCTCCCGGAGTTGCTAGCCTGACCTACATCGTTATAGGAGTGCGGCCTTTGTGGCCGCCCGGATAACGTCGGGACCGGAGGTCCGGGATTTCGGATGGGACATGCTTCGCCATCGCTATTGAAGCCGACGCCCGAGCAGGCAGGGCTGGCGTACGTCGCCACCATCTTCGATGCTGCGCCCGGTCGCGGGCGTAGCCCATCCAACGCTTACCAGAACCGCGCCGCGTTCGAGGTGCGGGCGCTCTCGTACGGACCACAGTCCGCCCCATTCCTTTTTCGCAACCGACCTGTGATGGAAAATCGATGTCGTAAGGCATAGCCACCGCTGAGCGACACTCGTTGAATATCCATTTGGAGCAGCTGGATGGCTGATATTCGACAACAGGCAGTGGCCACTGCCCATGAATACCGACAAGGGAATATCGCGACACTGGACGACGCGATGACCCGCAGGCTGATCGCCTCGACCGTGATGAGCGAAAGCCACGGCGGCGATCTTGCCGCGACGAATCGTCTCGGATTCGTCGGACGTTACAAGGCCGGCGCGGAGTTCCTCGCCGAAGCCGGTTACGTCGACAGGGACAAGCTCGGCCAGGCGATGGCGGGGCAGAGGTCCGAGTGGGCGTGGGCGAAATCCGGCGGCATGGCCGCCTTCCTCGAAGACGCCTCACACTGGGCCAACGGGCTCAGCCTCGACGCCTACAAGCGCTCGCCGGAACTGCAGGACAAGGCATTCAGGCTCAACGCCGAGAAGCATCATCAGCGCGCGTTGGAACAGGGTTTTCTGAGAGAAGACGAAGCCCCCGGCCGCGTCGCAGGTTTCCTCAAGGCCGCGCATATCGTCGGTTTCAACAGCGCCCGCGAAGCCATGACCGGCGGCCGCGCCTATCGCGACGCCAACGGCGTCAGCAATTACGACCGCATCCACGACATCAGCCGCAATGGCGATGGTTTGAACAAGCTCATGGCGACCATGCGGCCCGACGCGTCGGAGCAGTCGGCGGGCAAGCCGGTCGACGCCACGTCGGTCGCGCACGCGAATCATCCCGAACATGCGCGGTATCGCGAAATCTATGCGGCGCTGGCCGTAGTGCCCGGGCTGTCAAACGACCAGGAACGGCAGCAGGCGGCGGCTTCGATCATGGTCGCCGCCAGAGCGTCCGATATCTCGCGCGTGGATCACGTCGTTGTCGGCACCGGTGGCACGGTGTTCGCGGTACAGGGCGACCTGCGCGACGCTTCGCACAAAGTACTGCCGCTCAATCTCGCGCAGCTCGCTTCGCAGCCGATCGAAGTGTCGACCGCGCAACTCGGCGCACTTTCGTCGCAAACCGACCCGCACGTCGATGGTTCGCGACAGGAGCGTGCGCGTGTCGTCTGATTTCCACCACGCCGCTACATCGCCACACCGATCAGCGGCGTTCAATTTTCTTTTTTGAAACGAGGAAGCACGTATGCGTTATCGAGGTGCATTGATCCTGACATTGATGTTGTTGGCAGCGGCCTGCAAACCGACCGCGCCTGCGGCCGAACCGGCTGCCGCCGCTCCGCCTGCTGTCGCCGAGCCGGCGGCCGTACCGGCGCCTGCGACGGCACCTGCGGTGGAGGCTGCGTTCACCAAAGAGATGCCGTACGCGGACCTGCGCAAGCGCTTGACCGACGCCGGATGGTTGCCGTTGCGCGACCCGACGTGCCGCGAGAATGTCGGCGGCGAAGCGCTCGTCTGCGGCGAGCTGCCGGAAGTCGAAAGCTGCAGCGGCGACGGTCACTGTGTCATGCATTTCGCCAATGCCTATGAAGGCAAGCGCATCCGCGTGACCGCCTATGGACCGTCCGAGCGCTGGAACGTGGCGGGCGAGGAAGCCGCGTTCGCGGTGACTTCGTGGGACGTTTCGACGCTGGAACCGGCGTCGAAATCGATCGAAGGGGCGACGCCCGCCTGTCCTTCGCCGGATTTCGACGCGTTTCTCAAGGCATTCGCGTCCGACGATCGCATCGAGAGGACTTTCACCGCTCCGGTGGTGAAGACCGCGGAACTCGGCGGCGGAGAGGATGGGGACGACACGGTGTTCGTCGACCTTGCGGCGGCGAACTACGCCGACTTCAACGTCAAGTATGCGGGCAATGCGTTCCACTTCATCGATGGCAACGGCAAGCAGGATGCCTCCCCGCTGGAGCTGAAAGTCGAACCGCAGGGCGAAGGTATCCGCATGGTCCGCTACCAGTACGGCATGTCGGAAGGCAACTCGTACACATTCGAGAAAAAGGCGGATTGCTGGTATCTCACCGAAGATCCGGACCCGCCGAGTCCATGACCGCAAAGAGATTTCGACGGGCGCCGTACGCCCGGTGCGGCTCGAGTTTCATGCATCCAGACATTGTCATGGGCTGGGAGTGGACATGTATTCCTTCCTGCTCTTCCCGAGATAACGATTCGAACAGGAGATTCCGGAAATGGCCAAGATCAAGATCTACGAAAGCGTCGGCGGCAATAGCGACCCTGTCACCAACTACCGCGACCTGGAGAATCATCACCCCAGCAAAGGGATGCAGGAAAGTGGACGCGTGTATGCGCGCGTCAATGGGGAAGCGGAAGAAATACTGGGCAACTACAAAGGCACTGCCGTCCTGACGCCGGGCGGCGAATACATGGTCAGCAAGGACATGGTGTTGACCGCTCCCGGGCTTTCCAACGGCAACGTGCCGATTCCGTCTCCGGCTGCCGGCGTGATCGGCAAGATCGATCGCGCCGACGGGATCATCACCATCAACGACCCCAAGACGGGCGACATGATGTTCCAGATCCGGCATGCCCAGGTCGATCCGAATCTCAAACCCGGCGACAAGATCGAATACGGCCAATCGCTTGGATTGCAGCACGGCTACAACAACGGCAATCCGAACGCATTTCCCGATCACACCCACTTCGACGTGAATACGAAGTACATCGCCCAGGCCGACAAGTGGATCAAGGACATGGACAGCGGAGCGCTGACGACCGACAAGCGGCCCGCCCAGACCGAAAACCTCGTGACCGAACGCCCCAGTTTCGTGCCGATTTCCGGCAATTTCCCGAAGCCGGCGGATCCGCCGCTGGCCGACGGCAAACTCAGCCTTGGCGAAAAGGGGCCCGAAGTCGAAAAGCTGCAGCAGGCGCTCAACGCGGCAGGCGCGCGCGATGCGAAAGGCAATGCGCTGAATCCGGACAAGGATTTCGGCGATCGGACGCGTGAAGCGGTCGTCAACTATCAGAAGACCCACGGCCAGCCCGAGACCGGCGTCGCCGACAGGAAGATGCTGATCGATCTGGGTGTGATCGCACCGCAGCAGAACCAGACGCCGCCGACACAGACACCGACGCAGACGCCTCCGCAGGGTCAGACGCAAACGCCCCCGCAGCAGCCGACCGGCAACAAGGTTTCCGGCGGCCCCAACGATTTCGGCTCGACCAATCCACTCGGCACGCTGATTTCGAGCGGCGAGGGTGGTTACGGCTCCTACAACCGCGGCCGTGCCGGCGATGCCAATGGTGCCCAGATCGATTTCTCGCAGATGACCGTCGGAGAAGTGATGCGTCGTCAGGATCTGGCGAAAGGCGATCCGGATCGTCTGTTCGCGGTCGGCAAGTACCAGATGATCCCGGGCACCTTCGAGGAAGCAGTGAATTCGCTGGGCATCGATCGCAACGCCAAGCTCACGCCGCAATTGCAGGAGCGGATGTTCGCGGATTATCTGATCGACGAAAAACGCCCGCAGGTGAAGGCTTATATCACCGGCGAGACCAGCGGTGCACAGGGTCTGCAAGGTGCGCAGCTCGCGCTCGCGCGCGAATTCGCAAGCGTTGCCGACCCACGGACCAGACGCAGCGTCTACGACGGCGACTCGGCCGGCAACAGCGCATCGATCACCGCCGGCCAGGTCGGCACCGCACTCGATCAGATGCGTGGCCAGTATCAACAGAACATCAAGAGTGGCATGAGTGCGGACGAAGCCTATCGCGCGCTCAGCGGCGATCCGAACACGCAGGCGCAGACCCAGGGCGGCCAGACGCAGGGACAGACCCGCGGCCAAAGCGGCAGCACCAGCGACACGCTGTTGCTCAAAGAGGAACGTGGCGACGGTGTCAAGGGCCTGCAGGAAGCCCTGAACAAGGCGGGGATCCGCGACGCACAAGGCCAGCCGTTGCCGACCACCGGCTATTTCGGCGACAAGACCGAAGAAGCGGTGCGCAAATATCAGGAACAGAAGGGGTTGGAAGTCGACGGCAAGGCCGGTAAGGACACGTTGACGGCGCTGGGCATCTATCCGGGTCAACAGGCGGAGCGCACCACGGCCACGCAAAACGCCACAACAACCGTCAATACCACCGAGCAGCGCCCGTCGTCGACCGTATCCGAAGGATCGAAGTCATCGCAAACGCAATCGCCAGCGACATCGACCGAAACCCCGCCGAGCAACGTCGCGCCGCAGCAGATGTCGCAAACGGACAAACCGCTGATGTCCAACCCCAACCATCCGGACAACAAGCTGTACCAGCAGGCGCTGTCGAATCTGGAGCAATTGGGCCCGAGCGGCGGCTTCAAGTCCCGGGACGAGATGGAGAAAGCGGCGGCGGCTGTCGCGGCGGATGCCAAGGCGACGGGGCTGCAGAGCATCGACCATATCAGCAAGACGTCGGCCCCCAATGGCCAGAACTTCCTGGTGGCGGTGCAGGGCGATCCGACCAATGCTGCATCGAAGAACGCCTACATCGATTATGGGCAGGCGGTGAATCAGGGTGTCGACCAGAGCACGAAGATGGCCGAAGCCACCAAGCCGGCGGTACAGCAGGCGCAGCAGGTCGATCAATCCCAGCAGCAGGAGAACAGGCAAGAGCAGAACAAGGTAGCCATCGGCGGCCGTTGAACAGTCGCGCTGTTCCTTGCGATTCAGCCCGGCGGGCCGCCGGAGGACGGACGGCCCGCTGCGGATGGCTTGCTCAAACGGCAAAATAGTGAGTAAAGGGTCACAGATAATCGGCTCTCATAACCTCTGGCCTATTGTCATCTTCTTCCTCGTTGTATGTTGATGTAAGAGATATGCAGCATTCAGGCTGCTAATATTCGGTCATAATGACGGTGCCAAGTGCACTACGGGCAGCTGGAATGTCTGGCGGCATATGATCTGGTTTGGCGTCCAAGGACGTTGGTGTTGTAGCTTGAACAAGGATGAGGAATGGATACCGCGGTTGTAGGAATGGCTCTCCGTTTCCCGGGAGCCGAAGATGCGAATGCGTTCTGGACGAATCTGATATCGCGTAAAGCCAATATCTCGGTCGTTCCCGAGCAACGCTGGGACTGGCGCGCCTATTGGGGCGATCCGAAGACGGAAGTCAACAAAAGCCTCAGCAAGTGGGGCGGCTTCATTGATCGCGTCGACGCCTTCGATCATCAGTTCTTCGGGTTTTTGCCGAAAATCGTCCAAAGCATGGATCCGCAGCAGCGGATCATGCTGGAAACGGCCTGGTCGTGTCTGGAGGACGCGGGTATCGCGCCGTCGAAAGCGCGCGGTAAAAACGTCGCCGTGATGGTCGGTGTGTTCAATCACGACTACAAGGAATTGCAGGAGCGCGGCGCGTCCTCCATCGAGGCGCACCATTCGACCGGCACCGCGACCGCCGTCATTGCCAATCGCATTTCGCATTGTTTCGATTTTCGGGGCCCCAGCATTCCGATCGACACCGCGTGTTCGAGTTCGCTCAACGCGATCCACACCGCGATCCAGGCGCTCGAATACGGCGACTGCGAAATGGCGCTTGCCGGTGGCATCAATCTTCTGCTGACGCCCACGCGGCATATCTCGTTCTCGAAAATGGGAATGCTGTCGCCGACCGGAACCTGCAAAACCTTCGACGAAACCGCCGATGGTTACGTGCGCGGCGAGGGTGCCGCGTTCCTGCTGTTGAAACCCCTGGACAAGGCGCAGGCCGATGGCGATCGCATCTACGGCGTCATCAAGGGCAGCGCCGTCAATCATTGCGGCGAGACCTATACACTGACATACCCGAGTTCGCGCGCACAGGCGGATGTGATCGTCGCCGCGCATGAGCGTGCCGGAGTTCCGGTCAATTCCCTTGGTTTCGTCGAACTGCACGGCACCGGAACTCCGAAAGGCGATCCGATCGAGTTCGAAGGTCTGCTCAAAGCGTTCAACGTGCTCGCCGAGCGCCAAGGGGCAACGCTCGATCGCGCCTATTGCGGCCTGAGTTCGGTCAAAACCAATATCGGGCATCTGGAAGCGGCGGCCGGCGTGGCCGGCGTCATCAAGGTGCTGTTGGCGTTCCAGAACCGTCAGTTGCCGGGTTTCCACTCGTTTACCCGGCTCAATCCGAAAATCGAGATCGAGGGTACGCCGTTCTACATCCTCGAAGAGGCCAAACCGTGGCTGCCTGTGGATGCGCACACGCCGCTTCGTGCCGGCGTGAGTTCGTTCGGATTCGGCGGCACCAATGCGCACGTGATTCTCGAAGAGCCGCCGCGCCCCGCAGTGGCGGCAGCCGGTGCGCGCCGTAAAACGACGCAGCCCGGGGCGAGTCTGGTCGCGCTGTCCGCGAAAACGCCGGAAGCGTTGCGCCGTCGCATCGAAGATTTCCGCGCGTGGCTCGCCGAGGACGCTGGGAAAACGGCGCTGGTCGATATCGCGCGTGCCTTGTTGCTCGATCGCGATCATTTCGCCCATCGTTTCGCCTGTGTGGTCGACGATGCCGGGGCTCTGATCACGGCGCTGGATTCCGCCATCGCGGCGACATCGGCGCCGGATGCGGCCGCAGTCGTATCCGAAGACGGCGATGCCGCCGAAGCGGGCGCGGTCCTGCTGTCCCAATGGCGTTCGCTGAAAAATGCGAAGCAGCGCGAGGCTTTGCAACAGTTGGCGAAGCACTATCGCGCCGGTGTCGACCTGATGTGGCCGGTGCTGTTCGAGGGGCAGGTGAAGCGGCACGTGTCGCTGCCGCTGTATCCCTTCGCACGCGAGCGTTTCTGGCTTCCGGACGAGGTCGCTGCGGCCGGGTCGGCGGCGGGCGCTGCGTCGCACCTGCATCCGCTGTTGCATCAGAACGCCTCGACGCTGGGCAAACAGCGTTTCGTATCGACGTTCGACGGCAAGGAGTTTTTCCTCGCCGATCATGTGGTCAAGGATCGGCCGGTACTGCCTGGCGTGGCGTGCCTGGAGATGGTGCGCGCGGCTGTCGGCGCCGCCGTCGAAGAAACGATGTCTCTGGTGGAACTGCGCTTCCATGATGTGATCTGGATGCGTCCGCTCGAAGTCGGCGACCAGCCGGTATCGGTGCACGTGACGCTGGTGCCGGAAGGCGAAATGCCAGGCGGCGATCCTCAGGCCCCAGTTGTGGAGCCGGTCGCCCTGGGGTTTCAGATCAGTGGCGTTGGCGAACAGGGCTCGGCGCCCGTCTATTGCCGCGGGCACGTCGAACGCGTCGCTGCCGCCGAAACCATGCTGCTCGATGTGGCTGCGATCGCCCGCGATTGCGTCAAAGCGATCCATCCTGCCGCCGACTGCTATCGCACGTTTTCGGATCTCGGCCTGCACTACGGTCCCGGGCATCGCGCTTTGCGCGAATTGCGGATCGGTCACGATCAATGTCTGGCCGAGATCGTGCTGCCCGCCCATCTCGACGCTGGGCGGGATGCATTCGTCATGCACCCGAGCACGACCGATGCGGCGCTGCAGGCAGCGGTTGCGTTCGTGGCGGGCGTCGATGCCGGAGGCGGCGAGCGCCCGCACGCGCCTTCGATTCCGTTCGCTCTGGACAGTCTCGAAATACACGGCGAGCCGGTTGGCGCGCTTCGCGCCTGGGTGCGCTATTCGCCGGGATACTCGCCCGGCGATACGATCAAGAAAGTCGATATCGATCTGATCGAATGCGACGACGATGCCACGACCGGGACGGTCAGACTGGCGTTCCGGGGGCTGAGTATCCGACCGCAAGCGGGCGAATTCGCCGCTGCGACAGCGGTGTCCACTGCGATCAAACCGCCTGCCGAACTTGCCACGGGGCTGTATTCGCCGCTGTGGCTGGCGCAGCCGGCCAGTCCGGTCGAGGCGGCGATCGAGAACCTGCTGCTGGTCGGTACTCACGAAGATGTCGACGCGCTCGCGCAGAGACTGCGCGCTTCGCCGCGATTCGCGAAGACGCGTTTCGACGAGCTGTGCATCGGCGATTCCCGCGACGGCGATGCCGGCGCGGTCGAAGAGAACGGAAGACTGCAGGTACGACCCGGCGAGTTGGCCGATTGCGAGGCAGCTGTCGCCGCGTTGCTCGCGCGCGGCGCCAAGCTCGATCGGATCGTCTGGGTCGCGCCGCGCGAGGACGCGATCGAGCGTGGCGCGCAACGCGTCGCCGTCGGCGCGCGCAGCGTCTTCGCGCTGACCAAAGCGCTTCTCCGTGGCCCGAAAACCACGCGTTTCGTGCATTTGGCGCCGCTGTACGCCGATGCGGCCGGCGATGTCGTGTCCGCTCCGACGGCGTCCGCCGATGCGACCGGTCTCAGTGGTTTCTACAAGACGCTGCGTATCGAGAAACCCAGCTTTTCCGGTCGCGTCGTGCAGTGCGATCTGTCCGTATCCGGCGCGGCGTCATCAGCCACCATGCTGGCCGGAATCGTCGCCGACGAACTGCTTTCGGCCGACAAGGCCACCGATGTCCGTTACCTCGGCGGCACGCGCGAAGTTCGCGCGTTCGCGCCGGTCGGCAGTGCGGCTTTGGCCGTGAATGCACCGTCTGTCCCGGCCCAGACCGGGTTCCGCGATGAAGGGGTCTATCTCATCACCGGCGGCATGGGTGCGTTGGGCCTGATCGTCGCCCGCCATCTATGCAGCCGCTATCGCGCTACGGTCTATCTGACCGGGCGTTCGGCGCCGTCGGACGCGCAAAAAGCGATTTTGAGCGAACTGGGCGCGCTCGGCGGGCAGGCGGTTTATCTGTCCTGCGATGTCGCCGACCGCGACGACGTCCGCCGCGCGATCGCGGCCGTGCGTGCCGCCGGCCATCGTCTGCACGGCGTATTGCACTCTGCTGGCGTGATCGAAGACAACTTCCTGTTGCGCAAGACGCCGGATGCATTCGCGCGTGTCGTCGCACCCAAGGCGCTGGGCACGTGGTTTCTCGACCTCGAAACGCGCGAGGAACCGCTCGATCTGTTCGTGCTGTTCTCGTCCGTCACCGGTGTGCTGGGCAATGTCGGCCAGTGCGATTATGGTTTCGGCAACGCATTCGAAGATTATTTCGCCCATCAGCGCGAGCAGTTGCGTATCGCCGGCGCGTGCGCCGGCAAGACCGTGTCGATCAACTGGCCGTACTGGAAAGATGGCGGCATGCGTCTGAACGACAAGGAAGAAGAGGCGTTGCGACGCAGTTTCGGCATCGTGCCGTTGCTCACCGCGCAAGGTCTGGATGTGCTCGAGTACGCGCTGGCCCAGACCCAGGCGCAGATCGTGGTCATGCCGGGCGATGCCGAGCGCGTGCATGAAGTCCTGGGCGTGATCGGCGCGGAAGCTGCGGCAGAAGCGGTCGCCATTTCGGCGGAGCAGGCCGGGTTCGCGCCTTCCGACGACCCTGCCGCCTGGCGCATGCCCGTGGCGCGCTATCTTGGCGAATTGTTCGGCAGACAGTTGGGGATTTCTTCCGAGTTCGAGCACGACCGCTCGTTCAAGGATTACGGTTTCGACTCCGTCGTGATGATCGACCTCATCGCCGATATGGAGAAAATCTTCGGCACGCTGCCGAAAACCCTGTTCTTCGAGTATCAGAATCTCGGCGATCTGACCGGCTATTTTCTCGAACAGCACGTCGGGCACAGTCGCAGGATCGCGAATCCGGATGATGGCGTGGGTCGCCAGTCGGCGCCAGCCGTCGGTCGCGCTCCGGCGGCGACATCGTCGTCGCCGGCGGAACTGCAGTCGCGCGCTGCAAGCTATGCGATCCGCCCGGCCGCGAGCGTCCGGGGCGGCGTTGGCGGTGGATACCTGCCGCGCGAGGAAGAAGATGTCGCGATCGTCGGCATCGCCGGGCGTTATCCGATGGCCGAGAATCTCGAGGCCTTTTGGGACAACCTCAAGATCGGCCGCGACTGCGTCGAAGAAGTACCGCAGGAACGTGGCGATATCGCACCGCGTTTCCGTTTCCAGCCCGGCGCGGCGACACAGGCGCGCAGTTACAGCAAATGGGGCGGTTTCCTGCGCGATGTGGACCATTTCGATCCGCAGTTCTTCAACATCTCTCCGAAAGAAGCGGAGAGCATGGATCCGAACGAGCGTCTGTTCCTCGAAATCGCTGCGCTGACGATCGAGGACGCCGGTTACACGCCGGAGACGCTGGTCGAGCCGCAGGGCGTGCGCGAAAACCCGGTCGGCATCTACGTCGGTGTGATGTGGGGCGATTACCAGTTGCATGGTGTCGACGGTCGTCAGGACACCTGGACCACGCCGCACGCCTTCTACTGGGCCACGGCCAATCGCGTTTCGCATTATTTCAATTTCTCCGGTCCGAGTATCGCGATCGATACCGCGTGCTCGTCGTCGATCACGGCGATCCATCTGGCCTGCCAGGCGATCCGACGCGGCGAGATCGGCGCGGCCATCGCCGGTGCGGTCAACCTGTCGCTGCATCCGAACAAATACAATCTGCTGTCGGACATGCACTTCCTGTCGACCGACGGCCGCTGCCGCGCGTTCGGCGAAGGCGGCGACGGTTATGTGCCCGGCGAAGGTGTCGGCGCGGTGCTGCTCAAGCCGCTGTCGAAGGCGCGCCAGGATGGCGACCATATCTACGGCATCATCCGCGGCACCTCGATCAACCACGGCGGCAAAACCTCCGGCTTCACTGTGCCCAATCCCAAGCGCCAGGCGGCGCTGGTGCAGGAAGCGCTGGAAGTCTCCGGCGTCGATCCGCGTCATCTCAGCTATCTCGAAGCGCATGGCACCGGCACAAGCCTGGGCGATCCGATCGAAATCGCCGGTCTCACCAAGGCGTTCGCCCAGCAGGACTACCAGTACTGCGCGATCGGTTCGGCCAAATCCAATCTCGGCCATCTCGAAGCGGCGGCCGGCATCGCCGGACTGAGCAAAGTCCTGCTGCAGATGCAGCACCGGATGCTGGCGCCGTCGATCCATTCCGATGTCGTCAATCCTTACATCGACTTCGCCCATAGCCCGTTCCATATCCAGCGCGGACTCGAACCGTGGCAGCGTCCGACCGTCGAACGCAACGGCGTGCGAGTCGAATTGCCGCGTCTTGCGGGTATCAGTTCCTTCGGCGCCGGCGGCAGCAACGGGCATCTGATCGTCGAGGAATACATCGAAGACCTGCGGCCGGACGAGATCGGCGCCACCGGCCCGATGGCCAATACGACCGAGCTCTTCATTCTGTCGGGGCGCAAGGACGTCGCACTGAGGACGATGGCGGGGCAGTTGGCCCGCCATGTCGCCATGCACCCGGAACTGTCGCTGCAGGATATCGCCTACACGCTGCAGATCGGCCGGGTGGCCATGGAATTCCGCGCCGCTTTCGTCGCCAGCGATACCGACACTCTGATCGCGGCGTTGCGCGCGTTCGCCGACCGCGGCGAAT
The DNA here is from genome assembly GCA_040079515.1 of Lysobacteraceae bacterium. Classification (GTDB taxonomy): domain Bacteria; phylum Pseudomonadota; class Gammaproteobacteria; order Xanthomonadales; family Xanthomonadaceae; genus Lysobacter_I. The sequence goes on from JBEBKD010000001.1 coordinate 176,988, forward strand.
CGAGCGACGCGGTATGGTCCGGGCATCGCGACAGCGGCAAACGCGATCCGGCCATCGCGGCACGACTGGAGGAAGCGGTCGCGCAGTTGCCGGCGTGGCTGAGCCGACGCGAACTCTCTTCACTGGCACGATATTGGGTGGACGGCGGCGTCGTCGAATGGAAGCGCATGCACGTCTCGGCGGCCGGTACGGTTGCGCGTCGACGCGTTTCGCTTCCCGGCTATCCTTTCCAGCGTCAGCGTTATTGGGTGACGCCGCCGACCCGGATCGAATCGGTCGCGGCCCTGCATCCGTTGATCGACGCCAATGTCTCGACACTGGACGAGCAGGCCTTCAGCAAATCGCTGCGCCCGGACGAATTCTTTCTCCGCGATCACCGTCTCGGCAACAATCGTATTCTTCCGGGCGTCGCTTATCTCGAGTTGGCGATTCAAGCCGGACGCCTCGCCGATCCGAGTCGACGCGTCGTCGCGCTCGAAGACGTGCATTGGCTCAAACCGATCCTGGTCAACGATGCGCCGGTGCCGGTGCGGATCGGGCTGATGCCCGAACGCGACGGCGCGTATTTCGAGATATACACCGGTCATGAAGACAGTGACCGCAAGTCCTGTTCGCACGGCAGCATCGTGTTCGACGATGTCCCCGCGCCCGACGATATCGCGGCGGGTGCGCGCGTCGATGTGCAGGCGATTCTAGGCCGCTGTGCTGTGGTCGATCGCGCCGCGATCGATGCGGCGTTCGAAGCGATGGGCTTCGTGTTCGGCACCAGCTTCCAGGTCTTCGACGCTCTGCATTACAACGACAACGAAGCGATCGGCCGGCTGCGTCTGCCGTCGATCGCCGATGTGAACGCCGATGATTTCATGCTGCATCCGGCGCTGCTCGACGGTGCGATCCGCACCAGTCTGGGCATCGGTGGGCTGGGGCGCGATGCCGACGGTATCCGCGTTCCGGTACGGATGCGCCGGATCGAGTTGCTGGCTCCGGTCGGCGCCAACTGCTACGCCCATGCGTGCCGCGCGCGCGATCTGCCGGCCGGGGCGGACCCGACCCAGCGGCATTTCGATATCGCCCTCTACGACATGGAGGGACGCGTACTGCTGCGCATCGAACAGTTGACGATCCAGTCTGCGCCGCAGTTGGCCTTCGCCGCCAAGCGCGCCGCGGGCACCGCCGACACGCGCGCGCCGGTGGCAGCGCCTGCGCAGGCCGTCGCAATGCGCGCGGCGCCCCCAGTGGCGCGACAGTCGGCCGCGCCGCTGAGTGTCGATGCACTGCAATCCGCAGCCAGCGGCTATCTGGCCGAACTGCTGTCCGGCGTGACCAAATTGCCGATCGATCAGATCGACACGAAGGCGCCGTTGGAAAACTACGGCATCGATTCGGTAATGATCGTTGCGCTCAACGAACAACTGACGTTGACCTTCGGAGATGTGCCGAAGACGTTGTTCTTCGAATACCAGGAACTCGCCGGAATCGCCGAATATCTGGCCGAGAATCATACCGATACCATCCGCGACCGCATCGCGCCGACGGCTGCGACGCTGTCGACGGCGGTCGAAGCGCAGGCCCCGGCACAGGTCCCGGCATCGAACGACACGCGCATCGAAATCGCCGCTGTTGCGCAGAACGGGACGGCTGAGCCGCCAGCGGCGCTCAGCACCGCCACGCTGCAGACGATCATGGTCCAGCACCTGGCGTCACTGGTCGGTGAAGTCACCAAGTTGCCGACCTCCGAAATCGATCCGAGAGCGGCGCTCGAAAACTACGGCATCGACTCGGTGATGATCGTCGCGCTCAACGAGCGGTTGGGCAGCCACTTCGGAGATGTGCCGAAGACATTGTTCTTCGAGTATCAGGACCTGTACAGCGTTTCCGAATACTTCGTCGACAATCATGCGGCGCAGATCGTGCTGCTCGGGTCCGGCGCCACGGTGGACGCGGCTCCTGTTCCGGGCGTTGCGGTCGAAAAGTCCGCCGATGCCGTCGTTCCGGGCTTCGATACCGCTGCGACCGTTTCCGCCGATGCCCTCTGCGCGCGGCTGAAGGCCGTATTCGGCGTCGAATCCGCGGCATGCGATGTTTCGACACCGCTTGCGCAGTGGCCTTTCGATGCGCTGAATGCCGCACGTGTGCAGCACGCGCTGCAGAGCGATTTCCTCGGTGTATCTGCATCGGGTCCGTATGCGTTCGACAGCCTGCACGCATGGGCGGAAACGCTGCGCTGGCGCGCGGACCGCGGAGAATCCGAGGTACGCGCCGCCGATGCCGCAGTCGCCGATGCATTCGACGGCGGTACGGGCGTCGCATCGACCCCGAGATCCGCGTCCGTGTCGCGTTCCCGTTTGGACGGACGCTTCGCCGGGCGGAGTCGATCCGGTGCGTCGGCGCGCGAAGACATCGCGATCATCGGCATCAGCGGCCGATACCCGGGCGCGCGGAATCTCGACGAATTCTGGCGGAACATCAGTTCCGGACGCGATTGCATCAGCGAAATTCCGCTGGAGCGTTGGGACTATCGCACGCAGTACAACCCCGACCGCAACAACAAGGGCACGGTCTACAGCAAGTGGGGCGGCTTCATCGACGACGTCGATCAGTTCGACGCCCGTTTCTTCAACATCAGCGCGCGCGAGGCCGAGACCCTCGATCCGCAGGAACGCCTGTTCCTGCAGACCGCCTGGGAATGCGTCGAAGACGCCTGTTACACCCGGCAATCGCTGAAGCAGAGCCCGGTCGGTGTATTCGTCGGTGTGATGTGGGGCAACTATGCCCTGATGGACGTCAGCGACGAACAGGCGAAATACGGCCGGCCATGCCCGCCGTTCTCGTCGATCGCCAACCGCGTTTCGTATTTCATGAACCTCAGCGGCCCCAGCCTGGCGTTGGACACCATGTGTTCCTCGTCGCTCACCGCGATCCATCTGTCGTGCCAGGCGATCCACAACGGTGACTGCGAGTTGGCGATCGCCGGTGGCGTCAATCTGATCCTGCACCCGATCAAGTACCAGTTGCTTTCGGGCGGCCAGTACTTGTCTACCGATGGTCGTTGTCGCGCGTTCGGCGCTGGCGGCGACGGTTATGTGCCCGGCGAAGGCGTGGGTGCGGTGTTGCTCAAGTCGTTGAGCAGGGCGATCGAAGACGGCGACCATATCCACGGCGTGGTCAAAGCCTCGGCGCTGAATCATGGCGGCAAGACCAACGGCTACACCGTGCCGAACCAGATCGCGCAGACCAATGTGATCGGCGCCGCGCTGCGTCAGGCCGGATGGGATCCGCGCTCGATCGACTACATCGAGGCGCACGGCACCGGCACCTCACTGGGCGATCCGATCGAAATCGCCGGACTGACCAAGGCGTTCGATCTTGCGCTGGCGGCGCAGGGGCGCGGCGGCGGTGCGGTCTCCGCGCAGAGTTGCCGGATCGGTTCGGTCAAGGCGAATATCGGCCACCTGGAATCGGCGGCCGGCATCGCCGGTGTGAGCAAGATTCTGCTGCAGATGCGCCACGCCCGGATCGCGCCTTCGCTGCATTCCTCCGTGCTCAATCCGAACATCGATTTCGCGCGTACGCCATTCCGTGTCGTGCAGGAACTGGAAGAATGGCAGGTCGCCGACAGTGCCGAGGGCATTCGCCCGCGAGGCCTGCGTCGTGCCGGCATCAGCTCGTTCGGCGCCGGCGGCGCCAACGCGCATCTCCTGATCGAAGAATTCGGTCTGCCTGCCGCGAAATCCTCGACGCCGACGCTGCAGGCGCCGGTGCTGTTCGTGCTTTCGGCCGATGTCGAAGAACGACTGGACCGCTATGTGGATCGAGTGCTCGGCTTCCTGCGCGAGCAGGTCGCGCAGGGCGCTTCGGCCGGATTCGATCTGCGCTCGCTGGCCTATGCTTCCCAAGTGGGACGCGAAACCATGGAAGAGCGACTCGCAGTAGTCGCCAGCAGTCTTGATGAGCTGATCGAAGCGTTGACCCAGTATCGCGACAACGGTATCGCCGCGAATCTGCATCGCGGAAGCGCCCGCAAGCACAATGAAAAGCTGGAATCGGTGATCGACGACGCCGAGAAGGATGCTCTCATCCGCTCGATGCTCAAGAGCGGACGCTGGGCGCAGCTGGCGCGTGCTTGGGTGTCCCTGCTCGATCTCGACTGGTCCCGTTACCGCGACGCTCTGTTTCCGACAGCGCCCGGTATCGCGCCGCCGCGCCGCATGTCGTTCCCGACCATGCCTTTCCTGACCCAGCGTTACTGGGTGGAGGAGCGTACCGAAGAGGATGGACAGGCTGCGCTGCATCCCTTGCTCGATCGCAATGTCTCGACCCTTTCGCAGCAGCGCTACGACAAACGCTTCACAGGCCGTGAATTTTATCTGCGCGATCACATCGTGCATACCGATCCCGGACGCGATCATGCGTTGTCCGACTTGCAGAAGGACATGCCGGGCAGGATGATCCTGCCCGGCGTCGCATACCTCGAAATGGCCCGCGCTGCGGGCGACGACGCGGTCGGCGAAGAATGGTGCATGTCCGAGATCCGCAACCTGATGTGGATCCAGCCGTTCGAGATCGTCGACGGTCCCGAAAGCCTCGTGCTGCAGCTGGTCCAGATCGACGAAGGTCTTGAATTCGCGATCGCGCGCGGCACGGATAGCGCCGTGTGCGTCGAGGGCGAATTGCATTTGCGCCACCGCGATGCGGAAATCGCCGACGAATGGCTCGATATCGAAGCGATCCGGTCCGCCGGTCGTCTGCTCGATGCCGACCAGGACAGTATCTACGCCGGTTTCCGGCGCATGGGCTTCGCGTTCGGCGAAAGCTTCCGCGTCACCCGCGAACGCTATCGCACTGCGGAAGGCGCGTTGTGCCGGCTGTCGCTGCCGGTGTCGCTGCGCGCGGGACGCGCCGCATTCGGCTTGCATCCCTCGCTGTTGGACGCTGCGTTGCGCAGCGGTTTCGCGCTTTCCGGCGATGGAATCGATGCCAGGGTGCCGCATGTGCCGTTCGCGCTGGATCTGCTCGAATACCGCCATCCGATGACCGAAGAGTGCTACGCCTACGTCACCGAAACCACGGCTGCGCTGTCGGGAATGTCGGCGGACGCCGGCGGTATGCGCAAATACGACATCACCGTGACCGATACCGATGGCCGTGTGCTCGTCAAACTGCACGGTTTCTCGGCGCGGGCACTGGTCAAGCCGGAGCCGGCGGATGCGCGCGCACTGCAGCATTACGATTATGCATGGCGGGAGATGCCGCTCGCATCGGCCGCCGCCGGCGACGGGCATCGACGCGCAGCATCGTCGACGACCACTCTCGTTCTCACGGATGCCGCGGATCTCGCCGATGCGGTCGTCGCCATGGCTGGCGACACGCAGACGGTCGTTGTACGCAGCGGCGAAGCGTTCGCTGCGCTCGATTCGTCGCACTATCGTCTCGATCCATCGCGTCCGGAGGATTGGACGCGACTTTTTGCTGCTCTGGATGCACAAGAGACATTGCCGACCCGGATCGTCCATGCATTCGGCGTGAGCGCGGCCTGCGCCCATGGAGAGGCGATCGAGGCGTTCTCCGCAGATTCGCCATCGCAGGTTCTGCGCCTCGGCATCCAGTCGATGCGTCATCTCTTCGTCTCGCTGGAAAAGATCCGTCCGGGCCACGCCTCGCGCTGCGTCTATCTCTATGCCGCCAGCGATGCCGATCCGCAGCCGCATCACGATGCGATCGTCGGATACGCGCGTTCCCTGTTGACGGTGAATCACCGTTTCGAGCTGATGACCGTGCAGGGCGACCTGGGTTCTCCGCGCGCATGGGCCGAGGCGGCGCTCGCCGAACTGTCGGCAGAGGGCGGCAGCGGTCGCGAGATCGCCTATCGCGATGGTCGTCGTCTGCAACGCGTGTTGCAGATCAGCAGCATCGAAGCCCTGCGCACCGATCAGGTCGCCGAACATCTGCCGCTTCGCGATGAAGGCGTCCATCTGATCACCGGCGGACTCGGAAAACTGGGTCTGCTTGTCGCCCGGGATTTCGCCATGCGCAGTCGGGCGCGCTTGATCCTGACCGGTCGCTCGGCGCAGCCGAGCGCGGAACAGCAGCGCGAGATCGACGCGATCGTCGCGCTCGGTGCGCAGGTGCGGTATTTCAGCGCCGAAATCTCCGATGCCGCCGACACGGCCGCGCTGGTCGAGTCTGCGCTGCAGACCTATGGCGCACTGCACGGTATCGTCCATTGCGCAGGCGTCGCAGGCGATGAGCCGTTGACCCGGATCGACGATCGCGCCTTCGATGCGATGCTCTCGCCCAAGCTGGAAGGTTTGATCGCGCTGGATCGCGCAACCGCCGCTCTGCCTCTGGATTTCATCGTCGCGTTCTCGTCGGTGTCGGCGCTGATCGGGGATCTCGGTGCGGGCGCCTACGCGGTCGGTAATCGTTTCATGGACAGCTACGCGCTGTGGCGCGAGACCCAGCGTCGTGCCGGTCGCCGTCACGGTCGGACGTTGTCGATCAACTGGCCGCTTTGGGCCAGCGGGGGCATGGAAATCTCGGGTGGAGACGCGTCCGTCTACGGTTTCTCCGGTATGCAGCCGTTGAGCGTCGAGGAAGGCCTGCAAGTGCTCGATGCGCTGCGCTCGACCGATCGCGCCCAGGTGTTCATCGCTGCCGGCAACCCCGAGCGCATTGCGAAGGTCCTGCGTTTGCCGGGCGCTGTGCCCGAGGCGCATGCGAAACCGCCAGTATCCAAACCAGCCGTTTCGGCGGCACCCCGCGCGACGCTGTCTGCGCCAGTCGCTTCGTCACCGCTTTCCGCAGCCGGGTCCACGGCACGCGCCTCGCTGCTGCCTGCGTCGGTCGCGAGCGCAGGCGCCTCGCCTGTCGCACCGCAGGACGATCTGCAGCTCCGTACCGAGCGTTACGTCAAGGAGCGGCTGTCGCAGATCATCAAGACCGCGGCCACGGAGATCAATTCGCACCTGACCTTCGAACAGTTCGGCATGGAATCGGTGTTGCTGCTGGAGCTGCACGATACTTTGCGCAAGACCTTCGAGACGTTGCCGAAGACGGCGCTGTTCGAATTCGATACGCCGGCGCGCCTCGCGCAATACCTCATCCGCCATCACATCGATGCGCTGCGGGAGAGTCTTGGCGTCGACCCGCGCGTCATCGAATCGCGCGCGATGGTCGAACGCATCGTGCCGATCGCATCGTCGTCCGCCGCGCCTGCATTTACGCGCATGTCGACGACGATCGATGCGACGGCCGTGTCCGGTCCGCGTCTGCCGGTGTCGCGCAAGAGCCGCAATCCGGAAACGGTGCCCGGTGCCGTATCGCGCCCGCAAGCGATGGCAGGCGATGATGCGGTCGCCATCATCGGCATCGCTGGAGAGTTTCCTTCGGCGTCGAACCTGACCGAGTTCTGGCGCAATCTGCAATCGGGTCAGGACTGTCTGGTCGAGATTCCGGAGCAGCGCGGTTTCGCGTCGAAACTGTCCAATGGCGCTCAAGCGCGCAGCCGCACGGCAATCCGCGGTCGTGGCGGCTTCGTGGGCGGGATCGAGCAGTTCGATCCCGAGTTGTTCCGGATGACCCGCCACGAAGCGATGAAGTCGGATCCGCAGTTGCGCGTCCTGCTGCGCACCGCGTGGCGCGCTCTGGAGGACGCCGCCTACACGGCAGACAGCCTGGCGCAGGATCCGGTAGGTGTGTTCGTCGGCACGATGAACGAGGATTTCACCTGGATCATGTCCGAGCTGCAGACGCACAACGGCGAATACATCGGTCCTGGATCCGTCGCCAGCGAGCTTGCCAACCGGATTTCCTACCTGCTCAATTTCCGGGGCCCGAGCCTCACGCTCGCGACCGCCTGTTCTTCGTCGCTGAGCGCGGTGCATGTCGCGCGGCAGTCGATTCTTGTCGGGGAATGCGAGGTCGCACTCGCCGGTGGCGTCAATCTGAGTCTGCATCAGAGCAAGTACCAGATGCTGCACGACATGAAAGTCCTGTCGCCGGACGGCGAGGAGCGCGCGTTCGACGACGCCGCGAACGGCCTGGTGCCGGGCGAAGGCGCAGGCATCGTCGTGCTCAAACGTCTGCGTCGTGCGGTCGAGGACGGAGACCAGATCTACGGCATCCTGCGCAGTTCGACCATCACGCATTCCGGTACCGGCGCAGGTCAATACCTGCCCAATATCCGGGTGATGGAAGATACCGTCGCGCGATCGATCGAAAGCGCGGGGCTCGCTGTCGAGGACATCGGTTATATCGAGAGCCACGGTACCGGTACCGGACTCGGCGATCCCATCGAATTGAAGGCGATGGCCAATGCATTGCGCCGCAGCAGCGAGTCGAACGGTTTCTGCGCGATCGGCACCAAGGCCAATCTCGGCCATATGGAGGCCGCATCGGGCGTCGGTTCGCTGATCAAAGTCCTGTTGAGCATGAAGCATGGACGGCTCTCTCCGTGCACGAAACTGCGTACGGTCAATCGCAGCTTCGATGTCGCGCAATCCCCGTTCGTGTTTCCCACCGAAGCCTGCGACTGGCCGACCAACCATCGTGGAACCCGTGTCGCCGGCATCAACTCCTTCGGTATGGGCGGTTCGAACGCGTTCGTGGTGGTCGAGTCCGCGGAATCGCCGGCGGACAACTCGCACGACGACGGTACGCCGGCGTTGTTCGTGATGTCCGCGCGCAGCGCCGACGGCCTGCGCGGTTATCTCGAAGCGGTGACTGCAGCGATGCGCGAGGAGCTTTCGACCTCGGCGTTCGCGGATCTCGCCTATTCGAGCCAGATCGGACGAGCCGCCTTCGAGCATCGTCTGGCGATCGTTGCCGGTTCGCGCGAGGAATTCCTGACGCGCGCCGAGCACTGTCTTGCGCATGGGTTGCATCGCGGCGCGGGTATCTTCGTCGGTAGCGCCGGTGGTGCGGAACCGTTGCCGGAACTGCTCGCAGGCGAAGAAGGGCGCGGCTTCATCGAAGCATTGATCCACGGTGCGCAGATCGAGAAGCTCGCCGGTTTGTGGGTACGAGGCTGCGCGATCGATTGGCGTCGCCTGCATGCGCAGGGGCCGCGCCGCCGCAGGGCGTCGTTCCCGGGCATGCCTTTCGAGAACATCGATTGCGATTATCGTCATCTGCGTCATGATGTGCCTGCGTCGCACGCGGCGATGCCACTGGTTCCGCATCACGATGGACTGGCGACCGAGGCCGGTACTGCCGTCGATGTCAGCGGCTGGTTCACGCTCGACGAAACACCGCGGCAATCGCCGTCCGCCGACGAGGCGACCGATGCCGGAGAAGGAACTCCCCGTGGCGATCAACACTTGCAAGCCTACTGGCGCGAGTCCCTGCCGGATGGGCAGGGGACGGTGCACCGGCTTGCGCCCGTGTTCCTCAAGGACGAGCGCGAGGCAGCCGACGCAACCGATCCGCTGCACAGCGTTTCGGAGCAGTTGGATGCCGAACTGGTGTCTCTGTTGCAGGCGAGTACACACCGCTACCAGGTGGACTTGCAGACCATCGTCGTCGCGGCCTGGGCGATTCTGGTCAATCGCTACACCAAGGCGAAGTGTTCGCAGTTCGGCGTACTCAGCGCGATCCGTGCGTCGCAGGCCAATCAGGCGGCGTCCGAAGGCGGTGGCCTGCTTCCGAGCCTGTTGCCGTTGCGCATCCGTACCGTCGGGCGGCTGAAGATCGGCGAGTGGCTGTACGGCGTGCAGCAGGACCTGCTGGAGAAGCAGACGCAAACCAGCGCTTCGGTGGACACGATCGAGGGTTGGGTCGGTGCCGGACATCTGTTCGACAGCGTCGTCGTGTTCGAGGCCTTCGAACAGTCGATTTCGCACGGCACCGGACAGGTCGCACGCGACGTACGGCAGCATCTCGGTTCCGAAATCCTGTCCGGCGAGACGCGGGCGCGAATGGAGCTGGTCGTGTCGGTGTACGCGGACGGCGTCGAATTGAGTCTGCTGTATCGCTCGCAGTCCCCGCAATTCGAACAGACCGGCATGCTGCTCGAGCAATTGGTGGTTCTGTTGGAAGGCCTCGCGGCCAACCCCGACAAGAATCCTTCCGCGCTGAGTATGCGTACCAAGCGCGAAAGCCGCGACGGGTTCTGGAAGGCATTGGAGAACACGAATCAATGACTGGGAATGGAATGCGGGTTTTCATGACCGGAGCCAACGGCTTCGTCGGATTGAATGTGGTGTCGGCGCTGGCCGCATCCGGACATTCGGTGACGGCGATGGTCCGACCGAAGGCCAACACGAGCTATCTCGAGCCGTTCGGCGTGCGCATCGTCCGTGGCGAGCTCGACGATCGCGAAACGTTGTCCGCAGCGATGGAGGGCGCCGATGCGGTGATCCACACCGCCGGCAACACCAGTTGCAATCGCAAGGACCTTCCGGCGCTCGAAGCCGTGAACGTGCGCGGCACGCAGAACGTGGTGGATGCGGCGATCGCCTTGGGTGTGCGCCGTCTGGTCTATACCAGCACCACCTCGACGATCGGCGCGCATCACGGCGCGGATCGGCTCGCCGACGAGAACACGCCGCTCGTCGGATATCGCGCAAAAAGTCCTTACGGAATCACCAAGACAAGGGCGGAGCGGATCGTGGTCGACGCTTGCGGGCGAGGATTGCATGGCGTCATCCTCAATCTGGCCGAGGTCGTCGGTGCCTATGACCATACGATGCAGTGGGGGCGCATGGTCCTGGCGGCGCAGTACAACCAGGTGCCTTTCGTGCCCCCGGGTGGCGGCAGTTTCTGCAGTGCCGCCGATGTCGGTCGCGCGCACGTCAGCGCGCTCGAGCGCGGACGTGCCGGCGAGCGCTATATCCTCGGCGGCGAGAACGTCGGCTATTCGCGATTTCTCGACACGATTTCCGAGGTGTTGGGCAAGCGTTTCGACGTTCCCCACACCTCGTATCGGCGGCTCTACATCAAGTCGCTGCTGCAGGAAAACCTGGCGCCGCTGGTACCGGGGAAGCCGGCGGTCGAAGCCTATCGGATGAAGGTTTTCGGCCATGTCTACTACTTCGATTCTTCGAAAGCGGAACAGGAACTCGGGTACGCATCCGCGCCACTGGCGGAGATGCTGCACGATTGCGCGCAGTGGTACAAAAACAACGGTTTCATCGGCGCTTGAGCGCAAATGATTTCGCACACGTCTACAAGGAAACGAGAACACCATGGACTCCAGATCATTGATCGAACTCGAAAGGCAGCCGTTCAGACAGCGTTTGGCGCATCAATACGCCGTGTATCTGAAGGAGCTGGAGCAAGGCTATATGGCCGGCCGCGAGGGCTTCGGCCCGGTCGACCGGCGCATGAAGTACAAGGAGCTCAACAGCGACACCTTCAACGAGGTGCTGGTATTCGGTTCGAACAGCTATCTCGGACTCTCCAACGACCCGTACGTCAAACGGAAGGTGATCGAAGCGGTCGAGAAATACGGCATCGGCACGGGCGGTTCGCCGGCGTTTTCCGGCTACACCAAGCAGCACAAGGATCTCGAGAAGCGCCTTGCCGCGCTTGCCGGTCATGAGGACGCCGTGCTGCTGCCCGGCGGTTACATGGCCAATCTGTGCTGGGTCAACGGTTTGATGAACCGGAACGACATCATCGTCTACGACAAGAACAGCCATGCCAGCGTCATCAACGCGATCAAGATGACCGGTGTTCCGTTCTACACCTTCGATCCGGACAATCTCGATGCCTTCGAGGAACTGCTGATCCGGATCAAGGCGCGCGCCAAGCCCGATGCGCAGATATTCTCGACCGTGGAAGGCGTGCGTTCCGTCGATGGCACGATCATCGATCTGCCGCGTTATATCGAAGTCTGCAAACGTCACGACATCATCATCATCCTGGACGATGCGCACGGCCTCGGCACGGTGGGCAAGACCGGCCGCGGCACGCTGGAGCATTTCGATCTGATCGGACAGGCTGACCTGCGCATGTCCACCTGCAGCAAGGCGATCGGTGCCCAGGGCGCATTCGTTTCCGGCAGCAAGGAGCACATTTTCCTGCTGCGCAACTTCTCCTATCCCTATCTGTTCACGTCCGGTCTCGCGCAGCCGACCATCGCGGCGATTTCCGCGTCGCTCGACGTGATGGAGCGTGAACCGGAGCGGGTGACCAACCTGCACGCCAATGTGCGTTATATGCAGGACAGGCTCGAAGCAGTGGGTCTGAAGATCATCCGCGGCGAGTCCGGAATCATTCCTGTGTTCATCGGCGAAGACGGCATGGTTCGCAAGATCAATCGAGAGCTGTATGCACGTGGCCTGTTCGTGAACATCATGGAATATCCGATGGTGCCTCCTGGCCTGGAGCGCCTGCGCCTGTCGGTGATGGCGACCCATACGCGCGAGGAGATCGACACCGCGGTCGAGATGATCGCCCAGGCCGCGCGCGAGTTCGGCTGTCTGTAATCCCGGCGCGGCGCTTTTTGCGCGCCGCGCACGTCACTCTGCAATCGCATTCGGAAGAATATTCATGGAAAACGCAACGAAAACCCTGGAAGCTGTCCTCGGCGCCATCAACGACATCAAGAAGACCGGATTCGATCCCGAATCGGTCGAACTCGATTTTTACCTGGGCGGCGATCTCGGCGTGGACTCGAAGGAGATGCTCGAGATCTGGTACGAACTCGAACAGCGCCTCTCGATCCGCGTGATGGACGAGGAAAAGCGCGACCTTTACACGCTCGGCGATGTGGTTTCGTTGCTGGACATGAAGCTGTTGCGCGAACCTACCGCGGCATGAATCGGCACGTGTCCGGAACGACAACGGGAGCATCTCGATGAGATCGGTATGGGCCTTCCCTGGACAGGGATCGCAGCGGAAGGGAATGGGCGGCGACTTGTTCGATCGCCACTCCCATCTCGTCCGTCGTGCGGACGAGGTGCTCGGCTATTCTCTGCGACGGTTGTGTCTGGAGGATCCTGATGGCGTGCTGGGCCAGACCCGGTACACGCAGCCGGCACTGTTCGCGGTGTCGGCGCTGACCTTCATCGAAAAGCGCGATGCGGGCGAGGCGCTGCCGACGATGTTCGCTGGCCACAGTCTGGGCGAGTTCAGCGCGTTGTTCGCCGCGGGCGCGTTCGACTTCGAGACCGGAATCGCCCTGGTCGACAAGCGCGGACGGTTGATGACCGACGCGCCTCGCGGGGCGATGGCGGCGGTGATCGATCTCGATCAGGAGCGGGTCGCCTCGCTGATCGCGGCGTCGCCGTTCGATCGGATCGACCTGGCCAACATCAACGCCGCCGACCAGATCGTGATTTCCGGCGACTACGACCAGATTGCGGCCTGCGAAACATTGTTCACGAACGCCGGCGGGCGTTTCATCCGTCTCAACGTCAGCGCAGCATTCCATTCGCGGTTCATGCGCGATGTCGAGCGCGAATACGCGGGCTTTCTCGCCGGTTTCGATCTGAAACCGCTGGAACATCCCGTGATCGCGAATCGCACGGCTCGCCCCTACCCGAAGACCGGCTATCTGGACTTGATCAGCGAACAGATCAGCCATCCCGTCCGCTGGTACGAATCGATCTCGTGGCTGCTGGCCCATGGCCTGGAGACATTCGCTGAAGTCGGTCCCGGCAATGTGTTGTCGGGTCTGTACGCGAAGATCCGACGCGCGCCGATGCCGATGCCCAGTCCGGCGGCCGCGCAGCCGGAGGTCGCGTCATCGCCGGCATCGGGCGTTGCCGCGCCGGTCGTACAGGCGCAAGCGGGTCCCAGGATCGTGTTCATGTATTCGGGCCAAGGCTCGCAGTACTACGCGATGGGCAAGGAGCTGTACGAGAACAATCCCGTATTCCGCGCCGCCATGGACGATTGCGAGTCGATCTATCGGGCGAAGACCGGCCGCAGCATGGTCGCCGAGCTCTACGATGCCGCCAACCGGCATCGTGAACTCAACGACATCATGCTGTCGCATCCTGCGCTGTACAGCGTCGGATACGCGCTGACCCAGGCGCTGATCGATGCCGGCGTTCGCCCCGATGCTGTGCTCGGTTACAGCCTGGGCGAATACGTCGCGGCGACGGTTTCCGGCGCGATGCGATATGAAGATGCATTGCAGATGGTCATGCGCCAGGCCGAACTTGTGCGCGAACGCGCCAGCGGCGGGGGCATGCTGTCGGTGATGACGCCGGTCGAACATCTGCGCCAGCATCCGCAGTTGTATGCGGGATGCATTCTCGCCAGCGTCAATTTCGACGGCAATTTCGTGATCAGCGGCGAAATCGGCACCTTGCGCGCGCTCAAGACTGCGCTGGACGCTGAATCCATCCTTTCGGTGCTGCTCCCGGTCGAACACAGTTTCCATTCGCCGGCGATGGATGCCATCGAGAGCGAGTTCCGGCGCTTTCTGGCGGATATCGGAATCGATGCGCCGAATCTCCCTGCGTATTCCGCCATGAGCGCCACGCGCGTGGAACGTTTCGATGCGGAGCATTTCTGGAACGTCATCCGTCGTCCAGTCGAGTTCCACAAACTGGTCGGTGAGATCAGCGATGGCGAGAGCTGCCGCTTCATCGACCTCAGTCCGACGGGCGCACTGTCCACTTTCATCAAGTACGGCTATGGCGGCCGGGTCGCGCATGCCGCATCGATGAACCAATTCGGACGCGATACGGCAACGCTTTCCAGACTGCTGTCCGATCTCGCGGTATGAGTGTCGCCACACTGAAGCAAGCGCTATCCGCGTTTCGTCGCTGATCGCGGCGGACCCAAAAAGTATCAAGGAATCAATGTCGATGGACCTTCTGCTGGAAGCAACCCGCAAATCTCCGTATGGTGCGTATGCGCTCGATCTGCCGTGTCCGTTGCGCGATGCGACGGTAAGCGCGCGCGCGGAACATCGGCGTCGCACCGTCGCCTGCGGCATGCTTCCAGGACAAGATGACCCGCGCCGACTGTTGGCTGCGTGGCACGCCGTCTTGCATTGGCTGCGTTACGACGATGAACCGGTCGTCACCTGCCTGCGCGGCCATAGTGCCGATCGTGTCTGGCCGATCGTCACCGAGGCCTCGGCGGACACCACATTGCAGGCATTGTTCGAAGCGGTGCAGACGCAATGGGTGGACGAGAAGTACTGGATCGACGCGCACGATTCCGACTATCCTGGATTGCAGGAACAATTGCGCTGCCATTCGGTGCATCTGCACGGCGCGATCACCAAGGATGCCGAACATGCCGATTTCGCCCTGATCCGGGACGGCGAACAATGGCGGATCGAGTGCGCGACCGAACGTTTCGGCGAGGATTACCAGCGGTTGCTGGCAACCGTCTGGCACCGTTTGGCCGAAGCGCTGCTCGCAGCACCGCAGACAGCGCTCTGCGAACTGGCTGCGACGGCTGGCGGTTCGCCGATGCAGGCGTGCAGCGTCGAAGGCGCTGCGGTCGCGATCGAAGGCGATCTGAACAGCCGTTTTTCGGCCTGGGTCGCTGTACAGCCGCAGCGCGTGGCGGTGATCGATAAGGAACGGAGCATGAGCTTCGCCGAACTCGATCGCCTGTCGACGCATTGGGCGTCGGCGCTGCTCGCGGCCGGCGCGTGCGCGGGCGACTGCGTTGGCGTGTCGTTCGACCGCAGCCATCGCATGGTCGCGGCGCAGATCGCAGTACTGAAGATCGGCGCGGCGTTCGTGCCCATGGACGCCGCACAGCCCGCGATCCGTCTGCAGACCATGGTCGACGATACCCGGCTGCGGCTGGTACTGACCGAGCAGGCGAATGTTTCGATGCTGCGCGAAGCGTTGCCGAAAGTCGGTGTTCTCGACATCGGAAAGATCGGTGATGCCAGGAACGGTGGCGGCAGTTCGATGCTGCCGGCCGTCGAGTCGGACATCGATGCGCTGGCGTACGTGATTTTCACGTCGGGCTCGACCGGGCGTCCAAAGGGCGTCAAAGTCAGTCACGGCAACCTGTTGAATTTCGTTCTTCAGATCGGCGAATGGTTCGGCCCGGACGATGTCGCTTCGCAATTCGCGCCGCTCACCTTCGACGCTTCGGTGGCCGAGATCCATTCGAGTCTGCTCAACGGCGGCAGCACCGTGATCCTGCCGGCGGAGCTGATCGACGATCCGGAGAGCCTGCAGGCCTACATGACCGCGCATGGCGTGAGTTTCTCCGCTTTCCCTCCGCAGTACGCGAAGCATCTGTCGCCCGAGAATCTTCCGCGGCAGAAGACGCTGATGACCGCAGGGTCGGCGCCGGATCACGACCTGATCCGGCGTTGGCACCCGCACGTGCAATACGTCAACGCCTATGGTCCGACCGAGACCACGATCCTGTCCACGGCCTGGCGCGCGGACCGGGTGCCGGAGGCGCATGAACCGATCGCGATCGGCAGCCCGATCTTCAACACGACGGTGCGCGTCATCAACCGGTTCGGTCAGGCGTTGCCGAGGCATTGCATCGGCGAGCTGTTGATCGGCGGCGCGGGCGTCACCCTGGGCTATCTCGATCGCGACGAGCTCAATCTCGATCGTTATCGCGAGCAGGGCAGAAAGCGCTGGTATCGCAGCGGCGATCTTTGTTGTTTCAACGGCGACAGTGCGCTGATTTTCGCCGGGCGTATCGACAGTCAGATCAAATTGCGAGGCCATCGTCTGGAGCCCGGCGAAGTCGAAGCCGCATTGAAAGCGGTGGAAGGCGTCGATCAAGCGGCGACGCTCGTCGCGGAAGTGCAATCGAGCAAACAGCTCATCGCGTTCTGCGCCGGTACGGCCAGAAGCGAAGACGAGGTGCGCGAGCGTCTGGCTGGCCTGCTGCCGGCATGGGCGATCCCGAATCGTATCGTGTGGCTGCCGGCACTGCCGCTGACCACCAACGGCAAGACCGACTACCGCGCGCTGCAGGTGATGCTGGCCGAACGGACGGCGCAGGACGATGCGACCGCGACGGTGGAATACGAGGACGCACTGGAAGCCGATGTCGCGGCGATCTGGAGCAGCGTGCTGCAACAGCCGAAGATCGCCCGCGACGACAACTTCATCCACCTGGGCGGCGATTCCCTGACCGCACTGGTGGTGATGTCGTCGCTGAAACGTCTGGGCTATCCCGCCAGCTCTTCGCAGCTGCTGGCCAGACCACGCCTGAGCGACTTCGTCGCGATCCTGCGCGGACTCGACAGGCAGATCAATCGCGACTATCGAACGTGTTCCGGCGAAGCGCCGCTGTCGCCGATACAAGGCTGGTTTTTCAAACTCGGTCTCGAGAATCCAGGCAGCTTCTGCCAGACGCTCGTGTTCGACGCCGACGAGCGGCTCGATGCCGAACGTCTGCAGCGTGCGCTGGTCGCGCTCGTCGACCATCACGATCAGCTGCGTGCCGGCTTCGCACGGACGCACCACGCGGGCGACCAATGGGTGCAGACGGTCGCCGGACCCGGCTTGCCTTTGCCTGCGATCCTGGTGCGCGAACTGCAGGAATCGCAGTGGTCCGAGCAGGCCGAGGATCTGCGTCTGGCACTGGCTGCCGAGCTGGATCTATCGCAGGCGCCGCTGTACCGCATCGCCTTGCTGCGGTCGCCGACGCGCTCGCGGGTGGTCTGGGCGATCCATCACCTGATCGTCGATACCATCAGTCACGGTATCCTGCTTGAAGATCTGCAGGCGCTGTATCGTCGTCCCGACGATGCTGTCGAATCGGTGTTGCCCGGCAAGAGCATCAGCCATATGGACTGGTCGCGGATGCTGCGCGATGCGGTGATGGCCGATGTCGACACCCGCCTGCAGCGCTGGCAGCCCGCACTGCAGGCGTTGGCGGCGATGCCCGGTTTGCCGCTGCAATCGAGTGCGGCCGCGCGCATGGCGATCGCCGAAAGCCGCCTGACGGCACAGGACACTTCCGCGCTGCTGGAAACGGCGACCGCCTGCTATCGACAGAGCGTCGAGGAGCTGGTGCTCGCTGCGAGTTGCCTGGCGATCGGCCGTACGCTCGGTATTTCCGGGCTCGCGATCGACATCGAATGGCATGGCCGCGAAGAGGATTTCGCCGGGCGGTTGGGCATCGACCGCACGGTCGGCTGGTTCACCAGCGTGCATCCGCATGCTGTCGACTTGCCAGACGACGGTGGGTTGGGCCCATGGCTGATGACCCTGAAGGAATCGCGCGTCGCCGTCCCGCAGCGTGGGCGCGATTTCTATGCGCTGCGCTATCTGGTCGATACGCCTGAAGCGCGCGCTGCGTTCGCCGGGTACCGTCAGCCGGAGGTGCTGTTCAATTTCTCCGGTGTGGTCCAGCGCGGCCAGACCGGTTGGCGCACGGTGCCCGCAGTCGCGATCGAGTTGGGCGAGGGCAACGCGAATCCTTACGCGCTCTCGGTGGAAAGCGAGATCCGCGACGGCGAATTGATCGTCAGTCTGTATCACGACCCCGAAGCCTGGGGCGATGCGGCGGAGCGTTTGCCGCAGGCGATGTCGGACGCTCTGCGCGAAGTGATCGCGCATTGCAGTGCGTCCGTCAATCGGCGTTGGACGCCATCGGATTTCCCGCTCGCCGGTCTGTCGCAGAGCCAGGTCGACACGCTGCCGACCACGTTGCGCGCGGCGTATCCGCTGACCGACATGCAGCAGACGATGATCCGGCACAAGGACACCTATCAGGTGTTCATGGCCTATCGCATGCCGACCGTCTACGACGATGCGGCATGGCGCCGCGCCGTTTCCGAATGGATCGACCGCCACGACTGCCTGCGCACCCATATCCGCGAGTGGCCGGATGGCAGCGCTTCGCAACTGGTGGAGGACGCGCTGCCGGCACCGCTCGGTGTCCACCGTGTCGTCAGCGGCGAAACGCAGGCGCAGGCACGCGCGCATATCGACCGCGTACGCGGCGGCGAAGCGCGCATCGGCCGCGCGCCATTGTTCGACCTGCAGGTCTTCGATGCGGGCGAGGACGATTTCGTTCTGGTGCTCGCGATCCATCACCTGATCCACGATGGCTGGTCGATCGATCTGTTGATCAACGATCTGCTGGTCGGCTATCGACATGCCTGCGGCGACGCGGCGAGCAAACCGCAGGCGCCGCTGGCCGGCATGGATGCCGTCGTCACCGCCCAACTGCGCCTGCGCGACGATGTGCAGTGGCAGACCTACTGGTCCACGCTGCCGTGGCAGGCCGCCGCCTGCCGTTTGCCGGAACCCCGCCTGCATCGCACCGACGACACCACGTCGCGTCAGGACACGCGCCTGTTCGTCGGCGCGTTGGATCCCGCGCTCGCCGCATCCGTGCGCGAGGCTTCACGCAACCTGGGCGTGACCGTCAACAGCCTGTGGCTGGCGGGTTATGCCTGTCTGCTGCGTTACCTGGGCGGCCAGACGCAGGTGCGTTGCGGTGTGATCCAGAACGGGCGGATGGAAGAGATCGCCGGCGTCGAAACCATTACCGGCTGTTGCGTGAATACCCTGCCATTGGTGATGGATATCGCCGGTACGACCACCGGCGAAAGCATCGTCGTCGAAGTCAACCGTCAATTGGAGCGGATGCGCGCCAGCGCCGCCTATCCGTTGTCGGCGATCCATGCCATGGTCAGATCGCAGATCGAAGGCGAGTTGTTCGACACCCTGTTCAATATCGAAAGTCATCGTTACGCGGTGCACGACGCGCAGGCGCGCGCCGAACTGGTCGGGGGCTACGAATCGACCAACTACGGTTTCATCTTCAGCCTGATCGAACGCAGCGCGGCCGTGGTCGACGCGGGGTCGGCGACGCCGCCCGACTACGAAGTGCGCATCGGTTACGACGCTGCCCGTTACGACCTGGAAGCGGTGCAGGATTGGCTGCGGATCTACGCCCGATGCATGCAAGTGCTGGCCGAGAAAACCGCGTCGCGGTGGAACGAGATGCGTCTGTTGCCGGACGCGATGCTGGACAATGCGACCAACGCGTGGAACGACACCCGCCGCGATTATCCGCACCAGCGCTGTGTCGAGGACATATTCCGCGAACAGGCGCAGCGCCAACCGCAACGGCCGGCGCTGCTCTATCACGACCAATCGGTCACGTATGCCGCGTTGGACGCGCAGACCGACCGTATCGCGCGCGTGCTGCAGGACCGCGGTATCGCCCCTGAAACCGTTGTCGGCCTGGTCGCCGACCGGTCGCCGGAAATGGTCGTCGCGATGTTGGCGATCTACAAGGCCGGCGCGGCTTTCGTGCCGATCGACCCGCGCTACCCGGCCGACCGCGTGCGGCATATGGTCGCCGACAGTGGCGCGCGGTTGGCGCTGGTGCAGAAGCGCGACCTCTCCGCGGTGATTCCGGACGATCTGGCTTTGGAAAGGTTGTTCCTGGACGATCTCATCGAAGCGGCGCAACAAGACGGAGCCGGCGGCGACGATGCTGCGCGCAAGCCGCTGCCGGTGGCGCGCAACAGTCGCCAGCTGGCTTACGTGATGTACACCTCCGGTTCCACGGGACAGCCCAAGGGCGTGATGATCGAGCAGCGCTCGATCGTACGTCTGATCGCGAATTCGGCCGACTTCAGCTTCGATCCGGAAGATCGCATCCTGGTCACCAGCGCTCCCGGCTTCGACGTGACCACGTTCGAAGTGTGGAGCGCGCTGCTCAACGGCCTGACATTGGGCGTGATCGACGAGGAGACCCTGCTCGATCCGCAGCAGCTTGCCGCGGAATTGCGCGAGAAGCGCATCAGCCTGCTGTGGCTGATCGCTCCGTTGTTCAACCAGCTGATCCAGGAAGCGCCGGAGATGTTCGCTGGCGTGAAGCAGCTGATGATCGGCGGCGACGCCCTGTCGGCGCCGCACGTGCTGCTCGCGCGCCAGGCCAATCCGCAGCTGCAGATCATCAACGGCTACGGCCCGACAGAGAACACCTCGTTCTCGACCTATCATTTCGTTGGCGACGAAGATCGCGAAGTGATTCCGATCGGCCGACCGATCACCAATTCGACCGCTTACGTCTTCAGCGCCGACGGTCAGCTGCTGCCGCCGGGCGTGAACGGCGAGCTCTACGTCGGCGGTCCCGGCGTAGCGCGCGGCTATCTGAACCAGCCCGAGTTGACGGCCTCGAAATTCGTCGCCGACCCATTCTCGAACGACCCCGACGATCGCCTGTATCGCACCGGCGATCTGGTGCGCTGGCGTCGCGACGGCCTGATCGACTTCCTCGGACGTATCGATCATCAGGTCAAGATCCGCGGTTTCCGGGTCGAACTTGGCGAAATCGAGAACGCGATTTCCGCGCACGAAGAGATCAAGCAGACCCTCGTCCTGGTCAAGCAGGAGCAGGGACAGAAGCAACTGGTCGCGTACTGCGTGCCCAAGCAGGGCGACATCGCCGATGCGGACTTCCGCGCCGGCCTGATCGGCTCGGTCAGCGCGCTGCTGCGCGAGACCCTGCCCGAATACATGGTGCCGGCCGCGTTCGTGATGCTCGAAGCGATGCCGCGCAACGCCAACGGCAAGATCGATCGTGCGCGTCTTCCCGAACCCGATGCGGCGGCCTATGTGCACAGCGCGCAGGTCATGCCGCAGGGTGAGATGGAGGAAGCGCTGTGGGCGGTGTGGAAGGATGTGCTTGGCAACGAAGCCTTCGGCGTCACCGACAGCTTCTTCTCGATCGGCGGCGATTCGATTCTGGCGATCCAGGTGGTGTCGGGCGCGGCCAAGCGCGGGCTGTCGTTGACGCCCCGGCTGGTCATCGAGGGACGCACGATCCGCCAGATCGTCGCCAAAGCGGGTGCAACGGAAGCGGCCACGACAACCGCGGCGGGCACGGAGCAGACCACCGTCGGCGGTGCGCAGCGACTGTTGCCGATCCAGTTGCAGTATCTGCAGCAGGGCAAGCCCGATATCGATCGATATGCGCAGTACGGACGCATCGCGCTGCCTGCCGATACGACCCGCGAGATGCTGGACATCGCGCTGCGGGCGATCGTCGCGCGTCATGACGTGCTGCGTCTGAAATTCCGCGAGACTTCATCCGGATGGATCGCGCAGTATCGCCCCGAAGCGTTGCAGACCGACGATGCCGTACAGGCGGATGTGCTGATCGCTGTCGACGGCGATGCTTCCGGCGATATCCGCGCCGAGGCCGCCGAGGCGCTCGCTGGGCTGGATATCAAACAGGGCAGGCTGCAGCGCTGGATCTGGCGACGCGGCGCACAGGGTCAGTCGCTGCTGTGGGTGATCCATCACCTGGTCGTCGACGGCGTCTCGTGGCGCATTCTGCAGGACGATCTGCACAGCGCACTGGACGCGGCCAGACACGGCGAAGCGCCGCGATTCGGGGCGAAAACCGACAGCTATCAAGACTGGGCCACGCGGGTGCACGATTTCGCTTTCGGCGCGATCGTCGAACGCGAGCGCGACTACTGGCTGCAGCAACTGGCCCAGCCGGTCGCGCGCCTGGACTTCGATGTCGATGGCAGCGACGACAACGCGCCTCAGCCGGAAGCCACCACGCAGGCGGTCGAGATCGCGCTCGATGCCGATGAAACGCAGCGACTGCTTCAGCGTGCACGCACTGGCCTGCAGCCGCAGGTGCTGCTGATCGCGGCGCTGACCCGGAGTCTGGGCGAACGACTCGATGCCGATGCGGTGCGCATCGACCTGGAAGGACATGGCCGCGACCTGTACGACGACGGTGCGACCGAGCTCGACCCGAGCAGAACCATCGGTTGGTTCACCAGCCTGTATCCGTTGCGTTTCGATCATGTGCGTCAACCGCCGAGCCGACATCTGAGCCGGACGCGCCGGATCCTGGCGACGGTGCCGAACGGCGGAATCGGCTTCGGTGCCCTGCAGCAGATCGCGCACGACGAAGCGCTGGAGACCGCCAGCGACGATCCGAACGGCAGCGGCGCACAGGTGCTCTTCAACTATCTCGGCCATTTCGCCGACGACAGCGAAGGCGGCAGCGTGATCGGTCCACGCCGCGTGCGCGGGCATGCGCTGCGCATCGATGGTGCGGTGCGTGCGGGTGCGCTGCAGCTCCGTTTCGATTACAGCGACCGTCAGTTGAGCCGGGAGGCGGCCACGGCGATCGCGGAAGGATTCCTCGCCAGCCTGCGCGAACTGTTGCCGGTGGATCCCGACGACAGCGATGCGACGGAGGATCGTCGTGGTGTCGGCCTCGGCGTCGACGCGCAGTCGACGGAGCCGGGTACGTCTCTACAGTCGCTGCCGACCGATGTACTGGGCGCATTGCGTGGTCGCTACCCGGCGTTGCGCGATGCCTATCCATGCACGCCGATGCAGCAGGGTCTGCTGATGTTCTCCGATGGCGGCGCGCAGAAGGATCTGTATCTGTCGCAGATGCAGATCGCGTTGGCGCGGGTCGACGCCGATCGATTGCGCCGCGCCTGGCAGACGCTGGTGGATCGTCACGATATCCTGCGCACCGCTTTCGTCGATCTCGGTCAAGCCCGATTGATGCAGGTGGTGATCGATGGCGCGGAGGTGCCCTGGCGCGAAATCGACGCCCGCACCGTCGGCGGCGATGCGCAGGCCGCGCTGACCCGGCTGATGCACGAGGAAATGGCGCAGGGCTTCGACCTCGGCCATGCACCGTTGATGCGGCTGCTGCTGGTGAGGATGGATGACGACAACGACTGCCTGGTCTGGACGCATCACCACGCGCTGATCGATGGCTGGTCCGCTGCGCTGCTGATCCGCCAATTGTTCGAAGCCTATGCGCGGACCGGCGCGCAGGCCGGGCTGCAGGCTGCGCCGCACGCCGAGCCCGCCTATCGTCAGTACATCGACTGGTTGTCCGCCCGCGACGCGGGCGCTGCCGAAGCGTATTGGCGCGACTGGTTCCTGGGACTCGATCTGTCCGTCAGCGCGCAGTTGCCGCTGGAGCGTGTCGCTGCCGGACAGGGGCATACCCCCATCCGGTACGAACAGGCCTCGCATTCGATCGAGCTGTCCGCTGAAGTCACTTCACGTCTGCATCGTCTGGTCAAGGCCGAAGGCGTCAGCCTCAGCACGCTGATGCTGGCGGCATGGGGTTTGCTTCTGGGCAAATACATCGCCGAAGACGAGGTGCTGTTCGGCTACACCACCAGCGGGCGCGCTGCAGCAGTGGAAGGCATCGAATCGATGGTCGGTCTGTTCATCAATTCGCTGCCGGTCCGGGTGCGTGCCGACGGTGCTCAGACCGTCTCGTCGCTGCTGCGCCAGATCCAGAGCCAGCAGCTCGACAACGAAGATCACGGTTTCCTCTCGCTGCCGGAAATCCAGCGGGTCAGCGGGGCGAAGCCCGGCCAGGCGTTGTTCGACACGCTCGTGGTGGTCGAGAACTATCCGCGCGATTGGTCGCTGTTGGCCTCCGCTGGCGCCGACGGTTTGAAGGTCCGAAGCATCGAGGGCGCCAGCCGGACCAGTTTCGGCATGAATCTGATCGCCTATCCAGGCGACCGGTTGATGCTCGAATTGGCGTACCAGCGCCTGCAGTTCGACGACGACGGCACCGCCGCCCTGTTGCGACGTCTGTCCAACCTGCTGTCGAGCATCGCCGCAGGCGCGACCCGTACGGTCGCGCAATTGTCCCTGCTCGACGCCGACGAAAGCGCGTGCGCGATCCACGGTTGGAATGCGACCGCGCTCGATTACCAGCGCGACCGCACGTTGCCCCAAGTCTTCGATACGGTGGCGCACAACTATGCCCTGGCCGACGCGCTTGTGTTCGGCGACGAACGCTGCAGCTACGGCGAACTCGCGCGACGCTCGCGCAAGATCGCGCGCTGGCTGCGTGCGCACGGCGTGCGTTCCGGCGACAAAGTCGCGTTGAGCATGGGCAAGGGGCCCGATCTGATCGCCGCGATGATCGGCATCATGCGCGCCGGAGCGGCCTACGTGCCGATCGCGGTCGACTGTCCTGCGGACCGGCGACGTTTCATCACCACCGATGCCGGGATCGTCTGGACCTTGACCGATCGAGTGCATCGCGATCAGGTCGTACTCGATATCGCGGCATGTCTCGAGATCGAGAACTGTCTCGATGAAGCGGATGGATCGTCCGATGACGGTGAAGACGGCATCGCCGACGGTCCCGGAGATGCGCAGCACACCGCCTACGTGATCTACACCTCCGGTACGACCGGTACGCCGAAAGGCGTGGCGATATCGCATCGCAGCCTGATCAATTTCTGCGCATGGTGCGTGCACGCCCGGTTGTTCGGCGCCGGTAGCCGGATGATCCAGTTCGCGCCCTATACCTTCGATGCCTCCGCCGGCGAAATCTTCGGTGGATTGTTGGCCGGCGCCGAACTGCACCTGTTGGCCGACGCGCTGATCATGGATCCACAGGCGCTCGCCACGTACCTCAATACCCGCGCCATCGTGTTCTGCGCGTTCCCGCCGCCGTATCTGCAGCAGTTGGATCCGGCGCGGATTCCCGAAGACATGACTCTGCTGACAGCCGGTTCGGCGCCATCCGCTGAACTGGTCGCGCAGTGGGGCGCACGCTGCCGTTACATCAACGGCTACGGCCCCACCGAAACCACGATTCTGTCCACCGCCTGGATCTGCGAACGCGGACAGGCCGATGTCGAATCGCTGTCGATCGGCGGGCCGATCAGCAACACCGCAGTCTATGTAGTCGATCGTCTCGGGCAGCTCTGCGCGCCGGGGCTGCTCGGCGAAATCTGGATCGGCGGCGACGGCGTCGCCAACGAATATCTCAATCGCCCCGAACTCAATCGCGAACAGTTCCTTGCCGATCCGTGGAAACCCGGTAGCCGCGTGTATCGCACCGGCGACATGGGCCGCTGGCGCGAGGACGGACAGATCGTTTTCGTCGGTCGTCGCGATCGCCAGGTCAAGCTGCGCGGTTTCCGCATCGAGTTGGACGAAATCGAGAACCGTCTGCGCGCCCACCCCGATGTCCAGGATGCGTCGGTCTCGGTGCGCGGCACCGACGCCGACAAGCGTCTGTTGGCCTGGGTCGTGCATCGCGAAGGCCTGTTGCCCGGCGATGCCGCGACCGAAGCCTTTCTCGACGACCTGCGCGATTTCCTGCGGATGAGCCTGTTGAACTACATGCTGCCGCAGGCGATCGGCGTCGTCGACAGGATGCCGTTGACCGGCAACGGCAAGATCGACGAGAAAGCGCTACCGGAACCGGAGGCGACGGCACCGGTCGATACCGTGCATGTCGCACCGCGGACCCAGAGCGAACGCGCGCTGGCCGAGGTGTGGGCAACGGTGTTGAAGCTGGCGCCGGAGCAGATCGGCGCGAACGCCAATTTTTTCGAATTGGGTGGACATTCGCTGCTGGCGATGCGCGCGATCGCGCAGTTGCGCGAGCGACTGGGTGTGGAGATCGGCGTCGCCGATCTGTTGGCGCAGCCGGTGCTGGCCGACCTCGCGCTGGTCGTGGAACACGCCGCCCAGCATGCGTTGCCTCCGATCGTCGCCGTGCCGCGCACGGAAGCCATGCCGCTGTCGTTCGCGCAGCAGCGGCTGTGGTTCCTGGCGCAGATGCAGGATGTCAGCCGTACCTATCACATTCCCGGCGCGCTGCGCCTGCGCGGCGAACTCGATGTGGCTGCGCTCGGACGCGCCCTTGACCGTATCGTCGCGCGTCACGAAGTGCTGCGCGCCCGTTTCGTGATGCATGGCGAAACGCCGATGCAGCATTTCTCTCCGGCGGATACCGGTTTCACGCTTCGCGAACGCGATCTCTCCGCCGCCAACGACGCCGAGGATGCATTCCAGGCTGCGATGCATCAGGAGTTCGACGCGTCTTTCCAACTCGAAACCGGCCCGTTGCTGCGTGGTCAGCTGATCCGGATGGCCGCAGACGAACACGTGCTGTTGATCGTCATTCATCACATCGTCATGGACGGCTGGTCGCTGGGCCTGTTGGTGCGCGAGATCGGCCAGCTGTATCGCAGCGAATGCGAAGGTGCGCCCGATCCGCTGCCGCCGCTGACCGTACAGTACGCCGACTATGCCGCGTGGCAGCGTGGGCTGCCGGAAGCCGAGGTATGGCAGGCGCAGTCGGCGTATTGGCGCGACAACCTGCGCGATGCGCCTGCGCTCCTTGAATTGCCGACCGATCGTCCGCGTCCGCCGCAGCAGAGCTTCGATGGCGACAGTCTGCCGATCATGCTCGATCCCGCGCTCAGCGCAGGCTTGCGCGCCCTCAGCCAGCGTCACGGTGTCACCCTGTTCACCACGCTGTTCGCCGCGTGGACGATCGTTCTGCATCGACTCTCCAACCAGTCGCAGGTGGTGATCGGCATTCCGGCCGCGAACCGCCTGCAGGCCGAGCTCGAACCTTTGGTCGGGTTCTTCGTCAATACGCTCGCGGTGCGGGTCGATGTCGACGGCGGCACCTCGACTGCTGCGTTGCTGCAGCAGGCCAGACTCGCGCTGCTCGGTGCCCAGGCCCATCAGCAATTGCCGTTCGAGCAGGTGGTCGAGGTCGTCAAGCCACCGCGCAGCATCGCTCACAGCCCGATCTTCCAGGTGATGTTCAGCTGGCAGGACGAGGAATGGCGGCGGATCGACATGCCCGGACTGCAGGTCGAAAGCGTCGAGATCGCGCAGGATTCCGCCAAGTTCGATCTCACCCTCAGCCTGTCCGAAGACGGCGAGCGCATCGTCGGTGGGATCGAATACGCCACCGCGCTGTTCGACCATGCGACATTGACGCGTCACGTCGGTTACCTGCAGCGCGTGTTGCAGGTCATGGTGGATGACGCGTCGCTGCCGATCGCGCGCATTCCATTGTTGGCGGATATCGAACGCGCGCAGGTATTGGAGCGTTTCAACAACGATGCCGTCGGCCGCGACGACATCGGCCCGGCGCTGCCGTTGCCGTATCGCGCGTTCGAAGCGCAGGTTGCGCGCACGCCGCAGGCGAACGCGCTGGTTCATGCGAACGAGCGCCTCGACTACGCCACGCTGAATGCGCGCGCCAATCGCATCGCGCATTGGCTGATCGCGCTCGGTGCGCATCGCGACGACCGCGTTGCGGTCTGTCTCGAGCGCGGCCCCGATCTGGTCGCGGCGATGATCGGCGTCGGCAAGGCGGGTTTGGCCTATGTCCCGATGGACCCTGCCGCACCGGCCGAGCGTCTGTGCTATCAGCTCGACGACAGCGCGCCGGTCGCGCTGCTCTCGCAGTCGTCCCTGCGCGACGCGCTGGGCGACGATGCGCGTCCCGCACTTTGGCTTGATCTCGACGATGCGGTGCTCGCGCAGCACGCGGTCGAAAATCCCGCATACGATCTGGTCGTGGTTTCGCCGAACGACCTCGCTTACGTCATTTATACCTCCGGCTCCACCGGTCGGCCGAAAGGCGTGATGGTCGAACACGCGCAACTCGGGGCCTATCTGCGCTGGGCACTGCACGCATACACCGGCGGCGAGCCGATCGATGCCGTGGTCTCTTCTCCGATCGTCTTCGACGCAACCATCACCAGTCTGTACCTGCCGCTGCTCAGCGGTGGGTCTGCGGTGCTGTTGCGTGAAGGCGACGAGCTCGCGGGTCTCGAAGCAGAGATGATGGACGCGCAGTCCGACCATGCGCTCCGGTCGACTCTCATCAAGATCACGCCGGCGCATCTGCGGGCGCTCGGTCAACGATTGGAAACCGCCGCCGTGCGCCCGGCACCGAAGCTGTTCGTGGTCGGCGGCGAAGCGCTGCCGTCGGCGACCGTCGCCCTCTGGCAGCGGCTCAGCCCGGCATCGCGCATCGTCAACGAGTACGGCCCGACCGAGACCACCGTCGGCTGCGTGGTGCACGAAGCCAGCGCCGATTCGCTGCAAGGCCCCGACGTGCCGATCGGGCGTCCGATCGCCGGCATGTACATGCGCGTGCTCGATGCCGAGGGCCAGCCGGTACCCATCGGCGTCGCCGGCGAGCTCTGCATCGGCGGCGCCCAGGTCGCGCGCGGCTATCTCAATCGCGACGAACTGACCATCGAGCGCTTCATCGTCGACCCTTTCGATGCCAGTGGCGATGCCCGGCTGTACCGCAGCGGCGACCTCTGCCGCTGGCGCGCCGATGGTGTGCTCGACTATCTCGGTCGCAACGATTTCCAGGTCAAGATCCGCGGCTTCCGCATCGAGCTGGGCGAAGTCGAAGCGCAGCTGGCGGCTTGCGCGGGCGTGGTCGAATGCGCGGTGATCGCGCGCGAAGACCGCCCGGGCGACAAGCGTCTGGTGGCGTATGTCGTCGGCCCCGATGCCGTCGCATTGTCGGCGCAGACACTGCGCAACCAGCTCGCGCAGCATCTGCCCGAGTACATGGTGCCCAGCGCATTCGTGGTGTTGCCCGCGTTGCCGCTGACCGGCAACGGCAAGCTCGATCGGGCGGCCCTGCCGGCGCCCGATCTGGGTGCGGTCGTGTCGAGCGTCTATGAGGCGCCTGTCGGCCCTGCCGAGACCGTGCTCGCAGAAGTATGGCAATCGTTGTTGAATCTGGATCGCGTCGGTCGTCACGATCAGTTCTTCGAGCTCGGCGGTCACTCGTTGATGGTGATTGCGATGCTGGTGAATCTGCGCGAACGCGGCTACGTCACGGATATCCGCACGGTGCTGACGCAGCCTTCGCTGTCCGCGCTGGCGACGGTATTGACGCCGCTCGCTCCAGGCGAAGCCGAGCAGAAACAGGAAGTTCCCGAGAATCTCATCGCGACGGATTGCGCGGACATCAGCCCCGAGTTGCTGCCGCTGGCCGACTTGAGCCAAGCCGATATCGACCGCATCGTCGCGAATGTCCCGGGCGGCGTCGCCAACATCCAGGATATCTATCGACTCGGTCCGCTGCAGGAAGGCATTCTCTACCACTATCTGCTCGGTGGAGAAGGGGACAACTATCTCCTGCGCTCGATGCTGGCTTTCGAGAGCCGGGAACTGCTCGATGCCTTCCTGGCGGCGATGCAGGCTGTGATCGATCGTCACGACATCCTCCGGACCTGCGCGCAGTGGGAAGCGCTTTCGCACCCGGTGCAGGTCGTATGCCGGCACGTACCGTTGCCCATCGAGGAGATCGCGCTGGAACCCGGCGAAGTATTGCCGCAACTGGTCGCCAAAAGCGATCCGCGCAGGCTGCGTCTCGACCTGAGCCGTGCGCCGATGTTGAAAACGTTCGTCGCCCACGACGCCGAAAACGGCGAATGGTTGCTGGCGCTGCTCAGTCACCATATCGTCTGCGATCAGACCACGGTCGAGCTGATGATCGGCGAGATCCAGATGTTGTTGGCTGGGCAAGCCGATCGGTTGCCGGTGTCGGTTCCCTACCGCAACTTCATCGCCCAGCTGCGCCAGCTGTCCGCACAGGATCACGACGCCTATTTCCGTCGGCAACTGGGCGATGTCGAAGAGCCGACGCTGCCGTTCGGCTTTTCCAACACCCAGGGCGCGAGCGACAAGGAGAGTCGCGAAGACGTCGTGGATGCCGTCGCATCGATCGACAGCGAAGCTTCGCAGCGGATCCGCGACGCCGCGCGTCGTTACGGAACCACGCCGGCAGTGTTGTTCCATGCGGCGTGGGGACTGGTGGTCGGTCGTTGCAGCGGGCGTCAGGATGTGGTGTTCGGCGCCGTGCTTTCGGGTCGTCAACAAAGCATCGACGGGCTGGATCGTGCGTTCGGCATGTTCATCAATACGCTGCCGCTGCGCGTACCGTTCTCGACCGCCAGTGTTCGCGAAACGATCGCAGATACCCGTGCCCGTCTGGCCGAACTGCTCATGCACGAGCAGGCATCCCTGTCCCAGGCGCAGCGTTGCAGCGGGGTATCGTCGGCGCTGCCGCTGTTCAGCGCGATGATCAATTTCCGTCACAGCCTGAATACCGATGCGGTCGCGAGCGGCGCGATGCTGCCCGGCGTACGCGTTGTCAGCGGCGATTGGGACGGAGAGCGCACCAATTATCCACTCACGCTCGATATCGACGATACCGGCAAGACCTTCACGATCAACATCCAGTGCATGCGCATCGCCGATCCGAAACTGGTGGCGGACTACGTGTGCACGGCTGCCATCAACATCGCGGAGGCATTGCACAACGATCCGGACCGGCCGATGCGTGGGATCGAGATCCTGCCGGACGCCGAGCGTCGGCGTCTGGTCACAGGCTTCAACGATACCTTCCGACCCGACCTGATCGAGGTGACATGGCCTGAGCTCTTCGCGGCCCAGGTGTCGTCGACGCCGGATCGGATCGCGGTCGAGTGCTCGATCCGGCAATTGAGCTATCGCGAGCTCGATTCGCGCTCCACGCGTCTGGCGCTGGCGCTTCGCGAAAAGGGCGCGGGGGCGGGGACGGTGATCGCGCTGCTCAATCGACGCAGCAGCGATCTTCTGGTCATGATCATCGCAGTGCTGAAAGTGGGCGCCGCTTATCTTCCGCTGGATCCCACGCATCCGCCGCAGCGATGGCTCGAAATCCTCGACGATGCCAAGCCGCAGCATGTGCTGATCGGCGAGGAATACGCGACCGAGCAGCGTTGGCTGAAACGCAAATGGAAGTCGGGCGAAGTGAATGTCGCCGCTGATCTGATGGCGTCCGCGACCGATTCAACCGCTGCCGTGGTTGCGACGTTGCCATACCCGAAGCTCGACGATCTTTCCTACGTGCTGTTCACGTCGGGGTCGACCGGCAAGCCGAAAGGCGTGATGATCGAACATCGCGGCATGATCAACAACATGCGTTCGAAATTCGAACCGCTGGCGTTGAGCGGAGACGATGTCATCGCCCAGACCGCGTCGCAGTGTTTCGACATTTCGGTCTGGCAGTTCCTCACAGCCCTGTTGCTGGGCGGCAAGGTCGTGATCGTTTCCGATGAAAC
The DNA here is from genome assembly GCA_040079515.1 of Lysobacteraceae bacterium. Taxonomy (GTDB): domain Bacteria; phylum Pseudomonadota; class Gammaproteobacteria; order Xanthomonadales; family Xanthomonadaceae; genus Lysobacter_I. The sequence continues at coordinate 208,771 of JBEBKD010000001.1, forward strand.
CACTCGCGATCCCGATGCGTTGCTCGATCGCCTGCGCGCAACCGGCGTGACGATATGGGAGCCGGTGCCGTCGGTGATGCAGGTGATTCTGCAGTCTCGCAAGCCCTTGCCGGATCTGCGGTGGGTATTGCCGACCGGCGAGGCGCTGCCGCGCGAGCTTGTGGTGCGCTGGTTCGAGCAGTATCCCCAGATCCCGCTGATGAACGCCTATGGTCCCGCGGAATGTTCCGACGATGTGTCGTTCCAGCCGATCCATGGTCCCGTGGATCGGGTCCTGATCGGCAAGCCGGTCGCCAATGCGCATCTGCATCTTCTGGACGACGAGTTGATGCTCGCGCCGATCGGCGTCGTCGGCGAAATCGCGGTTTCGGGACCGGTCGTCGGCCGCGGCTATCACAACAAGCCGGAAGAAACGCGCGCTGTCTTCAAGGAGAACCCTTACGAACGCCACCCTGCCGACCGTCGCCTGTACCTCACCGGCGACCTGGGCAGGCGTTATCCGGACGGCAGTATCGAATTCATCGGGCGCAAGGACTTCCAGGTCAAGATCCGCGGCTTCCGCATCGAATTGGGCGAAATCGAGAACTGTCTGGAACGCCACCCGGCGGTGCGTGAAGCGGTCGTGCTGGCGCGCAGTTTCGGCTCGCATGGCGACAAGAAGCTGGTGGCTTACGTCACGACATGCACAGCAGCGACGATCGAGATCCTGCGCGCGCATATCCGCGCGTCGCTGCCCGAGTACATGACGCCGAGCGCGATCGTCATGATGGATGCACTGCCGTTGACGGGCAACGGAAAAATCGATCGCAAAGCGCTGCCGGAACCGACCGGAACCGCTCTCATGCAAGCGCAGTATGCGCAACCGCAGCCAGGCGCGGAATCGCTCGTTGCCGATGTATGGCGGGATCTGCTGGGGCTCGACCAGGTCGGTCGCGAAGACGCATTCTTCGATCTCGGCGGCGATTCGATTCTGCTGATCCGGATGCTGAGCCGGATACGGGAACACGGTATCGTGCTGAGCGTCGCCGACATCTACCGCCTGCGTACCGTGCAGGCGATCGCAGAAGCCGGCGCAATCCAGCCTTCGTTGCCGGATCGGCTGGTGTCGGAGGGATGGGAGCACGCCTGGGCAGTCGTCGACGCTGCGCCAGCGGCCGTCAAAGCGCTGCTGGTACGGTGCAGGGAAGGCGATCGTCGCATGCTGCTGCAGAAGCTGTTGGCGTCGTGCGATGGCGTGGATGCGCAATTCGTCCGTTTGTGCGACGACCCTGCGGCCGAAGCGCAACGCTTGCAGTCGGTGGGCCTGTCCGCACTCGATGACGACACCTCGATCACGGTTTCGGGCCTCCCCGGCGCGCTGTCCGGGCAGTTGCGGCAAGTGCACGCCCAATTGATCGCCGCGCCCGTCGTCGAGACCTACGGCTTCGGGCTGATGCAGCGCAATCTGCAGGATTGGACCGCGCGCTACGGCAACGAATGCATTCCGGTGCAGGGCTGGTACACGTCGGCGCAACTGCAGGCGGCATTCGCACGCTTGGCCAGTGAACAGGATCTGCTCCGCTCCATCCCGGATCTGCAGACCTCGACCTGGCGTCTGCTCGATCAGGAAGCGATCGGCAGGATGGCCATTCCAGCGCTTCGGCTCGCTGTCGACGTCGGCTTGGCCCCAGACGATGCCATCGCGCATGCGACGCAGGCGCTGGAACGCGCTCGCGCCGAGACGCCATTGGCTTACTCGGCAGCGTGGATTTCGGCGACGGACACCCAGCATTACCTGTTGCTGTCGATCGATCATCTCGCATGGGATGGCGTGTCCGCAGGCGCGGTACAACGCCGCCTTGGCGAGATCCTGCGCGGCGATGCGACGCCGTTCGCGGGTACCTATCGTGCGTTCGTCAGCGCTGTCGAACCGCAAGGCGATCGTGCCATCGATGCTGTTCTCGACGAGAGTTTCGATCGCGCCGGCGTGGCATCGGCGATCGCCGCGACGCGTTCGCTACTCGCGCAGCGTGCGGATGGACCGTTGCAGGTGGTTCGTTTCGCCACGCCGATCGCAGCGGGAATGAGCGCGGCGGAGCAGGCGTTTGAAGTGTTCAAGCGCTGGATGCTGCAATCGACAGGCCTGGAGCGCTTCGGTCTGGTGCTCAACCACCATGGCCGTCAGCGCGGCGAGCATGCATACTTCGATCATGTCGGTCTGTTCCTCGACAAGGTACCGATTTCGGTGGGTCGCGACACGACGCTTCGGAATCTCTCCGACAAAGTCGCTGAACTCCAGAGGCGTGGGCTCGGTTACCTGGCAATGGAAGCGCGTGCGCGCAGTGAAGGTTTGCCGCCGACACTGCCGGCGTTGTCCGAAGAAGTCCTGTTCAATTTCCAGATGGAAGCGCAGAGCGCCGATCATCGGCCGACGCCGCTGGAAACCGGACAATTCCGCGAAAAACTCCGCGATTACCGCGGAATCCTGTTCGAATCCCACGAACAGGACAACCAGATCGTCGTCACCTGCGCGTTCCGCGGCAGCGACGGGGATCTCAGAGGTCTTATGTCGACAATTCCAGATAGTGTTCTGATCGAGTCGTCCATGACTGTCGATGCCGCGGATGCCGCGGCGGGTACGGGCATGACTGCGACGCCAAATGCGAGCACGACCGAGGACGATGTGTTGATCGTCGAGGGCGTGCACAAGCGGTACGGCGATTTCGAGGCGGTCAAGGGCGTCAGCTTCCGCGTTCCGCGCGGGAAATGCTTCGGGATTCTGGGGCCGAACGGTGCCGGCAAGACCTCGCTGCTGGCGATGATCGAAGGTCTTACGGACATCACTTCCGGTTCGATACGGATATTCGGCATGGATGTCGCCACGCAAATGCGCAGCATCCAGCCGCATCTGGGCGTCCAGTTGCAGCAGAACAACTACTTCCAGTTCCTGACCGTCGCGCAATTGCTGAAGTTCTATCAGGAGCTTCGGTCCGCGGTCGGCGGCAAGCGCGAGGGTCCGTCGGCGGAATGGTTGCTGGAGCGCCTGGAGCTGAAGGACAAGTTGTCGTTCAAGGTCGACGAGTTGTCCGGCGGTCAGAAGCAGCGCTTGTCGATCGCGATCGCATTGCTTGAGGATCCGGATATCATTTTCCTGGACGAGCCGACGTCGGCCCTCGATCCGCAGAGTCGGATCTATACCTGGGAATTCATCGAGCAGTTGAAGAACGATGGGCGGAAAACCATCATTTTGACCACGCACTACATGGAGGAAGCGGAGAGACTCTGCGACGACATCATGATCATGAATGGAGGCAAGATCATCGCGCACGGTCCACCGGCAGAGCTGGTCAAGTCCTTGTCCGCCACCCAGTCGTTGAATCTGCAGTTCGGCAATACCAGACTCGAAGCCGCCCATGCCCAGAGCATCGGTGCGCTGGACGGCGTGATCAGTCATGGCTGGGACGAACGCAGCGATACGCTTTCGATTCAAACGACCGACGTGGCCAAAACGCTCGAAGCCGTGCTCGCGACCTGTCGCGATCGCGGTATCCCGATCACCAATATCGACATTGTGCGTCCGAGTCTCGAAGACGTATTCCTGTCGCACACAGGAAAGGACCTGCGCGAATGAAAAAGACATGGATTTTCTTCAAATTGAGAATGCTTCAGTTGAAATCGGACAAGACGGCGCTGTTCTTCAGCTATGTCCTGCCCGTGCTTCTGCTGCTGGGGATCGGATTTCCGCTGCAGGTCCGCGATGGTTCGGTCTTGAATGTGTCCTACCTGGATCATGCGAAAACGGAGCAGAGCGCGCGCCTTGTCGCATCCCTTGCCGCGCACGACTACGTCAAGCTCAGCGCTCATGGCGGCAGCGCGGCGTCGGCCAAGGAAGCGGTTCGCGACAATGAGTTGAAGCATTACCTTGAGGTCCTTCCCGCGAAAGCGTCAAGCGGCGGGATCGAGTACCGCCTTTATTCCAACTCGCTGCCTGAGAACCAGGTCGAAGTCACGGCGCTACGTGGCCTGATCGACGAATTCGCCGATGGACGGTCGGCCGCGGGACTGCATTCGACCGAGTTGAAGACCAGGAAGTACACCTCCTATCTGGTCACGCTCCTGCCGGGCTTGATCGGCATGACACTGCTGCTGATCGGCCTCAACGGTTTCGGCGGCGTGCTGATCGAGGAAGAACATCATGGCCTGTACAAGAACATCAAGACCATCGATATCTCGCCTGTGCCGTTTCTGGCCGGTCTGTTCGCTTCGCGCATGCTGGTGGCCTACAGCGTCGCGATAGCGCTGTTCGCGATCGGCGTGTTCGTTTTCGATATTCCGTACCGGGTCGACTATGCGCTTCTGTTTCTGGTCATCACGCTGGGTTGCATTTCGTTTCATGGACTGGGTCTGGCGATTTCCGCGATCAGCCCGTCGGTCACCGCCTATTACGGCATCGTCAATTTCGTGCAGATTCCGTTGATCGTGCTTGGCGGCGTGTTTTTCTCGGTGAAGGCCTTTCCGGGCTGGCTGCAGACCATTTCCGGGCTGATGCCCCTGACCCAGATGAACACCGCGGTCCAGGCGCTGTTGTTCAATGGCGTGGGGATAGGCAATATCAGCGAGATCTTGCCGCAGATCGTCCTGCTCTCGGTCTGGTCGGTGGCGTCTTTGATCCTCGCGAGGATCAAATTCAGGTGGTAGCGGTTTGGCACAGGACAGCAATTATCCAGCAATCGACTTGAGGACAAAATCAATCCATGAACGCTCAAACATCGACTTTCGAAGAGTACGAATCTTCCGCAAGATCCTATTGCCGGAGTTTTCCGGTGGTGTTCACCACTGCGAAGAACAGCTATCTCAACGACGAGAACGGGGTGCGCTACATCGATTTTCTGTGCGGCGCCGGCGCGATCAACTACGGTCACAACAACGAATACGCCAAGCGCGCGGTTCTCGAATACATGTCGACCGACAATATCTTGATGAGCCTCGACCTGCACTCGACGTCGAAACGGGCGTTCATCGATGCGTTCCAGAGCATCATTCTGCAGCCGCGCGGGTATTCATACCGCATGCAGTTCACCAGCCCGACCGGCACGAGCGTGGTTGAATCTTCCATCAAGTTGGCGCGCAAAGTGACCGGCCGGCAGAATGTCATCGCCTTCACGAATGCATATCACGGCATGAGTGGTGTTTCGCTCAGCCTTACCGGTAACCGGTACCATCGCCAGTCCATCGCCTACGGGTCTGTGACTCGCCTGCCTTACGATCGATATGTCGATGGTTTGGACAGCGCCGAATTGTTGCACCAGTATTTGCGGGATCCCAGCTCCGGAGTCGATCACCCCGCCGCAGTCATACTGGAGTCGATCCAAGGCGAGGGCGGTCTCAATGTCGCGTCGGTCGAATGGATGCGGAAATTGCGCGATATCACCCACGAGTACGGAATTCCTCTGATCTTCGACGAGGTCCAGGCGGGCTGCGGCAGGTCGGGACGCTTCTTCAGTTTCGAGCGCGCCGGTATCGAACCGGATATGGTTTGCCTGTCGAAGTCCATCGGCGGACTCGGTTTGCCGATGGCGGTCCTGCTGATCAAGTCGGAGCTCGACAAATGGCGCCCTGGCGAGGACAACGGCACCTTCCGCGGCAACAATCTGGCTTTCGTCGCGGCGACCGAAGTGCTGCAGCGCTACTGGCGGGACGACGCTTTTCAAAAAGCATTGGGAGAGAAGGAGGCCATTCTTCGCGATGGCTTGACGGAAATCGCCAGGAGTTTCCCGCAAAAGATCAAGGGGGTGCGCGGAATCGGCCTGATGCAGGGATTGGAATTCCATTCCGGAGACGACACTTCCGCGGCCATTGCGGAATGCTTCGCGAACAAGCTGGTGGTCGAATCCTGCGGGGCCTTCGATCAGGTATTGAAAATCATGCCGGCATTGACCATCGAGCCTGAAGTCCTTCGGGACGGGCTGGGCATCATCGCCAAGGCGTGCCATCGTCTATTCGCTCCCTCCCGTGCCGATGCGGATATCGGTGCCGTGGCAGCGACCGTCTGAACAGGAACGATAATATGCAGACGATCGATGTTCTGGATTCCATCTCCGAGGCGGATTTCCTCGCTCAATACGTCCGCCGAAATCGGCCGGTGGTTGTCCGCGACCTGAAATTCGACCCGGCCTGTTGGACGCCGTCCCACTTCAGCGCGCATCTCGGCGAGTTGCCGGTTCAGGTTTACGACAGTCTTTTCGATTTGCAGGATGTATCTACGCTGGGTCAATATCTCGACCAGTATTTCGGCGTCGAGGGCGAGTTGCGACATGGTGTCCCCTATGTTCGCTGGTACAACCAGCTCAAGGACGTCGACCATGCGTGGGGCGACGAAGCATTCCGACGGATCAGTCAGCACTGGCAGGCGCCGTCGTTCTTGCCTCGCAGCGGTTTTCTGGTTCCCGACGCGGGCGAGCCGGATCCGACCCGTGATCTGTTCCCGTATCGGGGCGTATTGATTTCCGCGCGTGGCGCGCGAACCCGTCTGCACCGCGACCCGTTCTGTAGCGATGCGGTGGTCAGCCAGTTCCATGGAGTCAAGGAACTGGTGATGTATCACCCCTCAAGAACGGAAGAGATGTTCGCGAATCCCGCGCAGGGTACGTCTTTCGGAGGTTTCATCGATGTCCGTGGTTCGGCGCTGGATAAAGTCAGCGTCGAACCCGACTATCATGGCTTCCTGCGTCCGGGCGAAGTGCTGTACGTGCCGCACGGATGGTTGCACGATGTGATCGTGATCGAAGACTCGATTTCGGTGACATGGAATTTCGTCCACGAGCAAGGCGCAGTCGATTTCATCGATTATCTGATGGATGGACCTGAAGGCGATAGCGAATTTCAGGTGCTGAAATACCTGTACCAGCGCTACGGTCGGAATTTTACCGCGCCTCATGAAATCGTCCGTCATTACGATCAGAGGTTCTCGGCGATACTCGATGCTTATGGCGTTGACGCATAGGCCGTTGGCCGACCTGGAATTGCATGCACGATTACCCAACGCCGCAACGCAGCGACTCGCTGCGATAGTAGCGAAGGGCCTGCTCCATTCACCCAGAGCCATTGCCTGGACATTATTGTGATCGATCCATGAAACAAGTCTTGAGGTACGCAGCCGTTGCTGCAGTTGTCCTGTTTATCGGTATCGTCATCGGGCGATATTCGGGCTCGGCGGTGCCGGCAGGTGGCGGCGAGGGCGGTGCCGCGAAGGCGACCGAGCAGGCCTTCTTGACGGTCAGCGTGATCGCTGCGCAGGACAGGACGGTCGCCGACCCGATCAGCGTCACAGGGACCATGATCCCGCGTGAGAACGTGCTGGTCATCCCGCAATTGTCCGAGCGGAAGATCCTGTCGGTGCACGCCGATGTCGGCGATCACGTCCGGCGCGGCCAGCTTCTGGCGACAATCGATGGACAGGATTTGCAGATCGATCTCAAAAGTCTGCAGTCCGAATACGAACGCGCCCAGGGCGAATACGCCCGCGCCAGGACATTGGCGTCCTCGCAATTGGTGAGCCGTGAATTTCTCAAGCAGAAGCAGGCGGCATCGGATCATGCGCATGCGCAGTTGCAGGATGCCAGCCTGAGCGCGCAACGTACCCGGATTCTGGCGCCGGCCGATGGCCTGATCTATCAGCGAACCGCCACGATCGGTGGCCAGACCCAAAGTCAGGGCTCTCTGTTCAGCATCGTCCAGAATGGGCGTATCGAAATGCAGGCGGAAGTGCCCGAGGCGCTCGCTTACCGTCTGAAGCCCGGAATGCAGGCAGCAATACATGTCGCCGGGCAAAATCAGCCATTGGAAGGGCGTATCCGCCTGATCGCGCCGCAGGTCGATGGACAAAGCCGTACCACCATCGTGCGCATCGAGCTGCCAGCGGCGGACATGGCGTTCGCGGTCGGCACCTTCTGCGAAGCGAAGATCGTGGCCGACAGCGTCGATGGCTGGGTCGTTCCCTCATCGTCCTTGCAGCAGGATACCCAAGGCGCGTATGTCTGGCAGGTCGATGCGAAGAACCGCGTTCGCCGTATGCCGGTGACGGTCGTCATGCAAACGGCCGACCATGTCGTCGTCCGCGAATCCTTGCGTGGCCTGCGTATTGTTTCCAAGGCCGGCGCCTTGCTTCAGGACGACGATACCGTCGCTGTCGCGAAGGGCGAGGCCACGTGATGCCGCCGGCCATCTCTGAATCTCTGGAGATTACCGTGTCCAGAGGCCTGTACGCATGAAGTTCAGTGCCTCGACATGGGCGATCAAGAACCCGATTCCGCCGATCCTGCTGTTCATGCTGTTGACCCTCGCCGGGGTCATCGCGTTCGTCGAAATGCCGGTCACGAACTTGCCGAATGTGGTTATCCCGGTCGTGTCTGTTCGCATCGATCAACCGGGCGCGACGCCTTCAGAACTGGAAACCCAGGTCGCGCGCAGGGTCGAGGGTGCGCTGGCGGCGATTCCCGGTGTGCGTCATATCACGTCGACGATCACCGAAGGCACGTCCCTCACGACGCTCGAATTCGACATCGATGTCGACGTCGATCGTGCGGTCAACGATACCCGCAATGCGGTTTCGCAGGTCCGTCAGGACCTGCCGCAAACCGTGCGCGAGCCGTATGTACAGCGCGCGGAGGACAACGGGGCATCGATACTGACATACAGCGTCGAATCGCCGGGCATGGCGCCCGAGGCGCTCGGCTGGTTCGTCGACGATCGCCTGAGCCGCGAACTGCTGTCGATTCAAGGCGTTTCAAGAGTGGTGCGCAACGGCGGCGCCGACGAAGAAGTTTCGATCACGCTGGACCCTGCGGTGTTGTCTTCGTTGGGCGTCACTGCGGCGGATGTCAGTCGTCAGCTCGGCGAAACCTATGTCGAAGTACCGGGCGGGCACCTCACCTTGCGGGGTGTGGAGTATTCGCTGCGCACGCTCGGCAAGGCCGATACGATCGCCGAGCTCGGCGCGATCCGTATCCTGTTGCCCAATGGCGGCGACATCGCGCTCGGCGATCTCGGCCGCATCCGGAAGGGGGCCGCCGAGGCGCGTACGATCTCGCGAATCGACGGCAAACCCGCGGTGACGTTCGCGATCTACAAGTCGCTCGATGCCAGCGAAGTCAGCGTCGCGCACAAGATCCAGGAACGGCTGGACAGCATCGCGGAATCGCACAAAGGCATGCAGTTCAAGGAAGTCTTTTCGACGGTGACGACGACCGAACGCGGTTATCGTTCCACCATGTACACCTTCCTCGAGGGTGCGTTACTGACCATCCTCGTCGTATTCCTGTTCCTTCGCGACGCGCGCGCAACGATCATCGCTGCGATCGCCATTCCATTCTCGATCATTCCGACGTTCCTGTGCATGGAGTGGCTGGGATTCACCCTGAACTTCGTCAGCACCGTCGCGATATCGCTGGTGACCGGTGTGCTGGTCGACGACGCCATCGTCGAGATCGAGAACATCCATCGGCACATGAGAAATGGCCGTAATCCGTTCGATGCCGCGATCGCGGCCTCCGAGGAAATCGGTTTGTCGGTGGTCGCGACCACCCTGGTGATCTGCGCCATCTTCGTCCCGGTCAGCTTCATGGATGGCATCGCCGGGTTGTATTTCAAGCAGTTCGGTCTGACCGTCGCGATCGCGGCATTCTTCTCTCTGCTGGTGGCACGCCTGCTCACGCCGATGCTCGCGTCGCGTCTGCTTCGCAAACCGCCCGAGGACGATGCCCATGGGCGGGACGGTCCGTTCATGGCCGGGTATCTGCGGATCGTCGACTGGACGCTGCGACACCGCGTCAAGACGCTGGTGATCGCGATCTTCACCGTTGCCCTCTCGATCGCGCTCGTGCCCTTGTTGCCGACCGGGTTCATGCCCTACCAGGATTTCTCGGAAGCCAGCATCACCATCGAGTTGCCGCGGGGCAGCACGCTGGAGCAGACCGATGCGGCTGCACAGAACATCGTCAAACGACTGCGGGCGCGCCCGGAAGTGAAGTATGTACTGACAACCGCAGGCGAAATGTCCGGAGGCATCAATCTCGCCAAGATCGTCATCAAGCTCGTGCCGCCGGAAGATCGCGAATTGAGCGAGCGCGAATTCGCCAATACGATGCAGTCGCAGCTGACAACGCTGCCCGACGTGCGGGTAACCTTCGACAACTCGATCGGCAGCAAGGATGTTTCCATCGTCCTTGTCGGCGAGGATGTCGGCGCCTTGACCCGTACCGCCGAGTCGGTCGAACGCGAGATGCGCAGTCTGCCCGGTCTGAGCAGTGTCGGCGGCAGCAATCGACAGCAGCAGCGGGAGATTCTCATCGAGATGGACTCCGTCAAGGCTGCGAAACTCGGCATTACGGCGCAACAGGTCGGTGATGCCATCAGTATTTCGACCATCGGCGACGACATCAGCCGTCTGCCCAGGTTCAACGAGGAGGATCGCGAGATCCCGATTCGCGTGCGTTTGCCTCGCGATTTCGGCAGCGATCTGTCCATGCTCCTCAACCTCAAGTTGCTGGCCAGCGATGGGCGCAGCATCCCCTTGTCGTCGGTGGCGACACTGCGCTACGGCCTCGGCCCCGCCACCATCAAGCGCTACGATCGTCAGCGGGAGATCAGCGTCGAGGCCAATCTCAATGGTGTGTCTCTCGGTACAGCCATGGAGAGGATCCAGGCGCTGAAGTCGATGCGCGAGCTCCCGGCCTCGGTCTCGGTGCTCAATACCGGCGATGCGGAATTCATGGAAGCGCTGATGATCAGCTTCCTCAAGGCGATGATTGCCGGACTGCTGATGGTGTATTCCATCCAGGTGCTGTTGTACAAGGACTGGCTGCAACCGTTGGCGCGAATGACCGCATTGCCGCTTTCGATCGGCGGTGCGTTCCTGCTGCTGTTCGTGACGCGTACCGAACTCGGTCTGCCGGCGATGATCGGCGTACTCATGCTGATGGGAATCGCCGACAAGAATTCCATCCTGCTGGTCGATCACATGCTCGAACAGATGCGTGCCGGCGCCAGTCGCCGCGATGCCATCCTCGCATCCTGCCGGGTGCGCGCGCGTCCGATCGTGATGACCTCGTTCGCCATGGCGGCGGGCATGATGCCTACAGCCATCGGGATAGGTCTTGACGCTGCTTTCCGCGCGCCGATGGCGATCGCGGTCATCGGTGGTCTGATCTCGTCCACCGCACTGAGCCTGCTGTTCATGCCGGTAATCTTCAGTTACGTGCGCGGTTTCGAGGAATGGATGGCGAATAAATTCCGTTCCTCATCATGGTTTCACCATCGCTCTCACCATCCCATGTGATTGTTGCGACTTGCGCGCGGATTGGTTGGACTGCGGGAGATCGGCCTGACTCGTGCGGAATCGCTGCATCCGTCCGCGCTGTGCGTCCGGCTCGCGGCGCCGGTATCGAACCGGCACCGCGCGGATCCGAAAACGTATGAGGGCGCGCAAAATGTCTGCTCAGCAGCATTCAATCCCGCGGCATGGTCGTGCGTTCACGTCATGGCCGGGAGGTTGGAATGCGATGGAACGCGACTGATCCCACTGCGATCCGATACGGCGCAGACTGTGTCAGGTCATCGAGAAACATACCCCGGTATGTTCCTGAAGTCGCGAGTCCGGCGCGTGTCCCGATTTGCTTCCGGCCAATCAAACGCTTACGCGCATGTTTCTCCGGCACGGCCGTGCATGGCTGCGCTGGCGGTCCATCGACAGCCTGCTAGACTTCGGTTCCGGCATCCACGGTGCGAAGTGTCGCGCCGGACGGGTCCATCCTGTCAGGGGAGACAGGATCATTCTTTTCCGTACGGGAGATGGAAATGAACCGCAGTGGTTTCCTGGGCTTCGTCGCGACACTGACCCTGTTGCCCGGCATGGTCGGCGCCGCTGAAACGATCGAATACCTCGCGCTGGTCGACAACGGCATACAGGCAGGTCATCAGACTGTCGTCCATGGCGACGACGGTGTGACCCGGGTCGATTTCACCTTCAAGGACAATGGCCGTGGGCCGGAGCTGAAGGAGGAATACGTGCTTGCCGCCGACGGCACTTTCGCGACGTATACGGTGAAAGGCACTTCGACTTTCGGCGCGCCGGTCGAAGAGAGTTTTCGGATCGAGAACGGTGTCGCCATCTGGAAGTCGACGTCCGATGCAGGCGAACAGCCGCTGACGACTGGCTCAGCCTATTCGCCGCTCGGCGGCTCGCCGCAGAGTCTGGCGGTGGCGTTCGCGGCACTGAGCCGTCGCAGCGACGGCAAGCTGCCGCTGATTCCCAGCGGCACCCTGACCATGCGGACGGTGACCGAGGTCGAGGTCGCCAAGGATGCCGAGACCCGCAAGGTTCAACTTGTGATGCTGACCGGTATCGGTTTCACGCCGACGTTCTTCTGGGCAACGGTCGAGCCGCAGCCGCGGATGTTCGCCTTCATCTTTCCCGGCTATCTGCGGTTGATCGAAGCGGGCTGGCAGGCCAACGGTGCCGTGCTCGAAGCGCGCCAGAAAGAAGCCGAGGCCGAAGTGCTTGGCGATCTGCAACGGCGTTTGTCGCATCCGCTGCCCGCGACGACCCTGATCCGCAATGCACGTGCCTTCGACAGCGAGCATGCGACCCTCGGGCCAGCCTCGGATCTGTTGATCGCGAATGGTCGTATCGTCTCGATCTCCGGCGGTGGCGAGGAAAACGCCCGCGTCGATCGTGTCGTCGATGCCGGCGGCCGCGTGCTGCTGCCGGGCCTGTTCGATATGCATGGCCATATCGATGCCTGGCAGGGCGGTCTGCACCTTGCCGCAGGCGTGACCACCGTCCGCGACATGGGCAACGACAACAATACATTGCAGCAGCTGATGGCCGACGAACGCGACGGACGTCGCATGTCGCCGAGCATCGTCGCTGCCGGTTTTCTCGAAGGCGAAAGCCCGATGTCGGCGCGCAACGGATTCGTCGTCGGCGATCTCGCGGGCGCGAAGCGGGCGGTGGACTGGTACGCCAGACACGGCTATCCGCAGATCAAGATCTACAACTCGTTCCCGAAGGACATCCTGCGCGAAACCATCGCTTATGCGCACAGTCGCGACATGCGCGTCAGCGGGCATATCCCGGTGTTCCTTCGAGCGCAGGATGCGGTCGACATGGGCTACGACGAGATCCAGCACATCAACCAGGTGCTGTTGAATTTCCTCGTCGATGACACCACCGATACCCGCACGCTGGAACGGTTCTACCTGCCGGCCAAACGCATCGCCGACATGAATTTCGATGCCGGACCTGTGCAGGATTTCATCGCGATGCTGGCGAGGAACCGGATCGCGATCGATCCGACGCTGGCCACCTTCGATTTCATCCGCCAGCGTCCCGGCGAGTTGTCGCAGGCCTTCGCTGCGGTCGCCGACCACATGCCGCCGGATGTGCAGCGCGGCTTCAAGGTCGCGGACTTCGATATCCCGGACGACATCACCGCTGCGCGTTACAACAAGTCCTACGACAAGATGGTCGATTTCGTCGGTCGCATGTATCGCGCCGGCGTACCGATCCTTGCCGGCACAGATGGTTTGGCGGGCTTCACCCTGCAGCGCGAGCTCGAGCTCTACGTGAAGGCCGGGATGACGCCGGCGCAGGCGTTGCAGGTCGCGACCTGGAACGGCGCCAAGTACTCGCGCGTCCTCGAGGATCGCGGCTCGATCGCGGTGGGCAAGCGCGCCGACCTGATTCTGGTCGACGGCGATCCGACCAAGAGCATCGCCGACATCCGCAATGTCGCACTGGTGATCAAGAACGGTACCGCCTATTACCCGGGCGAAATCTACGAAGCGCTGGGCATCAAGCCGTTCGCCGCGCCGCTGCGGATCGAACCGGCAGCGCAACAGGCCTCACAACCGTAACTGCATCATGCAAACGCGCATATCACACAGGCCAGGAGTGCTGAGATGACCACCGCTTACGATTTTTCCGCCATCGATATCGATGGCCACGATCAGGCACTTTCCGATTACAGCGGCAAAGTGCTGCTGGTGGTCAACGTCGCTTCGAAATGCGGGTTCACGCCGCAGTACACCGGGCTGCAGGATCTGTGGCAGACGTATCGCGACCGTGGCCTGGTCGTGCTGGGCTTCCCGTGCGACCAGTTTTCCCATCAGGAGCCGGGCGATGAGGCGGAGATCAAGAATTTCTGCACCGTGACCTACGATGTCGACTTCCCGATGTTCGCGAAGATCGATGTCAACGGCGCCAAAGCGCACCCGCTGTGGAAGTGGCTGAAGGACGAGAAGGGCGGCCTGCTGGGCATCGGTGCGATCAAATGGAACTTCAGCAAGTTTCTCGTCGGCCGCGATGGCCGGGTGATCAAGCGCTATGCGCCGACCGATACGCCGCAGTCGATGGCGAAGGATATCGAAGCTGCATTGGGCTGAACTTGGCTGACAGGGGGATGTGGCCATGGCGTCCGGATTCGACCCGCAAAAGCCGGGTTTTCAACTGGCGTTGAGCATCGAAAGCAACGGGCTGGTGGCCAACGTCACCGGCTGGATCGACACCGTGGATGCGCTGATTGCGTTGTTCATGAAGATCGGCGTTGAGCTGCAGCGTACCGGCGTGCGGAAACTGCTGGTGATCGATCACAGCTTCGGCGCGGTGCCGCCGGAGGATCAGTTGCGGAAGTTGTTCGCTTCGGTCGAAGGGCAGGGCTTCGCCAAGGTGCGCGTGGCCTATGTCGACGCGCGCGGTACCGCGGTCAGCCGGATGGAAGTGGGCGAGATCATGGGTCGCGAACACGGTTACGAATGCCGCGTCTTCGACAACGAGGCGCGCGCGCGCATCTGGCTGCATTACGGCGAATAGCGCGGGCTGCAGAGCGGGCTTCAGCCCGCTGCTCTGTTCACTTCTCGACGAACGCCCGCTCGAACACGTATTCCCCCGCAGTGCCGATCCGCGGCGAAGCGGTGAAACCGCGATCATCGAGAATCCGGCGGAAGTCGGCCAGCATCTGGGGGCTGCCGCAGATCATCGCGCGGTCCTGCTTCGGGTCCAGCGGTTCGATGCCGAGATCCTCGGCGACGCGACCGCTGTCCAGCAGGTCGGTGATGCGGCCACGCCGATGTTTGCCGTGCCAGTAGAAGTCTTCGCGACTCACCGCCGGGTAATAGAGCAGCTTGGCCCTGATTTCGTCGCCGAGAAATTCATGGCGAGGCAGTTCGTTGACGATGTAATCGCGATACGCGAGATCCGGCTCGCCGCGCACGCCGTGGCAGATGATCACGCGCTCGAAGCGTTCATAGGTCGCCGGGTCTTTCACCACGGCCATCCAAGGCGCCAGGCCGGTACCGGTAGACAACAGGTAGAGATTGCGACCCGGGTGCACGTCCGAAACCAGCAGCGTGCCGGTGGGTTTGCGTCCGATCAGGATGGTGTCGCCGGGAGCGATGTGCTGCAGGCGCGAAGTCAATGGCCCGTTCTGCACCTTGATGCTGAAGAATTCGAGCTGCTCCTCCCAGTTGGCGCTGGCGATGGAGTAGGCGCGCATCAGCGGTTTTCCGTCCACCTCCAGCCCGATCATCACGAACTGGCCGTTGTCGAAACGGAAACCGTCGTCGCGGGTGGTGGTGAAGCTGAAGTACGCGTCGGTCCAGTGGCGGACGTCAAGCACGGTTTCGGTGCCGTAGGGAGAAGCCATGAGCGAGCCGGGAGGGAAGTGGACGAAGCGGGCGCTAGTCTACCGGTTGGCTGCCGGGACCGTTTCTGAGCAGGATCAGAAACGGTCCGCAGGATCTTCGGCGATGCGGCCGATCAGAGCGCGAGCGTATGCACCACCTGTGTCCGGTCGTCCGGATCCGTCTCGGTCACGAAGCCCAGATGGTGCGCGAGATGCGCCATCTCCCGGTTCTCGGCGAAATCGAGCGACACCATCCGTCCGATGCCCCGTTCGCGCGCGGCGTCGATCAGCCGCTGCATCAACACCGTGCCCAGACCGTGACCTTGCCAATCGTCGAGCACGGTCACCGCGATCTCGCACTGCAGCGGGTCGTTGCACACGGCATAGCGGGATACGCCGACGATCCGCGCGCCGTCGCCGTCGTCGGACAGGGCAACGAACGCTTCGTCGTTGACATGGTCGACATCGACCAGCTTCGCGACCATCTCCTGGCTGGGTTCGCCGATCTGTTCCTGGAAACGGTAGCGGCGCGACCGCGGAGACAGTGCGGTGATGAACTCGCGCTCGGCGTCGGCGTCGCCGGGATTCATGGGGCGGATCAAGACCTTGCGCTGGTCCGACAGGGTCTCGACCGTATAGGGCAGGAACCGGCCGCCAACCTCGTTGACGGCCTGCGTGTCCGGGGATGTCTTCGAAGCGATCATGGGGCGTCTCCAAGTGGGGGTGCCGATGATTGTGCGTTGCAGCATCACCCCCCGTATTGACCCCGGTCAAACCCGCCGCCGGGGTAAAATCACAGCCCCACGTCATGCCCGGTCCTTGCCCGTGTCCGCAGCCCACTCGTCCACTATGTCTGCCAGCCGTCGTCCGGTCTCGATCAGACAGGAAGATCTGATCCAGTCCATCGCCGATGGCCTGCAGTACATCAGCTATTACCATCCGGTCGATTACATCAGGAACCTCGCCGCCGCCTACGAGCGCGAGGCCTCGCCGGCGGCGAAGGACGCCATCGCCCAGATCCTGATCAACTCGCGGATGTGCGCCGAAGGCCATCGTCCGATCTGCCAGGACACCGGCATCGTCACGGTCTTCCTCGAAATCGGCATGGACGTGCGCTGGGACGACGCGACGATGGGAGTCGAGGACATGGTTCACGAAGGCGTGCGCCGCGCCTACAACCATCCGGACAACAAGCTGCGCGCCTCGGTGCTGGCCGATCCCGCAGGCAAACGCACCAACACCAGAGACAACACGCCCGGCGTGGTCAACGTGAAGATCGTGCCCGGAAACACCGTCGACGTGATCGTCGCCGCGAAGGGTGGCGGCTCCGAGGCCAAGTCGAAGTTCGCGATGCTCAATCCCTCCGATTCGATCGTCGATTGGGTGCTCAAAACCGTACCGACCATGGGCGCCGGCTGGTGCCCGCCCGGCATGCTCGGCATCGGTATCGGCGGCACCGCCGAGAAGGCGATGCTGCTGGCGAAGGAGGCGCTGATGGAGCCGATCGATATCGTCGATTTGCAGGCGCGCGGCGCCAGCAACCGCGCCGAAGAGCTGCGCCTTGAGCTGTACGAGAAGGTCAATGCGCTGGGTATCGGCGCGCAGGGTCTGGGCGGTTTGACTACGGTGCTCGACATCAAGGTCAAGGACTATCCGACCCACGCCGCGAACCTGCCCATCGCGATGATCCCGAACTGCGCCGCGACGCGTCACGCGCATTTCACTCTCGATGGCAGCGGTCCGGTGATGCTCGACCCACCGTCGCTCGCCGACTGGCCGCAGCTCACTTACGACGCCAGCAAGGGCCGCCGGGTGAATCTCGATACGGTCACGCCCGAGGATGTCGCGAGCTGGAGGCCGGGCGATGTATTGCTGCTCAACGGCAAGCTGCTGACCGGTCGCGATGCCGCGCACAAGCGCATGGTCGACATGCTCAACAGGGGCGAACCGCTGCCGGTCGATTTCAATGGCCGCTTCATCTACTACGTCGGCCCGGTCGACCCGGTGCGCGACGAAGTGGTTGGCCCCGCCGGCCCCACGACGGCCACGAGGATGGACAAGTTCACCGAGCAGGTATTGGCCCAGACCGGACTGCTGGGCATGGTCGGCAAGGCGGAGCGCGGTCCTGCCGGTATCGATGCAATCAGGAAACATCGTTCGGTCTATCTGATGGCCGTCGGTGGCGCCGCGTATCTGGTGTCGAAGGCGATCAAAGCCTCGAAGGTCGTCGGTTTCGCCGACCTCGGCATGGAAGCGATCTACGAATTCACCGTCGAGGACATGCCGGTGACCGTCGCCGTCGACTCCACCGGCGAATCCGTGCACAAGACCGGCCCGCGCGAATGGCAGGCGAAGATCGGGAAGATTCCGGTGGTGGTGGGATAGCCGGCTGAAACCCGCCGGCCGCCGTGTGGATGGGAATGACTGTATTCGAATGGGTGCAGTGGCGGTCCACTTTCAGCATCCCGCTTTCAGCATCTTGCAAAAGCGAAAGCCCGCGACCAAGGCGGGCTTTCGCAGATTCGTCGCGTTGATTCGATTCAGCGCAGCGTGGCGTGGCCTCTGGCGACGCGGACGCTGGAACCCTCACTGATTCCGTTCAGATCGTCCTGCGACACCACTATTTCGCGGCCATCGCTCATACGCACGAAAATGTTGTAACCCATACCGGCGCGGTTCTGGATCGCATTGCCGACGACCGCACCTGCGACCGCACCCGCAGCGGTGGCGGTGTTTCTGCGACCTGTACTGTCGGTCTGGCCCTTCGCGATCTCGCGACCAGCGACTGCACCGACGATACCGCCGATCACGGCGCCGGTCGCGTTGGGGACGCGGCTGCCGTTGCCCTGTTCGATTCGGATGGCGGTACCGCAGTCGTAGCACGACCCCTGCGATGAACCATAGCCGGCGTTCCCGTAGCCGCCGGACGATGTGCTGGCGCAGCCCGCGAGCGTCAGCATGGAAAGCGCTAGTGCGCTACCGAGGATATGCATTTTCATATCGACCTCCAAAAGATCGTGAGGAGCGTGGATGCTCCGTGCGCCAACCCTAATGGATCGCGATGAATCGGCGGCTAACCGCGCGGCCGGCCGCGGTCCGCACGATCCATCATGCATAAAGCGGTCAGCGCCGCCGTGCGCTGTCCGCTTGCAGCATATTCGCGCCGCCGGCCGCCGCGCTCGCTTCGACGATTTCCGCATCGACGAGCTGCATATGGAAGATCTGCACATCGATATCGCGACTGCAACGATGTGCCGATGCCGTTCTCGTCTTCGATCTTCCGACGCCACCGGCAGCCGTGGCTTGCATCATGCGTCGGGCTGCCCGACCTGTGGGCGATCCCAGCGCGAGAGGGCGCGCTTGGCGCCCATGGCATATGCGGGCTGCGACGACAACAACATCTTGAAATCGAATTTGCGGTGCAGGAACACCGACGTGGTCGATGCGTGCGATTCGGTGACCTTGAAGCCGGAAAAATCGACCTGTATCAGGCCCGACGACTTCAATTCGCCGGCACTCATCGCATGCCAGTCGGCGTTGTCCAGAATGATCATGCCGCCCGGCGCGAGTTTGCGCGACGCCAGCATGGCGCAATCGAATCGGTAACCCGCGCCGTCGATGACGATGATGTCGAAGCGGCCGTCCTGTAGGAGGATCTGCCCCGGATAGCCGTCGCCCTGGTCGAGGATCAGTTCGACATTGCCGGCCTTCAGCCCGTTCATCCGCTCGAACCAGACCGGGTCGCTCTCGATGCTGGTGACTGCACGCGCTCTCGACATCCAGTACAGGGTCGATGCGCCCGCTCCCCATTCGAAGACGCGTTTGTCGCGGATGTCGAACTGCGAGATGTATTCGATGCACGGATAGGTGAACAGCGGAATCCAAGCGCCTTTCGCATCCATTGGAGTCTCGGAATCGGTGGCGGCGACGAAGCCGTATTCATGACGGAGGATATTCGCAAGCGAAGCGAGGAACAGTTCGCCTTTCGACATCTCGATGGCGTCGGGTCGCTGTTCGAGGCTGCTGATGTTTTCGGGACGCGCGTCGAACTGTCCCCAGAACGTTTTTTTCTTCGTCATGCGAGGCTCCATCATCCAGTCGCCGTAGCGGGAATATCAAATCGACATCATCGCCTATTCGGCAAGCGCTGGTGCTTTGTGTTCCGGAAAAACGACCCGATCGTCGCGCGTAGCCAGAAACAGTCGGGCCCTGATCTCGTTGGACACGATCGCGATGGATACGGCCGTCGTTGCGTAGATCGCGAAATAACACCAGTCGGCGGGTCCCGAATGGCCCAGGGATTCCAGACCCCAATGCGCTTCGATCCATGACCACAGCGGAAGCAGCAGCAAAGTCGTTGCCACCGAGACCGGGACCGAGAGCAGCAATACACAGAGGATGATGATCGCCGAGCGGGTACGGGTCATACGGATGTGATCCTCATGGTGGCTTCGACCTCTGCTTCGCATCCGGCTGCAGCAGATTGACTCCGGCATCGTCCGCGCGCGCCGCCGCCACCTGTACATCGATGTCGCGATTGACCGATGTGTCTGCGCCGTTTTCAGGCTCGACCATCGCATCGATTACCTGCACATCGCGCTGCCGCGTGCTGACAATGTGATAGAGCGTGCGCGGGGCTTCGATGCAGGCCTCGGCGAATGCGGCTTTGACCCGGCGGATCGCCTCGCTGCGGACTTTGCCCGGATCGGTTTCGCGCTGATCGACCCAGCCGTAGAAACGCAATTGGATACCGACAGCGCCGAATTCGACCACGACCCAGGACGGTGCCGGGTCTTCCAATACACCTTCGATCTGGGCGATCGCCGCCATCGCCAGCGCCTGCGATTCGCGGATCGACTGGCTGCCGTCGATCAGCATGGTGAAATCGAAGCGCCGCTTCGGATTCTTGCTGTAGTTCAGCACGATCGACTTGAACACAAGACTGTTGGGCAATTGCAGGTGATTGCCGTCCATGGTCATCAGTACCGTGGCGCGCGAGTTCACCGAGATCACTTTGCCTTCCCGGTTCTCGATCACCACGTGTTCGCCGGGCTCGAACGGCCTGCGCACGCTGAGCAGGATGCCGGCGATGTAGTTTTCGGCTATTTCGCGGAAGGCGAAACCGAGCACCAGACCGACGACGCCAGCGGAACCGAGTACAGCGCCGACCACCGATGTCAGGCCGATCAGATCGAGTGCGATCAGTACTGCGACCAGCATGATGGCTGTGCGTACGATCGTCCTCAGCAGTCCGCTCATGTACGGGTTCTGCGAACGGATCCTGATCAGATGAAGGCGGTTGGCGATGAAGCGCGAGATCCAGCTGGCGAACAACAGCACCAGCAGCGCGAGGATCAATTGCGGTACGCGTTCCAACAGGCGGACGAGCGCATCGTTGGCGTTCTCGATCATCCTGTCGACGCATTCGCCGAGATGACCGGCACCGCAGTGGTTGCGGATGTGCGAATCGGTGTCGGAAAGGGGGGCGTCAAGTGCGGAGATCGCTTTGCCGACACGGTCGGATTGCGCCTGTGCGGGAGTCATGCCCGACCACAGCAGACAGCACAGTGCGATCGCGACGATCCGTGGCGGGAAGAGAGTCGATGCCAGCATGCGATCAGAAATACCAGGCGAAGAAGAACAGACCGAGCATAGCGAATGCCAGTGCGAGTTTCGACACCACACCCAGAACGATGCCGAACCAGGTGCCGAGGCCGACCTTCGCGGCGTGGCCGACATCGCTGCGTTCGAGCTTGCGCCGATGCAGCAGCTCGCCGAGGACCGCGCCGATGAAGGGCGCGATGAATACGCCGACGATGCCGAAGAAGAGCCCGACGATGGTGCCGAGCATCGCGCCGACGAGCGCCAAGCGGCTCGCGCCGACGCGTTTGGCGCCCATCGACGTTGCGATGATATCGATCAGCAGCGACAGCACCGTCAGCACGCCGAGGATCACGAGCGTCCACACACCGATCCGCTCGAAGCCGTCGGCCCATGCGGCCAGCAACATGCCGCCGAAGACCAGCGGCAATCCGGGCAGTGCGGGAAGGATCACGCCGAGGACGCCGACGACGATCAGAACGGCGGCGAGAATATAGAGCAGGACTTGCTGATCCATGGACGATCCGGGTGCGCGGGCGCGCCGCTTGCGTGGGCATGATGGCATGCCGTTGTGGAGGTTGCATGCGTTGCCCAATGTGGACGGCCCGCCGAAGCGGGCCGTCGGAGTGCAGCGATCTGCGCTGCGATGTTCAGTTCTGGAAAGGCGTGTTTTCGGCGAAGTACTCGTGGTTGTCGGCGTTGTCCACTGCATTCGTGGGGTTGGTGATCGCCAGATTGCTTGCGGCGGATTGGCCGTAGACCCAGTCGTCGGTATCGGCGACCACGGTGAAGTGGCTCATTTCGTGGATCAGGGTGCCTGCCTTGGAGTCGGTGCCGGCCAGCGGCGCATTCCAGTACGCGTTGCAGACGTAGATCTGGTAGTGATCGTTCCTGAACACGTGCGCGTATTCGGGACCGGTGCAGCCGCAGTTGATCTTGACCTGTCCGCCGGTCTGGTCCATCGCGGCATCGATCGTCGCGAAGTGCTGCTGGGCGGTGGTATAGCGCCCGCTCGTATAGGCGCCGAACCAGGTCGTGTAGCGCGCACCGGTCGCACTGCTGTTGAGATAGCCCTTCGCATTTTCCGTGTAGGTGCGCGCGGTGAGAATGGCCTGATCGTTGAGTTTGATCTGGTTGGCGGTGCATGCGACATAGGTGACGCCAAGGACATCGGACAACATCGGGTTGCCCGGCAACACCGGGCGCAGCCGACCACCGCTGGGCAGCGTGGCTGGCTGGTCCAGCAGCATCTGGATCGGAGCGCCCTGCGCGACCATCGGCATGCCGTTGTTCTGTTGCAGACGTGTGCCGCCTGACAGCGACGCGTACTGAAGCGATGCCGCGTAGGTGACGGTGTAATGACCAGCCTTCGAGAGATCGTAGGCGGTGCCCAGCGCTACGATGCTGCGATAGCTGCGACCCGGGCGCAGGATCGCGAAATCCCCGGCAGTCGGCACGCCGCGTTTGACCATCGCGCCTTCGAAACCGACTTCCAGGCCGTCTCGGGTGATCCGGAAGAGATTGGAACGCTGGACTTCCGAGGGCAGTTGCCATTTCGGAAGGCGCACGTTCTTGCGACCGGTGTTGGTGATCGTGACTTCGACCTTGTCGTTGCCGAGCGATACCACGCTGACGCGCAGCGGATTGAACGACTTGACTGGCGGGGCGGCGGTGGCGATGGCCAACGCGCCAGTGGCGATCGCGGTCAGCGCGAGGCCGGTACCAAGGGTGTGCGGAAGTTTGAGTGTCATCGTGGTGGTTCCCCGGCGCGAACGGAGGCTCGCTGATCAGGGCCCTATCATATCGATGCCGATGGGGGGCGTACACGGCCCGCCCGTTCAGGAAATGGGCCTCCTTCCTCGGCGCTCTGGAAAAGAACGGCCCGCCGAAGCGGGCCGTTCCGAAACGCCTGACAGCCGGTCGCTCAGTTCTGCGCCGGGGTGTTTTCAGAGAAGTACTCGTGGTTGTCGGCATTGTCCAGCGCCCGGGTCGGGTTGCTGGTAGCCAGGCTCTTGGCCGCCGCTTGGCCGTATGCCCAGTCGTCGGTGGCCGCGACCACGTTGAAGTGGCTCATTTCGTGGATCAGGGTGCCGGCCTTGGAGTCCGTGCCGGTATTCGGAGCGCTCCAGAACGCGTTGCAGACATAGATCTGGTAGGGCTGGGTCGGGTAGACGTAGGCATAGTAGCTCTGCGTGCAGCCGCAGTTGATCGTGATCTGCCCGGCGTTCTGGTTGATCGCAGTGCTGATGCTGGTGAAATGCTGTTTGGCGGTGGCGTAGCGGCTGGAGGTGTAGGCGCCGAACCATGAGGTATAGCGTGGCCCGGTCGTGCCCGCGTTGAGGTAGCCCTTCGCGTTGGTCGCGTAGGTGCGCGCCGAGACGACAGCAGTGCCCGCCGAGGTGGTGCGCGCAGCGGTGCAGCCGACGTAGTTGACGCCGTTGGTGACGGCGGACGGCGTCACCTGGGCTTTCCTCGCTTCAGCGGAGGCCTGATCCAGACGTTCGGTCGGGGTCGCTGCGCCGCCTTCCATCCAGATCCGCATCGGCGCGCTCTGCGCAAGCATCGGCAGACCGCTGGCCTGCTTCAACTGCGCGCCGCCCGACAGCGAGGCGAACTGCAGCGGTGCAGCGAAAGTGATGGTGTAGTCGCCGGTCCGCGACAGATCGTAAGCCTCGGCCAGGTTCAGCGTGACCCGATGACTTTGGCCCGGGCGCAGGATCGCGAAATCAGCGGCCGTCGGTGTGGTCCGCTTGATCATGCGACCTTCGTAACGGATCTCTTCGCCGTCGTGGGTAATGGCGAACAGGTTGGACTCGGCCACTGCGGACGGCAGTTGCCATCTGGGGATGCGCGCGGTCTTGCGACTGGTATTGGTGACCGTTACTTCGACGTTTCCATCGCCGAGCGCCAGCATACCGACGCGAAGCGGGTTGGCGTTTTCGATCTTCGGCGCGGCTTCCGCGCCTGCGAAGACACTGGCGATGGTTGCGGCGAGTACTGTCGTGACGCCGATCGTACTGATTGCGTTGAGTTTCATTCCTTTGCCCCGGATTCAAGTAAATGCCCGCGGATGCGGGCGACTCCGATCATATGTCGCGCGCATGCCCGTGTGCACGTTGCCGTGCAACACCGAATGTGTCCGGAATCACAAACAGACACAGCTCCGCCTTGCGACGGAGCTGTGTGTTGTCGGATGCGGCCGCCGCAGAACGACGGGCGCAGCTTCCGGATCCCTCAGCGGAAATCCTGGTGGCAGCCTTTGCAGCTTTCGCCGATCTTGGCCGCGACCGCATTCACGCCTTCGCAGTTGATCGGTGGCGCAGACAGCGCGCCGTCTAGCGTGGCGCGCATGCCGCTGGCCTGTTTGACGAATCGCTCGTCGTCGCTGAGATCCGGGAACGCACGTTCCAGGTCGTCGGACAACGTACGCAGGCCTTTCAGATGCGGAATGATGTCGGTGGCGTTGCAGTGGTTCTCCGCCGCTTTCGCGCCGAGTTGCTTCAGATGCCATTCCTGTACGTACATCACGCCTTCCGGGAAATGGTCTTTTCTCGCATTCCATGAGTTCAGCGCTGCGGCCAGACCGATGGCGCCGAGCACCGCGCCCAGCAGGAAGACGAAGAAATAGCGTCCGAAGGCGGATGACTTGGGACGGGCTTGGTCGGGCGTGGTGGACATGCGGCAACTCCGTGCGGTTTCGCGAAAACATAACATGCCGGGCAAGCGACAGCCGCCAGAGCGCCGGGGTCGGGTGGTCCGCTAGACTGGGCGGATGCATCCGATCGCACTCGACGACAGCTGGACCGAACGATTCGGTGGAATCGACCGTCTCTACGGCGCCGGTGCGCTGGCGCGCTTTTCGCGCAGCCACGTCGCGGTGGTGGGCTTGGGCGGGGTCGGTTCCTGGCTGGTGGAGGCCCTTGCGCGTAGCGGGGTAGGCCAACTGACCCTGATCGATGCCGACGACCTGTGCGTGTCCAACACCAACCGCCAACTCCCGGCACTGGCCGGACAGTACGGCCGCGGCAAGGCCGAAGCCATGGCCGAGCGTTGCCAGGCGATCAATCCGGAGATCGCGGTGGAGGCGGTAGCGAGTTTCCTCACGCCTTCCAATCTCGAAGACCTGCTCGGGCGTGGTTACGACCTCGTGATCGACGCCTGCGACAGCTTCCGCACCAAGGTCGAAGCCATCGCCTGGTGTCGCCGGCGCAAGATTCCGATCATTACCGTTGGCGCCGCCGGCGGTCGCTTGGACCCGACGCTGGTGCGCGTGCGCGACCTTTCGCGTACCGAACACGACGCGATGCTCGCGCTGATCCGCAAGAAGCTACGCAGCGAATTCAATTTCCCGAAGAACCAACAACGTTACTTCGGCGTGACCGCGATCTATTCGCTCGAAAATGTGCAGTACCCGCAAGCCGATGGAACGGTCTGCGGCTTGCGGCCCAAACTCGGCGCCGATGCGGCGCTCAAACTCGATTGCGGCGCGGGCCTCGGCGCCGCCACCCACATCACCGGCGCCTTCGCGTTCGCGGCGGCGGGCAAGGCGTTGGAGATGCTGCTCAAGCCGAAATCCGGCGCGTGATGCGTGGGCTCAATGGCGTGACAAACCGAACAACCGCTCCGCGTTCGCCGTCGTCGCACGCGCCACGACTTCCGGCCCGACGCCGCGCAATGCCGCGATGGTGTCGCGCACTGTCGTCAGTCGCGCGGGCTCGTTGCGCTGCCCGCGATGCCCGCTGTCGGGTTGGTCGGGTGCATCGGTTTCCAGCAGCAGGTATTCGATCGGCAGCGTTGCCGCGAGCGTGCGCAGGCGGCTCGCGCGCTCGTAGGTGACCGGGCCACCGAGGCCGATCAGAAAGCCGAGCTCGTGCAGCCGCTTGGCCTGATCGGCGCTTCCCGAAAAGCTGTGGATCACGCCGCGCAACGGGCCGAAGCGACGAATCGCGGCCATCACCGCGTCCACCGCACGCCGCGCATGCACGATGACCGGCAGATCGAAATCGCGAGCGAGCCGCAGTTGGCCATCGAAGTACAGAGACTGCAGAGCGGCATCGAGCCCCTCGACGAAGAAGTCCAGTCCGCATTCGCCGACGGCGATCGGATGTTCGCGTTCGATCCACGCGTGCAGGGTCGTGAGATGCTCCGGGCGGTGTTCGGCCAGATACATCGGGTGCAGGCCGTAGGCTGGGAACAATCCGTCTTCGGATGCGCACAGAGCGCCGAGTTTCTCCCAACCGGCAGCGCTCACCGCCGGTACGATCTGTCGAGTCACGCCTGCAGCGCGGGCGCGTGCGAGGACCTGGCTTCGATCCGGATCGAACTCGTTCGCGTCGAGATGCGAATGACTGTCGACGAGCATGTTGCGCTGGCGTCAGCCGACGCGTTCGCCTTCGATCGGCGGCTTGGCGGCCGGCACCGCGGGGTCTTTGCGCTTGCGGAAGCTCGCCAGCAGCAGTGTGCCGATGCCGAGCAACAATTCGTCGACGAACGGGATGAAATCGGGGACCACCATGTCCAGCGCCCACAACGCAGCGGCCAACATGAACAGACGCGGGAAGCTGAGTCGGCCCAGAAAGCCGAGGATCGGGGTGACGAGTGGGCTGGCCATGGCGTGGCTCCGACGATGACGAATGTGGGAACGCTAGCACGCAATAAAGGATTTGCGGGTCGCGATTCAGGGTTTCGTCATGCGCGAACGGCCGGAATGGGGCCGGGTTCAGCTTGCCAGTGCTGCAATCCCTGCCGACAGCGGGGATCCGCCCGACGGAGGTTCGATATGAACAACAACACTTTGGCCATCGCGCTCGCTTCACTGCTGGTCGGCGGTGTCGCCACGGCGGCCTATATCAACAACAGCCGTCCAGCTGCATTGGACACGGCAGCATCCGAAGTGGATCTCGCGCAGCCGATGTCTTCCGAAATGGTGGCGGAGGATCGTTTGCATGACGATGCGGATATTCCAGCCGGTGGCACGCTCGAATACGCCGAGGTGATCGCGGTCGAGCCGTTGACCAGGAATGAGAAACTGTATGCCACCGTGATCGGCACCGATCCTGTCCGCGAGACGGTCACCGGAAGCGCGCCGCGCGAAGTCTGCGAAGATGTGGCGGTGCAGGATCGCCTGCCGGAGCGCGACGGCAACGTCGGCGGAACCGTGGCGGGCGCGCTGATCGGCGGTCTGGTCGGCAATCAGGTCGGCAAGGGCAATGGCCGCAAGGCCGCCACCGTGGCCGGTGCCGCCGCCGGCGGTTATATCGGCAACCGTGTCGATCGCAATCATGTGGGCGGCAAGGTCGTGACCCGTACCGAGCGTCAGTGCCATACCGTCAC
This sequence comes from Lysobacteraceae bacterium, assembly GCA_040079515.1. GTDB lineage: Bacteria > Pseudomonadota > Gammaproteobacteria > Xanthomonadales > Xanthomonadaceae > Lysobacter_I. Next base: position 236,364 of record JBEBKD010000001.1, read on the forward strand.
GGAAGCGACCAGCAGCAGCCGGACCGTGGCCTGGAATGTGACCTTCCGCAATCCGGACGGCACGACCGACACGATGCGGACCGACCGCAAACCGGGCAGCCGGATCCCGTTGGGAACCGAAAAGACCGTCATCGGTTACGACGTGACTTACCGCTACCAAGGCCAGGAACAGCATCTGCACATGGATAACAAGCCGGGCCCGCGCCTGCCGGTGATCGATGGCCAGGTCGTGACCCAGGTGGCATCGGCAGACAAAGGCGGACGCGGCTGACCGATCCGCGTCGGATGTTTCGAGACCCGTCCCTCGGCGGGTCCCGATCGGGCGGGGCCGGAGCGATCCGGCCCCGTCTTTCTTTCCGGGTGGAGCGGTGGGGTGCCGGGCTGGAGTCCGCCCCGATACAATAGCGGGCTAACCCCCGACCCACGGTTCCGACATGGCCCTGCACCCCTATGATCTCTACGACGTCCGTTCCCTGCTGAGCGAAGAAGAGCGGGCGGTGCAGGATACGGTGGCGCGCTTCACCGACGAGCGGGTGCTTCCGATCATCGGCAAAGCCTTCGATGAAGGCCGCTTCCCGCGCGAACTGGTTGCCGAGATCGCCGAGCTGGGTCTGCTCGGTTCGTCGTTGCCGGAACAATACGGTTGCGCCGGCCTCAATTCGGTCAGCTACGGACTGATCTGTCAGGAGCTGGAGCGTGGCGATTCGGGCATCCGCAGCTTCGTCAGCGTGCAGTCCTCGCTGTGCATGTATCCGATCTACGCCTATGGCTCCGAAGAACAGCGTCAGCGCTGGTTGCCGGACATGGCGGCAGGCAAGGCCATCGGCTGCTTCGGTCTGACCGAACCCCACGGCGGCTCCGATCCGGCGAACATGAAGACCCACGCCAAGCGCGATGGCGGCGACTGGGTCATCAACGGTTCGAAGATGTGGATCACCAACGGCAACCTCGCCGATGTCGCGATCGTATGGGCGATGACCGACGACGGCATCCAGGGTTTTCTGATCGAAAAGGACATGCCGGGTTTCACCGCGCAGGAAATCAAACACAAGATGAGCCTGCGCGCCTCGGTGACCAGCGCGCTGTTCTTCGACAACGTGCGCGTGCCCGACAGCAGTCGTCTGCCGAACGTGAAGGGCCTGAAAGGCCCGCTCGGCTGCCTCACCCAAGCCCGTTATGGCATCACCTGGGGGCCGATCGGTGCCGCCATCGCCTGCCTCGACGAAGCCCTGCGCTACGGCAAGGACCGGATCCTGTTCAATCGGCCACTGACCGCCAATCAGGCCGTGCAGCTCAAGCTGGCCGATATGGCCCGCCGCATCACCATGGCGCAATTGCTGTCGCTGCAGCTCGGTCGTCTCAAGGACGCCGGCAACATGCAGCCGACCCAGGTCAGTCTGGCGAAGTGGAACAACGTGCGGATGGCGATCGACATCGCCCGCGAAGCGCGCGATATCCTCGGCGGGGCAGGTATCACCACCGAACACTGTCCGATCCGTCATGCGCTGAATCTCGAATCGGTCATCACCTACGAAGGCACCGAAACGGTGCACCAACTCGTGGTCGGCCGCGAGCTGACCGGCATCAACGCGTTCTGATCGGCGCGACGGACGGATTGAAGAGCTCATGGCGCAGTTTCCTGTGCTCGAAACCGAACGACTGATCCTGCGCTTGCCGCAGATCGAAGACTTCGAGCGCTACGCCGAATTCTTCGCTCACGAATCGTCGCGGATCATCGGCGGGCCGCATGCGCGCGGCGACGCGTGGCGTCGCTTTCTGCAGATGCCGGGCGCGTGGGCGATGCAGGGATTCGCGATGTTTTCGGTGATCGAAAAAAGCAGTGGCCGGTGGCTTGGACAAGCGGGCCCATGGCGCCCCGACGGCTGGCCCGGCACTGAGGTCGGCTATGCCTTCCATCAGGACACGCACGGCAAAGGGTATTGCACCGAAGCCTGTGTTGCGGCGATCGACTGGGCGTTCGACATGCTCGGCTGGACCGAGGTGATCCACTGTATTTCGCCCGAGAACATCGCATCGCAGAACGTCGCGAAGCGTCTAGGGTCGCGGAATCTCGGCCCGGGTGCGCTGCCGCCGCCGCTGGATGCGCATGCGATCGACCTCTGGGGGCAGACCCGCGAAGAATGGCGCGCGCGGCGCGCGGAGGCATTGCGATGATCACGCTGTACGGCATGTCCAGTTCGGGCAACTGCTACAAGCTGCAGTTGCTGATGGCGCAGCTCGGCCGCGCCTACGAGTGGGAAGAAATCGACGTCACCTGCGGCGAGAATCTGTCGCCGGAATTCCTGGCGATGAACGATCGCGGCAAGGTGCCGGTGCTGAAGCTCGACGACGGCCGCACGATGTCCGAGTCGAATGCGATCCTGCATTATCTGGCAGAGGGATCGCCGTTGTTGCCGGAAGATCCGTGGGATCGCGCGAAGACGCTGCAGTGGATGTTCTTCGAACAATACAGCCATGAGCCTTACATCGCGGTATCGCGGTTCGTCCGCATGTTTCTGCCGTCCGACCATCCGCGCCGCGCCTCGCTCGATGCGCTGAAAGCCTCGGGCGACGAGGCGCTGGCGGCGATGGAACGGCATCTGCATCGCCTGCCGTGGTTCGGCGGCGAGCATTACACCATCGCCGATATCGCCCTGTTCGCGTACACCCATGTCGCCGAAGATGGCGGCTTCGATCTCGGCGCGTATCCGCATGTCGAGCGCTGGATCAAACACGTGCGGATGCAGCCCGGTTTCGTGCCGATGCGCAACGCGCTGGCCGACTGACCTTCACATCACAAACACCGGCCTTCGTGCGCGAGGGCAGGGGAGATGCCATGTTCGCTGCAGTGCCCAATCCGATCCCCGCCCGCATGAAGGGTCTGAACCGCGCCGAGATCTGCGACGTCAATTTCCAGACCTTCGTGCGCGAATGGGCTGGCCATGCGCAGGCCAAGCCGGCGCCGCACGAAAGCGTTCTCGATGGCAGCGCGCTCGATGCGCAGGGTTTCCGCGAACTGTTCGAGTCGCAGCTGATCAGCCGCCATCTCGATCTGATGGCGCGTGTGCTGCGCGTGCAGAACAAGGTGTTCTACACCATCGGCAGCAGCGGTCACGAAGGCAATGCGATGGTCGCGCGGCTGACGCGGCACACCGATCCTGCGTTCCTGCACTATCGTTCCGGCGGATTCATGGCCGAGCGCTTCCGCAAGATCCCGGGGATGGATCCGGTGATGGATTCGGCGCTGTCGTTCGCGGCCAGCGCCGAAGACCCGGCCAGCGGCGGCCGTCACAAGGTGTGGGGCAGCAAACCGCTGTGGGTGCTGCCGCAGACCTCGACCATCGCTTCGCATCTGCCCAAAGCGCTGGGCACCGCAGTCGCGATCGATCACGCCCGCCGCATCGGCCACACCTTGCCGATTCCCGGCGACAGCATCGCGATCTGTTCGTTCGGCGACGCTTCCAGCAATCATGCGACTGCGCAGACCGCGTTCAACGCAGCGGCTTGGACGGCGTACCAGAAGTTGCCGGCACCGGTGCTGTACGTGTGCGAAGACAACGGCATCGGTATTTCGGTGAAGACGCCGGACGGCTGGGTCGCGCGCAATTTTCGCAGCCGCCCGGACCTCGATTATTTCTATGCCGATGGTCTCGATCTCGCCGCCGGCTACGGTCAGGTACAGGCGGCGGTCGAGCACTGCCGCAGCACCCGGCGACCGACGTTTCTGCATCTGCGCACCATCCGGATCATGGGTCACGCCGGCACCGATTTCGAGATCGAATGGCGCAATATCGAAGAGCTGTGCGCGGTCGAAGCCAGCGATCCGCTGCTGCGCAGTGCTGCTATCGCACTCGAATCCGGGCTGATGTCGAAGGACGGGATCCTCGCGCTGTACGAAGAGACCCGGAAGAAGTGTTTCGCTGCAGCCGAAGACGCCGACCGTCGTCCGCGCCTGACCACGCTGGAAGATGTGATGCGCCCGCTGGCGCCGTACACGCCGGACAAGGTCAAGGCCGAAGCGGCGCGCTTCGATTACGCCGACAAACGTATCGACGCGTTCGGTGGCGAGGCGAAACTGCCGGAAAAGCAGCCAGCGAGGCACCTCGCGATCCAGATCAACCAGGCCCTGCACGATCTGTTCTGCAAGTATCCCGAGACCTTGCTGTTCGGCGAGGACGTGGCGCAGAAGGGCGGCGTCTATACCGTCACCAAGGGGCTGCACAAAGCTTTCGGCAACAAGCGCGTGTTCAATACCCTGCTCGATGAAACGATCATCCTCGGTCTCGCCCAGGGTTACGCGAACATGGGCATGCTGCCGCTGCCCGAGATCCAGTACCTCGCGTATTTCCACAACGCCTGCGACCAGATCCGCGGCGAAGCGGCGAGCCTTCAGTTCTTCAGCAACGGTCAATACCGCAACCCGATGGTGGTGCGGATCGCCTCGCTGGGTTATCAGCGCGGTTTCGGCGGTCATTTCCACAACGACAATTCGATCACCGCGTTGCGAGATATTCCCGGCCTCGTGGTCGGCTGTCCATCGCGCGGCGACGATGCGGCGATGATGCTGCGCACGCTGATGGCGCTGGCGAAGATCGATGGCCGCGTCTGCGCTTTCCTCGAACCGATCGCCCTGTACATGACCAAGGACCTGTACGAAGCCGGCGACGGCCTGTGGTTGACCGAGTACCCCTCGCCGGATCAGGCGATGACCCTCGGCGAGGGCAGGACTTATGGCGAAGGCGACGATCTGGTGATCTTCAGCTTCGGCAACGGCGTGCCGATGAGCCTGCGCGCCGCGCGTGCTATCACGGCCAAACACGGCTGGAAGGTCCGAGTGGTCGATCTGCGCTGGCTGGTGCCGCTCAACGACGGTTTCATCCGGGCACAAGCGGCCGGCGCGAAGCGGATCATCGTTGTCGACGAGGGCCGCCGCAGCGCCGGCGTGGGCGAGGGCGTCATTACTGCGCTGGTTGAGGGTGGATTCGGCGGAACGCCGCTGCGGCGGGTGGTCGGTGCCGACACCTTCACTCCGTTGGCAGGTGCGGCTTTCCTGGTGATTCCATCGGACGAGGACATCATCGCGGCGGCGAGCGCCCTGGCCGGCTGAACCAAAGCGGTGCGGATCTCGGCGCCGTGACCATGGGCGCCGGCCCGGTGTAGTATCGAGCCGTCCCATGGGTATCCCGTTCGTCGGGGCCCGCCGAGCTGCCAGCCTCCAAGGAGACCGCGATGAGCCAGCAACCCCAATACGCGCACGAACCCGGGCATCCCGACTACGACCAGTACATGTCGCTCAGGAGCAAGTTCGAGAAAATGCATGGCGAGAACGGCATCGACGGCCCCAACCTCAACCACAATGCCACCTCGGCGGCGCTGCGGTCTTTCAAGGCGGAGCTGGCGCGCGAGAACTCGTCGCTCGACCCGAAGTCCGGCATCGATGGCGTCGTACTCAGTCGCGCCAACGACCGCAACAGCGATATCGACGGCAAATACGCGATCCTCTATCAGGGCGATCCGAACAGCCCGACCGTGCGTACCCACGCAATACCGACACACGAATTGACCCAGCCGGCCGAGCAGAATCTGCAGGACATCAACCGGATGAACGACCAACGTCAGCAGCAGACGCAGTCGCAGGAGCGCCAGCAGTCCTATCAGACGACGCAGGAACAGGAGCGGCAGAGCATGGGCACGCGGTCGCTGATTTGACGTTTCCGGTCTATCGGATGCTCAGCGTGCCAGGCCGGTGCGCATGGGTCGAACCCACCAGGAAGCCCCGCCCGCAGCGGGGCTTTCGTTCGTTTGGCCCGACTGCGGACCTGTCGCTGTCGAATCAACGGCTTGCGGATTGAATTCAAGCGGCAACACCGCCAGTGCGGTGTCGCCGCAACTGCTGACCACGGTCCCGGCTACTGCGCCGGCCGACGAGAGTTCGGTGCCCGCCGACAGCGGTGTCGTGGTGCGGACCAGCGCAAGGCCACGCTTCGTCTGCCCCAGGAAGTGGGTGCGTGCGACGATTTCCTGGCCCGGGTAGCAGCCCTTCTTGACGCTGTAGGCGCGCAGACGGTCGAGAGAGAGCTGCTGTGGCGTCCACAGCCCGGACTGGTGTGCATCCAGACGCGGCAAACCGTGCTCGAGGTCGGCGTGGCGCCATGCTTCGAGCGCTGCCGCGTACTCGGATGCTCCCGCCGAAGGGCCGATCCGTAGACTGCGGCCCGGATGCCCGCCGCCGAGATCGCCGCTGAGGTCCATCTCGATCGCATCGGCAGGCGTGCCCGCCCAGTGATTCCCCGAGGCCAGATCCGAAGCCCGCAGCCTGCCGGCGACGCGCAGATCGTCGCGAATGGTGATCGTAACCTTGCTGCGGAACACGTAACGGCGCAGTTGCGTCGCGATCTCGTCCGCGTCCGCATCCGGGAGCAGCGCCCACAACGTATCGGAATCGAGTCTGACCACCGCGAACAGGGCGATCACCCGCCCTTTGGGTGTCAGCCAACCGTTCCATTGCCACTCCCCGTCGCGCAGCCCGGCGACGTCATTCATCGTCTGGGCTTGGGCGAACGCGATGGCATCACGCCCGCACAGCGCCATTAGACGATGGTCGGACAGGGCGAACCACGCTGTCTGCGACATTTGCGGGTTGTTCGGCATGGGGGCGGGACTTAAACTACCGAGTTCAGGAATCAGCGCATGATAGGCGAAACCGTTCCCATTCCCGAACCCCGTCCCGACGCGGTGCCGACCGGGCCAACCGTGCCGGAGCCGCGTATCGACGCCAAGGAGATCGGGGGCCGCGATGGCCTCGACCCGACGCGTTACGGCGACTGGGAAAAGAACGGCCGCTGCATCGATTTCTGAAACGTTTTTGAACCGTACCCCTCTCCAGATCTGGGCGCAACACGAATGAGCAACCGCGCACGTCCCCTGTCGCCGCATCTGCAGATCTACCGCAAGCAGATCACCACAGTGATGTCGATCCTGCATCGCATCAGCGGCATCGTTCTGTCCCTCGGCGCGTTCGTGCTGGCCTGGTGGCTGCTGGCGGTGGCGCAGGGGGGCGATGCCTACGACCGTGCTGCTGCATGCCTCGCTTCGCCATTCGGCAAGCTGGCGCTGTTCGGATTCTCGCTGGCGCTGATGTACCACCTGCTCAACGGCATCCGTCACCTGCTGTGGGATGCCGGCTGGGGTTTCCAGATTCCGCAGGTCTACAAATCCGGGTATACGGTTGCGGCGCTGACGGTGGTATTCACCGCCGCGATCTGGTTCTTCGCGATGCGGGGTGGCGCATGAACAACTCTTCCACACCCGATTTCCGTACGCCGGTCGGTCGCGCCCGCGGTCTGGGCTCGGCGAAATCCGGCACCGGCCACTTCTGGTGGCAGCGCGTCACTGCCGTATTCCTTGCGCTGCTCGCGCCCTGGATCCTCGGCATGCTGGTCGCGCTGGTCGGTGCGGATCACGCCCAGGTGCAGGCCGCGCTGGCGAAACCCGCGAATGCCATCGCGTTCGCGCTGTTCGCGATCAGCCTGTTCTGGCATGCGCGGCTCGGGCTGCAGGTGGTGGTCGAAGACTACTTCCACCATCGCCCGACCGAAATTTTTCTGCAATTGCTGATCACGTTCGCCTGTGCGCTGGGCGGTCTCGCATCTCTCTACGCGATCGGCCGGATCGCTCTTCTGGCCTGAACTCCATGACGACTGCCTACAAGATCACCGAACACAAGTACGACATGATCGTGGTCGGCGCCGGCGGCGCCGGCCTGCGTGCGACCTTCGGTCTCGCCCAGAAAGGGCTGCAGACCGCGTGCATCACCAAGGTCTTCCCGACCCGCTCGCACACGGTCGCGGCACAGGGCGGCATTTCCGCCGCGCTCGGCAACATGGGCGAAGACGACTGGCGCTTCCATTTCTACGACACCATCAAGGGCTCGGACTGGCTGGGCGACCAGGACGCCATCGAGTACATGTGTCGCGAAGCGATTCCGGCGATCATCGAGCTGGAACATCAGGGTGTGCCGTTCTCGCGCACCGAAGACGGCAAGATCTACCAGCGTCCGTTCGGCGGTATGACCACGCATTACGGCAAGGGCACGGCACAGCGTACGTGCGCCGCCGCAGACCGCACCGGCCACGCGATCCTGCACACGCTGTATCAGCAGTCGCTGGCGCACGACGCGCGCTTCATGATCGAGTACTTCGCGCTCGATCTGATCATGGATGAAGAGGGCGCCTGCCGCGGTGTGCTTGCGCTCGACATGGCCGAAGGCACGCTGCATCTGTTCCGCGCGCAGGGCGTGGTGCTCGCCACGGGCGGCTACGGCCGCGCATACTTCTCCGCGACTTCCGCACACACCTGCACCGGCGATGGCGGCGGTATGGCGCTGCGTGCCGGCCTCGGTTTGCAGGACATGGAGTTCGTGCAGTTCCACCCGACCGGCATCTACGGCGCGGGCTGCCTGATCACCGAAGGCGTGCGCGGCGAAGGCGGCATCCTGCGCAATAGCAAGGGCGAGCGCTTCATGGAGCGCTACGCGCCGAACGCGAAGGATCTGGCCTCGCGCGACGTGGTCTCGCGCTCGATGACCATCGAAATCCGCGAAGGCCGCGGCGTCGGTCCGGATGCCGACCACATCCATCTCGATCTGACCCATCTCGATCCGAAGGACATCCACGAGAAGCTGCCCGGTATCGCCGAAAGCGCGCGGATCTTCGCCGGCGTCGATGTGGAGAAGCAGCCCATCCCGGTCATTCCGACCGTGCACTACAACATGGGCGGCATTCCCACCAACTACCATGGCGAAGTCGTGCAGCTGAAGAATGGCGACCCCGACGCAGTGGTGCCGGGTTTGTACGCCATCGGCGAGGCCGCCTGCGTGTCGGTGCACGGCGCGAACCGTCTGGGCTCGAATTCACTGCTCGATCTGGTCGTGTTCGGTCGCGCGGTCGCCAACCGCTGCGCCGAGACGATCAAGCCGGGCGCCCCGCACAAGACACTCGCCAGCGACGCCTGCGACAAGTCGTTGGCGAATCTCGACAGGCTGCGCAACGCGAACGGCGGTACGCCGACCTCGGTGATCCGCGACAAGATGCAGCGCACCATGCAGAACGATGCGGCGGTGTTCCGCACCGGCGAGACGCTGACCGAAGGCCTGAACAAGATCCGCGAGATCCATGCATCGTTCGCCGATGTGAAGGTCAGCGATCGTTCGCTGATCTGGAACTCGGACCTGATCGAAACCTTCGAGCTGCAGAACCTGCTCGGGCAGGCGCTGGCCACGATCGTCTCTGCCGAGAACCGCAAGGAATCGCGTGGCGCGCATGCGCGCGAGGACTTCCCGGACCGCGACGATCATGAATGGCAGAAGCACAGCCTCTGCTGGGTGGACGATGCCGGCAATACACGGATCGACTACCGTCCGGTGCATATGTACACCCTGAGCGACGATGTCGAAGTCGTGCCCGCGAAAGCGCGCGTCTATTAATTGACGGACTGAAAGATGGCAGAGTTCACCCTCCCCAAGCATTCCAAGGTCCACAAGGGCAAGCGCTTCTCGGCGCCGTCCGGTGCCAAGCGCACACGCGAGTTCAAGATCTATCGCTGGAGCCCGGACGACGACGAAAACCCGCGCACGGACACCTACGAGGTCGATCTCGATACCTGCGGCCCGATGGTGTTGGACGCGCTGATCAAGATCAAGAACGAAATCGATCCGACCCTGACGTTCCGCCGTTCATGCCGCGAAGGCATCTGCGGCAGTTGTGCGATGAATATCGACGGCACCAATACGTTGGCCTGCACCAAGGCGATCGACGACTGCGGCAAGCAGGAAGTACCGATCTACCCACTGCCGCACATGCCGGTGATCAAGGACCTGGTGCCGGATCTCACCCACTTCTACGCGCAGTACGCATCGATCAAGCCCTGGATCCGTACCCAGACGCCACCCCCGCCGGACAAAGAGCGCCTGCAGTCGAAAGAAGACCGCGCAAAACTCGACGGCCTGTATGAATGCATCCTCTGCGCGTGCTGCAGTACCAGTTGCCCCAGCTACTGGTGGAACGGCGACCGTTACCTCGGCCCGGCGGTACTTCTTCAGGCGTATCGTTGGCTGATCGACAGCCGCGACGAGGACACCGGTGCGCGCCTGGACGATCTCGAAGACCCGTTCAAGCTCTATCGTTGCCACACCATCATGAACTGCGCGCGGACCTGCCCGAAAGGGCTGAATCCGGCGCAGGCGATCGGCGAAATCAAGAAGATGATGCTGGCGCGGCAGGTGTAGGTCGGGCCTTGGCCCGACGTTGCGATGGTCATGTTTCGCCAACGCCGATCAACGCCGCTTCGGTCTCGATGACAGTCTTGTCAATATCGCAATGGCGGGCTTGAGCCCGCCCTATGAGGTGAATCATGCCGAATCACGCGATCTTCCTGCCCGCGCTCGCGATGGTGGCGTTGACGTTCATCGTGCTCGTGGTGATGTTCGCTCGCCGCGTGGCGCAGATGAAGCGCGACCGGATCCATCCGCAGAAGGTCTCGACCTCGCAGCAGGCGGCGGCGTTGTACACCGACGTCGCGCCCGCCGACAACTTCCGCAATCTGTTCGAGATGCCGGTGCTGTTCTATCTGGCGCTGGTGGTCGCGGCACTGACCGGGCAGGTCACGACGCCGGTGCTGGCGCTGGCCTGGATCTACGTCGCCGCCCGCGTGCTGCACAGCGCGATCCACTGCAGCTACAACAAGGTCATGCATCGTTTCCGCGCCTATGCGCTCAGCGTGTTCGCCTTGTTGGCGCTGTGGGTCGTGATCGGCTACGGACTGGTTGCGGGATGAGCGTGCCGCCAGCCGGCGAAGCCGCCGAACTGCAGCGGCTGCGCTGGCGCTGCCGGCGCGGCATGCGCGAACTCGATCAGTTGTTCGGCCGTTACCTCGATCGTGTCTGGCTTGCGGCGTCGGTCGAAGACCGCGCGACGTTCGAGCGGTTGCTCGCCTGTGAGGACGACCGGCTCTGGCGCTGGTTTCTCGGTTACGAATCCCCGGAAGATCCGGGCCTGCATGCGCTTGTCGAACGTATCCGTGCCTTGCCGGTTTGAACTGCGGCCATCGCGCTGGTTGATTGGCGTGATGCTGGTACTGGCCGCGTTGGCGCCGTTCGCGGTTCTGGTTTCGGAGATGCCGCGTTGGGTTGCCTGGCCGTTGGCGATCTGCGCAGCCGTTTGCGGTGGGTATTCGGCCATGCGCGAAGCGAAGCAGCCGATTTGGCCGGTCGTGATCGATAGCGATGGCGTGGCGACCATCGACGGGGAGGTCGTCGATGCGTTGCGCGTGGATTGGCGCGGCCCGCTCGCGTTCGTCGTCTGGCGCGATGCCGATGGCCGGATGCGTCGCCGCAGTCTCTGGCCCGACGCCCTGAGCGCAACGCAACGCCGTGAACTGCGGCTGGCCGTCCGCTCCGGCGGAGATGTGCAGCCGCCGCCATCGATGGCACCATAGCCGGCATTCGCTGCCTGGGCTGCCATGTTCAAACCCATTCCTGTCGCCATCGGTCTGCGCTACCTGCGCGCCAAGCGCCGCAACGGCTTCATCTCCTTCATCTCCTTTGCGTCGATGCTCGGCATCGCACTGGGCGTGGCCGCTCTGATCACCACGCTCGCGGTGATGAGCGGTTTCCAGCGCGAAATCCGCGACCGCATGCTGCAGATGGCGGCCCACGCCACGGTCAGTGCCGACGGCAAGCCGCTGTACGACTGGCCGCATGCCATCGGCGAAGCGCTCAAGGATCCCCGGGTCGCCGGCGCCGCACCCTATGTCGAACAGCCGGTGATGCTGCAAGGGCCGCGCGAGGAAGGCGCGCTGCTGCGCGGGATCGATCCCGCGCGCGAGGGCAGCGTATCGGTGATCGCCGACAAGATGGTCGACGGCACTTCGCTGAAGTCGCTGGTGCCGGGCGAGTTCAATATCGTTCTCGGCCGCGAGTTGGCGCTGTGGCTGGGCGTGACCGTCGGCGACACCGTGATCGTCTTCACCCCTGAATTCCAGAGCACGCCGCTGGGTGCGGTGCCGCAGATGAAACGGTTCACGGTGACCGGTATTTTCGAAGCGGGCCACCAGGAATTCGACCGCAATCTCGCGGTGATCCACATCGCAGACGCCCAGCGCCTGCTGCGCATGGGCGAGGGCGTGACCGGCGTGCGCCTGAAACTGCACGACATGGATCTGGCCTGGCAGGTCGCGCGCGACCTCGCCCTGCGCCTGCGCGGCGCCTATCGGGTCAGCGACTGGACCAGCGAGAACGCGAACATGTTCCGCGCGTTGAAACTGGAAAAAACCATGATGGCGATCCTGCTGTCGCTGATCATCCTGATGGGCGCTTTCACCCTGGTGAACTCGCAGGTGATGCTGGTGACCGACAAGCAGGCCGATATCGCGATCCTGCGTACGCTCGGCCTGACGCCGCGCGGGGTCATGCAGGTGTTCATGGTGCAGGGTTCGATGATCGGAACCATCGGTACTGTCGCGGGTGTCCTCGGCGGGATACTGCTGACGCTCAATCTCGAACATCTCCTGAAACTGATCGAGCGGGTCTTCAACGTGGTGCTGATGCCCGAGGACGTCTACTACATCACTGGTCTGCCGACCGAACTGAAGGGCTTCGATGTGACCGTGATCGCGCTGGTCACGCTGGCGATGGCCTTTCTGGCCACGCTCTATCCTGCGTGGCGCGCGGCGCGGACCGCACCTGCGGAGGCGCTGCGTTATGAGTGATATCGAGGCGACCAAGGCATCCGGCGGTTCCTCGTCCGCGGATGCGGTCATCCGCTGCGAAGGCCTGGCCAAGACCTATGCCGAAGGTTCGCTGCGTACGCACGTCTTCGAGGGTCTGGATCTGGTTGTGCGTCCAGGCGAGACGGTCGCCATCGTTGGTGCCTCCGGGTGCGGGAAGAGCACGCTGCTGCATCTGCTTGGCGGGCTGGACATGCCGACAGCGGGCGAGGTGTACGTCGCCGGCCAGAAAATGAGTGCGCTCTCCGACGCCGATCGTGGCCGTCTGCGCAATCGCGCATTGGGTTTCGTCTATCAGTTCCATCATCTGCTGCCGGAATTCACGGCGCTGGAAAACGTGATGCTGCCGGTCCTGTTGAACGGGGCGCCGGTGGCCGAGGCATCGACTCGTGCCCGGGCGTTGCTGGAATCCGTCGGATTGGGGCACCGGTTGGAGCACAAGCCCGGAGAACTGTCTGGCGGCGAACGCCAACGCGCCGCTGTGGCGAGGGCGCTGGTCAATCGTCCTGCCTGCGTACTCGGCGACGAACCCACGGGAAATCTGGATGAAAAGACGGCCATGACCGTTTTCGACCTGTTGCTGAGTCTGAATCGCGATCACGGTACCAGTCTGGTGCTCGTGACCCACGATCACGGGCTGGCGCGCAGGCTCGACCGGGTCCTGGAGCTCCACGATGGGCGCTTGCGTCCGCTGCGATAAGTCTCGCAGTCGCGGCCCCGGGATCCGCATGAGCCGCGTGGCCCAAGACGACGGGCGTGAGCAGGACGTCTGTTCATCCTGATTGCGACAATGCGTACGACGGTCACAGAATTATGGAATTGTGCGTGGATCATGCTCCTGCCCGGTTTTCAATCGAGGATTTCTTGACCATTCATACAAGATCGGGATATGTTCCCCCAAGTAGCCGAAGGATGCGTCCCAGGCTGCCGGTCCCGCCGGGCTATGGGGGCGGTGCCGGGGAGGCACACAGCGATGAACAGTTGAAAGGACGCCGCAGCGATTCGATCGGTAAATGAATGGCTGCGGCGATGATCGGTGCGAGGAGGGGGCCTGATCTGTCGTGACAATAAGGATTCCGTCCAGCCGAATGCGGTCGCACCGTGTCTGGTCACTTTTTCTTGTACAGTCCATGTCGGGGGCGCATGGCGGTTCCGGCAGCTTTTTGGGCTGCATCCGTCCAGAATATGCGTCAGTTCCGCCCGATCTCGGTCGCGGGGCGGCGTTCGATTCACTCAATTTTCTCGATCTTTCTCCGGGTGGCGTGTGAAATATTCAATCTCGAAGCTTTCCAATTCGATGCTGTCCAAGTTCCTGCTCGCTGCAGCGCTTGTCATGGTTCTGTCCAGTTGCGCCACGCGCCCGGCACCTGATTTCGGCGGTCGCTGGAAGACCGTCAACCGTTTTTCGGAAGAGCCCCGGGCGATTCCGCTGCAGGACGCCTATCTGTTCTATGCCTCTCCGATGGATGGCACTCTGAAGAAGATGCTTGAGCGATGGGCCCATGACTCCGATATGACGCTCACCTACCGTCATCCGATGGATTACACGCTGTATGCCGCCGTTGCCGATATCCGCACGCCAAGCCTGCAGGAAGCGGTTTCGCAACTCAATGCCGCTTATGCGTCTCAACAGGTTTCCGTCGGTGTGAGCGGTGGCGAAATCGTCGTGCGCATTTCCTCCGGCGACGCCAGCGGCGCGACCGCGCCCTGATCCAGCACAGGCGAACCGGTTTCTCGCCGGTCGCCCATTGCTGAGCGGTTGCGACGCGTTCGTTCCTTTTCAAATATCCGGTCACAGGCTTCAGAATGTTCGGCAAGCAGAAAAATTCTCCACAAATCGACAATGCCGCCGCGAAAGGCATCAATTTCGAGGTCAGCATTGCGGACATCGCCAAGCGCAGCGAGAAGCGCGCTTGGATGATCGCGTGGGTCGCGATCTTCATGGTCCTGATCATGCTCGGCGGCTTCATCTATATCCTTCCGTTGAAGAAGGAAGTGCCTTACCTGATCATGGCCGACGCCTTCACCGGACAGGCCACGGTCGCGACGCTGCGTGGAGATTTCAGCAGCCCGAAGAGCATCACCCAGAGCGAAGCCCTCAATCGCAGCAACGTGGCGCAGTACATCATCGGTCGCGAATCGTTCGACTCCGCGATGATGGCGCTGCGAGACTGGACGCTGATCAACAGCATGTCTTCGTCGAATGTACGTGCTGGTTATGCGGCCATCCACTCGACCGACAATCTGGAAAGTCCTTACAAGACCTACGGCAAAGATCGCTCGATACGGGTGAAAATCCTCAGTATCCAGTTGGATCAGCGAGGACAGGGCGAGAATGCCCGCAAGAGCGCGACAGTCCGCTACCAGCGTTCGATCTACAACAAGAAGAACGGCGCTACCGAGCCGCTCGACAGCAAGATCGCCCGGCTCGAATTCACCTACAAGGCGAATCTCGAGATGGACGAGAAGCAGCGTTACGTCAATCCACTGGGCTTCCAGGTCACCGAATACACTGTGGACAACGATTTCGCGCCATCCCCGCCAGCCGAGGTTCCCGTTGCGGCGGCGCAGCAACCGGTCGCCGGTTATCCAGTGCAACCAGGCGTACAACCCTATCCGGGTCAGCCGGCTCAGGGCTACCCGGCTCAAGGCCAGCCCGTTCAAGGCCAGCCCGTTCAAGGCTATCCAGCCGCCCCTGATTTCGGCGAAGGCAACGTACCTGCGGTGCCGCCGACGAATCCAGCCGTTCCCGCCGGCGCATATCCGGCAGGTCAGCAGCAGGCTCCGGCCGTGCCGGCCCCCAATCAAGTCAATGGAGTAGGCAACAGATGAGTCGCTTGCATCGCTCTTGCTATGCGGTATTGCTTTGCGTCCTGGCGTCGATGACGCCGGCGATGCCGGCATTCGCACAGGTCATCGTCGAGTATGAATATGAGCCGGACCGGATCTACGAGGTGCGGACTGGTCTGGGCATCACTACCCAGATCGAGCTCAGTCAGAGCGAGGAAATTCTCGACTACAGTACCGGCTTCAATTCGGGTTGGGAGTTGAATCGTCGCGACAACGTCTTCTATCTGAAGCCGAAGAACGTCGATGTGGACACCAATATGATGGTGCGTACCGCCACCCATTCCTATCTTTTCGAACTCAAGGTCGTTGCGACGGATTGGACAGCGCTGGAACAGGCCAAGCGCGCTGGTGTCCATTACAAGATCACCTTCAGCTACCCGAACAACACGGCGTTCTCGGCCGAACAGTTGGCGGCCAGCAAGGCGGGTAATGCGCCGAAGCCGCGGACCAGCGAGATCGAGACCTCGCTCGACAAGGACCGCGCGTACTACTTCGACTATTCGTACTCGACGCGAACCAAGAACAAGTGGCTGATACCCGTCAACATTTACGATGATGGCCAGTTCACCTATATCAATTTGGCGAATATCAACCGTTTTCCGACTGGCGATTTCCCGGCCGTGTATGGCCGTGAGCGCGAAGGCGGTGAGGATTTCCTGGTCAACACGACAGTCGAGGACAATACACTCGTCGTCCATGGCACCTATCCCTTCCTGGTCATCCGTCACGGGAAGAACGTCGTCGGTCTGAGAAGGAACAAGCAAAAGTGAACCAGAATCTGCCGCCGAACCCGCCGGGCCAGTCCGGCGCCTACTCCGACAACCAGGGCAGCAATCCGTACTACAGCGCCCAACAGTCGTCGCAAGATCAACCAGACCTCGATGCGGGTGCTCCGCAGCTCAAGTCCGTCGACTCGCAACGCGTGAACCGCAAAGCACTGCTGTTCCTCGCCGGTATCGTCGCATTGCTGGTATTGATGACGATCGTCGTCATCAAGAATGCTTCCTCCGACAAGGAAGCCGCCGTCGAAAAGCCGCGTGAGGAAAAGGTGGTCATTCCGGAGCTGCCGAGAGGCACCAATACGGCCGGTAGTCCCGATTTCGCCGAGTTGCAGCCGGAGCCGCAGCCTGTACCGGTCCAGGAGCTGCCGCCGTTGCCGCCGGAAGAACCGTCGCGCGCTGCGCAGAACCGCTCAGGGTCGCGCGATGACTATCGCGATTCACCGGTGCCCGCCGGGCCGCAGGGACCGACACTGGCCGAGCGCCGTATGGGTGCCGCAGATGGCGGCGGCCGTAGCGGAGCTGGTGGTGCCGGACAGGACCCGAACGGACAGGTGCTGGATGTCATGCTCGAGAATCTGAGGAACGCGCAGCAGCAGGGCAATGGCGGTGCGCCACAGCAGGCGGGGCAGTCTTCCGCTTCTGCGGCCAGCAAAGTGAGCGCCGCCCAGTATCTGCGCAATCCCGACACACTGCTGGTGCGGGGTACCTATATCCGCTGCGTGCTTGAGACACGGATCATCACCGACTATCCGGGTTACACCTCGTGCATCGTCACCGAGCCTGTGTATTCGATCAACGGTCGCAAACTTTTGCTGCCGAAGGGTTCAAAAGCACTCGGACGTTATCAGGGCGAACCGACCGGCCCGCGTGTTGCCGTCATCTGGGACCGCATCACGACGCCAAACGGTTTGGATCTCACGCTCGAAGGCCCCGGTGTCGACAATCTCGGCGGTGCCGGTCATCCGGGCGCCTACAACGCGCATTGGTTCAGCAAGATGAGCTCTGCGCTGATGATCAGCCTGATCAGCGACGCATTCAAATACTACGCTGCCGACAAGGGGCCAGCGACCGATTCGGTCACTACGGGCGGCAATATCGTCTCGCAGCCCTTCGAGAGCAACACCGCGAAGTCGATGGAACGGTTGGCGAATCAGGCACTGAGCAAGTCGATGGCGCGTCCGGCGACCGTCACGATCAATCAGGGCACGGTGCTGAACATCTACGTTGCGGGCGATGTCGATTTCTCCGGCGTGGTTTCGCGTCGCTGATCGCGACCGGCATCGATCAATAGCAGTATCGACCAGACTTCATGGATATCGACAACTCACCGATCGCCAACGTTTCCAACGATTTCCTGGAGTATCAGTACAGTGTGCTCGGCATTCTCGAGTACATGAGTTCCCCGGAAGTCACCGAAATCTGCATCAACAAACCAGGTGAGCTGTATCTGGAGACGAACAAAGGGTGGCGGCACGTCGAAGTGCCGTCGCTCACGTTCGAGCGGGCCCGGCAGTTCTGTACCGCTGTCGTCAACGAAAGCAATACCGGCCAGCGCATCACCGACGTCGATCCGGTGGTGTCGTTGACCTTTCCGACTGGTCAGCGTGCCCAGTTCGTGATTCCGCCTGCCTGCGATGCCGGGAAGGCATCGATCACCATCCGCTTGCCCGCCAAGCGGAATTTCACCTTGCAGAGCTACGAGGAAAGCGGCTTCTTCAAGCAGATCCTCGAAGGCGCCCCTGAAATCAGCGATCACGACCGCGAGTTGCTGGAGCTGCGCGCGGAGCGGAATTACGCCGAATTCTTCAAGAAATCGGTGTTCTACAAGAAGAATATCGTCGTCGCGGGTGCGACCGGCAGCGGAAAGACCACGTTCATGAAATCGCTGGTCGGCCATATTCCGCACGAAGAGCGTCTGGTGACCATCGAGGATGCGCGCGAGCTGTTCATCGAGCAACCGAATATCGTGCATCTGCTGTATTCGAAAGGTGGGCAGAGTGCGAGCAACGTCACCGCCAAGACTTGCATGGAAGCCTGTCTGCGTATGAAGCCGGATCGGATCATCCTTGCAGAGCTTCGCGGCGACGAAGCGTTCTACTTCATCCGCAATTGCGCGTCCGGCCATCCGGGTTCGATCACGAGCTGCCACGCCGGCAGTACGGCGCAGACCTGGGATCAGCTCGGCCTGATGGTCAAGGCTTCGACGGAAGGCTCAGGCCTCGAATTCGAGGTGATCAAGCGGCTGCTGATGCTGACCATCGATATCGTCGTGCACATCAAGGCGCATGCCGGAAAGCGCTACATCACCGGCATCGATTACGATCCGAAGCGCATGCTCGGTCTCTGAACCATTGATACTTGTGGGGTCCGCCTCACGCCCAAGCCATCCGCGATCCGGCTTTCGGTATTTCAGTAACGCTCTTCTTCCAGAATGATCGTGCCGTTACGATCCGTGTGGATCCTGATCCAGCGGTCGTACTCGTCCTCGCGCAGCGGCGCGACTTCGCATCCGCACAACCCTGCCGCGATCGCGGACACCGTATTGCTGTGGCCGACCACAAGCACGGTTCCAGTCGCATGCGTCGTATGCAGTTGTGCGGCGAAATCCTTCGCTGGCATCGCAGCGTCGTAAGTGCGCACATCGAGACGGTGCGCGAGTGCGGTCGGAGCGGCGGTCTGCTGCGTGCGTCGATAGCCGGTGGTGTAGACCGCCGACACCTGCGCCGCACTCAAACGTTCGGCGACACGCAATGCTCGCGCACTGCCTGTTTCGCTCAGTGTCGGATCCTTCGGGTCGTTCGTGGCTTTTTCTGCATGACGGACGATCACGAAGACTGTTCCGTCCACCGGTGAGGCAGTCGTTGCAGCGCTTGTGGCGCATCCGCTGATCGATATCGACAAGGCAAGGGCAGCAATCGTTTCGCGTAACGACGTGAGTGTCATGAAGTGATCCTGAGTGTCGCGAGCAGCCCGCGTGCGGCCTGAAAACGTGAGGCAGCATCGGGCAAATCGAGCTTGATCCGCAGCTTGTCCGGCCCATCCATCTGATAATGCTTCGGCTGGCCCTGGATCAGGCGAATCACCGACATCGGATCGACGTTCGGCTTTTCGACGAACTGGATGCGGCCGCCGGTCGCGCCGAGATCGAGTTTGCGGATGCCCAGTTCGGTGGCATCGAGCTTGAGTTCGGCGGTGGCGAACAGATGTTTCGCCGGGTCCGGAAGCAGGCCGAAGCGATCAATCATTTCCACCTGCAGCTCGCGCAGATCGTCGAGGTTGCGTGCGCTGCTGACGCGCTTGTACAGCGTGAGGCGCGTATGCACATCGGGCAGGTAATCGTCCGGAATCAGCGCAGGGAGATGCAGATCGACATCGGCGCCGCGATGGTCGTGAAGATCCAGGCCGAGCGCATCCACGCCGGGCAGCTTGCCTTGCTTGATGCTGCGTACCGCGCGTTCCAGCAGTTCGGTGTACAGCGAAAAACCGACCTCCGCCATCTGTCCGCTCTGATCCTCGCCGAGCAGTTCGCCCGCGCCGCGGATTTCAAGATCGTGGGTTGAGAGCGTGAAGCCGGCGCCGAGTTCGTCCATCGAGGCGATCGCGTCGAGCCGTTTGCGCGCATCCGCGGTGATGGTGCGGCCGTCGGGGATCACGAGGTAGGCATAGGCGCGGTGATGTGAACGACCAACGCGGCCGCGCAGCTGATGCAACTGCGCGAGGCCGAATTTATCGGCACGATTGATGACGATGGTATTGGCGTTCGGGATATCGATACCGGATTCGATGATCGTCGAGCACAGCAGCACATTGAAACGCTGCTTGTGGAAATCGAGCATCACCCGTTCCAGTTCGCGCTCGGGCATCTGGCCATGGGCGATGCCGATCCGCGCTTCCGGTACCAGCGCTTCGAGTTCGCGTTGCATGCGGCCGATGCTTTCGACATCGTTGTGCAGAAAATAGACCTGGCCGCCACGCGACAGTTCGCGTTGGAAGGCTTCGCGCAGCTGGACGTCGTCCCAAGGCACGACGAAGGTCTGCACAGCGAGCCGGTGCGCTGGCGGAGTAGCGATGATCGAGAGGTCGCGCAGCCCGGTCATCGCCATGTTGAGCGTGCGCGGGATCGGCGTTGCAGTCAGCGTCAGCAGGTGCACGTTGGCGCGTAGCGCCTTCAATGCTTCCTTCTGGCGGACGCCGAAGCGTTGTTCTTCGTCCACGATGACCAGGCCAAGATCCTTGAATTTCACGTCGCCCTGCAGGAGACGATGCGTGCCGACGATCACATCGATCCTGCCGTCGGCCAGTTTGACGATTTCGTCCTTGATTTCCTTGGTCGACTTGAACCGCGAAAGCACTTCGACTTTGAGCGGCCAATCGGCGAAACGGTCGCGCATCGTGCGGTAGTGCTGCTCCGCAAGGAGCGTGGTTGGTACCAGCACCGCGACCTGCTTGCCGCCGATCGCCGCCGCGAAGGCAGCGCGAACCGCGACTTCGGTCTTGCCGAAGCCGACATCGCCGCAGACCACGCGATCCATCGGCCGCGACGACGCGAGATCGCGCAACACCGCTTCGATCGAGGCCAGCTGATCGGGCGTTTCCTCGAACGGGAAACTCGCGGCGAAGGGTTCGTAGCTGGCGCGGTCCACGTCCAACGCGAGTCCGGCGCGGGCGTGGCGCTTCGCCTGGATTTCCAGCAGTTCCGCCGCGACATCGCGGACTTTCTCGGCGGCTTTCTTTTTGGCCTTGGCCCAGGCTTCGCCGCCGAGCGAATGCAGCGGCGCGGTTTCCGGCGACGCGCCGGAGTAGCGGCTGACCAGATGCAACTGTGTGACCGGCACATACAGCCGGTCGCCTTTGGCGTATTCGATATCGAGATATTCGCCGAGCTGCCCGCCGGCTTCCAACGTCACCAGACCGCGATAACGGCCGACGCCGTGATCCTCGTGCACCACGGGTGCGCCTTCGCTCAATTCGCCGAGGTCGCGGATGATCGCTTCGGGCTCGCGGCCCGCGCGCTTGCGGCGACGCGGCTGCGAGGCGCGGTCCGGGAACAGTTGGCGATCGGTGACGACGACCCAGGGCATCGACGCATCGACCGCGAAACCGTTGTCCAGCGGCGCGACCGCGATGAATGCCTTCTCGGGCGCGCCGCTGGCGACGGCATCGATGAAGGATTGGAAGTCGGCGACGACACGCGGGCGGAGGTCCGCAGCCTGCAGCACTTCGAGCAGCGCTTCGCGGCGGCCCGCGGAATCCGCAGCGATCAGCAACCGCCCGGGATAGACCGACAGGAACGATGTCAGCGCGGCGGCCGGGGCGGCGTCCTTCGCCACGAGCGGTAGATCCGGCGCCGGTTGCGTGGCTGTCGTCAGCGATTCGCCGCGACGCGGGTGATCTTCCCCGCAGACTTCGATGCGGCGTCCGCGGTTGAGCATCTCGCGCAACGTGTCGGGGGGCAGATAGAGTTCCGTTGGCGGCAGCAGCGGCCGTTCGATATCGTGGCGGCGCTGCTCGTAGCGCTCGCCGGTGGTGCGCCAGAAGTGATCGGCTGCTTCGTTCACGCCTTCGCCGAGGATCGGCAAGGCATGTTCGGTGAGGTAGTCGAACAGGGTCGAGGTGCGCTCGAAGAACAGCGGCAGGTAGTACTCGATGCCTGCCGGGGTCAGCCCGGCCTTCAGATCCTGGAACAGTCCGCTGCGACGGGTGTCGATATCGAAGCGGTCGCGCAGCGTATCCATCGCGCGCTGCAGCGACTCGCCTTCCATCGGTACTTCGCGGCCCGGTAACATCTGCACCGATTCGTATTTTTCGAGCGAGCGCTGCGATTCCGGATCGAACGCGCGGATCGTGTCGATCTCGTCATCCAGCAACTCGATGCGATAGGGTTCTTCCGCGCCCATCGGATAGATGTCGAGCAGTCCGCCGCGCACCGCGAAATCGCCGGGATCGAACACCTGCGGTACGTTGCGGTAACCGGCGCCTTCGAGCCTGCGTTTTTCCGCATCCATGTCCAGCCGTTGGCCGATGCGCACATCGAAACTGCCGCCGACCAGATGCGATAGCGGCGCGAGCCGCTGCATCAGCGTCTGCACCGGCACCACGACCATGCCCCGCCGCAGCGTCGGCAGACGGTGCAGTGCCGCAAGCCGCTGCGAGACGATGTCCGGATGCGGACTGAACTGGTCGTAAGGCAGGGTTTCCCAATCGGGGAAATGCATCACCGTCAGCGGGTCGTTCGTACCGGTCAACGTGCGTAGATCGTGTTCGAGCTGATGCGCGGACTGGTTGTCGCGCACGATCGCCAACAGTGGGCCGTCATGCGCGCGCGCGACGCGCTGGAGCGTCCACGCCAGTGCGCTCGCGCTCGCTGGTGCTCGCCACCATGCGCGCATCTGCCCCGCTTTGGGCAGCAGGCCGGAAATGGAATCGGGAATGGATGCGGAGGAGGACACGTGACCGGGAAGGGTGCAGCGGGTCGCTAGGTTAGCCTCGGCAGGTCGCGGCGTCACCCTGCATGACGGTGTATCCCGACGCGTGGGCCGCGATTTCCGGAGAAAGCAGCAATACTGAAGTCACTTGCGTGGGGATCTGCGGTTCACCCGGAAGTCGCTGGCGTCTGTGCCAGGTCCAGGGTGACGCGCACGAGCCCCGGGGAGTCCGAGGTTTCGCGATGGAAACCCAGCGACTGCGCCAGCGTCAGCATCGCCGTGTTGTGCTCCAGTACCTCGCCGTAAAGCCGCGTGAGCTGTTTGCGTCGCGCCCAACGCACCAGCCGTATCATCAGGTGCCGGCCGAGGCCCATGCCGCTGATGAAATGACTGACGAGGATGGCGAATTCGGCTTCGCGGGTGTCCGGCGTGATCGCGACCCGCGCTACGGCACCGATCAGCGCTTCACCGGCGGGCAACGGTTCGGAGACCACCAGCGCGAATTCGCGCTCCGGATCCGGGCGGCAGAGCTTGTCTGCGGTCTCCGGCGTCAATTCCTTGATCGCATAAAGGAAGCGCTGGCGGATCTCGTCGGGGCGCAGCAGGCCGAAACCCAGACGCAAAGGCTCGGCGTCCTCGGGCCGGATCGGCCGGATCAGCACTTCACGGCCATTGATCAGCCGTTTGTACTCGTGCCAAGGCGGTAGTCGGTCTCTGGGGCTCACGATCGCATCTTGGCACACGGAAGATGAAGGTATGCTCTAGGCATGAAGCCCGAAACGTTGCGCGCCGCGGTCGGCGTCTGGCCCGGCGTGACCGAAGATATCAAGTGGGGCGCGGACCTCGTGTTTTCCGTGGTCGGCAAGATGTTCTGTGTGCTGGATACCGGCGGCAGCGGTCGCCTGAGCTTCAAAGTCGAGGATGAACGGTTCCTGGAATTGACGGAACGCCCCGGCGTGATCCCCGCGCCCTATCTGGCCCGTGCCCGCTGGGTCAGCGTCGTCGAGCCGCATGCCTTGGCCGAAGCCGAGTTGCACGACCTGTTGCGCCGCAGCTATCAGTTGGTGCGTGCGAAGTTGCCCAAGGCCGAGCAGCGGCGTCTCGGTATGGAATGAGCTGATAAACTTCGCATCTTCGTATCGGGATACAGGATAGACCAATGGCTGGTGGCGGCGATTCCACACGCGCGATTTTCTTCGCACTCGGCGCCAACTTCGCGATCGCCTGCTCCAAAGGCGTCGCGGCTTTCTTCACCGGATCGAGCGCGATGCTCGCCGAAACCGTGCATTCGCTCGCCGACTGCGGCAATCAGCTGCTCTTGCTGTTGGGGATGAAGCAGGCGCGCCGCGCGCCCACCGCGGATTATCCGCTCGGCTACGGCAAGGCGATCTATTTCTGGTCGTTCCTGGTCGCGCTCATGCTGTTCAGTGTCGGCGGGATGTACTCGATGTACGAAGGCATCCACAAGTTGCAGCATCCCGAGCCGATCCGGCAGTGGTGGTGGGCGGTGGGCGTGCTGACGTTCGGCATCGTCGCCGAAAGCATGTCGATGCGGGCCTGTCTGCAGGAAGTGAACAAGGCGCGCGGCGAACGCAGTCTCTGGCAATGGTTCCGCGAGAGCCGTCAGGCCGAACTGGTGGTGATTTTCGGTGAGGACCTGGCCGCGCTGCTCGGTCTGGTGCTTGCGTTGCTGGCGGTGGTGCTCGCAGTCGTGACCGGCAATCCCATGTTCGATGCGCTGGGCACCATCGCGATCGGGCTTCTGTTGATCGTGGTCGCCATCTTCGTCGCGATCGAAGTCAAGGCGCTGCTCATCGGTCAAAGCATGGATCCAGATCGCGAACAGAAGCTGCGCGATTTCATCAATGAACGCCCGGAAGTTGGTCGTGTGATCAGTCTGATCACGCTGCAACTTGGAAACGATGTGATGTTGTCGGTGCAGGCGGAGATGCAGGAGAATCAGAGCGCGATCGCCCTGGTGCATCAGATCAACGACGTCGAACGTGCGGTCAAGGAGCAGTTCCCGGAAGTGCGCTGGAGTTTTTTCGAGCCGGATCTGGTCAAGGTTCTGACCTGATTCGAAGTGGTCGTCGCTGCGCGTTATTTGACAATCGGGGGGCGGGATGTCGGGACATGGTGATTCCACGAAAGCGGTGATCGTCGCACTGGCTGCGAATCTTTCCATCGCGATCGCCAAAGGCATTGCCGCCTGGTTCACGCATTCCGGCGCCATGCTCGCCGAAACGGTGCATTCGCTGGCCGATTGCGGCAATCAGTTGCTGTTGCTTCTGGGGATGCGGCAGGCGAAACAGCCGGCGTCGCCCGACCATCCGCTGGGCCGCGGCAAGGAGATCTATTTCTGGTCGTTCCTGGTCGCGATCATGCTGTTCACGGTCGGTGGCATGTATTCGCTCTACGAAGGCATCCACAAATTGCAGCATCCCGAGCCCTTGCACGATTGGTGGTGGGCAGTTGGTGTGTTGCTGTTCTCGATCGTGGCCGAATGGGTGTCGACCGTCGCTTGCCTCAAGGAGGCGGCGAAAGAGCGCGAGGGCCGGAGTTTCTTCCAGTGGTTCCGCGAGAGCCGGAGCGCGGAATTGATCGTGGTGATCGGCGAGAACATCGCGGCGTTGCTCGGTCTGGTGGTTGCGCTGGTCGCGATCCTCGTCAGCGTGGCCACCGGCGATCCGCTCTGGGACGCGATCGGTACTGTCATCATCGGTCTGCTGCTGGTCGTCATCGCGGTGTTCGTCGCGATCGAGATCAAGGCGATGCTGGTCGGGCAGAGCATGGATCCGCGCCGTCAGGCCGAAATGCACGCCTTCATCGAGAACCGCCCGGAAGTCGGGCGCGTGGTCAGCCTGATCACGTTGCAGCTCGGTAGCGAGGTCATGGTGTCGGTGCAGGCGGAGATGAGCGACCGGCAGACCGTTCGTCATCTCGCCGAGGAGATCGACACCGTCGAGCATGCGTTGAAGGAAGCGTTTCCCGAGGTGCGCTGGAGTTTCTTCGAACCGGAAGCGAAGGCCGACTTGACGGTTTGACGCCTGTCGGCTGTTCGTTCAGTCCGGTGCGCGCAGCCATTCGACCCGGGACGAGGCCCCGGCTTCGCCCAGCGCATTGCGCAGCGCCGCGACGCTGGATCGCAGTTGGCGATCGAACTGCCATGGCGCATTGAGGATCAACAGACCACTGCCGTTCATCCGCAGCGGCGAGTCGTCCGCGCGGACCAGAAGCTCGCACAGCAGGACCGATTTCGCATGCAGCGTCGCGGCGCTGCGATAGAAAGGCATCAGTGTGTTTCGCCGTTTGATCGGATACCACAGCATGTACACGGCCTGCGGCCAGCGTTCCAGCGCGTCCTTCAGCGCGGCCCTTGCTGTATCGAACTCGTCGAGCTGGGTTTCGTAGGGCGGGTCGATCAGCACCAGTCCGCGCGCGAATTTCGCGTCGCCGATCTTGGGCGGCAACAGAGCGCGCATCGCGGTGTAGCCATCGCGCGCATGCACGGCGATGCGCATGTCGCGACCGAGGTTGTGTTTCAACAATTCCGCCTCTTCTTCGCGCAATTCGCAGCAGGCGATACGGTCCTGGTCGCGCAGCGTATGCGCCAGCAACCAGGGCGAGCCGGGGTAGGCGCGGGGCTGACCGGTTTCGGCGCGGCAGGTGCCGACTGCGGCGAGGTAACGGGCGATCGCGGCATCCTTTGGTGGCGCGGCCAGAAGCCGGTCGATGCCGCCGGCGGCTTCGCCGGTTTTCAGCGCTTGCTCGCCATCGAGCAGGTACACGCCGGCGCCCGCATGGGTATCCAACGCATACAGCGGCGCAGGCTTGGCGGTCAGCGCGTCGCACAGCGACAGCAGCGCGATATGCTTGAGCGCATCGGCGTGGTTGCCGGCGTGGAAGGCGTGACGATAGTTCATGCTGCGTAGCTCATGCGGCGTCGCGGGCGCGGTCCGCCATGGTATGCGAATCCCCGGCTGCGGACGGCCTACAATGCCCAACGACGCCTTTCCTACGCCTGCCTGGCTGCCCATGCCGACCATTCTCATCGCCGAAGACGAAACCGCGATCGCCGATACCATCCTGTACGCGCTGCGCAGCGAAGGTTTCGTGGCCGAACACGTGCTGTTCGGCGGCGAGGTCGTACCGAAGGTGCGCACCGGCGGGGTCGATCTGGTGGTGCTGGATGTCGGTTTGCCCGACATCACCGGTTTCGAGGTCTGTCGTGCGCTGCGCGCCTTCAGCGATGTGCCGGTGATCTTCCTGACCGCGCGCGATGGCGAGATCGACCGCGTCGTCGGTCTGGAACTCGGTGCCGACGACTATGTGGTCAAACCTTTTTCTCCGCGCGAACTGGTGGCGCGGGTCCGCGCACGCCTGCGCCGACGCATTCAGGCCGAGACTGCGAGTTGGCAGACGCACGGCGCGTTCGAGATCGATCGCGAAGGCAAACGCGTCCGTTATCGGGGCCAGCCGCTCGATCTCACCCGCTACGAGTACGGCCTGCTCGAAGTCCTGTTGCAGCGCCCGGGTGCGGTGCTGTCGCGCACGCAGCTGATGGATCGGGTGTGGGCCGATGCGCTGGAGAGCGGCGATCGCACCGTCGACACCCACATCAAGACGCTGCGCGCGAAACTGCGTGAGGTGGACGATCGGGCCGGCGCGCATGCGGGTGCGACCGGCGACGATCCGATCCGCACGCATCGCGGTCTCGGTTACTCGCTCGAGACCGGCGGGCGATGAAATCATGAAAATCGGCCTGCGCATCCTGCTCGGCTATTTTCTGATCGTGGCGCTTGCGGCGCTGCTGCTTGGGCGTGTGTTCCTGCAGGAAGTGAAGCCCGGCGTGCGCCAGGCGATGGAAGACACGCTGGTCGACACCGCCAATCTGCTGGCCGAGCAGGCCAAGGACGATCTGTTGGCCGGCCGCATCGCCGACGGCCGCTTCGCTGGGCATGTGCGGGCGCTGACCGATCGCGATCTCGGCGCCGAAATCTGGGGTTTCACCAAGCGCAAGGTCAGCACTCGTATTTACGTCACCGATGCCCACGGTATCGTCGTCTTCGATTCCAGCGGCGAGGATCTCGGCAAGGATTACTCGCGCTGGAACGATGTCTATCTCACCTTGCACGGACGCTACGGCGCGCGCTCGTCGCGCAGCGACCCGAACGACGAAGCCAGTTCGGTCATGCACGTGGCCGCGCCGGTCATCGTCCGCGAGGGCGGCACTTCGCGCATCATCGGTGTGCTCACCGTTGCCAAGCCCAACCAGACCATCGCGCCGTTCATCGCCCGCAGCCAGAGTGTGATCCTGCGCTGGGGATTCGTGCTGCTCGGTGCGGCACTGGTGATCGGCCTGCTGGCGGCGTGGTGGCTGTCGCGCCAACTCGGCGCGTTGCGGCGTTACGCCGATGCGGTCACTGCCGGCGAACGCGCGACCCCGCCCGACAGCGCAGGGGAATTCGGAGATCTCGGCCGTGCGCTGGAAACGATGCGCGCGAAGCTCGAAGGCAAACAGTACGTCGAGCAATACGTCCACGCGCTGACCCACGAACTGAAAAGCCCGTTGGCGGCGATTCGCGGCAGCGCCGAATTGCTGCAGACCGCCGACGGCGACGCCGCAGCGATGCCCGCCGCAGACCGCGCGCGGTTCGTCGCGACGATCCGCGCCCAGAGCGAACGCATGGCGGAAATGATCGACAAACTGCTGGCTCTGGCTGCGGTGGAGCATCGGCAGCGGATCGAGCAACCGCAGCCGGTCGATCTGCGCATCATCGCCGACGAAGCGGCCGAACGGATCGCGCCGAAATATGCGCAGGCCTCGTTGAGACTGGCCATCGTCGAAGATCCCGATGCGCGCGGTGCGCGTATCTCCGGCGATCCTTTCCTGTTGCGCCAGTCCCTGCTCAACCTGCTCGACAACGCGGCGGATTTCGCGCCGGCCGGCAGCGAGGTCGAACTGCATCTGCGACGAGAAGCGGGCAACCTCGTCGTCGAGGTGATGGATCGCGGCCCAGGCGTTCCGGATTACGCGCTGGATCGGACGTTCGAGCGTTTCTATTCGCTGCCGCGGCCGGATGGGCGCAGCCGCAGCAGCGGCCTGGGGCTGTGTTTCGTCGCCGAGGCGGTGGAGTTGCATGGCGGTGGTGTCGTATTGGCCAATCGCGAGGGCGGCGGGGCAGTGGCCAGCTTGATATTGCCCGTCGTCTGATCGGATACGGATCCTGTCAAGCATATCGTCCTGTGGGAGCGGCGGGAGCCGCGATGCCCTATGTGTCCATCGCGGCTCCCGCCGCCCCCACAGGACAAATCACACAGCACAAACAGACTCTTTGCCGCCGCGCTTACCGCTTCACTCCGGCTTCACACAGCCGCCATCGCCGCCCCGCATGTCGTGCCGACACTGGCGCCGTCCACAACGTCGGAGGCCGACATGCGATTGCTCTTGAAGATTCTCATGGTGATTGGATTGACCGTTGCCATTCTCGTTCCGCTGCTGATGATCCGCGGCACCATCCAGGATCGGCAGATGTATCGTCGCGAAGCGGTGCAGACCGTCGCGCGCAGCTCGGCCGGCGCGCAGGCGCTCTCGGGGCCGGTGCTGATGGTGCCATACACCGAACTGGTCGAAGTCGAGGAGAAGGACAACCAGGGTTTCAGCCGCAAGGTGCGGCGCGAAGACAGCGGCGTGTGGATGTTCTTCCCGGAAACGTTGGAAGCCAAGGGCGCGATGAAACCGATCGTGCGCAAGATCGGGTTGCATGAAGTGCGCAAGTACGAGTTCGCGACCAAGCTTCATGCGGAATTCAAAGCTACCGTGCCCAGCGATGCCGATGCGCTCGCGCCGCGAAGGATCGGCCAGCCGTATCTCAGCTACGCCATCGCCGATGTCCGCGGCGTGGTCGGTCTGCAGACCCTGACGATCAACGGCAAGGATGTGGAGCTGCTGCAAGGTCCAGGTAGCGGCGATGGCGGCGGTCTGCACGCGCGCCTGCCGGTGACCGCGGCTGGCGGTGCGATCGTCCTCGACAGCCAACTCGATTTCACCCTCGAAGGCACGGAATCGCTGGCCATCGCGCCACTGGCGAAGCGCAACATCATCGTCATCGACTCGCCGTGGCCGCATCCGCTGTTCAACGGCGACTTTCTGCCGCGCAAGCGCACGATCGACGACAAGGGCTTCCATGCGGAGTGGGAAATCTCGTCGCTGGCGACCAATGCGCAGGCGCAATACCTTGGCGGCTCGCGGGTTCCGGGCATGGCGCCCGCGGGTTCGGTCGACGCCGAGCACGGCGCGGAGACGGTGTCCGGCCTCGATGCCATCGGCGTCTCGCTGGTCGAGCCGGTCAACATCTATTCGCAGGCCGATCGCGCCAGTAAGTACGGCATCCTGTTCGTACTGCTGACCTTCGTCGGCTTCTTCATGTTCGAGCTGATCAAGCAGTTGCGGATCCACCCGATCCAGTACGGTCTGGTCGGTCTGGCGCTGGCGATCTTTTTCCTGCTGCTGGTGGCGCTGTCCGAGCATATGGAATTCGGCCTGGCCTATCTCATCGCCAGTGGAGCCTGTATCGGTCTGCTCGGTTACTACGTCAGTCACGTGCTGCGGTCCTGGCTGCGCGGTCTCGGCTTCGCTGCGATGCTGTCCACGCTCTACGGTGCCCTCTACGGCCTGCTGATCTCCGAGGACAACGCGATGGTGCTCGGCGCCGGCCTGCTGTTCCTGATCCTCACCGCGATCATGGTGGTCACCCGCAAGATCGACTGGTACAGCGTCGGCACGACCAATCCGCCGCCGTTGCCGCGGATCTGATCGCTTCCACGCTGTTCGCGAACGCCGCAGGCCCTGTGCCTGCGGCGTTTCCTTTGGCTAGAATCGATCGCATGACTTCGAATGCGACCCGCACGACCAGAATCCAGATCCGCCGCGTGGCGGGCGCCGACATTCGCCCGTATCTCGACGCGGTCGCCGCGCTGCGGATCGCGGTGTTCCGCGACTGGCCGTACCTCTACGACGGCGATCCCGCGTACGAACGCGAATACCTCGATGCCTATGCCCGCTCCGCCGACAGCGTGTTCGTGCTCGCGTTCGATGACGATGCGGTGATCGGTGCTTCCACCGGGTTGCCGCTGGCGGACGATTCGGCCGAGTTCCGCGCGCCGTTCGAGGCGCAGGGCATGGACACCGGGCGCGTGTTCTATTTCGGAGAGTCTGTGCTGCTGCCCGCCTGTCGCGGCCAAGGGATCGGCCATGCCTTTTTCGATCATCGCGAAGCGCATGCGCGTTCGCTCGGCCGTTTCGATCTTGCCGCTTTCTGTGCGGTGGATCGCGATACCGACGATCCACGTCGCCCGGAGGCGCATCGCGGCAACGAAGCGTTCTGGACAAAACGCGGCTATGTGCGCCGGCCTGAGATGACGATGCGCCTGCACTGGAACGAGATCGGCAGTGGCGAGATCGAGCATGCGTTGACCTTTTGGACGCGACCGCTGGAACAGGAGCGTGGCGCATGAAGATCGCGGTCGCGAAATATCCCATCGATGCACCGCAGCGGTTCGACGATTTCGCCGCAAAACAGCGGCGATGGCTGCATGAGGCCATGACCGCTGGCGCGAAGATTGCGGTACTGCCGGAATATCTGTCGCTGGAGCTGGGCGCGACCTTCGAAGCAGCGATCCGGGATGACCTGCATGCGTCGCTGATCGCGATCCAGCGCTATCGCGGCGCCTGGCTTGATCTGTATTCGGCTCTGTCGCGAGAGACCGGCATGCGCATCGTTGCCGGCACGTTCATGCTCGATACCGGAAACGGTCGCTTTCGCAACCGCGCGGATCTGTTTTCGCCCGAAAGCGCTCCCGTTTGGCAGGACAAATTGCAGCTGACCGGCTTCGAGAAGAAGACCGGCGTGATCGAGGGTGGCGATGCGCTGAAAGTGTTCGATTTCGACGGCGTGCGCGCGGGCATCGCGATCTGCTACGACATCGAATTTCCGCTGCCGGTGCGCGCGCAGTGCCAGGCTGGGGCGCAGTTGCTGTTGGTGCCCAGTTGCACCGACACCGCTGCCGGCGCCACGCGCGTGCGCGTGGGATGCCTGGCGCGCGCACTGGAAAACCGATGTTTCGTCGCCAAGGCGGTCACCGCAGGCGAAGCGGCGTGGAGTCCGGCATTGGATCTCAATACCGGTGAAGCGACGGTGTACGCACCGATGGATGTCGGTCTTCCAGATGACGGCATCCTTGTCGCAAGCAGCGGCGAAGCGGGGTGGACATATGCGGATGTCGATATTGCACAGCTCGATGGCAGTCGTGCGCAGGCGCAGGTCGCGAATGATCGCGACTGGCATGGGCAGCTTGCGCCGCCGTTGCTGCAAGCGACGGTCGACCACATTCGCGCTCATGGCATCCTGCGAATACCGGACGACCCTTGATTTGATCCAAAGCAAGCGGCGGATGGGCTGACGATATACATCATCACCGGAGGCGTTTGAAACGCCGTGGATAGGTGGTTTATATGCGCCGTCTTTTGATCGCTCTTGTCCTATGGTTTTCCGTATCCGGCTGCGCGCAGGAGTGGGATGCGCAACAAGCGCAGCCTTCGCGGAGCGACGCCGTGCCACAGGCGCTCGAAGGTCCTGATCGGTCATCGACGGACGACGCTGGTATCGTCTCTGTGAACCGCACGCGCAGGCTCGCATCGCTCCCCGATCGCGGGGTCCTGTTGGCTTTCGATGCGGTGACCATGCCGTTCCCGCGCACCGCATACAGGTCTTATCCAGTGCGCCTGAGCGAAGAACATGCCCTTGCTGCCGCCGTTCCGGGCGGGCGTGTCGGTATTCCGACGCCGGACGGCGAACTGCTCCGCATCGACTACGCGCAGCAGATCGAGCACGACGATGGCAATTGGACATGGATCGGCCGCAACGAAGACGGACTGGAGGCCATTCTCACCTTCGGGAATAACGCGGTGTTCGGCGCGATCCGGGGGCGCGGCAATACGGTCTGGCAGGTGACTTCGTCCGGTGGCCGCGTTTGGCTGTTCGCGATCGATACGCGGCGGGTGAGGTCTGGCGCAAACGCCAACGACGTGTCGCCGCATACATCCGGTGATGGCGTCGCGTTCGGCAAGCGGGTCGGGGCGACTGCAAAAACGACGGCCGGCGTACCGTCGATGGTCGTCGACCTGCTGCTTGGATACACGCCCGGCCTCGTCGCTCAGTACGGCAGTCCGTCCGCAGTGGTCACCGCGTTGCATGGGCAGGTCGACGCTGCCAACTTTTACATCGGGCAAAGCCTGATCGCTCCACATCTCCGCCTGGTCGCCACGCTGCAGGTCGAGTATTCCGATGCCAGCAGTCACCAGACGCTGCTGGAGCAGTTGACCGGTCGGTCCTGCGCCACGACCGGGTGCGTCGATGTTCCGGTCCCTGCATCGCTGCAGCCGCTGCGCGATGCACGCGAGCAATACGGTGCGGATCTGGTATCGATCGTCCGACCCTATCGCACGCCGGAACAGAACGGCTGCGGGGCGTCGTGGTTGATCGGAGAAGGCGGTGCGCCGATCGATGCCGCGAGCGCCGTGTTCGGTTACTCGGCTGTTGCCATCGGCCGCGATGTGAACGAGAACGACGGCAACACTTACCAGTGCGCCGAGGACTTCTTCCAGGGGATGAGCCTCGCGCACGCGATCGGTCACAATCTGGGTCAGGCGCATAACATCGAAGACAGCCCGTTGCCGGGTGCGCACCCGTACGCCTATGGCTACCGCGACACCAGCGGCACGGGTATCCATACGATCATGGCGCTGCCGATTCCAGGTTCCGTGCAGAGGTTGGAGAAGTATTTTTCAAACCCATACCTGTATATCGGCGATCGGCCTCCGCTGGGCACGGCAACCAGCGACAATGCCCGCAGCATGGCGATCACCATGCCGCTGGTTGCCCAATTCCGGCCGACGGTGGTTCCCCTGCCTTCCAGATTCGACCACGATTTCAACGCAGACGGTTACTCCGATCTGCTTTGGTTCCATGCGGACTACGCCGCGGGTAACCACGCGGTGGCGATCTGGTCGATGCTCGGACCCACCGTGGTCAGCACCAGCGGCGCACCTTGGGTCGGTTCCGACTATCGCATCGCAGGCGGCGGCGATTTCGATGGCGATGGTTTCGGCGACATCCTCTGGGTCAACAACACCGACTCCACGCTGCATATGTGGCTGCGTCGCGGCGGCGACTACGACAAGATCTTCGTCGCCGGCTTTGGACCCGGCTGGGCCGTGTCGGGCGTCGGCGACTTCAACGGCGATGGGCGTTCGGACGTGCTGTGGTCGAAAGCGGCCCCGGAGGATTCCCCTCCGATGGCGATCTGGTTCATGAATGGTGCCGTGCGGCAAGGCACCATCGTCGCGTTTGGCGTGGTGCTCGGGGTTGGTGAGCTGAGCGGCGACGGCAGAGACGACATCGTCTACAAATATCGAGCCGGCAGTACGCAGGCTTACGTGATGACCTTGAATCCTGCCGGAGACATCCTCTCCCAGTCTGGACTCTCCTGGCCAATCCCCGAGGGCTTGCTGGCTGCCGTCGTGGATATGGATGGCGACGGTCGCAGCGATCTGCTGTGGGAGGATCCTGCGCGCGGTGTTGTCGAGTGCTGGATGATGCTCAGATCGAAAGTACGCGCCAGGATCGTGATTCCGGTCGAGCCGGGCTACCGTATCGTCGCTTCCGGGGATTTCGACGGCGATGGCTTCGGAGACCTCATGTGGAACCGGGTGGCCAGCGACGAACTGTACCTGTGGCGCGGTCGCGGAGATATGACCTTCGACTTCTCCTATGTCAAAGAGTTTTCGGCCGGCTGGACGATCGTGCGTTAGTCGCTTCGTCGTGCCATCTGCAATCGGAAAACGCGCAAGGTGGGTTACGTATGTACGCCCTACGCGACCATCATCGCGTTTTCGCGCAACCAGATCGAACCCAACGCCAATGCGGTTCCGATCCCTGTCGCCGCGAGTACGTCGCTCGGATAGTGCAGGCCGAGTACTACGCGCGAAACAGCGACGCTTGCGGCGAACGGAATCAGCAACCACGCAAGCACGGGAAAGTAAGACAGGCTGACGATGGTGAAGGCCACCGCATGCAGCGTGTGGCCCGAAGGAAAACTGAATTCATCCAGCGGTGCGACCCAGGCGCGGATGCGCAGGTCCGAGGCGCAGGGGCGTGGCCTTCGCGTCCAGCGCTTCAACGCTTTGTACAGGACCAATGCAACCAATCCGATCGCGACGAGATGCAGTGCGGCGCGCATGCCGTTGTTGCCTCCGAACAACGCGAGTGAGGCCATCAGCGCGTACCAGAACACGCCGTCGCCGAGACGGCTGATCAGCGAGAAGAATCGTCGCGTGGCGACACGCCCGCACAGCGCATTCGCGCGCAGACACCATTCCGACTCATTCGTGCGCAGTCGGCGACGCAACAAGCCGTTGTTCATGACGTTTCCCCGCATGGGCCAGACGTTGGAGGATCGTGTCGAAATCGGCGGCGACCTGTTCCGGACGCAGCACCGAGATCGCGTCGCGCGCGGCCAGGCGCATCTGTGCGCGCAGCCCCCCATCCGTAGCGATCCGCACGGCGGCGCGGACGAAGGCATCGTCGCCGTCTGCGCTGTCGTCCGCGACGGCGGCGCCATGCTCACCGTCGCGCAGACATTCACGCGCGGCGCCGTAGTCGAAGGCGACGGTCGGTACGCCGCTGGCCATCGCTTCGAGGGTGACGTTGCCGTAGGTTTCGCTGCGGCTGGGAAACAGGAACAGATCGCTGCTCGCGAAATGCCTGGCGAGCGATTCTCCCCGCTGCAGCCCGCAGAATACGAAGTCCGGGTTTTCCTTCGCGAGCGTTTCGCGTGCGGGTCCGTCGCCCACCCAGATGAAGCGTGCGTTATGGCACTGCTTCTGGATATCACGGAATGCACGCACGGCGAGGCTCAGATTTTTTTCCGGCGCGATCCGTCCGAGATGGATGACAGCGAGGTCTTCGCCGCGCAGTCCCCAGGATGCCCGCAATGCATCGTTACGGTGTGCGGGATGGAATTGCCCGCTGTCGACCGCACGCGGCAGCCGCAGTGGATGCAGGAAGCCCATCGATTCCAGTTCGTCGTGCAAGGCTACGGTCGGTACGAGCGTGGCATTCGCGCTGTTGTGGAAGTGGCGCATCCAGCGCAACGCGACCGGTTGCAGGAACGGCAAGCCGTAATCGCGCATGTAGCGGTCGAACCGGGTATGGAAACCGGTCGCTGCCGGAATGCGCAGCGACCGCGCCGCGCGCAGCGCCGACCACCCCAATGGGCCTTCCGTGGCCACATAGATCGCATCCGGGCGGTGCAGGTTCCACAGGGAGATCAGTGTTCGTGTCGCCGGCAGGCCGAAGCGCAAGCCGGGATAACGGGGCAATGCAAGACTGGGGACCAGTCGCTCGTGAGGTGCCGGTTGGCTGTGCCGTGTCTGTCGCGGCCGGACCACGCCGACGATGTGTCCGCGTTCGCGCAGACCCTGTTCGAGACTGTGCACGGTGAGAGCGACGCCATTGATCTCCGGCGGATAGGTTTCGGTGACGATCGCGTAGCGCATCGGCGTCGCTCTTCGGTTTGACGAAGATTGAAGCCTTTCGATGAATCGACGGTGGCATCGGGGTGACAGCGCGATGACGCGCGTCGCAGAGCATCTCAAACGTCGAGATGCAGCTCGATGCCGAGCCCGGCGATGCCTTCTGGTTCGTGCTCCAGATCCGAGCGCAGCAGCGGGCGTTTGTCGAGCCAGCTGCTGGATATCGACACGGCAACGGTATTGCCGACCACGCGCAGTTCCAGTTTCGGGATGGTTTCGGCTTCGTGCGACCGATGCAGCAATACGGCGATGCGCAGCAGCACGGCGCAGCGGCGTACCGGCGCTTGCAGGCGGTCGGGCAGGGCATCCAGGGATTTGTTCGAAATATTGCGGCGGTGGTTGCGCACCAGCGCGGCCAGGAAGAGTTGTTCCTGCCGCGAAAAACCTGCGATATCCGAGTGCTCCAGCAGATAAGCGCCGTGCACGTGGTATTGGCTGTGCGCGATGGCGAGCCCGATTTCGTGCACGCGCGCGGCCCAGATCAGCATTCGTCGATCGTCGTCGACGAGGTTCCAGCGCGTCGCGACCTGGCCGAACAGCCTCAGCACGGTGTCCTCTACGCGTTTGGCCTGGGCGCGATCGACTCCGTAGCGCTGCATCAGCGCATCGATGGAAATGTCGCGTGGATCGTCCACGCCACCGCGACCGAGCATGTCGTAGAGTATGCCCTCGCGCATCGCGGCCTTGCTGACCATCATCCGGTCCAGACCGAGCGTTTCGAAGGCGGCTTCGAGTACCAGGATACCGCCGGCGATGATCGGTTTGCGGTCGTCGGGCAGCCCGGGCAGATCGATATCGTCGATGCGATCGGCGGCGAGCAGCCGATCGCGCACGATCGGAAGCGCTTCGGCGGTCACCGCACCCTTGGTCAGTTTCATCGCCGCGCAGATATCGCCGATGGCCTTGTTGGTGCCGGAAGAGCCGATCGCTTCCTGCCAGCCCAGACTGCGATACAGCCCGGCGAACTGCTGGAATTCCGCTTCGATCTCGGTCAACGCGTCTTTCCAGCGCTTTTTCGTCAGCTTTCCGTTGGGAAAGAAGCGTCGGGTGCTGGCGACGCAGCCGATCTGCAGGCTTTCGCGTTCGATCGTGTCGAAGCCCGAACCGATGATGCATTCGGTCGAGCCACCGCCGATGTCGATCACCAGGCGTCGCTGCATCGGTTTGGGCGGCTGCGCATGGGCGACGCCGAGATAGATCAGTCGTGCTTCCTCGCGGCCGGACACCACTTCGATGCCGTGGCCGAGCGCGCCTTCGGCGGCGGACAGGAATACCTGCGGCTCGCGCAGCGCGCGTACGGTGTTTGTGGCGATGGCGCGCACGCAATAGGGGGGCAGATCGCGGATGCGCTGACCGAAGCGCGACAGGCAGTCGAGTGCGCGCTCCCGTGCTTGCGCGCTCAATCCGCCTTTGCCGTCCAGACCATCGGCGAGACGCACGCTTTCGCGCAGACGGTCGATGATCCGCAACTGGCCCAGCACGGTGCGCGCCACGACCATATGGAAGCTGTTCGAGCCCAGATCGATGGCGGCCATGACGTCGCCATCCTGCGATGGCACGGCGGACATACGGTCGGGGGATGCGGATCGATTCAAGCAGCGTACCTGTAACGGGGCGGGGCAGTGCGAACGCCCGCGCAGCCTACCAACATGCTCCGGCGAACGGAACCGATTGCGTGCTGACTGCCCATGCGCTGCGGTACGACTTTAGCCGCACTATCGGTAGAGAGGTCTTCAGCCCCCGGTTTCTGTTGCGCGGACCTGGCAGCGGGCTGGTTTTCAACAGCCGGATGGCTGGTCGGCCCGCGCTACCGGCATGCAGCTCAGCCGCAGAGCTTGGCCAGCAGCGTCGATTGCGCCGAATGCGGCATCGCGTCGGCATCGGGCGTCAACTGGCGGTAGTTGCCGTCGGCCTGCAGTTCCCAGGCGTTGAGGTTGTCCAGCAGGTAGTTGTCGAGCGATTCCTCCTTGACCCGCGCGGCCAGTTCCGGATCGAGGATCGGAAACCCGATTTCGACCCGGCGCAGCAGGTTGCGTTCCAGCCAGTCGGCGCTGGAGCAGAACAGATCCGGCTCGCCATCATTGCCGAACCACCAGACGCGGCTGTGTTCGAGAAAGCGTCCGACGATCGAGCGTACGCGGATGTTGTCGGAAACACCGGGGATGCCCGGACGCAGCGTGCAGGCGCCGCGCACGATCAGGTCGATGCGCACGCCGGCCTGCGAGGCGCCGTAAAGCGCGCGGATCACCTGAGGTTCGTTGAGCGCATTCATCTTTGCGACGATCCGTCCCGGCTTGCCGGACGCCGCGAGTTTCGTTTCGCGATCGATCCGCTTCAGTACGCCGGCGTGCAACGTGAACGGCGATTGCAGCAGGCGTTTGAGCTTGATTGCGGGTGCGAGCCCCGAGATCTGCTGGAAGATCTGGTGCACATCGCTGCCGATATCGGGATCGGCGGTGATCAGTCCGAAATCGGTGTAGGCGCGCGATGTGCCGGCGTGGTAGTTGCCGGTGCCCAGATGGGTATAACGGACGAGTTTGCGGCCTTCGCGGCGGACGATCAGCAACATCTTCGCGTGGGTCTTGTAGCCGACCACGCCGTAGACGACCTGCACGCCGGCATCCTGCAACCGGTCGGCGAGGCGCAGGTTGGCCTCTTCGTCGAAGCGCGCGCGCAGTTCGATGACCACGGTCACGTCCTTGCCGTTGCGCGCCGCCTGGATCAGGTGTTCGACGATCGGCGAATCCTTGCCGGCGCGGTACAGCGTCTGCTTGATCGCCAGCACGTTCGGGTCTTCCGCCGCCTGCCGGATCAGCTCCAGCACTGGCGTGAAGGCATCGAAGGGATGATGCATCAGCAGATCGCCCGCAGCGGCGCGCTCGAAGATGGTCTCCATATCCTTGAGTTGCCGCGATTGGTATGGCGGGAATTTCAGGTCGGGGCGCTGCACCAGATCGTAGATTTCGATGGCGCGGTTGAGATTCACCGGGCCCTGGATGCGATAGACCGCGTTTTCGGGCAGTTCGAAATTCTGCAGCAGTGTGCGCACGATCGGTTTGGGACAATCGGCGGCGATCTCCAGCCGCATCGCGCGCAGATAGCCGCGGCCGACCAGTTCGTCGCGCAACGCAAGCGCGAGGTTCTCGACTTCTTCCTCGTCGACGATCAGTTCGGAATTGCGGGTGACGCGGAACTGATACGCCCCTTTTACGTCCATGCCGGGAAACAGTTCGTCGACGAAGGACGACAGCACCGCCGACAGGAACACGAAATCGTGCTCGCCGCCCGAGGCGCGCTCCGGCAACTGGATGATGCGCGGCAGTGAGCGCGGCGCGCGAACGATGGCGAGATGGCCGGCGCGACCGAACGCGTCCTTGCCTTTCAGTACCACCACGATGTTCAGCGATTTGTTGAGGATCTTCGGGAACGGGTGCGCGGGATCCAGACCCAGCGGCGACAGTACCGGCATGATTTCGTCGCGGAAATACGCGCGCAACCAGCGGGTCTGGCGTGCGTTCCAGTGCTGGCGATGCAGCACGCGCACGCCGGCTTCGCTCAGCGCAGGCCGCAGCACTTCGTTCCAGCAGCTGTACTGCGCGTCCACCAGCGCTGCGGCGCGGTCGTGGATGCGCTTGAGCAGGGTCGCGTGCGGGATGCCG
Source organism: Lysobacteraceae bacterium (assembly GCA_040079515.1). Classification (GTDB taxonomy): domain Bacteria; phylum Pseudomonadota; class Gammaproteobacteria; order Xanthomonadales; family Xanthomonadaceae; genus Lysobacter_I. The sequence continues at coordinate 276,517 of JBEBKD010000001.1, forward strand.
TCGGCGGCCAGCGGTATCCCGAAATCCTGCGCTTGGCGCACGGTCGCGGCGCGGATCTCGAAGAATTCATCGAGGTTGGTGCAGGAGATGCAGAGGTAGCGCAGCCGTTCGAGCAGCGGTACGGCAGTGTCCTGCGCCTGCGCCATCACCCTGAAATTGAAGTCGAGTTGCGACAGTTCGCGATTCAGATACAAGGCGTGATCGCGCAGCGGGTCTGCGACATCCTGAATCGGTTCGGGTGCTGGAACGCTTCGTGCGGAGGCGCGTGCTGGCGTGCGTGTGCTCATGCGAAATCTTCGGAAGAATGGATGGCATCGCGCGCGCGGACGCGCTCGCGACCGAAACAACAGATGAAGTGGCTGCCGCGGCCGACTTCGCTTTCGATCTCCAGTCGCGCCTGATGCAGGTTCAGCACATGCTTGACGATCGACAAGCCGAGCCCGGTGCCGCCGCTTTCGCGCGAACGGCTGGTGGAAACGCGATAGAAGCGCTCGGTGATGCGCGGCAGATGCGCAGCGGGAATTCCGTAACCGGTATCTTCGACCGAAAGGCGCGTGCCGCCATCGCGTTCGCCGGAGAACCGGATCCTGATACTGCCGCCGGCTGGTGTGTAGCGAATCGCATTGCTCACCAGGTTCGAGAACGCGCTGTGCAATTCCTTGGTCGAACCCCAGAGGTCGACACCGGCGACATCGTCGATCGTGATGGTGTGCCGGCGCTGGCTCAAGGCTTCCGCCTCGCGCTTCAGGGTCGTCAGCATCGGCGCCATCGACACGATTTCCTCGGGCAGCGCTTCCTGCGCTTCCAGCCGCGACAGCATCAGCAGGTCTTCGACCAGTTGGGTCATGCGCTGCGATTGACGCTGCATTTCGGTCAGCATCGGCGCCCAGTCCGGCTTTTCGGCGGGATCGAGCATGTCCAGATAGCCGTGCACGACGGTCAGCGGCGTGCGCAATTCGTGCGAAACGTTGGCGACGAAATCGCGCCGCATCTGCTCAAGGCGCATCAGTTTGCTGACGTCGCGCGCGACCAGCAGCCAGAGTTCGTCGGAATAGGGGATCAGACGCAGGCTGAGGCGCAGGTCCGGTTGCGCAGGCGAGGGCGTATCGAGCAGCGGCTCGGCGTAGCGTCCGCTCGCCAGCCAGTGCGCCACCGGCAGCGGTTGCAGGCGGTCGCTGAGCGCTGCGCCGATGTCGCGCGGGTAGTGCAGGCCGAGCAGGCGCGTCGTCGCTTCATTGAACCACTGGATGCGCTGGCTGTTGCGCTCGACCACGACGATGGCGTCGGGCAATGCGGCGGCGGCTGCGCGATAGGCGCGCAGCATGTCGATCAGCCGGCGCTTGCGCGCGCGCATTTCGCTCTGGCTGCGATACAGCAGGCGATCGAGTTCGTTCCAGACGTTGTCCCCGGCCGACGGCGTGAAGCGCTGTCGTGCGGTCAGGCGCAGCAATACCTGACGCAGTTTCCAGTAGTGCCAGGCGACCACAGTCAACGCGCCGACGGTGATCACCGGCCATGGCTTGCCGATGGCGAAGCCGATCGCAAGCGCAGCGATCAGGACCAGCGCGAGCTGGCCGAGGGTCTTGAGCCATGCGGAGCGGGCGTCGTTCGGCATCGGCTGAGTCTATGGGAATCGCTCTTGCAAAGCGCGCGCTGCGTGCGCGGCGGTCAAAGCGTCGCCGAGAAGCGATAGCCAGAACCGCGTACGGTCTGGACCATATTGTCGAGCTGCACCGGCTCCAGCGCGCGGCGGAGACGACGGATATGCACATCGACGGTCCGTTCTTCGACGTATGTGTTGCCGCCCCAGACATGGTCCAGCAACTGGTTGCGGGAATACACGCGTTCGGCGTGGGTCATGAAGAAATGCAGCAGACGGTATTCGGTCGGCCCGATCTGGATCTGCGCGTCTCCGGCGTAGACCCGATGCGAGGCGCCGTCGATGCGCAGACCGCCGACCTGGACGCTGCCGTCCTCGTCGTCTTCGCGCGAGCGGCGCAGAACCGCGCGGATGCGCGCCAGCAGCTCGCGCGCGGAAAAGGGTTTCACGACGTAATCGTCGACTCCCGCTTCGAGTCCGCCGACGCGGTCGTTCTCCTCGCCGCGCGCGGTGAGCATGATGATCGGGATGTCGCGGGTGAGGGCGTCGCGCCGCCAGCGTCGCGCCAGTTCCAGGCCGCTGGTGCCCGGCAGCATCCAGTCGAGCAGGATCAGGTCGGGAACGCGCTCGGCGATCGCGGCCTGGGCTTCGCGGGCATCGCCGGCGTGGACCGGATCGTACTCGCCCTTGCGCAGCGCGAAGGCGACCATGTCGCGGATCGCGGGCTCGTCATCGACGATCAATATGCGCTTCTGCATGACGTACTCGGTTTGCCGGTCAGGAATACGCCGCAGCAAAGCTTGCGGCGCATCGATTCGGCCACAGTAGACGACATTTTTATGACCGAATCGTGACCGGGGACGGAGGCCACTGCAGCCGTTGCCGCATCATTCGATTCAGACGCCGATCACGTCGGCGATGTCGGCATGCAATGCGGCGAGACCGCGATCCAATGTCGCCAGACGTCCGTGATGATGCCGTGCCAGCGCGGCGAGATAGCTGTCGGTCACTTGGCGGTGACCCAGCACGCCGGCCCACGAGATGTCGGCGTAACCGATGTCGTCGCCCCAGAACGTGTGCCGGGGGTGTGCGGTCAACTGTTTCAGAACCGTGACCGCACCGATGGCGTCCGCGACCGCCCCGAACCGCAGGAGCAGGCGGATCAGGGTGCCCTGGGTGATCGGGCAGGTGGCGAAGCCGCCGGTGTGCGCGGCGAACCACTCGACCGCAGCGGGGTGATGCACGTGCGAACGATCAACCAGAGCGACCAGCATGTTGCCATCGAGCAGATGGGTCATAGGTCGTCGTCCAGGGCTTTGACATCGTCTTCGGTCACCGGTTGACGGGAAGCGACGACGGGCAGACCGGTGACCGGATGAAGCTTGTAGACCGCTGCAGCTTCGGCGATGCGGTTCGCCTGATCCGGCTCAGCCAGGCCGCGACGCAACAGTTCGGCCACGGTTTGCCCCAGGCTGCGCCCTGTGTGCCGGGCGAGGCTCGTGACGATCCGATGCAGGTCGTCGGGGAGGTCGATAGTGGTTCTCATCACCGCATCGTGATGCGGTGATGCGATGTTGTCAAGACGATTGCCTCAGCGCCGTTCCAGCTCCTCATCGCGCACGCCGAGGCGCTTGAGCTCGAGCACCGACGGCGTGATCGCCGCGATCCGAGCTTCGACTCTGGCGCGCGCGTAGTAGTCCAGTTCGGGCCGCTTCAGCAGGGTGTTGAGTTGGACCAGCGCACGCTCCGGCCGGCCGTTGAGGAATTCGGCTTCGGCATAGGCTTCGCCGGCGCGGACCGGGTCGCCGGCGACTTCGCTGGCGCGGGCGAAAGTGCTCTGGAAGACAGGATCTTCCTGGCCGTCGATCAACAGTGGCCGCAGCACAGACTGCGCGCGCTTGCCGGCGCCGACATCATTGCGTTCCGCCAGGAGGTGGGCGTAGCTGAGTGCTGCCGCCCGATGGCTGGGCATCCTGGTCAGCAGGGCGTCCATCCGGGCGTCGGCACCGCTGGGATTGCCGCCGCGGGCTTCGGTTTCGGCCATGGCGATCACGATCCACGGGTCGGCCGGATACTTTGTCAGCAGGGGCGCCAATTCCTTCGTGGCGATGGCGTAATCGCCGTTGCGTTCGCGCGCGATCGCCAGCCCGTAGCGCTGGGCGTCGCTCAAGGGTCTGGATCGTCGATGGCGTTCGTATTCTTCGATCGCGGCGCTCGGCGTGTTCGCACTGAAGACCCGGATGCGTTCGCGCGCCCAGCCGAACTGCACGTTGTCGTTGACATGCGCGGGGCCTGCCACGCGCAGGCTGGAGGGGATCAGCGGATTTTCGCTGGTGACGGTGCTGCCCGGATCGAAGGCGGCCGGCTTGGACGTCAGCTCGTCGGCGCGCTGTCTGGCCTCGCTGATGCGGGTGGTGTTGACCGGGTGACTGCGCAGGTAATCCGGGGCGCGCTCGCGTTCGCCGCCTTGATTCACCCGTGAGATCGCCTGCATGCGGGTGAACATGCTCGCCATCGCGTTCGGATCGTAGCCGCTGCGCGCCAGCGTCTGGATGCCGAGGCGGTCGGCCTCGGATTCATTGGACCGGGTGTAATCGATCTGGCGCTGGGCCATCAGCGCCTGGGCCGATGCCATCGCCGCCATCGAGGCGTCATCGGAAGAATTGCCGCCTGCGGACTGCGCGACCGCGATCGCGCCGAGCATCGCCAGCAGGATCGGCACGCTGTCCTTCTGCGCACGCTCGACGCTGCGCAGCACGTGGGTCTGGGTGACATGGGAGACTTCGTGCGACAGCACACCGGCGACTTCGTCCTCGGTTTCGGCCGCGAGCACCAGGCCGGCGTTGGTGCCGACGTAGCCGCCGAGCGTCGCGAATGCGTTGAACTGCCGGTCCTTCAGCATGAAGAAGGTGAATGGCTGTTGCGGTTTGTCGCAGGATGCGGCGAGCCGATGCCCCACCGACTGCAACCAGCCGTCGATCAGCGGGTCGTCCAGTACGTAGCCGAAATGCCGCAGTTGGCTGAGCATCATGCTGCCGTATTCGGCCTGCCGGGTGGGGTTGAGCAGTTCGTTGGCCGAGGAGCCGATATCCGGAAGCCGGTTGTCCTGCGCCGGGGCGCAGACCGCAGCGAGGGAGAAAGTCAGTGCGGCGATGACGACCGGCAAACGCATGGGCGGGTTCCAGTAGCGATATCGTGGGACAGCGGAGTTCTTGGGACAGCTGAGTTCTTGGGACAGCGGATTTCGTGGGACAGCATGCCGGTTATCGACCGCGAGGGCGTGAATGCGCTGTTAATCCCGACCGCGCGGTTCGTGTTCGACCACAGGGGGCATCTGTCGTTCCCCGCACCTCAGCGTTTCGCGGCGCGGGTGGAAAACACCGGACAGGGCCCCCATCATGACCACCTCACACTGACCGTCAGCGTTGTGCAGCGAGGAGATCGTTTTGAGCGACACCAACCGCCAGACCCCGAAGATCACGATCTACACCACCGCGATCTGTCCATATTGCGTTTCCGCCAAGAATTTCCTGAAAAGCAAAGGATTGGGCTGGACCGAGGTGCGGATCGATACGGATCCCACCGAGCGCGAACGGATGATGGCGCGCGCCAGGCGCACCAGCGTGCCGCAGATCTTCGTCGGCGATGTCCATGTCGGCGGCTTCGACGACATGATGGCGCTGCATCGCGCCGGCAAATTCGAGCCGCTGCTTTCCGGAGAAGATGCGTGAGCGGCCCGTCCGAGCAGGATCGTGTCGCCGAGTTCACCGCCTTCCGCAAGCGCATGAACGAGCGGATCCTGGCCGAACCCAATCAGGTCGTACGCCGGTTTTTCGCGCTGGATACCCAGACCTACCAGGCCGGCGCGCTCGATGTGAAAACCAAGGAGCTGCTCGGGCTGGTCGCTTCGCTGGTGCTGCGCTGCGACGATTGCATCAGCTATCACGTCGCCCAGTGCAAGGAAGCCGGTGTCACGCGCGACGAGATGTTCGAGACTTTCTCGGTCGGGCTGGTGGTCGGCGGCTCCATCGTGATCCCGCATCTGCGCCGCGCGGTGGATTTCCTCGACAGGCTAGAACAGGGTGAAGCTGCGGCCACGCCGGCACACGACCACGGCTGATGCCGCCGCGCCGCCGGGTGCTGGCACCTTCGACCAACGTCTGAACGCGATTTCCGGCAGGCTTCCGGCCGTTCCGGCATAATTCGCGGGCTAGCCGCGCGTCTGCTTTTCATTGCGGATCGCGTCCCGCTCTTCACGAATTTGCATGACCCGCGCGCGTCGCGCGCCGGGTTCGCACGCAAGATTGCCTGCACCAAAGACAGCCTGGAACACACCATGACCCAAACGATTACCGTCATCCGCGGCGATGGCATCGGCCCCGAGATCATGGAGGCGGCGCTGTCCGTGCTCGACACCATGAACACCGGCCTGACCTATGAAGAAGCCGACGCCGGCATGGTCGCGCTGGAGAAGCACGGCGAACTGCTGCCGCAGGCGACGCTGGATTCGATCCGCCGCAACCGCATCGCCCTCAAGAGTCCGCTGACCACGCCGGTCGGCGAGGGCTTCAGCTCGATCAACGTCGAGCTGCGCAAACGCTTCGACCTGTACGCCAACGTGCGCCCGGCGAAGTCGTTCCCGAACACCAAATCGCGCTTTCCGACCGGCGTCGACCTGATCACGGTCCGCGAGAACACCGAAGGCGCGTACATCGGCGAAGGCCAGTCGCTCTCCGAGGACGGCGAAACCGCGATGCTGACCCAGAAGATCACCCGTCGCGGCTCCGAGCGCATCGTCCGCTATGCCTTCGAACTTGCGCGCAAGACCGGGCGCAAGAAGGTCACGGTCGTCCACAAGGCCAATATCCTGAAGTCGACCTCGGGTCTGTTCCTGCGCACCGCGCGGACCGTCGCCGCCGAATATCCGGACATCATCTGCAACGAAATGATCGTCGACAACACCTGCATGCAGCTGGTGATGCGTCCGGAGCAGTTCGACATCATCGTCACCACCAATCTGTTCGGCGACATCATCTCCGACCTCTGCGCCGGTCTCGTCGGCGGTCTGGGTTTGGCGCCCGGCGCGAACATCGGCACCGAAGCCGCGATCTTCGAGGCGGTGCACGGCTCGGCGCCGGATATCGCCGGCAAGGGCGTCGCCAATCCCTGCGCACTGCTGCTCGCGATCGGCCAGATGCTCGATCATGTCGGCCAGCCCGAAAACGCGGTGCGCCTGCGCAACGCCATCGTCGCGACGCTGGAAGCCAGGGATTCGGTCACTCCGGATCTCGGCGGTACCGGCACGACGATGTCCTTCGCCAAAGCGATCGCCAGCCGGCTGTAGCAATCCAGGACTCGACTGAAGCCTGATCGCGGGCTTCAGTCTGTCGTCTCTTCCGATGCCGGCGCGCGTACCACCGTGACCGTACATGGTGCCTCCGCGACCACATGCGCGGAGACGCTGCCGAGAATGCGGCGCATGCCGGTCACGCCGCGCGCGCCCATGATCAGATGATCGACGCCGTTGTCGCGCGCGTAGTCCAGCAGCGCATGCGCGGGATCGCTGTGTTCGAGTACGTGCACGGTCACGCGATGCTCGTCGAGACCGAGCGGACGGATCCAGTCGCGCAACGCGATCAGACGTTTGACGTGGCGGTTGCGGCCCTCGGCGTCGAGGTTGCTGTCCAGCCCGATGCGCGCGGTGCGCATCACGGTCACGCAGGCGAGCCGCGAATGCGGAAACGTCGACACGATCCGCTGCAGGTTGCCGCGCAGCGCGGCGCATAGCGCTGCGTCTTCATGCTTGAGATCGATCGCGACCATCAGCAACGGCGCCTGATCGAGATGGTCGCTGACCGCTTTGCGCGGTCCGCGCTCGCGACCGACGTTCTGCCACCAGCGCCGCATCACCGTGAGCCGACCATCGCGGTGGCTGCGGTCGGCGCGTTCGGTCAATGCGACCTGTTCCGGATGCTGCAGATCGTGCGCGAGCTGCGCGGCGGTCGCATGGCGCGCATCGGGATCGACTTCCAGACAGCGCAGGATCACTTCCTGCAGCCAGCGCGGGATGTCCGCACGGATCGCGCGCGGCGGTACCGGGTCGCGATACAGCCGGCGACGCAGCCCCGCCGGGCTGCCGGGATTGCCGAACGGGCGTTCGCCGGTGGCGAGGTGGTAAAGCGTCACTCCGAGCGCGAACAGATCGCTGCGCGGATCGTCGCGCTGGCCCAGCACCTGTTCCGGCGCGATGTAGGGCGCGGTGCCGATCGGTACGTTGAACTGTTCGCTGAGCAGATCGGGCAGATGCGCGTGATGCGACAGCCCGAAATCGATCAGCGCGATCATGCCATTGTGAGGCGGACCGTCGGGACGGCGCAGCAGATTGCTCGGCTTGATATCCAAATGGATCACGTCCTGCTGGTGCAGGGCGTGGATCGCCGTTGCCGCCAGCGCGCCGAGCTCTGCGACCTGCTGCGGCGGCAGCGGTGTCTTGTCCAGCAGCGGTCGCAGCGTCTCGCCGACCAGCTGTTCCATCACCATCCACGGCTGATCCTGGTATTCGCCGCCAGCGATGTAGCGCGGCACGTACGGGCCGGTCAGCTGCTGCAGGATCATGCGCTCGACTTCGAAGCCGACGATCTGGGTCGCCGCTTCGCCGTAACCGATCCGCGCCAGCTTCATCAGCAGCGGCATCGTGTGGTCCGGATGCGAGACGCGCCACAGCGTGGCCATGCCGCCTTCGTGCAGCGGTGCGATCAGCTCGAAGCCGTCGATCGACAAACCGGGTTTCAGCGGTACGGGCATGTCATTGACCCTCCACCAGACGTTGCGCCAAGGATTCGGGCATGCCGGCAGCGACGATCTTGCGCGCGGCGGTGTGGTGGTCGTAGGCCACGCGCAGCGTGGTCAGCGTGCCTTTCGCGGTATCGAACAAGCCGCAGCACGCAGCGGGATTGCCGTCGCGCGGCTGGCCGACCGAGCCCGGCAGCGCCAGCCAGCGTCGGCTGCCGATCAGCGGCATCGCGGTGCCCGGCGAGGGCGAGAAGTGGCGCGCGCCGCCCTGGGGCTGCGAGTGGTAGAGCGCCGGCTCGTGGACGTGGCCGCAGAACGTGACCCGCTGTTTCGTGGCGGCGATGCTCTGCGCGGCGGCCAGTGCATTCGAGATATAGCCCCACTGCTGCGGCGCCCATGCGTTGGCGTGCACATAGAGCCGGTCTTCGTCTTCGATGCTCAGCGGCAGTGCGGCGAGGAACGCGCGCTGGTTTTCATCGAGGCGGTCGCGGGTCCAGTCGATCGCGGCCTGCGCGTGCGGATGTTTCGTGGACGCCGCGTCGTTCTGCGCATCGCGCAGCACGGCTTCGTCGTGATTGCCGTAGATCGCGAGACCGCCGTCGGCGACCAGCGCCTGCACGGTGTCGACCGTCCATTCGGGATCCGCGCCGTAGCCGACGATATCGCCCAGGATCACCGCGCGGTCGAAGCCCAGCCGACGCAGTTTCGCAAGGCAGGCGTCGACCGCCTCGCGGTTGGCGTGCAGATCGGCGAGCAGGGCGAGGCGCATGCGATGGACCGGCGGGGAATCGCCGTCATCGTAGGTCGTGGCTGCAGACCCGGCGATTGGCGATTGGTCGTAGGCGTCAGCGTTTCGGCTTCGGCGCGGGCTCCGGTGCGGTGCGCGCCGGCAGCGGCACGTTGCACAGATCGATGTGGCCGGCGGGGCGCTTGTAGAAATCGTCGCGGCGGTTGCGACGCGCTTCCACGATCGCCTCGAACAGCGGCGTGTCCGTACGCAGCACCTGCAGCTTCATGCGTTCGGCCGGTTTGAGATCGGCGGCGAGGCGGATCGATCGGATCGGCACCCGCTGTTCGGCTTTCTCGTAAAAGCCCAGCGCGGCGGTGCCGCGCGGCAGCACGCTCAACAGTTCGATGCCCTGCACGACGCGGCCGACAGTGGTGATGTTGCGATCGAGCTGGCGCGGCGACTGGCCGGTGACGACGTAGAGCTCCGCGCCGGTGCTGGAATCGGCGGCGATATCGCGGCCGGCGCCGACCATGCCGTAGCAGTGCGCGAGCCACGCGATGCCGCCTTCGCTGCGGTCCAGACCGATCGGGAAGCCGTTGCTGAAACCGACTTCCGATGCCCAACCGTCGACATCGGGCAAGCGGGCGAACGACAGGTTTTTCAGGGGACGGGTGAATTCGGCCGGCAGCTTCGCCTTCGCGCCCTTCGGCAGCGGCTTGCGTGCAGCGTCCGTCTCGGCCGGATCGCCCCACTGGACCACGAAATTGTCCTGCGAACGGTTGATGCTCAGGCCGTCCCAGTAGCGGCCTTTCGCCAGCGCCCGGATGTTTGCGACGTGCGCAGGTGCGAAATCGGGCGCCAGTTCGATCACCACGCGGCCGGCGGCGAGATCCATGTACAGGGTCCGTGCCGGGTCGAGCGCGCGCCAGTCGCCGGGCTTCGAACTGTCCAGCAGTTCCTGCATCGACTTGGATTTCGGGGCGGACGTATCGGCAGTCGGCGTCTGTGCGGATGCAGCGATGGCGGCAGTCAGCAGCGCGACGGCCAAGCAGGTGCGGATCGGGCTCACGGTGGCGGATTCCCCTTCGATTGGCCGCCGATTCTGGCCCAGAAGCCGGGTCCGGACCAGCGGCGATGGCGGGCCGACGGTCGGAGTGACCTCCGGCACATCCACTATGTTCAAGTTATGGATAGAGTGATCTCCACGATATCCAGCTGATCACTGCAGAGGCCGTCATGCACTCGCCACCGCTTCCCGACGGAACCCCCGATGACACCACCGAAGCGCTGCTGCGGAAGTTCCAGAAGGAACTGTCGGCCGGCACCGTGTCGCTGGCGCTGCTGGCGGTGCTGGGTGCCGCCACCGAGCCGATGTACGGCTACCAGATCGCCAAGACCCTCGAGCGCCAGGGCGAAGGTGTGTTGAGCGGCAAGCAGAGCGCACTGTATCCGGTGCTGCGCAATCTGGAAGGCGCCGCGTTGTTGGAGAGCCAGGTCGAGCCGTCGATCAGTGGCCCACCGCGTCGTTACTACAGCATCACGCCCTTCGGCCGCGAAATCCTTTCCGCCTGGAGCAACGCCTGGTGCGCCACCCGAGATTCCGTCGATACCGTTCTGAAAGGAACCCAGCCATGAATGCCCGTCCGTTGCCGACCAATATCCCCGATTACCTCGAACACCTGCGGCGCTCGCTGGCTGGTGCCGATCCTGCGCTGGTCCAGGACGCGCTGTACGACGCCGAGGAATACCTGCGCTCGGAAATGGCCGAGAACCCCGAGAAAAGCGAAGCCGAGGTCATCGCGCAGGTCGCATCCAGCTATGGCGCGCCCGACGAAGTCGCCGACATCTATCGCGATACCGAGGTGAAAGTGCAGACCGCCCTGCGCGCGCCACCGCCGCGTCAGCACCGTTCGCTGCTGGGCAAGTTCTTCGGCGTGATCGCCGAACCGCGCACCTACGCGGCGCTGTTCTATATGCTGCTGTCGTTGGCGACAGGCATCTTCTATTTCACCTGGGTGGTCACCGGTATCTCGCTGTCGGCGGGTCTGGCCGTGTTGATCATCGGTATTCCGTTCGCGATCCTGTTCCTGGGCTCCACCCGGATGTTCTCGCTGCTCGAAGGCCGCATCGTCGAAGTCATGCTCGGCGAGCGTATGCCGCGGCGCCCGCTCTACAGCAGTCGCGGGAAACCCTGGCTGACGCGCATCGGCGAGATGTTCTCGGATCCGCGCACCTGGACAACCCTGCTGTACATGGTGCTGATGCTGCCGTTGGGCATCATCTATTTCACCCTGGCGGTCACACTGCTCAGCGTATCGCTATCGTTCATCGCGGCGCCGATCATGGTGTTGACCGGCTATGCGGCGGTGAACCAGAACTACGATGGCTGGGCGGTGCTGGGTCTGGACAACGGCGTCTTCGGCACCTCATTGGGCTACGTGGGGCTTCCGCTGGTGTTCGTCGCGGGGGTCCTGCTGCTTTTCCTCACTCTGCATCTGGTGCGCGGCATCGGATATCTGCACGGCCAGTTCGCCAAGCATCTGCTGGTGAAGATTTCGCAGTACAGCTGAGCGTTTCGAACTGTCTCTTGAAACCGGCGCAACCTCACGGTGCGCCGGTTCCGTTGTTACAGCGGTATCGACGGCGGCACGACGATCTGGATCGTGCGGCGCTTGATTGCAGCAGTGTCGCCGACACGCTTGGCCCATTCTTCTTCGGTCGACATCCAGACCGGTGTGCCCGCTGGCAAGTCCGCCATCGGGATGTCCGGAAGATCGTCATCGGTAAAGGCATTGCCGTACAGCGGCGATGCGGCGGCATCGGTCGCACCGAGCAGCGGGCGGATGCGCTGGATCGCCGCGTTGTATTTCGCCAGCATCGTCGCGGTGGCCGCTGCGGCCTGCGCTTCGCTCGCGCCACCAGCGGTGGGCGAGGTGGGATGCGGCAAGTGTTCGACATGAAGTGCAGGGCGGCCGACGGCAGCGGGCGAATCCAGCCAAGCTTCCCACGCCTGACGCGCGAGTCCGCCGAACGCAACGACTGCATCGATCGGACTCTTGTCCAGCACCCCGGCGATCCAGAGATTGCGGTAGGCAGTGATTTCCGCATCGCCGATATGCGCATTGCCGCCCTGCTGGCCGAATACGCTGTAGACGTAGGTGTTGAGAATGACGTAACGCTTGCGGATGCCGAGTTTGTGCAGGAAGCCCTGCACGCGTTTGCCGGCGTTACCGACCAGGATGCGGCGCACCACCGCTTCGGACTGCGCGGGATCCTGACCGATCACCAACACCCGCGCGGTACCGTTGAGCCGGCCGCGATGGAAGATCGGGCCCCATTCGGTGCGGAAGTCGGTGGTGGGATAGATGTCCGGTCCCGGGTAGTTGCGTGCGAGCGTCTTGAACGGGGTGGTGGTGTAGCCGGGGCAGAAGTCGATGGGCATGACGGGTCCTCGTCGTGATCGTCCGATCACTTGCATCAACGCGGTTTTTGTTCGCAGACGGTCAGCAACATATCGTTGCGGGCGTTGCTGTGGACGCCGTCGGCCAGCGGTTCGGAGCATGCAGGCAAACGCCAGCGATCCTTCAATCGAACCGATGCTAGCGATGAGTTCAATGACGTTTGTTTGGTTGTATGCCGGCACGCATGAGCCACCACGCCGTCACAGCGGGCGGGAGATACAACACCAGCGCCGCGATCCGCTGCATCAGGCCACCATAGCGATTCAGGTCGACCGGGGCGATCCCGCTCATGACCGGCGCCAGCGCTGCGAACGCGAGCAGCGTCAGCCACAGATAGCCACGCATCGCGCGACCGTCGCGCACGGTCCAGAACGCTGCCAACAGCGCCAGCGGCCCGATGAACATGCCGATGCCGATCGCGCCCGGGTTGTGCAGCGGATCGGGCATCGGATGCAGCCCTGCCCAGATCGCCGCCGAGCCGACCGATACGCCGCACGCCGCGCAGAGCCAGGCGAACAATGGTTTCGCACCGGAGGCACGCAGCCCCGTGCCGATGCCGTAGGCGGACAGCAGCCCGAGCACGCCGCTGATGATCGCGCCGCCGTTGAGCAAGGCCGGAAATGTCGATGCGTCGGAACCGAGTTGGCTGGCCGAATTCACCATGAAGCTGTAATCGGGATAGAACGGCGCTGCGACGAGCTGCGCACCGAAGTACACCAGCGGGACCAGTACCCCGCACCACAGGCTGAAGCGTTGCGTGGTTGTACGTATCGGCGACAAGGGGTGACTCCATCGCAACATCGGCACAGCAGTATTGCCCTGTATGCGTCGCCGCGCATGTCACCGAAGTCATAGGTGGGTGGAGGAAATCTGTCATCGTCTCAGTTCGCTCAGCCCATTTTCGAGAGCTGCCGATGTTGGCGAGTGATGGGGTGCAGGTAAAGCCTGTCACCTTTTTCGCGCTGGTGCGCGAGTTACTTTCTTTGGCGCAAAGAAAGTAACCAAAGAAAACATCTCAAGTCCAATTCAAACCTGCTGTCTGAAGTGAAGCCGGGATTTTTCGATGAGACATCCTTGTCTCATCGAAAAACGATGCACATCCTGTGCATCGCCCTCCGGGTCTCCGATCGAGGGATAGCGTGCCGCGTCTGCAAGATCATCGGGACGTTACCCTCTGTTGGCATTCAAACAATAGCTCTTTCGCTAGCCTGATCTTTCATGGAATACAGTTTCGCCATGTCATGAAGTCATCCGTTCGTTGCCGAAATTCAAACAATCTACATCGTCCTACCGATGTCCAGACTGCGGTTTCGTCTGATTCGGTTGCAGACCCGGAGGGCGGCGCACAGGACGTGCGCCGTTTTTCGATGAGACAAGGATGTCTCATCGAAAAATCCCGGCTTCGCCTGAGATCGCAGTTTAGAATTGGACCTGAATGTTTTCTTTGGTTACTTTCTTTGCGCCAAAGAAAGTAACTCGCGCCCCAGCGCGAAAAAGGTGACCGGCTCTACCCGCGCAACATCACGTACCGATAACCAAAGCGGTTCGGTGAGCTGACAAAGAGCCAATGTCAACAAACATTCTCCTCGCCGCAAACACGCTGGGTTCCCGCGTGCGCGGGAACGGCGACAAGAAAAGATTTCCGTCAGCTGGCAAGTCTAAAAAAGCCGGCGCATCACGCGCCGGCCAAATATCTCGCGATGCATCGATCAAGCCCCGTCGCGCCCCGGAATCGAACGCATCACCGATGCGTTCGATTCCAGTACGCGGGCCCCAAGCGATCAGCGCAAACCATCACCCCAGATCAAAACGATCATTGTTCATCACCTTCACCCAAGCCGCCACAAAGTCATGCACGAACTTCGTTTGCGCATCACCGGACGCATAAACCTCAGCAAGCGAACGCAACTGCGAATTCGACCCGAACACCAGATCCACCACGGTGCCCGTCCACTTCAACGCACCCGTCTTGCGATCGCGCCCTTCCAACACATTCACATCAGCGGAAGCACGCTGCCACGCGGTATTCATATCGAGCAGATGGACGAAGAAATCGTTGCTCAGCGTTTCCGGGCGCTGCGTGAACACCCCGTGCGTTGCGCCGCCGACATTGGCGCCGAGCACACGCAGGCCGCCGACCAGCACCGTCATTTCCGGTGAGGTGAGCGTCAGCAATTGCGCCTTGTCGAGCAGCAGCTCCGCAGCGATGCCTTCCAGCCCCGGACGGGCATAGTTGCGGAAGCCATCGGCCATCGGCTCCAGCACCGCGAAGGATTCGATATCGGTCTGTTCCTGCGACGCATCAGTGCGGCCCGGTGCGAACGGGACGACTACATCGACGCCGGCTTTCTTCGCAGCGGCTTCGACCGCAGCGCAGCCGCCGAGCACGATCAGATCCGCCAGAGAGACTCGTTTGCCGCCGGTCTGCGCGCCGTTGAATGCGGCCTGGATGCGTTCCAGCGTCGCGAGCACATTCGCCAGTTCGGCCGGTCGATTGACGTCCCAATCCTTCTGCGGCGCAAGACGGATGCGTGCGCCGTTGGCGCCGCCGCGTTTGTCGCTGCCTCGGAACGTGGACGCCGATGCCCATGCAGTCGTGACCAACTGCGAGATCGACAGACCGGCGCCGAGCAGCTTGGCCTTCAGATCGACGATATCCAGCGGGCTGATCAAGACATGGTCAACTGCAGGCACCGGGTCCTGCCAGATCATCACTTCCGCCGGCACGAGCTTGCCGAGGTAGCGTGCGCGCGGGCCCATGTCGCGGTGGGTAAGCTTGAACCACGCGCGGGCGAATGCATCGGCGAAGGCGGCGGGGTCGGCGTGGAAGCGGCGCGAGATTTTTTCGTAGGCCGGATCCATGCGCATCGAGAGATCGGCGGTGGTCATCATCGGCGGGTGCAGCTTCGACGGATCGTGCGCGTCGGGAATCATGTGCTCGGGCTTCGGATCTTTCGGCGTCCACTGGTGCGCGCCGGCCGGGCTTTTGGTCAGCACCCATTCGTTGCCGAACAGCACGTCGAAGTAGCCGTTGTCCCAGGTGGTGGGGTTGGGTTTCCACGCGCCTTCGATGCCGCTGGTGGTGGCGTGCGCGCCGCGACCGCTGCCGAAGGCGTTGGCCCAGCCCAGGCCCTGCTGTTCGATCGAACCGCCTTCGGGCTCAGCGCCGACCAGCTTCGGATCGCCTGCGCCGTGTGCTTTGCCGAAGGTGTGGCCGCCGGCGACGAGAGCGACGGTTTCTTCGTCGTCCATCGCCATGCGCGCGAAGGTTTCGCGGACGTCGCGGCCGGAGCCGACCGGGTCAGGATGGCCGTCCGGGCCTTCCGGGTTCACGTAGATCAGGCCCATCTGCACCGCACCCAGCGGGTTCGCCAGTTGGCGATCGCCGGAGTAGCGGCTGTTGGCCTTGTCGCTGGTCGCCAGCCATTCGGCCTCGGCGCCCCAGTTGATGTCTTTTTCGGGTTCCCAGATGTCCGGGCGGCCACCGGCGAAGCCGAAGGTCTTGAAGCCCATCGATTCCAGCGCGACGTTGCCGGCCAGGATCATCAGATCGGCCCAGCTCAGTTTGCGCCCGTATTTCTGCTTGATCGGCCACAGCAGGCGGCGGGCCTTGTCGAGGTTGCCATTGTCCGGCCAGCTGTTCAGCGGGGCGAAACGCTGCGAGCCGTTGCCGCTGCCGCCGCGACCGTCGGAGATGCGGTAGGTACCGGCCGAGTGCCAGGCCATGCGGATGAAGAGTCCGCCGTAATGGCCCCAATCGGCGGGCCACCAATCCTGCGAATCGGTCATCAGCGCGGTCAGGTTGGCGACTACGGCGTCGAGGTCCAGCGTTTTGAACTCAGCGGCGTAGTCGAAATCCGCGCCCATCGGGTCGGACTTCTCCGAGCGCTGATGCAGCATGTCGAGATTCAGCTGATTGGGCCACCAGTCGCGGTTGCCGCGACCGCCGCTGGCCATGGTCTGGTGCTGGGTGCCGTGGGGGAACGGGCATTTCGATTCGGTAGACATGCGGGGCTCTTGGGGCGCAACGGCCCGATCGGGGGTAGTGCTGCCACCGTACGCCAGGGGGGCGATAAAGAGAATTTGATTGTTTGGACTGTTTCGATAGTCAATGACTATCGATTCATTGGATTCGATCTGGCGAAACAGAGGCTGCGTTCAAAACCAGGTCTGGGGCGTGGCTGGGATGAGGCGTTTCAAGGGGCCGTGGCGAGTGGCGCTGCATGCATCGCACTCAGCCACCGCACTGGGCAAGGGTGGTTTGGGCCTCAATCAGGTCGGGGGAGCCGAGACGCGTGTAGATATCCACCGCGCGCTGGGCATGTGACAGAGCCTCGCTGGCTTTGCCCTGACGGACAAGGGCTTTGGCGAGGCGGTGATTGTCTTCCGCGATCAATTCTTGGCGGTGGATGGCTTCGGACAAGGGCAGGGCCTCGCGTGCAAGGGTCTCGGCAGCCGCCCAGTCCTCCCGGATGAGGGCCAGATCAGCCAGATTGCCGGTGTAGGCGGCCACACCCTCGAAATAATCGACGGCGCGGGCCACGCGCAGTGCCTCGCGGAAATGCGCCTCAGCAGCAGCGTAGTCGCCAGAACGTTCTTCGGCCTTGCCGAGGTCGTTAATGCCGCTGGCTATGTCCTCACTCTCGGTAGCAAGGCTACGTAACAAGTTGAGTGACTCGTGGTAGGCGGCGATGGCTGCGGGGCAATCGCCGTTCAGGTGATGGCCGATGCCGCGCAATCGGATGGCAGAGGCTCGCTCGCGGAGTCCAGCTTTTGCTGTTGCGAAGTGTGCAGCGGCGCGGTCGGCACAGGCGAGCACAGCATCGGCCTGCTGGCGCAGAGCGTGGATGTAGCCGGCGTCATAGGCGCACCAGCCAGCATGGTTGTGGTCAGCGGCGGCCAAGGCTCTGGCTTCGGTTTTTTCGTTGAGGGCGAGTAATTCATCCCAACGTCCCTGAAAATTGAGGAACTGCGTGAGCGCAGAGCAAACGGTTTGCAGGCGCCGATTGTCGCCCGCGAGAAATAGTGTCAAAGCTGGGGCGATCCCTGGCCAAGCGGCTTCGAGCTTAGGGAAGCGGTCGTGGTTCTCGTAGCCGTTCTCGATGATCAGTGCATAGGCGCGCTGTTCCAGCCGGTCGCCGGTTTCCGCCACCATTTCGGGCTTTTTCTTGCGCAGGAAGTCCGCGACCATCGGTACCAGGGTGAAGGCGGTCAGCTCATCGTTCGGAACGGCGAGGGAGCGATTAACGAGGCTGCGCAGGGCAAGATCGGTCTCCGTTTCCGCCAGCCCGGTGATGGCGGCGACGTGCTCCACCTTGACCGGCAGGGTGAAGTAGGTGAGCGCGCAGAGCGCCCGGGTCTCGGCGTCGCTGAAGTCCTCCACCAGATCGCCGAAGATGAACTCCAGCGGGTCGTTGTCCTTTGGGCAGGAGCGCAGGAAATCGAGCGCATCGGTGAAGCTGAGGCAGTGGCCGCGTCCGATCTGCCCGGCAGTCCAGCGCAGCAGGAGCGGCTTGCCACCGGTCTCGCGATAGAGCACTAGGCGCTCCGCTTCGCTGGTCCTGGCGAGGTGTGGGTTGTGCGTGGCGAGTTCGGCCAGGGTAGCGAGCGCAGCATCCTCGCTGAGTTTTTCGAGGATAAGTTCCTCCGCGCCGGAGCCGATGCGCCCGCGGCTGGTGAGGATGGCTTTGCAGCCGGCGGGAAGCTTCTTGACGAAGGTGAAGAGGGTGTCGCGCTCGCGCTTGAGCAGGCTTTCGAGATTGTCGAGGACCAGCAGGGTCTGCGTGCCGCGCAGGGCATCTAGCAGCAGGCGCGGGCGCTGGTCTTCCGCGACCTTGACGATATCGTCGCGGCCCAGCTCGCGGGCGAGTTCGCCGAACAGCTCGACCAGACCGCTGACCAGAAAGCCGCTGAGGTCGCGCAGGCCGTCGTCGTCCAGTTCGCGGCTCTTGAGCGAGATGTAGACGATCCTGTCGAAGACGTCCGGCGGAGCATCGTACGCGGCGCGAACCGCGAGCGAGGTCTTGCCCATCCCGCCCGGACCATCGATCAACGCGCCCCAGGTGCGTGAATCCGGGTCCAGGGCGTCGGCGATTTTTTTCAGCTCGTCCTCGCGGCCGAAGAACGGCTGCAGCGCGGGCAGGTTGTGGGGGATGAGCGTTTTCGGGGCGGATGCGGCCACTGTAGCGGGTTTGGTGTAGTGGTCCTTCGGGTGGCCTTCGTTGAGCGCGAGGCGTTCGAGGATGAGGGTGACGAATTCGTCGGGAGTTTTGTGGTCGAGTTCGATGAAGCCGGCACCGCGAAACAGCCCATCCGCTCGAGCATGGTCGAAGCGGCACAGTTGTACTTCGTCGCGCTTGCGTTGCTGCAGCAGATCGTGAATCGCAAGCCATTCCAGACCTGTCCATTCCTTCGCGTCGTAGTTGGGGCAGACCACGACGACCACGAGATCGGACTCGCGATTGTAGAGATTGGGTAAATAGATACCGAGGTCGTTTCGGGCGAATTCCGCCTCGTGGTACTTGTCGTAGAGAATCTTCTCCTGCCCGAATCGCGCGGCAAGCAAGTCTGCGGTTTGTTTCACGAAATCGCGCTTTTCCCCGGCAAAGGAAAATGCGATGCGGAAGCGTTTCGTGCTCACAGGAGAGTCCATTGCTCCGCTCGATCCCAAGCCGGGGTGTGCCCGAATTCTGCGCACGCGAGCCGAACAGCGTCAATGCGACGTTTGCGATGTTGGTGCCTGGACTTGTGGAATCGGGCGGCGCACGACTGCGCGCCGCTCCGAATCCTGGATGAAATCTCAGCGATTGCCGCCGAGCAGACCACCACCGATCTTGAGCAGATCGCCGAGACCCAACTGGCCGTCGCCGTCCTGGTCCAGCACCGCGCCGAGCAGACCACCGCCGATGCCGCCCTGCTGGCGGACCTGCTGCTGTTCCTGGCCGAGAATCGCGCCGAGCACGTCCGCAGTCGGGTTGCCGCCGCCGGCCATGCCCATCGCTTGGCCACCGCCGCTTTCGTTGCCACCGAACATGCGCTTGGCGAGATAGGCCATCACGATCGGCGCGAGAATCTTCATCAGCATGCCGGCGCGATCGCCGCCGAGGCCGGTCGCCTCGCCCAGATGCTGTTCGGCGCGACCCTGCTGCCCGCCGAGGATATGCCCGAGCATGCCGGCGCCATCGGTCTGCCGGCTCTGCGCGCCACTCAGCACCATACCGAGCAGGTCGCCGATACCACCGCCACCGGTGTGGTCGCGCTGCAGCGCGCCGAACAGCGCTTCCGCGCCCTGCGGCTGGCTGGCGTTCTTGCCCAGCGCGCCCATCAGCAGCGGCAGCGCCGCGCTGACCGCGCCGGCCGCCTGGTTCTGGTCGATGCCGAGTTGCCGGGAAATCTGCTGCAGCGGTGCGCCCTGGAGTTGGGCGAGCAGATCGTTGGTGAGTGCGGTCATGGTGGTCTCCTTGAGCCTTGAGGGCGGTGAGGCTGCACTTTAAGCCCTCGTCGATGCTGAAAACGGTCGGCCGCAGGTTTTTTTTCGAATCGAAAGCGTTTCCGTCCGGCGTCGGCGATGACGTCGCGATCAAATCTCTTCCGCGGCGATCACATCGAACTCGCCCGCGAGCACGCGGTCGAGCCGCCCGCTGCGCCAGCCGCGAATCGCATCGCGGACCAGCGGCGAGGGCGATGCGCGATAGCGTCGGCAGACGCGCAGGTCGTCGTCGTCCGGAAGTTTCGGGCGCGCGCTGCCGGGAAGATCCGGGGCCACACGCACCATCGCGGCGATGCGCCGGGTCGTGCCATCGTCCTCGGATTCGTATTCCAGCACATGCAGACCATGCTCATCGGTGAGCAGCGCATGCGCGCCGAAACCGCTCACCGCCAGCCGCGCGCGGCAGTGTTCCGGATCCTGTTCCAGCACCTCGATGCGCATATTGCGGCGTTCGGCCCAGGCGATATACATCGACAGCAGCTGTTGCCACCACAGCCGTGTCTGCGCCGGATCGCGCTTGAGATCGGACGGACTGGCGACCAGCGATACCAATGCATCCTGTGGCTGTTGCTCGGTCACCGTGGCCACCGCATGCTGCATGAGCCACAGCAATTGCGCATGGCGAGAAACGAACGCCGCGTTGCCGCCGTCGCGCAGCAGCCGCTCGCCGAGACGCTGTGCGGTATCGAGTGCGCTTTCGATGCGGTCGCGACGTTCGATGCGGTCGAGTACAACGAACCGCTCCGCGCGCGACCAGAAATCGCGTTCGCTCATCGCCGCGTAATCGGCATCGCGGGCCTCGGCCCATGCCGGCGCGGCGAGCGTATCGACCAGACTGCCCAGCGATCCGTGCAACTGTGCGATCGATGAAGGCGCCGTGTCAGGCGCGTAGATCAGCGTGCGCAGATCGCTGCCGACGATGGCGTCGTCGCCGGGCATCGGCGGCGTGGCCGGTTGATTCGGATCGATGAATTCCACATCCAGACGATCGCCCGCGCTGCGCACGAACAGGAACTGGTCGCCCTGCGGCGTGCGGTGCTCGACGATGCTGCGCGCAAGCGGCGCGAGCAGATGCTGTTCGATCGCGCGTCGCAGCGGACGCGCGCCGAGGTCCGGCGTGAAGCCGCGGTCGAGCAGGAATTCGATCGCCGACGGCTCCCATTCCACCGCCCAATCCCGATTGCGCAGGCCGCGACGACCCATCGCGCGCTGCAGTTCCTTGTGCAGGATGTCGCGCATCAACGCGCGATCCAGCGGCGTGAACAGCACGATGCGGTCGAGGCGGTTGAGGAACTCGCGGCGGAAAGTCTCGAACAGCGCTTTCTCCACCGCGCCGCGCGAATAGCCGCCGGCCGCCGAGGTGAATCCGGGCCCGGCACTGCGGCTCAAAGTGGAGCCGGCGTTGCTGGTGAGGATGATGATGCTGTGGCGGAAATCGGCGACATTGCCGTTGCGGTCGCTCAGGCGGCCGTCGTCGAACACCTGCAGGAATACATCCCACACCCGTGGATGCGCCTTCTCGAATTCGTCCAGCAGCACCACCGAAAAGGGCTGCTCGCGGATGCGCGCGACCAGCGAGCGCGTGCTGCCGTCGCTCGATACGTCGGTGAGCCGCCATGCGGCATCCTCCGACTGGTATTCGCTCATGTCCAGACGCAGCAGACGTTCGCTGCTGCCGAACAACAATTCGCCCAGCGTCTTCGCCAGTTCGGTCTTGCCGGTGCCGGTGGGGCCGGCGAACAGGAACACGCCGATCGGCCGACTGCTGTCGATCAGCCCGGCCTTGAGCATCGCGATGCGGTCGACGAGACATTCCACCGCTTCGTCCTGACCGATCACGCGCTTGCGGAAGAACGCGCGCAGCGTGTCGAGGTCGAGACTCTTGCTGTCGTCGATCACATCCAGCGGCAGACCACTGCGCCGCGCGATGCCGCGCAGCAGCGCATCCGTCGTCAGCGGCAGTTCGCGCGTGTCCGCGCTGCACGCGGCGCGCAGGCTCTCTTCGAGCAGACGCAGTGTGCGTCCCGGTTCGTGCTGCTCGGGAAAGAATTGCGCGGACATGCGCTGCGCTTCGTCCAGCGCGCGTGCATCGATCACCGTCGTGCCCAATTCGGCTTCGCGCGCCTTGCCCCAGCGCGACAGCAGCACGCGCATGCCGTCGGTGTCGGGCGAAAGAAGAGCTACAGTCTTCACGAGATGCCGCAGCGTCGGCCGCGCGATCAGCAGTTGAGCGAGCTGCGCGGGCGACAGTTCGCCGATCATCCGCACCTGGCCGCGTTCCAGCGCCGGCAGCAGCATGTCGAGAATGCCGCGCGGGTCCTGGCTGTGCCCGCCCTTGTGCAGCAGATCGTAGAAATCCTGCACCCGCCACAGCGCGTGCGGGCGGTCGAGCGCGGCCAGCATTTCGCGCACGCGCTCTTCCAGTTCGCCGATGTATTTCTGGCCCGCCAGCACTTCGGCGGCGGACGCTTCGAACAGCAGCCAGCCTTCGCTCTGCAGACGCGCGAACAGACGATCGACCAGCACCGATTTGCCAACGCCCTGTTCGCCGGAAATCAGCACCGATACCGGTGGCGTGGCCTGCAGCATCGCGTGCAACTGCGCGAGCTGACGATCGAGTTCCGGATAGTCGACGATGCTGCCGCCATCAGTCTGTGGCGGTGCCCACATCCGGCCCACACCGCCGAGCGTGCGCCGCTCGCGTCGCCGCGCCATTTCGTCCTTCACCTGCGCGAGAAACGGCGCCAGCACCGGCTCGGCGAACGACTTCAGGCCCTCGGCCAATTGCTCCAGTTCGTATTCCTGCAGCGTGCCCAGGTCTATCGTCCCGATATTGCCCGGCGGGTGCGCGCCCGCCCACTGCAGATACTCGCGCAGCCGCTGCCGCAGCGGCGGCTGCTCGTACCACCATTGGCGCAGATGGCGCAGCAGACCGGGCAGGGCGGAGGCGTCCTCGCGCGACTGCAGGTAATCGATCATGAAACGCAGTTGATACCAGCCCGGCGGCGGCGTGGCCGCCAGCGCAGCGACGGCATCGATATCGCCCCGTTCGCGCAACGCCATATAGATCATGCAGCCCAGCGCGCCGCTGTCGCTTTCCAACTGATCGAGCACAGCTTTCGCATCGAAGGTATTCCCCGCCAACAGCGCCACGCCCTCGCGGAACTGCGGCAACTGCAGCAGATCCTCCGGCCGCTTGATGCGCTCGTCGTCCGCCTCGATGTCGCCCCGCAGCCGGTACAGGCGATCGCGCGGGGTTTCTTCCGGTGCCGCGCCCTGCGCGTCAGGCGCATCCGGTGTCGGCAGCGCGGCTTCGGTCGTTGCGGTATGTGTGGTCGCGTCCGGTGTCGCGGCCCCTGTCGGCGCGCGCCGCAGCCAGACCGTCAAAAAGACGCCGAACAACAATCCCGCAATGAAGATTCCGATGGTCACGAATGCTCTCCTGTCAGCCGGCAGAGTGTAATGGAGCGGAGTGGTGCGTCTTGAGACGCATCGGGCAGCGGTTCTGCGCGTGCCTGCACCTCCAAGGCCCGTCGCAGCACAGTGCATCCGCGCGATGCCGCTGCTGTTCTCCCTCCCTTTCGCGCAGCGAAGGGGAGGGCCGGGGAGGGGTGAATGCCCCCTACAGGGCTACGAATGGTCACAAGTCCACCGCCGAAAACCGCTGTCGCGTTTCCGGTGACGCACGAAAATAGCTGTTCGACCAATGAGTTGCAGCTGTCGCCACAACACGATGTTTCAATCCGGTGTGTTGTGGCGCGCGAACAGCAGGTCCCTCCGCCCGCTGCGCGGACGTTCGGGAGACAGGGCATTGGTCCAGCAGGCGGCGCCCGACCCCTGTGGGAGGCACTTCAGCGCCGACCGCTCCGTCGGGCCTGGTGTTCAACAGTCGTATGACTGGTCAGGCCCTCCCACAGGAAGGTCCTCCCACGGAAGCGGTGGCAATGTGTTCGGAGGGTTTGCCGCAGGCATGCGGCGGGAATCAAGGCGTCCTGCAATGGCGCCGGTCCTGTATCGCATCACTTCTTGTTTTTCTTGATCCGCTCAAGAAGATCGACGACGTTGCTCTCCGCATCCTTCGACATCGCGCGCCGTTTCTTGATATTCAGCACACGCTTCAACGCGGCGATGCCGTGCCGGATGCGCGACGACAGCGTGGCGCGCAGTGGTCGAAGCACACGCCATGCCCGGTGACCATCCAGTGGGGCTAAGGGGATCAGGTTGAACGCGATCATGAACAGGTTGCCGGTGATGAGCACGCGGAACAGGGGCGACAGCTCGAATTGAAGCAGCGGAGACGTGCTGGACAGGAGCCATCGGGTCATGAGGGCCAGCACCAGCACGACGCCCTGCGCAAGCACGCCGCCCCAGGCGATGAACACGTCGTCGCGTTCGTGACGCGGCGGTGCATGGCTGCACAGGCCGTGCAGCAGATACAGACGGATGCCGAACACGCGGACATTACGGGAGTGCGCTGCGATCGCGTGTCCCAGCTCATGCACCAGCAGCAGTGCGAAGAACCCGAAGAAGGTGAGCAGCGCAGGGACGATCTGCTGGTAGCGGTACCAGAACCACAGCAGCGCCAGCAGGGTGGACCAGTGGAGCAGGATCGGGACGCCTTTCCATGGGCCGATCTGCCACAGGTGCTGGGTCATGTTCGTCATCACGAGTCTGGATTGCGTCTAGGATCGAGCAATGCCATGGTCCCATCAAGCGCATCGCGCACGCTGTGTTTGGGGTCTTGAGTGGTCGCGATGTGGTTCGATCGCGATGCGGTTCGATCGGCGATGCACATCGCGCTCACTCCAACGCCTTCAACCGATACAACGCCTCCAGCGCCTGCTTCGGTGTGAGTTCATCCGGATCGATCGCCGCCAGCGCATCCAGCGCAGCGGAAGACGACGCAAACAAACCGATCTGCTGCGGCGCATCCAATGCCTGCGGGGTGAGCACCGGCGCGGGATCGCTGCGGCGCTGTTCCAGTTCCGCCAGACGCCCACGCGCTTCGCGCACGACAGATTTCGGCAAACCAGCCAGCGCCGCCACCTGCAGGCCGAAGCTGCGGTCGGCGGGGCCGTCTTTCACCGCGTGCATGAAGACGAGGGTGTCGCCACCGTGTTTGTCGTGGTGCTCGACCGCATCCAGATGCACGTTGGCGATGCCGCTGCCGGGTTGGGCGAGGGCGGTGAGTTCGAAATAATGCGTGGCGAACAATGTGTAAGCGCGGTTGGTTGCGGCCAGATGTTTGGCGCAGGCTTCGGCCAGCGCGAGACCGTCGTAGGTCGAGGTGCCGCGGCCGATTTCGTCCATCAGCACCAGCGACTGCGCGGTGGCGTGATGCAGGATGTAGCTGGTTTCGCTCATCTCGACCATGAAGGTCGATTGCCCGCGCGCGAGGTCGTCGCCGGCGCCGATGCGGGTGAGGATGCGGTCGATCGGGCCGATCAGCGCTTTCGATGCGGGCACGAAGCTGCCGATGTGCGCGAGCAGCACGATCAGCGCGTTCTGACGCATGTAAGTGGATTTGCCGCCCATGTTCGGGCCGGTGATGACCAGCATGCGCCGTGCGGTGCCGCCGTCTTCGCCGTTGAGCGACAGGTCGTTCGGCTCGAACGGCTCGTCGCGCACCGCCTCGACGACCGGATGACGGCCGCGTTCGATATGCAGGCGCGCGTCTTCGACCAGTTGCGGCTGCGACCAGTCGAGTTCGCGCGCGCGCTCGGCGAAACATGCGAGCACGTCGAGTTCGCTCAACGCACCGGCAGCGCGCTTCAGTGGTTCGAGATCGCGGTTGAGTTCGTCGAGGATGCCTTCGTACAGCAGTTTTTCGCGCGTGAGCGAGCGGTCTTTCGCCGACAGCACTTTGTCCTCGAACTGCTTCAGTTCTTCGGTGATGTAGCGCTCGGCGCCGGTCAGCGTCTGTCGACGGGTGTAGTGGACCGGGGCCTTGTCGGCCTGGCCCTTGCTGATCTCGATGAAGTAACCGTGGACGCGGTTGTAACCGACCTTCAGCGTGGCGATGCCGCTGCTCGCGCGTTCGCGCGCTTCCAGGTCGATCAGGAACTGGTCGGCATGCGTACTGAGCGTGCGCAGCTCGTCCAGTTCGGCGTCATAGCCTTCGGCGATCACGCCGCCGTCGCGGGCCAGCACCGGCGGCTGCGGCACGATCGCGCTGGCCATCCACGCGGCCTGCGCATCGTGTTCGCCCAGCTCGGCGCACAGGGCTTGCAGGCGCGGCGAATCGATGCCCGACAGCGCATCGCGCACTTTGGGCATCAGCAGCAGGGCGTCGCGTAGGGTGGACAGATCGCGTGGGCGCGCGCTGCGCAGGGCAACGCGGGAAAGAATGCGTTCGATATCGCCCAAGCCGCGGAAGGCCTCGCGCACGGCGACGTCGGCGCGCTGCGCAAACAGCTGCTGCACTGCGTCATGGCGCTCGCTCACGACCCGACGGTCGCGCAGCGGGCGATGCAGCCAGCGCCGCAGCAGGCGCCCGCCCATCGGGGTGATGGTGCTGTCGAGCACGCCGAGCAGGGTGTGACGGGTATCGCCGTCGACGCGGGTGTCGAGTTCGAGATGGCGCCGGGTCGCCGCATTCATCGCGATCGCGCCGTCGCTGGTTTCGATGCGGATCGCGGTGAGGTGCGGCAGCCGCTGCTTCTGGGTTTCCTCGACATAACCGAGCAATGCACCGGCGGCGGCGATCGCAAGCGGCTTACCATCGATGCCGAAGCCGGTGAGGTCGAACAGATTGAAGAACTGCAGCAATTGCCGGCGTCCGCTGTCGGTATCGAACAGCCACGGCGCGCGACGTCGGATGCCGTGTCGGGACGTCAGCGACAGTGGCCAACCGTCTTCATCGGGGATCAGCAGTTCGGCCGGATCGAGCCGCGCGAGTTCGGCTTCCAGCATGTCGTCGCTGGCGACTTCATTGACCAGGAAGCGGCCGCCGGCAAGATCCGCCCACGCGATGCCATAGCCATTTTTGCTGCGCGCCACCGCCATCAGCAGCGTGTCGCGGCGATCCTGCAGCAAGGCTTCGTCGGTGACGGTGCCGGGGGTGACGATGCGAACGACCTTGCGTTCGACCAGACCCTTCGCCAGCGCCGGATCGCCGATCTGTTCGCAGATCGCGACCGATTCGCCCAACGCGACCAGACGCGCGAGGTAACCTTCGTAGGCATGCACAGGCACGCCGGCCATCGGAATGGGCTGGCCGGCGGAATTGCCGCGCTGCGTCAACGTGATGTCGAGCAGACGCGCGGCCTTGCGCGCATCGTCGTAGAACATTTCGTAAAAATCGCCCATCCGGAAAAACAGCAGCACATCCGGATGCTCCGCCTTGGCGGCGAAGAACTGGCGCATGAGTGGTGTGTGCTGGTCGCTGGCGGTGCGGGCAGCGGATGCTGGATTGGAAGTGGGATCGGGCACGTGGGAACTTGCGGTCGGGGCCGGGGCGCGAGTCGGGCGCCCGAGGGCAGAGCGCCTAGTATGCCAGTGCACGCCGGGGGGGCGTTGGTCATGGTCAAAGCTTGTGAAAGCTGTGTTAACGTCGCCACGCGGACGTTTCTCTGCTTGCAGGCATGGCAGACGAACCTCGGCCCAGCCTGCCGGGTTCCGCTGGAAATGGCGGCAATGCGAACACCCAGAGACGCCAGGATGCGTCCGTCGATGGTCGATCAACGACCACGTAACGAAATACGACATTCAACGACTATGGCGAGGGGGAATACATGACTTATCGTGCACCGCAACATTCGACGCTCACCCGGGCGCTCCTGATCGCGCTCATCGGCCTTGTCCAGGCACCGCTTGCACTGGCACAGGAAGCTACCAGCGGCGAAGAGGAAGCCACGACACTCGATCAGATCACAGTGACCGCGCAGAAGCGCGAAGAATTATTGCAGGACGTTCCGATCGTGTTGACGGCGCTCTCCGAGCAGACGCTCGAGGAGAACGGTGTTCGCGACATCAAGGATCTGGCGCAGGTCGTGCCCGGCCTGACCGTGACCAGCACCCAGAGCGAAGCGCAGACCGTGGCCCGCATCCGCGGCGTCGGTACGGTCGGCGACAACGCGGGTCTGGAGTCCTCGGTCGGTATCGTCATCGACGGCGTATTCCGCCCTCGCAACGGTGTCGGCTTCACCGATCTGGGCGAGCTGGAACGCATCGAAGTGCTGAAGGGCCCGCAGGGCACCCTGTTCGGCAAGAACACATCCGCCGGCGTGATCAACGTGATCACCAAACGCCCGAGCTACCAGCAGCGCGCGGAGGCGGAAATCACCGTCGGCACCTACGGCGCATTCGGCGTCTCCGGGACCTACAACGATGCCATCAACGATATGGCTGCTTTCCGGTTCTATGCCGCCAAGCGCAAACGCAACGGCTATCTCGATGTAAGCACGGGCGCCGGCCCGCGGACCGAGAAGGAAGACCAGAATCAGGACTTCCACACCTTCCGCGGGCAGCTGCTGCTTGAGCCGAGCGATACGCTCGATATCCTGCTGGCCGCCGATTTCAGCAATCGCACTGAAAGCTGCTGCGCCAGCGTGACCATCATCCGCGGCCCGACCGCGGCGATTCTGGATGCGCTGTCGCCGGATACCGGCGTGATTCCAGTGGCCGATCCCTATGGTCGCCGCGCTTTTGCCAACCGCAGCAGCGCGCAGTTCATCAAGGATCAGGGATTGAGCGGTCAGGTCGACTGGCAGACGCCATGGTTCGGTGGCGCGACGCTCACCTCGATCACGGCGAAGCGCGAGTGGCAGACCACCAATGGCATCGACTTCGATTACAGCACTGCGGACCTGCTGTACCGCAATCCGATCGAAGGCGACAACTTCACCCGCTTCGATACGCTCAGTCAGGAAATCCGGCTGACCGGTGCCACCGAGAAGCTCGACTGGCTGGTCGGTGGTTTCTACGCCGACGAGAACCTGCGTCGCAACGAGGGCTACCGTGTCGGTTCGGCATACGAGCCTTATCTGTCGATCGCTCTGCTCTCGCGGATCAATCCGGCGCTGGGCGCCAGCCCCACCGCGCCCCTGTTCCTGTCGCAAGCTTCAGGCCGGCCGTTCGGTACCGTGTTCGCCGGTCATTCCGCCAACGACCGCTACGAGCAGAATTCCAAGAGCATCGGTCTGTTCACCAACAACACCTGGCACGCCACCGATGCGCTGGATCTGACCCTCGGTCTGCGCTACACCAGCGAGAAGAAAGAACTGGCGTCGCGCTACAGCAATCCGAACGGTGGCTTGGGCTGCGCAGCCATGCTGGGCAATCCGGCGCAGGTCGTGGCAGCGCTTGTCGCCCGCGGTCTGAGCGTGGCGCAGGCTTCAGCGGCGGCACCGCAGGTGGTCGGATTCGCCTGTCTGCCGTGGACCAACGTACGCCACAACGGTCGCAGCACCGATCAGAGTCGCGACGAGAAGGAATGGTCGGGCACGTTCAAGGCGGCGTATCGCTTCAACGAACACGCGATGGCTTATTTCTCCGCTGCGCGCGGCTACAAGGCAGGCGGTTTCAATCTCGATCGCGTGCAGTCGAATACCGGTTTGTCCAGCGGCACGTCGGGCATCGTGCCGGTGAACGACACCTCGTTCCCGGCCGAGTTCGTCGACAGCTTCGAGTTGGGCACCAAGACCACGTGGCTCGGCGGCAATCTGCTGCTCAACGCCACGCTGTTCCACCAGCAGTATTCCGATTTCCAGCTCAACAGCTTCCTCGGCACCAGTTTCGTCGTGCGTTCGGTCCCGAAAGTGACCTCGCAGGGGCTCGACGCCGAACTGCTTTGGCAGACCGGCGGCTGGATGGTGCAGAGCGGCCTGACCTATGCCGACACCAAATACGGAAAGGACCTTCTGCCCGACACCGATCTGGCTTTGTTGCCCGGCAGCCGCCCGAGCTTCGCGCCGAAATGGTCGGTCACCGGTTCGGTCGGCTACGACTGGAGAATCGGCGGCAGCCTGAAAGCGGGCGCGCATCTCGGCGCCAAGTACATGTCCGAGTACAACACCGGTTCCGATCTGGACCCGCAGAAGCAGCAGGACGGCTATGTCCTCGGCAATGCGCGCTTCACCATCGGTTCGCGCAACGACCGCTGGAACGTCGAGCTGTGGTCGCAGAACATCACCAACGCCGAGTACTACCAGGTGGCGATCGACGCACCGCTGCAGACCGGCACGTGGAATGCGTTCCTCGGTGCACCGCGGACCTATGGCGTGACGCTCCGCGTCCGCTACTGATCCCGAAAGCGCGTTCGCAGCAGGAAGACGGCCCGCCTCGCGCGGGCCGTCTGTTTTTGCAGGTTGCGGCTTCCCGACGACGCGCGCATGCTCGACGCGGGGAATTCCACAGGAATCGATCTGCTGCTGTTGCGGTTTCGACCGTGCCACGCAGCATGGGAATTCGAGTGCCGGATCCGTACGCGATCCGCCTTGCGCTCGAAAGGCACGGCACTCCGGGTTGCCGGAGTGTCGAAGACACGGCTCATCGCCAAGGAGAATGTTCGATGTCCAGACGTTCGTTCAATCAGTCCAGTTCCACCCAAGACATTCGCAATCGTCATGCCCCTCATGCGCTTGCCGCTACGATCATTCTGGGGCTCGCATTGTCGGGGTGCGGTCCCAAACCGGAAGAACCCGCAGCGAAGCCCGAACTTGCCGTGGCGCCGCCGAAAGCCGATGCCTCCGTCTGCCAAGCCAGCAGTAGCTGGATCAGCAATCCGAATCCGCCGCTGGAGGTTGCCGCCGAAGAATCCTTCTGCGATTTCTACCAGTTCTCATGGCAGTGGTTCCTCGCCGAAGCGTCCCCGTCGCCGACCATGCCCGGCGAACGCGTGTTCGAGACCAATCGCCTGCACAACCCCAACGTTTCCGGCGGGCAATGTTCGCTGCCCGAAATGCTCGGCCGCGCCAGCGCTGCGAAGATGCTCGCGATGCGCGCCGACAAACCGCAGGATTTCGAAGACACCCAGGCCGACGGCAACGCGCTGTACGACCAGAACGGCAACATCCTGCGCTACAACATCTGGTATTCCCGCGCCGAGTGCCAGGCCACCCAGAAAGGCTTCGCTGAAGGCACGTTCGAGATCAAAGTCTCGTGGATGATCCTGCCGAAGCCCGATTCCACCTACTACACGATGCAAGCCACACTGCCGGGCAGCACCACGCCGGTGACGCTGGGCATGGTGGGTTTCCACATCGCCAACTGGACGTCCAAACACCCGGAGATGATCTGGGCCACCTTCGAGCACCAGAACAACGCTCCGCTGTGCGATGGCAGCAGCCCCGCGCCGGCCAACGGCTGGGCCTTCGCCAGCAGCGATGCGGCGCAATGCCTTACCGCGCACCCGCAGCCGACCTCCGGGCCGCCCAACACCGCCTGCGCACAGTTCAATTTCGATACGCCCGATCCCTTCCAGGGCACGCCGCCAGCGACCAATTCGCCGAACAACATCTGCCGCCAGTTCGCCAACGGCAATCAGCCGGGCACGTCGATCAACGGCAACGACAATGCCGCCAATCTGCTGGCCATCCAGCAGCTCAACGATCAACTGGTCGGCCCGCAGGGCATGCTGACCGCGCTTCCCGATACCGACCCGATGGCGATCTGGAAGCACTACGCACTGATCGGCGCGATCTGGACCAAGGGCGGTGCGGACTCCGGCAATCCGCCGGTGGCGTACACCGTGCACGAAAAAACCGGCGACAAGATCGTGCCCGGCGATGCGACCAGTCTGCAGCGCGGTTCGCTGGAGCTGACCAACATGAGCATGGAAACCTTCCAGCAGGGCGACACCTCCTGGGCGCCGAACTGTTTCGGTTGCCATGGCTTCTCGAAGACCGATCCGCTGGATGTGAGCCATATCTGCCCGAGCCTGTTCGCTGCGGACAGCAACGGCAACTGTGTGGTCCAGGACACCGGTGCGGTGCCCGCGCCCACAGCGCCAGCGGTAGCCGAGAAGAAATAGCCCGCTGAAGCCATCCGACGGTAGTCACGGCAATGGCCCGCCACGTGCGGGCCATTGCTTTCGCGACACCACCGGCCGTTATCATGCGGAACAGGGCGCTCCACATGCGCCGTCCCGGACCGCGCCCGCATGACGTTTCCCACCGATGCCGAACTCCGCGAACAGGCCGAAAGCCTCGGCGCCCGTTTCCGCACCTCGCGTCACACCCTCGTCACCGCCGAGAGCTGCACCGGCGGCTGGATCGCCAAGACCGTCACCGACATCGCCGGCTCGTCCGATTGGTTCGACTGCGGCATGGTCGCCTACAGCTACGAAGCCAAGCAGGCGATGCTCGGCGTGCGCCCGGAAACCCTCGAAGTGCACGGCGCGGTCAGCCGCGAAACCGCGATCGAAATGGTGTCCGGTGCGCTGGTGCATGCAGGTGCCAGCATCGCTGTCGCGGTCACCGGCATCGCCGGCCCCGGCGGCGGTGGCCCCGACAAGCCCGTCGGCACGGTCTGGATCGGCTGGAAACGCCGCGGCGGCTACGCGCACGCCCAACTGTTCCATTTCGATGGCGATCGCGAGGCCGTGCGCCGGCAGACCGTCGGCGCCGCGCTGCGTGGGCTGGAAACCTTGATCGGAACGCCTTGATCCGATGCATGCGTTCTGGTCGCGACCCGACCTGCGCATCGCCTTTCATGCGCTGATTTTCTCGGCCTGGTGCGTTCTGTGCGTGTTCGGCGTGTTCGAAATGACCCGCCCGCTGCCGGGCCTGATCAGTATGAAAGGCACCGGCGGCGCTTACGAAATGTTGCGCTGGTTTACCGGGCAACCCCCGTGGATGCTGGCGGTTGCGCTTGCGGTGGCAGCGTTCCTGCTGATGTGGCTACCGTTGAAACTGATGTATTGGCTGGATCGCGAGGGGGCGGTGAGGGAGGCGCTACGTTGGGCGCTCTCGTCGAGGTCATTGAACCTGCTGATCTTTTTGCTGCCAGCTGTACTGGTCATGGTTGCGCTGTTACTCACTCCGCGCCTCGAAGAGTGGGTCATGACGATAATTGTCGCCGCAGTGATTGTTCCACTCATTGCACTGACACCTTTCGCGGCATTCAATCCGGCGACGTTGCGTCAGCCACGGTTGCGGCATTGGTGGCATCTGAAATGGCCAGGCTGGAAACAGGTGATGGTGGCCCTGCTGCTCATCGTAGTGCTGCCCGTGTTGACCGGGTTCGTCACCGACGCGCTCACGGATGGCAGATCGTGGCCGATAACGGTGGGTATCGAATCGCTCGGAGGCGTCGTCGACATCCTTGCCGAGATTCTGGCGGTAGTGAATTGGCTGTCTTTCGGTAGACGCGAGGAAGTCTGTTCCGACCTTGCCCGGATTTCCAATGCACGGTTTCTGCGCGCCTATCTTGGCTATACGCTGATGGCCGGTCTGCTTGTGCTGCCGTTCGCGGTGCCCATACTCGTCCATAGCGCGTACTTCGTTTATGTCGCTCCGCAATACGATTATTGGGCACAGCGGGCGGGCGAGCAGATGCCATGGGCAATCCAGGTGTTTTCCAGTACCAGGCAACTGCAGGCGACGTGGGCATGGCTGTCGCTGGGCCTGCCTGCGACCACGTTGTCGCTGCTCTGCCTCGGCCGCTTGCTGGCCGAGCACGGTGTCGGTGCGCTCAAGCCGGGTGCGGCAGACCGTTGACGGAGTAGGGCGTTAGTAGTATTACTACTAACCATGGACCTGACCGAAACCCAACAAGCCATCCTCGCCCTCATCTCCGAGCGCATCGCCGCCGACGGCGTGCCGCCCTCGCAGACCGAGATTGCCCACGCCATGGGCTTCAAGGGCGTCCGCGCCGCCCAGTACCACATCGAAGCGCTCGAGCAGGCCGGCTGCATCCGGCGCGTGCCGGGGCAGGCAAGGGGCATACGGCTGGTGCACGAGGCCGCGAACGATGCCCTCGACCTCCCACCCATGCCCGCGCTGCCGGACGATGTCCTGCGCCTGCCGCTGCTGGGGCGTGTGGCGGCCGGTCTACCGATCGGCGCAGACCTGCGTTCCGACGACTACATCCTCCTCGACCGCGCGCTGTTCTCGCCGGCGCCGAATTACTTGTTGAAAGTGCAGGGCGACTCGATGATCGACGAAGGCATCTTCGAAGGCGATCTGGTCGGCGTCTATCGCACCAGCGAAGCGCGCTCCGGCCAGATCGTGGTCGCGCGCATCGATGACGAGATCACCATCAAATTGCTGAAGATCGGCAAGGACCGCATCCGCCTGCTGCCGAGGAATCCGAGCTACGCACCGATCGAAGTGCAGCCGGATCAGGATTTCGCGATCGAGGGCCTTTATTGCGGACTCGTGAGGCCGAATCGATGAGCATCGTTCGATGACCAGCCGGCGCATGCGGTGTTTTCCTACCCCGCGTCGAGTGGTTTGCCGATATTCCTGCATTGCCCCCGCGAATACATTTTGTCCCGTCGCAGCCTGTGCGACGGACCACCCCTAATCTGCTTCCACACCAGACACAGCCCCATTCACTGACGAGGATTCCACGATGGACGAGAACAAGAAACGCGCGCTTTCCGCAGCCCTGAGCCAGATCGACAAGCAGTTCGGCAAAGGCTCGGTCATGCGCATGGGCGACCGCCCGGTCGAAGCGGTCGAAGTCATCGGCACCGGTTCGCTGATGCTCGATATCGCACTGGGCATCGGCGGTCTGCCGAAAGGCCGTGTTGTCGAAATCTACGGCCCGGAATCCTCGGGCAAGACCACGCTCACCCTGCAGACCATCGCCGAATGCCAGAAGGCCGGCGGCACCGCCGCGTTCATCGACGCCGAGCACGCGCTCGACCCGATCTATGCGCAGAAGCTCGGCGTCAACATCGACGAGCTCCTGCTCTCGCAGCCCGACACCGGCGAGCAGGCGCTCGAAATCGCCGACATGCTGGTGCGTTCCAATGCCGTCGACATCGTCGTCATCGACTCGGTCGCCGCGCTCACTCCGAAGGCCGAAATCGAAGGCGAAATGGGCGACCAGCTTCCGGGCCTGCAGGCACGTCTGATGAGCCAGGCACTGCGCAAGCTGACCGGCAACATCAAGCGCAGCAATTGCATGGTCATCTTCATCAATCAGCTGCGCATGAAGATCGGCGCGATGATGCCCGGCCAGAGCCCCGAAGTGACCACCGGCGGCCACGCGCTCAAGTTCTACGCCTCGATCCGTCTGGATATCCGCCGTATCGGCAGCATCAAGAAGGGCGAGGAGATCATCGGCAACCAGACCAAGATCAAAGTGGTCAAGAACAAACTCGCACCGCCGTTCAAACAGGTCGTCACCGAAATTCTTTACGGCGAAGGCATCAGCCGCGAGGGCGAACTCATCGACATGGGCGTCGAAGCCAAGCTCGTCGAGAAATCGGGCGCCTGGTACAGCTGCGATGGCGAACGCATCGGCCAGGGCAAGGAGAATGCCCGTCAGTACCTCAAGGAAAACCCCGCAATGGCCGTGAAGCTCGAAGCCGCGCTCCGCGCACAGTTCGTGCCGGCAGATGCCCCGCGTGGCGATGCGGCGGCGGCCGAGGACGATATCGAAGTCTGATGCAGCGGGGGCGGGTCGGATGGCCTCGTCAGCGGACGGCCCGCCCCCGACGCACTTCGCAGACATTCACAGCATTGAACACGGCATGGTATGGATGGCATGTCGGCGGATCGGAGCCCCAACTTTCGATCCGCATTCGCGGCACCGTTCGCCGACGGAGTCGCATGCCGGAAAGCCTCAGGGATGGGGTTTTCCGGTTCTTCCGCTTGAGGAGTTGTCCCATGCTCCAGCTCCGCCCCAACTGCGAGTGCTGCGACAAGGATCTGCCGCCCGATTCTGGCGAGGCGGTGATCTGCACGTTCGAGTGCACATTCTGCGCATCCTGCGCCGAGTCCGTGCTGAAAGGCTGCTGCCCGAACTGCGGCGGCAATTTCAGCCCGCGTCCGGTCCGTCCTGCTCATCTGCTTGGGAAATACCCTCCATCGATCGAGCGTGTTCTCAAGGTCGGCGGATGTCGCGCGGAAGCCTGATGGACTGTGATTGATGGCTGATGCTGCCTTATGGCACATCGGCAAGCCCCGGCGCCTTGATATGGTGGCGAGAGTCCTTACTGCGGTGTCCACCATGATGCGCATGCCTGTCTTGATGTTGCTTATGCTGTTGTCTTTCGTGCCGGGTGTTTCCGCGGCGGATGAGGTGGCCGAGGTCCGGTTGACGCCCGGCGCTGCACCGGCCTCCCCGGAGCTGGTCGCATTGCTCGCCGAGAAAGATCGTCAATTGTTCGATGCCGTATTCGGATGCAAACTCGATCTGCTCGCCACACTGGTGGCCGACGACTTCGAATTCATCCACGACAAATGGGGGCAGACCGCCGATTCCGGCGCGAGTTTCCTCGATGCGATGCGGGAAAATTGCAAAGGGCAGGAGACCGGCCAGAATTTCCGTGCGCGACGGGAGCTGGTCGAGGGCAGCATGACGGTACATGTGTTGAACAACTTTGGCGCGATGCAGATGGGCGAGCACCGCTTTTATGCGCTGCAACCCGGTCAACCGGACCGGCTGACCGAAGACGGCAAGTTCATCGATGTGTGGCGTCAGGTCGACGGCGAGTGGAAGCTCGCGCGGGTCATCAGTTACGACCATCGTTTGGCGGAGTGAGGCGCGGACATCACGAGCGCAAAACCGAGAACACCACCGTGCGCTGGCCATTGAGCAGGATCCGGTCGTCGAGATAGCAGCGTAGCGCCTGCGCCAGAACGCGACGCTCGATGTCGCGACCGATGCGGATCAGATCCGCCGGGGTGTCGTGCAATCGAGCCGTTTTTTTTGAGGAAAAAGTGGGTATGCCTCAGGATCGGGATGGACTTGTGTTGTTACGGCGGGATCAGTGTCCGGCCGCGGCAGGGCCGAGCTTGGCGGAAAACGGAGGCTTCGCGATCCAGACGAATACGATGACCAGCAGGAAGATGATTCCGAGCAGGTGGAAGATCTCATTGAAACCAAGCTGCGCGGACTGGTTGACGATCATGCGTTCGAGCACCGCCGCGCCGGTCTGCAGGCGACCATCGCCCATACGTGAAACGGTTTCGAGCGTCGCGGGATCGTAGGCGGAGATCTTTTCGGCGATCTGCGCGTGATGCACCGCGCCGCGCGTGGTCCATGCGTAGGTGGTGAGCGATGCGGCGAAGCTGCCGCCGAGTGTGCGCATGAAGGTGGCGAGGCCCGAGCCCGCGGCGATCTCGTGCGGTTGCAGGTCGGACAGCAGAATCTGCAGTACCGGCATGAAGAACAGCGCCACCCCGAAGCCCTGAAACAGTTGAACCATGGCAATGGTTCTGTAATCGACATCCAGATTGAAACCCGACCGCACGAAACTGGTCATCGCCATCGCGATGAAGGCGATCGTCGCGAGCCAACGCAGATCGAAACGGTTAGCGTACTTGCCGACGAAGGGCGTCAGCAGCACCGGCAGAATGCCGATGGGTGCGGTGGCGAAGCCGGCCCAGATCGCGGTATAGCCCAGATTGCGTTGCAACCATAGCGGCACCAGGATGCCGACGCTGAAGAATGCGGCGTAAGCCACCACCATCGCTGCGGTGCCGGCGCTGAAATTGCGGTGACGGAACAGACGCAGATTGACGATGGGATCGTCGTCGGTCAGTTCCCAGATTACGAACACGGCCAACGAAATCGCAGAGATCACCGCCAGCGCGACGATGGTGGTGGAGCGGAACCAGTCTTCGTCGTTGCCCAGATCCAGCAGTACCTGCAGGGCGCCCACGCCGAAGATCAGCGTGATCAGCCCGACATAGTCCATCTTCGGTTTTTCCAGACGTTCAGGGCGGCCGCGCAGCTGCCTGCCGACCACGAAGCTTGAGAATAGCCCGATCGGGATGTTGATGAAGAAAATCCATTCCCAGCTGTAGTTGTCGGTAATCCAGCCGCCGAGAATCGGGCCGGCGATCGGCGCGACTACCGTCACCATCGCCAGCAGCGCGATGGCATGGCCGCGTTTCTGCGGTGGATAGATCGAAATCAGCAGTGCCTGCGTGATCGGATACATCGGCCCGGCGACGAAACCCTGCAGCGCGCGCGCTGCCACCAGGAAGCCCATGCTGCTGGCGAGGCCGCACAGCAGCGATGCCAGCACGAACAGGAACGTCGCCCAGATGAAGAGCTTGCGCTCGCCGAAATGACGGCTCAGCCACCCGGTCAGCGGCAGTGCGATGGCGTTGCTGACCGCGAACGAAGTGATGACCCACGTGGCCTGGTTGGCGCTGCCGCCCAGCGTGCCGGAGATCGTCGGCAGCGAGACATTGGCGATCGTCAGATCCAGCACCTGCATGAACGACGCCAGCGCAAGACCGAGGGTGGTCAGCGCGATGTTCGGCGGACGGAATCCGGTGGCCGGAACCAGCGCAACGGCGGGGGCGCCTTCGGCATTGGCGGAGAGGCTGGACATCGGTGCGATCCGCTGCCGCTCAGCCGCGATGGCCGGGCAGGTTCTCGCGGATGACGCGCTGGATCAACGCGTCGGCTTCCGATAGTTGCTGTTCGTATGCGGCAGTCGTAAGCACAGGGGCCTTCGGCGGATTGGCCGGCAACACACCGCCATCCTGATCGCGGATCGAGACGTCCACCGACATGCTCATGCCGAGCCGCAGTGGATGCTCCATCAATTGTTTCGGCTCCAGCGCGATGCGCACCGGGATGCGCTGCACGATCTTGATCCAGTTGCCGCTGGCGTTCTGCGCAGGCAGCAGTGCGAACGCGCTGCCCGTGCCCAGACCGATGGCCGCCAGCCTGCCGTTGAAGTGCACGTCGCCGCCGTAGACATCGGCGGTGAGTTCCACTGGCTGCCCGAGACGCATCTTCGCCAGTTGGGTTTCCTTGAAGTTCGCGTCCACCCACACCTGCTCCAGCGGGATGACCGTCATGAGGACCGTGCCCGGCTGCACGCGCTGGCCCAATTGCACGCTGCGCTTGGCGACATAGCCCGACACTGGTGCGACGATCGCGGCACGCTGCAGATTCAGGTACGCCTGACGCAACTGCGCAGCCGCGGCTGCGACCTGCGGCTGTCGCGACAGCGTGGTCTGATCCACCAGCGCACGGTTGCGCGACAGTTGTCCGCGGGCCGAGCCCAACGCGGCCTCGGCCGCTTCGAGCTGTGCCCTGGCATGCGCGAGTTCTTCGGCCGACACCGCGCCGTCCGCGACCAGCCCACTGCGCCGTGCGACATCGGCCTGCGCCTGACGCACGGCGACCGCGCGCGCGTCCAGATCGGCCTGACCGGCATCGACCGCATTGAACAGCCCGCGCACCTGGCGCACGGTGATGGCGAGATTCGCCTCCGCCTGTTCGTAGGCGACGCGTGCGTCGTTGGGATCGATCTTCACCAGCACTTGGCCGGCAACGACTTTCATGCCGTCGTCGGCGCCGATGCTCACCACCGTGCCGGTGGTCTGCGGTGTGATCGATACGATGTTGCCCTGCACGTAGGCGTCGTCGGTGCCTTCGTGCCAGCGCGCGACCAGCAGGTAGTAGAGCGTCGCGCCGATCCCGGCGATCGCGATCACGACGGCCAGGATCGCGAGTGCGCGCTTGCGCTTGCCGGCTTTCGGCATCGGTGCGGAAACGGCGGGCGTTGGATTGATTTCGGTGGTCATGGCGAACCGGAAGAAGAAGGCGTTGGGGAAGTGGGCGACGTGCCGCCGCCGAGCGCGACCGCGAGATCGACGGCGGAGATCCGACGTTGCACCTGCAGCGCAGTGGACAGTTGATCGAGCTGCAGCAGCGGACGTTGCGCGGCGAGGACATCCAGCTGCGTGCCGAGGCCTGCGCGATAACGGCTGTCCGCGAGCGACCATGCCTTGTGCGCGGCGTCGCGGGCCTGTGCGACCGAGGCGATCTGTTTGTCCAGCGTGCGCGCGGACTGCAGCGCGTCTGCGACTTCGCGCACGGCGGAAACGAGCGTCTGGTCGTATTGCGCGACGGCGAGATCGTAGTCGGCGTCGCTGCCGGCCAATTGTTCGCGCAGACGCGGGCCGTCGAAGATCGGCAGGCTCAACGCCGGTCCGCCCAACGCGGTGGCGGCATCGCGGGTGAAGAGGTCGGACAGTCGCCCCGCGGCCAATCCGACCATCGCGGTCAGGTCGAGGCTGGGATAGAACGCGGCCTTGCCGGCATCGATGCCATTGGCCGCGGCTTCGACTCGCCAGCGCGCCGCGACCACGTCGGGGCGGTGTCCCAGCAACTCGCTCGGCAGCGTGCTCGGCAATGCGGGCGTTCCGGTCGCGAGCAGCGCCGGGGCTTCGATGCGCAGACCGCGATCCGGCCCTTGGCCAAGCAGTGCTGCGATCGCATTGCGCAACAGGTCGATCCGCTGCTGTGCGGCTTCACCCTGTTGCGCAGCGGATGCGACGGCGCTTTCGGCCTGACGCATCTGCGATTGGTTGTCGAGACCGGCGCGGACGCGCTGCGTCGCAAGCGCCAACAGGCGTTGTGAGCGCGTGGTTTCCGTGGTCGTCACCTGACGGGCTTCATGTGCCTGCGCCAGGTCGAGATAGGCGCGCGCGATGTTGGCGGCAAGCAGCAGACGCGCCTGTCGGGCATCGACTTCGGTGGCGCGCAGACTGCCCACGGCGGCTTCCCAGCGCGCGCGTTTGCCGCCCCAGAGATCGGGTGCGTAGCTGAAATTCAGGGTCGCCAGTTCGATCCCTTTGTAGTCGCCGCCGTAGGGCGCTGGCAGCAATGTTTCCGGAAGATAGGCGCCGGAATATTGCGCTTTCGCAGTGAAGTGGGGCTTGCGCGCATCGTCGGCCAGACCGGCCTGTGCGGCCGCCTTGCGTACGCGCGCGTCGGCGGCATCGAGGCTGGGCGTCCCGGCCAGCGCTTCGGCGATCAGCGCATCCAATTGCGGGTCGCCCCAGGCGTGCCACCAGTCCTGCGCCGGCCACGCTGCGATGGACAGCTTGGCGCCATCGAAGCTGCGGCTGACGGCCAGCGTATCGGCGTCGTCGGGCGCGAGTGCGGGTTGCAGCCCGTGGGTGCTGGCACAACCGGAGAGCACGGCCGCAGCCAGTACGGTTGCGGCAAACGCGTAGCGCAGCGGAGAAGTTGAGACGGGCATGGTCAATCGTCTTCGCGTGTAAGGTTTTCGCGGACTTTGGCGAGCAGCCGGAACAGGGTGGCCTGCTCGTCGGGGCCCATGTGTTCCAACGCGCGTTCGCGCACGCGTAGTCCGCATTGGTGGATATCGGCCCACATTCGCGTGCCCGTTTCGGTCAGCGCCACACGCAGGGCACGGCGGTCGTCCGGATCGGGAATACGGGCGGTCAGGTGTTTTTCTTCGAGCCGGTCGAGCAGGCGGGTGATCGCGCCGGGATTGAGGTCGGCCGCGCGCGCCAGTTCACTGGCGCTGGCATCGCCTTCGGAGAGGCGTTTGAGCGCGATGTACTGGCTGAAGGTCAGCTCATGGCCGGCAATCGCCAGTTCCCGGGACATCCGTTCCCACATGGCGTCGCGCAACTGCCGGAACAGCAGGCCGAGCTGGGAGCCGGAATGCGGCAGTGCGTTGGTGGGCGGATCGGTGGTAGGCATGCCCGGCACTTTCCTTGTCCGGGAAATATTTGTCAATGCAAATATCTATCGCGCAACTGAATCGGCCATTGCCGAAGTCGGCCGGGAGGCTAGGGCTGATCGACCGCTCGCCGCCCGAGCGCGGGATCGTCGGTGAAGAAGGCATCGATCCCCAGCGAGAGGTAGGCACGGATCTGGGCGACCGATCCCGTCTCGTTCCGCGCGGCCGGCCCGCCATCGCCGCGGTAAGCGCCATCGAGGAACTGATTTTCCGGGCGGAAGGTGTAGACGATCACCCGCAGTCCCGCCGCGTGCGCGTCGTCGATCACCCGGCTTCGGCCACGTGCCGGTTCCAGATCGCGATACGCGGGGCCGATGGCATCGGCGTAGGTCGCGACCTCGCGCAAGCCGTCGGCGGTCATCATCGCGCCGTAACGCAGCGGAGCGCCGGCGATCACGGTGTCGTAAGGGCGATCGTCCGCGCGGCCGATCAACTGCAGCAACGAGATGTTCGGGCTGTCGCCGATCTTGCCGTGCAACTCGCGCAGGTTGGTGATCTCGAACGACTGGATGATCACCGGCACCGCGCGGGTATGCGGGTGCGCGCGCAGCGCGGCGAGCAGTGTGTCTTCCATCGCCAGACCGAGCGCGGCGAAATGGCTGGGATGCTTGATCTCGGGCGCGAGC
This sequence comes from Lysobacteraceae bacterium, assembly GCA_040079515.1. Lineage (GTDB taxonomy): Bacteria > Pseudomonadota > Gammaproteobacteria > Xanthomonadales > Xanthomonadaceae > Lysobacter_I. Next base: position 318,855 of record JBEBKD010000001.1, read on the forward strand.
CCGATCAGTCGTCCTTGTTTCGTCGACGCCTCGGCCGCGAGCGCGATGATCTCGTCGAGCGTCGCGATCTGGAACTGTCCATCGAACGCGATCGAGCGCAGCTCGGGCAAACGCTCGCGGGCGCGCAGCGTTTTCAGTTCGGCCAGTGTGAAGTCTTCCGTGAACCAACCGGTGGTCCGTTCGCCGTCGATGGACTTCGTAGTCTTGCGCGATGCGAATTCGGGATGCTGTGCCACATCGGTGGTGCCTGAGATCTCGTTCTCGTGTCGGGCCACGAGCACGCCGTCGCGGGTGCTGACCAGGTCGGGCTCGATGATGTCGGCACCGTCCTCGATCGCTTTCGCGTACGCAGCCAATGTGTGCTCCGGGCGCAATGCGCTGGCGCCGCGATGGCCGATGACCAGGGCTTTGGACGAAGGCATCGATGGAGGTTCCTGCATGGCGGGTGCGGAGACGCATCCTGCCACGATCAGCAGCAGGCAGAGGCAGACAGGCGGAATCTTGGGCATCGTCGTTGTATCGGCAGGGTATCGGCATCGACAGATTGCCATGTGCGTGTGTCAATTCCTGGATCGTCTGCTGCCTTCGCTTCAGCTTGTTATGTCATGAAAGCAGGTTGGCCGGGTCATCTGCCCAGCGCACAGGATGGGAGTTGAGATGCTGGGTGCGTAGCACCCAGCCCGCGCGCTGGAGCGAGTGGTCGCTTGGCTGGAATAAACCGTGCCTTGCGGTCGTTGTATCAGCGTGTGCATGTCGATGGAACGCATGAGCGGGCTTGGGTAGGGCGCAATGTAGGTCCGGGATTCGGCTTTCGCCGCCCGGCCAATGCCCGGTACAGGGCATTGATCGCCGGTGACCTGATCATGCACACAGTAGCCACCGAAAAAGGCCAAAACGCATCGGCATCCGTGCCGACGACGCGCTTTCCCACAAATCATCATCCATTTCCGGAGTTGTGCCATGACCTCAGTAAAACGGTTCCCTGCTTTCAGCTTCGCCGCTGCACTCGCCGTAGCGGCGTTGGCTTCCATGACGGTCGCGAACACCGCAGAAGCGAAAGGCGGCGCAACTTTTGTCTATGTTCCAGGACAGTGCAATTCAGATTCGGGCGTTTCCACCGCCGTGCTGATCAAAAGCCAGAATGCATGGCAGTTCGGGGTGCAGGTGACAGGCGTAGGCGCGGGCGATACATGGGTCATCAGTTGGTTGAGGAATGGCGTGCCGTCCTACACGAGCACGGCCACCTTCCCGTCGGGCTGGTTGAATATCGGGATGACCACAATGCCATCCGAACGCGGCAGCAACGTCAGTTTCAGTGCGGTCGCGACGAGTCAATCCGGCCTGGTGTGCACCGTGCAGGGAACGGTGAAGGCCTGACCCCGCCGCCACCGTTGTTGCAAACGAGCCATCGCCATTTCCGGCGGTGGTTTCAAACGCCATTCCGGGTAGGCTGCGTCTTCGAGCCAGCCCATATCATGTGCATTGAGATGCCGAGCACGTGCAGAAGTGCGTCAGAAGTTTGCGTCGTTCGAGAAATTCCAAGGCACTCGTCTCCTCCGTGTCAAACGCTTCGCGGATGTTTCAAGTGCCGTAAAAATTCCGATACCACTCAACGAACTTCCTCACCCCCACCTCCACCGAAGTCGTCGGCGCATAGCCGGTATCGCGGGCGAGGGCGCTGACATCGGCGTATGTATCCGGCACATCGCCGGGCTGCAGCGGCAGCAGGTTCTTCTCGGCTTTGCGGCCGAGGCAGTCTTCCAGTACTTCGATGTAGCGCAGCAGCTCGACCGGGCTGTTGTTGCCGATGTTGTAGACGCGGTAGGGCGCGGACGAGGTGGCGGGACTCGGGTTCAGAGGGTCGTGGGTCGGGTCGGGGCCGGGCACATGGTCGAGGCTGCGGATCACGCCGTCGACGATGTCGTCGATATAGGTGAAGTCGCGGCTGTGCTTGCCGTGGTTGAACACGTCGATGGGTTCGCCGGCCAGGATTTTCCGCGTGAACAGGAACAGCGCCATGTCCGGGCGGCCCCACGGGCCGTAGACGGTGAAGAAGCGCAGACCGGTGGTCGGCAGATCGAACAGATGGCTGTAGGTGTGCGCCATCAATTCGTTGGCTTTTTTGCTTGCAGCATACAGGCTGACCGGATGATCGACGCTGTCCTCGACCGCGAACGGCAGTTTGCGGTTCGAGCCGTAGACCGAACTCGACGATGCATAGACCAGATGTTCGATCCGGCGATGCCGGCAGGCTTCGAGCACGTTGAGAAAACCGACGATATTGCTGTCGATGTAGGCGTGCGGGTTTTCCAGCGAGTAGCGCACGCCGGCCTGCGCGGCGAGGTTGACCACGCGGTCCGGCTTGAAACTGTCGAATGCTGATTCCAGCGTCGCGCGATCTTCCAGCGAACCTTTGACGAACGAGAACCCGGCCTTCGGCGTGAGCAGCGCGAGGCGCGCGTCCTTCAGCGCGGGATCGTAGTAATCGTTGAGGTTGTCGTAGCCCAACACCTCGTCGCCGCGTGCGAGCAGGCGGTGACTGAGGGTGGAGCCGATGAAGCCGGCGGCGCCGGTGACGAGGATGCGCATGGTCGTATGCCTGTTGAGCCGGGGCTGCTGGTTTCATTGTCATTCCCGCGAAGGCGGGAATCCAGTGTCTTCATGCGTGTCGATCGATCAAGACGCTGGACCCCCGCCTTCGCGGGGGCGACGCTCGCTTGATTCGGATGCCGTGGTGCCGCTGAAGCGCTTTTTCGTGGTTACAGCCGGCCGTCGACTGCATCGCGCGGCAGCACCGCTTTCACGTCGAACAGCACGCTGCCCGGCTTGCCGAACCTGCGGATGCCCTCAACGCCGAGTTCGGCGAATTCGCGATGCGAGACCGCGAGGATCACCGCGTCGTAGGCGCCTGCCTGCGGTTGTTCGGTCATGGCGATGCCGTATTCCTCGTGCGCGAGCGCGGCGTCGACCCAGGGATCGTGGACATCGACCTGCGCGTGGTAATTGCCCAGTTCGGCGAGGATATCGATCACGCGGGTGTTGCGCAGGTCGGGGCAGTTTTCCTTGAACGCCAGACCCAATACCAGGATCTTCGCGTTGGCGATCGGCAGCCCGCGCTGGGTCATCGCTTTGATCGTGCACTGGGCAACATGCTGGCCCATGCCGTCGTTGATCCTGCGGCCGGCGAGGATCACATCGGGGTGATAGCCGATCTGCTGCGCCTTGTGGGTGAGGTAATACGGATCGACGCCGATGCAGTGGCCGCCGACCAGGCCCGGCTTGAACGGCAGGAAGTTCCACTTCGTGCCGGATGCGGCCAGCACCTCGTGGGTATCGATGCCCAGACGGTGGAAGATCAGCGCCAGTTCGTTGATCAGCGCGATATTCACGTCGCGCTGGATGTTCTCGATGACCTTGGCCGATTCGGCGACGCGGATGCTGGAGGTCTTGTGGGTGCCGGCGTGGATGATGCTGGCATAGAGCGCATCGACCACATCGGCGGCTTCCGGCGTGGAGCCGGAGGTGACCTTCATGATGGTTTCCAGTCGATGCTGCTTGTCGCCCGGATTGATCCGTTCCGGGCTGTAGCCGGCGTAGAAGTCCTGATTGAATGTCAGCCCCGATTCGCGTTCGACGATCGGTACGCAGACTTCTTCGGTCGCGCCGGGATAGACGGTGGATTCGTAGATCGCGATGCCGCCCGGGCGGATCGCGCGGCCGACGGTGCGGCTGGCGGATTCGAGCGGACGCAGGTCGGGGCGTTTGTATTCGTCGATGGGTGTGGGCACGGTGACGATGAAGACATTGCAGCCGACCAGATCCGCCGGATCGCAGCTGAAGCGCAGCTTGTCTGATCCGCGCAGTTCGTCCGCGGAGACTTCGAGGGTGTGGTCGTGGCCCTGACCGAGTTCGGCGACGCGCTTCGCATCGATATCGAAACCGACCACCGGATAGCGTTTGCCGAAGGCGGCGGCGAGCGGCAGGCCGACATAGCCCAGACCGAGAATGGCGATACGGATGTCGTCTTGGGCGGGGAGCGCGGCCTGCATCGTGCGGAATTCCATTGAGAATGTGCGGAGGGAAGTTTACCAGCCATACCGATCGTCCCGCCGGCATGGACACACGATGGGACATCGCGCGATACGCTCTGCTAGTCTTCAGCGCTGCCCCTGGTGTCCCTGCGGGGAGCGCACCCGAGGTTCCGACCTTCGGGTGCACCTTCTGCGGGCATCCCGGGTGTTGACGTGGAAAGCGGAGTTGCGCGGCCATGACGGCGCGTGCCTTGCCGCTTCGCGCGATATGCGATGTTTCCCTTCCGCAGCACATCCTTACTCTCGGTCTACATCATTCCTATGCGCGTTCTGGTTTGCGGCGGTGCCGGTTACATCGGAAGTCATACCAGCGTGGCCTTGGCCGAGCGCGGGCATCAGGCGGTCATCGCCGACAATTTCTGCAATAGTTCGCCCGCAGTGCTGGAAAGACTTGCGCGCCTCACCGGGCGGACGCCAGAGGCCCATCGCGTGGATGTGCGCGATGCTGCCGCGCTCGCGGCGTTGTTCGCGGGGCAGCGCTTCGATGCCGTGATCCATTTCGCCGCGCTCAAGGCCGTCGGCGAATCCTGCGAACGGCCGCTGGATTATTTCGACAACAACATCTCCGGCACGATCACGCTGCTGCAGGCGATGCGCGCTGCTGGCGTCGGGCGTCTGGTCTTCAGTTCGTCGGCGACGGTCTATGGCGAGCCGCAATCGGTGCCGATCGACGAGGACGCGCCGCTGTCGGCGACCAATCCCTACGGCCGCACCAAGCTGGTGATGGAGCAACTGATCGGCGATGTCTGCGTTGCCGATCCGGGTTTCCAGGCGATCAGTCTGCGCTACTTCAACCCTGTAGGCGCTCATCCGTCGGGCCTGATCGGCGAAGCGCCAAACGGCATACCCAACAATCTGATGCCGTACATCTGCCAGGTCGCGGCCGGCAAGCGCGAACGGCTGCAGATCTACGGCGGTGACTGGCCTACGGTCGACGGTACCGGCGTGCGCGACTACATCCACGTGATGGATCTGGCGCAGGCGCATGTGCATGCATTGGAAAAACTCGACGGCGTGCGCGGCCATCTGCCGCTGAATCTGGGCGCGGGGCGCGGCATCAGCGTGCTGGAACTGCTGCGTGCGTTCGAGGCCGCCAGCGGCCGCGGCATTCCGTATCGCATCGTCGATCGCCGCACCGGCGATGTCGCCGAGGTCTACGCCGATCCGTCGCGCGCGGAGCGTCTGTTGGGCTGGCGCACGCGACTGGGCGTGGATGCGATGTGCCGCGACGCCTGGCGCTGGCAGTCGATGAATCCGGACGGCTACGGCGAAGCCTGAAACGCGTTCATGCGGGTTCTGCTGCGCCGAAGTGATCGAGCACCAGGATCCGGCTGCGCCCCGGGCGGGTACCCAGTTTCAGGGCCCGATGGACATAGTCCGATGCGGCGCTGCAGGCGTCGATCAAGGGCAGACCGAGTGCGAGCTGGGCGGTGATCGCCGAGGCCAGTGTGCAACCGGTGCCGTGCGCGTCCAGATCGAGCCGCGGGTGACGGATCTCGCGATGCACCCGGCCGCCGCTCTCGCGGCGCGCAGAAAACAGATCGACCACCTCGTCGCCGCCGGCGAGATGTCCGCCCTTGAGCAGCACCGCGCCTGCGCCAAGATCCAGCAGCGCATCGCAGGCGTCGCGCATCGCGTCCAGATCGGGAATGGCACGGCCGAGGAGGAATTCCGCCTCCGGCAGATTCGGCGTGATCACCGTCGCCATCGGCACCAGGCGCTTGCGCATCACATCGATCGCGCTGTTGGCGAGCAGCTGCGCGCCGGACGTGGCGACCATCACCGGGTCGAGCACGATGTGCGGCGGACAGTGCTGGTCGAGCGCCTTGGCCACGGCATGGACCATGTCGGCGTTGGCGAGCATGCCGATCTTGACCGCACCGATGTCGAAATCCTCGAAGCAGGCGTCGATCTGGGCGCGCAGGAATGCCGGAGGCGGCACTTCCACTGCGGTCACTCCGCGGGTGTGTTGCGCGGTGAGCGCGGCGATCGCGCACAGGCCGTGCACACGATGCGCGGCGAAGGTCTTGAGGTCTGCCTGGATGCCGGCACCGCCGCCGGAGTCGGAGCCGGCGATGCTGAGCGCTGACACGGGAGGCGAAGAGTTTGTCATGGTCCGATTCTGACTGAAGATGAGCGTCGGTCAAAGTCGCATAAGGCAGTTCGGTTGGCACCTGCCATCTCCGACAGGCCAGTGGGTCGAACGCTTTGTCGGCCAAGACCGCCCGGCGACACCCTCAGCAGTGACCGGTCATCACCCGAGATCGCGACTGGCGGTGCCGGCGATGAGCTCCCCGGCAAGGATGAGCGCAGCATCGTAATTCGCGGCGATGTGCAGCGCCCCTTCGCGCGGATGCAGATGCATCTGCCCGAAAACCCGTCTGGGCTGCGGCTGCAGGCCGGAGAGGATCAGGAGGATGCCGCGCCGCTGACACCGCTCCAGCAGTGCCTCCAGCGCGTGCATGCCGCTGGCGTCGATCACAGGCACCAGACGCATGCGCAGGATGAAGACCTTGGGCGCCACCCGGAACTGGTCGAGCAGGTCGTCCAGCCGGTTGGCGGCGCCGAAGAAAAGGGGGCCGCTGATCTGGAAGGCCTCCACGCCCGCAGGCAGCCGCGCGCGCTGATCGGGGTCGGCGCCGGAGTCCTCGTCGTCGCTCATCTGCATGCCGGACTGCACTTCGACGGTTTCCGCCATGCGGAACATGAAAACGAAGGCGGCGACGACCACGCCGGCTTCGATCGCCAGGGTCAGATCGAAGAACACGGTGAGGAAAAAAGTCAGCAGCAGCACCAGGCGATCGCCTTTCGGCGCCGACAGCGTGTGGCGGAAGGCTTCGACCTCGCTGATGTTCCAGGCCACGATCAGCAGGATCGAGGCCAACGCGGCCAGCGGGACGTACTGCATCAGCGGTGCGAGCAGCAGCATGAACACCAGCAGGAAGGCCGCGTGGAGCATGCCGGAAACCGGGGTGCGCCCGCCGGCGCGGATGTTGGTGGCGGTGCGCGCAATGGCGCCGGTGGCGGGTAGGCCGCCGAACAGCGCCGATGCGGTGTTGGCCACGCCCTGCGCGACCAGCTCCATGTTCGAGCGATGACGCCCGCCGGTCATGCCGTCGGCGACGACCGCCGACAGCAACGATTCGACCCCGGCCAGGAATGCGATGGTGAAGGCACTGGGCAGCAGTTCCCGGGTGCGCTCGAATGGAATCTGCGGGAAATCGAAGCTCGGCAGCGCCGAGGGCAGGCCGCCGAACTTCGTGCCGATGGTTTCCGTCGGCAGCGCGAAGCCTGTGCAGATCAGCGTGCACAGCAGCAGCGCGATCAGGAACCCCGGCCACGCCGGGCGCCAGCGACGCAGCGCAACGATCACGAATAACCCGAGCATCGTGAGCGCGATCGCCGTGGGCTGTGCGGTGGCGATGTGCTTCGCATACGCGGCCCAGCGCGGAATGAATTCCGCCGGTACCTGGCCCATCTGCAGACCCAACGCGTCCTTGATCTGGCTGGAGAAGATGCTCACCGCGATACCGGCGGTGAAACCGGTCACCACCGGCTGCGGCATGTACTTCATCAATGTGCCCAGCCGCAGCAGTCCCGCTGCGATCAGCATCAGCCCGGCCATCAGCGTGCACAGGATCAGCCCGCCGTAACCGAATTTCGCGATCACCACGAACACGACCGGGATGAATGCGGCCGTCGGCCCGCCGATCTGCACCTTCGAGCCGCCGAGGAAGGAGATCAGAAAACCGGCGATGATCGCGGTGTGCAGGCCTTTTTCAGGCGTGGTGCCGCTGGCGATCGCCAGCGCCATCGCCAATGGCAGGGCGATGATCGCGACCGTCAGGCCGGCGACCGCATCGGCGCGCAGGTCGGCGAAGCGGTAGCCGCGGCGCAATACGGAATACGACTTCGGTACGAATTCGGCGAGAGGAGATTTGGGTGTGGCCATCGGATCAGTATGCGCCGGCGATCGGTCCGCTGCGGTGCAGATCGTCCGGAACCAGCGAATGCACGATCGCTTCGCGCGGTTCGCCGTCGACGATGATCCCGTTGCGGGCGATGCCCTCGCAGACCGCACCGAGTTTGATCGCCACCCGCAGGCTGGCGCGATTCTCCGGCTGGACCAGGATGACGAGCCGCTGCAGGCCGAGCGTGTCGAACCCGAATCGCGCGGCCTGCTTCGCGGCCTCGACGGCTACGCCGCGTCCGCGCGCATGATCGGCGACCCAGTAACCGAGATTCGCCGAGCGCGCAGAGCGGATGCGATGGTTGAGGCCGACGCTGCCGAGCAGCGCGCCCGATGCCGCATCGAACGCCCCGAAATGGTATTCCTCGTCGGCTTCGCGCCTGCGCATGCAGTGCGCGATCCACATTTCCGCGTCGGCACGCGCGTAGGTGGGCGTTGCCCACGGCAGCCATTGCGACAGCGTAGGCAGCGATGCACGCACGGTAGCGTGAAGCGTATCGATGTCGTCGTTGGTCCAGGGACGCAGGACGACGGTCGCAGTCGAGACGGTGGGCATGGCGATCAGTCTTCCGATGTCATGGCAGAAAAAGTATCCACAGATCGGCTGTCGTTCCAGTGTCCGATCCGCAACCTGCCGTCGTAACCAGCGCTCAGTAGGCGGCCATCGTCGAAGGCATGCAGATCTGTGGCGAAATTGTCGTGATGTGCGATATCCCTCCAGACTGCGTCTGGTGCCGCTTGGCCGATAAGCACGCGACCATCTTCGCCTGCACTGCCCAATTGCCCGTCGGGCAGCCAGCGCAAGGCGCGCACCGCCGCGCGATGGCGGCTTTGCATGCCGAAGGTGTGCCAGGTGCCATGGCCATCGCAGCGCCACAGATGCACATGTCCAAGGATGTCGCCGCACGCCAGCAATGCGCTGCCGGAGTCGTCGCGGATCGCGATCGCGCGCAGCGCATGCGGATGCGCCAGGTCGGCGAGCGGTTCGATGCGCTCGCAGTCCCACAAACGCGCATGACCATCCTCGCCAACGCTGGCCAACATCGATCCGGATATCGCCAGATCCCATATCCAGCCGGTGTGCGCTGATGCGCGGGAGGCGATGGGATGCATATCGCGCCATCGACGGAGTTCGCCGTCGGCGCCCGCACTGATGACATCTCCGGCAACAGCGGTCAGTGCGAGCCCAGCCGCCGCATGCGCGACGACGCAGCCGGTTTCGGCTTTGTCGCGCAGATTCCAGCGTCGCAAGCTGCGGTCGCGCGAGAGCGTGTAGAACGTATCGCTGTCGGTCTGCGCCATCGCCAGCACCGATTGCGCATGTCCCGCCAGCGTGGCCTGCAACCTGCCATCGGGCGACCACAATCGCACCAGCGCATCGCGGCCCGCGCTGGCGACGGTGCCGTCGCGCAGAGCAGCGAGTTTCCAGACATAGCCTGCATGGCCGGGCGCGAACGGTGCGGGTTCGTGGTTCTCGGTGGACGCCGCTGCGGAGTCGGCAGCGAACAGCAGATCGCTGCGCAGCACATGTTTGGTGCCGGCCAGGACTTCGGCGCCGTCATGCCAGAGTCCATGATCGAACACGATCAGGCTGCCCTGCGTTGGGCGCAGTGCCAGCAGAACAGGATGGTCGCCATCCGCATCGCCGTCGGGACCGTGGGCGAAGAAGCGCGTCGCACCGCCTTCGAAACGCGTCGGATCGTCGAGATAGATCATGAAGGTGAGGAACGAGCGGCGACCGTCGGATTCATGACGAACGCCGTCCTGATGCAGATGGAAGGCTTCGCCCGGTTCGTAGCGGCAATAACGCAGGCGCGGATTCACGCCGGTCGGGCGCCAGTGCCGGCCGTCCGCCTCGCGCTCGAGTGCGCCTGCCGTCACGCGCGTCTGAAAGCGTGCGTAGAGCGCATCGGCATGCGCAGCATCGTCGCGAACGAGCCTGCGGTTGTTGCGATAGCTCGGCGGGAAATCGCTGCCTGCAAGCGCGAAACCGCATGCCTGCGCGGCGGCGATCTCGGCTTCGCATTCCGATACGCTGAGAAAATCCGGCAGCAGCCAGCACAACGAAACGCCGTCGGTTGACAGCGCGACGATGCGTGTCTGCGCCGGCGGCGTCGCGTTCACCTCACAACACTTCCGACGCGTAGTCCGCCAGTCGCGAACGCTCGCCGCGCTTCAGAGTGATGTGCGCGCTATGCGCCCAATTCTTGAAGCGGTCGACGGCGTAAGTCAGGCCCGAGGTGGTTTCGGTGAGATAGGGCGTATCGATCTGCTCGACGTTGCCCAGGCAGATGATCTTGGTGCCCGGGCCGGCGCGGGTGATCAGCGTTTTCATCTGTTTCGGCGTGAGATTCTGCGCTTCGTCGAGGATCAGCCAGCGGGTCAGGAAGGTGCGGCCGCGCATGAAATTCAGCGAACGGATCTTGATCCGCGAGGCCAGCAGGTCGTTGGTCGCTGCGCGTCCCCAACTGCCGCCGTCCTGGGTATTGGGCATCAGTACTTCGAGGTTGTCGGTCAGCGCGCCCATCCACGGCGTCATCTTTTCCTCTTCGGTGCCCGGCAGGAAACCGATGTCCTCACCGACGCTCACGGTCGCACGGGTCATGATGATTTCGCGGTAGCGCTGCTGGTCCATCGTCTGCGCCAGGCCTGCGGCAAGGGCGAGCAGGGTCTTGCCGGTGCCGGCGGTGCCGAGCAGGGTGACGAAGTCGATCTCCGGGTCCATCAGCGCGTTCATCGCGAAGTTCTGTTCGCGATTGCGTGCGGTGATGCCCCAGACCGCATGCTGATGGCTGCGGTAGTCGTCGGTGATCTGCAGTTCGACGGACGCGTCATCGACTTTGGCGACGCGGAATTCGGCTTCGTCGTCGCCGGGCAGGTACACGAACTGGTTCGGATACCAGTCGTCGCCTTCGATGCGAGCGACCTTGTAATACGTGCGTCCCTTCTCGGTCCACGACTTCAAACCGTCGCTGTAACGCTGCCAGAAATCTTCCGGCAGCGCCGATGTGCCGGTGTAGAGCAGACTGAAATCGTCGAGCGCGCGGTCGTTTTCGTAGTCTTCGGACTGTATCCCGGCGATCGCGCCCTTGATCCGCAGGTTGATGTCCTTGGAGACGAACACCACCGGCACTTCGGGCTCCGCGTCGCGCAGTGCCAGAATCGCGCCGAGGATGTGATTGTCCGGAATGACCGCGCCGAAACGCTTGCCTGCGTCGAAGCTTTCGGTCTGGAAGCGCAGTTTTCCGATACTGTCGGCGGCGCGCAGTTGCAGGCCTTTCGGTCGCGATAGTGTCAGGCCCGACGCGATCTTGTCGCTGCCGTGGGTCTCGATCAGTTCATTGATGAAGCGACTGACCTGACGCGCATTGCGACTGGCTTCGGACGTGCCTTTCTTGGCGTTGTCCAGCTCTTCAATGACCTGCATCGGCAGGAACACGTCGTGCTCCTCGAATTTGAACAGCGCGGTGGGATCGTGCATCAGTACATTGGTGTCGAGGACGTAGATGCGCTTGCCTTTGGTCATCATGCGTAGGCGCTACCGGTTGCGGGAGTCGGAAGGGAATGGATGCGTAACAGGATCATCAGGCGGCCGAAAGCCACCGCAGCCCGCGTTGCGGGGCGATGGTCGGCATTGCGAAGACGGTGGGTCACCGGGCTTGGGCAGCCTTCAACGCGTCGAACACGGCCTGGGCGTGACCCGGGACCTTCACGCCGCGCCATTCGGCGGAGAGCTTGCCCTTGGGATCGATCAGGAAGGTGCTGCGGACGATGCCGAGCACCTTCTTGCCGTACATGTTCTTTTCGTGGATCACGTCGAAGGCCTTGCACAGGGCTTCGTCGGCATCGCTGACCAGCAGGAAATCGAAACCCTGCCTGGTGCAGAAATTCTGGTGCGATCTGATCGAATCGCGCGATACGCCCAAAACGGTGGCGCCGAGTTTCGCGAACTCCGGCAGCAACGCGTTGAAATCGATGCCTTCGGTGGTGCAGCCCGGCGTCGAATCCTTCGGGTAGAAGTACAGCACCAGCCACTGGCCGGCGTAGCCGGAGAGTCTGGCGATACTGCCGTCCGACAGTGCCAGCGGCAGCGAGAGCGTGGATTTTGGAAGCGCTTTGCCGGCTTGGAGCTTGGTGGCGTCGGTCATCGTCAGAACTTCATCGGGTCCATGATCGCGTCTAGATTCAGGTGGTCGCAGAACTCGAGGAAGTCGTCGCGCAAACCGGCGATGTGCATATCCGCCGGTACGCCGATGGTGACCTGCGCCGAAAACATATCGGCGCCGGTCTGCATCGCGCGATAGCGCGCGCAGTGCAGGCTTTCGATGGTGATGCCCTGGCGGTCGAAGAAATCGGCCAGCTGGTAGAGGATGCCCGGTTTGTCGGCGGCCACCACTTCGACCACGTACGGCAACAGATTCGATTGCAGTGGTTTCGGGCCGGTGCGGTACCAGATCAGTTTGAAGCCTTCCTCGCGCTCCAGCCGGGTCAGCATGGCCTCGAGTTTGGCGATGGCGTCCCAGGGCCCGACCGCAAGCGCGGTGACCGAGACGTCGCGTCCGACCGTCGACAGGCGCGAGTCGACAAGGTTGCAGCCGCTGTCCGATATCCGCCGGGTCACCGCCAACAGGGGAGACTGCGGATGCGTCGTATAGGCGTTGATCAGCAGGTAGTTCTCGTTCGGCGCAGGCCGGGCGGCGGTAGCAGAATCGGTCAAGGTGGCGTCCGCGGCGAGGGAAAGTGTTGCGAAGTGGTTCGATCGAGGGTCGGTCGCGCCATGCGCGGTCCGGACGTCGCCAGCATACTTGGCGGCGGTTTCAGGCCGCAAGCGAAGTCTTGGGATTGTGACTGCAGTGTTGGCGAGGTCTTGCGGGCGATGGGCATGTCGAGGCGCAAGTGATTGATTCGCATGACTGCCACCGGTTCAGTGCGGACGTACAGCATGCGGTTCGGGGATGCGGGGCGTATTCGTGAAGGATGGAGTGTTCAGACCTTCCCAAGTAACATCCGGAACTCCGGCGTTGGACTCCCGCGCCGCCCCTCCAGGCACTCCAAGGCATCCGCGTGTATCTGTCCGGCAGCATCACCGCGCTGGCGACGCCGTTCACGGCGTCCAGCGACCCCGATGGCGAACTCGACCTTCCAGCCTGGGATCGTCTCATCCGGTCGCAGATCGCGGCTGGGACCCAGGGTGTGGTGGTGGCTGGTTCGACCGGTGAGGCCAATGCCCTGTCCGACGACGAATACGAAACCCTGCTGCGCCGCGCCGTGGCTGTTGTGGACGGCCGTATCCCGGTACTGGCCGGTACCGGCCTCTCGAATACCGCGAAAACCGTCGAACTGACCCGCCGCGCCGCCGCCTTCGGTGCCGATGCCGCGCTGGTGGTCGTGCCTCCATACGTACGACCGACGCAGGCGGGTCTGGTCGCGCACTATCGCGCGGTAGCCGACGACGGTGCGCTGCCGGTGGTGTTGTACAACGTTCCCGGACGCACAGGCTGCGATTTGTTGCCATCCACCGTTGCCGGATTGGCCGCGCATCCCCGGATCGTGGCGATAAAAGAGGCGTGCACCGAGCCCGAGCGTATGGCCGACCTCCTCGCGCTGCGCTCGCCGTCGTTCGCGATCCTGGCCGGCGACGATCCGACCGCCGCCAGTGCAATGCTGGCTGGCGCCGATGGCCTCATCTCGGTGGCTTCGAACGTCATCCCGGCGGCCATGCGCAGGCTCTGCGATATCGCCCGTTCGGGTGCGCACGCGGACGCGCTGGCCCACGATGCCGAATTGCAGGCGATCTTCGATTTCCTGGGCGTCGAGCCCAACCCCATCCCGGTCAAGGCGATCCTGTCGCGTCAGGGCATCGGCCATGGCTTGCGTCTGCCGCTGACGCCGCTCACCGCAGTCCACACGACCGACGCGGACGTCGCCGCTCGCCGGATCGCCGAGATCGAGCGCATCGCGCTGGTCGCGCTCGCATCGCCCGCTACGCGTGAGGCGCGGACAGGGTGATCGAGAATCTGTCGCCAGCATTCCATCGCTTTCCGGGCGCTACGCCCACGCCGTTTTTTCCAGGAGAACCCATGTCATCGATTCGTCAGAACCACCGCAATGTCCTGTCCCTCGCCGCGAAGATCGCGATCGTGGTGGTGATGTCCGTCGCTGTGATCGGCGCCTCGGGTTGCCGTTGGTTCCACAAAAAGGACGCATACGCGTTGGACGACGACAAGCGTCCGCTGGAGTTTCCACCGGCGTTCGACGCTGCCGAAGCCGAGCGCAACCTGGCGACGACCGCCAGCGGCTCAGTCAGCCGTTCTTCGCTGCCGGGCGCGGAGCCGGCGACATCCGCGTTGGGCTTCAGCGTTCCAGGCGATCGCGCCACCGTGTTCGCACGGGTCGGTGAACTGCTCGGCGCCACGCCGGGGTTGACCATCGCCAGTCGCGCGCAGCTACTGGGCGCGTTCGATGTCGATTACGAAGGCCAGAAATTCCTGATCCGCATCAGCGAGGGCAGCAGCGGCAGCAATGTCTCGGCGGTCGATCCGCGCGGTCAGCCCGCCGACAACGCAGCCGCGACAAAAGTGATCGCGGCGCTGCGTGCGGCGTTGGTCAAGAACTGATCCGCTGCAAACCGCCAGAATGCGGAACGGGCGCCGAAAGGCGCCCGTTTTCGTTTGACACGGTCGATGTCAAAGCGCCTGCTCAACGCTCCAGCAGTGGCAGCTTGTCCGTCTTGCCTTCCCATTCCTTGGCATCGGGCAGGGCGACTTTGCGGGTGGTGATGACCGGCCACGCCATCGACAGTTCCTTGTTGAGCGCGGCGAAACCTTCCTGTCCTGCGGGCACGTCGTCCTCAGGATAGATCGCGTTGATCGGGCATTCCGGCTCGCACAACGTGCAGTCGATGCATTCGTCCGGATCGATCACCAGGAAGTTGGGTCCTTCATGGAAGCAGTCCACGGGGCAGACTTCGACGCAATCGGTGTACTTGCATTTGATGCAGTTTTCGGTGACGACGAAAGGCATGGTTCGATCCGGGGCAACGAGAGCGGACAGGCGGGCAGTGTAAGGCGAGGCGCGCGGCAGGCGAAGCGGTTGGGCCGCTCCAGCACAGACGACGAAGCCCGCACATCGCTGTGCGGGCCCCGGAGTTGGCGCTCCCTACGGGATTCGAACCCGTGTTTTAGCCTTGAGAGGGCCACGTCCTGGGCCTCTAGACGAAGGGAGCAGTTGAACTGCGCGCCATCGGCGACGCCCGGACATGTGCTTGCCTGGAATCGTCGCTCGGGTTCCGCCTTTCGCCGCAGCGAGCGGTGGGGGGCGGACAGGCTGCTAGTATAGCGGGTCAATCCGGAAGATGAACAAGGATCCCGATCCAGGATCCGGACCGACTCCGACCCGCCCGCGCTTTCGACCATGGTTTCAATGACCGATCCCACACTCCTGCCGACCGCGCCGCGTACCATTCCCCGTGAACAGCATGCGATATCGCGCAAGGACATCAGTCCCAGTGCGCTGCGGGTGTTGTACCGCCTTCATGAGGCAGGCTATGGCGCGTATCTGGTCGGCGGTGCGGTGCGCGACCTGCTGCTCGGCGAGCATCCGAAGGATTTCGATATCGCCACCGACGCCACGCCCGAGCAGGTCAAGCATCTGTTCCGCAATTGCCGGCTGATCGGCCGTCGCTTCCGTCTGGCGCATGTGGTGTACGGCCGCGAGATCATCGAAGTCGCGACGTTCCGCGCCAACAGCGACGACGGCAGCGGCGATCGGGAGCAGGACCAGGAGGGTCGGGTGCTGCGCGACAACGTCTACGGCAGCATCGAGGACGACGCGGTCCGCCGCGACTTCACCGCCAATGCGCTGTATTACGCGATCAGCGATTTCTCGGTACGCGATTACGTCGGCGGTTTCGAGGACGTGAACAACCGCGTGATGAAGCTGATCGGCGACCCGGAAACCCGCTACCGCGAAGACCCGGTGCGCATGCTGCGCGCGGTGCGGCTCGCGGCCAAACTGCGTTTCAGGATCGATTCCGAAAGTGCCGACCAGATTCCGAAACTCGCGTCGCTGCTTCAGGAAGCCTCCGCGGCGCGGCTGTTCGAGGAATCTCTGAAACTGTTCCTGTCGGGCCACGCCGAGGCCAGCTTCCTCGGGCTCGAAGCGCACGGGTTGTTGGCGGGTTTGCTGCCCGAAACGGCGGTGGCGTTGTCCTCCAATCGCAGCGGCGCGCTACGACGGATGCTGCTCGAAGGCCTGCGCGCCACCGATGCGCGCATCGCCGCCGACGAACCCGTATCGCCGGCGTTCCTGTTCGCGCTGCTGCTGTGGCCGGCCTACTGCCGCACGCTCGCGATGCTGCAGGCGCAGGGCGTGCACGTGGCCGAGGCCGAGCGCCGTGCCGCAGATCGGGTCACATTGCATCAGGTCACGACCGTGGCCCTGCCGCGCCGGTTTTCGCTGCCGATGCAGGAGATCTGGCTGCTGCAGGCGCGGTTCGCACAGCGTCAGCGCAAGCGCGTGGTCCGGCTGCTGTCGCATCCGCGTTTCCGTGCCGCCTATGATTTTCTTCAGTTGCGCCAGTCCGCATCCGACAGCCACGCCGAGGACATCGCGTTCTGGGCCGAGGCGCAACGCGATCCGGACCATGCGTTGGAGGTCGCGACCTTGACCGCGCAGTCGGATGAGGAAGGCGAGTCCACCGAGTCCCGCGGCCCGCGACGCCGGCGGCGGCGACGCCCTGCAGCTGTCGGGCATTGATGATGTCCGAGCCCGTCTCAGAGGTGGTGCTTGACCGCAGTCCGGTGTTGGCGTTCGTCGGTCTCGGCGGCAACGTGGGCGATTCCGCAGTCACGCTGCGCGCCGCCGTGCATCGGCTGATGACCGTGCCGCGCAGCCGGGTGGTCTCGGCCTCGCGGTTCTACCGGACACCTGCCTGGGGCCAGGAGGATCAGGCCGATTTCGTCAACGCAGTGGTGGCCATCGAAACCGCGCTGCCACCGCGCACCTTGCTGGACGAGTTGTTGAACATCGAACGCGACTTCGGTCGCGAACGTGCCCTCGATGGCAGCGGTCGCTGGGGCCCGCGGGTGCTCGATCTCGATATCCTGCTGTACGGCGACCGCAGGATCGACGAACCCGGTCTGCGCGTCCCGCATCCCTACCTGCACGAGCGTGCGTTCGCACTGGTTCCGCTGCTCGATCTGGTATCCGATATCGAGATCCCCGGCCGAGGCAGTGCGCGACGCGCGCTGGCGCAGGTCGGCGGGGCGGGC
This sequence comes from Lysobacteraceae bacterium, assembly GCA_040079515.1. Classification (GTDB taxonomy): domain Bacteria; phylum Pseudomonadota; class Gammaproteobacteria; order Xanthomonadales; family Xanthomonadaceae; genus Lysobacter_I. Next base: position 336,188 of record JBEBKD010000001.1, read on the forward strand.
ATCGAGTCGCTGGTGGAACGCTGAAGCGCCGCAAAGCATCCGCCCCGAACTGCTAGGCTGTGACGTACCCGGCCTCTTCCCCCGGCCCACTTTCTGGACGCATATGGCCATTCGAGAAGACAAGCCCTGGACCGTGCCCGCATTGGCCGATGCCAAGCGCGCGGGCCGCAAACTGGCGATGCTGACCGCTTACGACGCGGTCTTCGCGCGCGTCTTCGACCGCAGTGGCGTGGATCTGATCCTGGTCGGCGATTCGCTCGGCATGGTGGTCAAAGGCCAGGCCTCGACGCTGCCGGTCACGGTCGACGACATCGCGTATCACACCGCTGCGGTTGCGAGTCATCTCGGACGCGCATTGCTCATCGCTGACCTGCCGTTCCAGGCCGACGCCACGCCGGAGCGTGCGCTCGACGCCGCCACACGGCTGCTGCAGGCCGGCGCGCAGATGGTCAAGCTTGAAGGCGCGGGGCCGCACAAACTCGAAGCGATCCGGTTCCTGGTCGAACGCGAGATTCCGGTCTCGGCGCACCTCGGCCTCACTCCCCAGTCGGTGTTGCGCTTCGGCGGTTTCAAGGTGCAGGGCCGCGAGGAACGCGCCGCCGCGAAACTGCGCGAAGACGCGCGCGCGGTGGAAGCGGCGGGCGCCTCCTTGCTGGTGCTGGAATGCGTACCGACGCCGCTTGCGCAGACGATCACCGTCGCCAGCGCGATTCCCACCATCGGCATCGGCGCCGGTCCGCACTGCGATGGCCAAGTGCTGGTGCTGCACGACATGCTCGGCCTCGACAGCGGTCATCGTCGACCGAAATTCGTGAAGGATTTCCTTGCGGAAGGCGGCTCGGTCTCAGGTGCGGTGCAAGCGTATTGCGCGGCGGTGCGCGATGGAACATTTCCGGATGCGGAGCATGCGTACTCATGAATCCTGTCCGTGCGTCGATGACCGGCCTCGCTGCTGGCCTGATGGTGCTTGCATTCGCCGCTGCGGCGGCGAAGCGGGACGTCCCGGTGATCGTCGGCGTGGAAGAAGAACTCGATGCCTGCGGCAGTTGGGCCGAAGTGTCCGGCTTGAATCCGAAGGGCGACGGTTTCCTCGCGGTACGTGGCGGTCCGGGGTCGGATTACCCGATGCGGGATCGCCTGCGTGCGGGCGATGCCTTCTTCGTCTGCGACGTATCGCGCGACGGAAAATGGATGGCGATCGTTTATCCCCGCAAGGGACAGGCTTCCGATGTCTGCGGCGTTTCCGGCGCAATTCCGAAGGCGCGCGAATATCGCGGCCCCTGTGCTTCGGGCTGGGTCAATGCCACCTGGGTCCGCGTCCTTGCCGGCTGACGCGCCACATTCCACTTCATCGAACACGCCCATGATCGAAACCATCACCGAACTGCATCGACTGCGAGAACGCATCCTCGGCTGGCGCCGCGAAGGTCTGCGGATCGGCTTCGTGCCGACCATGGGCAATCTGCATGCCGGCCACTATTCATTGGTTGCGCTGGCGCGCCGGCATGCGGACCGGATCATCTCCAGCGTGTTCGTGAATCCGACCCAGTTCGGGCCGAGCGAGGATTTCACCCGCTACCCGCGGACGCCGGAGGCCGATACCAGCGGCCTCGAGGCCGCTGGCTGCGATGCGCTATGGCTGCCGACGGTGGAATCCATGTATCCCTTCGGCGTCGATCTCGCGGTACGCATGCGCGTACCGGGCGTCGCCGACGTGCTGGAAGGCGCGCATCGCCCCGGCCATTTCGATGGCGTCTGCACCGTGGTCGCGCGGCTGTTCAATCAGGTACAGCCGGATGTCGCCGCATTCGGCAAGAAGGACTTCCAGCAGCTCGCGGTGATCCAGCAGATGGTCACCGATCTGGCGTATCCGCTGACCCTGCTGCGCGGCGAGATCGTGCGCGAAGAAGACGGATTGGCGATGAGTTCGCGCAACCAGTATCTGTCGCCCCAGGACCGCGTGATTGCCGCTGAAATCAACCGTACGCTGTTGGACATGCGCGCGCAATTGCAGGTGGGCGTATCGCGCGGTTCGGTCGAAACCGGTGCGGCCCTGCGTCTGGGCGATGCGGGATTTTCGGTGGACTATGCCGCGATCCGTACGCCGGATCTGGCCGAGCCCGACATCGAACCTGCGCGATACGCCACGCCCGGTCCACGCGTTGCGTTGATCGCGGCCCGTCTTGGCCGGACGCGACTGATCGACAATCTCGAATTCGGGATCGGCTGAGTCGAACTCGACCGAATCGCAAGACACGCATTCGCCATGGTTTCGTTTGCATGCCAGCGTCCGCCGCCGGCACGACGACGATCTGGCAGAATCCGCCTGGCAGAATCCGCGCATCGCACGCGCGCCGCCCGATGAGCCCGATATGTCAAACCCGCACGATACCGTGTTCGATTCGCTGCAGCCTCACGCCGAGCGTCTGCGACAGGTCCCGATCGCGCAGCTGATCGCGGAAGATCCGGCACGCCCGAAGGATTTCGCGCTCCGCGTCGGCCCGCTTTACGCCAGTTTCGCGCGCCAGCATTACGACCGGCCGGCGCTCGATGCGCTGTTCGACATCGCTGAAGCGGCGGACCTTGCATCGGCGGTGCGCCGATTGTTCGACGGCCATATCGTCAACGTCACTGAAGGTCGGGCCGCGCTGCACACCGCGCTGCGCAGCGATCTTTCCGACATCGATCACGTGCGCGAAGCCTCGGCGCAGGCGCGCGTCGCGCGCGCGCAGATGGCGACGATGGTCGAAGAACTGCTCGCTTCGGGCGTGACCGACGTGATCAGCGTGGGCATCGGCGGTTCCGATCTGGGTCCGCGGCTGGTTGCCGATGCGCTGGCAGATGCCGTGGGCGGTCCGCGCCTGCGCGTGCATTTCGTGTCCAACGTCGACGGCAATGCGGTGCGCCGCACCTTGGCCAGCCTCGATCCCGCGCACACCGCCGCGATCCTGATTTCCAAGACCTTCGGCACGCAGGAAACGCTGCTCAACGGTACCGTGGTCCGCGACTGGCTGCAGAACGACAGCCGCGTCTACGCGGTCAGCGCGAACGTGCAGCGCGCTGCGGATTTCGGTATCGACGAGGCCCGGATCCTGCCGATGTGGGATTGGGTCGGCGGCCGCTATTCGCTGTGGTCGGCGGTGGGGTTTCCGATCGCGCTGGCGATCGGCATGCAAGGTTTCGAGCGCCTGCTTGCCGGCGCTGCGGACATGGACGCGCACGTATTGGCGACGCCGCTGCGCGAGAATGTCGCGGCCTGGCATGCGCTGACCGCGATCTGGAACCGCAACGCCATGCACGCCGGTTCGCAGGCGGTACTGCCCTACGACGAACGCCTCCGTCTGCTGCCCAATTATCTGCAGCAGCTGGTGATGGAGAGTCTCGGCAAATCCGCGCGTCTCGATGGCAGGGCACTCGCTGGTCATACCGTGCCTGTGTGGTGGGGCGGGGCGGGTACCGATACCCAGCACAGTTTCTTCCAGGCCCTGCATCAGGGCACGCAGATCGTGCCGGCGGATTTCATCGGTGTGATCCGCGCCGATCACGCGCACGAACACAATCACGCCGCCTTGCTCGCGAATCTGCTCGCGCAGACGGAAGCCTTCGCCAACGGACAGGCCAACGACGATCCGCACCGCGCCTATGCGGGCAACCGCCCGAGCACGCTGCTGCTGCTCGATGTGCTGACACCGGAGTCGCTGGGCGCGCTGATCGCGCTGTACGAGCACAGCGTCTATCTGCAGTCGGTGCTGTGGGGTATCAACGCGTTCGACCAGTTCGGTGTGGAGCTCGGCAAGCAGGTCGCGAGCAAATTGCTGCCTGCGCTGCAGGGCGATATCGAAGCGGACGATCCGGTGACGCGCGCGTTGCTGACCGAAATACGACTGCATTCGCAAACATCATAGGGTGCGCGTGCCGCGCACCGGGTTTTCGTGACGATCACAGCGATGGTGCGCGACACGCGCACCCTATGTGCGGTGTCGCTTCAGCGCCCACTCGACATGCTCGCGCACCATCGCATCGTCGATCTCTCTTCTGGATTGAAGCGCATCGATGGTTTCCGGCGTCGTCGGCGCATTGCCCAGCGCGATCGCGAGGTTGCGCAGCCAGCGCGCGTAGCCGCTGCGGCGGATCGGCGAGCCTTCGGTGCGCTGCATGAATTCGGCTTCGGTCCATGCGAACAGATCCGCGAGCGTTGCCGTGTCCAGATCATTGCGCGCGCGGAAATCCGGCTCGTCTGTGGTCTTCGCGAATTTGTTCCACGGACAGACCAGCTGGCAATCGTCGCAGCCGAAGATGCGGTTGCCGATCAATGGCCGTAGCTCTTCGTCGATGCTGCCTTCGTGTTCGATGGTGAGATAAGCGATGCAGCGCCGCGCATCCAGTCGATACGGGGCCACGATGGCCTGGGTGGGGCAGATGTCGATGCAGCGCGTGCAGGTGCCGCAATGCGCGCCGGCCGGTGGGTCGATGGGCAGCGGCAGGTCGACATAGAGTTCGCCGAGGAAAAACCACGAGCCGCCGTCCTTGTCGATCAGGCAGGTGTGCTTGCCGATCCAGCCGAGCCCGGCGTTGCGCGCCAGCGCACGTTCCAGCACCGGCGCGGAATCCACGAACACGCGATGTCCGAACGGGCCGATCTCATCGGCGATACGATCGGCGAGCTTCTGCAGGCGGTTGCGCATCAGCTTGTGATAGTCGCGGCCCAGGGCGTAGCGCGCGACGTAGGCGCGTTCGTGGTCGTCGAGCGTGGTCCAGGCTTCGTCGGGGTCGCGGCCGTAATCCAGCCCCACCGAGATCACCCGCAGCGTGCCCGGCACCAGTTCCGCCGGGCGGCTGCGCTTGTCGCCGTGCTGCGCCATCCACGCCATCGAGCCGTACAGCCCCTGCGCCAACCAATCGCGCAGATGCTGCTCGTCTTCGCCCAGTTCGACATCGGCGATGCCGCAGCGCTGGAAGCCGAATTCGCCCGCCAGCGCTTTGATCCGCAGGGCAAGAGCAGGCAGGTCGATATCGGTGCTCGCGTTCACGTCACGAGTATAGAATCCGGGCATGCCTATCGCTGCCTTCCATGACCTGCCGAAGCTCTACCGCAGCGGTGCGGTCCGCGCCGCCGAGCAGGTGGCGATGACGCGTTTCGGTCTGGATGAAGACGACCTGATGGCCCGCGCCGGCCTTGCCGCCTGGCGTTTGCTGCTGGATCGCTGGCCGCAGGCGCAGCGGATCGGCATCGTCTGCGGTCCCGGCAACAACGGCGGCGACGGCTACGTCCTGGCCGAACTGGCGCGCAGCTCCGGTCGTCATGTCTTCGTGCTGCGTCTGGGCGACGAGGTGAAGGCGGGTGCGGCCCGACGCGCCGCGGATGCGTATCTGCAGGCAGGCGGCGAAGCGGCGACATTCATCGTCGACGACGGTCTGCCGCAGGCCGACGTGTGGGTGGATGCGCTGTTCGGTATCGGACTGCAGCGTCCACTCGAAGGGATGGCCGCCGATCTCGTCGCCGAACTGAACCATCGGGATTCGCCGATGCTTGCGCTGGATGTGCCTTCCGGTGTCGATGCCGACAGCGGCCATCATCATGGTCTTGCGATCAAGGCGGTCGTCACGCTGAGCTTCATCGCCGGCAAACCCGGTCTTTACACGGGGCCGGGTCGCGCGGTCGCAGGCGACGTCGTGATCGACACCCTCGGGCTCGCCGATCACGTCTTCGACGATCTCGAACCGGCCGCACGCATCGTCCGACCGGATGCGTTGTCGCTGTGGCTGAAGCCGCGCGCGCGCAATGCGCACAAGGGCAGTTTCGGCACCGTGCTGTGCATCGGTGGTGATCACGGCTTCGGTGGCGCGGTCGCGTTGTGCGCGGAAGCGGCGCATCGCGTCGGCGCAGGGATGGTCAGCGCGGCGACGCGTGCCGAGCACGTGCCGGTGCTGCTGACGCGCTGCCCGGAAACCATGGTGCGCGCGGTCGAGTCCACTGCGCAGCTCAAACCGTTGCTCGATCGTTGCACGGTGATCGCCATCGGTCCCGGGCTCGGGTGTGGCGAATGGGGCGAAGCGCTGTTCGAAGCCGCGATCGCGCAGGGCTTGCCGATGGTGATCGATGCGGATGCTCTGAATCTGCTGTCGAAGTCGCCGAAAGCGCTGGAAATGGCCGTGCTCACGCCGCATCCGGGCGAGGCCGCGCGGCTGCTGCGTACTACCGTTGCCGAGATCGAACAGGACCGCATCGCGTCGGCGAAACGCTTGGCGGACGAGTACGGCTGCGTGGTGGTGTGCAAAGGCGCCGGCACGGTGGTCGCGGCGCCGAACGAAATTCCGGTGATCGTCGATGCCGGTAATCCAGGCATGGCGACCGGCGGCATGGGCGATGTGTTGACCGGCGTGATCGCCGCGTTGATCGCGCAGGGAAGGTCGATGTTCGATGCGGCGATCTGCGGCGCACTGCTGCATGCCGCCGCTGGCGATGCCGCTGCGCGCGACGGCGGCGAACGCGGACTGCTGCCGTCGGATCTGTTTCCGCAGCTGCGCCGTCTCGCCAATCCGACGCGGCGCGCATGAAAACTGCGATCGAACACGCTGCGGTCGTGTTGTATCTGGAGGATGCGGAAGCCACCGAGCGCTTGGCGCGTTCGCTCGCGCAAACCGCACCGACGCCGGCCGTGGTCCATCTGCAGGGCGATCTGGGTGCCGGGAAATCCACGCTCGCGCGCGGTTGGCTGCGGGCGTTGGGCGTGACCGGTGCGATCCGCAGCCCGACCTACACTTTGGTCGAGCGCTACCCGCTGCCGATAGGCGAGGCTCTGCATCTCGATCTGTACCGCATCGGCGATGGTGCCGAGCTGGAATTCCTGGGCCTGGACGATGTCGATGCCGCGCTGTGGCTGGTCGAGTGGCCCGAACGGGGCGGCGACTCCCTGCCGGTCGCCGATCTGCGGATCGGCTTGGCGATCGAGGGCGAAGGCCGCCGTTGCGAGCTGTTGCCGATGACCCCATCTGGGGCGTCCTGGCTGACTCGCATGGCATCCATGCATGGGCTTGCAGTCCCTTGCTGATGCCGAGACAGAGGAAGTTCTGGCAGGTTACGGATTATTAAGGGAAAAGTGCTTGAAAAAATTCCCGCCGGGTGGTTGACTACAGCCCATGCGCGTGAAGGGGACCACCATCCAGCAAATCATCCTGGGCCTGGCATTGCTGGCGGCCCTGTGCTGGAACCTTGCGCAAGCAAATGAAATCAATGGTTTGCGCTTGAGCGACGGTGCCACCGGCACCCGCGCCGAGCTGCAGCTCCAGGGCGATGTCGCATTCCGGACGATGTCCCTGTCCAATCCCGACCGCTTCGTGGTCGATCTTCCCGACACCGCAACCGGCCGCAACCTGCAGTTGCCTGCGCCAGCCGGCGTGGTCAAGGCCGTACGCAGCGGCAAGCCCACGGCCGGAACGACCCGGATCGTGTTCGATCTCGCTTCACCGGTGGCGCCGATCAAGCCGCGCCTCGAACGGGGTGCCGATGGCGTTCGTCTGGTGCTGGAATGGCCGGGCGATGGCGCCAAGCCGCTCGCTGCGATCCCTGTATCGACGCCCCCGGTATCGGCGCCGTCCGTGCCGTCGGTCGTCACGCCGACAGCCAGCACATCAGCAGTCAACGCAGCGGTAAAGCCCGCACAGGTGCCCACGCCAACCACTTTGCCGGTTGCAGCGGCGCCTCAGCAGCCGTCTGTCCTGGATCAGGTTCTGCCCGCGATTGCCACGTCTGCCGGCGCCGGGTCCACGGCAATCAAATCTCTCGCGACCGTCGCGCCACCCGCATCCGCACCTGCGGCGGTCATCAAACCTGTCGACACGGCCGCCAAGCCTGTGATTGCGGCCGTTGAACCGCCCGCAGCGACCGGCAAGACCTTGCAGGATCTGCGTGCCGGCACCAGGCCGTTGATTGTGGCCATCGATGCCGGCCATGGGGGTCAGGATCCCGGTGCGCACGGCCCCAGCGGCAAGCGCGAAAAAGACGTGACTCTCGCCATCGCCCGTGAACTGGCGCGCCAGATCAACGCCACGCCCGGCCTCAAGGCCTACCTGACCCGCGACACCGACGTGTTCCTGCCGTTGCCCCGGCGCACCCAGTTGGCGCGGCAGGCGAAGGCGGACATGTTCATCTCGATCCACGCCGACGCCGCCGAAAACCGTGCTGCCAAAGGGTCTTCGGTCTACGTGCTCTCGCTGCGCGGCGCATCGTCGCAGCGCGCGCGCTGGCTGGCCGACAAGGAAAACGCCGCCGATCTGATCGGTGGCGCCGGTGCGCACAAACCCGACAACACGCTGGCGTCGGTGCTGCTCGATCTCACCCAGAGCGGCCAGATGAGGGCGTCGGAAGATGCGGCCGGTCACGTGCTTTCCGGGCTGAAGAGCATCGGCAACAACCACAAGCCCGCCATCGAGCGCGCCAATTTCTCGGTGCTGCGCACGTCCGACATGCCGGCGATGCTGGTCGAAACCGCGTTCATCTCGAATCCCGACGAAGAGCGTCGCCTCATCGATCCGCAGTACCAGCGGACGGTGGCGCGGGCGGTGCTCGACGGCGTGAATACCTACTTCACCCGTCAGCCGCCGCCGGGCACGATCTTCGCTGCGCGCGCCAAGGCGCTCGAAGGCACGGTCGTGGCCAGCGCTGCGACCCCGTCTGCCACCGCGACGGGCGGAAGCCCCTGATCCTGAAAGTGGGTGGGGCGATTGCGTGAACGTCGGGCGATCGCGCCCGCACCGCTGACGTATCATCCCGGGAGATGAACTTCCGGGTTTCTCATGCGTCGATATCAGCTGATGATCGTTGCCCTGATGGCGCTCGCGCCGGCCGGCTGCGGGCGGGCGACGACAGCGACCTCGGATATCGACTGCGAGCGCAGCAAACTTGCCGACATGCGTGAACTGGTCGAGGACGGCCGTGTGGTCGAGGACAGCGCCGTGTTCGACCGCGCCCGCGACGACATGAGCCTGTCGGCATTGGTCGCGACGCTCGGGCCGGCGAGCCGCGACATCGGTTCCGGCCTGCATATCTTCGTCTGGGAGGCACGCGACGGCTCGACGCTGCGCGCCAGCGCCGGCGGGCTCTGCGACCGCGTCCTGAAATTCGAGCGCATCCGCAGGTGACAGTGCGCCGCACTTCACCGACCATTGCACGCAGCAGACTGCAGGCCATTTCCTTTCCGTGACCATCCGCCAACTCCCCGACACCCTCATCAATCAGATCGCCGCCGGTGAAGTCATCGAGCGCCCCGCATCGGTGGTGAAAGAGCTGGTCGAGAACGCCATCGATGCCGGTGCGCTGCGCATCGATATCGATCTGGAAGACGGCGGCGTGCGCCTGATCCGGGTGCGCGACGATGGCGGCGGCATCGCGCCGGAAGAATTGCTGCTGGCGGTGCAGCGTCACGCCACCAGCAAGATCGCCTCGCTCGACGATCTCGAAGCCGTCGCCACGCTCGGTTTCCGCGGCGAGGCGCTGCCATCGATCGCATCGGTCAGCCGCTTCAGCATCGCGTCGCGTCGCGGCGACGACGACCACGGCAGCGCATTGCCGGTCGAAGGTGGTCGCGTCGGCGATCTCGCGCCGAAGCAGCAGGCCGCCGGTACCACGGTCGAAGTGCGCGATCTGTTCTTCAACGTGCCGGCGCGCCGCAAATTCCTGCGCGCCGAGCGCACCGAACTCGGCCATATCGAAGAGTGGCTGCGTCAGCTCGCGCTGGCGCGGCCCGATGTCGAACTGCGGGTCAGTCACAACGGTAAACCGCTGCGCCGCTACAAAGGCGACAGCGGCGTGTTGTTTTCGGGCGAACGATTGTCGGAGACCTTGGGCGAAGAATTCCTCGCGAACGCGCTGCAGGTCGATCATGCCGCGCCGCTGTCCACCGACAGCGGCAGCACGATGCGGCTGTACGGTTGGATCGCGCAGCCCGCGTATTCGCGCGCCAGCGCCGATCAGCAGTATCTGTACGTCAACGGCCGCGCGGTGCGCGACCGCAGCGTCGCGCATGCGGTGAAGCAAGCCTACGCCGATGTGCTGTTCCACGGGCGTCAGCCGGCGTATGTGCTGTTTCTCGAAGTCGATCCGCGCCGGGTCGATGTCAATGTGCATCCGGCGAAACACGAAGTGCGTTTCCGCGATGCACGGCCGATCCACGATTTCGTCTACCGCACCCTGCACGCCGCGCTCGCCGAAACTCGCGCGGGGATTGCTGCGGGGGGCGTCACCGATGGCTTGCCCGCACTGGCGTCTTCGGATGTCCAAGCGTATTCCGCGAATGGCGCGGCGCAGAGCGGGGGCATGCCGCAGTGGAACCGGCCGATGCCGCAGACCGGCCTCGGCCTGCGCGTCGACGAGACCCGCGCCGCGTACACCGCGCTGTATGCGCCGTCGTCGTCTCCGCAGCCTGCGATGCGCCCGCTGCCCGAAGTCGGCGATGGCGACGTGCCGCCGCTCGGTTACGCCATTGCGCAGTTGCATGGCATCTACGTGCTCAGCGAAACCGCGGATGGCCTGATCGTGGTCGACATGCATGCGGCGCACGAGCGCATCGGTTACGAGAAACTCAAGGCCGCGCACGACAGCGTCGGTCTGCGCATGCAGCCGCTGCTGGTACCGCAGGCCATCGCCGTTTCGGCGCGCGAAGCGGATGCCGCCGAGCGCGAAGCCGACACGCTGGCCGTGCTCGGTTTCGAGATCACCCGCAGCGGGCCGCAGAGTCTGACTCTGCGCGGGGTGCCGGGGCTGCTCGCCGACGGCGAGGTGGAAGCGCTGTTCCGCGACGTGATCGCCGATCTGGTCGAGCACGGCGAATCCAGGCGCGTAGCGGCGGCGCGCGACGAGTTGTTGGCGACGATGGCCTGTCACGGCGCGGTGCGCGCCAATCGTCGCCTGAGCGTTCCGGAGATGAACGCGCTGCTGCGCGAGATGGAAGCCACCGAACGTTCGGGGCAATGCAATCATGGACGCCCGACCTGGGCGAAATTCACATTGGGCGAGATCGATCGCTGGTTCTTGAGGGGGCGTTGAACATGGATACGATCAACAGGCATCACACCAGCGTTGTACTCCGTGCGGGCATCGCGCTTGCGCGCACCGCGATGCTGTCGCTGCTGCTGGCGACAGCCTCGGCTTGTGGCGACAAGAAAACGGTCGAAGATGCGCCGCTGAGCGAAGCCGAAGCGCGGTATCTGTCCGAAGAAAGTCTCTGGCGCATGCAGCGTCAGGAAGACCTGACCCAGCCCGATGGCTGGTCCAGCCTCATCGGTCTGCATTGGCTCTCGCTGCAGTCGCACTACGTCGGCAGCGGTGCGCGTAGCGGCATCCGCATCGCGTTGGGGCCTGAGTCGCTGGGCATGTTCCAGCGCAACGGCGGAAAAGTGTTCTTCACCCCCGAACGCGGGCTCGCGCTGACATTGGATGGCCAACCGTTCAAGGGTCGCGTCGAGCTCAAAGACGACAGCAACGGTCCGCCCAGCGTACTCGGCTTCGACGAAGGCAAGGGCAAGCTCACCGTGATCGAACGCGGCGGCAATCGCGCACTGCGGGTGAAACATGCCGACGCGCCGACGCGCACGAATTTCAAGAACATCGATTACTGGCCGGCCGATCGCGATTGGCGCGTCGAAGCGACTTTCGTTCCGAATCCTCCCGGTACCACGCTGCCGATCGCCACGATCATCGGCACCACCGAAAACATGCCCAACCCCGGCGCGCTGGAATTCCAGCGCGAAGGCAAGACCTATCGCATCGAGGCGCTGGATCAGGGCGAAACCACGCTGTCGCTGATTATCGCCGACCGCACCAGCGGCCATGAAACCTACGGCGCTGGCCGTTATCTCGACGTGCCGCGTCCCGATCCGAAGGGCAAGGTCGTGATCGATTTCAATCGCGCCTACAACCCGCCGTGCGCATTCACGCCGTTCGCCACCTGCCCGCTGCCGCCGAATCAGAACCGGCTGGACCTTGCGGTCACCGCCGGCGAAAAGCGCTACGGCGTGAAGCACTGACGCCACACCATCGAATTCACTTCAAGGTAAAGCCATGATGTTCAAATCTGTCCTGCTCGGCATACTCGCTGTTTCCGCAGCATCGCTCTCCGCGGATGCCGCCACATCGTCGCGAACCGCAGCGACAGCGCCGCCGGTGCCGCTGATGTGGAAAGTATCGGATGCCGACAACGACCTGTTTCTGCTCGGTTCTTTCCACATGCTGAAGCCTGGCGACTATCCGCTGTCGGCCGATGTGGATGCGGCTTTCGACGATGCAGAAGCGCTGGTATTCGAGCTGTCGCCGCAGGAATTGCAGTCGCCCGAGCTCGGCCAGGCGATGGGCATGGCGGCGTTGCGCACCGATCGCACGCCGCTCAACAGCGAGTTGCCGGACGCGACCGTCGCGAAACTCGATGCATGGCTCGCCGCCAACGACAAGGCCTTGCAGAAAATGGGCATGCCCGCACAGGCTTTCCAGATGTTCGAGCCGTGGTTCGTCGGGCTGACGATTTCCCTCGTCGAAATGGACAAGCAGGGACTCGACCCGAAGATCGGCCTCGACATGCACTTCATCGGCCGCGCCGAGAAAACGTCCAAGCCGACGACCGGGCTGGAAAAAGGCAGCGAACAGATCGCGGTGTTCGACGGGATGAGCAAAACCGAGCAGTTGCAGTTCCTCGACGAATCGCTGAATGAGGCCCAGAACGCGAAGGTCGAGATCGAGAAGCTGCATGCTGCCTGGCGCCGAGGCGATGCTGCCGAGCTGCTGGACGAGATGGCCGGCGATATGCGCCGGGAATATCCGCAGCTCTATCGCAAGATCAACGTCGCCCGCAACGATGCCTGGGTGCCCAAGTTGCAGCGCATGCTCGATGACGAAGCCACGGACGACATCCTCGTCGTGGTCGGCGCGCTGCACCTGCTCGGCGAGGACGGGGTGGTCGAAAAGCTCCGCGCCAAAGGCTACAAGGTCGAGCGGGTCTGCTCGGCCTGTGCGAACAAGGACGCAGCCCCATAGGGCGCGCGTGCCGCGCACCGGCTTTCCGCAGCGGTCACAGCCGGAGGCGCGCGACACACGCACTCTGTGCATTCTGTATTGCGCACGCTCAGATCGGATCGTCGCGACCGGACGTGTTGTTGATGATCATGCTTTTCTGTCAAAGGATCGACGATAGGCTGGTGGTCAGTCTGGATGTCGCAGGCGCCATGGATTCCGCTGTCGCTCGATTCAACCGGCGACGAACACACTGGCAAGCACCGGGCCGCAGTCGCCTTCCAATTTCAGATCGGCCAGTGCGTCCGCGCGGGTCTGCCCGCGATTGAGGATCGCGACGGGCGCGCCGCGCTCATGCGCCATCCGCGCGAAGCGGAATCCGGAGTACACCATCAGCGACGAGCCGACGACCAGCATCGCGTCCGCCGCTTCCAGCGCCACGACCGCCTGCGTGTAACGCGCGCGCGGCACGTTCTCGCCGAAGAACACCACGTCCGGTTTGAGTATGCCGCCGCAGAGTACGCAGTACGGCGGCTCGAACGTCAGGACTGCGGCGGCATCGATATCGGCATCGCCGTCCGGCGCTGTCGTCGCATCGCGCGGTCGCCAGCCGGCGTTGGCCGCGGTCATCCGCATCTGCAGCTCCGTTCGCGGTCGTTCGTCGCCGCAGCCCAGGCAGACTACGTGGTCCAAACGTCCGTGCAGATCGATGACGGCCCGGCTGCCGGCACGCTGATGCAGGCTGTCTACATTCTGAGTGACCAAGGCTGTGATGCGGTCGGTCTGCTCGAATGCGGCCAGTGCGCGGTGGCTCGTGTTCGGAGCGGCGTTCGAGAAATCCGGCCAGCCGACATAACTGCGCGCCCAGTAGCGGCGATACGTGGCGGGATCGCCGACCAGCGCCTGATACGTGACCGGCGGCGGTCGTTTCCATGCGCCGTCGCTATCGCGATAGTCGGGAATCCCCGATGCGGTGCTGACGCCGGCGCCAGTGAGCACGAACACCTGCGCGTAGCGATCGAGCCATGCACGCAACGCGTGCGCGTCCGCGACGACCGACCCTGTATCCGATGTTCGAAGCGAATGCGGCATGGAGCAAGCATAGGCCATTCGTGCGAAGAGGATGGCCGGAAACGACACCGCCCGGGCGAGCCGGGCGATGTCGGAAACGCGATGGCGGAGCGGATCAGTGCGTGGTCAGGCCGCGACGCTTCAGCAGCGGTTCGATCTGAGGTTCGCGACCGCGGAACTGCTTGAAGGTGGCGATCGCGTCTTCCGAACCGCCGCGGCTGAGCAGCTTGGCGCGGAACCAGTCGCCGTTCTTGCGGCTGAGGCCGCCGTTTTCCTTGAACCATTCCACGCTTTCGGCATCCAGCACTTCCGACCAGATGTAGGCGTAGTAGCCGGCCGAGTAACCGCCCATGATGTGGCTGAAGTACGTGGTGCGATAACGCGGCGGCACCGCATAGAAATCTGTGCCGTTCTTCTTCAACGCCGCCGCTTCGAACGCGATCAGATCCTTGCCGGTCGGCACCTGGTCTGCGCTCAACTGGTGATAGCTCTGATCGAGCATCGCTGCACCCAGATACTCGGTGGTGGTGAAGCCCTGGTTGAACTTCGATGCGGCCAGTACCTTGTCCAGCAGTGCCTTCGGCATCGGTGCGCCGGTCTGGTGATGCTTGGCGTAGTTGGCCAGCACTTCCGGCCAGTCGGCCCACATCTCGTTGACCTGCGACGGGTATTCCACGAAATCGCGCGGCACGCTGGTGCCCGAGAAACGCGGGTACTGCACGTTCGAGAACATGCCGTGCAGCGCATGGCCGAACTCGTGGAACATCGTGGTCACTTCGTCCCAGGTCAGCAGGGTCGGCTGCCCGGCGGGCGGTTTCGGGATATTGAGATGGTTGGCGACGACCGACACGTTGCCGGTGAGGCGCGATTGCGAGACGTATTCGTTCATCCATGCGCCGCCGCGCTTGGATGGGCGCGCGTACATGTCGGCGATGAAGATCGCCAGTTGCTTGCCATTGGCGTCGTACACGTCATAGACGGTGACATCCGGGTGGTAGACCGGCAGATCGGTGCGCTGTTTGAACTTTAGTCCGTAGAGCTGGCCGGCAGCGAAGAACACGCCGTTCTCCAGCACATTCTTCATTTCGAAGTAGGGCTTGAGCTGCGATTCGTCGAAGTTGTAGCGCGCCTGACGCACCTTCTCGGCGTAGAACGCCCAGTCCCACGGTTCCAGTTTGAAGCTCGGCTGTCCCTTGGTTTTCTGCTCGGCATCGATCACGGCCTGCATGTCGACGGCTTCGCGTTTGGCGTTCGCCACAGCCGGCGGTGCCAGTTTCGCCATCATCGCGTTCACCGCCTGCGGATTGCGCGCGGTTTCGTCTTCCAGCACGTACGCGGCATGGTTGGCATGGCCCATGATTTTGGCCCGCTCCGCGCGCAGCTTCAGCACCTGCGACACGATACCGGTATTGTCGAATTCGCCGCCGTGGCTGCCGCGCCCGATCGACGCTTTGTAGACACGTTCGCGCAGGGCGCGGTTTTCGAGCTGGGTCAGTGTCGGCTGGCCGGTGGTGTTGAGCAGGGCAATGACGTACTTGCCTTCGAGCTTGCGCGTCTTGGCCGCTTCCGCCGCCGCTGCGATCTGGCCCTCGGACAGGCCGGCGAGTTCCGCTTTGGTGTCGACCACGACCGCCGATGCGTTCACTTCCGCAAGCACGTTCTGGTTGAACTTGTTACCCAGCGTCGCAAGTTGGGAGTTGATGTCCTTGATCCGCGCTTTCTGGGCCTCGGTCAGGTTGGCGCCGGAGCGGACGAAATCGGTGTAGTAGCGCTCGATCAGGCGTATGCCTTCGGCGTTCAGGCCGAGCGACTGGCGGTTGTCGTGCAGCGACTTGATCCGGGCGAACAGTTTCGGGTTCAGCGATATGGCGTCGCCGTGCGCGGACAGCTTGGCTGCGTAGTCGGCCTGGATCTTCTCGCGCGTGTCGTTGGTGTCCGCACTGGTCAGATTGAAGAACACAGCGCTGGCGCGGCCGAGCACCTGGCCGGATTTTTCCAGCGCGACGATGGTGTTTTCGAATGTCGCAGGTTCTGCGTTGTCGGCGATCGCTTCGACTTCCTTCAGCTGGTCGGCCATGCCGCGGTCGAATGCCGGGCCGAAGTCCTTGTCCTTGATCGTGTCGAACGCGGGGTACTTCAGCGGCAGTGTGCTCTCGGCGAAGAACGGGTTGTCCTGGGCGGCGGGTGCGGGCATGTCGGTCTTGTCGTTGTCGGCGTGGGCGGGCGGCGTACTGGCGCAACCGGCCAGGCCGGTGGCGATGACCAGCGCGACAGCGCAGGCGAGCGGGCGATTCATGAGCGGTCCTCGGCGGGAGCGGTGGTGTGGAATTGCAGCCTGCAGGGTAGCCGATAGGAGAGCCCCCGGCCCATGACGAAAGGCATGTTGCATGTGTGTGACGTGGCCTGTAACACACTGAATTGACGAATTGTTTACAATTTTCCGACGGTTCCCGGCGCCTTCCGCCAAACCACGCATCGTCATCCCGTCCTTCCCCACTCTCAGGATTCCAATGTCATGACTCATTTCCATCGTCACGGCCGCCGTGCGCTGCGTATCGGCGGGCTGGCCGCCGCCGTTCTTTTCGCTCTGCCTGCCATGGCCCAGGACACCACCGCCCAACCCGGTGCACCGGAGCTCGATGCCATCACCGTGACCGCGCAGCGCCGGGCCGAGAACATCCAGGACGTGCCGATGGCGATCACCACGGTCGACCGCGAAAAGCTCGAAGTGCTGACCTCCGGCGGCGACGATATCCGCCTGCTGTCGGGCCGTCTGCCGAGCCTCAACATCGAATCCTCGTTCGGCCGCGCCTTCCCGCGCTTCTACATCCGCGGTCTGGGCAATACCGACTTCGATCTCAACGCTTCGCAGCCGGTGTCGCTGGTGTACGACGGCGTGGTCCAGGAAAATCCGATCCTCAAGGGCTTTCCGCTGTTCGATCTGGACCAGATCGAAATGGCCCGCGGCCCGCAGGGCACGCTGTTCGGCCGCAACTCGCCGGCCGGTGTGATCAAGTTCGAATCCGCCCGCCCGGAGCAGGAATTCGGCGGCCACGCCCGGATCGGCTATGGCAAATACAACACCATCAATGTCGAAGGCGCGGTCACCGGCGGCCTGAGCGAAACCGTCTCGGCGCGCCTCTCGGTGCTGCACGAACGCCGCGACGATTGGGTGGACAACGTCGCCAACGGCCCGGGCGACGATCTGGAAGGCTACAAGGAAACGGCCGCACGCCTGCAGGTGCTGTTCCAGCCCAGCGACACCTTCGAAGCGCTGGCCAATGTGCACATGCGCAAACTCGACGGCACTGCGCGTCTGTTCCGCGCTGGTCTGATCCGTCCGGGCAGCAACGAGATCAACAGCGGCTTCTCGCGCGACCGCGTCTCCATCGACGGCCGCAACGAGCAGACCCTCGACCAGTTCGGCGCCAACCTGCGCATGCGCTGGGATCTCGGCCGCGTCAGCCTGTACTCGATCACCGGCTATGAAAGCGTCGAAACCTTCAGCCGCGGCGATATCGACGGCGGCTCGGTCTATGCCTTCCCGACCGGGCCGGTCGGCACCTCGCTGTTCCCGGCGGAATCCGCCGATGGCCTGCCGGATCACCGCCAGCTCAGCCAGGAATTCCGCCTCGAATCGAACGAGTGGGGCCGCTTCGACTGGCAGGCCGGCTTGTTCTGGTTCGACGAATCGATCGACGTGGACAGCTTTTCCTACGACGGTTTCGGCGGCCCGCAGAACGGCTACGCCGTCCAGCGCCAGGACAACACCGCATGGGCGGTGTTCGCCTCCGGCGATTTCGACGTTACCGACAAGCTGAAGCTGCGCGGCGGCCTGCGCTACACCGACGACCAGAAAGACTTCAGCGCCGAGCGCGTCGTTGGTCCGTTCGGCCCGCCGATCGCGCCGATCAAAGTCAGCCCCAGCGACACCGATGTCAGCTGGGATCTCAGCGCGGTCTACGCAATCAACGACGACGTGAATGTCTACGGCCGCGTCGCCCGCGGTTTCCGCGCGCCGAGCGTGCAGGGCCGTCTGATGTTCGCCGATGCGACGTTGCCGTCCAACCAGCTGGTCACCGTCGCCGACACCGAAACCGTGCTGTCGTGGGAAGCCGGCGTGAAGGCGCAGCTGTGGGACAACCGCCTGCGTCTGGGCTTCGCGCTGTTCCGCTACACCGTGAACGATCAGCAGCTCACCGCCGTCGGCGGCGCCAGCAACATCGCCACGCTGGTCAACGCCGACAAGACCATCGGTCAGGGCGCCGAGCTGGATGTGCAGGCGTGGCTGACCGACAACCTGTTCGTCACCTTCGGCGCCAGCTACAACGACACCGAGATCCAGGACAAGAACCTCACCGTGTTCGGCTGTGGCGGCGGCTGTCAGGTCAACGACCCTGCGGGCACCGTGGCCGGCACCTTCCGCATCGACGGCAATTCTCTGCCGCAGGCACC
Source organism: Lysobacteraceae bacterium (assembly GCA_040079515.1). GTDB lineage: Bacteria > Pseudomonadota > Gammaproteobacteria > Xanthomonadales > Xanthomonadaceae > Lysobacter_I. Next base: position 354,714 of record JBEBKD010000001.1, read on the forward strand.
GAAGCACGTCTACAACGTCACCGCGCGCTATGGCATCCCGACCAGTCGCGGCGAGTTCTTCGCTTACACCGATTGGGCGTATCGCAGCGAGGTCAACTTCTTCCTGTACGAGTCGACCGAGTTCACCGGCGCCTCGCTGCTGGAAGGCGGGCTGCGTCTGGGCTACGCGTGGAACAGCGGCGACTACGAAGTGGCGCTGTTCGGCCGCAACATCACCAATGAAGAAGCCATCGTCGGCGGCATCGACTTCAACAACCTCACCGGCTTCCTCAACGAGCCGCGCACCTGGGGCGTGGAGTTCAAGGCGAAGTTCTGATCAGTACTGCCCGGCCCGCAGCGATGCGGGCCGGGTGGTTGAAAGGCATCAGATCCGCAGATCCCCGGCGACTGCCCACCTGGAACCATGTCGATATCGCCCCCTCCCGTACCGCAGAGACTGCGCGAGATGCTCAAGGACTATCCGGAGCATGTCGATCGGATTCAAGCGTACTTGAGCAACCATCTATCCAAGCCATCCAAAGTCACCCCGCTTTTTGAACAAGCGATCTGGGCGTTGGACGGGTGTTTGGAAATGTTCATCCACGAAGCCCAGGACGAACTGGAAGCTGCGCAGGCTGGTGTGGATACAGATGCTATTGCGAGGGCAGAGGGCAAGGTAAGCCTGATGCGTCGAGCATACAGTAGCAATGGAGGGATGAAGGATCTTGAAAACCTCTGGGAATACATTGAGGTACATAAGGGTACGCTCAAATGAGTGATCGTCCGGATCGCCTCAGCGAAGAACCAGCATGCCCATCCTGCGGGAAGCCTTCACCCAGAATCGTGCTTGAATGCGTTGACACTCCGATGCTGGTAAGCGCGCAAGTGAATGTCTACAGAAATCGGGCGATTCATCGTGCACTCGCAGTCACACCCAATATGTGAATTCAATCCGACCACGCGCCTGCAAAGAGATCAAAGGATTAAAGATATGCCGTCATTACCTTCACCACCTGTGCCGCAAAGACTGCGCGAGATGCTCAAGGACTATCCGGAACATATCGATCGGATTCAAACATATTTGAACGACTATCTATCCAAACCATCTAAAGCTACCCCGCTTTTTGAACAAACGATCTGGGCTTTGGAAGGGTGTTTGGAAATGTTCATTCATGAAGCCCAGGACGAACTGGAAGCCGCGCAGGCTATTGGGGAAGCGGAGGCAATTGCGAGGGCGAATGAGAAAAGGAAGCTGATGAGCTTCGCAAGAAGCCCCAACGATGGAATGTCGAATCTGGATGAAATATGGGATTACTTCGAAAAACATAAGGCTGCTCTCAAATGAGCGACCGGCTACATCGCCTAAGCAAAGGGCAGTGTGGGCACATTCTGCGGGAACTCACCATCCCGGAATCGTGCTTGAATGTGTTGACACTCCGATGCTGGTAAGCGCGCAAGTGAATGTCTACAGAAACCGGGCGATTCATCGTGCATTCGCAGTCACACTCAATATGTGAATTAAATCCGGCTACGCGCCTGCAAAGAGATCAAAGGACTAAAGATATGCCGTCACTACCTTCACCACCTGTGCCGCAAAGACTGCGCGAGATGCTCAAGGACTACCCGGAGCATGTCGAGCGCCTGCAGGAAGCATTGAACCGATTATTGGAAAAAAGAATGCCTAGTGCTGCCCCATTCGAGCGCGCTATCTGGTTGCTTGAAGGTAGGCTTGAAACTTTCGCGCATGAAGCCCAGGAGGAAATGCAAGTCGCGCAGTCTGGGGGCGATGTCGAATTGATTGCGAAGGCAGAGGCGAAGGAAAAATTGATGTCTCAAGCATGCTGGAAGCACATATGGATCAGCGACGAGGCGCTTTGGAACTACTTTGAGCAACACAAGGATGCATTCAAATGAGCGACCGTGAAGATCGTCTCAGCAAGGAGGAGCATGCACGCATCCTGCAAGACCGCGTTATTCCTGGGAGCGGGCTCGATGCAGTAACCTCGCAAGACAAGCCAACCGCGATCATTCTTGCGGGACAACCTGGGGCTGGTAAGGCCAGCTTGGTCAGAGCAGCAGAGGTTGAACTCAGACACGATGTCGTGGCTGTTGATCCAGATGATCTGCGTAGGTTCCACCCGCAGGCGAAACGCTTTCAAGAGCAATCCCCCTACGATTGGTCGCAGAAAACCAACAGCGATGCGGGGCAGTGGGCCAGAGAGCTGCGTGACGTGGCGATCGAGGGTCGCAAAAACGTTATCGTTGATACGACGCTGGGGAACGCGAAGCCCGCTCTTCAAACAATCCGCGAGTTTCAGTCAGCGGGTTACGACGTTGAAATCCGCGCTGTTGCAACTCACCGATTGGAAAGCGAGCTTGGAGTTGATCAGAGATTCTCCGAAAAGCTTGAGGCTGAAGGCTACGGCCGTCACGTACCCGAAGGTGTACGTAGTGCCATTTACAACGGACTGCCAACCAGTCTCGACACGATCCATGCACAGACCGATGTGCCCATCCGCATCTTCAACCGTGAAGGCGCGGAGCTGTACGACAGCCGGACTGATGCGCGTCCGCCGGGTCAGGCATTGGAAGAAGCCCGCGAAGCCCGTGTCAAAGATCCGAACATCACCCACGACCTGCGCGACGGCTGGAGAGAGCAGCAGGCTTGGCACCGCGACTTGCCGGAAACACTGGCGAACAATCCCAAGGTCGATCCTCCGACGCGCGAGAATCTGCTGGCGGAACGCAGCGCCAATCATGTGGCCGAAAGCGTTGAGCGCACAACGCGGGAAGCGGTGGACGTCGATCACGTTGCTCGCATACGGCCGGCGCGTATCCATGCGGGCGCTGCGCTTGGCATTGCCGGGCTTGCGCTGGATGCCTACGATGCGGCCGACAGTGTGCGTGCGGCCCATCGATTGAGTGGAGAAGGCAATGCGACGGCTGCCGAGTCCGAGCTGATCCATTTCGGCAGCCGCACCGTCGGTGGGTTCGCGGGCGCTGGACTTGGCGCGACCGTCGGCGCAGCGGCTGGCGTCGAAACCGGGCCGGGTCTGTTCGTGACCGGTGCCATCGGCGGCGTCGCCGGTGTCTTCGCCGGCGACAAGATCGCCGAGTGGACCGACAACCGTCGCATCTACAATCAGGACGACCGTCAGGGCAACACTTGGACGCACGACCCGGAGAATCCCGCGCTCGGCTGGCAGCGCAAGACGCCGATCGACGCCAGCAACGACAATATCGACAACCCCATGCGCGGCACGCTGCGTGCATCGCCTGCGCTGGCCAACGAACTGAACTACAAGTCGAGCAGCACGTCCGTCGAACTCGTGCTCGGCGGCCCGCCTGCACAGCGCGATCCCTTCACGCAGCCCGCGAACGCGAGCGATGCGCCCAGCTTTTCGCCAGCGAGTTGGAACCGCGATAGCGACAGCGGCGAATGGCGACGCGAGGTCGTGCTCGCATTCGCCGAGCGCGGCCTCAGCCCGAAGCGGACGGACGTCGCGGAGCCGGAGCGCGCTGCCGAACTCGATCGTGCCGCCGCACAGACCGTAGTGCAGAACGCGGCGAACAGCCCGGCCGCGATCGCCGCACGCTACGAAGACACCTACCTCCGCAACGGCTGGGCGGCGCACGGCGAAATGCCGCAGGCCGTTCGCAGCGCCCGCACCGATGTCGATACGCTGGTCGCATCAGACGACAATCGTTACCAGCGCCGTGCTGACGGCGAGTGGATCAGCACGGGACTGATCTACAACAGCGCCGCGACCGGAAATCTGCGCGAAGAACTCAATGCAACCCGCGAAGTGCTGCAGGCGACACTGCCGCCTCCGCAAGCGGTACAAACGCCAGCACCGATGACCGACGACGCGCGTCTACGCGATACGGTGGCGGGCGCTTATGCGAACGCTGGCGTCACGCCCAGCCCGGAGCGGATTGAGGCGGCCGCTGTTGCCGTGCGCGCGACCATGGCGGCGAACGGGATCGATCCGGACACGACCGCGCTGGCATTGCGGCCCGGTGCCAACGGCCGCTACGACCAGGACAGCCCCATCGCCAGCATGCGTCTGGAAGCGGACGGCAAGACCTATGCCATTGCTGCCGTGACCACGACCGAAGACATCCAGCGCGCGCAAGCAGCCAGGCCGACGACTCCGCCTGCTGCCGATCGCCCGGTCGAGCCGGCGCGGGACGGCACGCCATCGCCATCGCGCGAAGGCGCCGCGTTGCGTTTGAACGATGCCGGGCATCCCAACCACGCGATGTTCGCGACCCTGCTGGACACCGTGCACGCCCGCGATCGCGGGCTGGATCGCGCACCGGACGATGTCAGCCTACAGCTTGCGGGCGGTCTCACCGCGCAGGCGCGTGCGCGCGGACTCGACGCGATCGGCTACGCGGCCTTCACGCCCGATGGCACGAAGGTGGCGATGACCAATACCACCGACCCCAGCGCGCCGTGGGCGCGCACGGCCGTCGGCCAAGTCGGCGAACTGGTCGGCCAATCGTTGGCGCAGAGCAGCGAACAGGTCGCCACGCTCAACCGCCAGCAGTCGTTGATGCAACCGGCGCAGGACTTGGGCATGCAGCAACAGCAGGAAGCGGTGGGAAGGAGTCTGCGGATGGCGTGAGGTTTGCTGTTGGCTTCTCGCCGGAAGGAACAGCGCGCCGCACGTAATTGCTCTCCTTCTCCCCGCAAGGCGGGGAGAAGGTGGCCGAAGGCCGGATGAGGGGTGCTCTTGGCGTAACGCATCCAGCGCCGTCATCCGTGTCGAAGCGCGGCGTCAGGCGCTTGCATAATCCCAGACACTGGCGCAGGAAACACAGACGCAGGCTGGGCTGGGACGGCGCATCAGGGCGGGGCAAGCCCAATGGCAACGACAAATCTGTTTCGAAGGCCGGTTTTGCGTATTCTCGTGGCCAGTCACCAAGCGGCTGCGGTGGCATCGGATAGCGGCATATCGAGTTTTTGACGGCAACCGATCTAGTTGCCGAAGTTGATTGATCGTGTCTATTGAGAATCGGATGGACCTGGATGAGTTCGAGCAACTTCGGCTTTCTTGCGCAACACTCGCCGCTGCTGGCGGATCTCGGCGCAACGGCAGAGAAGCTCTATCCCTACGATCCTTCCAGCTGCGTGCTGAAACTGCGGCTTCTGGCTGAAGCGCTGACCCAGGACATCGCTTCCCGCATCGGTGTCCGTCTGCTCCAGCCCACGCAGGCCGAACTGCTTCGTGCCGTAGACCAGCGTCTTGGTCTGGATCCGCAAGTCCGGCAGATGCTCCATCTGCTGCGTCAGCGCGGCAATGAAGCGGCGCACACGATCGAACACAGCATCGGCTATCGCGAAGGCCTCGAATCCCTGAAGCTCGCCCGCGAAGTCGCGCTGTGGTTCCATCGCAGCTTCGGACAGGATCCCGACTACAAAGCCGGCCCGTTCGTATTGCCCGACGACCCCAGCCGCAAGCTGGCCGATCTTCAGTTGCAGATCGCCGCATTGCAGACCGATCTGCAGCAGACCCGAACCGCACAGGCCGCGCAGGCGGAGCTTGCGCAATTGATGGAAGCCCAGGCCGCGCAGGAACGCGACATGGCCCGACGCGCCGAGGAAGAGCGCGGGATTTACGAGGAATTGGCGGAGGAAGCGAGCACACGGTATGCCCAGCTCAAGGCGCAGTTCGATGCCAGACTCGATGTCGCCAATGCGTCCGACAGCACGACCGATACAAAGACCATCAAAGTCTTCGCTGAGCGGGCGGCGAAAGCCGCTGGCAAGGTGGCGATGGATGAAGCCGCTACCCGCCTCATCATCGACCAGATGCTGATCGATGCGAGATGGGAGGCCGACACCGCCAATCTCACACACGCCAAAGGGGCTCGACCCGAGCGCAACCGCAACCAGGCCATCGCCGAATGGCCCACGCAGGGCAGGCAGACCGCCGACTACATGCTTTTTGCCGGACTCGTGCCGGTGGCGGCGGTTGAAGCCAAGCGCATCAATGTGAATGTGGCCGGCAAGATCGGCCAGGCCGAGCGGTACGCCGGTGGCTTCCGGTTGACCTCCGACCACGACCCCGCTTGGAAACTGGAAGGCCGATCCGATCCGTGGCCCGATGGCAGGGGCGGCCAGTGTCACGTGCCGTTCGTTTATTCCTGCAATGGCCGGCCGCTCATCCGGCAAAGCCCCGAAGCCAGCGGTACATGGTTCCGCGATCTCCGTCATCCCTCGCATCTGTCCAGGCCGCTCGAAGGCTTCCATTCCCCGGATGGGCTTCTCGATCACCTCACGCGCAGTCGCTCCGAGGCGGAGACACGGCTCCGGCAGGAGAGCTTCGGCTACCTGCGCCTGCGTCGTTACCAGGAAGAGGCCATCGCTGCCGTGGAAACCGCGTTGGCCGACGGTCAGGCCAGCTGCCTGCTGGCAATGGCCACGGGCACCGGCAAAACCCGCACTATCATCGGACTGATGTACCGCCTGCTCAAGGCCGAACGCTTCCGCCGGATCCTGTTTCTGGTCGACCGCACCGCACTGGGCACGCAGGCGATCGACGTCTTCAACGAAGCGCCACTGGAACAGAACCATCCGCTGTCGAAGATCTACAACATCGCCGAACTCGGCGATATGGCGGCGGAGGCCGAAACCCGCGTGCAGGTGGCGACCGTGCAGGCGATGGTCAAACGTGTGTACGCCAGCGATCAGCCGCCGCCGCTGGACGCCTACGACTGCATCATCGTCGACGAAGCGCATCGCGGTTACACCCTCGATCAGGACATGACCGAGGGCGAACTCGCCCTGCGTGATCAGGCCCAATACCTGTCCACCTACCGGCGCGTGCTCGATTATTTCGATGCGGTGAAGATCGGCCTCACCGCCACCCCTGCGCGCCACACCACCGAAATCTTCGGCAAGCCGGTCTACACCTATGCTTATCGCGAAGCCGTCGCCGACGACTGGTTGATCGATCACGAGCCGCCGATCCGCTACGAAACACTGCTCAGCCGTCACGGCATCCATTTCGACAAAGGCGAGACCGTCGAAGCCATCGATCTCAGGACTGGCGAAGTGGAAACCGCCGAACTCGACGACGAACTGAACTTCGAGCTGGAAAGTTTCAACCGGCGCGTCATCAGCGAAGACTTCAATCGCGTGATCTGCGACCAGCTCGCGACCGAGTTGGACCCGTTCGGCGAGGAAAAGACGCTGATTTTCTGCGCTAACGATGCGCATGCCGATATGGTCAAGCGATTGCTCGGCGACGCGTTCGCCAGAATCTACGCAGAGCGCTACAACCAGGCTGCAGTGGCGAAAATCACTGGCGCCTCCGACCAGGTCGACAAACTCATCCGGCGCTACAAGAACGAGCGCTTCCCCAACATCGCCATCACCGTCGATCTGCTGACCACCGGCATCGACGTGCCGGCGATCTGCCACCTCGTCTTCATGCGCCGGGTGAAGTCGCGCATTCTCTATGAGCAGATGATCGGCCGCGCGACACGACGTTGCGACGACATCGGCAAGACCGTCTTCACCATCTACGATCCGGTCGACCTCTACGCCTCGTTGCAAACGGTCAACACCATGCAGCCGCTGGTCAAAGACCCGAACGTCACCATCGAACAGCTGCTGGCTGAACTCGACAATCCGCTGTCCTACGAAGCGCCCGGTGCCGGGGAGGGCAGCACCCACGCTCACGATGTGCTGGACCAGCTCTGCCAGAAGCTCATGCGCGTGCTGCGCAAAGCCCGACATGCCGCCGTGAAGGCACCGGCCATCAAAAACAGGCTGGACGAACTGGAACAACACTGGGGCATCGCCCCGCACGAATTGCACCAGCGGGTCCATGCCATCGGTCAGGCGCAAGGCCCGCGCGCGGCTGCGGAATTCCTCGGCCGGCACGCGCAACTCTCAGCGCAGTTGATCGAGCTGCAAGTGCTTCTGGGCACAAGCTACAAACCGGTACTGTCCAACCACAAGGATGAACTGCTGGTGCGCGAGCACAGCTGGGGCAAATACAGCAAACCGGAAGACTACCTCGACGGTTTCACCCGTTTCGTACGCGAACAGATCAACCAGTCCGCTGCACTCGCCGTTGTGGTCAACCGTCCCCGCGACCTTACCCGCGCACAGCTCAAGGACGTGCGCATGCTGCTCGATGCCGCAGGCTTCTCGGAAGCGAACCTCAAAGCAGCATGGCGCAGCCACAGCAATCAGGACATCGCCGCCGGTATCATCGCCTACATCCGTCAGGCGGCACTGGGCGAAGCGCTGCTGCCGTTCGAGCAGCGCGTCAACCATGCCATGCAGACCATCCATGCGATGCACGCCTGGACGCCGGTCCAGCGCAAATGGCTGGACCGGCTGGCGAAGCAGATCAAGCACGAGCTGGTGCTCGATCGCGTCTTCGTCAATGATGCCTTCGCGAACGACGGCGGCGCCATGCAGCTCGACAAGATGCTCGGCGGCGAACTGGAGCCGGTCATGACCCGGCTCGCCGCGGCCCTGTGGCCCGATGCCGCCTGACACGGCCCGACCGAATCAACCGAATCACTTTGCAACAACCCTTTGGAATGCGTAACGAATGACCACCTCAGACATCGTACAAAAGCTGTGGAACCTCTGCGATGTGCTGCGCGACGACGGCATCAACTACAGCGATTATGTCACCGAGCTGGTGCTGTTGCTGTTCATCAAGATGGAGCACGAAAACACCCAGAGCGGCGTGCTCAAGAAACACAAACTGCCGGACTACGCCCGCTGGCAGGAGTTCACCCGCCGCAGCGGGCTGAATCTGCTCAAGCACTACCGCGAAACCCTGCTGAAACTGCAGGAAAGCGACGACCGCCTGATCGCCGCGATCTACGCCGACGCGCAGACCAGTCTCAAAGAACCGCGTCATCTGGAACAACTGATCAAGAGCCTGGACAGCATCGACTGGTTCAGCGCCGAACAGGACGGCCTGGGCGATCTCTACGAAGGGCTGCTGGAGAAGAACGCCAACGAGACCAAGAGCGGGGCAGGGCAGTATTTCACCCCGCGCCCGCTGATCGACGCCATCATCGCCGTGATCAAGCCCGAAGCCGGCGAAACCATCCAGGACCCGGCCGCAGGCACGGCCGGCTTCCTGATTGCCGCCCACCGCTACATCAAGGACCGCACCAATGATCTTTACGATCTGACTGTCAAGGAACAGAAGTTCCAGCGCAGCAAGGCGTTTCTCGGCATGGAACTGGTGGGCGGCACCCGCCGGCTGGCGCTGATGAACTGCCTGCTTCACGGCATGGAAGGCGACGACGAAGGCGTGGTGCATCTGGGCAACACCCTGGGCGAAGCGGGCAAGGCCTTGCCGAAATGCGACATCAGTCTGAGCAATCCACCGTTCGGCAACGCAAAAGGCGGCGGCGGCCCCACCCGCGACGATCTGACCTATGCGACCAGCAACAAGCAGCTGGCGTTCCTGCAGCACATCGTGCGTCACCTCAAGGACGGCGGCCGTGCCGCCGTGGTGCTGCCGGACAATGTGCTGTTCGAAAGCGGCGTGGGCACCGACATCCGCCGCGACCTGATGGACAAATGCCGCCTGCACACCATCCTGCGTCTGCCCACCGGCATCTTCTACGCCCAGGGCGTGAAGACCAATGTGCTGTTCTTCCAGAAAGTCAGTCAGATCGCCACGCGCAGCACCCGACACGTGTGGGTCTACGACATGCGCGCCAATGCGCCGAAGTACGGCAAGCGCACGCCGCTGACCCGCGAACATTTCAAGGAATTTGAAACTGCATACGGAAAAGATCCGAACGGTGGGAGTAAACGCAAGGATCACGGCGAAGAAGGGCGCTGGCGGATGTTCACACGCGAGTGGATCGCGGAGAAGAAAGGCGACAACCTCGATATTTCTTGGCTAAAGGATGACAACGTAGAGAACGCGGCTGATCTCCCAGAGCCGGCTGTGTTGGCGCGGGAGGCGATGGATGAGTTGAGCGGCGCGATGCTGGAATTGGAAGCGGTTTTAGCGGAGTTGGGAGCGACTGATCTGTGAACGCGCATCCAACAAGTTGGCTTCTAACCAAGCTTGGTGATGTCGTTCAATACGGCGTCACTGAAAAAGCTGAGCCCTACGATATCAAGCCCAACACATGGGTGCTTGAGCTTGAGGATATTGAGAAAGGAACGGCCAAAGTCTTGCATTATTCGAATTTTTCAGAACGTCAGTCCAGGAGCAACAAGAATCGGTTTAATGCTGGTGATGTTCTTTATGGGAAGCTTCGTCCATACCTGAGCAAAGTCGTATATGCAGATCGATCTGGTGTCTGTACGACAGAAATCGTGCCTATCAAACCGAATGACGTGGTGAATGGCAGGTATTTATTTCATTGGCTTCGGCATCCGCAGTTTCTCGCATACGTTACCGAAGTGAGCCACGGTGTAAACATGCCTCGCTTGGGAACGGAGGCCGGCAGGCAAGCTCCTTTTGTGTTGGCGCCGAAGAATGAGCAAAAGCGTATTGCTGACAAACTCGACTCCTTACTTGCGCGAGTCAACACTGTGAAACCCCGCATCGCGGGAATTGCGCCGATTCTTAAGCGATTTCGGCAGTCTGTATTGGCGAGTGCTACATCGGGTCGCTTAACCGAGGACTGGCGTCTTTCAAATGCGCAACTGTTGACTCAAGCAAGAGTAGATCTCAACGTTATAAAGTCGATGCAAATCGGGAAAATCCGAGTACGTGGTGACGCTGCTCGCGTCGATAAAGAGAGGTTGTTTGCAATACCACTAACTTGGGACTGGGTCCTCAATCATGAGTTGGCAAGAGATGATGCTAATGCCATTTGTGCCGGTCCCTTCGGAACTATCTTTAAGGCGAAAGATTTCAGAGAAAAGGGCGTCCCTATAATTTTTTTGAGGCATGTAGGAGAAGGTCGTTACCTGACCAGGAAGCCAGAATTTATGGCTACCGATGTGTGGAAGATGCACCATCAACCCTATTCAGTCACGGGTGGAGAGCTGCTTGTAACCAAACTTGGCGATCCACCAGGGACAGCCTGCATTTACCCTGAGGGCATCGGCACTGCGATGGTGACACCGGATGTAATCAAGATGGATGTGAATTCTGAGGCTGCAGACGCAAGATATCTCATGCACTTTTTTAACTCGTCGAACTCTAAGCAGATAATTGAATCTCTTTGCTTCGGTGTTACTCGACTTCGTATCGACATTTCTATGTTCAAGACTTTTCCGATTCCGTTGCCCCCAAGAGTAGAGCAAGCCGAAATTGTCCGCCGCGTCGACACTCTGTTCGCTTTCGCTGATCGCCTTGAAGCCCGTGCGCAGGCCGCACAGGCTGCTGTCGACCGTCTCACACCAGCGCTGCTGGCCAAAGCTTTTCGCGGCGAACTCGTGCCCCAGGACCCGAACGATGAACCCGCCGCCGAACTGCTCAAACGGCTGCGTGCGGCTTCATCTAATGCCGCCATGAAACCCGCAAGGAAGCGAAGAACGGCATGAAACTGCTGTATGTCGAATTGATCGGCCAATACAAAGGACTGTCGGATCAATCATTCGATCTGAGCAGCGCGACTGGCGGTGTCTTGGCCATGATCGGACTGAACGGCTCTGGCAAGTCACAGCTGATGGAATTGATTGCCGAGATCTTCTCCTACCTGGAGCGCGTGAAGCGCACAGATTTTGTGACTCGACGTCACTTGGGGTTTCATTTCAGGATCGCCTATGAGTGGATGGAAGAAGCCGATCCTGGACTCGTTTGTTATGTTCTGCAGTACTTGCCAAAGACGCAGCTGCACGCCTTTCGCAGCCTGCCTTCAGTTGTCGCCGCGAATGACCTGCCGTCTGAGCTTGGGCAATGGTTGCCCGGGGAAAAGCGCGAATTGGTTGACGTTCCTCTCCCCAGAATGATCGGGTACGCATCGGGATTGAATGAGAACCTGCAGCGACCTTTCATGCGAAATGCATTGCAATATTACGACGTGATGCGTATTCGCGCAGGGCGCAGAACTGAGCTGCAACGCGCGGATGTTGATGAAGAAATAGCCATCGAAATCAACCAGCGATATCGGAAGCGGCATCCAAGAGTTTTTGGCTATGCCAACGATCTTGAGATAGACAGCAATCCTCTGGTTACGCGCGAGGCCGACACACCGCTACCGGGTAGCATTTTTCTGGATTACGACTGTGCTCACCTGGTTGTCGGGTGCCTTGGCCTTCTGTTCGACAAAGACCGCGACGGATTGTGGCCGGAAATTTCGCATAGACATCCTAAAATACTGGTGTTGCGTTATGACCTGCGCAACTTTCCGATAGAAGAAGACAGCATCCGCGACATTAAACAGCTGATTGGTACCCTTGGCCAAGACAACCTCGTGCCGTTGTCGGCTAAAGTTCCGGATCCGGTATACGACCGGTACGAACTTGACTACCTCAGGGCGGAGATAGTCATCGATTTTTCAAACGCGGAAGTCGTGTCTCGGTTGCGTGATACGTATGGTGAGCCGATCCGCCTTTTCTGGAAGTTGTACAAGTTACAGCTTCTCGGGACCAAGCAATGGACGGCCGAGGCTAAGAAATTTCTGATGAGGGATGATTTTCAAGGGCATGTCAAAAAGCCTTTGAAGGGAAAGTTGCCTTTGTCTGTCGCGGAGCTGCAGATGAGCGATGGAATTCGAAATATTCCAATCGACGACTTGAGCGATGGTGAGACGCAGTTGTTGCATACGATAGGCGCCGTCCGTCTATTCGGTCAGGAGCAGACCTTATTTTTGATGGACGAACCTGAAACCCATCTCAATCCAAGCTGGCGCACTCGCTACCATATCGATTTCACGAATACCGGCATCGATCCGGATCGTAGCCAAGCATTGATTTCATCTCACTCCCCTTTTCTGATCTCTTCCCTGGAAAGAAGTAATGTCTTCCATTTTGAGAAGATCGAAGAACGGACGATGATGACGAACCCGGATGACGAAACATTTGGCGCTTCGTTTGAAGTATTGATCAAGAAATATTTCGGTCTTAGGTCCGTCATCTCGCAGACAGCAGTAGAGTCCATTCAGGTAGTCCTCGCAGACGCGAGCAAGACAAAAGAAGAGAAGAGGGCTTGGATTGAAGAAAATATCGGACAATCGATCGATAGGGTTTATCTGCTTAAGAGTCTGGGGGTCGTGTAATGCTCTTTCCTCCGGTTGCAGCCGTGCAGCGTTGTCGGATTTTCAGTGGGATCTATCAGCTTTTGAAGGAAGTGATGCGTTCGGCTTGCGAGGGACAAGCGATCAATGAGGCGGCAATGCCAGCTGGATTGTGGCTTGCAGTACATGGAAATGTGCCGACGCGTGAAAAGATGGAGGCGCTATCTCACTCGCTTTCCAACATTACTCATGCTGAAAAGCAGATCGTCTTGAATTTCATAAACACCCCTCTGCTTATTCGTGATCTGCTTGGCAATAGGCTGACTGCAATTCCGCAGGCTCCTCTATCGATTGTCAAGACTCTTAAGGATTGTGTATCACATCTCTTTGATGGAACGGCAAAGCTTGTCGCGGTAGAAACTGCCTGTAACGATAGATTGATCAATTTTTTCCATAGGTATTCCGCCGATTATCCGGTCGGGAATGGGATTGTCTGTGGTTTCTGTGGGAGCGCGGAGCTTTCGCAATGGAGACAAGGGATTCCTGACGGAGAGCAATGGCGATCGGATTTCGATCATTTCCTTTCGGAGTCAGGTTATCCATTGATTGCGCTCGACAGCGACAATCTGATTCCTGCTTGTCATTTCTGCAATTCGAAAGCAAAGAGGAACAAGGATGTACTCTTCGACAGCAAAGGTGTACGCCGATTGTGCTTCGATCCGTGGGCTGAATGTGCGGCGCAGCAGTTGTCAATGTCGTTCGTAAAATCTACTCAAGAGATCGTATCTTCGATTGAAGTGACATTCGCGCCGAATAGTCCCGATGATGCGGAGCGGTTGGGGACATGGGATGATGTCTACCAGATAAAATCGCGAATAGCCGGGCATTTTTCGTCTATGCATATCGTATTGCAGGGCATGCTTGACTTTGAATCGCTGGACGAGTTCAAAGGTTCAATTGCTAAATATGCCGCAAATAAAGAGGATTTTTGGCGGCGCCGCGCTTACAACTATTGGTATTGGCTGCTGTGCATTTCGCTGACAAGTCTTGACGATCAACACTTGAATGCTCTGAGGGAAGTGTGCGCGCAGGTCTACCAAAACGAAGTTCCGCTTTGCGACGCGAACTATGGGGACTTAATTGCGCAGCAACTTCAATAGGGCCGCTCACCCGGCTCTCGCCGGTGGCGAGAACCGGGCTACGAAAGGGCTTGGTTCGTTGGGTTGTGATGCTCGAAGCGCCGTGGCTGAGGCGCTGAGCATCATGGTTGAGCCTCGATGCGTCACCGGCGGTGCTTCGATCTTCAGCGTCGAGGCTCTGATGCTTCAAAGTCGAAGCTCCAAGCCTCAACGTCGAAGCGATTTGACCCAACATCGCAGCGATCAGCCTCGACTTTGAAGCAAAAAGCTTCGCCGCAGAGGCTCGGGAACTCCGCGCGCGGGGCCGGGAGCTTCGACGATGGTGAAAATTTCATCATCGCTGGGGCTTCAGAGCCCCGGCGTCGGGGAAATTCGCATCAACACCGGTGTTCGCGACGGCATGTCTTGAGTGTGGAACAGCAAATCCGGGGAAAGGGCAGTGCATGCCCACCCCACAAACAAAAAACCGACCTGCTTGCGCAGATCGGTTTTTTGTTTGATCGATATGGTGGGCGGTGCAGGGTTCGAACCTGCGACCCTTGCCGTGTGAAGGCAATGCTCTACCGCTGAGCTAACCGCCCGGAGATCGGGTTGGTGATTGTACGGAGTGGGCGAAACCGAGGCAAGCCGGCAGACGCCCGGTGCTGCGGGGAGGCTTACTCCAGTTCGGATTTGGCGTAGGCGGCGTCCAGGGCTTCCATCGCATCCAGCGGTTTGCAGCCAGCGGCTTTCTCGTAGGCGGCTGCGGCGGCGTCTTCCTTCTTGTCGCCGTGCAGCAGCATCAGCAGGTTGCCGTGTTCGATGTTGGCGATCGGCGAGGCCGGGGTGAGCTTCAGCGCTTCCTTGATGTGCTTCTCGGCCTCGGACGCCTTGGCGCCATAGGTCAGGCCGCCGATCATCGCGCCGATCTTGTTGATGATTTCGCCGTGGTAGATCGCCATCGCGGTGTGCGCTTCGGCGTGTTTGGGCGCCAGCGACAGCGCGGTGTCCAGGGAGGTACGGACCTTGCCGGCGATGCCGTCCTTCAGCGCTTTGGCGATCGACAGCCCCTGGCTGTAGCGGCCGAGCGCGAAGGCGTGGCGGTAGTGGCTGTTGGCTTCATCGGGAAGCGCCTTGATGGCGGCTTCGGCCATTTTCGCCGCTTGCTCGAAACGCTTGAGCTTTTCCGCGTCGTTGTCGACGAGGTAAGTGGCGTGGATGCCGATGGCTTTGGTGGCGACCGAGGCGCCGACCGGGCCGAGCGCTTCGCCGGCTTCGAATGCGGCTTTGAAATCGCCTGCATGGAAGCTGCGCCATGCGTCCTGCAGCGCTTCGGCCAGCGCGTTGGCGTCCATCCCCTTCGGGGCGGCCTTGCCGGCGGCTTTGATCAGTGCTGCGGTGTGTTTCGCATCGGGGAAGGGTTCGCAGTCGCCGGCATGCAGCTTGGGCCAGGCTTTCTTGAGCGCATCGCCGGCATAGGCGAATGCTTTGGCGTCGTGGGGGAAGGCGGCCCAACTGGATTTGGCCATGTTCGAGTCCTCGCAATGGAAGCCGCCAGCATCCCGCGAGTCGCGATGCGTGGCAAGCCCCGGAGGCCTCCGGGCGTGAGGGTGTCGCTAGTGTGTTTGCTCGGGCGTGCGGGGGCATGCTGGCCGTGTCCAAAGCCGGGCCCCCCGGCATCCCCGCAACGGAGATCACTCATGGCACGCAAGAAAATCATCCGCAACACTCCCACCGCGACTCCCCGCCACTTGTGGCTTGCCGGTCTGGGCTTGGCCTCGATCGCACGCAAGCAGAGCTTCGCTGCGGTCGGTGGCGCCGCCGACCGTGTCGTCGAGGCGCGCCGTCAGGCGACCGCCGCTGTTGGTCAGGTGCAGTCCAATCTCAGCGCCGCAGCCTGCGAACTGCGCACCCGCATCGAAACCGGTGCCGCCCAGTTGAGCAATACCCTGGAAACCACGCTGTCGCCGCTGGTCGCCAGGTTCAAGCCGGCGCAGGCCAAGCGCACCGTGCGTCGCGGTCGCAAGCCGGGCAGCAAGAATGTCCGCCGCACCACGGCGAAGAAAACGGTCAAGGCAGTGAAGCGCGCACGCAAGGCCTGATCTGTTCGACCATCCAATCGATACCGCAACAAGCAAGGGCGCTGATGGCGCCCTTGTTCGTTTCCGCATGGTGGTTCCGCGACGGTGCGTGCGAAAAGCCCGTTAAAATGCCGCATGCCCCGACCGCCCCCCAACATCGCCGACATCGATGCCCTGCGCCATCGCCATGCGGAAGCGAGCGATCGGCCGACGCGTATCCACGTCGATCTCGATGCGCTCTCGCACAATCTGCGTGCGCTGCGCGCGCATGCGGGCGTGCCGGTGATGGGCATCGTCAAGGCCAATGCCTACGGGCATGGCCTGGTACCGGTCGCCCTGCATCTGCAGGCGCAGGGCGTCGAGCAATTGGGCGTGGCCTTCCTTGAGGAAGGCATCGCGCTGCGGCAGGCCGGCGTGGATATCCCGATCCTGGTGTTGGGCGGCATCTTCGGGCCGCAGGTCGCCGGATTCATCGCTCACGATCTGGAAATCACCGTGTCGTCGCTGGACAAGCTGCGGCAGGTCGAACGTGCGGCCGAAGGGCTCGGTCGCAGGGCGACGGTCCACCTGAAGATCGACACCGGGATGGAACGGATCGGCGTGCACAGTTACCACGCGGGTGCTTTCATCGAAGCCGCAGTCGCCTCGCGATGGTGTGAGGTAAAGGGCATCTATTCGCATCTGGCGTGCGCCGACGATCCCGCATCGCCGATGACCGCGCTTCAACTCGAACGTTTTCTCGATGCCTGCGCGCATTTCGAGCGTATCGGCGCGCCGATGCCCCTGCGCCACTTGGCGAATTCCGGCGGGGTACTGCATTTTCCCCAGACCCATCTGGACATGGTCCGTCCCGGTATCGCGCTGTACGGCGTGCTGCCCGATCCGGCTTCGCAGCCTACCGTGGATCTCAAGCCTGCGCTTTCGCTGGTGTCGCAGGTCGTGTATTTCAAAGTGGTCGGGGCCGGGCATCCGGTCAGCTACGGCGCGACTTGGGCGCCGGCGCGGGACACGCGCGTGGTGA
This sequence comes from Lysobacteraceae bacterium, assembly GCA_040079515.1. Lineage (GTDB taxonomy): Bacteria > Pseudomonadota > Gammaproteobacteria > Xanthomonadales > Xanthomonadaceae > Lysobacter_I. The sequence goes on from JBEBKD010000001.1 coordinate 372,050, forward strand.
CCGTTCCGATAGGCTACGGCGATGGCTATCCGCGTTCGCTGTCGTCCTGTGGCGAAGTGTTGATCCGTGGACATCGCCACCCCATCGTCGGTCGGATCTGCATGGACCAGTTCATGGTCGACCTCGGGCCGCAGGGTACCGCCTACAATGAGGACGACGTGGTATTGATCGGTCGTCAGGGTGATGCGGAGATCCGCTGCGAAGCCGTGGCGCTGATCGCCGGGACCATTCCGTACGAGATTCTGGTGGGCCTGAACGATCGCATTCCCCGGGAGTACCTGGGTGGCGATTTGCCGCAGATCTGACGCATGATCGGCGCCGATGGCGCGATGCGGCCGGTTCGGAGCGCTCGCAAAACGGATGGACGGACGCTACTCTGCGCCGCAAGGAGATGCACGATGTACACAAGGATGTTTGTCCGCGTGGAGACGACGTGATGGCCAATGCGATCGTCTGGTTCCGCAACGATCTGAGGCTGTCCGACAATCCGGCGCTGCAGGCCGCGCTCGACGCCGGCTATGCGCCGATTCCCGTCTATATCCACGCGCCGGACGAGGAAGGCGATTGGGTGCCCGGCGCGGCTGCCGAAGCGTGGCGACACCGCTCGCTGGCGGCGCTCGACGCCGCACTGCGCAAACGCGGCTCGCGGCTGCGTTTTTTCCATTCGCCAACCCTGCAAACCCTGCAGACGCTTGCGGCCGCCTGCAATGCGGAAGCGGTGTTCTGGAATCGTCGCTACGAGCCTGCGATCGAGAAACGCGACACCGCGATCAAGGCAGCGCTGAAGTATCAGGGTCTGCGCGCGGAGAGTCACAACAGTGCGTTGTTGTTCGAGCCCTGGCAGATCGCGACGAAGCAGGGCGGGCCCTACAAGGTATTCACGCCGTTTTGGCGTGCCGGCAACGCGCTGCTGCACTTGCCGATACTGCACGACGCGCCGGCGACATTGCCGAAGGTCGACGACGGCCCGCATGGTCTGCCTTTGGACGCGCTGAAACTGTCGCCAGTGTTGGGTTGGGACGCGGAATTCTGGACGCACTGGCAACCCGGCGAGTGCGGCGCGCGCGCTGTGCTGGATGTCTTCGCCGAAGGCGCGCTGCGCGATTACCGCAAAGAGCGCGATCGCCCGGATCACGTCGGTACTTCGCGGCTGTCGCCGCACCTGCATTTCGGCGAGATCGCACCCTGGCGGATCGCGGCGGTGTTGCTGGCGCTGCGCACGCCACCGCTGGCCGAAGAGATCGACGGCTATCTCCGGCAACTCGGGTGGCGCGAGTTCGCCTACCATCTCCTGCATCATTTTCCGCAGACGACCGAACAGAACCTCAACCCGCGTTTCGCCGATTTTCCGTGGGCGAAAGTCAGCCCGTTCATGCGCGATGCCTGGCGCCACGGCCGTACCGGCATACCGATCGTCGATGCCGGCATGCGCCAACTCTGGCAGACCGGCTGGATGCACAACCGGGTGCGGATGATCGTCGGCAGCTATCTTTGCAAGCACATGCGCTATCACTGGCGCGAAGGCGCGCGATGGTTCTGGGACACGCTGGTCGACGCCGACCTCGCCAACAACACCCTCGGCTGGCAGTGGATCGGTGGGACCGGCGCGGATGCCGCGCCGTACTTCCGCATCTTCAACCCGGTGACCCAGGCCGAGAAGTTCGACCCGGACGGCGCCTACATCTCGCGCTGGCTACCCGAGCTTTCGCCATTGCCGCCTGCACTGCGATACGCGCCGTGGACCGATCCGCAAACGCTGGCCCGGTACGCCCCAGATTACCCGCGACAACCCATCGTCGATCTCGCCCGAGGCCGTATCGCGGCGTTGGCGGCATACCGCAGCATCGGCGGCAGCGGCTGAGCGGCTCGCGTTGACCGCGGCTGTCGCGCGTGATTCACTCGCGGCACGACGGGGAGAGACGTATGACCGAAGATAAGTCCGCAGACACGCCGACGTTCAAGCGTCCGCGCCGCGAATCCATGTCCCGGGTCGACACCGCGTGGCTGCGGATGGAACGGCCGACCAACCCGATGATGATCACCGGCGTGCTCATGTTCGACGAGCCCATCTCGCTGGCGAAGCTGAAGAAAGTCGTCGAGAAGCGCTTCCTCGATTATTCCCGGTTCCGGATGAAGCCGGTCGAGACGCCCGCCGGCATGGCGTGGCAGACCGACGACGATTTCGATCTCGATTGGCACGTCCGGCTTTCGGCGCTGCCGGGGCGCGCCGACCAGAAAGCATTGGAACGCTTCGTCAGCGCGCTCGCCTCCAGTCCGCTCGACAAGACCAAGCCGCTCTGGCAATTCCATCTGGTCGAGAAATACCACGGCGGTTCGGCGCTGGTGTCGCGCATCCACCACAGCTATGCCGACGGTATCGCACTGGTGCAGGTGCTGTTGTCGCTCACCGACACCGCCCGTGAACCGGGCAAGGGCGCGGATCTCGGCAAAGCATGGCTGAAGCAGGACGGCGCCAAGGTCGCGCGCCGCGTTGGCGCGGTGGAGCGCTACGCCAAACTCGGCACGAAGATGTTCGAAAAGGGCATGGACATGTATCGCGACCCGACCCTCGCCGGCGTATTGGCGAAAGAGGGCGGCGATATCGCCCGCGAACTGGTCCAGGCCCTCGCGCTCCCGGACGATCCGCCATCGCTGCTGCGCGGCAAACTCGGTGTGAGCAAACGCGTGGCCTGGGCGCCGCCGCTGGATCTGGAAGAAGTGAAGGCCGTCGGCCGTGCCTGCGACTGCACCGTCAACGATGTGCTGATGGCCACCGCCGCAGGTGCGCTGCGGGATTACATGATCGAGCGTGGCGAGCACGTCGACGGCATGACCTTGCGCGCGACCGTGCCGGTGAACCTGCGGCCGCTGGAACACGCGCGTAAGCTCGGCAACCATTTCGGTCTGGTCTTCCTGGATCTGCCGGTGGGCATCAGCAACCCGATCCGGCGTCTGGAGCATGTCGCCGAATGCATGCATCAGTTGAAGAACTCAAGACAAGCTATTGTCGCATATGGTCTTTTGGCAGCACTCGGGATGGCGCCGGCGCCGGTCCAGGAGCTGGCGCTCGAGATGTTCAGCCGCAAGGCGACCACGGTGGCGACCAACGTGCCAGGCCCGCAGCAGCCGCTGTATCTGGCCGGCGGCAAGATTCGCGAAATGATGTTCTGGGTGCCGCAGACCGGCTCGATCGGCATCGGTATGTCGATCCTGAGCTACAACGGCAAGGTCCACTTCGGCCTGATCGCGGACGCCAAACTGGTGCCCGATCCCGACGCGGTCATACGCCGTTTCGGTGCCGAATTCGAGAAGCTGCTGTATCTCACTCTGATGGGCAGTTGGGAGCGGACGATGGATTCGGTGGCCGCCGAGGCTCTGCTCAGCTGAGCCGGGACGCCCGCTTATAGGGTGCGCCTTGGCGCACCGGTTTGCTGACAAAGCTGGTGCGCCGAGGCGCACCCTATTTGGATGGGCCGTTGAAAGCCGTGGCGCGCCATTGATGATGCAATTCGCATGCTGCGCCGCGCAATTCGCATAGACAGCCCCGTGTCAGCTTCCCGAGCCTAAGGTGGCTCCGCCCACCGGCGCCTTCATGCCGGTCAACAGGAGTTCCCCATGTTCAAGTCTTCCCACGCCTCGGTCGCAGTCGCCATCGCGACCAGTTTGCTGCTCAGCAGTTGTGCGACCTACACCGGCCAAACCAATGCCCCCGATGACCCGAACCGTACCCGCAACGGCGCCCTGATCGGCGCGGCCATCGGTGCCGTGGCCGGCATCCTGAGCGGCGATGACGCCCTCGAGCGCCGCCAGCGCGCGCTGGTCGGTGCCGGTGTCGGCGCAGTCGCCGGTGGCGCGGTAGGTGTGTATCAGGACCGCCAGGAAGCCGATCTCCGCCGTCGCACCGCCGGCACCGGCATCGAAGTGACCCGCGACGGCGACGTGATCAAGCTCAATCTGCCGGACGGCGTGACCTTCGACTTCAATCGCGCCGATCTCAAATCGCAGTTCTACCCCGCGCTGGACCAGGTTGCGTCGACCATGGCCGAGTACAACCAGACGGTCGTCGAAGTCAGTGGTCATACCGACAGCGTCGGCAGCGACGATTACAACCAGCGTCTTTCCGAACAACGCGCCAATGCCGTCGCCAACTACCTCTCCGGTCGCGGCCTGATGCGCGAACGCTTCGAAGTGGTCGGCATGGGCGAGCGCTATCCGGTCGCCGACAACAATAGTGATGACGGCCGGGCCAAGAACCGCCGCGTCGAAATCCGTGTGGTGCCGTTGACCCAGGGCGGCTGAGTTTCACGACCATTGCAATCCATCGACGGGCCGCATCGCGGCCCGTCTTCGTTTATGGCGCGCGCTGGCGTGAACGGCTCGCATTCAAAGCCATCGGCATCCGTTTTCGAGATACATCTTCGAGATGCATCGGATGAAGTGTGATTCCGATCACCGAAGACGGTGGTCGAAACGTGACCATAATCCGCCGCGATCGCGGGTGGGTCGCGAATAAGGGGCCGCTTTCGAATACTGACCGGGACTTGTCCATGCCCAATCGCCCGACATTCGTGCAACGCATCCTCACGATCTGCCTCTGTGTCGCTGCCGCGTTCGCCGCAGCCTCCTGCACCGATGCCCGCAACGACGCGCGCAGCCGGCGGCCGACGGCGACGCTTCCTGCGCAGACTGCGCTGGCGCCAGCGGGTTCGCCGAGAATCAGAAGCCGGCCGTTGTCGCCACTACCGATGCGCTACACCGTCGGCGGCAGCCTCAACGGTCTGGGGGCGGGCAAGACAGTGGTATTGCGCAACAATGGCGGTAACGATCTCGCCCTCGATGCCAACACTACTTTCACATTCACGACGCCGCTGACCTCCGGCGCGACCTACGCTGTGACAGTCGCCACGCAGCCAGCAGGGCTGATCTGTACGGTCGGTGGCGGCTCAGGCGTGGTTGGCGGCGCCAACATCACCAATGTGATCGTCAACTGCTCCACGGCGGCCCCAGCATGCACGTCGACCATCGGCAGTGGGCTGGTGGCTGCGGTCGGCGCTGCTCCCGGCGGTTCTGTCATCTGCCTGAATTCGAGTACGTACGCCTCGTCGGACATCAGCTTCGTCAACAAGACATCGGATGTCACAGTGCGCCCTGCGAACGGTGCCACCGTGAACATCACGGGTCTCAAAATCAACTCGAGCAGCCATCTACGCTTTACGGGCCTGGGCGGCACCCTGCGTATCGCGGGGATCGATGTCGATGCCCCCGAGGGGAATCCCGCCTCCACCTGGATGACGTTCGACCATATCGAGTTCACCGAAGCTGTCAGCCTTCGCGCGCGCGCAAAGAACATGCATTGGCTCATCGACAGCAGCACCTTCATCAACATCCACGTCGCGCTCTGGGAAGGGGCGCTCACCGTCCGTGGCTACAACATTGATGGCGACCAGGGCATCGTCATCAGCAACAACCTGTTCCGGGGCGATGGCGCGATTGATGGTACCGATGGCGTCCAGTTGATCGGCGGAGCCAATGGCGTGATCGTTCGTGGCAACGAATTCACGCGGATCGACCAGCATCCAAGTCCCTCGGCCAGCCATGCGGATCCGATCCAGGTTTATGGCGCGACGAATATCGTGGTCGACAGAAACTACTTCCACGACAACGGCGGCACCGGTGGCTTCGTGGATTTCGACGGACCGAACTCCGGCATGGTGATCACCAACAACGTGTTCGAGGCTCACCGACGAGGGGGCTTCATTTTCCCCTGGGCTATCGCCGCCAACGCAGCACAGGGCTGGCTGATCGAACACAACACGATCGTCGGCGGCGGCTCGGTGCGTATCGACGGCGCGGCATCGGGCAATATCGTGCGCAACAATATTTTCGTAGTGGGTGGTTTGAGTCTGGCCGATGGGGCAGTCGGCACCACGACGCATCACCATAATCTCAACAGCGGTTACCCTGGGGCCGGCAATCTGAATGGCAATCCGATCTTCGTGGGCGGGTCCGCACCGACCACCTATGCGGGCTATGTTCTCGCCCCGGGATCTGTGGGGCGCAACGCCAGCTCGACAGGTACGAATATGGGAATCAATCCCTGACACGCCAACAGTAATGCATGTACTGCACGACCAAACCCTTTGCATGGACGGCAATGCGCCGGGTGCGCCATCCTCCTGCGAATGTTTTGAAGTGAGTGGCATGGGCGAGCGTTATCCGGTTGCCGACAACGACAGCAATTCGCATTCAAAGTCATCGGCATGCGTTTCGAGAGACATCGGGTGAAGTGTGATTCCGATCACCGAAGGCAGTGGTCGAAACGTGGGCATAATCCGCAGTGATCGCGGGCGGGGCAGGATGCCGAGCGCCAGCGGGTCGCGAACAGGGGGCTTCCTTCGGACACCAAACGAGCCCTGTTCATGCCCAGTCGCCCGACATTCCAGCAACGCATCCTCACGATCTGCCTCGGTGTCGCCGCCGCAGCCATCACGTCCTCCTGCTCCGATTTCAGCAACGGCGCGCGCAGTCGACAATCGACCGCAACGCTTCCTGCGCAGACCGAGCGTGCGCCCGTGGGCTCGCCGAGAATCAGAAGCCGGCCGCAGCCGCCACTCTTGAGCGGCCCGCCCGCAGGCAGTCTCGATACAGCCTTCAGCAATGACGGCATCGTCGTCCACCACAATGCTGGCGGCGGCAACAGCAACGACAACGGCGAGGCCGTCGCGATCGACAGTCAAGGCCGCATCGTCGTCGCGGGCTACAGTACCAACGCCAACGGCGCGCTGGTCATGACGGTGTGGCGGTACACGCCGACCGGTGCGCTCGATACCACGTTCAACGGCACCGGCTACGTGACCCATGCCGGTGGTGGCGGTGCCAACGCCAGCGATCAGGCGATCGCATCGTCCATCGTGATAGACGCCAGCGGCCGCATCCTCGTCGGTGGTTACAGCATCGCCGCCAATGTCTGGGGCATGGCCATGTGGCGGTTCAATGCGAACGGCACGCCGGACGGCACGTTCGGACTGGCGGGCAGCGATGGCATGGTGCGCTTCCCGAGTCCGCAGAGCGGCGGCACCGTCGCGACGTTGGCGCCGAACGGACACATCCGCGCATCGGGCTTCACCTGGAACGGTACGGACTGGGACTCGGCGCTGTGGCGTTACGATGCCAACGGCCTGTTCGATGCCGGCAGGGCCTACATCTACTCGAACTATTCGGCCGGCGGCAACAACGAAGACATCGCGATCGACGTCGCCCACGATCCCGCCGGCAGAGTGTTGATGACCGGCTATCGCACCAATGCGGCCGGCAACCAGGACATGACCGTGTTCCGGTTCACCGACGACGACGGCGGCCCGCTCGACGGCAGTTTCGGTACTGGCGGCATCGTCAGTCACGACAATGCTGCGGGCGGAAACGGCAACGACGTCGGCCGCGCCATCGCATTCGGCAGCGGTGGCAAGATCGTAATCGCGGGCTGGAGCCCACGTGGCAGCGTCGATACCAATGGCGACATGGCGATCTGGCGTTTCAACGACAACGGAACACTGGATACCACGTTCAACGGCAAGGGTTATGTGACCCATCACGCAGCTGCAGGCGGCGATGGCAACGACTGGGGCCGTGCTGTGGTGATCGATGGCAGGGGCAGGGTCGTCGTTTCCGGTCAAAGCGCGAATACGGCCGGCGACTCCGACATGGCGGTGTGGCGTTATCTCGCGAACGGCACGTTCGACACCGCGTTTGGCGGCAAGGGCTGGATCGTCCATGCGGGTGGAGCGGGCGGCACCAACGGTAATGACGGGGCGCGCGGCATCGCGATCGATCCGAACGGTCGTCTTGTCGTGGTCGGACGCAGCGCCAACGCGAACGGCGACATCGATATGGCGATCTGGCGCATCCTGCCCTGAGCGGATTCGCCAATCGACCGGGCTTTCTTTGTCGTCGACAGCCGCCCATGGCCTGGCGACAGTGATCGGTGCAGACGATGTCTGTCGAAAACCGGTCACAGCGATGTGCACTGGCTTGTCCAACCTTGTGACGCCGGCATCCCGCCGGCAATGCAACGGAGACAGACCATGCAAAACCCGCTTTCACCGCTTCTGTCCGCCATCGCACTGGGCGCATCGGCCACGATCGCAATGGCGGCGCAGCCGACGGCCGACACCGTCGGAGGTCCGGTGGTGGTCATCGTCAAGGTCGCCAAGCCGTGGTATGCCCCCAACTGGCTGGTCGTACGTAAGATGCGGCAGGCGGTGCCGCAGTACCGGCAGATTCCGGGGCTCACTTTCAAGATATTCAGTCTCGCCAGGCCGAACGGAGAATTCGGCGGTATCTATCTGTGGCAGGATCGCACCACGGCGCAGGCTTGGTTCGGTCCTGTCTGGTACAAACGGGTCCGCGATGAACGCGGTGTCGAGCCGGAGGTGCGCATGTTCGATGCTTCCAAGGTCTTCGATAGAACATCCGGCATGGATGTGGCTGTATTGGAAGGCGCGGTGGCGACCGTGATAACCATCCCCAGGACCGGCGCCAATACTGGAATGCCGCCGATCGATTTACAGGTGCCGGGCCTGTTGCGGGCCTATCTAATCGATACGCCTGATGGCCGCACCGGCGGGATCTATCTCTGGCGCAACGAAGCCACCGCCAAACGCTCGCTCGATGCTGACTGGCGACGCAGACAGCAGACGGTGCACGGAACTGCAGCGAAGATCGAGTGGTTCGACGCCCCGATCCTCTTACCGTCCGCGCTGCCGAACGTGCGGTGACGGCTGCCGCTTCGCGATGAAGATTCCCGATCTCGATACCGCGACCGTCCGCAAGGCGGTCGACGGCGATCTCGCGGCAATGGACACCTTGCTGCGCGCGAGAACCGGGCGTCTACAACTTCGGCGTACGCATGCTCGGCAACCTCGATGATGCCCGCGATGCCAGCCAGGAAATCCTCCTGAAGGTCGTAACGCATCTCGCCGGTTTCCTGCTCGAAGCCGCGTTTTCCACCTGGGTCTACCGCATCGCCTACAACCATTTGCTCACCGCCGCCACGCGCAGCCGAGAATCGCCCGAGGTCTCGTTCGAGGCGATCGCCGATAAACTGCAGCAGGGTCTGGATTTCGGTCGTCGCCAGATTCCGGTCCAGCTCGACAGTGGCGTGATGACGCCGGAAGACAAAGCCGATGCCGTCGGTGTGGCGATCGGCTGCACCCAGGGCATGTTGCTCGCGCTGGGTCGCGATCAGCGTCTGGCATATCTGCTCGATGTGGTCTTCGGCCTGGCCTCGGAACAAGCCGGCGAAGTCATCGGCATTTCCGCAGCGGCGTTCCGTAAACGATTGTCACGCGCGCGCGAACGTCTCGCCGGGTTCACGCGGAACACCTGTGGCCTGATCGACGCCGACCGCCCGTGCCGCTGCGACCGGCAACTGCCCGCGATCCGCGCCCGTGCCACGATCGAATCCACCCAGGACGCAGCAATGCGACTGGAGCCGCCGCCCGATGTGTTGGCGAAGGCTGAATTCGCGCAATGGCAGGCGTTCGGCGATGCCGCCGCGATCTTCCGCAGCCACCCCGAATACCGTGCCCCGGGCGAAATGACCGGCGCTATTCGGCAACTGTTGATTGCGCGTGGATATCTGCAGGGTGGGGTAGTGCCGATTTAGGTGTGTATCAGCGCGTGCCCGCGGCCATATGCCTCACCAGAATATCTGCTGTTCCGGTCAATCCATGCCTCTGTCCGCAAATGACGGCATGGCGGCGCGAATGGCGTCAACGCTATCGGGATAGGCCACTGCGAACATGCGCCGATGACGGCTTGAGTTGGCATCATATTTCCAAGCAGATGCGATGCCTCGAAGGCCTGACGTCCATATACACAGCTGGGCTTACTTGGGCTAGGCTAGGTCGCTTCAAGAACCTCCGAGCAATGCAGAGGTTACCGTTTGTATCCTCCTGCGCAGGCCGCTCGCCGAGGCATGTCGAAAGCGCCTGCACGGATTTGCTCACATAACCGTTAAGAGAGTTCGCCTTGAACGCCGCAATGACGACCAACTTCATGCCTGGTGCTCGCGCCCATCGCCTGCTGTTTCTGGCGACTATTTGCATAGGGTCATTGTTGCTGTTCCTGGTGCAACCGATGATCGCTCGCATGGTCCTGCCCAGGCTGGGAGGCACACCAGCGGTTTGGAACTCCGCAATGCTGGTGTATCAGGCGTTGTTGCTCGCTGGATACGGCTATGCGCACTGGTTGGGTCGTCTTGCTGCACGGCAGCAGGCAGTGATCCACATCACGATGTTTTGCATAGCAGGGTTGATGCTCCCCATTTCATTGAACGGCGCGCAGCCAGACGGCGGCAGCAACCTCGTTCTGTGGGTGCCATGGCTGTTGTTGACTTCGATCGGCCCGTTGTTTTTCGTAGTCTCGGCGCAAGCACCATTGATGCAGCGATGGTTCGCGCTCTCCGGTGGCGGCGATCCGTATGTTCTATATGCAGCATCGAATCTGGGTAGCTTCACTGGCCTGCTTGCCTATCCGCTCGTTGTCGAGCCGCTGATGCAAACCGGCACCCAGAGTTGGTTGTGGTCGGTGGGCTATATGGCGGTGGCGCTGCTGTCGTTGGTATGCGTCCTTTACCTGCCTCGAGGCGCAGCAGCGTTATCCATGCAGTCCGCGACGACTGCCGCTCCAGGTCGGCGCATTACCTTGTATTGGATCGTGCTTGCCGCGATCGCATCCGGAGTGATGCTCTCGACATCGCTGCATCTGACGACGGATGTCGCTGCCGTGCCGTTGCTCTGGGTCATTCCTTTGGGCCTATATCTGCTCAGTTTCTCGGTGGCATTCGCCGGGAACAGGGAATTGCCGGAACTTGTCGCGAAGGTGGCGCCGCTCCTGCTGCTGATCGCAGGGTTCACCGTGTTTCTCGGCAGCTTCAGCTCGCCTTTTATCGTCGTATGCAATCTGTTCGTGATCGCATGCGTATTGCATTCTCGTATGTTCGACTCGCGGCCTGCACCAGAACATCTGACGCACTTCTATCTGGCGATGTCGATCGGCGGCGTTCTCGGCGGTCTTTTTTGCGCGTTGCTGGCACCGCTGATCTTCGATTGGACCTATGAGTACCCGATCCTGTTGGCCGCCGCAGCGCTGGTCGTGGGCGATCAACCACTCTCGCGCCGCACGGAAACGTTCTGGAGACGCTATGGTCGTTCGATTGCGATCCCCATGATCATACTTGCAGCAGGGCTTTCGCTGTCTGCTGTCGCCTCGTGGGAGCTGTTTTCGATTCCGCATAGGATGAGGATCATGACCGGAGTGGTGATTGCTCTGATCTGCGCTGTTTCCTGCGGTCATCGAATTCTTTTTTCCGGCATGCTCGTTGTCACCATGCTGAGCATGAACGGATGGAACACTCTGCACGATACATGGGTCGAAGGGCGCATGACGCGTAGCTACTTCGGCATTTATTCGATAAAGCCGGTCGATGATAAAGCCATCATACTGTTCCACGGCACGACCATGCACGGCGCGCAATCGCGTAAGCCTTCGATCCAACTGGTGCCGCAGACGTACTACACCCCCAGCTCTGGCATTGGCTTGACGATGTCTGCAATGACGGCTTTGTTCGGTGAAAAAGCCAGGATCGGCGTGATGGGCCTGGGCACAGGTTCGCTGTCGTGCTATTCGAGGCCTGGGCAGCGCTGGAAGTATTACGAAATCGATCCGGTGGTGGAGACAATCGCCCGCGATGAGCGCTACTTCACCTATATTTCCCGCTGTATGCCCGATATGGAGGTTGTGATCGGCGACGCCCGCCTCACGATCGCATCCGAACCACCAGATAGCGCCGATCTGCTGGTCGTGGACGCATTCACTTCGGACGCGGTGCCGGTTCATTTGCTCACCCGGGAAGCCTTCGATACGTATCGCCGCCACCTTGCACCCAATGGCCTGCTGGCGTTCCATATCTCCAACCGCTTCCTCGATCTGAAACCAGTGCTCTCGTCCGCCGCGGAATCCGGCTGGACGGCGCGTCTACGCAAAGCCAGAGAACCGCGCGAGGACGAGAAAGAGATGGTCTTCACGTCTTCCGATTGGGTCGTGATGTCGCCTGATCCCAAGACGATCGCAATGCTCGAAAAAGCCACGGGGCATGAGTATTGGACGGCCTTGCCGCAAAATCCCGGCTTCGAGCGCTGGACGGACGCTTATAGCTCCCTGCTTCCCTTGATCATCGCGCGATACTCGAAGTATCCGGATTGAACCAGCAGCGTTAAGACAATATGCGCTTGCTCGCTTGTTTCGGGCGCTGATCACCCGTGGAAATGCCGGCGTTATCGGTCTTTGTATCTGCGGCGTGGCGTTGTGCGACAAGATACGGATTCCCAGGCCTAAGTTGGCGAATGCCATCGGTTGAACGATCAGTCGCCTGTCATCGCCAAGGCCAGCGCCTGCGCCACTTCGATACCGTCGATCGCGGCCGAATAGATGCCACCGGCATAGCTGGCGCCTTCGCCGGCGGGATACAGCCCGCGCGTGTTGATGCTCTGGTAATCGGCGCCGCGAGTGATGCGGATCGGCGATGAGGTGCGCGTCTCCACGCCAGTGAGCACTGCGTCGTGCATCGCGAAGCCCTTGAGCTGGCGGTCCAGCGCGGGGATGGCTTCGCGGATCGCGGCGATGGCGTAGTCGGGCAGGGCGGTGGACAGATCGCCCAGGCGCACGCCGGGCGTGTACGAAGGCTGCACATCGCCGAAGTTTTTCGATGGCCGGCCACGCAAGAAGTCGCCGACCAGCTGGCCCGGCGCCCAGTAATCGCCGCCGCCGAGCTTGAACGCCTGGCGTTCCCACTGCCGCTGGAACGTGATGCCCGCGAGCGGATCACCGGGGTAATCGGCGGGGCTGATACCGACGACGAGGCCGGCATTCGCGTTGCGTTCGTTGCGTGAATACTGGCTCATGCCGTTGGTGACGACCTGGCCGACTTCGGACGTAGCCGCGACCACGGTACCGCCCGGGCACATGCAGAAGCTGTAGACGCCGCGCCCGTTCCTGGCGTGATGGACCAGGCGGTAATCGGCGGCGCCGAGTAGCGGATGCCCGGCGAACGAACCGAAGCGCGCGTTGTCGATCAGCGACTGCGGGTGCTCGATCCGGAAACCGATCGAAAAGGGCTTCGCTTCGATGTAAACGCCGCGTCTGTGCAGCATCTCGAAGGTGTCCCGGGCGCTGTGGCCGATCGCCAGCACCACGTGTTCGCAGCGCAGTTCTTCGCCGTCCTTCAGCACCAGACCGCGGATGCGACCGTCTTCGATGCGCACATCCTCGACCCGCGCGCCGAAGCGGATCTCGCCGCCCAGCAATTCGATGGTCGCGCGCATTTTCTCGATCATGCTGACCAGCCGGAACGTGCCGATATGCGGCTTGCTGACGTACATGATTTCTTCCGGCGCGCCAGCCAGCACGAATTCTTCCAGCACCTTGCGTCCGTAATGGTGCGGATCCTTGATCTGGCTCCAGAGCTTGCCGTCCGAGAACGTGCCCGCGCCGCCTTCGCCGAACTGCACGTTCGATTCGGGGTCCAGCACCGCCTGACGCCACAAGCCGAAGGTGTCGCGCGTGCGTTCGCGCACTGCTTTGCCGCGCTCCAGCACGATCGGGCGGAAGCCCATCTGCGCCAGGATCAGCGCCGCGAACAGGCCGCAGGGCCCGAAACCGATCACCACCGGCCGCGATTTCAGCGTGCTTGGCGCATGCGTCACGAAGCGATAGCGCATATCCGGGCTGGGCGCGACGTGCGCAAGCCCTCGTTGGGCGACACCGGCTTCGAGCGTATCGCGCAGTTCGATATCGACCGTGTAGATCAGGGTGATCGCGCTGCGTTTGCGCGCGTCGTAACTGCGCTTGTAGACGGTGAACCCGGCGATGTCGCCGTCCGCCACGCCTAGCCGCTGCACGATGGCCGCGCGCAACGCTGCATCGGGATGGTCCAACGGCAGTTTGAGTTCGGTCAGACGCAGCATTCGGAGATTCGGGGCGGGCCAAACCGCAATGCTCGTTGAGGTCGGGGGTCCGGCGCAAGGCTGACGGCTGCGCACCGCCTACAATGCACGTCCGATCGCTCCCCGGACGCCGCCATGACGCCAACCACGACTGCTGCCGCGACGGCCGATGCGATCGTGATCGGCGGCGGCGCTGCGGGGTTGATGTGCGCGATCGTTGCCGGCCAGCGCGGTCGGCGCGTGCGGGTGATTGAACATGCCAATCGCTGCGGCAAGAAAATCCTGATGTCGGGCGGCGGCCGTTGCAATTTCACCAACACCGGCACCACCGCAGCCAACTTCATTTCGGCCAACCCGCATTTCTGCAAATCGGCGCTGGCGCGCTACACGCCGCAGCATTTCATTGAGCTGGTCGAGCGTCATGGCATCGCGTATCACGAGAAGGAACTAGGGCAGCTGTTCTGCGACGAGTCGTCGAAGCTGATCGTGAAAATGCTGCTGGACGAATGTGCCGATGCCGGTGTGCGCATCGGCACGGGATGCAGCGTCGAGCACGTGGAAAACGTCGATGGCGGCTTCCGTGTGCGGACCACGCAGGGCGAACTGCGCGCGCCCTCGCTGGTGGTGGCGACCGGCGGATTGTCGATCCCGAGCATGGGCGCGACCGGTTTCGGCTACGAACTGGCGCGCCGGTTCGGTCACACGGTGCTGCCGACCCGTGCCGGACTGGTGCCGCTCACACTGACCGGCAAACATCAGGAACGCCTGGCTGACCTCAGTGGCGTGGCGTTTCCGGTGACCGCACAGTGCAACGGCCGCGAGTTCAGCAACTTCATGCTGATCACTCATCGTGGCGTCAGCGGCCCCGCGATTCTGCAGATATCGTCGTACTGGGACGTCGGCGATGCCCTGCACCTCGATCTGCTGCCGCAGGGCGATGCCTTCGATCTGCTCAAGGATCTGCGTACGCGGCGCTCCGCCGCAGAACTGCGCAACGCGCTGGGCGAGCTGTTCCCCAAGCGCTTCGCCGAGCGCTTGTGCGAGCTGTGGTTTCCGAGTCGCCCGATGCGCCAGCTCAACGATCCCGAACTGCGCGCGA
This sequence comes from Lysobacteraceae bacterium, assembly GCA_040079515.1. Classification (GTDB taxonomy): domain Bacteria; phylum Pseudomonadota; class Gammaproteobacteria; order Xanthomonadales; family Xanthomonadaceae; genus Lysobacter_I. The sequence goes on from JBEBKD010000001.1 coordinate 387,152, forward strand.
TGGCCGACCAGTTGCAGCACTGGCCGCTGGTCGCGAACGGCACCGAGGGTTATCGCACTGCGGAGGTGACGCTGGGCGGTGTCGATACCGATGAGTTGTCTTCTTCGACGATGCAGTCCAAACGCGTAGCCGGGCTGTATTTCGTCGGCGAGGTCGTCGACGTCACCGGCTGGCTGGGTGGTTACAACTTCCAGTGGGCATGGGCGTCGGGACATGCCGCTGGAGCGGTGGTGTAGTGATTCGTTGAGACCCGTGCGCCATTCGATGGCACACGGGTAACCCGATAGGATTCGGCGATCAGGGAATGGGGCAGCCGTTGCGCGCGAGGCAATCCTCGTATGCGGCGTAGCAGGTCGCGAATGGTGTACCCGAGAGACGGCATCGGGTGAACGTCTGGTAGCAGGTGTTGTAGCGACATGCGGCATCCGCGAATGTGGACGCGGTGAGCAGGACAAGTGCCGTGGCGGCCAGCACGGTTCTGAATGACTTGCGTTTCATGAGAAGCTCCTTTCCCTGGGACTGGATCCCCTGTTTTGCCACCATAACGCGATTCGACGAGTCGATTTCTTGCGCATGCGCACGCTTCGGGATCCGCTTGCGCACCGCAGGCTGCCGATAGCCAGTGGTCAATCCTGATAGGCGCGGATCAACGTATTCAGATGTACCCGTTCCGCATCGCGCAGGAACGGCGCCAGCAGCATCATGACCTGGATGATGCCCTGGCGGATGGCGATCTGTTCGTCGCGGTCGCCACGGGCGGCCGAGTAATTCAGCCAGAACGTGGACAGCACCAGGACATTGGTGGCGGCGGCGTTCAATTCATCGGCGGAGCCGCGCATGATTCCCGCTTGCGACAAGCCGCGCATCACGAGGTGAGCACGCTCATCGGCGCGTTTGAGAATGCGCGCGAAACGCAGCCGCATGCGGCGGTTGCGGCTGAGGATTTCGACGAGATCGCGATAGAGGAATCGATAGTCCCAGATGCATTCGAACACCAGATGCAACTGCAGCCAGATGTCTTCCAGCTCTGGCAGGCGGCCGCTGGGCGCGGCGAGCGCGTTGTCCATGCGCTCCTCGTAGCGCGCGAACAACTGCTCGATGATGTCGTCCTTGTTGCGGAAGTGGTAGTAGAGATTGCCGGGGCTGATCTCCAGTTCGTCCGCGATGTGGTTGGTCGTGACATTGGGTTCGCCCTGCGTGTTGAACATCGCAAGCGAAGTGTCGAGGATCCGTTGTCGGGTCTGTCTTGCCATCAGGGCAGTGGCCCAGGCCGGAGGGCCTCAGCCGGCCAGCTTCTTCACCAGATCGACGTACTTCTTCTTTGCGTCGTCCTGCGCGGTGCCCTTCAGTTTGGCCCACGCTTCGTACTTGGCGGTGCCGACGAAATCGAAGAAACCGGGTTTGGCGCCGCTGACATCGCCCTCGGAACCCTGTTTGAACAGCGCGTACAGGCGCAGCAGGGTGTCGTTGTCGGGGCGCTCGGCCAGGCTCTGGATATCCTTCGCGGCTTGTTCAAAGCGGTTCTGCAGATCGGACATGGTTTTAACCCTCCCGTGAAGGCGGCATGACAGCATGGCGCGAGGGGCGGGTCAATACGACGCTGGCGACCCGGGATGTGTGGGACGGGTACGCGACCCTACGCCCCCGGATTGTTCTTGAGCGCCGGCTCTGGCAACTTAGCCGCTTCGGACTGCGCCGCGGTCCCGGAACCTGGCTCGGGATTCCCCATGTCAGGCTCTATTCTCATGAGGGCGAGGACATGAGCTATTTCGTTACCGGTGCCACCGGGTTTCTGGGGCGCTTCCTGGTGGGCAATCTGCTGAAGCGCAAAGGCACGATCTATGTGCTGGTGCGCAAGGATTCGCAGAAGAAATTCGATTCGCTTGCCAAGAAAATGGCCTGGGACATGAAGCGTGTGGTGCCGGTACATGGCGACATGACCGCCGCGAAATGCGGCCTGACCGCCGCGCAGCTGAGGACCCTCACCGGCAAGGTGAAACACTTCTTCCATCTGGCGGCGATCTACGATTTGACCGCGGATGCCGAAAGCCAGCGCAAGGCGAACGTCGACGGTACCCAGAACGCATTGGATCTGGGCGTTGCGATCGGTGCAGGTTGCTTCCATCACACCAGTTCGATCGCGGCGGCCGGCCTCTATCAGGGCGTATTCCGCGAGGACATGTTCGACGAGGCCGAGGGCTTGGATGACCCGTACCTGCGCACCAAACACGATTCCGAAGGTCTGGTGCGCAAGGAGAAGCGCATCAAATGGCGCATTTATCGTCCGGGCATGGTCGTCGGCCACTCGCAGACCGGCGAGATGGACAAGATCGACGGCCCGTATTACTTCTTCACCTTCCTCAAGAAACTGCGCGAAATGCTGCCGCCGTGGATGCCGATGCTTGGCCTGGAGGGCGGTCGGATCAACGTGGTGCCGGTGGATTTCGTGGTCGACGCCATGGATCACATCGCGCACAAGCCCAAACTCGACGGCCACTGCTTCCATCTCGTGGACCCGGAACCGATGCGTGTCGGTGAGGTGCTGAACACCTTCGCCCGCGCCGGCCATGCCCCGGAAATGACCATGCGCCTCGACGCGCGCATGTTCGCGTTCGTCCCCAGCGGGGTGCGCGGCGCGGTCGGCAGCCTCCCGCCGGTGAAGCGCTTCATCGGTATGCTGCTGCGCGATTTCAAGATTCCGAAAGGCGTGCTGAAATTCATCACTTATCCCACACGCTTCGACAATCGCGAGACCGAGCGCGCGCTCAAGGGCAGCGGCATTTCGGTGCCGAAGCTGGACGACTATGCCTGGCGGCTCTGGGATTACTGGGAACGCCACCTCGATCCCGATCTGTTCATCGACCGCAGTCTGAAAGGCAAGGTCAAGGGCAAAGTCGTGGTCGTCACCGGCGGTTCGTCCGGCATTGGTCTGTCGACCGCCCAGCGACTGGCCGAAGCCGGCGCGACTACCGTGATCGTCGCCCGCGGCGAAGAAGAGCTGTTCAAGGCCCGCGACGAGATGAAGAAGGGCGGCGGCAAGGTCTTCGCTTACACGGCCGATCTCGCCGATATGGCCGACTGCGACCGACTCGTGGCCACGATCCTCAAGGATCACGGCCACGTCGACATCCTGGTCAACAACGCAGGGCGTTCCATCCGCCGCTCGATCGAGCTCAGCTACGACCGCTTCCACGATTTCGAACGCACCATGCAGTTGAACTACTTCGGCTGTCTGCGTCTGATCATGGGGGTCATGCCGACGATGATCCAACGCCGCAAGGGCCACATCATCAATATCAGCTCGATCGGCGTCCTCGCCAGTTCGCCTCGGTTCTCGGCATATGTCGCATCGAAGGCGGCGCTGGATGCCTTCAGCCGCTGCGCCCAAGGCGAGTTGTCCGGCAAGGGCATCAGTTTCACCACCATCAACATGCCGCTGGTGCGCACGCCGATGATCGCGCCGACCAAGATGTACGAAAGCGTGCCGACCCTGAGCCCGGACGAAGCTGCGGATCTGGTGGTCAAGGGCATCATCGAGAAGCCCAGCCGGATCGCGACGCGTCTGGGTATCTTCTCGGCGGTGCTCAATGCGGTCGCGCCCAAAGCTTACGAGGTGATCATGAGTACCGCATTCGAGCTGTTCCCGGATTCGGCCGCGGCGAAGGGCGACAAGAAGGCGCTCAAGGAAGATCAACCGAGTCAGGAACAGATCGCATTCGCTTCGCTTATGCGCGGCGTGCACTGGTAACATCCGACGGACCATCGCCGCCACTTGAAACGCAGAAGGCAGCCGCGATGCTGCCTTCTTTCTTGCGGGCTTCAATACGGTCGAGTTGGGCCGATTCGCGACGAAGACGATGACGAAGTCTTTTCATCGAGCAAAAAGAAACCCGCCTGCCTGAAGCCGTGAGGGGAGGGGAGGGGAGCTACGGTCTTCTTAGCTGGTCGGCGGGTTGAAGAGCGGCTTGATGCCGCCAAAGCGTGCGTTGCATGAGCAACGCGGATAGGTACCAAACTTATCAGATCGATGGACGGACCGGACGTCGAGGGCGAGTCTCCACCCGGTTCCGTTCATGCGCGACTGAGGCGGCTGTTGATCAGGCCTTCGACGCTGCGGGCTTGCGGCCGCGTTTGGCAGGCGCCTTCACGGCCTTGGCCACTTTCTTTGCGCTCTTGCGCGGCGCGGCAGCAGGCTTGCCGCCTTGACGGCGCAGTTCGGCGGTCAGTGCTTCGACGCGGCTGCTCAGATCGGTGAGGTCTTCGCGGCTGGGCACGCCGAGCTTGACGAGGGCGCGCTGGACGCGGTCTTCGAAGACCTTTTCCAGCTTGTCCCAGGTATCGGTGGCGCGTTCGCGGGCCTGACCGACACGGTTTTCGACCACATCGCGCACCACTTCGGCGCGGCCGCCGGCGAACTTGCGCATGGTCTGCTCCAGACCCATGCCTTCCTTCACCAGGCCTTCGAACAACTTGGTGCCTTCGGCCTGCGCGCGCGAAAACGCGCCGACGCCAGCAAGCCAGACCTGCTGCGCGGATTCGCTCAGTGACTTGGACAAATGCTCGGCCTGTGCCTGCGCATCGGCAGCTTTGGTGGTGGTCTTCTTTGCAGCGGCTTTTTTGAACTTGGCCATGATGCCCTCCCAGCGGGCGCGTGATCGATTGCGCAGCAGAATGCGGGAGTTGTCTAGAGTATTCACACGAGGAATCGCGGGTGCATCGCGATGGCGATCGCGATATCCGGGACGCGCCGGATCATTCCGGAGCTCAGCCGCGCTTGCGGCGCTTGATGAGATGTTCGGTTTCTTCGAGCGCACGACGCAGGCGTGCGGTGGTTTCGGTACTGCGAGGGGGGGCTTTGCCTATGCCGCTCAGCACCGTGCGATGGCGGTCGGCGAGGACTTCGTCGCGCAGGCGGATGCCGTGGGCGGCCAGCACAGGACGCAGGGTTTCGGCGCGATTGCGCAGATCCTGCAGTGTATTGCGGTAGCCCAGCTGGCACACACGGCGACGATTCGAGAAGCTGAAGGCGTTGGTGAAGAACATTTCGCCGTCGTTGGAGTTCGGTTCGAAGATCAGCTGGTCGATGTCCGGGTATTGCTGGGCGTACTTCGCGAGACCGACCTGCATGCGCGACTGCAGCAGGGTACGGAAGGTCTGCGACATCACCGCCGGCAGGCCACCCTGCCAGATACGGTGCGGATCGACATCGCCGCGCCGGCCAGCGTCGCTATCGACCCGGGTCGAATCGAACGGCACCAGCGGGTTGATGCCGATCAGCAGGTCGATACCGCGTTCCAGCAGTACCGATGCATGCATGGTCCGGCGCAACGCGCCGTCGACGTAGTGACGGCCGCGAACTTCGACCGGTGGGTACAGGCCCGGCAGCGCTGCGCTGGCCTGGACGGCCTTCGAAATCGGAATGTCCATCCAATCCTTGCCGCCGAAGCGCACCGCTTCGCCGCTGTCGAGATCGACCGCGACCACGTACAGCTCCCTGTCGAGCTCGCGGAAGTCGTTGCTGCGCCCGCCACGGCTGAAGATTTCGCGCAGGAAGCGCTCGACTTCCGTGTTGTCGAACAGTCCGGCGGGCACCAGCCCACCGAAGCGGAGGATCAGGTCCGACAGCCGCGACTCGCGTGGATTGAGCAGGCTGGCCCACCATTCCATCGTCAGTCTCGGCAACGCCGAAGCGCGTCGCAGGTATTCGAAGACCGCCGGGCGAAGAAAGGTTTCGGGCCGGAAGCGCACGTCGTCGCTTTCGCCGGTGATGAATATCCGGCACATCTCGCTGGTCGACATGCGGTTGACCAGCCCGGCGGCGAGGAACGCGCCACTGCTCACGCCCACATAGCAGTCCATCCGGGTCAGATCGATCCCGTCGAAAGCATCATCGAGGGCGCGCAGCGCACCCAGCTCGTACATCGCGCCGATCGGACCGCCGCCAGCGATCGCCAGACCGATACGGGCGGATGTCGGGGCGGTGGTGCGGGAGGTCGGCTTGCGCTTGCCGGACTTGGCGTGAACGGGTCGGCTGGCGGCGTGAAGTGAGAGCATGCAGAGGACACTTAGGGAACGCGTCGAGTGTAGCCGAAAGGCGCATATCCGTGGCTTGCACGATCGTCGTATACGACATGATGAGTTCAAGCTGTTGATTCCGTAGGCGAATCCCTGCATGGTCCCGTTTCCTTTGCATGTTCCGACGCAATCGGGCTTGCCCCAGGCTCTCACGACACCGATCATCGGCACAGATGAAGATCGTTACTCCAGACCTTGCCCACGGCCGGCGACGGCCCGACAAACGGGCTTTGGCCGTCCTGCTGGCCCGTAGATTGGCGTGGCACCAGGCGGTACACGATCCCGTGCGCGAACCGCGCAACGGTTCGCGTTGGCTACCCGAACTGCGGCGCTGGCAGGCGGCGCGACTTGCCGCGAGTTTCGAAGGTTTCATGCTCGACCCCAAGCGCAAACCGGCGGCGGAATTCTTTCTGACCGATCTTTACGGCGACCGCGATTTCAGCCGTCGCGATTCCGACATCGCACGCGTGGCCGGGAAAATGCAGCGATTGCTGCCGCAGACACTGCTCGAAACGCTGGCGGACGCGATCGAGCTGGGTGCGCTGAGCCACGCCTTCGATTTGCGAATGGCGGAGGCCCTGGAGCGACTGGCGCCCAGACGAAAAAACCTTGACGACGACCTGTATGGCCGCGCGTATCGCGAAGTGGGGCTGCCGCGGCTGCGGGCGCATCAGGTCGACCTGATCGTCGTCGCCGGATACGGCCTCGGCCATGCGCTGCGTACGCGTGGCGTGGCGACGTTGCTGGGTGTGCTGCGGGGGCCGGCACGCGCGGCGGGCTTCGGCGAGCTGCAATCGTTTCTTGAACGCGGGTTCGGCGCCTACGCCAAATTGGACGATGTCGGTGCGTTCATCGCCGACATCGAGCGCAGCGAGCGCGAAGTCGCGCGTCGGTTGTTCGCCAGTCACCCCGAACCATTCGCACCGCTGCCGGATGCGCATCCGGCAGCTGGCGGGACACGCAAGCCCATCCGCGACCGCTGAGCGGACGCCAAAAGAAGGCTGGAGGGATGACGATATTTTGGTTTTTTTCGGATCCCCGATCCCCGATCCCGGATCAGCCGAATCGTTCGTCGAGTACGCGACGGATCTCGCTCTCGATCGGGCCTTTGAAGGCCGACATCAGAAAGCCGAGCTTGGCCGTGACATGCAGCGACTTCGGCGCCAGTGCGATCTTGCCGTCCACGCCGGAGCGGTTGAAGTTGAGGGTATCGCCGTCCCATGTGTAATCGAATTCGAAGCGCTCTGCGAGCTTCTCCGCGACTTCCTCGACGGCTTTGCGCGCCTTCGCATGCGGCAGCGAGTGCGAATGACGGATATCGATGGACATGGGCATCTCCCTTGAGGATGGACGGTATTGTGCGCACTGCCGGCCACGGTTCCAAGGCCTGCAGCCCGGACCCATGATAAATTGCGGTCGCATGGAAGGTCTGAAACTCCGATTCCCCGAACATCACCACCCGGAAATGCCGCTCGGTGCGGGCGTTCACGCCATCGGTCGCATTGGCGATACCGTGGGGCTGGTCTCCGATCTGGATGCGCCTTCGATCCGCCTGTTCGTCGACCGCCGCGGCGTGTGGATGACCGTGGCCGACGGCGCGCGTGGCATCCATGTCAACGGCAGACCGGTTCAACGCATGGCCATGCTGCGGCTGGGCGATGCGATCTATCTCGATGGCGTGGAGATGCTGCTGGTGTCCTCGCACGGGGTCGATGCGCTGCCCGACGTGCTACGCCATGTGCCGGGCGAATTCCGTGGCGATTGCCGGGTGGTGGTGCGCGGCGTCGGTGGCCGTCATCACGGCCGCAGTTTCACCCTCGAAGCCCCGCGGCTGGTCGGCCGCAGCGACGAGGCCGATATCCGTATCGAAGATTCCGCATTCGCCGAGCGCCATGCGCGGATCGAGATGATCGGCAATCAGGTCGTACTGCGCGATCTCGGTAGCGGCGATGGCAGCGTCGTCAATGGCGATGCCGTGCGCGACGCGTTGCTGTCGCCGGGCGACCAGATCGTGTTCGACGTGCATCACCGTTTCGTGATCGAAGCGCCAGCCAGCAGCACGTCGCTGTTGACCAGGCTCGTCGAAAACGACCATGTCAGCGAGACTTTGCCGGTACAGCGCGGTCGTGGGCGGCGGTTGCCGTGGCTGTTGTTGGCAGCAGTGCTGTTGGCGGCCGTGATCGCTGCCTTGCTGCTGCTGGGCGGCGACTGAGCGTAGTGACCGGATATCGGTGCTGGCCCGGGTTTCGCCCTGCCCGACCGGAAATGTCCACCTGGAGGGGGCTCATGCTGCTGCCTGGTGACGGAAATGCTTTCCCGGCATTGCCCTGTCTCCCAAAAAGATGCTGCGCTGCGGCATACTCCAAGGCCCCATGCTCACGGAACACAACGATGTCGCGCGCCTTCAATTTCAGTGCCGGTCCCGCCACCCTGCCCGAGAGCGTCCTCCGCCAGGCCCAGGACGAGATGCTGGAGTGGCGCGACTCGGGCGCATCCATCGTCGAACACAGCCATCGCGGCGCCGAGTTCATCCAGGTCGCCGCCGAAGCCGAAGCCGATCTGCGCACCCTGATGTCGATTCCGGACGATTACGCCGTGCTGTTCCTCGGCGGCGGCGCCACCACCCAGCAGGCCCTGATTCCGCTGAATCTGGCGGCACCGGGCCAGGCCGTCGACTACGTGGTCAGCGGCCACTGGGGCAAGACTGCGATCAAGCAGGCCAAACCCTATGTCGATCTGCGCGTGGCCGCGACCAGCGAGGCCGGCGGCTTCCGCGATATTCCGGCGCGCGACACCTGGCAGCTTTCGGCCGATGCTGCTTATGTGCACATCACTGCGAACGAGACCATCCATGGTGTCGAGTTCCGCTACACGCCGGATGTCGGCGACGTACCGCTGGTCGCCGATTTCAGCTCCAGCATCGCCTCGGAGCCGGTCGACATCTCGAAATACGGCGTGATCTACGCGGGCGCGCAGAAGAATCTCGGTCCGGTCGGCGTTACCGTCGTGATCGTGCGTCGCGACCTGCTGGAACGTGCCGGCCAGCCGCGCGCCGACATCTTCAACTACGCCTCGCACCTCAAGGGCGAGTCGATGCTCAATACGCCGCCGACCTGGAACTGGTACATGCTCGGCCTCAACGTGAAGTGGATGCTGGCCGAAGGCGGCGTCGCCGAATTCGCCCGCCGCAGTGCCGAGAAATCAGCGCTGCTGTATTCGGCGATCGACGCATCCGGCGGCTATTACCGCAACGAAGTCGCCGCCGGCGTGCGTTCGCGCATGAACGTGCCGTTCTTCCTCCACGACGAAGCGCTGGACAAGCCCTTCCTGTCCGAAGCCAAGGCCGCGGGCCTGATGGCGCTGAAGGGCCATCGTGCGCTCGGTGGCATGCGAGCTTCGATCTACAACGCGATGCCGGTCGTCGGCGTGAAAGCGCTTGCGGATTTCATGAAAGACTTCCAGCAGCGTCATGGCTGAGAAGCGCAAAGGCACCGGCGCCACGAAGCCGGCGAAGCGCGCGGCCAGGAAGAAGCCCGCGACGAAAGCGGCTGGCGCGCCGAAGTCGTCGGTGGACATTCCCACCGACGCCCAGGGCAAGCCCGATCTGCTCGCCGTGCGCGCGCAGATCGACGGTATCGATCGCGAGATCCAGACCCTGATCGCCGAACGCGCGATCTGGGCGCATCAGGTCGGCAAGGCCAAGGGCAAACTCGCGGCGGCGGTCGATTACTACCGTCCGGAGCGCGAAGCGCAGGTGCTGCGCCGCGTCGTCGATCGCAATGAAGGCCCGCTGTCCGACGAAGTGCTGGTGCGGCTGTTCCGCGAAATCATGTCCGCATGCCTGGCCCAGCAGGAACCGCTGCGCGTCGGTTATCTCGGCCCCGAAGGCACGTTCTCGCAACAGGCGGTATACAAGCATTTCGGCCACTCCGCCAAGGCGCTGCCGCTGGTCACCGTGGAAGAGGTGTTCGACGAAGTCGCAGCCGGCAATGCCGATTTCGGCGTCGTGCCGGTAGAAAATTCCGGCACCGGCACCATCCAGTCCACGCTCGATCTGTTTCTGACTTCGCCGCTGATGATCTGCGGCGAAGTCGAACTGCGCGTGCATCAGTATCTGCTGTCGCGAACGGGGCACATTGAAGACATCGAGCGCATCTATTCGCACACGCTGTCGTTGGCGCAGTGCAAGGGTTGGCTGCGTCAGAATCTGCCGAAGCTCGAAAAGCATGCGGTCGCCAGCAACGCCGAAGCCGCGCGTCGTGCGCGCAACGCCGACGATGCGGCGGCGATCGCGGGCGAGAACGCCGCGCATGTCTACGGCCTGAAAGTGGTGGCTGGCCCGATCGAGGACCGCAGCGACAACACCACGCGCTTCCTGGTGATCGGCCGCGCCTCGTTTCCGTCGTCGGGCAACGATCGCACCTCGCTGCTCGTCTTCATCCGCGACCAGCCCGGCGCGCTGTACAAGATTCTCGAGCCGCTGGCCCGGCGCTCGATCAGCATGAACCGGATCGAATCGCGCCCCGCGCACGGCGCCTTGTGGCAGTACGCATTCTTCATCGACGTCGCCGGCCATGCCGAGGAATCGCCGCTGAAGGATGCGTTGGCCGAGATCGACCGGTATGCCGGCGATGTGCGGGTGTTGGGGTCGTATCCGGTGGCTGTGCCGTAGGTCTTGCATGACGGACGAAGCATTTTTTTCGGCACTCGCCCAGCCCGGCATCCAGAAGCTGCGCGCCTACGATCCCGGCCACGATCTGGTCGCGTTCCGGCGCCGTTTCAAAGGGCGACATCTGATCGAACTGGGCTCGAACGAGAATCCGTACGGACCCAGCGTGCGTGCGAAGGAAGCGATCCTCGCGACGATCCACGACAGCTTCCGTTACCCGGATCCGCTCGGCGGCGATCTCAAGCGCGCGCTCGCGGCGAAGCATGGCGTGGAGCCTGCGTCGATCCTGCTCGGCAACGGTTCGCATGAATTGCTGATGCAGTTCGCGCAGGTCTTTGCCGCGCCCGGCGTCGATGTGGTCGTTTCGCAGTTCGGTTTCGCGGTCTATGCCATCGCAGCGCAGTGCGCGGGCGCCACGCTGCGGGTCGCGCCGTGCAATGCCGACGATCACGCGATGCCGCGCGGCCACGATCTCGATGCGATCGCAACTGCAATCACGCCCGCGACGCGTCTGGTGTATCTCGCCAATCCGAACAATCCGACCGGCACCTGGTACGGCGCCGATGCTTTCGCCGCGTTCATGGCGAACGTGTCGGCGGATATCGTGGTCGTGGTCGATGAGGCCTACGCCGAGTTCGTCGATGCGCCGGAATGCGTGTCGGCGCTGACGCTGCAGTCGGCGTATCCGAATCTCGTGGTCACCCGCACATTCAGCAAGGCCTACGCGCTGGCGGGGCTGCGCGTCGGTTTCGCCATCGCGCATCCCGGCCTGATCGCGGTGATGGAACGGGTGCGCGAAAGCTTCAATGTCAACAGCGCCGGTCTGGCCGCGGCCGAAGCTGCGCTTGGCGACGTCGAGCATCTCGACTGGGTGGTCGCGCGCAATGCCGAGCAGCGCGGAGCGCTTGCAACCGCACTGCGCGCGCGCGGGTTAACGGTGTTTCCGTCGCAGACGAATTTCCTGCTCACGCAGTTCGCCGAGCCGGGGGACAACGCGCGCGTCGCGAAGATCGAAGCCGCCTTGTGCGAAGTCGGCGTCGTGCTGCGGCCGATGATCGGCTATGGTCTCGGTCACTGTCTACGCATCACGGTCGGCAATGCCGACGAAAACCGCCGGCTGCTGACCGCGCTCGATGAGGTGCTGGCATGAGCGGCGCGAACAGACTCGATTGGATCGTCGGCGCAGGCAAGCCGCTCACCGGCCGGATCCGCGTGCCCGGCGACAAATCAGTGTCGCACCGCGCGATCATGCTGGCCTCGTTGGCCGAGGGCGTGTCGCGCATCGAAGGTTTTCTCGAGGGCGAAGATACCCGCGCCACTGCGGCGGTTTTCCAGAAACTCGGGGTGAAGATCGAAGCGCCGTCGCCGCAGTCGCGGATCGTGCGCGGCGTGGGTCTGCGCGGACTACTCGCCAGTGCCGAAGCGCTGGACTGCGGCAACGCCGGCACCGGCATGCGCATATTGACCGGCGTACTCGCCGGGCAGACGTTCGACAGTATATTGGTAGGCGACGCTTCGCTGTCGAAGCGGCCGATGCGGCGGGTCATCGATCCGCTGTCGAAGATGGGCGCCATCATCGACAGCGAAACCGGCGGTCTGCCGCCGCTGCGCATCCATGGCGGCTCCACGCTCCAGGGCATCGACTACACCTTGCCGGTCGCGAGTGCGCAGGTGAAATCTGCCGTGCTGCTAGCGGGTCTGTATGCCGATGGCGACACCACGGTGCGCGAGCCGCATCCCACCCGCGATTACACCGAGCGCATGCTGTCGGCATTCGGCTGGCCAATCGAATTCTCGCCGGGTCTCGCGCGGGTGCGCGGAGGCGCGGATGGACAACATGCGTTGCGCGCGACCGACGTGTCGGTACCGGCGGATTTCTCGTCGGCGGCGTTTTTCCTGGTGGCGGGCAGCGTGATTCCAGGCTCCGATCTCACCCTCGAAGCGGTCGGCATGAACCCGCGCCGGACCGGTCTGCTGCAGGCGCTGCGGAGGATGGGCGCCGATATCGTCGAAACCAATGCGCGCAATCAGGGTGGCGAAGCGGTGGCCGATCTGCACGTGCGGGCGACGCAGCTGCGCGGTATCGACGTGCCGGAAGACATCGTGCCCGACATGATCGACGAATTCCCGGCGCTGTTCGTGGCCGCCGCCTGCGCCACCGGCAACACCCGGCTCAGCGGCGCGGCCGAACTGCGGGTGAAGGAATCCGACCGCCTCGCCACGATGTCCTCGGCGCTGCGTGCGCTGGGCATCCGCGTCGACGAGTTCGACGACGGCGCGACGATCCACGGCGGCCGTTTTGCCGTCGATCCCGCTAAGCCGGTCGTCATCGACAGCCACGGCGACCATCGCATCGCGATGGCGTCAGCGATCGCGGGCCAGTGTTGCGACGGGGAGTTCACCGTCGGCGATATCGCGAACGTCGCCACCTCGTTTCCGGGGTTCGATACGTTGGCGCAGCGCGTCGGTTTCGCGCTGCGGAATGCGGCAGCGTCGGCGTGAAATATTGACTTGCCGTTCGATCCAATGACGCTCACCGTCGGAGAAACATCGGAATGTCCGCATCGCGCCTTGTGCATGGAGTCATGGCGGCGCTGTTGTCCGTCGCCGGGATGGCATCGGGCATGAGCGGCGATGAGCGCGTGATCGCGACCTACCCGCATATCGCCGGCCCGGAGCGATCCGCCGCGATCCGCGCCGGTTACGTGCGCATCAAGCCGGGCATGTCGTTGGCGGAGGTGCGCGACATTCTGGGTGAGCCCGATGAAATTCGCCCCCTGTATGCGCCAATGGCGAAACATCCGCAGGCGATCGGGCAGACCTGCTGGTATGTCCTGCGGCGGTTGGCCGAACACGGCAGCCAGAGCGAACGGCAGGAGTCCGCTGTCCGTGTCAGCTTCGACCTCCAGGGCGCCGTCACTGGTGTGGATGCCTGGGGACTGGATTGAAGCTTCGCCGGATCGATGTCTTTGGAACTTGAAAGCGATCGTTCGCGCAGATGAGTGATCGTGTGCGGATTCCATTTCTATCTATTTGATCTTGAAAGAAATATGATTCCACCCATGCAGCGATCAGAGCGCCCCGATGTCCAGCCGGGCAGGGAATCGTGATCGGTATCCGGCGTGCGTTAGGATTTGGACGATGCGAATATTGATTGTTGATGACGACGAAAGCATCCTCACGGCGCTCAGGCTCCTGCTTTTGAGTGAGGGGATGGGGTGTGTCGCTTGCCTGTCACCCGCGGAAGCTCTCGCTGCCGTACGCCGCGAGCCTTTCAATCTTGCGCTCGTCGATCTCAACTACGTCGAAGACACGACCTCTGGAAGAGAAGGGCTTGCGCTGATCGCGGCATTGCGCGATGCCGCGGAGGATCTTCCGGTCATCGCAATGACCGGCTGGGGTACGATCGGCGTTGCTGTAGAAGCGATACGGTGTGGCGCGGTGGATTTCGTCGAGAAGCCGTGGGACAACAGTCGTCTTCTGACCACTATTCGCACCCAACTCAAGATCCGCGCACTGGAAGGCCGGGAAAAAAAGCTGCGTGCCGAAAACACGCTGTTGTACCGTCAGGATGCTGACCGGAGGATCATTTCCCGCTCCGACGAGATGAGCAAGCTCCTGTCGATGGCGAAGCGCGTAGCGCAAAGTTCCATTCCGATCCTGATCACAGGAGAGAACGGTACAGGAAAGAGCCTTCTTGCCAGTTATATCCATCACCATTCGACGTGCGCCAACGGGCCTTTCATCAGCGTGAACATGGGGTCGATTTCAGAAACCACGTTCGAAAGCGAGATGTTTGGTCACACCAAAGGCGCATATACAGACGCGAAGACAGAGCGCGTCGGACGGGTGGAGCTGGCGGATCAGGGCACGCTGTTCTTCGACGAAATCGCCAATTTGCCGCTTACCCAGCAGGCGAAGATTCTCCGTTTGCTGGAAGAACGCAGCTACGAGAAGCTGGGCAGTTCTTTCACAAAGAAAGCCAATATCCGTTTCGTTTCCGCTACCAATGCCGATCTCGGTAATTTGATCGCCGAGCGCAACTTCCGCCAGGATCTTTTGTATCGACTGAACGGAATGACGTTGAAAGTTCCGGCATTGCGCGAAAGGCCAGCCGACATCGAACTCTTGGCCGAAGACTGTCTGAAGCAAGCGCGCGAGCGTTATAAAACGCCAGCGCGGGGTTTTTCGCCCGGCGCCCGGGCAGCGCTCGAGAAGTACGCCTGGCCGGGGAACATACGTGAGCTGCAGCATGTCGTCGAACGTTCTGTGCTGTTTGCGCAGCAAAGCGCGATCACGGAGCGCGATCTGCAACTGCAGCCGCCTGCGGCGTCGAACGACATCGTTCGCGACGGGTTCGAAGGACTCACGTTGGAACAAGCCGAGATATGGCATATCCGTCAGACGCTGTCGCGTCATGATGGCAACGCGATCGCTGCCGCCAAGGCGCTTGGTATCAGCCGCTCGGCGCTGTATCGCCGTCTCGGGAAGCGGGAATCGGTTTGATTCACGGTTCCCGCTCAAGGAGCGTACCCCCGACCCGGCGGTTGCCTCCGACGGCCAGTGTGGTGCTGTGGATACTGAGCGGGGCGATTCCGGCGCTATGCATCTGCATCCTCCTGATGGTCGATGGCGGCATCTCGAGAGGTGTCATCGAAGCATTTTCCCTCGTCACCATCGTCTGGCTTGTGATCGTCGCTTTGTCGGTTCGAGCGAGATTGCTTCGCCACATTCGGACGCTCAGCAATCTCGTCGAAGCCGTCCACGAGCGCGAGTACAGTATCAAGGCGACGCATGCGCGCGACTCCGGCGAGCTCGCAGGGTTGTATCGCCAGATCAATGATTTGATCGGAGAGATGGAAGGTGGTCGGCATGCCGAGCAAGAGCTGTTTGGCATGTTGCGAAAGGTAGTGAGCCAGATAGGTGTCGCCATCGTCGTGTGCGACTCCCACGACAGGATCCGTTTGGTCAATCCGCCGGCAGCCAAATTGCTGCGGTCGACGGAGGCGGATCTGATGGGGGTGGATTTCGCGCGTACCGCGCTCGCTGACGTTCCGCTGTCTGCTGGACCGCGGGTGCTGGATTTCCGCTTCCCTGGCGCCGAAAGCCGTTGGCAGGTCGGTCAACAGTGGTACCGGCATCAGGGCAAACCCAGCCGGATCGTGTTCATCGTCGATCTCCGTCAGGTGCTGGCGGAAGAGGAGATTCTTGTCTGGCAACGTTTGATCCGGGTCATCAGTCACGAAGTCAATAATTCGCTGACGCCGATCACTTCGCTTTGCCAGACGCTGGAGACGATCATCTCGAGAGGAGATGGCGTCGAATTTTCGGATGCTTTGAGAGATGGCTTGAGCGTGATCGGCCAACGCGCGAAGGGCCTCAAGGAATTCATTTCCGTCTATTCGCGTATCGCCAGGCTCCCCGAAGCGCAGAAGGTCTTGTTCCCCGCCGCTCGACTGGTCGAGCGCGTGCAAGGCATGTTCGCGCAGTCCGCTGTCGCACGCGCTGCGGATGTTCCGGATGCAATGCTCTACGGAGATCCCGTTCATCTCGAACAGGCGTTGATCAATCTGATCAAGAACGCTATCGAGGCCAATGACGGAAATCCGGAGCCGGTACGGTTCGGTTGCGGCATCCGCGATGGATACTGCGAATTCGAGATCATGGACAACGGAAAGGGTATTGCCAATACCGGAAACCTTTTCGTTCCTTTTTACACAACGAAAGTCGATGGCGCCGGTATCGGTCTGGTTCTGTGCAGAAAAGTGGCCGCGATGCATTTCGGCCAGGTCACGCTGGAGAATCGTCCCGATGGTCTGGGAGCTGTCGCTCGACTGGTATTGCCGCTGCCGCCATCGGAGTAACCCGAGTATCGTCGACGCGATCGCTTGCTCTTCGGTGGCCATGCCCGCACACTTGCCGCGGGGCAGGGCATTCAAATTCACTACGATGCTGCACCGAGACGGGGTGCGAGAGGAACGCGGGAATGGATACGCATCTGGTTGTAAGCGGTATGGGTGTCGTCAGCGCGATAGGGCAAGGTAAGCAGGCCTTCGCGGATGCGCTGATCGCCGGTCGCGACGCATTTCGCGTGATGAAGCGGCCAGGGCGTCAGAGAGATTCCGCGTTCATTGGCGCGGAGATCGACAATCTCATGATTCCGGATGAAGTTGCGGCACAAACGCTCCGGACCGCCTCGCTTTCGGCAAAGGCCGCGTTGACGGTCGTACACGAAGCGTGGAATGAAGCTCGCTTGTTCGAGATGGAGCCGCATCGGGTCGGTCTGATCGTCGGTGGATCGAACGTGCAGCAGCGCGAGATCAGCCAGATTCACGACGCGTATCGAGATCGCATCTCGTTCCTGCGACCGAGTTACGGCATGAATTTCATGGACACCGATGTGTGCGGCCTGTGCACTTCGCAATTCGGTATCCGCGGGCTCGCCTACACCGTCGGTGGGGCGTCCGCCAGCGGCCAACTGGCCATCATGCAGGCCGCGCAGGCGGTGATGACCGGGCAGGTCGATGCGTGTATCGCTGTCGGTGCGTTGATGGATCTGTCGTATTGGGAATGCCGTGGGTTTCAGGCGCTCGGTGCCATGGGCTCGAATCGCTTCGCTGATCAACCCGGCCTCGCCTGCCGTCCGTTCGATCGCGATCATGATGGTTTCATCTATGGCGAGTGCTCCGGGGCGTTGGTCATCGAATCGATGGGATCGAGCCGGAAACGCGCTGTCCGTCCATATGCCAGGCTTGCCGGTTGGGGGATTGCGATGGATGGCAATCGCAATCCAGATCCTTCGTTGGAAGGCGAGACGAGAGCCATCCAGAATGCGCTCGCCAGCGCCGAGTGGTCCGCAGCGCAGGTCGACTATGTCAATCCACACGGAACCGGATCCGTCATCGGCGACGAAACCGAACTTGCGGCACTCCGTGCAAGCGGTCTTGCAGAGGCCAGGTTGAATGCTTCGAAATCGCTTCTCGGACATGGTTTGTCGGCTGCCGGCGCAGTTGAGGCCATTGCGACATTGCTGCAGATGCACGAAGGCAAGCTGCATCCGACGCGCAATCTCGATAATCCGATCGATCCCGGAATGAATTGGGTCGGGTCTTCGGCCGTTCTGCATCCGATCCAATACGCGCTTACGCTGAGTATGGGGTTCGGAGGCATGAACACAGCGCTTTGCTGGCAGCGCCATCAGTAACCAACCCGGAGCGTTTCGATGTCACTGAATGAGTCCATGGGAAAATTTCGGAGCTACGAAACCATCCAGGTTCGTTTTGAGGATCCGGTCTGCTACCTGCAGTTCAATCGCCCGGCGTCCAGCAACGCGATCAATGCGCAGCTCGTGGCCGAATGCAGCGATGCGATCGCCATCTGCGAGGAAATAGCGTCCATCGTCGTGCTCAGCGGCCTGCCCGAGGCGTTCTGCTTGGGAGCGGACTTCAACGAAGTGACGAAAGGATGCGATCCTGCGTATGCGTCGTACGAAGGGCCAGGCCCGATGTACGATCTGTGGTTGAAACTCGCGACCGGTCCGTTCATTGTGATTTCATTCGTCCGCGGCAAAGCGAACGCAGGTGGCCTCGGCTTCATCGGCGCAAGCGATATAGTGCTTGCGGACGAATCCGCGCAGTTGAGTTTGTCGGAATTGCTGTTTGGCTTGTATCCGGCATGCGTCCTGCCATTCCTGATTCGTCGTATCGGTTTCCAGAAAGCGCACTTCCTGACGCTGTCGACCCAGGCCATTTCGGCGAAACAGGCATACGAATGCGGGCTTATCGACGCGTTCGAGGCGCAGGGAGAGCCGTTGCTGCGCCGTCACGTGATGCGTTTGCGACGTCTTTCGCGCACCGCGCTGCGGCGCTACAAAACGTATGTGGGCAGACTGGGCACGCCGCTGAGTGGGCATCGCGAAGCGGCCATCGCCGGCAATCTCGAAGTATTCAAGGACGAGGACAATCTGCGCGCTATTTCCCGGTATGTGCAGGAAGGGCTGTTTCCCTGGGAAAAATGAACGAGAGGACATGAGCACGACAGGGACGTGAGTGCCAGCCGTCAGTAAGACGGCTGGTCTGCAGGTCGAAGCGTTTGCTCAAACGGTTTCGAAGCGGATCGGCAAGGCTTTCAACCCGCCGACGAAAACGGCTTTGGAGTGCTCAGGTGTACCTGCGAAAGAGAGCGACTTGATGCGGGGCAACAGTTCTTCGTAGAACACACGCATTTCAAGCCTCGCCAAGTGCTGGCCGAGGCACATATGCCCGCCGAATCCGAACGCAAGTTGCTTGTTGGGCGTCCGGTCGATCTGGAACTTGAAAGGATCCCGGAACACGTCTTCGTCACGGTCTCCCGACAGGTAGCAGAGCATCAGCCAATCTCCCGCGTGGATCGTCTGGCCCCGCAATTGATAATCCATCGTCGCAGTGCGCATGAAATGCCGCACGGGGCTGCTCCAGCGTATCGATTCCTCGACGAGCCCTGGAATCAAGGTGGGATCGGCTTTGACCTTTGCGAACTCCTCCGGAAATTCGCACAGGGCCATGATCCCGTCCGCGATGGACGCGCTGACGGTATCGTGTCCAGCGGTGGACACCAGCGAGTAGTACGACATCGCTTCGAAATTGCCGATGGGCTCGCCGTCGATAGTTCCGTTGGCAATGACCGTGGCAAGGTCGTCACGCGGCGACGCGCGGCGATCTCGCGTGATGACGTCGAAATACTTGAAGAACGTCTCTACCGCGCGACTCAGGTCGAACAACCCCTGTTCGGCGGTTTGCTTGGCTTTGCCTGACTGATTGAGATCCTCATCGAGATTGCCGAAGACCTGTTTGGTCAGCTTCAGCATCAAAGGCTCGTCTTCGATCGGCACGCCTAGAATCTGCATGATGACGCGAAGCGGGTAGAGCGTTGCGACATCCTTGGCGAAGTCGCACTCGCCGTCATGCGAAAGCATGCGATCGACGAACTCCTTGGCGATACCGCGAACCGCCTCTTCCCGATGCGTGAGATTCGACATCGTGAACCAATTGCTGGTCAATGCGCGATACTTGCGGTGATCGGGGTCGTCCATGTGCGCCATTGTTCGCGCCAAATGCGGGCTGCCGTCGCGCAGATATCTCACCATCGCATCGGTGTACTGGTCCGTGAGGATGGTCGCGCGATCGCCGTTATGGAAAGCCTTGTTGTTCTTGCTGACCTCAAGAATATCCGCGTGTTTGGTCACGACCCAGAATGGGTCGAAGTCGCGCAGTTTGGCAACGCCCAAAGGCATGTGCTGTCGCAGCCAGGTGTAAGCGCCGGAGATGCGATCAAGATCGGAGTAAGCATTCGGGTCAACAAGTGTTGCGGCGACTTCGTTCGGAAGAACCGGTGTCAGCGCCTGCGTGTCCGTGTCCATCGACTGTTAGTCCCAATGAATCTTAGTGACATCCGAGTCTATCATCGGGTATTGGCTTGGCAAGAGTGCAGAACAAGCGGCTGTGCGGCTGCCATGACCCTCAAGAGTACTGCAACTCACTCGCGTCCGGACGGGTACGGCATGATCGTTATGCAAGCTGTCGCGACCGACCTCGCCAGTCTGCAACCAAATCAGGCGTCAAGCCTGTATCACGACTATCGATTGTGACGGCGGTGAAATGTCATGCAAACGGATGCACATAGTGTCGACAGCACGGCTTTTTCGATGTCCTGCGCAGTACTGCCCCGTATGGTATCGCCTTCCCATACATTGACTGTCGTTGCAATCGTTTGCATTCCGTGTTACGCCATGTGCCCAACTAGTAGGCCTGTCGAATGACACTTCCATATGCGTGAGTAATCTGTAAAAAAAAAGCACGGCCGGAGTGCGGATGACTGCGTTGTCGATCACAAAAGGTCCGTGTCGCGGACGCTGTTCTGTGAACTGTGTAGTTCAGAAAAGAAGAAAAGCGTTAGAAGTCATCGATGCAATGCCTTGGCCATCATGTCATCGGTTGGACATGTTGATATGTCACATATCCATGCGCAGAAAAGGAGTTGCTGAGTAGGAGGTGGCATCACACAAAATCGAAAAAAACCGAACGCTTGACACAAAACGAGAAGGGTGTAATCCTGAAAATTCGGGTTGACGCGTGCCTTCGCGTGCGACTTCGGGAGTTTGGACATAAGGCCTTTTTTTCGCCCGGCGAGATATCCATGTCGACCGGGTCATCAACTCAAAGGGACGTCACGAGGATGGTCGATCGCGATTTATTACAGGACATCACAGAGTCCTACCTCAGGGGCGTAGTTCTCGAGTCCTTTGAAGAAGCTGATCCGCCGCTGGATCCTGCCGAACACCCGTTTGATTCATTCACTCCCTTCAGGGAGTTCGGAATCGATTCTTTCCTCGTACTGAAGATTCTTCGCCGCTTGGAAAGAGATTTCGGCACACTGCCGAAAACGCTGTTGTTCGAAAATTTCAATATCTGCGACCTTGCGAATTATTTCGCGGATAACCATGTTGATACGCTTGGGCAAATGTTCGCGGATCAATTGCAAGACACAGGGACCACGGCAGAGCAGTGAGAAGCGCATTCGCTTTTCTTGAGGCAGTTGTATGGAAGACGCTCTCGAAACCTCCGCGGCTCAGGGCAATCATGCCGTAGTCGTGGCAGGCCTTGGCCAGATGCTGGATCGTATGCCGATTCTGATGCTGGAAAAGGATGTTTTTGCCCATCCAGAGCTTGGCCCGTGGGCCCAAGCCCTTTTCGATACGTGGAAGAATGAAGGGTCGGCTTCGCGCGGCATTGCGCATATAGCACCGAATCTCTTCATCGGCAGCGGAAGGCAAGGCTATTTCCACTACAGTCGCCATCGCAAGATTGTTCTCGTATACGCGTATACCGGACCGGACGATTGCTTCCAGGCAATCGCTGGCGAACTGCTGACGCACTGCGATCGCAGAGGCTATCAGCTCAATTTTCTATTTCACAAGCCGATTTCGTCGATCGGCGACGTGACGTTTTCCGCGACGCCATTCGGTGTCGTGCAGCGCGTTGCCGATCTGCCCGCATTCACGCTGAAGGGCGCGGCGATGCAGCGGTTGCGCTACCAGGTGTCCGCATTCAAGAAAGCCGGAACCTGCGAGGTGGTGGAATACCGCTGCGGTACACAACCTGCAGTCGATAGCGAAATAGCACGTGTAATCGACAGTTGGTGCGCGGGTAAAACCATGGTCAATCCGCTCGTGCGAGCGGCAAAGGAAGAAATTCTTACGGGGAGTCTGCATCCAAGGCATCGTCTGTTTCTCACGCGCGTGAACGACGTTCTTCAGAACGTCGTCTTGATTTCGCCACTCTGCCAAGCGGACAACGGCTATTTGATGGACCTTGAATTCTACGGTTCCGACATGCCGCGCGGAGGTCTTGAATTCTCCATCGTGAGTATCATCGAAACGCTGGTTGCCGAAGGCCGGACCATGTTGAGCCTCGGTGGTACCTATGGTTGCCGTATCGAACAGTCGGAGAATGCAGACCCTGAGGTGGACAAGCTGTTGGACGATCTGCACAAGCAGAACATATTCAACGACCAGGGAAATTTCCAATTCAAGAACAAGTTCAGGCCTCAGGCGCAGACCATCTATCTGTGCAGGAAGGCCGGCTGCGGCAATCCTGATAGCGTCATCGATATCATCATGATGATCGCTGATCCATCGCGGGCGCAGACGTCGGATGCGGAGAACCATACGGGCATGCCATCCACGGAACGACCACCTGAGCAGAAAACGGGCGATACTGCCGTCGATGGAATGAGAATGACGAAAGACCCGCTTGCAGAGTCTGTGCAGGGCGCCGAAAAAAAAAAGAATCCTGAGTTACTCGCCCTCGCGGTAGAAAGCGAGACTGCGGAAAGCGCGGCTGCAGTCGGTGCGGAGTCGTCGATTCCGGACGGTCCCAGATCGCGCATGCTTGCAGCTGCGTCCTACAACCCGCTGCGACTGTCGCACGCGGAGGTCGATTTCGATCTGAAGACCGATTCTTGGGCGCAACTGGCGATGCCCGTCATCGAGTCGCGCATGAAGCAGCTCCACGACAGGCTGCAGCAGCCCGGCGACGATAATGAAAGTCTGCGCGAAGTCTTTCCGTTCGCGTACTTCGTGCATACCGAATCCGGAAGAACGGCGGAACAGGCGCTCTATCGAGCCTGGCCGAAGAAAGGCACTGTTCTTCAGAACGTGCTGTTCCCGACCAACCTGGTCCATCAGATCGAAAACGATTTCAAACCGAAAGAACTGCCGTGTCCGGCGTTCTTCCGCCTGGATCTCGACGAACCCGGCAAGAGCGATCTTGCGATGCAAACGCTCGCTGAGGTTCTTGCGGACAATCCACAAGCGGTTGTCATGGTGTTCGTCGAGGTCAGCAACAATGCGGCCGGCGGCCATCCGGTGTCAGTAGCCCACCTGAGAGAAATCAAGGCGCTGCTGCGTCCGTACGCGATACCGCTCGTGTTGGATGCGACCCGGATTCTTGAAAACGCGAGCTTCCTGCTCGCTCGTGAATCCGAGCCTGCCGGCAACGACCTTTGGCGCGTTGCTCGTGAAGTGCTCTCTTGTGCAGATACGGTCGTCGCGAGTCTTCCCAAAGACTTCGGCATCAACAAGGGCGGCTTGTTGGCCACAAATAATGCGGTCTTGTATCGGGCCGCGTCTGCGGCGGTCGCAGAAGCCGGGACCGGACTGGATGCATTCGATCGCAAGCTGGTATCGCTTTCGCTGCGGGACCAACG
This sequence comes from Lysobacteraceae bacterium, assembly GCA_040079515.1. Classification (GTDB taxonomy): domain Bacteria; phylum Pseudomonadota; class Gammaproteobacteria; order Xanthomonadales; family Xanthomonadaceae; genus Lysobacter_I. The sequence goes on from JBEBKD010000001.1 coordinate 410,640, forward strand.
CCATCTGGAGAGACTTGTCGCGGATCGAATCGGTGCCGTACGTGTCATCTGGTCGGTGTTGAAAGAGCGTGGTGTGCCGATCGTTTGCCCGGCAGGCGCTCATTGCGTACTGGTCGACGTCAAAAGACTGTCGTACTTCGCCGGCTTCGAACACCCTGTGGCTTCATTCGTCGCATGGTTGTACTTGAATACGGGCATCCGCGCTGGTGCGCACAGCGTCGGCATGCAGCGGCGCACTGAGACCGCAAAGCTCGTACGTCTGGCAGTACCGATGGGATTGAGTCGGCCGCAAGTCGACGAAATTGCGAGACGGCTGGTTGGACTTTTCGATCGGATGACCAACATACCAGAACTTGTTCTGGCGGAGGAAACTCGAGGATCGTTCGGTGAAATGACTACGAAATATACGATCAAGCAGTATCACAATGTGTCCGCCGATGCGCAGGACCCCATGATCGCAGTGCCCACAGCGACGGCGCATTCGTTGCAAATTTCCGAACAAGTGACGGAGAGCGAGAGGTTGACTTCATCGGAAGAGATTGTGTCGAGCGAATTGCAGGAGTCGGATACCGGCGAGCAGGAAATCGACAACGTCGATTCGACGCGGTCGTTGCCCAGCGCCGAAAGTACGAACGCCCGCCGAGTCCGCGACATCGCGATCGTTGGCATGGCCGGGCGTTACCCGATGGCAAAAAACATCGGGGAACTATGGGAAAACCTGAAGCAAGGTCGGGACTGCATCGAAGAATTGCCGACAGAACGTTATGAGCAGCGTCTTCGTTACGGCCCGGTGGAGAGATATCGGGGCGGCTTCATCGATGCTGTCGACAAGTTCGATTCCGTATTCTTCAATATTCCACCCAAAGACGCCGAGCGGCTTGATCCGCAGGAGCGCTTGTTCGTCGAAGTGGCATGGGAAACACTGGAGGATGCTGGCTACTACCCCGAACTCATCAATCGCGAAGAAGGTGCGGATAGGGTCGGCGTGTATGTCGGTGCGGTCTGGGCGACCTACCAGGCTGTCGGTATCGAAGAAAAGCATCTGGGCGGATCACACTCGCCGAACTCGTTCCTGTGGAGTATCGCCAACCGCGTCTCGTACTGGATGAATTTCTCCGGGCCGAGTCTGACGATCGATACCGCGTGCTCATCCAGCCTGACCGCGCTGTATCTTGCCTGCGAAGCCATCTACGCAGGCGAATGCGGTTCGGCGATCGTCGGTGGCGTGAATCTGGACCTGCACCAGTGCAAATGGGATATCAACTGGTCCGGCGGCGCGCTTTCAAAAGACGGTTTGTGCCGCAGTTTCGGCCATGGCGCCAACGGTTACGTCGCCGGTGAAGGCGTCGGTGCGGTGTATATCAAACCGCTCGATCAGGCCGTTGAAGACGGCGACAATATTTACGGTGTCATCAAGAGCGTTGTCGTCAATCACGGCGGGCGTACGAGCGGATTCATCGTCCCGAATCCGAAAGCACAGACCAATCTCATTCGCACCGCATTGGAGCGAGCCAATGTCGATGCATCGAGTATCGGGTATATCGAGGCGCATGGGACCGGTACCGAGCTGGGCGATCCGCTGGAAATTTCGGCGCTGAACAATGCGTTCCGCAGCCATCCCGTCTCCAAGAACTCATGCGCAGTGGGCTCGCTGAAGTCGAACATCGGCCATCTTGAAGCCGCGGCAGGTGTGGCGAGCTTGAGCAAGGTGCTGCTGCAGATGCAGCATCGCCAACTCGTGCCGTCCTTGCATTCGTCCGTACTCAACGACTACATCGATTTCGAGAACTCGCCGTTCCATATCCAGCAGAATCTCGAAGAATGGACATCGAAGGATATCGATGGCATCCGGTTGCCGTTGCGCGCGGGCATCAGTTCGTTCGGTGCGGGTGGTTCCAATGCTCACGTCATCGTGGAAAATTACGAACCGCCGACGCTCGATGAGGCGCCGGCGTCCGGTCGCGAAGTGCATATCTTCCCGCTGTCGGCGCGTACCGAGGCTCAACTTTCCGATGTCGCGACGCGTTTGCACGATTTCCTGGAGCGAGCGGATGCGTCCGAGTCCATACGCGATGTCGCGTTCACATTGCAGATCGGTCGCAAGGCGTTCGAGCATCGCGTCGCCATCCTGGCCCGGACGAAGCAGGAGTTGATGGAACGTTTGACGGCGTTCATTTCCGGGAAGCGGAACGAGGGTGTCGTCGTCGGTAACGTCAAGAATGCCGACGCGATCGTGAAGCTCATGAGCCGCAGCGAACGGCTGGAAGTGATCGGTCTGCTGTCCCGGCGACGGGACACGAATAAGATCGCCAGATTGTGGACGGACGGTGTGCTGCTCGATTGGCGCGGCGTCAACGGCGCCAGTACCGGCAAACGCGTATCGCTTCCGACATACCCCTTTTCGGACAAACGCCACTGGGTTCCCGCGACTGCGCCGATGCCGGGAATGGTCGCGAGCTATCGTGCCGGCATCAACGCGTTGATCGACAGCAACGAATCGACATTCGAGCGTCAACTGTTCAAGAAGAGCTTCCACGAGCGCGAATTCTTCATCTACGACCATCTCGTCATGGGTGTGCCGACGCTTCCTGGCGTTGCCTACCTCGAGTTGGCTCGCAAGGCCGGTGAGCTTGCTGCAGGTAGACCCGTCCGCAGGCTCCACAATGTCATCTGGGTCAGCCCGATCGCAGTCAGGGCCGATTCGATCGTGGATGCCTGGGTCGAATTGAAACCCGCCAACGACTCTGTCCGCTTCGAGGTTTTCAGCGACGACAAGAGTGGAAAAAAGGTACTCCACTCTCAAGGCAGACTCACGTATTCGACGGAGCGCGAACTGGCGGCGCCGGCGGACTACATCGACCTTGCCGGCATCAAGGCACGTTGCGAGAAAGTGCTCGACGGCCGGGATGCATACCCGCTGTTCAAGTCGTTCGGCCTGAATCTCGGTCCCAGTTTCCAATCGCTGCAGGAAGTCTATCGCGGCGCGAGCGAAACGCTCGGTCTGCTGAAATTGCCGGCGTCCCGGCTTGATGATCTTCAGACGATGCTGCTGCATCCATCGCTGGTCGATGGCGCATTGCAGGCCGGTGTCGCGGCGCAGCTCGGTACCGCCACCGGCGAGATGCTGGTGCCGTTTTCGATCGGTGAGGTGGAAGTCGTCTATCCGTTGGTGCCGACCTGCTGGACCTACGTGACGGAGAAGACGGAAGGGCGGGTCGAAAATTCGCGCGTCTCGCGAAAGAACGTCGTGATCATGGATGAGGACGGCAAGGTGCTCGTCCGGATCAAGGAAGCGACCGGCGTCCCCATCACCGAAGTGAACAAGGAGCCGGCGGTCGGAAAAGACGATGCCGGTTTCGCGAAACTCTATTACGAACAACAGTGGGAATCCACACCGCTTCCCGTCGCGACATCCAGCCCGGTCCTGGAACGTACGGATGCGATCCTGTTGTTCGATACCGACAATGCGCTGCGCGACCTGTATCGCCGGCAGCTCGATGCGAGCGCGCCGGCACGCCGCGTGGTGCTGGTGCGCCCGGCGGCAGGCTATTGCGAGATCGATTCGGAAACGTTCGAAATCGACCCTGCCGACCCCCAGCATTTTGTGCGATTGCTGGATGCTCTGGCCGAAAGGAATTGCAAGTTCCGCGAAATCTGTTTCGGGTGGTCGTTGCGCCCGGGCATTACTGCGCAGAATGGATCGGCGCTCCAGGATACGCTCGAAAGCGGCGTTTACGCTGTTCTCAATTTGTGCCAGGCGCTCGTCAAGTCCAAAGTCGACGGCAAGCTGCAACTGCTCTATGTCTACGCCACTGGTACCGGCGAAATCCAGCTGCAGAACGAGGCCATGAGCGGTTTTTTCCGCGCCGTGCACCTCGAATTCCCGAAGTTGTCCTGCAAGGCGCTCGAAGTACGGCAGGATGCATGGGCGCTCGATCCTGTACTCGCCGCCATCAGCGCCGAGTATCGCGATGATGCAGCCGACTCCGTCGCCGTTCGCTATCTCGACGGCGAACGTCAGATCCGAAAGCTGAAATCTTTCGATCTGGCGCGCAGCGTGGCCGACTCCACGACGAACAATACCTTGCGTGAAGGCGGCGTTTACCTGATCACCGGCGGTGCCGGCGGCCTCGGTCTGATTTTCGCCAGGCATCTGGCGAGTACATACAAGGCGCGGCTGCTGCTCACCGGGCGCTCGAAACTGTCCGAAGAACGCGAAGCCGCGCTTTCCGAGCTGCGCACCATGGGTGCTGAAGTCGCGTATATCGAGGCGGACGTGTCCAATCTTGCGGATGCGCAGCGCCTGCTCGAAGAAGGCAAGCGTCTCTATGGAGAAATCAACGGCATCATCCACAGCGCCGGGGTGCTCCGCGATTCCTATGTGCGCAACAAGACGCGCTCCGATTTCGAGGCGGTTCTCGCGCCGAAGATCTACGGCACATTGAATCTCGACGAACTTACGGCTGGAGACCCACTCGATTTCTTCGTGCTGTTTTCGTCGATGGCAGCGGTCGGCGGCAACGCCGGCCAAAGCGACTATGGCTATGCCAACCACTTCATGGATTCCTTCGCCTACAGGCGCGAAGAGCAGCGCAAGTCGGGTATACGACACGGCAGAACGCTGAGCCTCAATTGGTCGCTCTGGGCCGATGGTGGTATGCGAGTGGATGAGCAGACCGAGCAGCTCTTCACCAAGACGCTGGGTATGAAGCTGCTCGCAACCGATACCGGTATCGAAGCGTTTGTTGAAGGACTGGCGTCCGATGCCACGCAGCTCGCCGTCCTTGAGGGCGTGCAGGAAAAAATCGAAATCGCCTGGGGCCTCCGCAAAAAGCCGGTAGCGCCCGTGTCGACGACGCCGTCGACGCCAAATGCATCTGCGGGCTCGAGCGTCCAGCAGGACATGGCGGCACTCGTGCAGGCCGAGTTGACCCGCATCGCGATGGAGTTTCTCAAGCTCGATGCGGACGATATCTCGCCGGACAGCGTGTTGCTGGATCTCGGCTTCGATTCGATCGGCCTGACGACATACGCCAACGAGATCAACGATACGTATGGCGTCGACGTGACTCCCGTTCTGTTCTTCGACTATCCGTCGATACAGGAAGTCGCGAAGTATCTTGCGGCCGAACGCAGCGAGGAGATCGGTCGAGTCCACAACGCGCCGAATTCCGGAGCGTCAGCGGCATCCGTCGCTGCGTCTGTCGACCAGTCCATACCGACCAGCGATGCGCCCATCCAGATCAACAAAGGGTGGAATCCGCGCGCTTTCGAGGCGGTCGACGAGCATCCAGCCAATCGGACTGTTCCGGCGAACCGTTTCGCGGCCATGCCCATCGCGATCGTCGGCATGAGCGGCGTCATGCCGCAATCGGACGACCTCGAAGAATTCTGGAATCACCTGCAGGGTGGCGACGATCTCATCACCGTGATTCCCCGGGATCGCTGGAATTGGGAAGAGTTCTACGGAGACCCGTTCAAGGAAGTCAACAAGTCGAACTCCAAGTGGGGCGGCTTCATGAAGGAGGTCGACAAATTCGACGCTCTGTTCTTCGGCATATCGAAGCGTGAAGCGCAGATGATGGATCCGCAGCAGCGGATTTTCCTGGAAACGGTCTGGAAAGCGATCGAGGATTCCGGTCATCGGGTATCTGACTTCTCGGGCACGCGGACAGGCTTGTTCGTCGGTGCTGCGACCAATGATTATGTCGATGTCTTGAACCGTCTGGATATCGATCTGGATGGCTATTCGGCATCCGGAAATTCGCATTCCGTGCTTGCCAATCGCATATCTTTCTTGTTGAACCTGCGCGGCCCAAGCGCACCGATCGACACTGCGTGCTCCAGCTCTCTTGTGGCGTTGCATCGTGCTATCGAATCGATCCATACCGGCAGCTGCGATATGGCCATCGTTGGTGGCGTGCAGGTGATGTTGAGTCCTGCGGCATATATTTCGTTCGGCATGGCGGGAATGTTGAGCAATGATGGCAAATGCAAGACTTTCGATAAAAAGGCTGACGGTTATGTGCGAGGAGAGGGCTCTGGCGCGATCGTGATCAAACCGCTGTCGCAAGCCGAAGCGGAAGGCGATCACATTTATGCGGTCATTCGTGCAACTTCCGAAAATCACGGCGGACGCGTGACTACGCTGACGGCGCCGAATTCGGCGGCGCAGGCGGAGCTTCTGATCGATGCATACGACAAAGCGGAGATGGATCCCGGCACTGTGGGTTACATCGAATGTCATGGCACAGGAACAGGCATCGGCGATCCGATCGAAATTCAAGCGCTGACCAAGGCTTTCAGCGAGCTGTACAAAAAGCACGATCGCAATCCGGCCGCAATACCGCATTGCGGTTTGAGTTCGGCGAAAACCAATATAGGACATCTTGAAACCGCAGCAGGCATTGCAGGCATTCTGCGTGTGCTTCTGGCCATCAAGCATCGGCGGATTCCTGCCAATGTGCATTTCGAAGAGATCAATCCCTACATCAAACTCGAAGGGTCGCCATTCTACATCGCGGATCGCACGCGCGATTGGGAAGTGCCGATATCGCAGGACGGGAAGGTGCTGCCGCGTCGTGCTGGCGTCAGTTCGTTCGGTTTCGGCGGCGCGAATGCGCATATCGTGCTCGAAGAATACGTGCCCACTAAAACGGCCGAGGACAACACCGATCGCAGTCCGCAGTTGGTTGTACTCTCCGCGAAAACGGCGGACCGCCTGCACGCCTATGTCGAGGCGATGCTCGCCCATATCGACTCGACAGTGGTCGATTTCGCCGACTTCGCATACACGCTGCAGGTCGGCAGGGACGAGATGCCGGAGCGTCTCGCGCTGGTGGCCGCCGATGCGGATGAACTGGGCAAACGCTTTCGGCAGTTCCTGGACGGTGAAAGCACGAGCGCTCTGTGCCGTGGCACAGTCCGGTCCGGCAAGAAGGACGCGACCGCAGCGGCCTCGCTGCTGGGCGCCGAATCCCTGCAGGCATTGATGGAGCAGAAGAACCTGCAGAAGCTTGCCGAACAATGGGTCCTCGGCGCAGATATCGATTGGCGGAAAATGCCACGCGCACGCGCCTCGAAACGGTTGGCGGTTCCGACCTATCCATTCGCTCGCGAACGCTGCTGGATCCCGGGTGCCATAGGTTTTCAGAAAACCGATCAACCTGCTTCAAAGAATCCATCCAAAGCCGTCAAGCGTGAGCTTTCTCCGCCGTCGACGATTGCTGCGCAGGTCTCGCATCCGTCGAATGCAATACAGACGTCGTTCTATCGTGACATTTGGCATGACATACCTGCCTCCCCTGTAAAGAAAAACGATGCGCAGTCCAGTGTTCTGCTGTTGTTTGCCGGGGGTGAAAACGTACGTGAGGCAATCAAGCGCGGTTTCAATGCCCGCGGGCAGTCTTCGGTAACCGTTGTGTTGGTAAAGCTTGGGCAAGAATATCGAGAATTCTCGATCGATAGCTATGAAATGGATTCTTCGCGACCCGATGATTACGCAACGCTTTTCGCATCTTTGCGGAAGCATGAGTTGGTGCCAGCGGCTGTTGTGCACGCATGGTCCGGACGCGGGGATGTTTTCGATCATAGATCGATGGCATCGAGCCTCAATCAAGATATCGAATCGGTTTTGCTGCTTACGCAGAACTTGATTCAAAGTCGAAATTCGCAGACTCAACTTCGTGCGTCCACTGTTGCTGGATCTAAAAGCGTAAAACTGATTCATCTTTACTCAAGCCAATGCGGTCGTCCGCAGCCGCATCATGCCGCTGTGGCCAGTTTCATGAAGAGTGTGATGCTCGAAGCTCCTCAGCTCGACTGTAAGTCCATCGGTTTCGTCGATGTTCCGGATAGCACCGCCTTTACGGATGAAATGGCCGATAGATTGATCGATGAGCTCGGCAGCGATGTCAGCGCTGGCATGGAAGTCCGCTATCATTCGGGACGGCGCTCGGTCAAAAAACTGCAGGAATATGATCGTCCTGTCGCGCTGCGGACGGCGGTCAGGGAGCGAGGCACTTACGTCATAACAGGCGGCGCTGGCGGGCTCGGTTTGATCATGGCCAAGTTCCTCGCATCGCAATCAGCGGTTCGACTGGCATTGATAGGCAGATCGCCACTGCTTCCTTCTCAGATCGATGCCATCGAACAGCTCGAGTCACTTGGAGCGGAAGTTGCGTATTTGCGAGGCGATGTCGCCAATCGGGACGACGTGTTTCGCTTGCTGGATAGCGTGCGTGAAAGATTCGGTTCAATCCACGGTATCATTCATGCCGCCGGGGTCATACGCGATGCGCCGATAGAAAAGAAGACAGTAGAGGATTTGCAGGCTTCCTGCGCGCCGAAGATCGGCGGCACTATATATCTTGATGAGGCAAGTCGATCGGATAATCTGGACTTCTTCGCTCTTTTCTCGTCGCTTGCTGCGGTCGTCGGCAGTCCCGGTCAATGCGATTATGCGTATGCGAACGGTTTTCAAAGCGAATATGCTGGCTTGCGCGAAGGGTTGGTAGCGAAAAAGTTGCGCCATGGCAGAACAGTCACGTTCGAATGGCCGCTCTGGAAAGACGGCGGGATGCAGTTCGAGCGTATCAAGGGCATCCAGCTCGACGAAAAGACCAGGGCCTACTTGCAGGAATCCTCAGGGATGCATCCGCTTGAGACCACGGCGGGTTTGTCCGCTTTCATGGCCGGTCTGATCGGCGACGAGAATAAAGTGCTTGTCGTGCATGGAAACCAGGCCAAGATCGGAAAGATTCTCGGCACTGGCGATACTGGGATTCCGGTGGCCGGCATGACTGGACGCGGCCTGCAACATAGCGCCGCATCGTTGACGTATGGAGACGACCGCGAATTGCATCGTATCCTGAAGCACGACCTGCAGCGGGCGCTGAGCGAGGTCTTGCTTGTCGAACCTTCGCAGATTGAGCCCGATGTGAATCTTAGCGAATACGGACTGGATTCGATCGGCGTCGCCAATCTATTTCGGGTAGTGAACGGCATGTATGCGTTGGACATCGCTCCGGCTGTGCTTTTCGAGTACCCTTCGTTCGACGCATTCAGTAATTTCCTGTTGACGACGCATACAGCCGAGCTGCGCGAGCACTATTCGGCTGCGCTAGAGAATGCATCATCGGGTACGAGTGTTCAGGGCGGCATCGCGCCAGTGGGATCGTCGCAAATGCATGTGCGTAGCGCTGATCATCATGTGCTGGCGAGGACACCCGAGCCGTTTGCGCATGGACCGGTCGCCATCATAGGGCTTGGTGGTGTCTTTCCGGGTGCCGACACGCCTGAAGAGTTCTGGCGCAACATCCTCGGTGGAGCCGACCTCATATCAGAGGTACCGTCGGATCGTTGGGATTGGCGTGCGTACAAGGACGATTCGCAGAATGGCAAGAGTACGGCGAAAGCACGCTGGGGTGGGTTCATTCGCGATGTCGACAAGTTCGACGCGGCATTCTTCGGCATCGGAGGACTAGAAGCCTCGCTGATGGATCCGCAGCAGCGGTTGTTCCTGCAAACCGCATGGAATGCCATCGAGGATTCTGGTCACAAACCATCTGAACTCGCCGGAACCAGAACCGGTGTGTACGTAGGCTTGGGCGGATTCGATTATGTGGAACTGCTGCGGAATGCGAATGTCGATATCGTCGGCTATTCTTCGACAGGAATGGCGCATTGCGTACTCCCGAACCGACTGTCTTATCTGCTCGATCTGCGTGGGCCGAGCGAAGCGATCGACACTGCCTGCTCGAGCTCTCTGGTTGCTTTGCACCATGCGATAGAAGCTATCTCGAACGGCACATGCACGGCTGCGATCGCTGGAGGAGTTAATCTAATGCTGACTCCGACGCTGCAACTTTCGCTTCATGGTTCCGGTGTGCTCGCTGGCGACGGCCGTTGCAAGACGTTCGATCACCGCGCCGATGGCTACGTCCGCGGTGAAGGCTGTGTGGCGGTCTATATGAAGCGGCTGGATCTTGCCGTTGCCGATAACGATACGATTTACGGCGTCGTAAAAGGCAGTGGCGTGAATCACGGTGGGCGTGCCATGTCCTTGACTTCGCCGAATCCTGTCGCGCAAGCCGATCTCCTGATCGATGTCTATCGGCGATCGAATGTCGACCCGTCGACCGTGGGCTTGATCGAGGCCCATGGCACCGGCACGGCTCTCGGCGACGCTATCGAGCTGAACGGACTCAAGAAGGCCTTCCGGGAATTGAGCGATCGCGACGATTCGCCGACGTTGGGGGCGTCATGTGCGGTCAGCTCGGTGAAGACCAATATAGGGCATCTCGAAGCGGCCTCCGGTATCGCATCGCTCATCAAGGTATTGCTTGCAATCAGATATCGGAAGATTCCTGGCGTACTTCATTTCGAACAATTGAATCCTCAGATTCGCCTTGACGACAGCCCGTTCCGCATCGTGCAGACAGCGGAGGACTGGGTCTCGCTGAAGGACGCATCCGGGTACGATCTTCCGCTGACGGCTGGCATCAGCTCCTTGGGTTTCGGTGGAGTCAATGCGCATGTCATCGTACAAGAGTATTTGCCCGAGGAAATGACGCCAGTTCGCGACACGGAACATGCGAAGAAGCTCGCACGTTTGATTTTGTTGTCGGCAAAGGACGAGGCACGGTTGCGTCAGCGCGCAGGCGATCTCCTCGATCACCTTGAACGACACGAGTTCATCGATGGCGTGGAACTAGCCAAGATAGCCTACACATTGCAGGTAGGCAGGGAGTGCATGGACGAACGGTTTGGTTTTCTGGCGAGTACAGCTGATGAGATCAAGCGGAAACTGCGATTGTTCGCAGCCGGGGAAATGCCGAGCGAAGGCGCCTATCGCGGCGGAATCGATCGCGATTCCGAAAGTGTAGTTCTGATCAATCGCGACCGTGATATCAAAGCCATGATCGTTGATAAATGGTTATCCAGCAATGACCTCGGGCCATTGCTGGAGCTGTGGTCGAAGGGTGTCGATATCGACTGGCAATCGCTCTACGGCGACGCGAGACCGGCGCGTCATAATTTGCCGGCATATCCCTTTGCGCACGTGCGCCACTGGGTCGATACCGTCGATGAGGCACTCGCTGCCGCAATGCCGGAACAAGACCGGACAGAGCGCGCAGGTCATCGTCCATCGGTGGTGGATGCGGTCGCAGAAGTACGCACTGCCGCCGATGTTGCGGGACGTGTCATCAAGAACGAGCTGGCTGAGCAATTGCAGGTGCCGGCCGGATCTTTGGCGACTGACAAGAATCTACTCGAGCTTGGCGTCACCTCGCTTGGAATCGCCTCGCTGGTCCGGGTGGTCAACCGTCGTTTGGAGTTGGATCTTTCGCCGAGCATTATTTTCGAATATCCAACGATCGCTAAATTCTCGGCATATCTTGGTGAAATCGTTCCCGGCATCGTCAGTCATGTATCGAACGGGCCGACATCGTCTCCCAGTGTTGGCGCGAACGCTCATCCCCGCGACATGTCGACATCCGACGGTCATGACGGCGCTCCGAGCACTGAGTCGATCGTCGGCGCAGATCCCGTGCAGAACGAATCGGAGCGTATCGAAAGCGCTAGTGACATTCTAGAGAAAATCAAATGGCAGAACGACGCCGCTGATGGTGAGTACGAGCGATTGACGTTCTGATGTGTTTCTTGTGCTGGTGACTGAATTTATGTGGCGTGCGGACGGAGTGATCTTCGCTGTCCGGATGCATCAGACCTACGGGATGATGTTGTCTTTTGTGGTTTGGTCGGAACGGTGTTCGGATGGTGGACTGTGCTCGGTGCGCCGCTGTCCCGATCAGTACGAGGTGTAAGGATGTTGGATCCGATCCATTGTTGTTACGGGTACCTTGCGACGGCTCTGGTCGAGTCATGCCGCCGCATCGGTGTGTTCGACAATCTGGATGCAAACGGGTATCGCGATTGCAAGGCGCTGGCGCGGAAACTGAACGCCAATGCCGGTTTCTTGAACGTCGCGCTGCGTGGCTTGTGCTCTCTGGGCTATCTTGAAGAAAAAGACGATGCTTTCTATCGTCTTTCGCAGGCATCCTCGCCTGCATCTGCGGGCTTGGATTATCCATTCATCTATACAGCAGGATCGGAAGCGTTTCTTGTTGCGGGCGAATTGACAATTGCGCTTGCGACTGCGATCGAGGCATTGAATGCTCAGCCGCGTGAAGAACGTCGATTGCTTGATCTGCATGCGGAAGGCGCGACGATCGTCTGCGTGGCATCGGTGCTCAACGAACTTGATCTTGCCGATTTCGATCAGGGCATGCAACGTCTCGATCCCACGCTCGCTGCAGGCATCCGGAAGCTGTTTTCGCAACGCCACTGGCTGAGCGAATCGGAGGGGCGACTGACGCCGTCGGGAGCGGAGTTTCTGCGGATGCTGTCGCTCGCGAATGTGGTTCGCTATCGTCCGATACTGGCGATGCTCGACGAGCTGCTCTGCGGTGACGCGGCGTCTATCCGCGAACTGCTGACTCGCGGCGTGCGCACACCGCGATCGATGGAAGAAACGCTTGCCTTCACCGGTGTTTCTTGCGGAGAAGTCATCGAAGAATTGACAAGCGATCTGGATACGTTGTTTGAGCAACCCGCAGCTGGTGCATGTTCTGTAGTGATTCTAGGCTTCGAAAACGATCCAATACTTGAGGAGGTCGTGCGCGCTGCGACCGATGCCAATAAGCGTTTTGACAGTGCGGCGATTTCCAGGCCGAGACAGATTGCTGTCGATTCCGATCTTGTGTCTTGCTTGCATGATGCGGCTCGGAACGCCGGATTGACAGAAGAAGAAACGATCACTGTCGTTCATGCGAGTTCTTTGGCGCCCTGTTTCGATGGTCCGGAAGCATCGTGCGATCGTGAGCTCGCTGTGTTGGCGGACGAGCAACCACTGTATCTGGGCGAAGGTGGACAGGCAGTCGCAGCACTTGTCGTGCTTTCCGCGTGGCAGCGCGAACTCGAACAATGGGCGCATGATCGAAATGTCTCCCGGCACATACTGTTGCAGGCGCATGCGACGCCAGTCTTGCCGGCCAGGTCCGAGATGCAGGCTCTCGAAAGCGCATGCGTCGATGCGTTCGATGCGTTCTACGGCAACCATTTGATCACCGCAGAGGCTTTCCTTTGCATTGCGGCGAGAGTCGGCCTTTTCAACGAAGGGTATTTGAACCGTTATCCGCGTATTTCGCGCGCATGCAAATCGAGTCTTCACGTGTTGGTCAAGCGCGACTATAGCGTCAGGCACGCGGCAGAACGCGATATCGAACGGCTATGCGAATTGGAGCGGCTCTGCTGGCAGCACACGTTGAGTTCGAAAGCCAGGATCCGTGCGCGCATTGCGAATTATCCGCAAGGCCAGTTCGTGCTGGAGCGCGATGGCCGAGTGCTGGGTGTGGTCTACAGTCAACGAATCGATTCTGCGGACGAACTCGCGGACAGCAATGCCGCCAGCGTGCACAAGCTTCATCGCCAGACGGGAGCGGTGATACAGCTGCTGGCCGTCAACATCGATCCGCAAGTACAGAATCAGCGGTACGGCGATTTTCTGCTGGAATTCATGCTGCAACGCTGCAGTTTGATCGCGGACGTTCGTCAAGTCGTTGGTGTGACGCTCTGCAAGCGGTATGAAAAGAACATCGACGAGCCCTTCGTCCAGTATATCCACCGCAAAGGCGCGGATCAGGATCCTGTTCTGGCATTCCATCATTCTCATGGCGCTTCTATCGTCAAGACGATCCCCGGTTATCGTCCCCAGGATTTGCAGAACGAAACCAATGGCGTGCTGGTGTCGTACGACATCCTCGACCGCATACAGAAATTGAAGCGCAGGGTGTTGCGTGAAGGCGTGTCTGCCGAAGCGCCATTGTCGATGCTCGACCAGCAGCAGATCCGGAATTTCCTGCGGAATCAGTCGATCGCCTTGTTGGGCGACGACCGGGCGAATTTCGGGATCGATCGCCCGTTCATGGAAATGGGGCTCGATTCGGCGAGCCTTCTGCAACTGCAGACGCTTCTTGAAGAAGCATGCGGGAAACGGCTGTCGACATCGTTTTTCTTCGAATTCAATACGGTCGAAAAAGTTGCGGTCAAGCTTGGGCATCAGGAAGTCCATCAGGCGACTGCAAGTCGCAGCGTGCAACCGCCCGAACGCGAGCGTAAACCGGCTGAGATCGATATCCTCGATACCGATACCGATACCGATACCGATATCGCAATCGTGGGATTGTCCTGCCGTTTGCCTGGCGGAATAGAGACGCCTGCGGATTTATGGAATGTGCTCGCTGAGGGCGCATGCGTGATCGAAGCTTATCCGGATGAGCGCGGTCGCTGGCCGAGCCCGCGTGAATGGCCCGCGATCGATCAGGGTGGATTCGTCCGGGGGCTCGGAGCTTTCGACGCGGCCTTTTTCCGTATTTCTCCACTCGAAGCGCAGATGATGGATCCGCAGCAGCGGCTGGTCATGGAGCTGGCCTGGTCCTGCTTCGAGGATGCTAACGTGCGTCCTGCGGACGTCGCCGGCTCCGACCTCGGCGTTTTCGTGGGCGCAAGCAACAGCGATTACAGCCGACTGATGCAGGATGCCGGGACGGAAGTGGAGGCGCACCTCGGTGTCGCCAGTTCTCTGGCTGTCATCGCGAATCGGGTGTCGTACTTCTTCGATCTGTCGGGTCCGAGTCTTCTGGTCGACACCGCCTGTTCGTCCTCGCTCGTCGCGCTGCACACTGCAATTCAGTCGCTGCACCGGAACGAATGTTCAGCGGCATTGGTCGCTGGCGTGAACGTGATCTGTCACCCGGATCTTTCGCTCGCGTATCACAAAGCGGGCATGCTGGCGGCGGATGGCCGATGCAAAGTCTTCGATTCGCGTGCAGATGGTTACGTGCGCGCAGAAGGCGCCGTCGTACTCCTGATCAAGCCGCTGGGCCGCGCGATCGCGGAGGGCGATTGTATCCATGCGGTCATCAAGGGCTCCGCGATCAATCACGGTGGTCTCGCCTCGGGCCTGACAGTACCCAATCCGGTCAAGCAGCGTGAGCTGTTGATGGCTGCCTGGGACAACGCCGGAGTCCGTTCGGACGAGATCAGCTATATCGAAGCGCACGGTACCGGCACGTCGTTGGGCGATCCGATCGAAGTACAGGGAATACAGTCCGCCTATGCGCAGCGTGCTGCGACCCACACTTTGCAGTCGTGCGGATTGGGGTCGCTGAAAAGCAATCTGGGTCATCTCGAGTCTGCGGCGGGTCTTGCCGGCATGCTGAAGGTGATCCTGTCGATGCAGCATCGGCAGCTTCCGCCGACAGTGAATTTCGAATCGCTCAATCCGAAGGTCGAGCTGGACGATGCGTTCTACATCCAGAGCAGGCTGCAGGATTGGAATGCTTCCGTCCGCGTCGCGGGCGTGAGCAGCTTTGGATCCGGCGGCGCCAACGCTCACGTCGTCCTGCAGGAATTTCCCGGCATCGAACCGCTTCCGGATAACGACGAACCGCAGTTGTTCGTCTTGTCTGCGGCAAGTCGCGAAAGTCTGCGCGAGTATGCGCGTCGGGTATCGACCTGGTTGGATCAGCCCGACGGAGAACGCGGCTTGCGTAGCGCGATCTACAGTTGGCAGGTCGGGCGGACACCGATGAAGGTGCGCCTTGCGCTGAAAGTGGCCAGCCGTGCGGAATTGAAAACGAAGCTCGATGCGTGGGTGAACGACGGCAAGGATCCGGTGCATGGATGGTTTGCCGACGGCAGCAGCGATGCGGCATCGGCTCGTCTGTGGCAAACGAAATCAGCTCGCCTGTTGATCGATCAGGCGCTGCAAGAGAAGGACATCGACCAGCTCGCCGTCTTGTGGATATCGGGTATCGAGATCGACTGGTCGCGGCTGTACGATCGGCTGCCGCAGCGTGTCAACCTCCCGACGTATCCGTTCGCGAAAGAACGTCACTGGATTCAAGCGCAGGAGCGCCAGGTCAAGACGCTCGCATCTGCGCAGACCTCGCTGCATCCGCTGCTGCATACGAACGTATCGGATTTGAGCCGGCAGGCGTTCCGCTCGGTGTTGACGGGCGAAGAGCATTTTCTGCGCGATCACAAGGTGAAGCTGCGCGGGACTGACGAATGCGTACTGCCTGCGGTGGCGTATCTGGAGATGGCGCGTGCGGCGGTGGAGCAGGCGGTGCCTGCGGATGCGCGCGGCGCGGTGCTGGAGTTGCGCAACTGCGTGTGGGCGCAGCCGCTGGTGGTACGCGGCGCGACGCCGGTCGGGATCGAGCTGTCGGGCGCGCTGGATGGTGAGATCGAGTACGAGATCGTGAGCGGCGATGGCGCGCGGCGTAAGGATCACTGCCAGGGGCGCGCGGCTTATGTGCCGCAGACGACGCCGGTGCAACTGGATGTGCCGATGCTGCGGGCAAGGATGGACCGCGGTGCGCTGGGCGCGGATGCGGTGTACGCGACGTTCGAGGCGATGGGTCTGATGTACGGGCCGGCGCACCGTGCGGTGCGGCATGTGTATCAGGGCGAGGGTCAACTGCTGGCGCAACTGGAGCTGCCGTCGTGCGTACGCGCCGGAGCGGACCAGTATCGGATGCATCCGAGTCTGATGGATGGCGCGCTGCAGGCTTGTGTGGGTCTGATGGAAGCTTCGGGTCAGTCGCGTCTGCCGTTTGCGGTGGACACGGTGCGTGTGCTGGGCAAGTGCACACCGTCGATGTGGGTCTGGCTTCGCCACTCGCCGGGCAGCCGCGATGGCGATGCGGTGACGAAGTTCGATATCGATCTGAGCGACGAGCAGGGTACGGTCTGCGTGCAGATGTGCGGATTTTCGGCGCGTGCGCTGGGTCCGGCGACCGCGACCGAGGACGCGTCGGCGTCGGGTGTGTTGAGGGCGGTGCCGCAGTGGCGTGCGATGGCGGAAGACGTTGCCCAAGAGGCTGCGCCGACGGTGTGGGCCGAACGGCATGTCGTGGTGTGTGAGCTTCACGGGATCGAGATCGACTCGCTGGCGTCGCTGATGACAGACAGTCGCTGCGTGATGTTGTCGGATTCGTCGATGAAGGATCTGGCGTCGCGTTACAGCGAGTATGCGTTGTCGTGTTTCGAGCGGATCCGTGCGGTGCTGTCGGGCAAGCCCGAGGGTGCGGTGCTGATGCAGGTGGTGGTGGGCGAGTCGGGCGAGGACGCGGTGTTTTCGGGTCTGTCGGCGCTGTTGAAGACGGCGACGCTGGAGAACCCGCTGTTCCGCGGTCAGCTGGTGTTGACCAATCGCGAGGTGACGACGGCGGCGCTGGCGCAGCAGTTGGAGCAGGCGCGTGCGCATGCATCGGAGCCGGTGATCCGTTTCGATCGCGGGACGCAGGCGCAGGGCTTGGGCTGGCAGGTGCAGCCGCAGATGGAGATGCCGTGCGAACCGGTGTTCAAGGAACACGGGGTGTATCTGATCACCGGCGGTCTGGGCGGATTGGGGGTGCTGTTCGCGCAGGCGGTGCTGGAACAGACGCGTCACGGTCGCGTGATCCTGACCGGTCGCGGTGCGTTGTCGGGCGGGAAGCAGTCGCGTTTCGATGCGTTGGTCGCGCAGGGCGCGGGACGCATCCGCTACCGGTCGCTGGAGCTGTCGGATCGTGCGCAGGTGGACGGCGCGATCGCGGAGATTCTGGTCGGTGAGGGCGGACTGCACGGGATCCTGCACTGTGCGGGGATGATCGCGGACAACTTCATCTTGAAGAAGAGCGCATCGGAGTTTCGCGAGGTGCTGTCGCCGAAGGTGACGGGGACGCGGCATCTGGATGAAGCGACGCGTGCGGTTGGATTGGATTTTTTCGCGTTGTTCTCGTCGGTGGCGAGCGCGTTCGGGAACGTGGGCCAGTCGGACTATGCGGCGGCGAACGGATTCATGGACGGGTTTGCGCGGTACCGGAACGGTCGGGTGTCGGCGGGCGAGCGCAGTGGCCGGACAGTCTCGATCCACTGGCCGCTGTGGGCCTCGGGCGGGATGCAGCTGGACGAGGCGCTGCAGTCGGAGCTGTTGCGGACGACGGGGATGGTGGCGCTGTCGACGGCGCACGGTCTGCAGGCGTTTTATCGCAGCGTGTCGCAGGGCGATGAGCGCAGCGTGGTGATGGAAGGCGTGCTGTCGAAGCTCGGGCGCACGCTGAAAGGCGTGCTGCCGCCACTCCCTGTCGCGAGGCCGCAGACTGCTGCAGTTCAGTCGGGTGAAGCGTTCGAGAATCAGGATCTGCAGGAAAAGACCCGGGACTGGCTACGTCGCCAATTTTCCGCGCTGCTGAAGCTGTCGTCGCACCGGATCGATCCGCATGCGCCGCTGGAGCAGTACGGGATCGATTCGATCCTGGCGATGCGTCTGACGAATGCGCTGGAGAAGACGTTCGGTTCGCTGTCGAAGACGCTGTTCTTCGAGTACCGGAGCATTGCGGAGCTGGCGGAGCATCTGGTATCGACGCAGTCGCCGGTGCTGAGCGGTCTGTTCGCGAAGTCGCGGGCGGCAGCGGCAGCGGTGGAGACGCCTGCTGTCGTGCGCGCGACGGAGGTGAAGCCGGCGACACGATCGCGTTCGCTGTCGGTACGTGCGGCGCGACAGGACACCGATGCTGCCGGACGTTCCGCCGAGCCGATCGCGATCGTGGGATTGAGCGGACGCTACCCGGAGTCGCCGGACATCGCGACGTACTGGCGCAATCTGCGCGATGGCAACGACTGCATCGTCGAAGTACCTGAAGGCCGCTGGGATTGGCGCGACTATTTCAGCGAAGACCGCACGCAGGGTGGTCGTCACTACAGCCGCTGGGGTGGCTTCATCACCGGCGTCGACGAGTTCGATCCGCAGTTCTTCAATATCGCGCCGCGCGAAGCCAGATACATCGATCCGCAGGAGCGTCTGTTCCTGCAGCACGCATGGATGGCGGTCGAGGATGCGGGCTACTCGCGGGCGAGTCTGCGCGCGACCGACGTGGCTTCAAGCGATGTCGGCGTGTACGTCGGCGTGATGTACAGCGAGTACCAGCTGTATGGCATCGGGGCGAATGCAGAAGAATTGAGAATGGGTTTCTCGGGCAATGTCGCGAGCATCGCCAACCGGGTGTCGTACGCGCTGGACCTGCACGGTCCGAGCATGACCCTGGACACGATGTGTTCGTCGTCGCTGACCGCGATCCATCTCGCCTGTCAGGATCTCAAATCCGGGCGTACGCATCTGGCGATCGCCGGTGGCGTCAACATCAGTATTCATCCGCAGAAATATCTGCTGCTCAGCGTCGGGCAATTCATTTCCAGCGACGGCCATTGCCAGAGCTTCGGCGAAGGCGGCGACGGCTATATTCCCGGCGAAGGCGTCGGTGCGGTGGTGCTGAAGCGTCTGTCGGACGCGCAGCGCGACGGCGATCATATCTACGGGATCATCCGCGGCAGCGCCCTGAGTCACGGCGGTCGTACCAACGGCTACACGGTACCGAACCCGCAGTCGCAGGCGAGCGCGATCGCTCAGGCGCTGGACGAAGCGCAGATCGACGCGCGCCGGATCAGCTACATCGAAGCGCACGGGACGGGAACGAAGTTGGGCGATCCGATCGAGATCGCGGCGTTGAACAAGGCGTTCGGGCGGACGACGCAGGACCGCCAGTTCTGTCTGATCGGTTCTGCGAAGTCGAACATCGGCCACTGCGAGGCGGCGGCGGGGATCGCGGGTCTGACCAAGGTGCTGCTGCAGATGCAGCACCGTCAGGTGGTGCCGTCGCTGCACTCGGCGCAGCTGAACCCGCACATCGATTTTGCGAACAGTCCGTTCACGGTGAACCAGACGCTGACCGATTGGGTGGCGCCGGTGGTGGACGGTCGTCGAGCGCCGCGGATCGCGGGCTTGTCGTCGTTCGGCGCGGGCGGCTCGAACGCGCACATGATCGTGGAGGAGTACGAGGCGCCTGTGTCGGTGCCGTGGTCCGGTCCTGTCATCGTGGTGCTGTCGGCGCGGACACCAGCGCAGTTGAAGCAGCAAGTGCAGGGGCTGGTGGACTTCATCGCAGCATCGTCGACGCCGGTG
>JBEBKD010000002.1:0-402339 GCA_040079515.1 Lysobacteraceae bacterium
TTCGTCCATTTCCGTTCGATCCAGGGCAACGGCTTCAAGTCGCTGCAGGAAGGCCAGAAGGTCACCTTCAAGGTCGTGCAGGGCCAGAAGGGCCTGCAGGCTGATGAGGTCCAGGCGGTCTAAACCCCGTTTGTACATACGACCCCGGGCGTTCGCGCCCGGGGTTTTTTATTGCCCGGAATTTCCGTGCCGGATATCGCACGGTGGGTGACACGGTTGAATGACGCTTCTGATCTTCGGCTTGCCGCTGTCATCCGTTATCCTGATCCCCCTGTACTGCCACGGTAGGCTGAGCATCCCCCATGAGTCACGTCATGTCCAAAGCGATCCGTTTTACACTCGCGGCCGCCCTGAGCGCCACGCTCCTGCTGGCTGCCTGCGACAAAAAGAAGGATGTCGGCTCCGAGCCGCAGACAGCAGCCGATGCCACCGTCGCCGCACAGGTGCCGGCTGCGCCGATCGAGCTGAAGGATGTCATCGAAAACGACGCCCGTTACATCATCGGCATCAGCTATCCACGGGAGGCGGCGAAATATCCCGGTCTCGCGCAGGCGCTGCGCAGCTATGCCGACAACGCGCGCGCCGAGCTTTTGAAAGCGGTCGCTGCCAGCGATGCCGCCAAACAGAGCGGCCCCTTCGATCTGACGCTGAATTTCACGCTCGTCGCGGAGACGGTCGAGGTCGTTGCGGTAGCGGCCGATGGCAGCAGCTTCACCGGTGGTGCCCATGGCACGCCGCTGGTCGCACGTTTCGTGTGGCAGCCGCAGCAGAACACGCTGTTGACCTCCGACAGCCTGTTCGCCGATCCACGCAGTTGGGCCGTCATCTCCGATTACACCCGCGAACAGCTCCACGCTGCGCTGTCTCAGCGTGTGGATGCCGACGAACTGCCGGCTGAAGAGCGTGCCGATGTCATGCGTTCGGTCGGAAAGATGATCGATGCCGGTACCGAGCCGGCCGCTGCCTCGTTCGCAGCGTTCGAGCCGGTGCTCGCGCCCGAGGGCGGCAAGCTGATGGGGCTGCGCTTCGTATTCCCGCCGTATCAGGTCGGGCCCTACGTCGACGGTGTGCGCACGGTCGAAGTGCCGACCGCTGTGCTGATGCCGCATCTGGCGCCGGCGTATCGCGGCATGTTCGTGGTTGTGAAACCGGCTGCGGCGGCCGACGCCGCGCCGGCATCGGCGGCGACGTCCCCAGGGTTATGAGTCGCAGTCCAATCTGGAGTCCGATATCCCATGCGACCTTCGGCAGCGCGGAGCCGTGGAAGCGCTCGTCGAAGTGCCCACTGAGCAGCGCGCGCAGATCGGGATGATGGCGCCGGTGTCGAGCGCACGATAGGTCATCGGCTGTCTCCAGCAGCGGGCATGAGCACGATGCAATCCACTGGACACGCGGGAATGCACAGCTCGCAGCCGGTACACAGCGGCTCGATCACCACATGCATGTGCTTGGCCGCACCGATGATGGCATCGACCGGACAGGCTTGGATGCATTTGGTGCAGCCGATGCAGTCGGCTTCCACCACCACCGCGACCTGAACGGGTTTGTGCGTGCCTCGCGTGCGGTCGTAGGGCGATGCCGGTACGCCCAGTACGTGGGCGAGCGCGCGCGCGCCGGCATCGCCGCCGGGCGGGCAGTGATCCACGGCGGCATCGCCCCGCGCCATAGCCTCCGCATACGGTCGACAGCCTGCGTAGCCGCATTGTCCGCACTGCGTCTGCGGCAGGATGCGGTCGAGGCGTTCGACGAGATCGACGCTCACGGAGTGGTGGTACTGCCCGCAGCGGAACAGTACGCCGCGTAACCGTCAACGGTATTTTCGAAGCCCGCCTGCTTCGCCAGTTCCCACGGGCGCACGCAGGAGCGCTCGCGCGCGCACCACGCGTAACCCGCAGGCGCAAGGCAGCCGTGCGCGTCGCGGTCGCCACCGATCGGGCGCTGCGGCGGTTGAGGTTCCGCATCGCTCGTCGAGGTGCTGCCCGTCGAGGTGCCGGCACAGCCGGTGGCGAACGCGGCGATCGAGACTGTGATCAACGCGAGCGATAACAGACGGGTGGGCAGACCAGTGCGCATCGTCGTTTCCGTCGCTCAGCGCACCGGCATGCCGGGCTCGG
This sequence comes from Lysobacteraceae bacterium, assembly GCA_040079515.1. Lineage (GTDB taxonomy): Bacteria > Pseudomonadota > Gammaproteobacteria > Xanthomonadales > Xanthomonadaceae > Lysobacter_I. The sequence continues at coordinate 2,115 of JBEBKD010000002.1, forward strand.
CGCCGCTGTCGGCATCCAGCAGCGCCAGTGCGCCGCCGTCGAAACCCGCGGACAGGATCATGCCCTCGCTCACCCCGAAGCGCATCTTGCGCGGCGCGAGGTTGGCGATGAACACCACGCTGCGGCCGACCAGCGTCTCCGGCTCGCCGTAGCTGCCGCGGATGCCCGAGAAGATCTGCCGCTTGCCGAGTTCGCCCGCATCCAACTCGAAGCGCAGCAGCTTGTCCGAACCCTCGACGAACTCGCACGCCAGCACCTTGCCGATGCGCAGATCGAGCTTCGCGAAATCGTCGATGCCGATGAAGTTGCTCTTCGCAATCTCCGCTTTCGGTGCCTCCGCTTTTGTAGGAGCGACGGAAGTCGCGACCTTTGCCTTGACATCTGCGGGCTTCGCGGCTGAAGCCGCTTCTACAGGTGCGTTCATTGTCTCTTTCGAGGCTTCGGTCATGGCTTCGATCTGTTTCGGGTCGATTCGGGTGAAGAGATGTTCGTAAGGTTTGATCTCTGTTGGCAAGCGCTGGGTCATTTTGAATGTTGGTTCGCCTTTTATCCCAAACAGATGCAAGACTTTCCGGGTCAGGACTGGAGTTATCGGCGCCAAGAAAAGCGACAAGACAAAAAAAGTACGGAGACTGTCGGAGCAAATTGCGTGAAGCTCTAATCGTTGAGATTCATTCTTGGCAAGAAGCCATGGTTTAGCCTCATCCCAGCGCTTGTTTGCCGTATCTGCGCTGGACATTACATTGCGAAGGACGCGTGAAAAGTCGCCTTCATCATATGCTTCGGCAAAATGCTCAAAAGTTGATTGGAGAGTATAAGTGAGGATATCGCCGCTATCTTCAGACTCTGGATCGGCTTTGTATTCGTTGAGTTTTCCATCAAAGAATTTGGTCACGAAGCCTGAGGCACGACTCGCGATATTCACGAACTTCCCAACCAAATCGCTATTCACCCGCGCAACAAAATCAGTCAGATTCAAATCCAGATCATCCACCCCACCCGATGACTTCGCCGCGTAGTAATACCGCAACGCCTCCGGCGGCAACCCGGCATCAAGGTATGTCTTCGCCAGCACGAAAGTACCGCGCGACTTCGACATCTTGGCACCGTCGACCGTGAGATACCCATTCACATGCAGCCGCGTCGGCGCCCGGAAGCCCGAGCCCTGCAGCACCGCCGGCCAGAACAGTCCGTGGAAATTCACGATGTCCTTGCCGATGAAGTGGTGCAGTTCGGTCTCGCTGCCGGCGTTCGTGAACGCATCGAAGTCGTAGCCCTTCGCATCGCACAGCGCCTTGAAACTGCTGAGGTAGCCGATGGGCGCGTCCAGCCAGACGTAGAAATATTTGCCGGGCTGGCCGGGAATCTCGAAGCCGAAATACGGTGCATCGCGTGAGATGTCCCACGGGCGCAGGCCGCCGTCGGAATCCAGCCATTCCTGCAGCTTGGCCTTCATGCCCGGTACCATCACATCGCCGGCCAGCCATTCGCGCAGGAAGTCGGTGAACTGGCCCAGTTCGAAGAAGAAATGCTCCGACTCGCGCATCTCCGGCGTGGCGCCGCTGATGACCGAACGCGGTTCCTTCAAGTCGGTCGGTGCGTAGGTGGCGCCGCAGTGTTCGCAGTTGTCGCCGTACTGGTCGGGCGTGCCGCAGTTCGGGCAGATGCCCTTGATGTAGCGGTCGGGCAGGAACATGCCCTTGGCCGGGTCGTAGAACTGCTGCACCGAGCGCCGGCCGATGTGGCCGTTGGCTTCCAGCTTGGCGTAGATCGCCTCGGTCAGCGCGCGGTTGCCGGTGGAGTGGGTGGAGTCGTAGTGATCGTAGACCACGCCGAACGCGGCGAAATCGCGCACGTGCGCGGCTTGGATATCGGCGATGAAGGCTTCCGGCGTGGTGCCGGCTTTTTCGGCCGCCAGCATGATCGGCGTGCCGTGGGTGTCGTCGGCGCAGACGAAGTGGACGGTGTCGCCCGACATGCGCCGCGCACGCACCCAGATATCGGCCTGGATGTAGCCCACCAGATGGCCGAGATGGATCTGGCCATTGGCGTAAGGCAGGGCGTTGGTGACGAGCGCGGAGCGTGGCATGGGGTGCGAAGACTTGCAGACCGTAGGGCCGGCGATTATCGCACGCGCGGCTATGGCGACTCCCGCAACCAGACCTGGGTGCGACCGAGCAGGGAAAAGCCGAGAAAACCGCGCACTTCCAGCTTCCTGCCGCCGGCGATGGGCGTCATCTTCACCGAATATTCCTTGCCGTTCTCGGGGTCGAGGATGCGACCGCCTGTCCAGACCTTGCCCTGTGGCTTCAGCCCCCAGGCGATGGTCATGCCGAGGATCGGCTGGTTGTGCCGCGCGCCGCTGCAGTCGTCGCACAGCGGGTTGGGCCCGTCGCTGGTGTCGATCAGCTGGACGATCTTCGCCGACAGCGTGCCGTTGCCGGCATCGGAGACTTCGATCACCGCTTTGGGTTTGCCGGTGGCGTCGTCGATGCTGCGCCAATGGCCGACGGGCGTGTTCTGCGCCGCTGCGTTCAGCGGCAGCAGGCAGAGCAGGGCGAACAGTGCGAGTGGTCTGCGGATCATGGTGTACGCGGTCGTCGGTCTTGGCTGGAAACGGAAACGGCCCGTGGATCGTTGCCGATCACGGGCCGTCTGGATGACGCATGCGGGACGATCAGTTCTCGCGGGTCCAGGTCTGGTGCTTGCAGATGAAGCTCACGCAGCCCGAAACCTCGAACTTGTTACCGCCGTCGAACAGCCGGGCTTTGGACTTGTAGGTCTTGCCGTTTGCCAGCTTCAGCACCGAGCCGCCGTCATAGTTGCCGCCGGCAGCGGGTTTCTGGCCCCACATGATGACCATACCCTTGATCGGCTTGCCTTTCTTGTCGCCACTGCATTCGGTGCAGACCGCGTTCGGCTGGAACAGGGTATCGAGGACCTTGGCGGCGAAGGTGCCTCCTTTGCCTTCGTAGACTTCGACGATGAGGCGCGGCTTGCCGGTTTCCTCGTCGTAGGTCTTCCAGCGGCCGACCGGCGAAGCGTTCTGGGCCGACGCGACGAACGACGCAGCCAGCAACGGCAACGCGAGCACAGTCATGAATGTTTTGATACGCATCTTTCCCCTCCCAGGGCATGGATCTTGTTGTCGAAGCCCGGTGTGGCGCTAGCCTCTCCGGGGCAAGTCTTTATACCGCATCCGGCGGGGTATGGAAGCCGTCTGTCAGATGAATCAAGGGTCCGAAGCAACCAGGCGTAGGGGTAAAAAAGAGCCCGGCATGTGCCGGGCTCTTTCGTCTTGCGGGTATCGCTTGGATTACTTGAACTTGTATTCCAGCTGCGCCGAGATCTCGCGGCCTACCGCGCTGTAACCGCGCCAGAAGTACGGGTAGCTGTTGAAGCCGCTGTCGTCCGGGTGGAAATTGTTCAGCAGGTTGTTCACGAAAAAGCTGGCGGTCAGCTTGTCGGTGAGCTTCTTGCTGGCATTCACGTTCCACAGAAAATACGGAGCGACGCGGGCGGTTTCCTGCCAGTTCGGCAGGCTGCCATAGCGGGTCATGAATACATTCGCCCGCCAATCGCCCTTGTTCCAGCCGACCGATCCGCGGATACGGCTGCGGAAATCGAAGTTGCCAGGGTCGTCGCGGAAGTTGCGATCGATCGGGTCGGTCGCGAAGGTCTGCGCCTCGTTGCTCAACCGGTGCGACCACTCCATGCTGAAACCGAAGTTGCCGAAGCGTTCGGTATCGAGGCCATACTTCACGGCGGCATCCAGGCCGGTCACGCGCTCGTAGGATTGGTTCACCGGCCCGCTGCGGATTTCGCTGATGCGGTCGGTCGGTTCGCCCGTCACTGGCACGCGGGTCACGCGGCTGATGATTTCCTGGCAGAACGACGAGCCGGCCGCGAACTGGTACGGTTGACGGGTGCGCGTCAGGCCCGTACGGCAGCCACCTTCGGCATCGAGAATGAAGGTCGAGGACAGGTTGGCGACCGCGCCTTCCAGCTTGATGTCGTAGTAATCGACCGACAGCGACAGCGAATCCATGATGTCCCATACGAAGCCGGCCGTGAACGACTTGCCGGTTTCTTCTTCCAGCGTCGGCTCGCCCTTGCTGGTCGCGAAGACCGCATACGTATACGTGGCGCCCGCGCAGCTCCCCGTGCCCGGCGTACCGCCGGTCGACAGGCAGCGGTAGGTGTCGAGGGCGTTGCCGAAGCTGCCGCTACCCTCGTTGTAGACGTAGTGCATGTCCGGGGCTTTGAAGCTGGTCGAGTAGTTGCCGCGGATCAGCAGCGAATCGAAGGGGCGCCATTCCAGGCCGGTGGCCCAGGTCTTGGCATCGTCGACGTTGGTGATGTCGTCGTATTTGTCGTAGCGACCGGCCAGGCTCATCTTCAGCGATTCGAAGATCGGGATGCTCAGCTCGGCGCCCACCGCGTAGCGATCGCGATCGCCGCCGCCGTTGGTGCCGGTGAGGTTGTAGGCCAGACGGTTGGTCGGCAGGATCGCAGCGGGCGACTTCAGGTCGTAACCCTGCTGGGTGCCTTCCAGCACCGCGGCGAAACCGACCGGGCCGGCGGGCAGTTCGAACAGATCGCCGCTCAGCACGAAGCTGGCCTGGTTCACCCACGAATGCGACTTGTACTTGAGGATCGTCGACAGCGACCGGTACTGGGCCGGGGTCAGCGGCGAGTAGTAGCGGTCGAGGTTGATCAGATAACGCGGCGTGCCGGTGGTGTTGAGGCGCGGGCCGAAGAAGTAGTCGGTGACCGCGGAACCGTCCAGACGCGGGCGCGTACGGGTGGCGTAGTAGTCGGCGCGACCGATGGTGAAATCCCAGTCGAAGCGGTCGGCGAACGTGCCGCGCAGGCCGAAGGCGAGATCGGCGGATTTCTCGTCGAACTTCTGGTTGGTGTTTTCGATGCCGCCGTATTCCTGCGGCGTGAAGATGCGCTGGACCTGGACGTTGCCGTTGATGGTGGGGTTGGTCGCGAAGATGGTGGTCGTGACGCCGACGCCATCGGTATGCGGACCGCTGATGAACTCGACGCCGCCGCTGAGCTCCGACTTCGAGTGGAAGCCGGTCAGGCTCGCCCACGCTTCCATGCCATTGTCGAACTGCCAAGTGCCGTACAGATAGCCGGACAGGTCGTTGTTGCCGTTGGTGATCGACTGATAGCCGACGTCCTTGAAGTAGCCGCAGGCGTTGCCCTGATTGAAGGGCAGACCTGTCGATGCATTGACCGCGCGGAACGTCCAGTCAACGTACTCGCCGCCGAAACGGGCGCAGGTTCCGGCCGGTGGAGCGATGAAGGTGTTCGGTGTGCCGGAGGGCAGGCCGACCCGGTTGATGCGAAGCGTGCCGGCGGGCTGGTTGCCGACCACGGCGGGTGGCAGCGGATTGTCGTCGCGCGAATCCATGAAATCGCGCTGATAGGCGTAGATCGGTTCGTCCGCGAAGTACTGGACGGCGTAGGTCAGGCTCCAGTTGTCGCCGGTCTTGCCGCCGACCCACTGCAGGTCGGCGAAATCGCCGCCGCCGGTGGTGGAGGTGCCGGTGCGCAGCTTGAACACATCGCCTTCGTAGTTCTTCTTGAGGACGATATTGATGACGCCGGCCACGGCGTCGGAGCCGTAGATCGCCGAAGCGCCGCCGCTGAGGATTTCGATGCGCTCGACCGCGGCGGTCGGGATGTTGCCGAAATTCTGGAAATTGCTCTGGCCGTTGTAAGGGAACGGATAGTCGGCGGCGCGACGGCCGTTGATCAGCAGCAGCGTGCGACCCGGGCCAAGGCCGCGGAGGTCGATGGGGCTGCCGTTCGGCGTGAAACCGCCGGCGGAGTTGAGTTCGTTCTGCACCGACCCGGAGTTCTGGGTGATGGTCTGCAGTGCGCTGGATACGCTGACGAAGCCTTCTTTTTCGAGCTGGGCGCTCGAAATGATGGTGACGGGCGACGGGCCTTCGACCTCGGCGCGCTTGATGCGGCTGCCGACCACTTCGATACGGTCGAGATTGGTCGACGGCGCGGTGCTGGTGCTCTGCTGGCTGTCTTTCTGCTCGTCCTCGGTGTTGCCGCTGGTGTTCTGGGCCAAGGCCATGCCCGGGATCAGGAACGTCGCCAGAATGGCGGAGGTCAGTTGGCTGCGCCGCAGGCGGCGCGGGTTGTGAAGAATCATGGATTTCCCCGGTTGCAAGTAAGTAGGCGAATAGCGACGGCAGTTGGTCCCCTGTCGTCTGCGGCTGAACTTAACATGACTTTAACGATGCTGTCATGTGAGCAGGCTAGGGGCCAAGCGCACTTTTCCAGCGATTGCGTCTCGTTTTCCGGACTGGAACCCCGGAGCGGCAAGATCGGCACATCCGGGCAGTCTGGCTAGTGGCGGACGGGGCAGACACAATGGCGGGATGAAGACTCCCGCCACGCTCAGAATTCCACCCCACGCCGTCCAGCCCGAGCTGTCCCCCTTGCCCCGGATCCGCAACATCATCGCGATCGGGTCGGGGAAAGGCGGGGTCGGCAAATCGACCACGTCGGCCAACCTCGCCGTGGCGCTGGCCGATCTCGGCGCCCGGGTCGGGCTGCTGGACGCCGACATCTACGGCCCGAGCATCCCGACCATGCTGGGTCTGTCGGGCCGCCCGGACAGCCCCGACGGGAAGTCGATCATCCCGATGCGGGCCCACGGGATCGAAACCATGTCGATCGGCTTTCTGGTCGAGCAGGACACGCCGATGATCTGGCGCGGGCCGATGGCGACCTCGGCGTTGACCCAGTTGCTCAACGAAACCCGCTGGGGCGGCGATGACGGCGAGGGCCTGGATATCTTGATCGTCGATCTGCCGCCGGGCACCGGCGACATCCAGCTGACCCTCGCCCAGAAGATTCCGGTCGCCGGTGCGGTGATCGTGACCACGCCGCAGGACGTGGCCACGCTGGATGCCCGCAAAGCGCTGAAGATGTTCGAGAAGGTCCACGTGCCGGTGCTGGGGCTGATCGAGAACATGGCCCAGCACGTGTGCTCGAACTGCGGGCACGTCGAGCACCTGTTCGGCAACGGTGGCGGCGAGCGCATGGCCGCCCAGTACGGCGTGCCGCTGCTGGGTTCGCTGCCGCTGGAGATCGCGATCCGCGAGCAGGGCGACGCCGGCACGCCGTTGGTGCGCGCCGCGCCCGTATCCGCCGCCGCGCAGGCTTACCGTGATGTCGCGCAGCGCCTGCTCGCCGAGTTGGACAGGCGGCCGCGCGTGAAGGCCGAGATCGGCGCGCAGCTCGTCTGAGCGGATGAACCGATGGCATCCCGTAGAATGCCGCCCCTGACAACGACTGAAGACGGGCCCCGCGGCCCCGGGACGAGTGCATGAGCATCAAGAGCGACCGTTGGATCCGCAGCATGGCCGAACAGCACGGGATGATCGAACCGTTCGAGCCGGGGCAGGTCAAGCATGCTGCTGATGGCCACCGCATCGTCAGTTACGGTACCTCCAGCTACGGCTACGACGTGCGCTGCGCACGCGAGTTCAAGATCTTCACCAACATCAATTCGACGATCGTCGATCCGAAGCATTTCGACAGCGGCAGCTTCGTCGACATCACCGCGGACGAATGCATCATTCCGCCGAACTCGTTCGCATTGGCGCGCACGGTCGAATATTTCCGGATTCCGCGCGATACCCTGGTGGTGTGCCTCGGCAAGAGCACCTACGCGCGCTGCGGCATCATCGTCAATGTGACCCCGCTGGAACCCGAATGGGAGGGTCATGTCACCCTCGAATTCAGCAACACCACGCCGCTGCCGGCGCGCATCTACGCCAACGAAGGCGTGGCGCAGATGCTGTTCTTCCAGTCGGATGAAGTCTGCGAGACCTCGTACAAGGATCGCGGCGGCAAATATCAGGGCCAGACCGGCGTGACGCTGCCACGGACGTGAGTCCCGAAGCGACCCCGTTCGCCGACAGGCTCGCGCAGGTTTACGCGCTTCTCCAGCAGTCGCGTCTGCTGGAAGCGGAGCAGGCGATGACGCTGCTGGCGCAACAGGCGCCGCAAGAGCCGGCGCTGCATCGCGCCCGCGCGGTCGCGGCGCAGATGGGTGGCCGACTCGACGACGCGATCGAGGCGATGCGAACGGCGGTGGAACTCGCGCCCGATGCCGCCGCCTTGCGGATGGAACTGGGGCAATTATTCGCTTCTGCTGTACGGATCGACGAGGCGATTACCGCATTCCAGCAGGCGGCCACGCTGCAGCCTGATCTGGTCCAAGCCTGGTATTTCATGGGCATGACCCTGTACGGCGCGCGCCGCGATGCCGAAGCGCTGCCGGCGCTTGCGCGGGCGAGTGCGCTTGCGCCAGATCAACCGCAGATCCTGCGCGCCTACGCCGAAACCGAATACGGCCTCGAACATCATGCCGAAGCGCTGGCGCTGTACGAGCGCATCGTCGCTTCCGGTCATCCTGCCGATCCGGGCCTGTCGCTGCGGCTGTCGCAGTGTCGACGTCGGCTGGGCGAGCCGCAGGCAGCGCTGACGATCGTGCGCGCCGGCCTTGAACGTTTTCCCGATCACGCGCCGCTGTGGATGGAGCTGGGATGGGTCGCGGAAGATCTCGGCGACGCGACGCAGGCGCAGGGGGCGTATGCGCGTGCCCATGCGCTGCAGCCGGAATGGGGCGATCCGATCGCCGCTTCCATCGCGTTGCAGCGCGCGAGCGCGCCGGAGGAGCTGGTGCGCGACGCCGAAGCGATGCTCGCGCGGGCGAAAATTTCCGAACAGGAACAGGCCTATTTGCATTACGTACTGGGAAAACGCGACGACGCGGGTGGTGCCTATGCTGACGCGGCCCGACATTGGTCGACGGCGAATACGCTGAGGCGTGGTATCGATGGCGGATTCGATCGTGATGAATTCACTGCGAAAATCGACGCCGCCATCGAGATATTCACGTCGGATCTGCTGCGATCGCGCAATGCCGATGCGTTGCGCGACGAGCGCCCTGTGTTCGTGCTGGGGATGCCGCGCAGCGGAACGACGCTGGTCGAACAGATCCTCGCCGCGCATCCGCAGGTGCATGGTTGCGGTGAATTGACCGGTATCGTCACCATCGCGCAGGAGGCTTTCGAGCGCACCGGGCTGCGCTGGCCGCAGGATGCCGCGAGTTTCGACGCCGCATGGCTGCGCCGCCGCGCCGTCGATTATCTGCAAGCTGCTGCGAAACCTGCGCCCGGCGACACGAAGCGCCTGATCGACAAACAGCCCTACAATTTTCTGCACATCGGCCTGATCGCGATGCTGTTTGCCGATGCGCGCATCGTCTGGTGCCGTCGCGATCCGCGAGACATTGCGCTGTCGATCTTCAGCGAAAGTTTCTCGCCGCTGTCGAGCTATGCCACCGATCTGGACGATATCCGCTTCTTCATCGATGGGCAGGAACGTCTGATGCGCCATTGGCAGTCCGTGTCGCCGTTGCCGATCCTCGAAGTGCAATATGAAAGTGTCGTCGCCGATACAGAAGCCCAAGCGCGTCGGCTGATCGATTTCGCAGGACTGCCTTGGGATGCAGCCTGTCTGGCGTTCCACAGCAGCGGCCGCTCGGTGCAGACGCTCAGCCGCTGGCAGGTACGCCAGCCGGTGCATTCGCGCTCGGTCGGGCGCTGGCGGAATTATCCGCAGTGGTTCGACGAAGACTGACGGGGTCCAGCCACCGCCCCTGCCGGTATTCCAATGCGTCGCGCCCGCCGCGATGCGCTGGTCCCCGGGGTTGAGCAACGCAGCTTTCGGTCATGATCCGCAGCGCGGATATCAGCGTGTCCAGCGGCATGTGCAGAGCACCAATGCCGGCGCATGTTTGCGGATCGCTGTATGCAGGATTCGCTGTGCGCGCGCGGACGAAGCCAGTCAGCAGCACGGAGCCCAGCGGTTGTTTGCTTATCGCGATGCGTTCATGGGGATGCCATTATCGAAAGACGATCACATACATCAGCACGATGTTGCAGATCAGTAACATCGCGCCGGTGCGCCACTGGGCGCGGATCACGCCATGCGGATCCTTCAGTTCCAGCAATACGGCCGGCACCAGATTGTAGTTGGCGGCCATCGGCGTCATCAGCGTGCCGCAGTAGCCGCAGAGCATGCCGATCGCTGCCAGGGATGCAGCGTCGGCGCCGTGCAGCTTCACGAGCAGGGGCAGGGCGATGCCGGCGGTCATGACCGGGAACGCGGCGAACGCATTGCCCATGATGATCGTGAAGGCCGCCATGCCCATCGCATAGGCGACGACGACCAGGAACGCGTTGTCCACCGGGATGGCCGTGCGCACGAGTCCGGCGACCGCCTGACCGACGCCAGCGGCGTCGAACACGCTGCCCAGCGTCGCGAGCAGCAGCGGCAGCAGCGCCGCCCAACCGATGGCGTCGACGAGTCTGCGCGATTGCTCGATGGCGCTCCACGGCGATTGCCGGGTCAGCCTGCACGCGGCGGCGAGTGCGATCAGGCAGGCGACGGCGAGCGAGGTCAGGGTGATGGTGTTGGCGCTGTCGAACAGCGGTGCGCCGCGCCATTCGATGTGTTTCAGACCGAGCGTGCCGACGAGTGTGATCGCGGGAATCAGCAGCGCCGGCCAGAACAGGCGGTTGTTGAGACGTTTCGCTTCGCTGCGTTTGTCGTCGGCGCTGCTTTCCCGGTAGCGCCCCATGCGCAATCCACCGAAACCCGCGAGCAGGACCAGCGCGATCACGCAGACGCCGACCGCGCGCGCCGGCATGCGGTCCGCTGCGAACAGCAGCAGCGCCAGCAGCGCCCAGAACAGCGCGGTGGTATGACAGCGCGGATTGCCGGTATCGCGGAGGCCGCGCCACGCCAGCGCAGCGAAGTAGGCGCCGAGCAGCCAGTAGACGGCGAGCATCGAGATCATGCGTCGGTCTCCGGCGGCGCCTCCACGGTGGTTGCGGCGGCAGCCTGTCGCGCAGCCAGCGCTCGCTCGAAGCGGCGGATCCGCCAGGCGTGGATGACGAAGGCGCAGATCGCGGTGGGAATGCCCCAGAGCGCGATCTGCAACGGCTCAAGTTCGATGCCGTTGTCCTTGAAGAACGATTGCATCAGCAGCACCGCGCCGAAGGCGATGAAGATGTCTTCGCCGAAGAACAGGCCGACATTGTCGGTCGCTGCGGACATCGCGCGGATGCGTTCGCGCTCCGCCTCGGGCAGCACGCCGTGCGTGGTTTCGGCAGCGCCTTCGGCCATCGGTGCCAACAACGGGCGCACCGCCTGCGGGTGCCCGCCGAGACTGGTCAGGCCGACTGCGGAACTCGCCTGACGCATCAGCAGATAAACGATGAGCAGCCGTGCCATGGTCGCGCCACGCAGGCGCGCGATCCACGCCTGCGCATGTTCCTTCAGGCCGTGGCGTTCGAGCAGACCGATCACCGGCAGTGTGATCAGGAACAGCAGCAGGAAGCGCTTTTCTGTGAACGCCTTGCCGAGGATGTCGATCACTTCCAGCGGCGACAGCTTCGCCGCCAACCCGGCCACGAAACCGGCGATCACCACCACCAGCGCGGTATTGAGTCGCAGCAGAAAGCCGAGCACGACGGCGAGCACGCCGAGCAGGGGCCAGTAGTTGATCGCAGCGTCGGTCATCGCGGTTGCTCGATGGGTTGAATGCGCACGCCGGCTGCACTCAGCGCGGTGTGCAGGGTGCGGGCGAAGTCGGCGGCATCGGAGCGGTCGCCGTGCAGGCACAGCGTGTCCGCTTGCAAATGCAGCGTGCGACCGTCGTGCAGTCTGATGGCATTGCGTAGCGCGAAACCCAGCGACTGTACGGTGGCCGCATCGGATTCCAGCACCGCGCCCGGCGTGCCGCGCGGCAGCAATCGGCCATCGGCACCATAACCGCGCTCGGCAAAGACTTCATGCGCCGTGCGCAGACCTGCAGCTTGTGCAGCGTCGATCGAGACGGTGCCCGACATCCCGATCAGCAGCAGCGACGGATCGTAGCCATGTACGGCCTCGGCGATGGCAGCGGCGATATCGGGTTCGCGCGCGGACTGGTTGTACAGCGCGCCATGCGGTTTGACGTGACGCAGCGTCAGGCCCTGTTCGCGCGCCAGTCTGTCCATCAGTACGATCTGTTGGCGCACCAGCGCGACCAGCTCGGCATGCGGCAACGCGAGTTCGCGACGGCCGAAGTGTTCGCGATCGGCGTAGCCGGGATGGGCGCCCACGACCACGCCATGCGCATGGCACAGGCGCAAGGTTTCGCGGATCGTCGCATCGTCGCCGGCATGCGCGCCGCAGGCGATGTTGGCCGAGCTGATCCACGGCATGATCGCCGCGTCGTCGCCGCAGCCTTCGCCCAGATCGCAGTTGAAATCGATGCGCGGCATGGCGGTATCAGCGTTCCGATGGATGATCGAGGGCACGATCGATGGCCCAGTGTAGCCGCGCGATCTCGCCCTGTCGGCGCTGCGTCGCAGCGCGTGCGGCGATGACATCGACCGCGACGAAGCGCAGTGCATCGCCGGCGCGATATTGGGCGAGACGCGGCAGATCGGCGGCGATGACATGCCCGAGGCGCGGATAGCCGCCGACGGTCTGCGCATCGGCGAGCAGCACGATGGGTTGGCCATCGGGCGGTAGTTGGATGGTGCCCGGTGCGACAGGTGCCGAAATCTGCTCGCCGACGGTCGCGACGATGGCATCGCCGGAGCAGCGCAGCCCCTGACGGTTGTTGCGCGCATCGATCGTCCATATGCGCTCGGCCAGCATCAGCGACCCGGGCGAAGCACCGGGCACGTAGCGGATCGCATCCTGCGTGGATGCGGTAGCGTCGAGCGCGATCCACCAGTTCGGTGCCTCGGGTGTCTCTGCCTCGATGGTTGGGTGCACGCCGAGCTTCAGGGCATCGCCAGCACGCAAGGCGCGACCATCGAGACCGCCGAAGCCGCCGCGCAGATCGGTGCTGCGGCTGCCGAGCACACGCGGCGCATCGATGCCGCCCGCGACCGCAAGCCATACGCGCAGGCCGCTGCGGATCGCGCCGAGTTGCAGCGTTCCCGCAGGCAGCGTCACCGGTCGGCCGCATGGAACGGCATGGCGTTCTGTGTGGATATCCTCGAAATGCGCGTCGATCTGCGCGCCGCACAGTGAGATGCGCGTGGGCTGTTCGAACTCGAGCACAGGGCCGCGCAATGTGATTTCAAGCACGCCGGCATCCGCAGGATTGCCGACCAGACGATTCGCGAGCGAAGCTTGCGCAGCGTCCAGCGCACCCGCATGCGCGACGCCGAGATGGCGCCAGCCGCTGCGACCGTGATCCTGCACGGTGGTCAGCGCGCCGCCGTGCCGCACATGCAGCATCATGCTTCGCGTTCCATTCGCGCGAAGGTGTTGGCATCGATCGCGACGAACCGGACGCGATCGCCCGGCGCGAGCAACGATGGCGGCGTGCGCTGCGCATCGAACAGACGCAGCGGCGTACGACCGAGCAACCGCCAGCCGCCGGGACTTTCGCGCGGATAGATGCCGGTCTGCACACCGCCGATCGCGACGCTGCCCGCAGGTACGCGCGTGCGCGGCGTTGCGAGCCGAGGCAGGGCGAGCATCGGGTCGAGCCCGCTCAGATACGGGAAGCCCGGTGCGAAACCGATCATGGCAACGGTGTACAACGCCGTGAGATGGCGTGCGATCAATTCGGTTGCGGCGATGCCCAGTGCCGTCGCCGCAGCATCGAGGTCTTCGCCATGGGCGCCGCCGTAACAGACCGGGATCTCGACGATCCGCGATGACGGCGCTGTCGTCGTTTCGATATCGGCGAGGCACTGCGAGCGCAGCCAATCCCGCGCGGTATCGGCACCGATGTTGCTGTCGAAAAACACGCCGATGCTCGTGTACGCAGGGACGATGTCGCGCAGCCAAGATGGTGCTGCTGCCCGGATCCGCGCGACGATCGCGTGGACGTGCGCATTGGTGGCAGCATCCGGTATCGCGCCGAGATGGATCAGCCAGGCATCGTCGGCGAGCGCTTCAAAGCGTGGTGTCATCGCGTGCGTGCGGTGTTCAATCGAAGCCCGGCCAGCGGCCGTTGTTGCGATCGACCCAACGGATCACCGCCCAGTACCACCAAGCGCCGATGAAGTTGAATGCACCCAGCAGTGCCCATGGGAATACCAGTGCGACCAGGACCGATATCAGCCCCAAGCCGAAACAGCCCCATAAAAACGCTAGTGCCATGCCGCGGGAGCTCAGCCCCCACATGCCCAGCTTGATCAGCGGAGGCGGTTCCGGCGGCAGCGGTGGGGGCATGGCCATGCAGTGTCCTCGAACTGGTATGTAAAGGTCTTGAATTCGTGCGGGTTCAGTGCGCTTCCAGCACCGCGCGCAGCACTTCGACCCGTGCGATCAGCAGTTCCGGCGAATACGACTGCGCGCTGGCAGTGCCCCACACCGGCCGCGGCCAGGCGATGTCGTCCTGGAAACGCGCGATCACATGCACATGCAGTTGCGGCACCATGTTGCCCAGCGCGGCCACGTTGAGTTTGTGCGGTTTCACCGCGGCCTGCAGCGCACGGCTGGCGCGGTCGATCTCCTGCATCAGCTGTGTCTGCTGTGCAGGATCCAGATCGATCAGTTCGATCGCGTTCTCGATCCGCGGTACGAGGATCAGCCATGGATGGTTGGCGTCGTCCATCAGCCGCAGTTCGCACAGCGCGAACTGCGCCAGCGGATGGGTGTCGTCGGCGAGCTGCGGATGCAGATGCCAGCCGTGGACTTCATGATGCGAATGGCGGCTCATCGCAGGTGCTCCTTGAGAAAAGCGGTGGTGCGTTCCCAGGCCAGTTCGGCGGATTCGGGTGCGTAATCGTGGCGCTCATCGCAGTTGAAGCCGTGGCCGGCCGGGTAGGTGTGCACGGTGGCGTCGGGATGGTGGTCGCGATGCTTCTGTACGTCTTCCGCCGGAATCAGCGGATCTTGTTCGCCGAAATGGAACAGCATCGGCGCGCGGGCCGGTTCGCCCAGGAACGGCACGCTGCGTCCGCCGTAGTAGGTCACCGAGGTCAAGCCCTGACGGGTGTTGGCGAGCATCGCCACGGTGCCGCCCCAGCAGAAACCGACCACGCCGACGCGATGCCCCGACTCGCGCAGCCAGCGCGCGGAGGCCGAGACGATCTGCAGCGCGCGCTCGAAACCGAGGCTGGCGGCATGGTCGCGACCGCGCGAGACCCCGGTGTCGTCGTAGCCCAGTTCGACATCGGGCTGCACGGGATCGAAGAGCGCCGGTGCCATTGCAGTGAAACCGGCCTTCGCGAACTGATCGGTGACCCGGCGGATATGCGGGTTCACGCCGAAAATTTCCTGAACGACCACGACCGCGCCGAGCGGCGGCTGTTCAGGCCGCGCCAGCCAGCCGCGGACCGGGCCGGCCGGCGTCGTCAAGGGAATCCAATCGCCCATGGGTCGGTCTCGCGATCTCGGGGCTTCCATCCTAACGCCGCCATCGCGAGACGTGGGCAACGGGGGCGGGACGCTATACTCCGCACCCGTTTTTCAACTTGCGGAGCCCGTTCGCGGCTCCCGGACCGTGCCCATGTCTTTACCCGTAGTGCCTTCCAGCGGTCGCAAGGTCGGTTTCGTCAGTCTCGGCTGCCCCAAGGCGCTGGTCGATTCCGAACGCATCCTCACCCAGCTGAAGGTCGAGGGTTACGACATCGTCCAGACCTACGACGATGCCGACGTGGTTGTGGTGAACACCTGCGGCTTCATCGATTCGGCGGTGGCCGAATCCCTGGACGCCATCGGCGAGGCGATGGCCGAGAACGGCAAGGTCATCGTCACCGGCTGTCTGGGCAAACGACCGGAGCAGATCCGCGCAGCGCACCCGGGCGTGTTGGCGATCACCGGCCCGCAGGATTACCAGAGCGTGATGTCGGCCGTGTACAAGGCGCTGCCGCCGCAGCACAACCCGTTCACCGATCTGGTGCCACGTCGTTTGGATGAAAATGACATCGGCATCAAACTCACGCCGAAGCACTACGCCTATCTGAAGATTTCCGAAGGCTGCAACCATCGCTGCAGTTTCTGCATCATTCCGTCGATGCGCGGCGATCTGGTGTCGCGCCCTGTCGACGACGTGCTGCGCGAAGCCGAGAAACTGGCTATAGGCGGCGTGAAGGAGCTGTTGGTGATTTCGCAGGACACGAGCGCTTACGGCGTCGATGTGAAATACGCCGAGCGCACTTGGCGCGGCAAGCAGTACCAGACGCGGATGAAGGCGCTGTGCGAAGGCCTGTCGGAACTCGGTCTGTGGACGCGCCTGCACTACGTGTATCCGTATCCGCACGTCGACGACATCATTCCGCTGATGGCGGACGGAAAATTGCTACCGTATCTCGACATCCCGTTCCAGCACGCCAGTCCGCGCGTGCTCAAATTGATGAAGCGTCCGGGCGCGGTCGACAAGACCCTCGAACGCATCCAGCGCTGGCGCGACATCGCGCCGGACATCACCATCCGCAGTACCTTCATCGTCGGGTTCCCCGGCGAAACCGATGCCGAGTTCGAGGAACTGCTCGATTTCCTTGACGAAGCGCAGCTCGACCGCGTCGGTGCGTTCGCGTATTCGCCGGTGGACGGCGCTGCGGCGAATGTGTTGCCCGATCCGGTGCCGGAGGACGTGAAGCAGGAACGCCTCGCGCGTTTCATGGAACGCCAGGCGGAGATTTCCGAAGCGAAGCTCGCCGACAAGGTCGGATCGGTGCAGCGCTGTCTGGTCGACGCGGTCGACGGCGATCTCGCCATCGCGCGCTCGATGGCGGATGCGCCCGAGATCGACGGCCTGGTGCAGATCCAGAACGGCCTTGAAGCCGGTCTGCGGCCCGGGCAGTTCGCCGATGTGCAGATCATGGGCAGCGACGAGCACGATCTGTACGGCGAAGTCCTGATCAACGACTGACCGGTTCCGATCGGCATGGCGAAACGTCGCTTCATTGCGCCGTCGCGAGACGTGCTGGATCCCGTGATCTTCGCGCATCCCGTGTTCGATGGTCTGTCGGCGTTCGATGATTGTCTGAGCTCGCAGGAATGGCCGTCGCTTGCACGGTTGAACGGTGCGATGCCGCACGCAGGCAAGCGATTCGTGGACCAGGATCAAAGCCTGCTCGACGACGGGCTGCATTACGAAGTGCGTATCGCGGAGCGAAATGCCATCGCGACCCGTGCCGGCAACTGGCACGACCTGTTCAACGCGATGATCTGGTGCCGTTATCCGGCTATCAAGCAGGCGCTCAATGCGCGGCAGAACGCGCATATCGCCACGATGGGCACCGCGCAGCGCAACCGTGCGCAATATGCGCTGACCCAGTTCGACGAAGCCGGCGTCATCGTGCGCGTGCGCGATCCGGCAATGCTCGCATTGTGGGACCGACACGACTGGTCGGCGCTGTTCCATCAGCATGCATCCGCATGGCGATCCGGCGATCTGCGCATCGCCGCAGTGATCGGCCATGCCCTGCTGGAGCACGCGCTGGTGCCGGAGCTGTTGCTCGTAGGGAAAGGTCTGGTGGTGCTGGGCGATGTCGACGATGAAACCTGCATCGTGACCGTCGCATGCGCGATCGCCGAAGGACGCGTCCTGAACGATCCGCAGGAACTGCGCCCGCTACCGTTGGCGGGAATTCCCGGCTGGCATCCCTATCAGGACGCCGCCTTCTTCGCCGAGGCTGATTGTTTTCAACCGGTGCGGGCGGGGCGCCGCTATCCGCCGCCGCTCTGAATCGCAACCGATCGACCCGGTCGGGACACCTGCGCACCGTTTTTCCTTCTGCCTGCCTCCAGTTGCCGCTGTGGGGATGCGGGGATAGGCTCCGCGTACGGTCAGAGGGGAAGAACAATGGCATCGGTACCCGCGTCGGCAACAGCTGCGCAATATGAATTCCGCACGATCCTGCGACATCGCTGGCCGCTGCGGGCGATGCACTGGATCAATCTGCTGTGCATGATCGCCCTGGTCGGCAGCGGCCTGCGCATCTTCAATGCGCATCCGGCGCTGTACTGGGGGCATGTCTCGCATTTCGACACCCCCGTGTTCGCCACTCAGGCGATGGCCGGAGAAAACGGGGAACTGCGCGGTGTGACTCGTATCGGCGGGGAGATCGCTATCGATACCACGGGAGTTCTTGGCGCCTCGCGCACGCAGAGCGACGGCGCGATGACACGTCTGGGATTCCCGGCATGGGCCATCATCCCCAGCCCCGGCATGGGCGGTCTCGCGGTCGGTCGGCGCTGGCATCTGTTCTTCGCCTGGGCCTGGGTGATCAACGGCGTCTGCTTCCTGCTCTGGTCCCTGGCCAGCCGGCATCTGACTCGCGATCTCGTCATGCAGCGCCGGGATTGGCGCGAGATTCCTAAATCGATCCTCGATCATCTGCGCTTCCGTCACCCCACGGGCGATGACGCCGCGCGCTACAACCCGTTGCAGAAGCTCGCTTACCTGTCGGTGATTTTCGTGCTGCCGCCGCTGATCGTGATCACCGGGCTGTCGATGTCGCCGCAGATGGCGAGCGTGCTTGGCTGGTGGATGGATTTCGTCGGGGGCCGGCAATCGGCGCGGACCCTGCATTTCGTGGCGATGGCACTGTTCGTGCTGTTCGCCGTCGTGCACGTGGCGATGGTCTTTTACGCCGGCCCGATCAACGAAATGCGTTCGATGATCACCGGTCGTTTCAGGGTCAAGTATCCCAAAGCGCAGATCGCGCCGACGCCTGCGGTCGAAGCACCGGTTGACGTCACCCAGCAGGAGGTTTCGCCATGAACGATGAGACCGCGCTTTCCCGCCGTCGCCTGCTGCGCGGCGTGGTCGCCGGCGCAGGCGTCGGCCTGCTCAGCGGCTGCGATGCGCTCTCGCAGAGAAAAGGATTCATCGACGTACTCAGTACCGCCGAGCCGATGAACCGTAGCGTGCAGCGCTTCCTCACAGGCAACCGTCTGGCGCGCGAGTTTCCGGAATCGATGATCTCGCCGGTGTTCAAGCCCAATGGCTCGATCAACCCGAAAACCCCGGAGTATCTGGCGCTGAAGGCCGACAACTTCGCGTCGTACCGGCTCAATATCCGCGGTCTGGTGCGCAAGCCGCTGGAATTCTCGATCGATGCGCTGCGGGCGATGCCGTCGCGTACCCAGATCACCCGCCACGACTGCGTTGAAGGCTGGAGCGTCATCGGCAAATGGACCGGTGTGCCGCTGTCGCGTCTGCTCGATGCCGCTGGCGTGAAACCGGGCGCACGCTATGTCGTGTTCCATTGCTACGACGACCTTACCGGCGACGGCTCGCGCTATTACGAAAGCATCGATCTCAACGATGCCTATCACCCGCAGACCATCGCCGCCTACGACATGAACGGCTCGCCGGTGCCAGTATCCAACGGCGCGCCGCTGCGGATGCGGATCGAACGCAAGCTGGGCTACAAGCAGCCGAAGTACGTGCACACCATCGAGGTCGTGGACAGCTATGCCACGCTGTTCGGCGGCAAAGGCGGTTTCTGGGAAGACGACGGTTACGACTGGTACGGCGGCATCTGATCGCCTCCTGATCTCAGCGTTGTCCTGAAACGAGCGTGTCGTCCGTTTGCCGTGGATTGCATATCAAGCTTGTTGGAGGCGTCGACGTGAACAGCATGACCGCTCTGTGCTTCCTGTCCCTATCCGCAGCGGCTACGGCGGCCTTCGCAGCAGAACGCATCCTGTCTCCGCCGATGTCTGCGGAGGAGGTCGCGAACTACATCCCGGATGGGGCACGGATCGAAACGCGTCTGGACGCCGACGTCAACGGCGATGGCATGCCCGACACCATCTTCGTCGCGGCCAGCGACGACCGTCGCGTACTCAAGGTGATGATGGCCTACGTGGACGAGTTCGACACCGGGCATGAACCTGTCGGCGAGGTCGAGATGGACGTCGATCCGCTTGGCGCCGCCTCGCTCAGCGTCAAGAAGGGTGTCCTGCTGGTGGAGGATCTCACCGGCGGCACCACGGCGATCCAGTCGCTCTATCGCTACCGCTTCGAAGTGAAAGCGCATCGCATGCGCCTGATCGGCGACGACGTCACGCTCTACAGCCGCACCAACGCCCACGATGCCACCGAGGTCAGCACCAACCGTCTGACCGGCGTGCAGATCATCAAGCATCGCGTGGTGGGTGACGATGGCTACACCGACCAGCCCGTACAGAAGAAGGCTGTACCGACCCGGCCCATCTACATGGAGCAGGCGCCATCGCCGGCGGAGACGCTTGGCTGGGGCGGGTGAGCCGCGCATCGCGATGCGCGGCCATGGTCCGATGTTGAGCCCGGAGTGATGCCGGCACCATCGATGAGATCTGCCAGAGTGCCGCGGTCGATCACAACAGGGGCAGCGATATGGCGGAATCCACGGTTTCGGAGGAACTGAAATTCGGTGGTGCGATGTGGATCGTGTTGTTCGGGCTGGTGGTGATCGGCTGTCTCGCATTGTTCCTGCCCGGAAAAGGCGATTGGAAAGCATCGGACATCATGACCCTAGTAGGTTCGCTGACGACCTTCCTCGGCACGGTGGTCGGCGCCTTCCTCGGCGTGCAGGTCGGCGCAGCCGGAAAGGCGAATGCCGAGAACGTCGCGAGACGCGCGCTCGCTGCGCTGCCGCCCGAATCGGCGAGACAGGTATTGGGCGATTGATGTATCGCGTGGTGCGCCTCACCAGGTAGCCCGATCACGCAAAGCGTGATCCGGGAGTCGGTGTCGACTCCTGGTTCCCGGCTCGCATGCATGCGAGCCGGGCTACGGACGACGTTTCGTTGAAAATGCGTGCCTACGTTTCAACGCGGCGGATCAACCAGTTCAAGCGGCTCGATCACCACCCGCTTCAGATGCAGGTTCGCGACATGTTCGGACGGTTTGCCGCCGTCCCAGAACTGCCAGCGCGTGCTCAGTTCGTCCGGGCCCTGGAAGGTGAAACTGGCGTCGTGCATATGCCCGGCCTTGGCGGGGTCGAAATTGATCGCGCCGTCGAAGTCGAACACCACGCGGTCGCTGCCGGTATCGCGGGCGCGCATTTTCGGGTGATGGCCGCTGGCGCAGAAATGCACCAGCACCACGTCGTCGCCGTCGCGCACGTACAGCGTGCGCATTTCGTGCGAGGTGCCGGGGAACAGCAGTTCTTCCACCGCATTGCCGCCTGCGGTGATGGTGTAGCTGACGTTCGTGTCCGGCATTGAATTGCCGTCGAGACCCGTGCCGCTCCATTCGCCGGCCAATGCCTTGAAGCGTTCGAACAGATGCGGCTTTGCGGCGGGCGGCGCGGTGGGCGCATCTTGCGCTGATGCGGGCAGGGCCAGCGCTGCGAGCAGGATGGCGGCGATCAGTCGGCGCATGACGGCGGCTCCGGAGGTGGTGGGGCTGATGCTACGCGGTCGATCGGCGCTTGCAATATGCGCAATCCGGCGTTTGCGTCTTCAGGTGATGTATTCGACCGCGACGATGAAGAACCGCTGTGGCCCATCCGGTAGTTGCGCTTCGAAGTCGTCGTCGATGCGTTTCTTCAGCATCGCGCGCGCCAGCGGCGAATCGATGCTGATCCAGCCGAGTTTGGCGTCGGTTTCGTCGGGGCCGACGATGCGGTAGCGGCTGATATCGCCGCTGACCGTGTGTTCCACTTCGACCGTTGCGCCGAAGAACACCGCTTCCGGATCGCTGGGTGCGGTGTCGACCACGCGCAGCGCTTCGAGGCGTTTGGACAGATAACGCACACGGCGATCGATCTCGCCGAGCTGTTTCTTTCGATAGATGTATTCGGCATTTTCCGAGCGGTCGCCCTCGGCCGCAGCGGCGGCGAGGGCTTTCACCACGTCCCGGCGACGGACGCGCCAGAGATCGTCGAGTTCGGCCTTGAGCCGGGCATGGCCCTCACGGGTGATGAGGGCCGTGCTTTTTTCGGCCGGAGGCCGCCAGCGCGACATGCAGAATTACGTCGAAGGCTTACTTGGCGTCGTCGGCCTGACGCTTGAGCGTGGCGCCGCCGACGATCTTGACGCTGTCGTTGGACTCGATGCTGAGCTGACGGTCGGTTTCGCCCTTGCTGTTGGGGTCGAGCGTGACTTTCTTGCCGCCCTTCTGCAGCGTCCAGGTGCCATCGGTGGCGTTGCCGTCGATGGTGAGCGCATAGGTGCCGTCGGCGTTGATGTCCAGGGTGGTGTTGTCGGCGGCATAGCGGCCGTCGAAGGCTTTGGTGTCGAAGGTGGGCGCGGCGGCGATCGGCGTCGAATGGTCTTCGATGATCGCGGCATCGGTGCCCGGAACAGGCACTGGCGGCGGTGGCGGTTCGACGGTGCGGGCGGCGATGCCGGGGTCGGCGGTCGGCTCGGCCGGGGTTTCCGCAGCGACTTCGGTGGCCGAAGCCGCTTCGGCTTCTTCGGCGGCATCCTTCTGGCAGCCGGCGGCTAACAGGACGAGGGGCAGGGCGAGCCACAGCAGCGGAGCGGACGTTCTGGAGGTCATCGTTGGGATCTCGATTGGTCGGAGTGTGAAAAGTTGGATCGCGGTCGCGGATGCATCGATCGTGTCAGCGCTTGCCGCCGAAGATGCCGCCGAGCAGGCCACGCAGGATCTGCCTGCCGAGCTGGTTGCCGACGGTGCGCGCGGTCTGTTTGGCCATGGTTTCGACCATGCCCTGGCGGCGCTTGGTGCCGAACACAGCGTCCTTGACCGACTGCCCGAAGCCGCCTTCCTCGGCATCGTCCTGGGCGCGGGTGCGGGCGGGCGGGGCCTTGGCCTGTTCGGTGGCGGTTTCGACTTTCTTCATCAGCATTTCGGCGGCGGAGTCGCGATCGATGCGGGTGTCGTAGCGGGTGCCGACCGGGCTGCCGGCGCGCACCTGGGCGCGTTCGGCTTCGGTGATTGCGCCCATGCGGCAGCGCGGCGGCGCGATCAGCGTGCGCTCGACAGGCATCGGAATGCCCTTCTCCTGCAGCGTCGACACCAAGGCCTCGCCGGTGCCGAGTTCGCCGATGGCCTTGGCCACATCCAGCGCGGGATTGGCGACGAACGTCTGCGCTGCGGTCTTCACCGCTTTCTGGTCGCGCGGCGTGAACGCGCGCAGCGCGTGTTGGAAGCGGTTGCCGAGCTGGCCGAGGATCTGGTCCGGCACGTCGTCGGGAAACTGCGAGCAGAAATACACGCCGACGCCCTTGGAACGGATGATCCGCACGACCTGTTCGATGCGCTGTTGCAGCGCCGGCGGCGAGTCTTCGAACAGCAGATGCGCTTCGTCGAACACGAATACGAGCTTGGGTTTTTCCAGGTCGCCGACTTCCGGCAGACTCTCGAACAGCTCCGACAGCAGCCACAGCAGGAAACTCGAATACAGCTTCGGCTTCAGGATCAACTGGTCGGCGGAGAGGATGTTGATCACGCCGCGACCGTCGGTGGTGGTGCGCATCAGGTCATTCAGTTCCAGCGCCGGCTCACCGAAGAACATCTCGGCGCCCTCCTGCTCCAATCGCAGCAGCGCGCGCTGGATCGCGCCGATCGACTGGGTGCTGACCAGGCCATAGCTGGTCGAGATGTCCTTGCGCTCTTCGGCGACCAGGCCGAGCAGGGCGCGCAGGTCTTCCAGATCCAGCAGCAGCAGGCCGCGGTCGTCGGCCAGCTTGAATACGATGTCCAGCACACCGGCCTGGGTGTCGTTCAGTTCGAGGATCCTGCCCAGCAGAGTCGGGCCCATTTCGCTGACCGTGGTCCGCACCGGGTGGCCCAGCTTGCCGTAGAGGTCCCAGAAGACAACGGCGTTGGCTTCGTTGCGATAGTCCGGGTTGCCCATCAGCGCCAGCCGCTGCTGGATCTTGTCGTTCATGGTGCCGGCGGCAGCCAGACCGGCGACATCGCCCTTCACATCGGCCAGAAACACCGGCACTCCGATCCGGGAAAAGCCTTCGGCCAGGGTCATCAGGGTCACGGTCTTGCCCGTGCCGGTGGCGCCGGCGATCAGCCCGTGGCGATTGCCGAACTTCGGCAGCAGATACACGTTGCCGCTGGTGTCGGTGGTGATGGCTTTGCCGACCAGAATGGGGTCCATGAAGCGTCCTCGGAGGTGATCCGGCGAATTCTATTCGGGATCGGGTCGGCGCGTGAGCGCGATCGCGTCGATGCCCTGGTATTTCCGTATTGACGTTCGACGCTGAACCTCGATACGGGTCGTGATCCCGGCGGGTTGCCCGCATCGGCCCCGGGGGCTACCCTGCAGCTCCCCGTTGGTGTCGCTGTTGTTCATGTCCGAATTCGCTGCTGTTTCCGGGCCCTTGGCCCGTCTGTCTCCGGCTGTACGCCTGTTCTGTCTGCTTGCGCTGCTCGTGCTCGCGGCGTTTCCCCATCGCGATGCGCTGGCGCAATCGCGTCGCGAGCGCGATCTTGACGCCATGAAGATGCGGATGGCCGCAGCCGAAGGCCGGTACCGCGAAGCGCTGATCAAGATCGACAACAACGATCCCGCCGGTTTGCTCGAAAGCAACGCCGCGCTGGAGGACATGGAGGACGTGATCTCCGCCTGCGTCAAGGTCAAGGGCTGCCCGATGTCGCAGTTGCTGACCAGCTACAAGCGGCTGCTGAAGACCGACGTCGACGCTAGGGTCGCGAGCGAAGAGGGCGACGAAGACGGCCAAGCGCTCATCGATACCGAACTCACCACCGGCAATGTGCCTAGTGCGGCCGAAGCCGCTGCGCTGTTGAGTGCCGATGGCCAGCGTTTCGTGAATATGGTGCAGATGAATCCGGCGGTGCAGGCCGGTATCCGCCGCTGGCTCACCGACATGCGCGTGTCGTTGGTGCAGAGCCACGAGAATTATCAATATCTGCGTCATCTGATGGCGCCGTCGTTCCAGCGCAATGGTCTGCCCGAGGCGCTGTTGTTCGGCATCATGGCGAAAGAGTCCACGGGCCGTGTCCATGTCGGCTCGCGCGTCGGCGCCGTCGGCCTGCTGCAGTTCATGCCGTCCACCGGGCGTCGCTTCGGCCTCGGCCCCGATGGCACCGGCTTCGACACCCGCTACGACCCGCGCGCTTCGGCCGATGCCGCGGCGTCTTATCTCAACGAGCGCTATGCCGAACTGGGCAACAACATCGAACTCTGGCTGGCCGCCTACAACGGCGGCGAGGGCCGTGCGCTGCGAGTCTTCCGCGCCTATCCGGACCGCAGTTTCTGGGACGAATCGGTCTACAACCAGTTCCCGGCGGAAACCAAGGACTACGTGCCGATGGTGATCGCCGCAGCCTGGCTGTACCTGCATCCGAAGGAATATGGCCTGAGCTTTCCGAAGATCGACGCCAAGCCCGCGACGATCCGCCTCGCCCGCGCCACGTCCATCTACGAACTCACGATCTGCCTGGGCAACGGCGGTACCCGCGACGGCTACATGCGCGC
The DNA here is from genome assembly GCA_040079515.1 of Lysobacteraceae bacterium. Lineage (GTDB taxonomy): Bacteria > Pseudomonadota > Gammaproteobacteria > Xanthomonadales > Xanthomonadaceae > Lysobacter_I. Next base: position 27,548 of record JBEBKD010000002.1, read on the forward strand.
ATTGCGCAATCTCAATCCGCGCTACGAAGCCGATGGCTGGATCGCCAGCGGCACCACGCTCAATGCGACCGTGAAGATCGCCGGCCTCTACAACCGCTATTGCATCCAGGGCGAACGTGCCGAACTGGCCAAACGGTTGGTCGAAAGCCAAGTGAGCGCAGCCATCGTCAGGGTCGGGCCGCTCGAATCGGTGGTCGCCACCGCCACCGGCGTGGATGGCACCGTGGCGCCTGCCCAGGCGCCAGTGCAGGACAAACCCAAGCCGAAAGACACGCCGAAACCAAAAGCGGCGCGGCAGCACAAGGTCGAACGCGGCGATACGCTGGTGTCGATCGCGCGCAGGTATTCCTGCGATCTGAGCGATCTGGCCAAGGCCAACGGCATCAAGGGTCCGCGCTACACGGTAAGACCGGGCCAGCGTTTGAAATTACAGGGCTGCGGTAGCTGATCAGGACGCGAACCGGTAGCGCACCAAGGCCATCGCCAGCGCGAACAGATAGCCGTAGCCGAAGCGGTCGATGCGCAGACGCGTGTCGCCGCGTCGCGCACGCCAGCGCCCCATGGTCATCATCGCCAGTCCCGCCGCCAGCGGGGTGAGCACGATGTTCGCCACCCTCCATGCTTCCGGCATCAGGTTGTGGGGAACTACGAGCAGGCTCAGTCCGCCGATGATCGCGCCGAAAAGGGCATAGCCGATCGCGGCGATCCAGGGGTTCGGCGGTTTCCTCAGCGGTTCCGCGATCGAATGAATGCCGAGTTCGACCAGACACTCCACGACGATCTGGATCAGCAGTTCGCCGAGCAGTTCCAGCAGAAACTCCATAGAGCGCTCCGGTGTGCGTGCAGGAAGGCGTGAGTGCGGTGCTTCGGAGCGTGGCTCAGAAGTCGCCCATCTCGATGCCAGACAACTTCCACAACAGAAGTTTGTCGCGTTTGAAGATCAATGTCGAAGGTGGGATGGCATCGTCGTCGGGCTGGAGTTCGACCACGAATGTGCTGAAGTCCTCGTAGCGCATCTCGGTCTGCCATTGCGGCAGATTTCCGCTGTTGCGGCTGTCGCCATCCGCAGGGCGGATGCCTGCGGTCGCGAGTCCGTCGAGCGCGAGTCCCCGGCCCGAGAACATCAACGACAAGGCCTGTGGCGTCAGCATCGCGTCGATCATCGGGTCTGCGACCGCAGCCGCCAGACGCGCACCCAGTGCACCGAAAGCGCTTGCCGTATCGCTGCCGCCGATACGCTCGTTCATGGCGTCGGCCAGCTGGCTTTTGACGCTCTCGCGCAGCGCCGGGAAATCGATATGCGCGGACAGTGCTTCCGCGTCGCCGCGCTCCGCCGCCAGACGCATCGAGCGCACGGTGAGATGCGGCGCGAAATACATCCAGACGCAGAACGCAAGGCCGTGGACAATGATGGCCAGTCGGACGATCCGGTTCATGCACGGCTCCGGCGCGACAGGCGCCCCGAGCGAGTCTAGCGGCAGCCGACGTTCAATGCCCGAACTGCAGCCGCAGCGACTTCTCGTCCACATCGTGGTTCTGGACGAAAACATCGCCGCGCGTTCCCTTGCTCATGTTCTCGTAGGTTTCGAAGCCGAGGCCGTCGCCGTTCTCCCACTCGATCCGATCGCCGATCTCGACCGGCCAGTCGGGGTCCAGCTCGATGATGGTGTAACCGTAGTCCGCAGTGAGGATCGCGGCGGCGCCCTGGTCGGGATCGATGATGGCGATGGTGCCCTTGCGGCGCATGTCGTTGTCCTTGTCGTGCGCGATCCGTGCGGATCGCATCGCCCTGCGCGACGGATGTCGCGCTCCCTGGCTGGCCTTCGAACCATGTCCGAGGCTTCACTGCAACTTAAGCGCTATGGCATGACAAGATCAATCGCGGTGTGCTGTAAGAAGTGACAGGTTTTCGGCAATGACCGTCGCCCGTACGCAAGCTGCATGTCGGATGTGCGACTCAGTTCACGCTCGCCAGCGCCTGTCCCAAACGCACCGGCGTTTCCGGTTTCAAGAGGCCCGACAGCGTCGCCGCGCCCTTCGGCAGCAGCACGATGACGGTGGAACCATAGTTGAAGCGTGCCATTTCGGCGAAACGGTCCAGCGCAATGTTCTGGCCCCGCCAGTCCTTGCGGGCGATGCGGTCGCCGTAGGCCGGGATCTCGACGCCGCTCCACACGGTTTCGACGCCGGAGACGAGCAGGGCGCCGACCATGACCTGGCACATCGGGCCGAAGTCCGTGTCGAAATGGCAGACGAGACGTTCGTTGCGCGCGAACAGCCGTGGCACCGATTTCACCGCATCGGTGCCGACGCTGAACAGTCGGCCCGGGACATGCAAGGTTTCGCGCAGCGTGCCGGCCCAGGGCATGTGCACGCGGTGGTAGTCGCGCGGCGAGAGATACACGGTCGCGAACACGCCGTCGGCGAAGGGCGCGGCGGCAGCCTCGTCGCCCAGCAATTCGGTGGCGGTGAAGGATCGGCCTTTCGCCTGGAAGATGCGGCCATCGACGATATTCCCGCACTGGCTGATATGGCCGTCCGCCGGCATCAGCAGGGCGTTGGGGTTCGCGTCGGGCACGCGTGCGCCCGTCTTGAGCGCGCGGGTGAAGAACGCATTGAAGGTTGGATACGCGCGTGGGTCGGGTTCGGCGGCTTCGTCCAGATCGACATTGAATTTTCGGGTGACGGTATCGATCAGCCACTGCTTGATCGCCGGATTGCGCGAATACGCCAGCCGGCGCGCTGCCGACGACATCAAGCGATGCGGAAGGGCGTAGGTGAGGGTCGTGACGAGCCCCACTTATTTGCCCGCCTCGGTGAGCGCGATCAGATCCTCGGCGATCGCCTTGGGCTTCAGCGGCGGCTGGATCACGCCGGCCATCCGGCCCTGCGGGTCCAGCACCACCACAGCGGCGGAATGGTCGATGGTGTACTGGTCGGCCGGAGCGTCTTTGCCCAGCGGTACTTTGGCGAACACCAGCGACAGCGATTTCGCGAACGCTTCCAGCGCCGGCAGGTCGGCGGTGGCGGCGAGGGTGTCCTTGTGGAAACCGTGGGCATACTCGCCGAGTTTCTCGATCGTGTCGCGTTCGGGATCCACCGAGACGAACAGCACCCGAGGTCGCGTGCTTTCGGGCAGCGCCGTCCAGCGTGCCTGCGCCTGCGCCAATTCGCCCAGCGTCGTTGGACACACGTCCGGGCAGAAGGTGAAGCCGATGAAGACCAGCGTCCAGTGCCCGCGCAGCTCGCCCGGGACCAGTTGCGTCCGATCCGATTGCTGCAGGGTGAAGACCGGCAGTTCGCGCGGTGTCGTCAGCCTGCGTACGGTCTGCAACTGCGGGCCGTCGGACTTGCGGCCGTTGTAAACGTATTCGGCTGCCCACAGGCCGGCGCCGGTGGCCAGCGCCACCAGCAGAATCATGAGGGTGGTGCGGTTGAACATTTCGGCGGCTTCTTGGGATGTGACGGCAAGTCCGGCCATGATAACCGCGTGGCCGTTATACTTCGTAGTCACGCCGCGATATCCCACAAGCCCAGACCCCGCCATGACCGACGAGCTGCAGACGATCATCGACCTGATCCGGTATGGCGCCAGCCGCTTCAACGCGGCCGGGCTCACTTTCGGCCACAGCTACGATAACGCACTCGACGAGGCCACCCAGCTCACGCTGCACGCCCTGCATCTGCCGCACGATCTGCCGCCGGTCTATGGCCAGTCCCGGGTCACGATGGCCGAAAAAGAAGATGTCCTGAAACTGTTCCTGCGCCGGATCGAAGAGCGCATTCCCGCCGCTTACCTCACCGGTGAAGCCTGGTTCGCCAGCCTCAGTTTCAAGACCGATGCCCGTGCGCTGGTACCGCGTTCGCCGATCGCCGAACTCATCGAATCGGGCTTCGAGCCTTGGCTGGGCGGCCGTGAGGTGCGCCGCGCGCTGGATCTGTGCACCGGTTCCGGTTGCATCGCGATCGCCATGGGCCACCACAACCCGCATTGGCACGTCGATGGCGTGGACATCAGCGACGACGCTCTTGCGTTGGCGGCCGAAAACAAGGCACGTCTGCATGCCGAAAACGTCCGCTTCCTGAAGTCCGACCTGTTCGCCGGCCTGCAGGGCGAGCACTACGATCTGATCGTCACCAATCCTCCCTATGTCACCAACGCCGAGACCGACGCGCTGCCGAAGGAATATTCCTTCGAGCCCGAGTTGGGTCTGCGCGCGGGCGACGATGGCCTCGATCTGGCCCTGCGCATTCTCCGCGACGCGCCGTTGCATCTGACCGAAGACGGGCTGCTGATCTGCGAAGTCGGCGAATCCGAGCGCGCGCTCAGCCGCCTGCTGCCGGAGCTGCCGCTGGCCTGGGTCGAGTTCAAGGTCGGGCAGATGGGCGTGTTCGTCGCCGAATGCCGCGATCTGGTGACCTACCACGCCCGTATCCGCCAGCTTGCCGATGCGCGCGATCCCGCACTGCGCGCGACTGCGGCGGTGGATTCACCGGCCGGGTTGTTCTGAGGGGCGTCGGGTGAGCAACAGTTTCGGTCATCTGCTTCGCGTCACCACCTTCGGCGAATCGCACGGGCCGGCGATCGGCTGCGTGATCGACGGCTGCCCGCCGGGGCTGCCGATTTCGGAAGAGGAGTTCGCTGAGGACCTGCAGCGTCGCGCCACCGGGCGCAGCCGCCATACGTCGCAGCGGCACGAAACCGATGCGGTCGAGATCCTCAGCGGCGTCTACGAAGGCCGCACCACGGGCACGCCGATCGCGCTGCTGATCCGCAACACGGACGCTCGCAGCAAGGACTACAGCGATATCGCCGCGCAGTTCCGTCCGGCGCATGCCGATTACACCTACTGGCAGAAATACGGCCATCGCGATCCGCGCGGCGGCGGACGCAGCAGCGCACGCGAAACCACGATGCGCGTCGCCGCGGCCGTCATCGCCAAGAAATGGCTGGCCGTACGCTACGGCGTGAACGTGCGCGGACATCTGTCGCAGTTGGGCGAGGTGTTGCCGGATCACAGGCTGGGCGCGTTCGACTGGAACGCGGCGAACGACAACCCGTTCTTCTGGCCGGTCGCCGAACAGGTGCCGGCGCTCGAAAGTTATATGGACGCGCTGCGCAAATCCGGCGATTCGGTCGGTGCGCGCGTGACCGTGGTCGCCGATGGCGTGCCGCCGGGTTGGGGTGAGCCGGTCTACGGCAAGCTCGATGGCGATCTTGCCGCAGCGATGATGTCGATCAACGCGGTCAAGGGCGTGGAGATCGGCGATGGCTTTGCCGCGGTCGCGCAGAAGGGCAGTCTCCACCGCGACGAGATGACCCGTGAAGGTTTCCTCTCGAATCACGCCGGGGGCATCCTCGGTGGCATCAGCAGTGGTCAGCAGGTGGTGTGTTCGGTGGCATTCAAGCCCACATCGAGCCTGCGCCTGCCCGGACGCGGGATGAACGTGCTGGGCGAGGAGGTCGAGGTGATCACCACCGGCCGCCACGACCCCTGCGTCGGCATCCGCGCAACCCCGATCTGCGAAGCGATGATGGCGCTGGTGTTGATGGATCAGGCGCTCCGCCACCGCGCGCAATGCGGCGATGTCGGCGAGATTTCGCCGCGAATTCCGGGCACTGTCGAGGCCGACACCGAACGATAGCGGCCAGTCGCCGACTCCAGGCCCGCACAGGCCCCGACTGCGCCGCAGCGATACAGGGAACGTAACAATCAACTCCACACACAGGTGACAGGAATGAGCAAGCAATTCAAGGTGGCGGTAGTCGGCGCGACGGGCGCCGTGGGCGAGGTGATGCTGGCGGTGCTGGCCGAGCGCAAATTTCCGATCAGCGAGATCTACGCGTTGGCGAGCGCCCGCTCGGCCGGCGAATACGTGAAGTTCGGCAACGACGAAGTGATGGTGCGCGATCTCGCCACGTTCGACCCGGCCGGTATCGATATCGCGCTGTTTTCGGCCGGTGGCTCCATTTCGAAGGAATATGCGCCGAAATTCGCCGCCGCCGGCGCGGTGGTGATCGACAATTCCTCCGTGTTCCGCGGCGATGCCGATGTGCCGCTGGTGGTCAGCGAAGTCAATCCCGAGCAGATCCGCAACCGCCCGCGCGGCATCATCGCCAATCCGAACTGCTCGACCATGCAATTGATGGTCGCGCTGGCGCCGATCCATCGCAAAGTCGGGATCGAACGCATCAACATCGCGACCTACCAGTCGGTCTCCGGTACCGGCCGGCGCGCGCTGGAGGAATTGGGCAAGCAGACCGCCGCGCTGCTCAACTTCCAGAGCGCCGAACCCGAGGTCTACCCGGTGCAGATCGCGTTCAACGTGATTCCCCACGGCGGCGATTTCCTCGACAACGGCTACACCAGCGAAGAGATGAAACTGGTGTGGGAGACCCGCAAGATCCTCGGCGACGAGTCGATCCAGGTGAATGCCACGGTGGTTCGGGTGCCGGTCTTCTACTGTCACTCCGAGGCGGTGCATATCGAAACCCGCGAGAAGATCACCGCCGTGGAGGCCCGCGAACTGCTCGAACAGGCACCGGGCGTCGAAGTCGTCGACGAGCGCAAACCCGGCGGTTATCCCACCCCGGTCACGCACGGCTCCGGTCGCGACCCGTCGTTCGTCGGCCGCATCCGCGAGGACATTTCGCATCCGCGCGGGCTCGATCTGTGGGTGGTCTCGGACAACATCCGCAAGGGCGCGGCGCTGAATGCGGTGCAGATTGCCGAGCTGGTCGCGGCGGAAGGCTGACGGCAACCGTTGCGAACCCCGGGACAGATGGCTAGAGTCTCGGGGTTGGCTCGGGGGACAAGCGTGATCAAACACTTGCGCATCACAGTTAGTGTGCTACTGGCAGTGGCGGCCTTCCTGTCGCCGCTGTCCGCATGGGCGCTCGGGCTGGGGCAGATCCAGGTACTCTCACAGCGCGACCAGCCGCTGCTGGCCGAAATTCCGATCATTTCCAGCGACACCTCCGAACTGGAAGCCCTGCAGGCGCGGCTGGCCTCGCCCGAAACCTTCACCAGGATCGGCCTGTCGCCGCCACAGGGCATCGTCGCCGATCTGCAGTTCTCGGTCGCCCTCGATGCCCGCGGCCGGCCGGTCATCCGCGTGACCAGCGCCGTGCCGGTGCAGCAGTCGCTGTTGACCTTTCTGGTCGAGGTGGACTGGGGGAAAGGCCGCCTGGTACGCGAGTACTCCGCACTTCTCGACACCCCCCAGACCGCCGCCGCGCCGGCGCAGCCGCCGATCAAGGAAGCGACGGTCGATCCCGGCAACGCCGTTGTCCGTCTCCCGGATCCGCCGCCGGCACCCGCCAATCCGCTGGAAGCCGCCACCCCGACCCCGGTACCGCTGCCACCGACGCCGACGCCCGCCGGGCAGACCGCGTCCGTGCCGGACGATGCGCTCAGCGCGCCGGTGCCGATGCCGATCCCGCTGCCGGCCGAACCCACCGAAACGGCGACTGCGACGCCGATCGAAGTCGTCAGCGGCGAGACGACCCGCGCCGTGCGCCCAGGCGAAACCCTGGGCGGCATCGCGGCTTCCCTTGAACGCGGCTACAGCCTCGACCAGACCATTCTTGCCCTGCTCCGCGCGAATCCCGAAGCGTTCATCGACGGCAATGCCAATCGGCTCAAGGCCGGCGCCGTGCTGCGCATCCCCGACGACGCCAGCATTGCCCAGTACACGCCCGACGAGGCCGCTGTGGTGGTGCGCGAGCAGGCCGCGCAGTGGCGCGGCACCGGCCGTGCGCTGCCGCAGCCACCGGCAGTGGTGGGTTCGCCGACGGGCGATTCGGTACCGGCAGCGACAACGCCGCGGCCGCCACGCGCCACGCGCCCGACCGCGCAGGCACGACTCGAAATTGTTCCGCCGTCGGCCAGCGACGCGCGGCGAGCAGGAACGCGATCCGGTGTCAGCGCCGGTGGTGAGGGCGAGATGTTGAGACAACAGGAACTGCAGCAGACCAAGGAAACACTGGTCGCGCGCGACGCCGAGGTCCAGGAACTGAAGGCGCGCGTCGCTGAGCTGGAACAACTGAAACAACAGCAGGACCAGCTGGTCGCACTCAAGGACAGCGAGCTGGCCGCAGCGCAGCAACGCCTCGCCACAACCCAGGCAGCCGATGCGAAGACGCCGGTGAGTCTGGGCCCGTGGCTGGGCGTCGGTGCTGGCCTGTTGATGGTCGGTCTGCTTGCCGGGTGGTGGCTGCGCCGCCGTCAGACGCTTGCGGGTGAGGTCAAGCGTGATCGCCAACGTCCCGCCCCTGCATCTCCCGACGCCACCGATGTGGACCCGGATGTGCAGCGCGCATTCGTCGATGAAGAAGTGCCGCCGCAGGCGGAATCCCTGCCGGTCGAACCGGCATGGAACCGCATCGCCAAACCCGCCGAGCCGGAACCCGAGAGACCTGCGCCACCCGCGCGTGGCGTGCCGACATGGCATTCCGGCGATTTCGAAGTCGGCCCGCTCAATCCGGCGCCCCCGGGCCAGGGGCGCCTCGATCTGGCCCGTGCCTATCTCGACATGGGCGACCGCGACACTGCGCGCAGTCTGCTGAAGGAAGTGGCGACCCGAGGCGACAGCACCGACGTGCGTCGCCAGGCGGAAGATCTGTTGCGGGAACTGGGCTGACGCCCATTCGGACCTGTCGATGCGATATGCCCTTGGCGTCGAATACGACGGCAGCAATTTCAAAGGATGGCAGCGGCTCACGCCCTACGGGCAGGAGGGCGGGCCGCGCACGTTGCAGGTCACGCTGGAAGATGCCCTGTCCGGCGTCGCCAGCCATCCGGTCGAAGTGATCTGCGCCGGGCGTACCGATGCGGGCGTGCATGCCGAATGCCAAGTGGTGAATTTCGACAGCGATGCGCAACGCGACCCGCGCGCGTGGGTCCTGGGCACGACCACGCGCCTGCCGCCCGCGATGCGCGTGCGCTGGTGCGTGCCGGTGAGCGATGCATTCAATGCACGGTTTTCGGCGCGCGCACGGCGTTATCGCTATCGCCTGCTCAATCATCAGGTACGACCCGCGCTGGGCAGGCAATATCTGGCCTGGGAGCGCCGCAAACTGGACGCCGACGCGATGCATCGCGCGGCGCAAAGCCTCGTCGGCGAACAGGATTTCACCAGTTTCCGAACGGTGCACTGTCAGGCCTCGCATCCGCGACGGGACCTGCAATTCATCGAAGTCGTACGGGAAGGCGATATCGTCACGGTCACCGTGCAGGCCAATGCGTTCCTGCATCACATGGTCCGCAATATCGTCGGCTCGCTGCTGATGATCGGTGCAGGCGAGCGCCCCGAAACCTGGATGACCGAATTGCTGGCGGCGCGCGACCGCACCGTCGCTGGCCCGACGGCGTTTGCGCAGGGATTGGTGTTCATCGGCCCGCGCTATCCCCGCGAATGGCCGCTGCCCGAAGAAGTGCTGCTCGGTGCCTGAGTTCCGTCGCACCCGCGTCAAATTGTGCGGCATGACCCGGGCCGAGGACGCATTGGCTGCGAGTGCGCTCGGCGTCGACGCCATCGGCCTGATTTTCGCCGCGCGCAGCAAGCGCAGGTTGACGCCCGAGGCCGCTGCGGCCATCCGCGCTGTATTGCCGCCGATGGTCGATGCAGTCGCGCTGTTCATGGACAACACCGTGGATGAAGTGCGGGCAACCATCGAGATCGTGCGTCCCAGCCTGTTGCAGTTCCACGGCGAGGAAGACGACGGCTTCTGTGCCTCGTTCGGGCTGGCCTACATGAAGGCGGTCGCGATGGGAGGCGAGGGCTGCGAAGATGCCGCGACGTTGCCGATCCGCTACCCGCGCGCTGCCGCGTTCCTGTTCGATGGCCACGCGCGCGGCGAAGCCGGCGGTCGCGGACTGACCTTCGACTGGGCGCGCGTGCCTGAGCGTTTTCCCAAGCCATTTCTGGTCGCAGGCGGATTGAATCCCGACAACGTATTCGAGGCGATTCGCGCCACCGGCTGCTGGGGCGTCGATGCCTCCAGTGGCATCGAAAGCGCACCCGGCCTGAAAAATCATGAGTGCATGCGACGATTCGTGGCGGAAGTGCGGCGCGCAGACGGTATCCTGTAGGTCTGCGCGCTGCGGCACGGATCCCCGGCGCGTTCCCACATCACGCAGCGATGCCCCCATGCTCGACACGCACACCGACTACAACGCTTTTCCGGACGCCGAGGGACATTTCGACCGCTTCGGCGGCCGTTTCGTCGCCGAGACCCTGATCGGACCGCTGCAGGAGCTGGCCGCTGCCTACGACACCGCGCGGGTCGATCCGGCGTTCATCGCGGAGTTTGATCGCGATCTGAAGCACTACGTCGGCCGTCCGAGCCCGATCTATCACGCCGAGCGGCTCAGTGCGAAAGTCGGCGGCGCGCGCATCCTGCTCAAGCGCGAAGACCTGAACCACACCGGCGCGCACAAGATCAACAACACCATCGGCCAGGCGTTGCTCGCCAGCCGCATGGGCAAGCCACGGATCATCGCCGAAACCGGCGCCGGCCAGCACGGTGTGGCCTCGGCCACTGTCGCCGCGCGGCTCGGCCTGGAATGCGTGGTGTACATGGGCGCGACCGATATCGAGCGCCAGAAGATCAATGTCTACCGGATGAAGCTGCTCGGCGCGACCGTAGTGCCGGTGACCAGCGGTTCGGCCACGCTCAAGGATGCGCTGAACGAAGCGATGCGCGACTGGGTCACCAACGTGCACAACACGTTCTACATCATCGGTACCGTCGCCGGCCCCGACCCGTATCCGCGCATGGTCCGCGACTTCAATTCGGTTGTGGGCCGTGAGGCACGCGCGCAGATGCTGGCCGACTACGGCCGTCTGCCCGACGTGGTCACCGCCTGCGTCGGCGGTGGCAGCAACGCCATCGGGATCTTCCACGCCTTCCTCAACGATGCCGGCGTGCGTCTGGTCGGCGCCGAAGCGGCAGGCGAGGGCATCGCCACCGGTCACCACGCCGCGTCGCTGGCGGCAGGGCGTCCTGGCGTGCTCCACGGCAATCGCACCTATGTGCTGTGCGACGACGACGGCCAGATCATCGAGACCCACTCGATCTCGGCCGGTCTCGATTACCCAGGCGTCGGCCCCGAACACGCGTTCCTGAAGGACCGCGGCCGCGCCGATTACCTCGGCATCACCGACGCCGAAGCGATGGAGGCCTTTCACCTGTTGGCACGCACCGAGGGCATCCTGCCGGCGCTTGAGTCTGCCCACGCGATCGCCCAGGCGATGAAGCTCGCGCGCGAACTGCCGAAGGACGGACTGGTGTTGTGCAATCTGTCCGGTCGCGGCGACAAGGACGTGCATACGGTCGCTGCGCGCGAAGGCATCATCTTCTGAATTCCATGGTCTGCGGGAGCGGTGGGAACCGCGACCGCAGGCACCGCCACTTGATGCATCGCGGCTCCCGCCCCTCCACACCGATCGAAAAACAACCGTGCGTTTCGATGTGCGGAATGAAAAACAACGGTGCGCCGAGGCGCACCCTATCGAATGAATCCATGAACCGCATCGACGCCCGTTTCGCCCAACTCGAATCCACCGGTCGCAAGGCATTGGTGCCGTTCATGACTGCAGGCGATCCGTCGCGCGAAGCTACGGTGCCGGTCATGCACGCGTTGGTCGAGGCCGGCGCCGATGTGATCGAGCTCGGCGTTCCGTTCTCCGACCCGATGGCCGATGGCCCGACCATCCAGCGCAGTTCCGAGCGTGCGCTTGCGCGCGGCGCGGGGCTGACCTTCGTGTTCGATGCGGTGCGCGAATTCCGCACCGTGGATGACCACACCCCCGTGGTGCTGATGGGCTATCTCAATCCGGTCGAGATCCGCGGCTACGCCCGCTTCGCAGAAGAGGCTGCTGCTGCAGGCGTCGACGGCCTGCTGGTGGTCGATCTGCCGCCGGAAGAGGCCGATGACCTGCGCGTCGCGATGCGGGCGCACGGGCTGTCGCTGATCCTGCTGGCGTCGCCGACCACCCCCGACAAGCGTCTGGACCGGCTCTGTGCCGACGCTGAGGGTTATCTCTACTACGTCAGCTATGCCGGGGTGACCGGCGCCGATCGCCTCGATACCGGCGACGCCAGCGGGCACCTCGACACCATCCGCGCCCGCGCCGGGGTGCCGGTGGTCGCCGGTTTCGGGATCAAGGATGCCGCAAGCGCCGCTGCGATGGCGCGTTCGGCCGAAGGCGTGGTGGTCGGCAGTGCGCTTGTCGCCGCGCTGGCGCAGGCGACCGATGTCGCCGATGCTGCGGCCCGCGCCCGGGCATTCCTCGCCCCGCTGCGGGTCGCACTCGACGCGGGCTGATCAGGCGGCCTCCGTGGCGAGGGCCGCTACCATGCGGTGGCGAACGGAAGACCCTGTGCAGTCTTGCTAGACTGCAGAGCTTGGGCCGATCCGGCCCGGCCCTGTCCACACCAGAAGACGACACTCGAACGCATGTCTTGGCTGAAGAAACTGATGCCCGTTCGCATCCGCACGGAAAGCGGAGCCTCCCGTAAGCGCAGTGTGCCCGAAGGGCTCTGGGAGAAATGTGATGGCTGCGGTGCGGTGCTTTACCGGCAGGAGCTGGAGGACAACCTCGAAGTCTGTCCGAAATGCGCCTTCCACATGCCGATCCGCGCCCGCGCCCGGCTAGCCGGTTTTCTGGATGCCGATACCGGCCGTGAAATCGGTGCGGAACTCGGTCCGATCGATCCCCTGAAATTCAAGGACCAGAAGAAGTACATCGATCGCATCAAGTCGAGTCAGAAGGCCACCGGCGAGCGCGATGCGCTGATCGTGATGGAAGGCGCGTTGCGCCAGCGCCCGATCGTGGCTGCGGCCTTCGACTTCGCTTTCATGGGCGGCTCGATGGGATCGGTGGTCGGGGAGCGCTTCGCCCGCGGCGCCGAACGCGCCCGCGACATCGGCTCGCCCTTCGTCTGTTTTTCCGCCAGCGGCGGCGCACGCATGCAGGAAAGTCTCTTTTCACTGATGCAGATGGCCAAGACTTCGGCCGCGCTCGGCCGCCTGCGCGCGGCAGGTCTGCCCTACATCTCGGTGATGACCCACCCGACCACCGGCGGTGTGTCCGCGTCGTTCGCGATGCTCGGCGACATCAATATCGCCGAACCCGGCGCACTGATCGGATTCGCAGGCCCGCGCGTGATCGAACAGACCGTGCGCGAGACTTTGCCGGAAGGTTTCCAGCGCCCCGAATTCCTGCTCGACCATGGTGCCCTCGACCAGATTTGCGATCGCCGCGAACAGCGCGAACGTATCGCCCGCCTGGTCGCATTGCTGATGCGTCAGCCCGAGCCGGAAGACGAAGCTGTAGTGGAAGGTTGAAACCGGCGCTGGGGTGTCTGCGAATGCGGAATCGTGAAGCGAAGTTTCGTTTTCTTCTCTTGCGTACGGCCCGGGATGACAGCAGCACAGCGCGTTCGCGCTTTCCACTTCCCTCTTTCGATTCCCGGTTCTTCCAATGACAAGAAAATACTTCGGCACCGACGGTATCCGCGGCAGGGTCGGCGAGGGCGCGATCTCGGCGGACTTCGTGCTGCGCCTCGGCAACGCGTACGGCCACGCGCTGCGCAGCGCAGTCCACCATATCGACGAGAAGAACGGCGACGAGTGGCGCAAGCCGATGGTGGTGATCGGCAAGGACACGCGCATCTCCAACTACATGTTCGAGGCCGCGCTTGAGGCCGGGCTGGTGGCCGCTGGCGTCGATGTGCAGTTGATGGGGCCGATGCCCACGCCGGCGGTGTCGCATCTCACCCGCTCGCTCGGCGCCGACGGCGGAATCGTCATCAGCGCCTCGCACAATCCGCACTACGACAACGGCATCAAGTTCTTCTCGGCCGAGGGCGAAAAGCTCGACGATGCGACCGAGCTGGCGATCGAGGCCGCGCTCGACAACCCGTTCAGCACCGTGCCCTCCGACCAGCTCGGCAAGGCGGTGCGCACCCGCGACACCATCGGTCGCTATGTCGAAGCCTGCAAAAGTTCCGTGCCTCGTCGTTTCGACCTGGGCGGCATGAAGATCGTGGTCGATTGCGCCCACGGCGCGACCTACCAGATCGGGCCGCTGGTGCTGCGTGAGCTGGGCGCCCAGGTCGAGGCCATCGGCGTCGATCCGAACGGCGTGAATATCAACGACGGTGTCGGCTCGACCCATCCGGAAACGCTGGTTGCGCGCGTACTGGCGAGTGGTGCGGACCTCGGTATCGCCTTCGACGGCGACGGCGACCGGCTGATGTTCGTCGACAGCGACGGCGCCGTGCGCGACGGCGACGATCTGCTTTATGTGCTCGCGACCGACTGGCAGGCCAGCGGGCGTCTGCGCGGCCCCGTGGTCGGCACGCTGATGACCAATTACGGGCTGGAGCGGGCATTCGCCGAGTGCGGGATCGAATTCCTGCGTACCAAGGTCGGCGACCGCTATGTGCATCAGGCGCTGATCGAGCGCGGCGCCGTGCTCGGCGGCGAAACTTCCGGACATCTGCTTTGCCTGGACCGGGTCAGCTCCGGCGACGGCATCATCAGCGCCCTGCAGGTGTTGGAAGTGCTGCGTCGGCGTGGGTTGACGCTGCAGCAGGTGCTGGCCGGTTTCGGCAAAGTGCCGCAGAAGACCGTGAACGTGAAGATCGCGGCCGGCAGCAAGCCGGCCGACGCCGACAGCGTCAAAGCCGCGCTGGCCGACGCACAGGCGGCAGTACAGGGCAGGGGACGCGCCTTCCTGCGACCCTCGGGCACCGAGCCGGTGGTGCGAGTGACTGTGGAGGCGGACGATGCGGCGCTGATGCAGGGCACCCTCGACCGCCTCGCCGAGGCGGTTCGCGCCGCCGCTTGATTGCGATCAAAGCCCGACGACCCATGGTGCAGCCAGAATTCCGCACTTCGCATGCCGGCTTGGCCCGGCGGCGGTAATCTTGACGACGACCCTCAGGACGATAGAACGACATGAGCGACCAGCCTTATATCCCGACCTTCGACATCCGCCGTTTCGACACCGATCGCGATGCTTTCGTTGCCGAACTCGGCGCGGCCTACCGCGAATGGGGCTTCGCTGGCATCCGCGGCCACGGTATCCCGCAGGACCTCATCGACGGTGCTTACGACGCATTCCTGCATTTCTTCGCGCTGCCCACCGAAGTCAAGATGCAGTACCACGTCGCAGGCGGCGGCGGTGCGCGCGGATATACCCCGTTCGGCGTGGAAACGGCGAAGGACTCCAAGCACTTCGATCTGAAAGAGTTCTGGCACGTCGGCCGCGAAGTGCGCGATGCCAAGTACGTGGGGGTCATGGCGCCGAACGTGTGGCCGTCGGAAGCCCCGGAATTCCGCGCGCGTGCGCTCGCCTTGTACGGTGCGCTCGACAGTCTCGGTTCGCGCATGCTGTCGGCATTGGCGCTGAATCTCGGTCTGGCGGAGAACTACTTCGCCGACAAGACCGACAACGGCAACTCGATTCTGCGCCCGATCCACTACCCGCCGATCACCACCGATGATGTCCCGAACGTACGCGCCGGCGCGCACGAAGACATCAATCTGATCACCCTGCTGGTCGGCGCCAGCGCCGAAGGTCTGCAGGTGCTGTCGCGCAAGGGCGAGTGGGTGCCGTATACCGCCGCCGCAGACACCATCGTGGTCAACATCGGCGACATGCTGCAGCGCCTGACCAACCATGTATTGCCGTCGACGACGCATCGCGTGGTCAATCCGCCGGGCGAGAAGGCGCGTCAGCCGCGGTATTCGACGCCGTTCTTCCTGCACCCGAATCCGGATTTCGTGATCGATGTGCTGCCGAACTGCGTGACCGCCGACAACCCGAGCCGTTATCCCGAGCCGATCACCGCCCAAGGCTACCTCGAAGAGCGCTTGCGCGAGATCAAACTGATGTGAGCCGTACGGGCACCGGTTTTTTGCGGTGCTCGCAATTCGTCACTTCACAATGCTGAAAAAGCCACCTGTTGTCTGGGGGCTTTTTTTGGATGTTTGCTAAGTGACCGGATTTACAGATGGTCACGCTCAGTCGCTGTCGCGGAACTCCTTGCTGCGGCTGGCCACCAGTGATCGCGCGAGCCCATCCGGCAGGTATTTCGAGATCCCCGCTATCACCCGGTTGGCGCGTCCGGTCACGTAACGGGTGCGGCCACGTTCCACCGCATCCAACCCGAGCCGGGCGACGCTGTCGGCGTCCAGCCACAGCAACTTCGGCAGTTTCGACACTCGCTCGCGCATGCCGTTGACATCGTGGAACTCGGTGTAGGTGAAGCCGGGGCAAAGTGCGCAGACATGCACGCCCCTGGCCCGGGTTTCGATCGCCAGGCATTCCGAGAAGCGGATCAGGAAAGCCTTGGTCGCGCCGTACAGCGTATGGCCCGCCGAGGCGGGGACCAGTCCCGCAAGCGAGGCGACGTTGATGATCCGGCCGAAACCTGTAGCCTCCATCGCAGGTAGAAAGCGATGCGTCAGTTCGCAGACGCCGGTGAGCATCACCTGTAGCGAATCGGCATGGGTCTTCCAGTCGGCGGACAGATAACGCCCCGGCACACCGTAGCCGGCGTTGTTCACCAGGTGCGCCACATGCAGGCCCCGGGAAGCGATCTCGGCGTGCAGCGCCGCAGGTGCCCCGGGATCGGCCAGATCGGCGGCCAGCGCCACCACATCGACATGCTTGCCGAGTTCTTCAGCCAAGGTCCGCAGGCGATCGATCCGACGTGCAGTCAGGATCAGCGGCACGCCACGACGGGCGTATTCCCGGGCGATCGCGGCGCCGATGCCGCTCGATGCGCCGGTGATCAGTGCGTACCCCTGTGATGTCGGGCTCATCCTGTTCTCTGGTGATTTGGATGACAAAGCATACCTGTGCACCCGACGACGGTCCGCCATCGGCTATCCTGTCCCACCTCGCTTCGGAGCAGACCATGCGTCGCAAGATCGTTGCCGGAAACTGGAAGCTGCATGGCAGCAAGGCATTCGCCACTGAGCTGGTGACCGCGATCGCGGCGGGATTGCCGGCGGCCGGGGTCGACGTCGTGGTCCTGCCCCCGCTGCCCTATCTCGGCGAACTGGTCGAGCGCTTCGAGACGCATGGGCTGTTGTTCGGCGCCCAGGATGTCAGCGCCAACGAGAAAGGCGCCTACACAGGGGAAGCTTCGGCCGCGATGCTGGTCGATATCGGGGCTCGCTATGGCCTGGTCGGCCACTCCGAGCGCCGCCAATACCACGCCGAGAGCGATGCCCTGATCGCCCGTAAATTCGTCGCAGCCAAACATGCCGGGCTGGTTCCGATCCTTTGCGTCGGCGAATCCCTGCACGAGCGCGAAGCCGGGCAGACCGAATACCGGATCGAAACCCAACTCGCCGCGATCTTCGAGCTTGCGGGTGCCCAGGCCTTTGCCGGCGCTGTGGTCGCTTACGAGCCGGTGTGGGCGATCGGCACCGGCAAGACCGCGACACCGGCCCAGGCACAGGCGGTCCATGCCTTCATTCGTGGCGAAATCGCGGCACGCGATGCTACAATCGCCGGCTCGCTGTCCATCCTTTACGGGGGCAGCTGCAAGCCGGACAACGCGGCCGAGCTGTTCGCACAGCAGGACGTGGATGGTGGATTGATCGGCGGCGCCTCGCTGGTGGCGTCCGATTTCCTCGCCATCGTCGCGGCCGCACGGGCCTGATTCTTCCGGGCCCGCGCGGATCGCGCGCCGGTGCCCGCATTCCAATTCTGACGAGCGCCAACGATGCTGTTGATCCTCAATGTTCTCTACGTGCTGGTCGCGATCGCCATGATCGCGCTGATTCTCATGCAGCGTGGCGCGGGTGCGCAGGCGGGCTCGGGTTTTGGTGCAGGCGCCTCGGCCACGGTGTTCGGTTCGCGAGGCGCGTCGAACTTCCTCTCGAAGTCGACCAAATGGCTGGCGATCGTGTTTTTCGCGGTCGCACTGTTCATGGCATGGAACGCGACCCACGGCGCCAAACCGAAGGCGGTGTCCGAACAGGATCTTGGCGTGATGTCGCAGACCGCGGTTCCGAAGGCCGATCAGAAAGGTCCTGCCGCGCCGGCGGCACCAGGCGTCAAGCCCGCTCCGAATGCGGTCCCGCAGTCCATCCCGGCCGCACCGACCCAGTCGGTGCCTGCGCCAGCTCGGACGACACCCGCTTCGACCCCGGGCAAACCGGCGCCGACGGGAGGCTGATCGGCACGTCATTTGGCTTCGTTTCGGGCGAGGCTTCACGCCTTGTCCGGGGAGCGCTGATGCGCACCGCATGTGACGCTCCGGAAATCGATGACAATCAGCGCCATTTTTTTCGGACCGGTCGCTCGATTCGAATCGAAAGTGATGCGACTTTTCCTCTGCATCCTTTACAATGACGCGGCTTCGCGGGCGCAGCTCACGAAGCCGCACCATCGCCCAGATGGCGGAATTGGTAGACGCACTACCTTGAGGTGGTAGCGACGTAAGTCGTGGGGGTTCGAGTCCCCCTTTGGGCACCAATACGAAGCTCGTGCATGGAAGCATGGGCTTTCCAGTCAGGGAAGGCGGGCGCCAGCGATGGTGTCCAACCATAGGCTCTGAGCGAGATCCGCACCTGTCGCGCGGTTCTGCGCAGGGGCGGGGGCCAGGAACGGCGCATACGCGGCCGTGTCTGGCAGCAGCTGCGGAAACGCGGCTCGGTTTCCACGATCCGTCGACACAACTCAACGCCGAGAGAACTGAAGTGCTGGCCGAATACCTGCCGACCCTGCTGTTTCTGATCGTTGCCACCGGTATAGGCATCGCCCTGATCGTCGTCGGCAACTTCCTTGGCCCCAAGCGCTTCGATCCCGAAAAACTGTCGCCCTACGAGTGCGGGTTCAACGCATTCGAGGACGCGCGGATGCGCTTCGACGTGCGCTATTACCTCATCGCGATCCTGTTCATCGTATTCGACCTCGAAATCGCCTTCGTCTATCCGTGGGCGCTGGTGTTCCGCGAGCTGGGCGTGTTCGGCCTGATCGAAATGGGCGTGTTCCTGGGGTTGCTGTTGATCGGTTTCATTTATGTCTGGAAGAAGGGGGCGCTGGAATGGGAGTGATTCAAACCGTCCAGAAGGTCGCGGACTTCGCGAACAACCCGATCCCGGAAGGGCGGGTCGACGACATCCTCCGGCCTGACAGTCTGCTCTCGGCGGATGGTAATCCGCTGCTGGAGCATGGTTTCGTCACCACCAGCTTCGATGTGCTGTGGAACTGGGCGCGCACCGGCTCGATGTGGCCGATGACCTTCGGTCTGGCCTGCTGCGCCGTGGAGATGATGCATGCCGGCGCCGCGCGCCTCGACCTGGATCGCTACGGCGTGGTCTTCCGCCCGTCGCCGCGCCAGTCCGACGTGATGATCGTGGCCGGCACGCTGGTCAACAAGATGGCTCCGGCGCTGCGCAAGGTCTACGACCAGATGCCGAATCCGAAGTGGGTGATCTCGATGGGCAGCTGCGCCAACGGCGGCGGCTACTACCACTATTCGTATTCGGTAGTGCGCGGCTGCGACCGCATCGTGCCGGTCGATGTCTACGTACCCGGTTGTCCGCCGACCGCCGAAGCGCTGGTCTACGGCATCCTGCAATTGCAGAAGAAGATCCGTCGCGGCACCAATTTCGGCGACAACATCCAGGGTGTCCGCTGACATGGCAGAAACCGCCTTCGTCGAGCGCCTTCGCGCGCGCTTCCCGGACGCCACCGTCACTGTTGCCTTGCCGCGCGGTGAAGTCGGCATCGAATTCCAGAACGGCGACTGGCATGCCGGCTGCGCAGCGCTGCGCGACGAGTTCGGTTTCGAGTCGCTGGTCGATCTGTGCGGGGTCGACTATCTCGGCTACGGCAGCGACGAATGGGATACCGACGTCTCTTCCGAAGGTTTCAGCCGCGGTGTCGAAGGGCGTGGCGTGGGCCGTTTCAAGTACGGCGAAACCACCACCCAGCAGACCCAGGGCATCGAAGGCCAGGCCATCGAGTCCGTGCTGCATCGTCGTTACGCCGCGGTTGCGCAGTTGTTGTCGGTGCAGCACAACCGCCGCCTGCGGGTGAAAGCCTTCGCGCAGAACGACGATCTGCCGATCGTCGCTTCGCTGACCGACATCTGGCCGGTGTCCAACTGGTTCGAGCGCGAGGCGTTCGACCTGTTTGGCATCATCTTCGAGGGCCATCCGGATCTGCGCCGCATCCTCACCGATTACGGTTTCGTCGGTCACCCGTTCCGCAAGGATTTTCCGCTGATCGGCAACGTCGAAGTCCGCTACGACGAAGAGAAGAAGCGCGTGATCTACGAACCTGTGACCTCCGTCGAGCCCCGCGTCGGCGTGCCGCGCGTGATCCGCGACGACGCGCGCTATGCCACCGCTTCCGGCGAGTCGGCCGCGCGCAAGGCGGAGGCATCGAAATGAGCACTGTGCATCCGGCCAATGAAGCCTTCGCAAGCAACGCTGCAGAGTCGAAACAGGAAATCCGCAACTACACGCTCAATTTCGGTCCGCAGCATCCGGCCGCGCACGGTGTGCTGCGCCTGATCCTGGAAATGGACGGCGAAATCGTCCAGCGCGCCGACCCGCACGTCGGGCTGCTGCATCGTGGCACCGAAAAACTCGCCGAATCCAAGCCATTCAACCAGTCGATCGGGTACATGGATCGTCTGGATTACGTGTCGATGATGTGCAACGAACACGCGTATGTGCGTGCGATCGAAACCCTGATGGGAATCGAGGCGCCGGAACGTGCGCAGTGGATCCGCACGATGTTCGACGAGATCACCCGCATCCTGAATCACTTGATGTGGGTCGGCTCGAACGGTCTGGATCTCGGTGCGATGGCGGTGTTCCTGTATGCCTTCCGCGAGCGCGAAGAGCTGATGGACGTGTACGAAGCCGTCTCCGGCGCGCGGATGCATGCGGCGTATTACCGTCCGGGCGGCGTCTATCGCGATCTGCCTGAAAAAATGCCGCAGTACCGCGAATCGCCGTGGCGCAAGGGCGGCAAGCTCAAGCGCTTCAACGAATGGCGCGAAGGCTCGATGCTCGATTATCTGGAAGCGTTCACCCACGACTTCCCGGCGCGCGTCGACGAATACGAAACTCTGCTCACCGACAATCGCATCTGGAAACAGCGCACTGTCGGCATCGGCGTGATTCCGCCGGAACAGGCGCTCGCCTGGGGTATGACCGGACCGATGATCCGTGGTTCAGGGATCGCATGGGATCTGCGCAAGAAGCAGCCGTACGCGAAATACGCCGAAGTGGACTTCGATATTCCGGTCGGCGTGAAGGGAGACTGCTACGACCGCTATCTGGTCCGGATCGCGGAAATGCGCGAGTCCAACCGGATCATCCAGCAGTGCGTGAAGTGGCTGAAGGCGAATCCCGGCCCGGTGATGATCGACAACTACAAGGTCGCGCCGCCGAGCCGCGAGTCCATGAAGGACGACATGGAAGCGCTGATCCACCATTTCAAGCTGTTCACCGAAGGCTATTGCGTACCGGCCGGCGAGACGTATTGCGCGGTCGAAGCGCCGAAGGGCGAATTCGGTTGTTACCTGGTATCCGATGGTGCGAACAAACCGTTCCGCGCGCACCTGCGCGCGCCGGGCTTCGCCCATCTGTCGTCGATGGACACGATCGTGAAAGGCCACATGCTGGCCGACGTGGTCGCGATGATCGGCACCTACGACATCGTGTTCGGCGAAATCGATCGCTGAGGCGCAGAGAAGAATGAAAGCGACTGGAAATTTCGAAGCCTGCCGCAACGTCGATCCGATGGTCGCGTTGTCCGACAAGACGCGGGCGCACATCGATCACTGGCTGGCCAAGTTTCCGCCGGATCGCAAGCGTTCGGCGGTGCTGCAGGGTCTGCACGCGGCGCAGGAGCAGAACGACGGCTGGTTGAGCGACGAGTTGATCGCTGCGGTCGCGAAGTATCTCGACCTGCCGCCGGTGTGGGCCTATGAAGTCGCGACCTTCTATTCAATGTTCGAGACCGAGAAAGTCGGCCGCCACAACGTGGCGTTCTGCACCAATATCAGCTGCTGGCTCAACGGCGCCGAAGATCTGGTCGCGCATGCCGAGAAGAAGCTGGGTTGCAAGACCGGCGAATCCACCGAAGACGGCCGCATCTTCCTCAAGCGCGAGGAAGAGTGCCTGGCCGCGTGCTGCGGCGCGCCGATGATGGTCATCAACGGTCATTACCACGAGAAGCTCGACGTCGCGAAAGTCGACGAGCTGCTCGACGGTCTGAAGTAAGGCAGGGCGACGAGATGGCACATCACGGCTCCAATGCGCACGGCCCCCATGCCACCGGCCCCGTCGGCCCTGCGCCGAAGGAACACCAGGTCGTCTACACCACGCTGCATTTCGACAAGCCTTGGTCGTACGAGAACTATCTCAAGACCGGTGGCTACAGCGCGCTGCGCAAAATCATCGAAGAAAAGATTCCGCCGGAACAAGTGATCGAAATGGTCAAGGGTTCCGGGCTGCGCGGTCGCGGCGGCGCGGGTTTTCCCACGGGCCTGAAGTGGAGCTTCATGCCCAAGGGCACAGGCATGCAGAAGTACATTCTCTGCAACTCGGACGAATCCGAGCCGGGCACCTGCAAGGACCGCGACATCCTGCGTTTCAATCCGCATGCGGTGATCGAAGGCATGGCCATCGCGTGTTACGCGACCGGTTCGGCCGTCGCTTACAACTACCTGCGCGGCGAGTTCCACCACGAACCGTTCGAACATCTGGAAGAAGCCACCGCCGAAGCCTACAAGCACGGCTGGCTGGGCAAGAACGTGCTCGGCAGCGGCCTCGACATCGACATCCACAACGCGCTCGGTGCGGGTGCCTACATCTGCGGCGAAGAAACCGCGCTGATGGAATCGCTGGAAGGCAAGAAGGGCCAGCCGCGCTTCAAGCCGCCGTTCCCGGCCAACTTCGGTCTGTACGGCCGTCCGACCACGATCAACAACACCGAAACCTATGCGTCGGTGCCGGCGATCATCCGCAACGGCGCCGAATGGTTCCTCAATCTGGGCAAGCCCAACAACGGCGGCCCGAAGATCTTCTCGGTGTCCGGCCATGTCGCCAAGCCGGGCAACTACGAAGTCCGTCTCGGCACTTCGTTCGCCGAGCTGCTGGAAATGGCCGGTGGCGTGCGCAATGGCCACCAGCTGAAAGCGGTGATTCCGGGCGGTTCGTCGATGCCGGTGCTTCCGGCCGCGACCATGATGGGTCTGACCATGGATTACGACGCGATCCAGAAGGCCGGCTCCGGTCTCGGCTCGGGTGCGGTGATCGTGATGGACGAAACCGCGTGCATGGTGCGTGCCTGTCAGCGCATCGCGCGCTTCTACTTCAAGGAAAGCTGCGGTCAGTGCACGCCGTGCCGCGAAGGCACCGGCTGGATGTACCGCATGCTCACCCGCATCGTCGAGAGGCAGGCGACGATGGACGATCTGCACATGCTGAAGGCGGCTGCGGGTCAGATTGAAGGCCACACCATCTGCGCATTCGGCGAAGCCGCCGCATGGCCGGTGCAGGGATTCCTGCGCCATTTCTGGCACGAATTCGAATACGCGATCGTCAATCGGCGTTTCCTGGTCGATGACCAGCGTGCCGGCACCGTGGTTGAACAGGCAACGGCCGAGAAGGTGACGGCATGAGTACCGAAACCGTCAACGCGCCCGTTGCACCGGTCGTTCCCGAGGGCCATGTCACCATCGAGATCGACGGCCAGTCGCTGTTCGCGCCGAAGGGCTCGATGATCATCCATGCTGCCGACAAGGCCGGCATTCCGATTCCGCGCTTCTGCTATCACGAGAAGCTGCCGATCGCCGCGAATTGCCGCATGTGTCTGGTCGACGCCGAAATGGGTGGACGGCCGATGCCCAAGCCGCAGCCGGCCTGCGCCACGCCGGTCGCCGACGGCATGAAGATCTTCACGCGCAACGAGAAAGCGCTCAAAGCGCAGCGCAATGTGATGGAATTCCTGCTGATCAACCATCCGCTGGACTGCCCGATCTGCGATCAGGGCGGCGAGTGCGAACTGCAGGACATGTCGTTGGGCTACGGTCGTTCGGTCAGCCGGTTCTCGGAGCGCAAGCGGACCGTGGCCGATGAGGACATGGGCCCGCTGGTCGCCACCGAGATGACCCGTTGCATCCAGTGCACACGCTGCGTGCGCTTCACCGCGGACGTCGCCGGCACCTATGAACTGGGCGGCATGCAGCGCGGCGAGAACCTGCAGATCGGCACCTTCGACGGAAAGCCGCTGACCACCGAACTTTCCGGCAACGTCATCGACGTGTGTCCGGTCGGCGCGCTCACCAATAAAGTCTTCCGCTTCCGTGCGCGTCCGTGGGAACTGATCGCCAAGGAATCGCTGGGCTATCACGACGCGCTGGGCAGCAACCTGTTCCTGCACGCGCGCCGCGGCGACGTGATGCGCGCTGTGCCGCGCGACAACGAAGCGGTCAACGAATGCTGGCTTTCGGACCGCGACCGCTATTCCAGCCAGGGCCTGTACGCGGAAGACCGCGCGAGCAAGCCCATGATCAAGGACGGAGACAGCTTCCGCGAAGCCTCGTGGGAAGAAGCACTGACCAAGGCTGCCGAGATCCTGCGTGCCCATCGCGGCGACGCGCTCGGCATGCTGGTGCATCCGGCGACCTCGAACGAGGAGGGTGCCTTGCTGGCCCGCCTCGCCGACGCACTCGGCACCGGCAATCTCGACCACCGCATTGCCCAGCACGATCTGTCCGACGGCGCGACCGCCGCGGCATTCGGTATGTCCGTTGCGGAAATCGAATCCGCCGATGCCATCGTGATGATCGGCTCGAATCTGCGCCATGAAGTGCCGCTGCTGCATCAGCGCCTGCACAAGGCCGCCAAGCGCGGCGCGAAGATCCACGTCGTCAATCCGGTCGACTTCGACTTCACGTTCAAGATCGCGTCGAAGACCATCGTCGCGCCGTCGCAGCTCGCATCGGCGCTGGCGGGCCTGAAACTCGAAGGCGCCAGCCGCGCGGCTGTCATCGTCGGAGCGGTCGCGGAAAACTCCGTCCATGCGGCCGCGATCCGCAGCGCCGCCGCCGCGTTCGCCTCTGCGAACAATGCCGCGCTGTGCCGCATTCCTCAGGGCGCGAATGCGCTGGGTCTGGCCCGCCACGGCGTGCTGCCGGCCGCGCGCGATGCGCAGGCGATGCTGGCCGACGCCCGCGACGCCTACGTGATCTACGGCATCGAACCGGGTCTGGATTTCGCCGACCAGGCGCGTGCGCTCAAGGCGCTGGGCGCGGCCAAGGTCGTGGCCTTCAGCCAGTTCGCATGTCGCTCAACGCGCGCAGTCGCCGACGTGATCCTGCCGATCGGCGCATTGCCCGAGATCGACGCCACGCTGACCAATCTCGACGGTCGCGATCAGCGCGCGATCGCCGGCGGCAAATTGCCGGGCGATGCGCGCCCGGGTTGGCGCGTGCTGCGCGCGCTCGGCGGCGAACTCGCTGCCGCCGGTTTCGAGTTCACCGATCTTGCCGGCCTGCGTGCAGGTATCAAGACGTGCGATGTCGCGATCAATGTATCGAAAGCGCCGATGGCGACGGGCGATGGTTTTGAGCTTGCAGTGTCGCAGGCCATCTATCGCATCGATGGCGTGACCCGCCGCGCTGCCGCACTGCAGGCGCATCCGCTCAATGCTGGTCCGCGCATCGTGCTGCATCCTCAGGATGCCGCTGCGGCTTCGCTTCCGGCCGGCGCGATGGCCAAGGTCGACAACGGTGTCGGCACCGCCACGCTGCAGGTCGTCGTCGATGATCGCGTCGCGAAGGGCGTCGCTTGGGTCGAATCCGGTTACGGGCCGACCGCAGCGCTGGGCGCTGGTCGAGTCCGTATCACGGGGGTGTCTGCATGAACATGCTGTTCGATGCCCTGCGCGATTGGATCCTGACGATGGGCACCACCGGCGCGATCCTGTGGATCGTGCTGAAGATTCTCGCCGTCGCGATGCCGGTGATCGTCACCGTCGCGTTCTACGTGGTCTGGGAGCGCAAGCTCATCGGTTGGATGCACGTCCGTCACGGGCCGATGTACGTCGGCTGGGGCATCCTTCAGGCGTTCGCCGACGTCTTCAAACTGCTGTTCAAGGAAGTGATCCAGCCGAGCAGCGCGAACAAACCGCTGTTCATCCTTGCGCCGATGATCGCGCTGGTGCCGGCGCTGGCCGCCTGGGCGGTGGTGCCGTTCGACGCGAAGCTGGTGCTGTCGAATGCGAATGCCGGCCTGCTGTATCTGCTGGCCATGACCTCGCTGGGCGTGTACGGCATCATCCTCGCCGGCTGGGCCTCGAACTCGAAGTACGCGTTCCTCGGCGCGATGCGCGCAGCCTCGCAGGTCGTGTCCTATGAAATTGCGATGGGCTTCGCGCTGGTCGGCGTGCTGATGGCTGCGGGCAGCCTGAACATCACCGACATCGTGGTCGCGCAGTCCGGCAACGCCGGCCCGTTCGAGTGGTTCTGGCTGCCGCTGCTGCCGCTGTTCGTCGTGTACTTCGTGTCGGGTGTAGCCGAAACCAACCGCGCGCCGTTCGACGTGGTCGAAGGCGAGTCGGAAATCGTCGCCGGCCATATGGTCGAGTACTCGGGCTCGCAGTTCTCGCTGTTCTTCCTGGCCGAATACGCCAACATGATCCTGGTCAGCTTCCTGACCGCGCTGTTCTTCCTCGGCGGCTGGCTCAGCCCGCTGCAGGGCTGGATCACGGCGGACGTGTCGCCGTGGGTCGACTGGATCTGGAAGGGCGGTTGGCCGTGGCTGTTGATGAAGGTGTTCCTCTTCGCCAGCCTGTTCATCTGGTTCCGCGCGTCGTTCCCGCGCTACCGCTACGACCAGATCATGCGTCTGGGCTGGAAGGTCTTCATCCCGATCACCCTGGTGTGGATTTTCGCGACGGCGTTGATGGTTTACTTCGGCGTGTTCGAGGCGGGGCAGTGATGAACAAGGCGATGTCCTATCTCAAGAGCCTGCTGCTGCTGGAGCTGTTCCAGGGCATGTGGCTGACGTTGAAGTATCTGTTCCGCCCCAAGTACACGCTGATGTACCCGATGGAAAAAACCCCGCAGTCGCCGCGCTTCCGCGGCCTGCACGCGCTGCGTCGCTACCCCAACGGCGAAGAGCGCTGCATCGCCTGCAAGCTCTGCGAAGCGGTCTGTCCGGCGCTGGCGATCACCATCGATTCCGAACAGCGCGCCGACGGCACCCGTCGAACCACGCGCTACGACATCGATCTGTTCAAGTGCATCTTCTGCGGATTCTGCGAGGAATCCTGTCCGGTCGATTCGATCGTGGAAACCCATCTCCACGAGTACCACTTCGAAAAGCGCGGCGAGAACATCGTCACCAAACCGCAGCTGCTGGCCATCGGCGACCGTCTCGAAAAAGAGATCGCCGAACGCCGCGCCGCCGACGCCAGCTACCGCTGAACATGCATCGTCGAATGAACAAGTCTTTCTGAGGGCCGCCGTGGAATTCACCACTCTCGCATTCATGGTTTTCGCCACGGTCGCCGTTGTTTCGGCGGGCGCGGTGATCACCGTGCGCAATCCGGTGCACGCCGCGCTCTGCCTCGTGCTGACTTTCTTCACTGTGGCCTGCACGTGGATCCTGGCCGGCGCCGAGTTCCTCGGCGTGGCGCTGATTCTGGTCTACGTGGGCGCGGTGATGGTGCTGTTCCTGTTCGTGGTGATGATGCTCGATGTCGATACCGCGCCGATGCGCGAAGGCTTCGTGCGCTATCTGCCGCTAGGCATGCTGGTCGCGGTGGTGATGCTGATCGAAATGCTGACCCTGATCGGGGTGAAAGCGAAGTTCGCGTCGACGTTCGGCGAGGATCCTGCCGCTGCGGCCGGCCTGTCGAATACGGCCTGGCTCGCGAACGCGTTGTTCACCGACTACATGCTGCCTTTCGAGGTCGCTGCAGTGATTCTGACCATCGCGGTCGTGGCAGCTGTGATGTTGACCCTGCGCCGCCGCATCGGCGCGAAGCACCAGAACCCGGGCGAGCAGTCGCGCGTCCGCGCGCAGGATCGCGTCCGCCTGATCAAGATGGACGCGGTGCGTCCGGCGCCTGCCGGCGATGCCGCTGCGGCAGAAGAGGTCAAGCCATGATGCAAGCCCTGTCCCTCGGTCATTATCTGGCGCTTGGCGCCGCGCTGTTCTGCATCAGCCTGGCCGGCATCTTCCTCAACCGGAAGAACGTGATCATCCTGTTGATGTCGATCGAGTTGATGCTGCTCAGCGTCAACATCAACTTCGTCGCGTTCTCGCGCCACCTCGGCGATGCAGCCGGTCAGATCTTCGTGTTCTTCATCCTGACCGTGGCCGCTGCGGAGGCCGCGATCGGCCTGGCGATCCTGGTCACGCTGTTCCGCAATCGGCGCACGATCAACGTCGCCGAAATCGACACACTCAAAGGCTGATGGACACCGGTATGGAACACGTACTTTCCAAGTCCATCCTGGTTGCGATCGTCCTCGCGCCTCTGATCGGCGCGATCCTCGCCGGGCTGTTCGGCCGTCGCATCGGTCGGGTCGGCGCGCACAGCGCGACGATCCTCGGTGTCGGCATCAGCTGCGCACTGTCGTGCTACATCCTGTGGCAACTGGTTGCGCAGGGCGTTTCGCCCTTCAACCAGAACCTGTACACGTTCTTCGATGTCGCCGGTTACGACGCCCATGTCGGTTTCATGGTCGATAAACTCACCGCGATGATGATGGTCGTGGTGACCTTCGTCTCGCTGCTGGTGCACGTCTATACCATCGGTTACATGGCCGAAGATCCCGGCTACCAGCGCTTCTTCAGCTACATCAGCCTGTTCACGTTCTCGATGCTGATGCTGGTGATGAGCAACAACTTCCTGCAGCTCTTCTTCGGCTGGGAAGCGGTGGGTCTGGTGTCGTACCTGCTGATCGGTTTCTGGTTCAAGCGGCCGAGCGCGATCTTCGCGAACATGAAGGCGTTCCTGGTCAATCGTGTCGGAGATTTCGGATTCCTGCTCGGGATCGCCGGTGTGCTGTTCTGGTTCGATACCCTCGATTACGCGACCGTCTTCGCCAACGCGTCCAGCACGATCGGCGGCGGCCAGACCGTCGCGATCTTCAGCGGTCATGAATGGTCTGTGGCGACCGTCATCTGCATCTGTCTGTTCATCGGCGCGATGGGCAAGTCGGCGCAGGTACCGCTGCACGTGTGGTTGCCGGATTCGATGGAAGGCCCGACTCCGATCTCGGCGTTGATCCATGCCGCGACGATGGTCACCGCCGGCATCTTCATGGTCGCGCGCATGTCGCCGCTGTTCGAGCTGTCGGATACCGCGCTGAACTTCGTGCTGTTCATCGGCGCCACCACGGCGTTCTTCACCGGCCTGATCGGTATCGTCCAGAACGACATCAAGCGCGTCGTTGCGTATTCGACGTTGTCGCAGCTCGGCTATATGACCGTCGCGCTCGGCGTGTCGGCGTATTCGGCGGCGGTCTATCACCTGATGACCCATGCCTTCTTCAAGGCGCTGCTGTTCCTCGCCGCCGGCTCGGTGATCATCGGCATGCACCACGAGCAGGACATGCGCAAGATGGGCGGTCTGCGCAAATACATGCCGATCACCTTCTGGACCAGCGTGATCGGTACGCTTGCGCTGGTCGGTACACCGTTCTTCAGCGGCTTCTATTCAAAAGACACCATCATCGAGGCGGCGGCCCACCACGCCCACGAATCTTCGACCTGGGTCGCGAACTATGCTTATCTGGCCGTGCTGCTCGGCGCCTTCGTGACTTCGTTCTACAGCTTCCGCCTGCTGTACATGACGTATTTCGGCGAAGAGCGTTTCCGTCGCGCGCACGACGCGCATGCTCACGATCATCACGCGCAGCATGATGCGCACGCCGGGCATGCGGATGACGACCACGCTCATGACACGCATGCTCATGACGAGCACGACCACGACGATCATGGCCATCACGGCGCGCACGAACCGCATGAGTCGCCGTGGGTAGTGACCGTCCCGCTGATCCTGCTGGCGATCCCGTCTGTCGCGATCGGTTTCCTGACCGTCGGGCCGATGTTGTTCGGCACGGATTGGAGCGGCCACCACCCGCAGTTGTCGTTCTTCCTCGGCGCCATCGACGTGAACGAGGCCAACGACGTGATCGGCAAGCTGAAAGAGGAATTCCACGGCCCGATCGCGTTCGCATTGCACGGTTTCATGGCCCCGGCGTTCTGGCTCGCCTTCGGCGGTTTCGCGCTGGCGACGCTCATGTATCTGATCAAGCCGGAACTGCCGGCGAAGTTCGCGACGTTCCGGCCGTTCGCACTGGCGCGCCGGATCCTCGAGAACAAGTACGGCATGGACGACCTGTGGATCGGTGGCTTCGCGGGCGGCGGTCTTCTCGCCGGCAAGCTTGCGCGCAGGAACGACGAGAAGGTCATCGATGGTTTCTTCGTCAACGGCAGCGCGCGGATCGTCGATCTGGTCTCGGGGTTGCTGCGCAAGACCCAGTCCGGCTATCTCTACCATTACGCCTTCGCGATGATTCTCGGCCTGATCGCTCTCTTGGCCGTGTTGATCAAGTTCTGGCGCTGATCTTTGATGTCGATCGAAACGAACTGACGGATACCGAATCGCGATGCAAAATTGGCCTTTTCTCGGCACGCACCTACTGAGCACGCTGGTCTGGCTGCCCATCATCGGCGGCGCACTGGCGCTTGCGCTGGGCAATCAGCGGGCGCAGATCGCGCGTTGGCTGGCGCTGACGGTGGCGCTGGTGACGTTCGTCCTGAGTATTCCACTGCTGACCGGGTTCGATCACTTCACCTCGGCGCTGCAGTTCGTCGAGCAGCACGAGTGGATTCCGGCTTACGGCATCCAGTACCACCTCGGTGCCGACGGTCTGTCGGTGGCGTTGATCGTACTGACCACACTGACCACCGCGTTGGTGTTGATCGGTGCGTGGGGTTCGATCGACAAACGCGTGAACCAGTACGTCGCCGCGTTCCTGTTCTTGGAAGGTTTGATGATCGGCGTCTTCGCCGCTGTCGACGCGATGCTCTTCTATGTGTTCTTCGAGGGCATGCTGATTCCGATGTTCATCATCATCGGCGTCTGGGGCGGCCCGCGACGCGTGTACGCGTCGGTGAAGTTCTTCCTGTACACCTTCCTCGGCTCGGTGTTCATGCTGGTCGGGTTGATCTACCTGTATCTGAAAGCCGGCAGCTGGCAGTTGCCTGACCTGTACGCGCTGCCCTTGGGTGCGCACGAGCAGATGTGGCTGTTCTTCGCGTTCCTGATCGCCTTCGCGGTCAAGGTGCCGATGTTCCCGGTCCACACCTGGCTGCCCGACGCCCACGTCGAAGCGCCCACCGGCGGCTCGGTGATCCTTGCGGCGATCATGCTGAAGATCGGCGGCTATGGTTTCCTGCGCTTCAATCTTCCGATCGTCCCCGATGCCAGCCACGAATTCGCTTGGTTGGTCATCGCGCTGAGCCTGATCGCCGTGGTCTACATCGGGTTGGTCGCGCTGGTCCAGGAAGACATGAAGAGGCTGATCGCCTATTCGTCGATCTCGCACATGGGCTTCGTCACGCTCGGCATCTTCATCGCGATGATGCTGGTGCGCGATGCCGGCAATCCGGAAGCCGCGCGGCTCGGTATGCAGGGTGCGATGGTGCAGATGGTCTCGCACGGTTTCATTTCCGGCGCGATGTTCTCCTGCGTCGGCGTCCTCTACGACCGCATGCACAGCCGCATGATCAAAGACTACGGCGGCGTCGCCAACGTGATGCCATGGTTCGCCGCGTTCATGGTGTTCTTCAGCATGGCGAATGCCGGGCTGCCGGGCACTTCCGGATTCGTCGGCGAGTTCATGGTGATCCTGGCCAGTTTCCAGGCGCATCCGCTGCTCGCCTTCACCGCCGCGATGACGCTGGTCATCGGCGCCGCCTACACCTTGTGGCTGGTGAAGCGCGTGGTGTTCGGTGAGATCGGCAATGCGCACGTTGCCGAACTCGAAGACATCAATCCGCGCGAATGGATCGTGCTTTCCGTGTTCGCCGCAGGCGTGCTGCTGATCGGTCTGTATCCGAAACCGTTGACCGATCTGATGGAACCCGCCATCGCCCAACTCGCCAGCCAGCTGGCGATCAGCAAGCTCTGAGACCATCATGATTGTAAACAGCGTCACTCCCGCCGATCTGATGCCGTTGCTGCCCGAGCTGGTGCTCGTGGGAGCCGCGTTCGCATTGCTGCTGCTCGATCTGTTCGTGAGCGAGCGGCAGCGTGGCATCGTCCACATCCTGGCGATCGCCACCTTGATTGCGGTCGCGGGCATGCTCGCGTTGCATGTGGGAGGGCAGGGCACGGTGCTCAACGGCATGTTCATTCGCGACACCATGGCCGACGTGTTGAAGTGGGTGACCTGTGTGGTCAGCGCACTGGCCATGGTCTATGCCTGGTCCTTCCTGCGCGAGCGCGGCCTGTACAAGGGCGAGGTTGCGGTGCTGATGCTGTTCTCGGTGGCCGGCATGATGCTGCTGATTTCCGCCGGCAACCTGGTGATGGTCTATCTCGGCCTCGAAATGCTCGCGCTGTGTTCCTACGCGCTGGTCGCGATCGATCGCGACAGCCCATTGGCGTCGGAAGCGGCGATGAAATATTTCGTGCTGGGTTCGCTGGCTTCGGGCATGTTGCTGTACGGCATGTCGTTGATCTACGGCGCGACCGGCAGCCTCGATCTCGCCGCGATCCACGGTGCGACCACATCGACGCCGATCCTGTTGACCGGCATGGTGTTCCTGGTCGCGGGCATCGCGTTCAAATTCGGCGCTGCTCCCTTCCATATGTGGCTTCCGGACGTCTATCAGGGCGCACCCACGCCGATCACCCTGTTCATCGGCGCGGCGCCAAAACTGGCGGCGTTCGCGATGGCCTATCGCTTGCTTGAGGCAGGTGTCGGCCCGCTGGACGAACAGTGGCGTGTGTTGATCTCCGGGATCGCGGCACTGTCGCTGGTGGTGGGTAATCTCATCGCGCTGGCGCAGACCAATCTCAAGCGGATGCTCGCCTATTCGACGGTCTCGCATGTCGGCTTCCTGCTGATGGGGTTTGCCGGCGGTGGCGAGGTCGGCTACGCGGCAGGCATGTTCTACGCGATCAGCTATGCGGTCATGGCGGCAGCGGCGTTCGGTACGATCGTGGTGCTGTCCAGGCAAGGCTTCGAAGCCGACCGCATCGAGGACTTCAAGGGCCTGAATGCCCGCAGTCCGTGGATGGCGGGCCTGG
Organism: Lysobacteraceae bacterium; assembly: GCA_040079515.1. Classification (GTDB taxonomy): domain Bacteria; phylum Pseudomonadota; class Gammaproteobacteria; order Xanthomonadales; family Xanthomonadaceae; genus Lysobacter_I. The sequence goes on from JBEBKD010000002.1 coordinate 60,890, forward strand.
TGCTGTGCGTGATGGCGTCGCTGGCCGGTGTGCCGCCGTTCCTCGGGTTCTGGGCGAAGCTCGCGGTGCTGCGCGCTGCGTGGGAAGGCGGCCAGATCTGGCTGGTGATCGTCGGCATCGTATTCGCGGTCATCGGTGCGTTCTACTACCTGCGGGTGATCCGTGCGATGTATTTCGATGAACCCGAAGGCGAGCCGATGAACCAGCGCGAAGACTTGTCGCTGCGGGTGGTATTCGCGGTCAATGCACTGTCGCTACTGGTGTTGGGCATCGCATGGAACCCGATCATGGTCTGGTGCCAGCGGGCCTTCGCATAGGCTGAATCCAGCGCACGCGGTATGGTCGCGTGCATCTCCTCTGGATTCGGTTGATCACCGAACAATGGCTTGCAATTCCGGGACCGAATCACCATAATTCCGCTTCTGATGCGGGGTGGAGCAGTCTGGCAGCTCGTCGGGCTCATAACCCGAAGGTCGCAGGTTCAAATCCTGCCCCCGCTACCAGCTTTCGAGTTCGGAAATCGCCATGTTTCAAGGCGATCGACGAGCAGGGAAGTCGGGCTTGGTCGAAGCATGAGCTGCGCTTCGACGCCGAAATCCAGCGGTATTGGACAAGGGGCCCGCAAGGCCCCTTTTTCTTTCCGGGAGTTTTATGGCGGACAAGGCCACCGACATCTCGAATCTGCTGTCGCCGACGGTGCGGGCCCTGGGCCTGGAGCTGCTGGGCGTCGAGTATCTGCCCTCGCCGGGCGGCGCGTTGTTGCGGCTTTACATCGATATTCCGCAGGATGCGGCGGGCGATGCGGAGGCTCCGCGCATGGTCGGCATCGAAGACTGCGAGTCGGTCAGTCGTGAAGTGTCGGCGCAGCTCGATGTCGAGGATCCGATCAGCAGCCATTACACGCTGGAAGTGTCGTCGCCGGGCGTGGATCGTCCTTTGTTCACCCCGGTGCAATTCGCGCGCTTCCTCGGCGAGAAGGTCAAGATCGGCCTGAAACTGCCGCAGGACGGTCGCCGCAAGCTGCAGGGAAAGATCGTCGCGGTCGAGGGCGAACGGATCGATATCGATATCGAACTCGACGCCAAGCCGGAGCCGCAACGCGTTCCGGTCGCTTTCGACAATATCGAGAAGGCGCGTCTGGTTCCCGATTGGGCGAAGTTGGGCTTCGGCCCGGCGAAGCAGGAACCGCCAGCGAGACCCGACAGGAAGAAACCGGTCGGCAGATCCGCAGGCGGTAAGCCGAAGGGCAAGCGGCCTTCCGGTAGTTGAACGATATTCCGGCGCTGACATGCATCATGGTCTTCGCTTCCAACCAAGACACGACATTCAAGTTTTAGAGGCGTAACAGAATGAGTAAGGAACTCCTGCTTGTCGTCGACGCGGTCGCCAATGAAAAGGGCGTGCCGGAGTCGGTCATCATCGAAGCCCTCGAGGCGGCGCTGGCGACGGCTGCCAAGAAGCGTTACCACGAAGAAGACGTGCTGACCCGCGTGTCGATCAACCCGAAGGACGGCAGCTACGAAACCTTCCGTCGCTGGGAAGTGGTCGCCGACGACGTGGTGATGGAATCGCCGGACCGCCAGACCCGCCTGATGGATGCCGTCGACGAAGTCGAAGGCGTGGAAGTCGGCGATTACATCGAAGAACAGATCGAGAATCCCGAGTTCGGCCGCATCGCCGCGCAGGCCGCCAAGCAGGTGATCGTGCAGCGTGTGCGCGAAGCCGAGCGCAATCAGGTCGTCGATGGCTGGAAAGATCGCGTCGGCGAGCTGGTGACCGGTATCGTCAAACGTGTCGAACGCGGCAACGTGTATGTCGACCTCGGCGGCAATGCCGAAGCCTTCATTCCAAAGGACAAGGCGATTCCGCGCGACGTCGTGCGTGCCGGCGATCGCGTCCGCGGTTATCTTTTCGACGTGCGCAGCGAGCCGCGTGGCCCGCAATTGTTCATCAGCCGCGCCGCCCCCGAATTCATGATGGAGCTGTTCAAGCTCGAAGTACCGGAAGTCGGTCAGGGACTGGTCGAAATCAAGGCCTGTGCCCGCGACCCGGGTGATCGCGCCAAGATCGCCGTCATCGCCTACGACACCCGTACCGATCCGATCGGCGCCTGTATCGGCATGCGCGGTTCGCGCGTGCAGGCGGTGTCGAACGAATTGAACGGCGAGCGCGTCGATATCGTGTTGTGGTCCGACAACCCGGCGCAGTTCGTGATCAATGCGATGGCTCCGGCGGAAGTGCAGTCGATCATCGTCGATGAAGAGAAGCACTCGATGGATCTTGCTGTCGCCGAAGAGCGTCTGGCCCAGGCGATCGGCAAAGGCGGCCAGAACGTGCGCCTCGCCAGTCGTTTGACCGGTTGGCAGCTGAACGTGATGACCGCCGATCAGGTCCAGGCCAAGAGCGAAGCCGAGCAGACCGCAGCCCGCCAACTCTTCATGGCGAAACTCGAGGTCGACGAGGAAATCGCCAGCATCCTGGTGGCCGAGGGCTTCAGCACGGTCGAGGAAATCGCCTACGTGCCGGTCGGCGAGCTGCTGGCGGTCGAGGGTTTCGACGAAGATATCGTCGAAGAGCTCCGCTCGCGCGCCCGTGATGCCCTGCTGAACGAGGCGTTGGCGGTCGAGGAGGAACTGGACGAACACCAGCCGGCCGACGATCTGCTGGCACTGGAAGGCATGGACAGCGACACCGCCTACGCCCTGGCCACGCATGGTGTCCGCACCGTCGACGATCTGGGCGAGTTGGGCGCGGATGAGGTGGCGGAGTTCGGTATCGAGGGTCTGGACGAGGCCCGCGCCGCGGCGCTGATCCTGGCCGCCCGCGCCGAGGAAATCGCCCGTCTCGAACGCGAAGCCTGAACCACGCAACACGATTAGAATCCAGCTCTTGCGAGCATGATCTCACCCGAGGCCGGACTCTATCCGAGTCCAGCCTCACGCGAGCCCAGTTCCACAACAAGCAGCCCCCGCGCGGGACCGTCGAACCATCGCCGGCCCGGGCCTCAGGATACGGACACCGAATGTCGCAGCAAACCACCATCCGCACACTGGCCGAACTGGTGAACACGCCGGTCGAAAAGTTGCTGAAGCAGCTGGCTGAGGCCGGTATGAGCTTCAGCGGCCCCGATCAGACCGTGACCAGCGCCGAGAAGCTGAAGTTGCTCGGTTTCCTGAAGCGCTCTCACGGCAAAGGCGAAGCCGCTGCCGAAGAATCGGTCGGGCCGAAGAAGATCACGCTCAACCGCAACCGCAAGCAGGAAATCACCGTCGGTGGCGGCAAGAACCGCCAGACGGTCGATGTCGTGGTGCGCAAGAAGGTCACGCTGGTCAAGCCGCAGGACGGGCGTCCCGAGCCCGGCAGCGACGACGAGCGCGCAGACATCATGCGCAAGCTCGAGGAATCGCGCGCGCGCAACCTCGAAGAGCAGCAGCGCCTGGCCGAAGACGACCGCAAGCGTGCCGAGGCCGCCGCCGAGCGCAAGCGGATCGCCGATGAAGCGGCGGCCCGAGTGGTCGCTGCCGCTGCGCCGAAGAGCACAGGCGATGAGGAAGCCACCGCTGCCGCCCGTCCGAAGACCGGTGCCCATGGTCATGCCAAGCCTGCGCGTACCGAGCCGGCCCGCGTCGACGATCGCGCCGGCCAGAAAAACAAACCGAACCGCGGTTCGCACGCGATGGTCGCGGACGTCGAGGACGACGACAGCACCGCGCGCTTCGCCGGTCAGTTGCACCTGAGCACGACCGAGCGCGAGCGTCGCTCGACCGCGCGTACCAAGCCCAAGGCCAAGCGCCAGCTCGAACAGAGCCGCAGCGGCGGCGGCCAGCACGGCTTCACCCGTCCGACCGAGAAGGTCGTCCGCGAGGTCACCATCGGCGACGCGATCACCGTGTCCGACCTGGCGCAAAAGCTCGCGCTCAAGGGTGGTGATGTGGTCAAGGCCCTGTTCAAGATGGGCGTGATGGCCACGATCACCCAGAGCATCGATCACGACACCGCCGTACTGATCACCGAAGAGCTCGGCCACAAGGCCGTGCGCGCCGGGGGCGACGATGCCGAAACCGAACTGCTGGCGCACATCGAAGACCAGCAGGGCGAGAAGACGCCGCGTCCGCCGGTGGTCACGATCATGGGTCACGTCGATCACGGCAAGACCTCGCTGTTGGATTACATCCGCCGCACCAAGGTCGCGGCGGGCGAAGCCGGCGGTATCACCCAGCACATCGGCGCGTATCACGTCGAAACGCCGAAGGGCGTGGTCAGTTTCCTCGACACCCCGGGCCACGCCGCATTCACCGCGATGCGCGCCCGTGGCGCCAAACTCACCGATATCGTGATTCTCGTGGTCGCTGCCGACGACGGCGTGATGCCGCAGACGATCGAAGCCGTGCAGCATGCGAAAGCGGCCGGCGTGCAGCTGGTTGTGGCGATCAACAAGATCGACAAGTCCGGCGCCGATCCGCTGCGCGTGAAGAACGACCTGCTCGCGCACGGCGTAGTGGCCGAAGAGTTCGGCGGCGAGACCCAGTTCATGGAAGTCTCGGCGAAGACCGGCCAAGGCGTCGACGAACTGCTCGACGCGATCCTGTTGCAGGCCGAAGTGCTCGAACTGAAGGCGGTGTCCGAAGGTCGCGCAACCGGCGTGGTCATCGAATCCGCGCTCGACAAGGGGCGCGGCCCGATCGCGACCGTGCTGGTCCAGGAAGGCAGCCTGCGGAAGGGCGACTATCTGGTTTGCGGTGTGCAATATGGTCGTGTGCGCGCGCTGTTCGACGAGACCGGCACGCAGGTACAGGCGGCGGGTCCGTCGATTCCGGTGCAGGTGCTCGGGCTGTCCGGTGTGCCGGATGCCGGCGATGATTTCGTGGTCGTGGCCGACGAGCGTCTGGCGAAGGAAGTCGCCCAGCAGCGCGATACCAAGCGCCGCGAAACGCGTCTGGTCGCGCAGGCGGGCAATCGCATGGAAGACATCATGGCCCAGATGGGTCAGGGTGGTTCCCAGCTCAGCCTGAATCTCGTGGTCAAGGCGGACGTGCAGGGTTCGGCCGAGGCGCTGCGTCAGGCGCTGGTCGGCCTCTCGAACGATCAGATCCGCATCAACATGATCGTGTCGGGCGTGGGCGGCATCACCGAATCCGACGCCAATTCGGCGCTCGCGGCGAAGGCCACCATCATCGGCTTCAACGTCCGTGCCGACGCATCGGCGCGCAAGGTGATCGACGCCAATGGCCTCGATCTGCGCTATTTCTCGATCATCTACGACGTGATCGATCAGGTGAAGCAGGTCGCGTCGGGTCTGCTCGGCGTGGAAATCCGCGAAGAGATCATCGGTACCGCGCAGGTTCGCGACGTGTTCCGCAGCTCGAAGTTCGGCGCCATCGCCGGCTCGATGGTCATCGAGGGTGTGCTCCGGCGCAACAAGCCGATCCGCGTGCTGCGCGACAACACGGTCGTTTTCGAGGGCGAGCTGGAATCCCTGCGTCGCTTCAAGGAGAACGTCGACGAAGTCCGCAACGGTACCGAATGCGGTATCGGTGTGAAGGCCTACAACGATGTGAAGCCGGGCGACCAGATCGAATGCTTCGAGCGCATCGAGGTCCAGCGCACGCTCTGAGCGTGCGTCGAGACCGCAGAAGATCGAACCGTGAAGAAATCGTTCCACCGCACCGATCGCGTGTCCGCCCAGCTCCGCCGCGAGCTGGGCACCATCGTGCATGCCATGGTGCGCGTGCACGGCCTGCCATCGGTCAGCGTCTCCGATGTCGAGGTGACCCGCGACATGGCGCACGCCAAGGTGTTCGTGACCGCGCTGCAGCCCGAGCGTGCGAAGGAAGCGATGAAGGGCCTCAAGGAGCTTGTGCCGGAAATCCGCCACGAGCTGTCGCGCGCGGTGAAGATGCGCCACACCCCCGAGCTGCATTTCCATTACGACGACTCGGTGGACCGCGGCGAGCGCATCGACAATCTCCTCCGCGATCTGAATACCGATTCATAGGGTGCGCCTTGGCGCACCGGCTTTCGATGCATGGTGCGCCAGGGCGCACCCTATACACCGGTCGAATAGGACATATCATCCCCCGATGGCCGAAGCTCCCCGCAAACACTTCCGCAAACTCGACGGCATCCTGCTGCTCGACAAGCCGCAGGGGTTGAGCTCGAATCAGGCGCTGCAACGCGTACGTCATCTGTTCCGCGCGGACAAGGCCGGTCACACCGGCAGTCTCGATCCGCTGGCGACCGGTCTGCTTCCGGTATGTTTCGGCGAGGCCACCAAAATCGCCGGCAATCTGCTCGGTTCGCGCAAGGCCTACGATACCGTTGCCCGGCTCGGCATCGTCACCGATACCGACGACGCGGAAGGTCAGCCGCTACGCGAGCGCCCGGTGCAGCGCCACGACATCGACACCATCGATGCCGCACTGCGCGATCTCACCGGACGCATCATGCAGCGGCCGCCGATCTATTCGGCGCTCAAGCGCGGCGGCGAACCGCTGTACGTCAAGGCGCGTCGCGGCGAGAGCATCGAAATCGAGCCGCGGCAGGTCGATGTGCATGCATTCGAACTGTTGTCGGAACAGGATCTGCTCGATGGCGACGCGCCCCAGCTCCGTCTACATGTCGAATGCGGCTCTGGAACCTATGTGCGCAGCTTGGTACGCGATCTCGGTGAAGCGCTCGGCTGCGGCGCGCACGTCGCCGAGTTGCGCCGGCTTTGGGTCGATCCGTTTCGCGATCCGCGGATGTGGACGCTCGAATCGCTGCAGGCGCTGGCCGAGCGCGACGCGCATTGTCTCGATGCCTGCCTGCTGCCGATCGAAGTGGGACTGGTCGGCTATCGCCGGATCGATCTCACCGACGACGGCGTGCGCCGGTTCGAACACGGCCAGCGGTTGCAGGTGAGCCATGAAGTCTCCGGCGAATGCGCGGTGTTCGATCCCTCCGGCCGCGCGCGTGGCCTTGCGCGGATCGACGAGGCGGGTAGCCTGTCGCCGCAGCGGCTGTTTCATCGCCTGGATTCCGGAAAAAGCTGACCTTACAGAGCCGTCCCATGCCCAGAATCCGTTACCTGCGCTTCCTGTCGCTATCGCTCGCGCTGCTGAGCGCGGGACCGGCCATGGCTGCCGAACTGACGGTCGACCTGCCGCCCGAGCAGGTTGCGCGCGAGGCCTACGCACGCATGCAGGCTGCCGACTGGGTCGCTGCGGCTGAGACCTTCGATCCTGCGGCACTGAAACACTTCCGCGAGCTGCTGCAGCCTGTACTCGATACGGTCGGGAAAGACCGGCGCAGCGATGGGCAGGGCACGGAGAACGGTGAGCTGATGCTCTGGGTGCTGTTCGCCCCCGCCAAGTCGGTCGAGGAGATCAAGGCGCTGTCCGATCGAGAGGTGTTTGCCCGGATCATGGCCAATACGATGTCGCTGGCCAGCGCCAAGCTTGAAGGACAAGAGGTGATCGGCAGTGTGGCCGAGGGCACCGATATGGTGCATGTGGTCACCCGCAACGTCGCCAAGGTCGAAACCATGACCATGACCAAGGTCGAAGCCATCACCCTGCATCGCACGACCCAGGGTTGGCGGCTCGCGCTGACCGGCGATCTGGAAGGGCTGGCGGAAACGCTGCAGGCTTCGATCGCACCGCCGCAAGCTACGACGACTGGCGACGATCCCCTTTCACCCTGAACGAAATTTTTGCGACGCGGATCCATCCGCAGCCTGCCGCCGACCCTTGTTCGAACCGGGGGGCAGGGCTACAATTCCGCTGCTGTCCGGCCCGGTTTTGATCCGATCCCCGGACAGCGTTCTTTCTGCAGTTTCACTCTCCATTTCATTCAGGCGGATTCTGCGGTGCGCCGTGCCGGTCGAGACTGGTGCCGTTCCTGCCGATCACGCGTCCAAGAGGCCTTACATGTCCATCGATTCAAGCACTGTCATCGAAGCGCACAAGCGCAGCGAGAACGACACCGGTTCGCCGGAAGTCCAGGTTGCGCTGCTCACCGCGCGCATCACCCAGCTCACCGATCACTTCAAAATGCACAAGCAGGATCACCACAGCCGTCGTGGTCTGTTGAAGATGGTCAACAATCGTCGCAGCCTGCTCGACTACCTGCATCGCAAGGATGCCGAGCGTTACAAGGCACTGATCGAGAAACTCGGTCTGCGTCGCTAAGCATCACCCGACCGCGGCGCAGCAATGTGCCGCGGTTTTTTTTGGGCCCGCGAGGCCCGGTTTGGCAGATTCAAGGCAATTTGCTGCAAGGTAATTCGCTACAAGGCAATTCGCTACAAGGCAATTCGCTACAAGGCAATTCGCTACAGCGCAATCCGAATCTTCGTATTGCCCGGCCGCATCGCGCGGCCACCCGGTCCGGGGCAGGGGCTCCGACCGGTTCATCGACAAAGATTTTCGAGGACATTCCAACGTGGCAAAAGTGACCAAGCGTTTCCAGTACGGCAAGCACACCGTGGTGCTCGAGACCGGTGAAATCGCCCGCCAGGCCGGCGGCGCAGTGATGGTGTCGGCCGAAGGCACTGTTGTGCTGGTGACGGCCGTCGCCGCGAAGACCGCGCGCGAAGGGCAGGATTTCTTCCCGCTCACCGTCGATTACCAGGAAAAATTCTATGCCGGCGGCCGTATCCCGGGCGGCTTCTTCAAGCGCGAAGGCCGTCAGACCGAAAAGGAAACGCTCACCTCGCGCCTGATCGATCGTCCGATCCGCCCGCTGTTCCCGGAAGACTTCAAGAATGAAGTCCAGATCATCGCGACCGTGATGTCGCTGAATCCGGAAGTCGATGGCGACATCCTGGCCCTGCTCGGCGCATCCGCCGCGATGGCCCTGACCGGCGCCCCGTTCGACGGCCCGATCGGTGCCGCGAAGGTCGGTTACAAGAACGGCCAGTACATCCTCAACCCGAGCACGACCGAACTGGTCGACAGCGAACTCGAACTCGTCGTCGCCGGCACCAAGAGCGCGGTGCTGATGGTCGAATCCGAAGCGAAGGAACTGTCGGAAGACGTGATGCTCGGTGCGGTGATGTTCGGTCATCAGCAGATGCAGATCGCGATCGACACGATCAATGAACTCGTCGCCGAAGCCGGCAAGCCGAAGTGGAATTGGCAGGCCCCGGCCAAGAACGACGCCATGATCGCTGCGATCAAATCTGCGGTCGGCGATCGCCTTGGCGGTGCCTTCCAGGTGCGCGACAAGCTCGAGCGCAAAGACGCGATCTCGGCGCTGAAGAAAGACGTGATGGCCGGCCTCGCCGGGCAGATGGAAGCCAACGGCTGGGTTGCCGCCGAGGCCTCGAAAGAATTCGCCGAACTCGAATATCAGACCCTGCGCAATTCGGTGCTGAGCACCAAGATCCGCATCGATGGCCGCGCGCTCGACACCGTCCGTCCGATCACCTCGAAGGTCACGGTGCTGCCGCGCGTCCACGGTTCCTCGCTGTTCACCCGCGGCGAAACGCAGGCTATCGTGGCGGTCACCCTTGGCACTGCGCGCGACGGTCAGGTCATCGACGCGGTCGGCGGCGAGTACAAGGAACACTTCCTGTTCCATTACAACTTCCCGCCCTATTCGGTCGGTGAAGCCGGCCGCATGATGGGTCCGAAGCGTCGCGAAATCGGCCACGGCCGTCTTGCCAAGCGCGGCGTGCTCGCGGTGATGCCGACGATGGAAGCGTTCCCGTACACGATCCGCGTCGTTTCGGAAATCACCGAGTCGAACGGCTCGTCCTCGATGGCTTCGGTCTGCGGCAGCTCGCTGGCGCTGATGGATGCCGGTGTGCCGATCAAGGCGCCGGTCGCGGGTATCGCGATGGGTCTGGTGAAGGAAGGCAGCGACTTCGTGGTGCTGTCCGACATCCTCGGCGACGAAGACCATCTCGGCGACATGGATTTCAAGGTCGCCGGCACCGAGAAGGGCGTCTCCGCCCTGCAGATGGACATCAAGATCCAGGGCATCACCGAAGAGATCATGAAGACCGCGCTGGCCCAGGCCAAGCAGGGTCGTCTGCATATCCTCGGCGAAATGGCCCATGCCATGACCGCCCCGCGCGCCGAGCTGTCCGAGTACGCGCCGCGCCTGATCACCATCAAGATCCACCCTGACAAGATCCGCGAAGTGATCGGCAAGGGCGGTTCGGTGATCCAGGCGATCACCAAGGAAACCGGCACCCAGATCGATATCCAGGACGACGGCACGATCACCATCGCGTCGGTCAGCGCCGCCGCCGGTCAGGCCGCCAAGTCGCGGATCGAGCAGATCACTTCCGACGTCGAGCCCGGCCGCATCTATGAGGGCAAGGTCGCCAAGCTGATGGACTTCGGTGCGTTCGTCACCATCTCCCCCGGCAAGGACGGTCTGGTCCACGTGTCGCAGATCTCCAACGATCGCGTCGAGAAAGTCAGCGACGTGCTCAAGGAAGGCGATATCGTCAAGGTCAAGGTGCTGGAAGTCGACAAGCAAGGCCGTATCCGCCTGTCGATGAAGGCAGTCGAGGAAGGCGAAGGTTAAGCGGCAGACCGTCGCATAGCGACGCGATCGGCCCGGAGTTCATCGGGCCGCAGAGGGTGGGAGTTGTCGGGCGCGCCCGATGGCGCCCACCCTTTTTCGTTGTTGGGTCGTCTGTGTCGCCGGATGCTGCCGTGATCGAAGGCCCGTGTGCAAGAATCGCCGCATGAGATTCTGTCTGCTCGTGATCATCGCGTGGTTGCCGTCCGTCGATGTCCATGCGCAGACGTCGCTGTCGTCCCAGTCACCGGCAGCGCACCATGCCGACGATGCCGAAACGTTGGATACCGTGACGGTGACCGGCGCTGCGCGCAGCCTGCGCCGGTTGCCGGGCAGCGTTTCGATCGTCGATACCGAGACGCTGCGCGACGGCCAGCGACAGGTGAATCTCTCCGAACCGCTGCAGCGGGTGCCCGGGTTCACTGCGCTGGACCGGCAGAACTACGCGCAGGACCTGCAGATCCAGTCGCGCGGTTTCGGCGCGCGTTCGACGTTCGGTATTCGTGGCGTCCGCTTGGTGGTCGACGGCATTCCGTCCAGCGCTGCGGATGGGCAGGGGCAGGCGGCCGCATTTCCGCTGTCGTCGCTCGATCGTATCGAAGTGCTGCGCGGTCCGCTGGCGCTGCAGTACGGCAATGCGGCTGGCGGCGTGATCCTGGGCATGAGCAATCCGGGCGATGCGCCAGGCCTGTCAACGGAAGCGTGGGCGGGCGATCACGGCAGCCGGCGTGCGAGCATGCGCATCGACGGCGGCGATAGCGATGATGCGTGGCGTTGGCGTGCGAGCGGCAGTGCGTTCGCGACCAGTGGTGCACGCCCGCACAGCGCGGCGCGACGGACGCAGCTCAACGCTGTCGGCGAGTGGTCGCGCAGCGAAGGCGAGCGTCTGCGCGTGATCTACAACGGGCTGCGCCAGCCGCTCGCCGAAGATCCGCTGGGGCTGACGCGCGATGCGTTCGACCGTGATCCGGATGGCACCGACCCCACGGCGACACTGTTCGATACCCGCAAAACGGTGAGCGAAGATCAATTCGGTCTGCGCTGGCAGCGCGAGGATGTCTCGGGTGGCGGACGCTGGTTGTCGGCGTATCGCGTCGAGCGAGCGGTCGAGCAGTTCCTCGCGGTACCGGTCGTGGCGCAGCGTGCGGCGGGAAGCGCTGGCGGCGTGATCGATCTGGGCCGTGGTTCGACCGGTGTCGACATCGGGCGTCGTTGGGCGAATGCTCGTGGCTCGATCGCATTCGGCATCGAGGCCGTGCGTCTCGATGAAACCCGTCGCGGTTACGAGAATTTCGTCGGCGATCGGTTGGGCGTGCGCGGCCGCTTGCGACGCGACGAACGCAATCGCGTCGATGCGCTCGATCTGTACGCGGCCGGCGACTATCGGGTCGCCGACGATTGGACCGTGTCGCTCGGTGCGCGTCGCGCGTCGCTGCGCTTCGGAAGCGACGACCATTTCCTCGCCAACGGCGACGACAGCGGCGGGCGGCGCGATGCGCGGCTGGCATGGTCGCTGGGCGCGGTGCGCGCATTCGCATGGGGAGAACTGCATGCGAGCGTCGGCCACGGGTTCGAAACGCCGACCTTGAACGAACGCGCCTATCGACCGGATGGGGCATCGGGTTTCAACCGCGACCTGCGCGTAGCGGATCTGCGATCGTTCGAAATCGGCGCGCGCTGGCGCGGCGTGCGGAATCAGGCATCACTGTCCGTATATCGCGTCGATGGCGTTGACGAGATCGTGCCTGCGCTCAGCCGTGGCGGTCGCGCCAGTTTCGCGAATGCCGGCGCGACGCGGCGCATGGGCATCGAGTTCGGCGCGGCCGGCGATGTCGGTGCACACTGGCGCTATGCGCTGGCGGCAAGTTGGATCGATGCCGGATTCGTCGATGGCTACGCGTTCGCGGTGGCCAGCGGAACGCAGATCGAAACCCGCATCGTGGATGCCGGCAATCGTATTCCCGGCATTCCGCGCGCCGATGTCTTCGCCGAATGGGCGTGGCGTTCCGACGACGGTCGATGGTCGAGCGCGCTGGAAGGGCGCTGGCTCGGCGACATCGCGACCGACGATCGCAATACCGATGCCGCGCAGGCGCATTCACGATTCGCATGGCGAGGACAGTGGCGTGCGCGGCGCGAGGGCGGCTGGTACGCGTTCCTGCGCATCGACAATCTGCTCGATCGCAACGACGCGGGATCGGTGATCGTCAACGAAGCCAATAACCGTTACTTCGAGCCTGGTGCAGGCCGAAGCGCGACCGTCGCTGTCGGCTGGTCGAGGCGGCGCTAGACTGCCGCCCCGGTGTGGCGATTACGAGAGCCCCAGTGTCGCGAGCAATCGCTGGAACCAGTTGAGTTCGTCGCGTCGGTGCGCGCGGATCGCACGCGAGCTTTCGCGCATCGACTCGCCGTACGCCGGCTGCGGGTTGGCCGGCAGGTCGGCCATGCTCAGGGCATCGCCCGGCACGATGTATTGCGGCGTGAGATCGGTGCCCTGGAAGATGCCCATCGGCGTATAGCCGGCATAGCCGGGGAAGACGGTGCTGAGCTTGTTGTTGCCCATGCGCCGGATCAGCAGCTCCGAGAATACGCGGCGGAAGTCGGTGGTCACCGGCACGTCGCCGAAATACGGCGACAGGACCTGCGGATCCAGCCCCAGCCACTGGCCGTAGAACTTCCGTCCGTTCACCGGCCCGCCGAGGACCAGCATCGGATTGCCGTAGCCATGGTCGGTGCCGCCGCTGCCGTTCTGGCGCACGCGACGGCCGAATTCCGATTGCACGATCACGGTAACCCGCGCGGCTTCGCCGCCGGTGTTGAGTTCGTTGTAGAAAGCGGTCAACGCTTCGGAGAGTTCGACAACCTTGTTCTGGTAGAAGTTGTAACCGCTGCCGGCGGTGCCTTGGCCGTTGTGCGTATCCCAGCCGCCGAGGTCGAGCGTCGCGAAACGCAGGCCGAGGTTGAAGCGGATCGACTGGGCGACCGTCCACAACTGACGCGCGAAGTTGGTCGTCGGCCATCCGGCGGGAAGCGTCGAGGTATAGGCCTGCGCACCGATCACGCGCAGCGCGGCATCGGCCCGCTGACCACCGACCTCGACCCCGGTCTGGCCGTTCCACAGCGACGCCAGCGTTTCGTTGATGCCCTTGGTACCAGCGGGCATGCCGCTGCGGAACCGTTGCCACTGCCAGGCACCGGTATCGAGCGAAAAATCGGTGGGGCTCGGCATCGACAGCGCCTGCGTCGAGCCCAGAAGGTTGGCCGGTTGACGGCTGTTGACGGCAGCGATCGGCATGACCGGGTTGCCGGTGACGCCCGGCTGGGTATTCCAGGCGCGTGTGAGCCAGCCGCTGCCGCCCTGTTGCCCGGGCGTTCCGAGGTCCAGGTACAGCTGCGCGTCGAAGTGGCTGCGGGTCACGACGGTAGGCATGCCGCAGCTCTGGACGATCGCAAGCTTGCCTGCGTCCCACAAACCTTTCAGGCCGACCGCGGACGGGTGCAGGCCGAAGCCCGTGGCGGTACCGTTCGCCAGGGTCAAGGGCAACGCACCATAGGTACCGCTCGCGGCGATGTTCAGCGTGGGGCGCGCCTGCTCGTAGAAGGTGCGGTCGTTACCGGATACCGGTGGAACCAGGTTCAGGCCGTCCATGCCGCCGCGCAGGAACACCAGGACCACGGTGTCGTAGGTGTTCGCCGCGGCCTGCGCTTCGCTCGAGAACAGCAGGCTGGGGCCGGCGGCGCCGACAGCGGCGGTGGCGCAGGCGCCCTTCAGGAATTCGCGGCGATCGATGTGGAGATCGGACATGGGGGCTCTCCTCAACGGCTCATGAATTCGGGGGACATCAGGATCAACGCGACCATGCTGCGCAGACGCTGCTGGTTGTAATGGATTTTCGGATTGCTCGCTGCCCAGGTGTCGGTATCGGCGATGACTTCGGTCGCCGTACCGTTCTGCGCCATGAATGCGACCAGAGTCTGGCGTCGCGCCGCGACCGGCAAATAGCCGAGCAGGCGCTGGCACCAGTAATCGACGAGATTGTTCGACGTCCAACTGGCGACGTTACTGCGCGTCAAGTCGAGGATCGGTGCCATGGACACGCTGTTCTCGCTGGTTTCGCTGATCCAGTTCAACAGCTTCCAGCTCATCGCGTAGCTGTTGGAACCCGACCAGGCGACGCCGGTGTCCGGGTAACCGTTCGGCGCCGGCCATTCGTAGGGCGTATTGCCGGTGGAACTCATGCGCCAGTACATCTCATCGCTTTTCGCATCGCCGACGCGCATGGTCCAGTCGGATCCCAATGCACGCAGCGCGGCGGCGACGAGTTCGAACGGCCGACGGTTCTTCTGGCCCCAACTGTTGATGAAAGCGTTCGACAGCAGGATATGGCGCAGGGTCAGCGCGATCTGGTTCGGGCTTTGCCAATTGGCGCGGAAGATCGCGGCCGCGCTGTCGATCAACGCCTGATCCGGTCTGTCGGAAACGAAGCGGCGGATCAGTTTCTTGCAGATGAATTTGGCGACGCGCGGATGGCTGGCGAGACGATCGAGAATGTCCCTGCCGTCCTTGAGCGACGGTTGTTCCGGGTTGAGGAACTTGCCGAGCACGAATTTAGGGCCGGAGTCGTGCCACGACGGGCGATAGACGAAGGTGCCGTCGTCTTCGGTCGGAAATTCCCAGTGCCCGTCCTTGATCGACCAGCCGGTGAACGCGGAGGCGGTTTCGTACACATCCACATCGGTATAGCCGATGGGATAACCGGGATCCTCGGGGCAGGGCGGCACCTGGAATGGATCGACGAAGCCGAGGTAGTTTTCGGCGCCGAGCGTGTGCAATTCCAGCAGCTCGCGCGCGAAATTCTCGTTCGGCCCCGAACGCGTGTTCGAGGCGCTGTCGAGGAAATACATCATCGCCGCGCTCTGCGCGACCGCTTCGAGCATCGTGCGGAAGTTGCCGAGCGAATTCGCGCGGATCACATCGCGGTTGTAGTGGACGTACACCGGGCCGGCGTCGTATTCAGTCACCGTGACGTTGAAATGGTTGTGCCAGAATCCGACCATCACTTCCTGTAGTTGCCGCTTCGAATGTATCGCGCGCACCAACGCCGCTCGTTGCACTTCGGCCGACGGGCGCATGCGTATTTCATAGGCCGGGCCCGGTGCGACATGATCGGCCCACAGCTGGGTCAGGCTCTTGCCCAAGGTGGTGTAGCCGGCGTTCGCGAGGCGGGTGTCGAGCGCGCTGTCGTCGATCGCCGCAGGATTGAGCTGCTGATCCACGAATGCGGTGAGTCGCGCGGTGTCGTTGGCGCCCAGCGCGTTGAATTGGGAGATCAGCGCTGGCGTGACGCCGAAGGTCAGATGGTTCAAGGCGCGTACCGCGAACGGCGCGCGCTGCAGTGTCAGCAGTTCAGCCTGCGAAATATTCGCCGTCGAGGGGCCGGACATGCGCGGGGTGCGCAGTGGTGCGGCGATCGCACCAGCGGCCGCATCCGGTGTTGCGGCTTCAGGCAGGCGGTTCGGCGGCGACTTGAAGCGCAGGGGACCGGCAAGTCCGTAACGGCGGGCGATCACGGCGTGCATCGCTTTGCGACGTGAGTTCGAGAGCGGTCTTGCCATTGGTAGACTCCAGAGTCATGCCTCGTGAATCGGGCAACCGCAGCACTATAAGCCGGATATCTGCGGCAGATCGGGAGCGCTTCGCATTGAATCTGTGACGGAGCGCGCGATCCTTTCGTTCATTACGTTTCCGATGCTGGAAACACGGAAGCACCATCTTCGCAGCCGACTATCCGCAGGCTGTCGGAACAACCAGCGGATGACCGGATCGACTACGACAAGCCCAGTGCGGCCAACAAACGTCGGATCCAGTTCCGATCGTCGCGCGCACTCGCGCGCATCGCCCGTGAACTTTCACGCAGCGATTCGCCGTAGACGGGCTGCGGATTGGCAGGCAGGTTCGCCATGATCTGGCTCTGTCCGGCGCTGGCGGTGTACTGAGGCACCAGATCGGTGCCCTGGAAGACCCCCATGGGCGTATAGCCGGTGTAGCCGGGGAAGATATCGCCGAGCTTGTTGTTGGCCATGCGTCGGATCATCAGTTCGCTGAAGACGCGACGGAAGTCGGTGGTGACCGGGATGTCGCCGAAGTAGGGCGACAGCACCGCAGGATCGAGACCCAGCCACTGGCCGTAGAGCTTGCGACCATTGACCGGTCCGCCCATCACCAGCAGCGGACTGCCGTAGCCGTGATCGGTTCCGCCACTGCCGTTCTGGCGCACGCGACGGCCGAATTCCGACTGCACGATCACCGTAACCCGGGACATTTCGCCGGTCGGGTTGAGTTCGTTGTAGAACGCGGTCAGCGCCTGCGACAGCTCGGCGATCCTGTTCGAGTAGTTGCTGTTGCCTGTCGTGCCCTGGTTCTCGTGCGTGTCCCAGCCGCCCAGATCGATGGCCGCGTAGCGCAGGCCCAGGTTGAAGCGGATCGATTGCGCCACCGTCCACAGCTGGCGCGCGAAGGTCGTCGTCGGCCACGCGACCGGCGTGGTGGGCAGGGTCGAGGTATAGCCCTGCTGCGCGATGAGCCGCATCGAGGCATCGGCGCGTTGCCCGGAAATTTCGACGCCGGTCTGACCCGCCCAGAGGCTTGCCATGGTTTCGGTAACGCCCTTGGTGCCGACCGGCATGCCCGTACGATAAGCCTGCCACTGCGGTGCGCCCGATGTGAGCGCGAAATCGCCTGGGCTCGGCATCGACAGAGACTGGGTGGAGCCGCGCATGTTGTTCGGCTGGCGGCTGGCGACAGCCAGCAGCGGCATCGAACTGCTCGTGCCCGCGCTTTGCGCCTGCCAGGCGCGCGTCATCCAGCCGGTGCTGACGTTGAGGTTGCCGGGCGTCCCCAGGTCGAGATAGGCCTGGGCGTCGAAATGGCTGCGCGTCACCACCGTCGGCATGCCGCAGCATTGGACGATGGCGAGCTTGCCCGCATCCCAGATGCCTTGCAGTCCGACCGCAGAGGGGTGCAGACCGAAACCGGTCGCCGAACCGTTGACCAGCGTCAACGGCAGTGCTGCGTCGGTGCCGGTTGCGGGGATGCGAAGTGTCGGGCGCGCCTCCTCGTAGAAGGCGCGATCGTTGCCGCTGACCGGTGTGACCAGATTCAGGCCATCGAAGCCGCCGCGCAGGAACACCATGACCACGGTGTCGAATGGATTCGCGGCCGCATACGCCTCTTGCGAAAACAGCAGGCTCGGGCCGCCGACCGCGCCGACCGCTGCGGCAGCACCGCAGCCTTTGAGGAATTCGCGCCGATCGATATGGATGTCGTTCATCGGGAAGTCCTCAGCGGCTCATGAATTCGGGGGACATCAGGATCATCGAGACCATGCTGCGCAGGCGCTGCAGGTTGTAATGACGCTTGAGATCGGTGGTCGCGGAGGTATCGGTATCGGTGATGACGTAAGTCGCGGGGTCGCCGTTCTGCGCCAGGAATGCGACCAGCACCTGCCGCCGCGAAGCGACCGGCAGATAGCCGAGAATCCGCTGACACCAGTAATTGACCAGATTGTTCGCAGTCCAACTGGCGACGTTGGCGCGACTCTGCGCGACGATCGGCAGCAGCGGCGTCAAGGCGGTATCGGTATCGAGCGTTTCGGTCAGCCAGCTCAACATCTTCCATGTGGTGACCATGTTGTTGGAACCCGCCCAGGTCACGCCGACATCCGGGTAGCCGTTCGGCGCCGCCCAGTCGTAGGGCGCATGACCGGTGGCCGCCAGGCGGCTCATGAAATCATTGCTGCGGGTCTCGCTGATGCCTTTGAGCGTCCAGTCGCTGCCGCAGGCGCGTACCGCGGCGGCGATCAGCTCGAACGGGCGCCGGTTCTTCTGCCCCCATGCGTGGATGAAAGCGTTGGACAACAGGATATGGCGCAGCGTGAGCCGCAGTTGATTGGGGTGCTGCCAATTTGTGCGGAATACGGCTGCCGCGCTGTCGATCAGCGACTGGTCCGGCTTGTCGGACACGAAGCGCCGGATCAGTTTCTTGCAGATGAACTTGGCGACGCGCGGGTGGGTGGCCAGACGGTCGTAGATGTCGCGTCCGTCTTTCATCGCAGCCTGTTCGGGCAGGATGTACATGCCCAGCACCTGCTTGGGACCGGCGTCGTGCATGGCCAGGCGGTAAGCGAAGGTGCCGTCGTTTTCGGTCGGGAAACCGTTGCCCCCGTTCTTCACCGTCCAGCCGGTGAATGCGGCGGCGGTGTCGTAAACGTCCAGGTCGGTGTAACCGATCGGATAATTCGGATCCTCCGGCGCGGGCGGCACCTGCGACGGGTTGACGAAACCGAGGTAGTTTTCCGCGCCCAACGCATGCAGTTCCAGCAGCTCGCGCGCGTAATTCTCGTTGGGGCCGGAGCGCGAATTGCTGCGGTTGTTGAGGTAATACATCATCGCGGTGCTTTGGCCCACCGCCTCGAGCATGGCGCGGAAATTGCCGAACACGTTGGCGCGGATCACGTCGCGGTTGTAGTGGACGTAGACCGTCGAGGCCGTTCCGCTGTTGATGGCGACGTTGAAGTGGTTCTGCCAGAAATCGACCATCGTCTCCTGCAGCTGGCGTTTCGAATACGCCGCGCGCACCAGCGCAGCGCGCTGGGTTTCGCGCGCCGGCGCCGAACTGTCGGTGGTGACGAGGGTGTGGTCGGCCCACAGTTGGGCCAGCGACTTGTTGAGCGTGGTGTAGCCGTTGGCGGCGGAAAGCCGTGACTCCAGCGCGCTGTCGTCGATCGCTGAAGGATTCAGCTGTTGATCGACGAATGCGGTGAGCCGTGCGGTGTCGTTCGCGCCCAGCGCGTTGAATTCGGCGATCGATGCGGCGGTGGCGCTCGCGGTCAGGTTGTTGAGCACGCGGACCGCGAACGGTGCGCGCTGCATCGTCAGCAATTCCGGTTGCGAGATATCCGCCGTGCCCGGGCCGGCCATCCTCGGCGCGCGCGGTGCGCCTGCGGCGACGGACTGGACTGCATCGGGTTGCGGCCCGCTGTCGGATTCTGTCGCGAGTCGCGGCATCGGTTGGTAGTGCAATGGCCCCTTGATGCCGTTGCGGCGGGCGATCGCGGACATGAGGGCTTTGCGCCGCGAGGTGGGAACGATCGGTCTGGACATCGCGCATGCTCCGGTGATGCGTGGGCCCGTTGCCCGCACACGGCGCAATATTGACAGGAACTCTGTGACCGCATCACCTGCAGTGACGGATAAAATTGTGACGAAAGCCACGGTCTTGTCATGTGGCCGTGTTGACTCACGAAAACGGTTACTGAGCGGTCCAACCGCCATCGATCGGGAACGAGCCGCCAGTCACGTTGTGGGCCTCGCGCCGGCACAGCCACAGCACCATCGAGGCGATGTCTTCGGGCAACGACATGCGCAGGCTCGGCTGCTTCTCGGACAACAACGCACGCACGCCGTCGTCGCGGCTGCCGCCATCGCGACGCGCTTCGATCTGCGGTTCGATCAGCGCGGTTTCCACCCAGCCCGGGCAGACGCAATTGACGGTGATGCCGCCGCTGTCGCGTGTTCCTGCGGCGGCGTATTCCAGAGCCGCGACCTTGCTCAGCCCGACGATACCGAACTTGCTGGCCACGTACGGCGCTTTGTTCGCCGATGCGACGAGCCCATGCACGGAGGCGATATTCACCACACGACCGTAGCCGCGCGCCGCCATACCGGGCATCGCCAGACGCATGCTGTGGAACGCGGAACTGAGGTTGATCGCGAGAATGTCGTTCCATTTCTGGGTCGGCATCTCGGCCAGCGGCACCGCGTGCTGGATGCCGGCGTTGTTCACCAGCACGTCGAGCGGGGACCATGCGTCGATCGCGGCCATCATCGCTTCGATCTGGTCAGGGTCACGCAGATCGGCACCGAAGTGGCGGACATCGCCCGCGCCGGCGTCGCGCACCGCCTGCAGGGCGGCTTCGATCTGCTCCGGGGTGCCCAGACCGTTGATCGCGACCTTCGCGCCGGCAGACGCCAGCCCGCAGGCGATGGCCAGGCCGATACCGGACGTACTGCCGGTGACGAGGGCGGTGCGGCGGGCGAGGAAGGTGTCGGACATGGGCATCTCGGCTGAAAGATCGAGGAAAGCGCAATCGCGCTGAGGGAATTATGCGGCTTCAAGCGTAGGGCGGGCCCTGGCCCGCCATTGTGATGCTTCCGATCGCGGCGCTTGATGATCGAAACCGCTCTCGATCATTGCTGCTTTCAACGGAGAGTTTGCAATGGCGGGCCAGGGCCCGCCCTACGTGGCCTGCACCATCCGGTCACACCAATCCGGTCGCATAGAACGCAGCGATGACGACGAACACGGCGGAGGTCTTGATCAGTGTGATCGCGAAAATATCCTTGTACGCCTGACGATGGGTCAGGCCAGTCACCGCGAGCAGGGTGATGACCGCGCCGTTGTGCGGCAGGGTGTCCATGCCGCCGGATGCCATCGACGCGATGCGATGCAGGACATCCATCGGGATCTGTGCGGCTTGGGCGTTGGCGATGAAAGTCTCCGCCATCGCTGCCAGTGCGATGCTCATGCCGCCCGAGGCGGAGCCGGTGATGCCGGCCAACGCAGTCACGGTAATCGCTTCATTGACCAACGGGTTCGGGATCGCGTGCAGCGCGTTCGCCACGACCAGGAAGCCGGGCAGGGCGGCGATGACGGCGCCGAAACCATATTCCGACGCGGTATTCATCGATGCCAGCATCGCACCACCGATGGCATTTTTCGCACCCTCGGCGAAACTCGCGGCCACCGGCTTCCACGCCAATACGATGACGCTGGCGATCCCGACCAGCAGCGCGCCCTGCACGGCCCAGATCGCGGCCACTTTCGACACTTCCTGCACCACCGGGGCGGCATTGCCGATCACCGCCGGCACGAACTCGTGGCTGGTGCCGTAGACCTTCGGAATCCACAGGGTCAGCAGTTTGTTGACGATGCCCACCAGCAGCAGCGGCGACAGCGCCAGCAGCGGGTGCGCGAGCTTGCCGTCGGCGAAAGGCGCGGGTTCGTTGCTGAGCGTTGCGGGGTCGCCATAGCCTTCGCCATTGCGTTCGGCGGCGCGTCGGCGCCATTCCAGATAACTCATGCCGACGATCAGGATGAATATCGCGCCGATCGTGCCCAGCCACGGCGCCGCCCAGGTCGTGGTACCGAAGAACGAAGTCGGAATGATGTTCTGGATCTGCGGCGTGCCCGGCAGCGCATCCATCGTGAAGGTGAAGGCGCCCAGTGCAATGGTGCCCGGGATCAGACGCTTCGGGATGTCGCTTTGGCGGAAGAGTTCCGCGGCGAAGGGATAGACCGCGAACACCACCACGAACAGCGACACGCCGCCGTAGGTCAGCAGCGCGCAGACCGCGACGATCGACAGCATCGCGCGTTCGGCGCCGAACAGCCTGATCACCGCCTTCACGATCGATTTGGAGAACCCGGACAGCTCGATCAGCTTGCCGAAGATCGCGCCGAGCAGGAATACCGGGAAATACAATTTCAGGAACCCGACCATCTTGTCCATGAACAGGCCGGTGAACATCGGCGCGACCAGCGAGCTGTCGGTCAGCAGTACCGCGCCCAGCGCCGCGATCGGTGCGAACAGGATCACGCTGTAGCCGCGGTAGGCCACGAACATCAGGAAGCACAGCGCCGCCAGCACGATCAGAAAGGACATGTGAGGGCTGCCATGAACGATTCCTTGGGGATGGTCCGCGGGCGAATGCCGCGACGAAATAAAGAAGCGGCCGCGCGGATGCGCGGTCGGCTTCGGGCGGCCAGTGTCCGCAGCCACCGCTGTGCGGCCCATTGTCCGAAGGTACAAGTGCCCGGGCCGCCGTCACTGCCTAGTCTTGCCGCAACGTGCCCGCCAAGCGTGCGCGATCCATCCGTCGAGCTCCTTACCCTTCAGAGCTCCATTCCACCGAGGAACCGATCCATGAGTCGTCACCAACCCGCCGTCCGCCACCCGGCTCCGGCCGCGCGCAAGCGCATGATCCTGCCGCGCAGCAGCCTGAGTCTCGCCGTCTCGACGGCGCTGGTCTTCGGGCTGTTCGCGCCGATGGGGTATGCCCAGGACGCCGCTGGCGCCGAATCCGATCAGAACACCCTGGATACGATCACGGTCACCGCGCGCAAGCGCGAGGAAACCCTGCAGGATGTCCCGGTCGCGGTCACCGCGTTCACCGCCGACTCGCTCGACAAGCTCAATGTCGAAGACCTCAGCGACCTCGACGCGCAGGTGCCGAACCTCACGATCTACGCCGCCCGCGGCTCCAGCAGCACGGTCACCGCCTATCTGCGCGGCGTCGGCCAGTCCGATCCGCTGTGGGGCGTCGATCCGGGCGTTGGCATCTATCTCGATGACGTCTACATCGCCCGTCCGCAGGGCGCGCTGCTCGATGTGTTCGACGTGAATCGTGTCGAAGTGCTGCGCGGTCCGCAGGGTTCGCTGTACGGCAAGAACACCATCGGTGGTGCGATCAAATACGTCTCCAAGCCGTTGCCGGAGAAGATCGACGGCTTCGCCTCGATCACCATCGGCAACTACAACCAGCTCGATACGAAGGCCGCCATCGGCGGCCCGCTGTTCGGCGAGAACAGCGGCCTGCGCGCGCGGATCGCGGTCGCCAGCCTCAATCGCGACGGTTTCGGCGAGAACATCAACACCCGTCAGCAGGTGAGCGACAAGGAAATCAATGCGCTGCGCTTCAATCTCGGTGCGTATTCGCAGGACGATTTCGATGTCCAGTTCGCCTTCGACTGGATCGACGACAAATCCGGCGTGCGCGCCGCGCAGATGCTGGCGCCGAACCGCTTCGCGCCGACCGCGTTGCCGCTGACCGACCGCTACGACGTGCGCAATGGCATGCTCAACACCAACAACACCGAGTTGAAGGGTGTTTCCGCGACGGTCAACTGGCGCCCGAGCGATAGCTGGGCCTTCAAGTACGTGGTCGCCAAGCGCGAATCCGATACCGAGACCAACATCGACTTCGACACCCTGCCGAACAAGATCGCCGACGTGAAGGCGTTCTACAGCGACGAACAGACCTCGCACGAGATCCAGGCGAACTACGACGGCGGTGGTCGCTCGCGCGGCGTGTTCGGCGTCTACAAGTTCGATGGTCGTGCCGGCGGCCAGGTGCTCAACAACTTCTTCAATCTGTTGTTCGGCGATACCCGAGGCAACGTGTTCACCAACAGCGTCGCCGTCTACGGCGATTGGACCTTCGATCTGACCGATCAGCTCAAGCTCGATGTCGGCGTGCGCTATACCGATGAAGACAAGCATGCGGTGGTGCTGAACCGCTTCTACACCGACGCCACCTATACCGTGCTGCGTCCGGTCGCGCCGATCGCCGCGAACTTCGACAAGACCATCAATTTCAAGAACACCTCGCCGAAGATCTCGCTGGACTACCAGTTCAACGACAACATCATGGTCTACGGACTAGCCAGCCGCGGCTTCAAGTCCGGCGGTTACAACATCCGCGCGCAGGCGGTTGCGGTGCCGCGTTCGGCCGAGCCCTTCCAGGACGAATCCGTGGACAGCTTCGAGATCGGCAGCAAGATGTCGTTCCTCGATCAGCGCCTGTTCGTGAACCTGTCGGCATTCCACAACGTCTACAAGGACATCCAGCTGTCGGTGTTCACCGCCTACGACAGCAACGGCGACGGCATCGACGACGCGTTCTTCGGCGACTTCACCAATGCCGGTGAAGGCACCGTCAACGGCTTCGAGGCCGAATACCAGTGGCTGCCTTCTTCGCACTGGGCGATCTCCGGCAATCTGGCGTGGCTCGATGCCAAGTACGACCGTTACATCTTCAAGAACGTCAACATCGCCGACCAGCAGGAATTCACCAACGCACCGGAGTTCTCCGGCGCGCTGAACCTGGAATACCGCACGCCGGTCGGCAGCATGGGCAATTTGTCGGCGCGCGTGGGTTACAGCTACCAGACCGATGTGGTCGCGACCACCGAAGTGGTCCGCGATCCGGTCACCGGCGCGCGAGCCACGCCGATCACCCAGGACGGCTATGGTCTGATCAACGCCGGCGTGATCTGGAAGCTCAACGATGCGTGGAGTTTCTCGCTGCAGGGCAGCAACCTCGCCGATGAGGAATACCTCACCACCGGCTACAACCTGGTGTCCGCACTCGGCGTGTTCACCGGGTTCTACGGCCCGCCGCGCCAGTACACGCTGTCGGCGCGCTACGATTTCTGATCGCAGCGCAAGTCGGGCAGAGATCTGAAACAACGGCGGACGCGAGTCCGCCGTTGTTTTTTTGTAGGAGCGACGGAAGTCGCGAAGCCCGTACCCTTATCGCCGCGACGATGTCTGCAATCAATGAAATATCTTGATTGCAGATCCCGCGATGCCTGAAAGGCTGCGGGCTTCGCGACTTCCGTCGCTCCTACAACAGCTACGGTGTCCCGAGCACAGTCGCATCTGAGATATCCTCCGGATTCGAGAGACCAGTCCGCATCGGGGATATGCCGAAGACCGCCATCCAGCGTAGATCCGCGAGCACAGCGCCATGCTGAGCATCGGTGCGGTGATCCTCGCCAGCCTCGGCTGGCTCGGCATCATGTTCGCGGTCGCGGTCTATGGCGAGCGCCGACCGCAGGCGTTCGCACGGCGTTGGCCCGACATCTACGCGCTCTCGCTCGCGGTGTACTGCACCTCGTGGACCTTCTTCGGCACCGTCACCCAAGCCGCGCGCTACGGCTGGCCGCTGCCGCCGACCTTCGTCGGCACCATCCTGCTCTACGTCTTCGGCATCGGCCTGTTGATGCGGCTGGTGAGGCTGGTGCGCGAAAGCAACAGCACGTCGATCGCGGATTTCGTCGCCAGCCGGCTTGGACAGGATGGTTGGCTGGCAGCTGCCGTGACCTTTGTCGCGGTGCTCGGCATCGTGCCGTACATCGCGCTGCAGCTCAAAGCCGTGGCGATGAGCTTCGCGCTGCTGGTCCATGACGACGCAGCGCAGGTGCCGGCGTGGCAGGACAGCGCGCTGTACGTGGCGCTGGTGATGGCTGCATTCGCGATGCTGTTCGGCACGCGCAGCGCGAGCGCCGCCGAGCACAATCGAGGTCTGATCCTGGCGATGGCGTTCGAGGCGCTGCTCAAGCTCGGCGCGATGCTCGCGATCGGCGTATTCGCCTTCGGGCTGCCGGCGGCACCATCTGCGACCGAATTGCTGCGGCCACAAGCAGGCGACCTGTCCGGCTTCGCGCCGCTGGTGCTGCTGGGCATGCTGGCGATGTTCACGCTGCCGCACCAGTTCCACGTCGGTGCGGTCGAATGCCGAGACGAGCGCCACGTGCTGCGCGCGCGCTGGCTGTTTCCGCTGTATCTGCTGCTGATCGCGATTCCGATCCTGCCGCTGGCGCGCGCGGGCGATGCGCTGCTCGGCGCGCAGAATGTGCCGTCCGATCTGTACGTGCTGGCGCTGCCGCTGTCGCAGGGCCGAGAGGGTCTGGCGCTGCTCGCGTTTCTCGGCGGCTTGAGCGCGGGCACCGGCATGGTGATCGTCAGTACGGTCACACTGAGTCTGATGATCGGCAATCACTGGCTTACGCCGCTGTGGCTGCGCGGCGTCTGGGCACCACGCCGCGGCGATCGGGCCACGCCTTCCGACCAACCCGATCTGCGCGGCGCGGTGCTCGTGCAGCGCCGCATCGGCATTCTCGTCATCGTGCTGCTGGCCTGGGGCTACAGCCGTCTGATCGCCGGCAACGACGCGCTGGCCGATGTTGGCGCGCTGTCGTTCTCCGCATTGGCCGCGCTGGCGCCTGCGCTGGGCTTCGCGCTGTGGCGGCCGCAGACGCCGCCGCGCGCGGTGCTGCTGGGCATCGCCGCAGCGGTCGCGCTCTGGGTGTGGCTGCTGCTGGTGCCTGCGCTGGTCGAAGCACGCAGTCTGGATGCGCAATGGCTGCATGACGGTCCCGGTGGCTGGTCGATACTTGCGCCGGATGCGTTCTTCGGGCTCACCGGCTGGAGTCGGCTCGGACGCGCGGTGACGATGAGTCTGTTCGCCGGTGTGATCGTCACATTGTTCGCATCGACGCGCGCGACCGCATGGTGGCAGGCCGGTCCGCGTCGTGCGGGCGCGCGCGGACTCGCGCTCGATACCTTGCGCGATGCCGGGCGCCGTTTCCTTCCGCGCGAAACCGTCGACGCCGCGCTGCTGGGTGCACCTGCTGCCGGTGCGGTGCCGGTGCTGCAGGAAACTCGGCTCGAGCGTGAGCTCGCGGCAGTGCTGGGGTCGGCGTCCGCGCGCCTGCTGCTGGATGCCGCGCGTCGCGAGGCCGGCCGCGATTTCGATACCGTCGCCGCGATCGTCGGCGAGGCCTCGCAGGATCTGCGCTTCAACCAGCGCCTGCTCGAAGCCGCATTGGAGAACATGAGCCAGGGCATCAGCGTCGTCGATCGCGATCTGCGCCTGGTGGCGTGGAACCATCGCTACGCCGAACTGTTCGGTTATCCGGAATCGCTGCTGCGCGTGGGCGTGCCGGTTGCCGATCTGGTCCGCTACAACCTGCGCAGCGGCTGGAACGCGAATTCGATCGAAGAGGACGTCGGCAAGCGCGTGCGTCACATGCACGCCGGCACGCCTTACGTGAGCGAGCGCGTGTTCCCCGATGGCGGTGCGGTGGAAATCCGTGGCAATCCGATGCCCGGCGGCGGTTTCGTCGCGACGTTCACCGACGTCACCGCGTTCCGCCATGCCGAGGCAGAATTGATCCGCAGCAACGAAACGCTCGAACAGCGCGTGGCCGACCGCACCGCGCGGCTCGACCAGGCGCGTGCCGACGCCGAGCGCGCCAACGACGCCAAAAGTCGCTTCCTCGCCGCGATCGGCCACGATCTGCTGCAACCCCTGCATGCGGCGCAATTGTTCACCGATGCGCTGGTCGAACAACTGCCGGCGGATGCGCAGCGCGCCACCGCGCAGCAGATTCGCGGTGCGCTGGATTCCACCGGCGATCTGCTCTCCGGGCTGCTCGACATGTCGCGACTGGAAGCCGGCGGCCTGGTGCCGCAGTTGCGCGTATTTCCGCTGGCCGATGTGCTGGAACCGCTGGCGTCGGAATTCCGCGCGCTGGCGGCGGAGCGCGGCCTGCGCTTCCGCTATCGCGCCACCCGTGCCTGGGTGCACACCGATCCGCAGCTGTTGCGGCGGGTGTTGCAGAACTTTCTCGCCAACGCCGTGCGCTACACCGAACGTGGCGGCGTGCTGCTGGGCGTTCGCCATGACCAAGGTCTACTGCGGATCGAAGTGCACGACACCGGCCCCGGTATTCCCGAATCGCAGCAGCTATTGATTTTCGAGGAATTCAGGCGTGGCGACGGCGCCGCAGGGCAGGGACTCGGGCTCGGTTTGGCCATCGCCGATCGCATCGCACGCCTGCTCGATGCGCCGCTGCGATTGCGCAGCCGCAGCGCGCGCGGAACGGTGTTTTCGCTGACGCTGGCGTCGATCGCCGCGCCACAGCAGGAAGCGACGCCTGCTGCGGCGGGCCTCGAAGGGTTGCGTGTGTTGATCGTGGACAACGATCGACACGCTTTGACCGCGCTGCGCACGATCCTCGAAAGCTGGCATTGCCGCGTCGATGCCGCCGCCAATGGTGCGGACGCCGAAGCGCTGCTCGCTGCTGGCGCGGATCACGCGCTCTGGCTGTTCGACTACCACCTCGACGATGGCGATACCGGCGTGGCGGTCCAGTCGCGCCTCGCCGAACGCTTCGGCGCGCGCCCGACCTTGATCCTCAGCGCCGACGACAGCGGCGATGTGCGTCGCGTCGCGCTGGAGCATGGCCTCGGCCTGTTGCCGAAGCCGGTCAAGGCGCTGGCGCTGAAATCGATGTTGCGGCGGATGCTGACCGCGCGTACCGCGTGATCGCCTGCGCGATGCCGTTTCATAGGGTGCGCGTGTCGCGCACCGGATTTGAGATGATCTTGTAGTACGCGTGCCGCGCACCGGCCTTTCGCGATGATCTCGGAATCGGTGCGCGACACGCGCACCCTATAATCGCCGGTCACACAGGAAGCTTCGCATGCCCTACACCCCGATCGTCGCCACCCTCGGCTATGTGCTGTCGCCGGATCGCAGCCAGGTCCTGCTGATCCATCGCAACGCCCGCCCGGACGACCAGCACCTCGGCAAGTACAACGGTCTCGGCGGCAAACTCGAAGCCGACGAGGACGTGGTCGCGGGCATGCGTCGCGAGATCCACGAAGAGGCTGGCATCCACTGCGATGAACTCGTCCTGCGAGGCACGATCAGTTGGCCGGGTTTCGGCAAACAGGGTGAGGACTGGCTCGGCTTCGTCTTCCTGATCACGACCTATCGCGGTACGCCGCACGAGACGAATGCGGAAGGCACGCTTGAGTGGGTGCCGGTGGAACGCATCCTCGACCTGCCGCTGTGGGACGGCGATCGCCGCTTCCTGCCGCTGGTATTCGACGACGACCCGCGCGGCTTCCATGGGGTGATGCCGTATCGCGATGGCAAGATGGTGTCCTGGGATTACTCGCGGGTATGAGTGGCACAGGCTCTGTATGCCCGCCGACCGATGTCGTGTGCGCGCAATGCGAGCACCGCCATGATTTTTCAACTACAGCGGATCCCGAGATCGCCGTTGTACGCATTCACTATGTGCGTTTATTCTGAGCTTCGTCGCGATGATGGAGAAGGTTCATGGTATTCAAACAGTATGCGGCGCGTATCTTCGCCGGAATGTTGGTATTGGTCGGGTTTTCCGCCCAAGTGCGTGCGCAGGACGACACTTTCGTCTTCATGTCGTCACAACTCGCTTGCCCGCTGCCGAACGGTAGCGCCAACTGCTATTTGAGCAACCCGAGTGCAGCTGCGAAAGCGGTAGCCGCCCTGCGCGACGCAGGCGTACGCAATTTCCTGATTCCCTCAGCGACCCTGAGCGAGATGACTGTCATCGGTCAGGCGGTCAATGCTGCCGGGCTCAAGTTCTACACCTACGAGCATTGGGAATTCCGCGACGCGGTTCGCCCGGCTTACCCGGGCGGCGCATTCGACTGTGCTTACTACACGCAGCATCGGATCGAGACGGAGCTGTTGCCGTTGCGTCAGGCGTTCCCCAATGCGTTTGCGGGCGTGCACCTGACGGATGAGCCGTTGCGCAGGGATTTCGCCAATCTGGGCGCACAGGTCGCCTGCCTCCGCGCCGACCAGCGTTTGGCAGGAATGAAGATTTTCGTCGACCTGCTGCCGATCTACTCCAACCAGATGCAGCCCGGCGGCCCAGCGCCATCGCCCGATGCGATGTCACCGACGCAATACGGTGTGAGTTGTGCCGCTGGCGGCATCGTGAATACGGTCGCTGCGCGAACGGTGATCGCCAACCATCTCGATTACGTCACTGCCGCCGCCGACGTGATCCGTCCCGATTACCTGGCGACGAACATCTATGTCTTCGACCGGCTGCTTGGCAGTTGCCCGGCCGGACGCGAGTTCGTCATGACCGAAGGATTCAGCGCCGTCTCCAACGTCGCTCGCAGCCGTGGTCAGAAACCGGTCGCGTATCTGCAGAACTTCCGCACTGCGGCCGCGCCTTACGTTTTTGAACCTACCAGTTTCCATCACCAGCGCTGGTATGCGAGCTGGTTTTTCGTGTTCGGCGGTCGGCAGTTCGCCAATTTCCTCAGCCACGACGACTCCTCCATCGTATCGGTCATGCACTACGGCATGTTGACTCCGACCAACGACAGTCGAGATCTGGCGATCGATGCGCTCAGTACGCATGGTTATACCCGACAGATCCAGCAACAGCTGGCATCGCGCAGCTATCGTGGTTTCGTAGCGCCGTTCCTGTCGGTGCCGACGGGCGATCTCGTTGGTTGGTTGCCTTCGACCCAGGTGGTCGCCGGTGAGTACGGACGCAGTGTCGACAGCAGCGCGATGGTGTTCTTCGCGCGCCGTGATTTTTCGCAGCCGGCCTCGACAGTGATCGGTCTCAATAAGTGGTGGGTTCGGATCGAGCGCTTGAACTTCAACACTGGCCTCTGGGAGACGGTAGGCACCAGCACCAATGCGATCCAGGTTTCGCTGATCGAGTTCCCCGGCGCACTCTATAGGCTATCGATGCAGTGATTGCGGACCGCCGGTCGTCGCCGCGCTGCCAAGCGGGCGCGGTGATCGACGGTCTTCTGTCGATTGTCGGCGTTGTATACAGTGTGGCTACAGATTTCTCGAGGCGGTCATGAAACAATTCGTTATTTCTTTGATCGCCGTTCTCATAGGCGGCTTTTTGGCGCTGCTGGGCTACGACCGTTTTATCGTCCAGCCGCGCGAGGCTGCGGCGGCCAAGGCCGAGGCCGCCGCCAAAGCGCAGGCATCACCGGCGAATGCGCAGGTCGATCTCGGCCGTGCCCGCGCCGAAGCGCAGCAGGTCGCGGACGAGGTCGAGGCCTCGGTGCGGCGAAGCGTCGACGGTGCCCGCAAGGCGATGGACACGCAGGCCAAGGAGATGGACCGCCGTGCCCTGGCCGTGGACGCCGCCAGCCGGGCGACGATGTTCCGGGTGTCGCTCACCGAGTATTACCAGAGCAATGGCCGCTGGCCGCGCGACGCCGATGAGGCAGGACTGCCGGCTCCGACCGAAATGCGCGGCGGTGCCGTGCGCGAGATCAGGCTCGGGGCTCAGGGCGTGGTCACGGTGAAGCTGGACGAGCGCTTCCCTGAGGGCAGTGCGATCGTGCTGCGGCCGAACGCCAACGCCGCGTCGGGCATGATCGACTGGACCTGCGAGGTCAAGGGCGATGGGTTGATGCAGTCCCTGCCGAGATGCAAGGGTTGACGATGGTGTTCCGTCGCGCGATCAGTTGCGGCGAACCAGCACCACGGTGATGTTGTCCGAGCCGCCGCCATCGAGTGCGGCGGCGACCAGTCCATCGACGCACTCCTGTGCACTGCATTCGGTATGCGAAAGTACCTGCGACAGGTTGCCGTCGTCGACTTCTTCGGTCAGCCCGTCGCTGCACAGCAGTAATTGCATGCCCGGACGCAGTTCGCCGGACAGGGTCTCGACGTTGAGGTTCTGCGGATCGGTCACGCCCAATGCCTGGGTGACTACGTTGCGATGCGGGTGGGTGCGCGCCTGATCGACGGTGATCGCGCCCTGCGAGATCAGTTCCTGGACGTAGCTGTGGTCGTGCGAGAGCTGGGCCAGCTGGCCGTCGCGCCACAGGTAGGCGCGGCTGTCGCCGACCCAGGCCACTTCAAAGCGGTTGCCGAGGATGCGTAAGACAACCACGGTCGTGCCCATCGGCAGAGCGTCGCTGCGCTGGCGCGAGACGCGGATGATCTCCTCATCGGCGGTGCGGATCGCCTGGGCAAGGGATGCCCCCTGGCGGATCTCGCGGACAATGGTCTCGCGGGCGAGCGCGCTGGCGACTTCGCCGTACTCATGACCGCCCATGCCGTCGGCGACCAGCCACAGCCCGAGGTCGCTGTCACCGTAATAGGTGTCCTCGTTGAGCTCGCGGCGCAGTCCGGCGTGGGTCAGGTGACCGAATTCGATCATGCAACGGCCATGGGGGAGAGAGTCAGCCATATCCTCGGGGATATACGTAATTGCAGGATGAAACCGGACGCGGTCGAAAAATCGATCGCCGATCCGAACGCTGGCGTCCTGGCCGGTGTCGCTCCCAACCCCCGCAGATGCTCTCTGCAGATACGCAAAGCGCCCCGCGAGCATGTAGGGGGGATTCACTCGGCACATCCCTGTGCCTTTCCGGCCAGCGCTCGCGCGCTGGCGTTCGGCGGCGCGCGGACATGCCGCGCGATGATCCGCCTCACCCCTGCGGGCGGCTTCGCCGTGCCGATCGGCAA
The DNA here is from genome assembly GCA_040079515.1 of Lysobacteraceae bacterium. GTDB lineage: Bacteria > Pseudomonadota > Gammaproteobacteria > Xanthomonadales > Xanthomonadaceae > Lysobacter_I. Next base: position 93,329 of record JBEBKD010000002.1, read on the forward strand.
TCCTGCCGATCGGTCGAACCAGGGATTCTCACCAAGTCCCCCTCTCCGCCAGATACGCAAAGCGCCCCGCGAGGGGGCGCTTTGCGTATCTGGCGGAGAGGGGGGGACACGGTATCTCTACCCCTAACCTCCTGAAATCACTAGCAGGACACCGACCGGCATGTGTCCTGGTAGGTGTCCCGAGATTTTAGCAGGGCAAAGAGGTGATTGGCCACGTGGAATGGGGCCCAAGCGGGAAGGGAAGGGGGGGCAGGCTTCAGTTACCTATGAAGCGAGCACTTCCCGCGGCGACCATTGAGTGATGAGAAGCGGCTATTCTTTCGCTAGTAGAGCAAACGACGGACGCGGTGTCCGTCTCCACGAACCGCAAAGGAGAGGTTGACCATGGCGCAAGGAAGTGAGCGTGGGAAAGAAGTGTTCTTGATAGTGAACCTGTACCCCAATACCGGACGCCAAGAAGCACCGAGTCAAGCGGCTTGTTTCAATCTCTTTGCATAGTCGTTGGGTGACAAGTATCCGAGTGTGGAGTGCAGCCGTGTGGGGTTGTAGAAGCCGTGGATGTAGCTGGAGATGGCGATATGTGCCTCTGCCTTGGTGGCATACACGCCGTTGACCTCCTCGTTCTTGAGTGTGGCGAAGAAGCTCTCGGCTACCGCGTTGTCCCAACAGTTTCCTTTGCGGCTCATGCTCGGCACGAAGCCGTGTGCGGTGATCGTTTGGTGGAACTCCCGGCTGGCGTACTGGCTGCCGCGATCGGAGTGGAACAGCACGCCTTTCTCTACAACACAGGCCGACAATGCATTGAGGAACGCTTGCTTCACCAGATCGTCAGGCATCCTCTCGCAAAGGCTGTAACCGAGGACCTGCCGGGTCTGCAGGTCGATGACCGTGGCCAGATACAGCCAGCCTTCCCGGGTTGGGATGTAGGTGATGTCGCCCACCCAGGCGGGTACTGCGCTGTCCACGGCGAACTGACGATCGAGCAGGTTTTCGGCCACGGGCCGCGCGTGCCGGCTGTCGGTGGTGCGAGGCTTGAAGCGGCCTTTGGTCTTGCCACGCAGCCCCTCCTCGCGCATCAGCCGGGCCACGCGCTTGTGGCCTAGCGCATGGGCGCAGGCACGCAGTGCTTTCATCATGCGCGGACGGCCGTAGGTGTGGCGACTACCGGCGTGAATCGTATGCAGCTCGGCGCGCAGTGCTGCCTCTGGATCCGGGCGCCCCAGACGCTGCAGGTACTCGTGGAAACCAGAGACCGACACCTCCAGCGTGCGGCACAGCTGCCTGACCGAATAACGAGCCCGTTCACGCGCGACGATGGCGTACTTCATTTGGACTCCCTGGCGAAGAACGCCGTCGCTTTTTTTAAAATGTCCCGCTCCATTTTCAATGTAGCGTTCTCGGCCCGTAGCCGGGTCAGTTCGCTCTCCAGTTCACTGACAGGCTTGCGGCTGGGTGCGCTCAGCGGGCGACCTGCACGCGACGCGTCGAGCCAATTGCCGAGTGTCTTGACCGACATGTCCAGTTGCCGGGCAGCCTTGGCTGGGCCGAGTGACTCGGCCAGCAGGATCGCTTGAGCCTTGAAATCGTCTGTGTAACGACGACGGGTAATGGGTTGCATGGGAACCTCCGGGGGCGATGAAAGTATCGCTTCCTGGCGTCCGTTTTGAGGGGGCAGGTTCATAGAGCTTGTTAAGCTTGACTGGATGGCACTGCCTAAAGTGCAGTGGTCGCCAGAGCGTTTCGTAGTTATGGGAACTGCACCAGATGGCCATAAGTCCCTCACCGGACTGGTTAGTGAGGGAAATGCCCATGAGTTCATCAAGAGTCCAAGCTACCGCCTAGTGGAAGAGCCTGAAGCCATGGACGCAGGCGGCTTCACCAACGCAGATGATCAGCCAGACTTTAGTGTGGAGGTGACCCGAGACGTATTGGCTGAGCTTGGCGTCTACATCGTTGAAATAGTGATGATCGGCAAAAGTGGGTCTCCTGTAAAAAAACAACCCGCTGCACGTTTTTGGATCATCTCCATTTCCGGAAATAAGGTGCTCTCTCGGCATATGTCGCTTCGACACGCTTATGCTGAGGTGAGCGCGCAATACGAAGCAAAAATGAAGCGCCGTCCTAGCCCGGGTGCGAGTCCGCCCACTCGTTGACGAACCGATTGCTCTTGATATTCGCAATATCTTGATCTTGCCATCGGACGAGATGGTCTGGGGCCCAATGCTTGGCATTCGCGCGCCAATGAGCAATGCAAGCGTCCGTGGCTTTGTCGGCTTCCAATTTCGCATCGTCCACAGGAAGTCGACAAAGCGCCGCCAAAAACGCTTGATTCCAAAACGCCTCAATTTGCATGTTCAACCTCACTGACACCCGATGGGGCCTTTTGATAACAGGCCCCGTGACCTTGTCAAGCGCGTGGCGGCAAGCTTGTCAGAGCTGCGCTTACGTCGCCACTTGCCGGGTGGTTTGGGCAACGGTGCAACTGACCGGCGCAGGCGGGCGGCGCGATCGCGCCGTCCTTCGGAGTAAACCCGACCGCTACTCAAGGAGGCGGGACGTTGCTCACACAGCGAGGCTGCCGCTCACTAATGCACGCTGTGCGTTAACTTAGATCAGCAGTCAGGGCATTCTTTCGAGTAAGCCATGTCAATTTGCCCCAGCTTCCAAGCTGACCTCCATCGGCCCACCATCTTTGGCCCCTTTGACGACCAAGTAGTAGTCACCTTCCTCGACGTCCGTGCTGAACAGGTCTGCGCACGTCGGCTTGGCTTCCGATATGGCCCGCCCCTTGGCATCGAACACCTGGTAAGCCGGCTTCGACCCATCGACCTCTTCAGCGACGCATGAAAGCTTGTTGGAGATGACGTTCAAGAACACAGGCGGGTCGCCGCGGTTCGCATCGATGCGGTAGGTGCGTTGTTCGCCGGCGTCGATACTCACGTCGAATCGCTTCCCGTTTGGCAAGGTCTGCAGCGGATTCGCGATGTCGGGCTTAAACAGGGCCGGGTATGTGCCCAACGGTGCAGCCTTAGGTTCTTGAGCTGGCTTTGGCGCGGCTGCGACGACGGGCAGGTGCGACACCAGAAATTCCTTGGATCCAGTCACAGCCAGATCGAACTCGCAGGCTTGCAGGCGGTCGGCCGGAACCCCGGCGGCGACGCACGCAGCACGCGCGGTTTCCATTGCCTCGCGGGTCAGCTTGGCGGGCTTTTCCGGGAACCCGCGTAGGTCGAACGTCGCCGCCGACTCTCCTTGCCGGTAGTCGAACAGGCTCTCCTTGGCTCTGATGCGCCAACTGGCCACGAACGCGTCCGCCTGCTCGAGGCTCGCCAGCTGTCCGCGCCGACCATCGCGACCAATGAGCGCGCCGCCCGAAGTGCTGGATGATTGGCCGATGAGGCCCTGATCGCTCGCCGCGGTGGTTCCACGCGCCCAGGTCGTCTCGACGTCGAGCCAACTGCTCCTCAGATGTATCCGCAGTGTTCGCCCGTTGCGCCACATGACCGCGACCTGCGACGGCCGCTCCCGCGGTCCCCAAACGCCCACCACCGCGTCCTGTCCCAGCGCCTGCTGGTGGAAACGGCCGTTCCACGCCAACGCCTTGCCATCGACCAACACCCGTCCGTCCGCATAGACGCCTACGCGCTGCGCGCCGACCTGGGCCGCGATCGCACCGATGGCCGCCACCTGCCGGCTCTGGCCCCACGGCACTTGGCGCACCTGGATGCGGGTGCCGTCCGGCGCATCGAGCAGCCAGAACTCTCCGGCGCGCTGCGTGGAGAGCGTCTGGGCACCGGGAAGCCGATAATGCGGCTCCCCGGTTCCGGTCGCCTGCCCGGTGGGCTTCTGGTCGTCCGCTGGCCCTGCAGGCGGAGGGGAAGGCGGAGGATCCGGCTCCATGCGGCACGTGTCGATGGCTGAGTTCGGCGCCGGGGCCGCGGCGCCCGCCGGCATGCTGCAGACCTTGCTGACGCTCCCCAACGACTTCAGGAGCGCGGACTGTTTGGCGCTCAGCGCCGAGCGCTCTGCTGGGTCACCGACGCCCCCTTTGGCACACCAGGCATCGATCTCGCCAGATGCGGCTGTCAAACTGGCGGTGTCCGCTTCGCGTAGGGTAGATAGGCCGCGCAACACTTGGTCGATGGCGTCCAAGGTGTCCTTCTCGTAAGCGGCCTTAGCAGCTTGGTCAGACCAAACCGCAGCTTTGAGGGCCTTGAAGAAATCGCTCCGGCTCGGGTCTCCCTTCCCCAGTTGCTTGAGCGCCTTCGTGTAGTTCGGGCGCCGTGTGAGGTAGTCGTCCGCGGCGGTCTCCAGCGTCGGATAGCTGGGGAAGCAGACCTTGACCCACTGCATGGGATTTGCCTCGTCCCAGCATTGCCGCTCCTGCGCAGTGTCCTTGTTGGACGCGTAAGGCGGATGCCGGTTGTTGGCCAAGCAGCCGACGATGGTCCGGTGCGAGCACTCCTTCGTCGCGTTGGTTTGCACGTTCCACAGGTTGTTGTTCGGCTTGGACACAAACCCGCCGTCCGCGTCCTTCATGTTCGCCAAGCTTTCGGCTCGCGCCTGACCCGCGATGTAGGCCCACAGCACAGGGCCGAGGCCGCCGGCGTTGTGGTCGATCAGGGGCACGGTGACGTTGCGGGCGTAGTCGGCGGCGTAGGTCGCATCGCTGCCGGTGAGCGGCGCGCCGCAGTCCACCTGCGCGGTGGCTGGAAGCGAAACGGCGGCTATGAGCAGCGCAGCGACGAGGCGCCTCACGGGGCCACCTCTTGGCGTTCGGTGCCGTCTCTGTCGACATACCGCGTAGAGCCGTCGGTGGCGTGCCACCAGCGCTCCTGCGTGCCGTCCGGCCAGATCTGCTCGAGCACGATGTCGCCGCGCTCATAGAGCGCCTTAGTCAGCGAGGTGGCGCCAGCGGCGGGCGCGAGGGCGAGGGTGATTGCGTCGCCGGTGGGCCAGGAGGCGGGCAGCTCCTTTGGGGCCGGCGGCGGCGCAGGAGTGACAGCAGACCCGGGCGCTTGGGCGGCAGGAGGAGAAGCCTCGGTGGATGCGTGGCGCTCGCAGGCGGCAAGCAGGAACAGGGAAAAGAGCAACACACAGCGGATGAGGGGCAGGGGCATATGGCCTCGATGGTGCCGCAGCAGGAAAGTCGCAGATTGACCTAAACCAACTACGGGCTACGGTCCGGTAATCGGTCAGATTCTGCTCGCTGACTCTTGGGCGCCCGTAGTTCGGTGGCCTCTGCTGCGATCTCGCACCTTTTCCTAACGAACTGCACTCCGTCGGCTGTCTCTCGCCCGATTACCACCACATCGTCATTGATGCGACCAATGCGATCGCCAATAACGGGTGAACAACTTGGGTTTGGCTGAAGGTCGAATGCATACGCGCTGATGCCCGCGATCCAGCGCGCGCTCTGATAGACAATCGATGAAGGCTGCATGAGGTAGTAGCAACTCCCCACCACACCGATCAAGGCCAAGAAACGCGCAAGTGCAAACGGTCTGTTGAATGTCCAAATTTTCTTCTTGACGATCTTCGGGGTGAGCAAAAAAATTGCTGCGGCAATCACGATCGCAACTAACGCCAATAGTCCGACACATGCGATCAATGCGGCGATCACATGCACGAATGAAATGGGGACGAGCAAAGCGACAGTGGTCGAGAAGGTCGCGGGATCCTGACCGGTGGCCGAGCCGACAATGGTCCGACTCAATCCGGTTGCCGCCGCGCCAACGGTCAAGCCCAGCGCCGCAATTGCGAGTTTGACCAGCGGACGCTCAATCTGTGGAAGCGTCCAGACGTAGATTTCATGAAAGAGGCCCACCATTAGGAGTGCAAAGGTCACGTAGATGGTTACCTCCGTTGCAAGCCGGTTCGGATCAATGGACCAGGCAATCGCTGCGGGGATGCCGAACGTGAGGCCCGCCAAATACAAGCGCGTCACGGCTGGCTTCCCATTCCACCGTAGCATCCATCGCGCGGTCCAATGCATGGACTCAGTCGCCTCGTCGTCTTCCGTATTCATGGCATTTCCTCCTTGAGGGTGGCCCACCGTACAGAAAAAGAACGGTTGCGGCACGAAGTCGTGCTTTCCGAGCTGTGGTCAAATGGGCGAAAAAATTTCTTCGGTATCGAACGCAAAAAAAGCCCCGCGGCTGCGAGGCTTCTTTCTGCGAATCGGAAAGAAAGGACGTGCTAGCGTGCTATTCCAAGCGTCGACGACGCCACCCACGCGCTCCACAAGAACCCACCTGCCAGTTGCACTACAAGGTGGCAAAAAGGCAGGATTCCGTAAGCTAGTGACAGCATCGGCGTCTGCAGGTCGGCCGGTAGCCACGGCTGAAACGCGGTGAAATGGGCCGCTAAGTGGGTCGAAGCGACCATCACCGAGGCGACGATCGCCCCTTCCATAGCCCGCCCCGCTTGAGCCCCCTGCTTACGTCGCGACTCGCTGCGCGCCTTGGGTGAGGCCCCGGAACGCAGCAACCTTCATCGCGCCCCACAGATAAACGGGTAAATAGGTCACGAAGAATCCTGCGCCCATCGTCACCAGGGTGGCGGAAAAGAAGGCCATCGCCAGGAAGGGGTAGGCCTTGTGGATAGCGCCGATTCCCCACGCACTCCGGAAGCCGCGGGCACTTTTCAAGGCCACCACAGCGCGCCCGATCTTAAGCACGTCTAGCGTGCCCTGGCCCGTCACGGACGGAGCTGGATAGCGCCACTGCTCAAGCAGCGCGTCAGGCACCACGGCCGTGCCCACGGCTACCCCTCCGATGCTCACGTTCGGGAAGATCTGGCACCCGCGCCCGTCGGTGGGGTCTCCCTTCCAGCGGACCATCCCGGAGAAGCGGCCGCTCTTTGACTGACCCAGCCAAGCCCACAGCCCGCCACCAATAACCGGCATCAGGACGTAGGCGGCGCCGCTACTAAACAGCAGCCAGGCTAGGAGCCCGACCGACTGAAGCCAAGCGGGTGCGGGCTCCGAAGGTCCCCAGCCGCCGAGGACCGATTGCTTGAACACCCAGCCTAGGCCGACCATGACGATGAGGCTGACGGTGAAACCGACGACAAATCGTTTCATGTCAGGCCCCTTCCCAGTTCACGATCGCCCAGTCCCCGGCGGTGTTCTTACGGAAGCTCATCACACCCTTCAAAGGCGCCTCTTTGTCGTCCGGGGTCGTCGGGGCGTCGTCAACGTATCCGCGGACGACAAGGGTGCCGCCCAGGGTGCAGTTGTAGAACTCAGAGGTTTCGGGGGTGCTGCCTTGGACACAGTCGGCCGTGAAGCCCTTCATGTCCTTAAGTTCCATCCTCCCGCCTGGCGTAGCGCCGGCCTGACGGTCCAGCTCGGCCTGGACTACCTTGCGAACGTCCTCCTTCCCGGGAGCGCTGTTGGCGCAACCTGAGGCGGCGATCGAGAGGAGCAGGGCGCCGACGGCAACTACTTTGTTCATGGGAGGCCTCTTGTAACGTAGCGGGGTGCTACATTTCACGAAGAGTCTGCCATATGGAGAAGACCACCGTCATGCTCTTGCTGACCGCCGATCGCAAACGTTCACGTGCCCAAGGCCAAAGCTCCACCTTCCGCCCGCAGCCTGTTTGCCGCCCGCCTCAAACAGGCGCGCGAGCTGCGGGGCATCCCGAGCCAGCGGGCCTTGGGGATGCTGATGGGGCTCAATAAGAAGCTCGCGAGCAGTCGGGTGAACCGCTACGAGAACGAAACCAGCGGTATCGACCTGGATGCCCTCGGCAAGCTGGCGGAGACCTTGAACGTCCCTATGGCATTCCTTGTGGCCGAGGACGACCTCGTGGCGCAGGCCATTTTGGCGCTGTCCAAGCTACCCAAGGCGAAGCGGGCGAGGGCGGTAGATGCTTTAGTAAAGCTGGCTGCAGGCCAAGCGGACTAGATTTGCTCCGGTAGAACGGCGTCCCGCGCGTCTTGATTATGGCTTAATCTCGCTAACAAAGAGATCTCGGAGAGCAGGATATGGAACGTCTGATTTTTGCAGTGATCCACTCGCTTGAGAAAGAAGCGCAATCGAACGTAGCGCAGATCCGGCATGCGCCGGCTCCTTTGGATGTGAACATTCCCCAGGTTGTATCCCTCGCTGAACAGCTGTCTCGTCTCGTCGGGCGAGACGGGAGCACCGTATTCTGGGGTCAGTTCGGTGCAAACAATCGAGAAGGGCAGTTTCCAGGAGCTGTTGAGAACCTGACAGCAAGCATTGATCTGGCGACGTTCCTGACGGTGAGTGAGGTCGCTATGGCCGAACTCGCCGCTGCAGCGCGCAATGAGCGGCTGGCGACGGGAGGTTTCGTATGCTTCATAGTCTACGAAGTAGGCGGTAGCCAGTTTCTCCTTGTGGCTATGATTAAGGAGCGAGGAGCACTCACCTTGTCAGACGACATGGTTCCCACCGAGATTCGGGAGATTGATTTATCGAAGCTCCACCAGGCAGCACGAGTCAACTTAGGCCGGTATGAGGAGTTCCTGTCTCGCGGCCCTGATGCGGTTGATGCGGAGGACGTGGAAAGGACCTACTTGTGCTTCGTAAATAAAGGGCTGCGCAACGAGGTAGCCAAATACTTCATTGAGGCACTTGGTTGCGAAAAAGGCGTGTCCTCTACGCGCGCTACGCGCTCTGCCGTGGATGCGGTGAAGAAGTTTGTTTCGTCCAAACCTGAGATCAAGGCGCACGCGCGCAAGGTGCGCCGGGCTGTGATTGATCACATGGCCGCCTTGCCGGATGGTGCGACGATGACCGTCGGCACGCTGGTCTCTGTGGTCCGAGTGACGTTGGGAGACGATCACAGCGAGCATCTTGAAGAGCTAAGTACCTATCTCAACGGTGAAGACGCGCAGGTTCCGCACTCGTTCGTGGTCAGTGCTCAATACATCAAGTCCGTTACGCGGATCACAGCGCAAGCGGATGGCTGGAAGTTGTCTTTCGAAGACACCGAGATAAGCGAAACAGAAGGGCCGCTCATCTATAACCGGGGGGAGAAGTCGCTCAGGATTCGACGTCTACCGGATGAGACGATCAGGAAGATCGAAGCCACATTGGATCAGCGTGCATAGGAGCTAGGTGGTGTTCGAGCGAGTCGTCAATCTCTACCGGAAAAGCGGACGTCCAATCGTCGAAGAGGGCGCTTTCTCGTTCGATGGTCCGGTAACGCGTGAACTTCGCGCGGCTATCGAGGGTTGTCAAGGTATTTCTGCAGCATCTGGCTATTTTGAGGAAGGTCCCGATTACAACCAAGGCCTAGTGTCGTTCACTTGGCGCGTGTCAGCCAACGAGTTCGGCCGATTTTATCGGGACGTCTACGATTTCATCGAAGGGTCAGAAAAACTTAGTGCCGGACAGATACCTGAGCACTATTACCTCATTCAAGAGGATCTCCTTGGCGGCGTCGATCCCCCTACGCCAGAGCTGGGCGTAGCGTTGGCAGTCAGCAGGATGATTGGCGGGTTGGCAAAGCTCTCGCTCAGCAGTTCAGCGTTTGATTCCGGTCGCAGGAAATTGCTGTTCGTTCTCCCGGCAGCCGCCGACGTTGCTCCACGTACGGTGGAAATTGACACGACCATTACGCGAGCGTGTTTGCATGCGGACAAGCCCGACGTCACGCTTCTGGAAGCCATGACGGCCGAAGAGGAGGGCCGGCTGCACATCAACGAGCATCGGCAACTCTTCAGGATCTCGATAGCAAGCGTGTTGGCAAGGAAGCGCGAAGACGTATCGGAAAGTCCGTTCCAATTTTTGGTCTGCTCGTGGGCCGAAGTGCTCAAGACGTATCAGATGAATGCGGACTGCTACGTCCAGAAGTTCTCATTTGAAAAGCTTCGTGGCGAAGTGGCCCGCATCGAGTTGGATTACGCTACGCGCATGGCCGCGGTGCTGGGCGATGGATCGGGAAAGATTCTGGCGCTTCCCCTCTCGTTAGGCGGGTTGGCAGGAGTATGGGCAACTACCGACGTGTTCACGGCGCTTGGCTTGGTCGTAGGTCTGGTGTTGGTCTCTTTGCTGTTAAGCGGGTTGTTGCACAACCAAAAGCTCGCTTCTGCGCGTGTGGAGGCAGGTTTCGCTCTGGCCATGGGAGATGTTGATGGCAGTCTGGCGAAGTATCCGAAGTCCTTGCAGTCGGCCATTGACCAAGCGAGAAAGGGGTTTACGCGCCAACTTACCTTCTTACGAAAAGTGCACAACATAGTGCATCCCTTGGCTTGGTTTCCGCCCATCATCGGCACCGTGATGGTGGTGCTGAAGTTTGGGTTGAGCTCGTTGTATGCGATCGTCCCGGCCTTGCTTGTTTGCATCGTGGTGTTCGCTTACATGCGAGAACGAAAAGACAGTTCTACGGGTCGTTAAAGCGCGCTCCAGGATACCGGGTGAGCCAGCAACGGATTGAGCCCAAACCTTGCAAGCTGATGGTGTTTGGCGGGCCATTCCTCAAGATTGCGGCATGCAATCGACCAGCGTGCGGTGGCCACGGCTGGCTGAGCCAAGAGCGCCTTGAAATAGGCAGCATCGACGTTAGCGAGCGAATGGCCCAGAACGAATACATTTCTTACCTGCTTGAGTGACTCAAAGAAGGGTGCGTTCTCGGCTATCAATACGTCTGAACGTTTGAAGGTGTCGGAGAAGTAAGAATCAAGCAGGTCGTTAGCTTCGACTAGACGTGTGTCCATTTCCGCGATGTCCTCGCGATCGTTGAGCGGTTTGCGCACCTTTGGATCCCAAGCGTGCCCCAAAACCAAGTCCTCGTCGGCCTGAGCTGCGCATCCATGGATGAAGAGGACGTGCTTGGAGGGTATCCCGTAGGTAGTGCTCAGTGTGCTGGTGTAGTTGAAGTTGAGGAACGCTGCGGTAGTATCCAGCGAGGTGAGGCGCTGTGGAGTTGTTTCCCAGGTGGGGATAGGGAGCCGTCGTATCCACTCCCCAAAGCGCCGGCGCATTCCAACCGACAACCGGTCCACCAGATTTTCCACTTCGTATTGGAAATCGTGATGCCCGGAGTCGCTCCAGTCATCGGCGCCATAATCACCCATGAAGTGCCCGAGGTTGTCGATGATGGCGTCCACGTCCAGTTCGGCCAGCGCTGTTTCAATGTCGGACCAGTCGTCGCGCGTTGGGAGGTAGTCACCAATCTCGCGATAGATGTCTCGATCGCAGCCGCGCACGTAGTCCTTGAAGCTTGCCAGGCTCGACGGGATGCCATGCCACAGGTCAAAGCCGTTGCCGATGATGTAGAGGATGGCCGCAGGTGCTCGGTTCATTGAGTTCATAGGGGAGGAAAAACGGGCGCTTTTGGTGCCTATTTCGTGATGCGGACGACGCGACTGCTGGTGTCGCCATGTTCGGCGTAGGTCACCCAGGCCTTTCCATTTTGACCCTTGGCAATACGAATCTTGCCGGTCCCTGGCATCTTCTCCACGACGTAGTCGGGTAAGTTGATTTCAATCGGAATCGCTCCAACTGCTTGTCCGCCCAGTGCAAACAGCCATGTCGTTGTGCACAGGAGCTCTCCTGGCAAGCGCGCCATTTTCATCGCCGCTTTGTCACGTGGCTCGACTTCGATGGGTCCAAGATTGACCGCCTTTCGCTCACCTTTGAGTAGCTCGAACGCCAAGTTGATGTCTTGGAACTCATCTGCCGAGAGGACCATGCCCGCTGGCAGCACGAAATCTGAATCCAAGGTCCTGGCAATCATGTGCAGTCGGCTCAACGCTCTGATGCCTTGAAGCACAGCATGAATGCCTTCCACAGGCTGCACACCGGGTGAGAGCGTGTGTTGGGAAACTTCGAAATCCAGCGTTAGGTGCATGGCGTCTTCCGCGGCGACTTGTTCGGCCCAAGTGGCGAGCGGGCCTAAGTCGCGGAAATGCCGGATGGCGCGCTGGTTGAGGGTGCTGACTCGAAGACCTAGGTTGATGTCTGCCCTCAGCAAGCCGTTCTCCGGGGTCAATCGCATGGAGAAGTCCAACGCACTGGGGTGGGATTCGTTGGTGATCCCCGTGCCCTTCGTGCCTGCATACAAGTCAACGGGTAGCGCAAGCTCCTGGGAAAGAATCGAGTATTTGGTTCCAGGGCAAAGGTGGACCAATCCCGTTTTGGCTTCGATTTGCCGCATGGTCACTCTCCCCTGGGCTACCCCAATCTCTTTGAGTGCAGGGAAGCCAATGGGTGGGGTTATGTTGAAGTCTTCCACTTCAAACGAACGCGGCAAGCCATATTCCCAAGCCTCACGCAGTTTCGCGATGTTCTCTTCGGATCGAAGCGGGCGAAACGACAGGTGTGCTTCTGGAGGAGTTGATGGGGGAGGCGGGTTCGCGCTCGCACGAGGCGCCTTCCCAACCTTAGGCTTCGGGCTCGCGTTGAGGCGACCAGCGTTTGGATCGAACACCCGGGCTTCGTTGACGACCGAAAGCAGATCCGCAGAGTCCAAAAACGGTCGAACGACGCGGTCCAGGTAGGCTTCGAACGCGGTTCTGTCGGCCAATGTTCTTGCAGGGTCAAACGAGACGCGGCTGCTTCCAGAACCCACAAGCGCGTTTTCGTTGAGTTTGGCCCATGCTTGGGCGTGGACCCAGTAAAGCGTGCCGTCTGGCGTCACTCGAACGATGAATACGGGAAGGATGTCCCGCGCATATTGCCGTAGCCGCTTCTTGGAGACATTGGCCGAGGGCGTCTGCTTACCTGGCAGTGAAGTCCCCTTGACCTGCACCGAGAAGCGAATCCCTTGGTAAACCGCGTGCGTGGGTGTAATGCATAGGTCGTAGCCGTTGTCGATGTGGTCATGACCCACGTTCCAGTCCCAGGACAAGAAATGGTCCTCCACTGCAACCTCGGCACGGCGGCCGGTTTTTTGGGTAGCTGGGAAGTTCATAAATGACCATCCGGCGTGACGCCTTGATTATCCGGGTGGCTTGTCTGCCGAGCAAATCTTCACGCCAATCCCGGCTTGCTACACGATGCCCATTTTGATTTTCAAGCGCGCCGAGCTCAGCCATTGTTCGCTGAAGTGTTCCTTGAGCTTGGACAGTTGCGCTTTATCGACCCCGGCTGTTTTGCCCAACGACTCCAGTGAGCTGACTTGCGCGAGAAGGCCCAAGGCGTTCGCGGCGCGGATCGCCGCGCGATCCGAGGTTGAGAGCAGCAAGGCGACGTCCACGGGCTGGTTGGCGTGAAGCCACGCCATCATATGGCGCTCCCCATCATCGATGGCGGGCAGACCTTTGACCTGGTCGCTTAGGTTCAACAGGTCTGTGACCGACACGGCATGCACGCACGCCAAGCTGGCCAGCAACGTGGGGCGGCGCACAATCGTCCGTTTGGTGTCGTAAGGATCGCCGGTGGCGCACTCTTCGACACACTTCTCCACCGTTTCAACGCTGAAGGTATGGCATAAGGCCGTCCAACATTGCGTGCGAAACGCTTCAATGATGATGCATGTGTCGACTAAAACCCTTGGCTTTGGCATCGCGACTCACGTTGCGAAAGGAACAGGTAAGTCGTGTTCTTCAAAAAGCTCCGCCAGCTGACTGATAGTCAAACCCAACGTGACCGCTGTTTTGCGGGTTGCTATGTAGCCGTCGTCAATGCCCTCGTGCACGTGTTTGACGAAGGACTGTGAGAATCGCTTCGGCGTTGGCCCCATGATTTGCGGACAGCGCATCTTGCACAGCGCCTCGCACGTTGTCTTATCGATGAGCTGGGCGTTCATAAGTCGGTAAGCCAGTGACTTGGTGGACACCTGGAGCAGCTTGGCCACCTCTGCTAAGTGCTCGGTATCTGCAAGCCGTTCTCGGTCAATCACGCGCTTAAGCGAAGCCCAAGGCATGAGCAAGCCTGCAGCAAAATTATCCGCTAAACGTTCAATTCGATAACGCCTACCTTGCTTCCTCGAACTTTCATCGGGCGTGGGGCTTTCTCGATGCTCCGGTTCCATCGCATCCCACGTCAAGGCGTGAAAGAGTTCATGCGCTAGGTCGAAATGCCGGCGGGCAGGCAGTTCCTGCCGGTTGATCAAGATGACCCCCAAATCAGGGAGCCTGCACATTGCACCCGAAATCTCTCCCGTCGGAGACGGTCCGTCGACGAAGAGAACCGGAATGTCCAAGCGAGACTCGACCTGCTCGATGAGGCGCTCAGCGGGCACGTGACCCAGCTCCAGATCTGCGGCCACGGCCTCGCCCATCGCGGTGGCCTCCTCGAACGTGGCTCGCGCATCCATCTTGAGGATGTTGGAGAACGGCTTTAGCCGCTCACGCTTGGAGGCACGCAAGAAGCGCAAGAGTCCGACCCACGCACCGCTGCGCTCCTCAAAGCTGCGCAGCACCTCATCGGTCACGCTGTCGTTCACGCGCCAGGAGAAAGTGCCTTCGCCGGCGACGACGAAAGGATCCATGAACCAGTCGACAGGACGACCAAGCGCTTCGCTTAAAGCGACGAGTTCCTCGGGCTTGACGCGCCGCTCGCCGTTTTCGATCGCCGAAAGCGTCTGACGGTCGGAAAAGCCCAGCACTTCAGACAGCTTGTCCTGGGTCAATTTGAGCGCATTTCGCGCAAAACCGATGCGCAAGCCCATCGCTTTGGGCAGCCCGGAGGAAGTTTCTGTCACGGTCATCCGAAAAGTATAATCTTGCATTTGTCAATTTGCAAGATAAGTTGAGGGTCGGCCTCCGAGCCCTAAGTTGGTCTTGGGCTGGGACCACTTTCCGGCTGCGGACCTTCTGACCTTGCGCAAAAGGTCTACCTTAGGCCGGTCACGAGGAGGTCTAGCGGTAACGCTTGTTGCCCCCGGAGGTGATGCAGTATCGGCCTCCACGTGGGCCAAAGCAGTTGTTGCTGGAGGAGCAGGGGCAAGAGGATCCTGACGACGAGGACTGTCGAGAAGTCCGCTGGGGACGCCAGGCGGCGGCGCTGGCAAGGCTGGACCGACCGCAGTCCGGCTCGGTGCACAAACTGCCCTCCGATACCCATCGTGCCGATTCGCGCAACGGTGCCACCCGGGCCCACCCGTCCAACGACTCATAGACCTCGACACGCGCACCGGCTTGCAACTTCTCAACCACGGTGCCGGCCGTGCTCGGGCCACTGCGCACGTTGAGGACACGGGGCCGCACATAGCGCGTGTAAAGGGATCGACTCTCAGGCGCCGACGTCGAGGCAAAGGAAGAGGCGGCCTCAGGAGTGGGCTCTGCTTTGTCGTCGCCGCCAGTGCAGTAGCTCAGAAGGAACAGCACCCCAAAGACCAGCACCATCAGTTCGCCACCGCCACCCCGTCTTGCCATTGCAGCCGTCCCTCCGAACACGCTGAAGCATCAGATTACTGGCTTTCCGGTGCTGTTAGCGAGAGAAGACGTGCATCGTGGGCAATGGGGCTATTCGGTGTGAAATATTTACAGGTGACCCGAGCAGTCTTGGGCGGTTATACCGGTGGCTAGATTCTGCACGTGCTAGCCGCCTGCCGAAAGTGTGCAGGTTCGATTTCAGGGGACGTGACATGAATACGGTCGTTCATCCAGCGCTTGAAAGGTTCTTCTTGGCTACAGCTGAGGCGCTCACCACCCTGAACGAAAAGAACCTCTACGGGGAAGGGTTGGTGGTCGCCTACTCGGCGATTGACTCGTTGGGCCTCCTAGACGCGCCGCCAGCTCAGATCAACGCCTCTGGGCCCGCGTTCAAGGCCTGGGTCGATAAATACCTCATCAAGCAAAAGGGCGTCACGTTCACGTCAAACGATCTTTGGGCGGCTCGCTGCGTGGTGTTGCACACCTCAACCTCAGAATCCGATCTCTCGCGGGCAGCCTCAGCAAAGCAGCTTCAATAGTACAACGGCGACAGCAGCCACGCTGAAGCGCACAAGTTCATAGCCAGGGTTCAATCCATAGATGGGAGCGTCCATATCGTCTCAACTTGACCGATCTGTTTGCAGTGTTGATAGCAGCCATGATGGAGTTAGCACCAGATCTCTCCGCCAAGTGCTACCAAGATGCGGCTTGCAACGCACGATTGCGTAATGTGCTCCTACTCGCGACCATCTGAGAACCGGGGCTGGGCGCTCATGGATAGAACTTTGCACGCGGTCCCAGCGCTGCCTTGAACTGCCCCCGCTTGTAGACGGGAAGCTCTACCGCAGGCTTGTAGCTCTCGAGAACCCGTATCTGCTTGGACCTAGCCACGGCCGGCTTCTTGTGGAAGTAGGCCTCGTGCAGCACAGGCACTTTTTTACTCACTGAGTGACCCGTGACCAAAGCGATGTCCTCGTCCGAGATGCCTTGATGATGCATTTCTGTGGCGAAGGTGTGCCGGAACGCGTGAAATCCCACACCCTTTGCAAACCCCAACCCCTTCAGGTAGCCGCTGAACTGGTTGAGCAAGCCTTGGCTGTATCGAGCGTTGGTTTGGCCCGTCTTCTTGTTGACGCCGGCCGACAGGTGCGGGAAGAGCCGCACATGGCCGCAGTCCTTCATGTCAGCTAGGAAGTCGAGAAAGCCTGCATCGAGCAGTGGCTGGGGGATAGGGATTGTGCGCACCGCGGCACGCCCCTTGAGGCTTTGCCGGCTTCTTACGCGTGTATGGTGAGCTAGATCCGCGTCCACCGTCTTTCGGAACGCGATGCACCATGTCCCGCATTCCTGGAGGATGTCGGCGACCTTGAGTTGCGATACTTCATTGATGCGCGCGCCGGTGTAGAGACCAATCATGGGAGCCCACCACCGATGCGGATGTAGGCGCGCCCAGGCCACGTAGCGCTCGGGAGCGAAGATTCGTTGCAGGTCCTCTTCATCGAAGAGGCGCTCGGGCTTGTTTGGGTCAACGACGAGGTCTTTCTTGATTTCAGCGAACGCGGCCATCGGTGAAGCCGGAATGGCATGGGTGCGCACCATTTGGTTGAAGAAGGAAACTAGGAAACGACGGTGCTTTTCCAACGTGGCCGGAGCGGGCGGGGGGACGTTGAGCCGCTTGCCTTCAGAAATAGCGTCTGTGTAGCCCACCATCCGCATGTCGGGCGACGAGGTCAGCCCCGGTGGAGCCCAGCGCAGAAGGTCCCAAAGCTCATACATGTGTTTGTGGTCGATGCGTGACACCGGAACATCGCCACAAGTCAACTTGAGCAGTTTGAGCGTGCGCGCTGTGGACTCGATGGTGTCCGGTTGCAGGCACCGACGCTCCATGTCGCCTAGGTGGTCCTTGATTTCCACAGAGAGCAGCCGGGCAGGGGTGGCGACGGGAAGCGGTTCGGGATAGCGAGTGCCGTTCTTACCGGTGCCGATGCGGCGGGTCTTGTCCAAAACCGAGTGGAAAAACTCTTGAGTGTTGATGGCCGCTTCCCTGCCAGCAATGTTGATTTCTTCGATACTCACACGGCCGATGCGGATCCCCTTCATGAGGAGGGTGCCGAAGGGATTGGCGATGTAGTCTTGCAGTGCTTCGTCTGTGGTCTTGCTCATGTCTTCGCTTCCATCGTTTCGATGGAAGTAGGGATAAAACAGGGCGAAGATTCGTCAACCCACGAATTACAGATTTGTTCGCGATAGGTCTTCGCCTTAGGCATTGACCAATGGACGCACTTTCATCGCGATTGAGTGCAGCAGTGTTCTTGATTTCTGTGTGAGCAAAGATCCATTCAGATCAGTCGCTTGCGTGAGTGTAGAGACGAATGCGCACGCATGTTTTGGAGTCATTACTGTACTGTTTAAAGCATGCCTAGGCCATGCATTTTTAGCCAACTGCCAGCTGAACAGCTAGGTTAGTTTTAGTCAAAGCTGATGCACTTTATGTGCTGGTGACGAAGTTCATCGGCTGAGTTTGCATAGGCTTCTTGACAGTGTTTGGGTGGCGACTATGGTGCGGAAGCACTGTCAGCCTAGAACACCCTATGTTGCCGCCTATCGCATTTGTCACCTACGTCAGAAGAGCGAAGCCATCACCAGATCGCGAGGTGATGGCTCGTGTCGCATTGAACGTGCTTTATGACCCGGAGCGATACCCGGTAGATCTGTCTGAAGTGTCAGCGCTAGGTTGTGAAGCTCGCCTCATGACTCGTGGATTTCTGGCTTGGTGTGCCATTGAGCAAAAAGAGTGGCTGTCTTGGCAGCCATACCTTTGCGATTGCTTGATCAAGCTGTTGCCCGCGACGCATCTCGCAGTAGTGGAGGAAACTTAATGCGCGCGACAGAATTTTGCGAGTTTGTCTGGACTGCGAAACGCGGACGGGTGGTGATGGCGAGGATCGCACTCAATTCGCTTGGTTACGCCAAGCACTATCCTGTCGATATCTCCGAGTTTCGTGTTATGCCGCCAGAGAACAGAGCAATGGTAAACGCGTTTCTTGACTGGAATTCTCAGCACCCTAGTTTCTATCTCGGTGTTCCTCATCGTTGGCGCATGCAAGGCCTTGTGGAAGGCCGATTCAAGGACGAGCCTTAGGGTGAGTCGCAATTTCGGCTTTTATCACATCAATTGTGGGCCGAAGTTGGCCAACGTTTTCCAAAACGTTAGACGCAACCATCCGAAATAGCTCCGACAACAACTCTTCGTTCTCTCTATCTTCTTCAGAAAGTAACGATAAGATCTGAATCCATAGCTCAATGTCAAAATCTGAGCCGAGTAATGTGCGCACGGCACTTTCTGCTCGCTTGGCGCTATCTTTCCCATTCAGAAGACCTTTCATGATCTTTGACCACTTTTCCGTTTCATCAGCCGTCACCGCGCTCCTGGCGCGCGTTCCGGTGTTCAAGAGCATGCTTAAGATGACATACGAAATGACCTCGACAGGTATGCCGAATCCGCACCAGATTCTAATCATCGCAAGCCAGTGAGGCGCCCACTCGAACGGATAACACTGTTTGACGCGGTCCTCGCAAGTCATCCTGATCTCCTGTCTTTCGGGTATGCTCGATCCCGCAGTAGTGTAGCCGTCCGAGACCCTCAACCATAAGGAAGGTAAGCATCGGCCGGTAGCGAGCCGTCTCCTGCAGCACGCCAAACGGCGGCGGTGCAGGGCAGCTTCATCACACGCGGGAAGGTAGCGTAATTTCTGCGAATGGCCGCGGTCGCGTGCCGGTGCGATCGAGCCAAGGCGCGGGCGCGCGGACGGCTCCGGACGACGGACAAGGGGTAGGGTAGAGGAGCGCTACGAGCAGACTGGGCGGTCTGCCCCGGTGAAGCAGATAGGCGGTCCCGACCTACAACGGGCCGCGAGAAGTATGTTGAGCTTGACCCGTTGGGCATGGGAGTTTGACCCGCACTAAATTCAGGCCAGGCGAGTGCTCTATGCATATCCGGCGCGCGACGATGTAGTATTTTATTCCTGTCCTGATCAGCCGCAGCCAGCGCTGCGTCCATACCGTGTGACTAACGGCGGCCGGCCTTTGCACAATTTTGCAGCGCCCCGCATTGACATCAACTTTGGAAGCATGAATGACCAACTCCACACTCGACTCTATCGCAACCAAGAAAGCGCAACTGACGGAAGAGCTACGTAAGTTGGAGCAGCAGGAAGATGCGCTTCGAAAGGATCAGACCAGCGAAGCGTTTGCAAAGGTGGTTGGGCTGTTGAGTTCCTTTGCTCAACATTTCAATGCCAAGCAGAAAGCTGACATCGCTGCCCAAGTAGTTTCTGAGCCGCGTGCTCCCAAGAAGAGAAAGGGTGCGAAAGAGGAGCTGCCGCCGAAGTATTGGCTGCCGCACACACAGGAAACATGGAGCGGGCGGGGTCGGCCGCCGCGGTCGTTCAAAGTGTGGGAAGGCTCGGCATCGCACAAGGAATGGAAGGCAAAACACCCTGACGAGAAGTATCCAAAGTTTCCAGGCTGAAGCCTGCGCGCGTCCACTGACACTTTAAGCCGCGGGACACGGCTCTTTCGGCCGCCGTCCCGCGTAAACCGCGGCGTAATGGCTTTGGCGTTGGGAAGGCATTCACGTGGCTGTGGGTGCATCGTTGCGTTGCAGCGACGTGCTGCCCCACCAGCCGACTGGAGAACACCATGGCCAAGACTCCCCCCGCCAACCAACCCAAACCGATGACGAAGCCTGACGCCGCGCGTATCCAAAGCGGGGCTGCGAAGAAGGGCGATGGCGGCGTGCCGAAAGGCTCCTTTGCGTCACGGGCGCAGAGCGTCGCCGACAAGTCCAAGAAATAGCCACTGAGGCGCAGCTACCTTAGGGGGGCATCTGCGGTGCGCTCCCCGAGGTTGCCGTCATCTGCCTCTGCTGCCCGGGCATCGCGCGATGCCGCGCCAACTTGCCCGACGCCTTCGCTTCCCCAGCCGAGGCGCTGATGGCTGTTACTGCGGTTTAGCGCGCGTCGCCGTCCGGCGACGATCGCGAGGAGCGGCCCGACCGTGGACGCGACACTCCGCTAAGCTCGCGTCCGGTCGGACCTGCTTACCAGTTGCGATTGACCCTGATCACGCTCTACTCGTTGCGTTGAGTTGCTTTTCTCGCGCTCCAGGGCGCCGGCCAGCACGCCAAGCAAGCGGACATCACACCCAACCGCCTGGAGCAGGTCGCCATCGATCGCAACGGCCCCAACCAGGCGTGGGTGGTCGGACCATTCCCGGCTTTCGCGCCCGCGTGGATCTGTCGCAACCCGCACCGTCGCTGGAGCAGACCAGCGCCGAGTTACTGACCCGCGCGCCCTTGCGCGCGCAGGACCCGCAGCCGCAGGAGCCGGCACCAACAACCCGTGCGCCCCTGCAGCAGGAAGCGCCGCACACGCTCACACGTTGAGCGTCCGGCAGTTGCGCACGCGGCGGATCACGTGCAGAGGCTGACCAGTGGGGCAGGGCAGAGCGCTTGCCGCCCTGAGGAGACTTCCCCGACAGTCGCCACTCAAGGTGATGCGCACCGATTAGTCGCTGTGCCGGATGCCGATCGCTAAGTTGCTTGATTCGCCAGTGCTGCATCGCATTTCACAAGAATGATCAGCCGACGCCGATCAGCGTTCCCGCGGCACGCCGCTCCGTAATCTCGACCACCAGAGGAGCCTCCGGCCAACGCCTGCCGGTTCCATAAATCCGTGCGGGTGCTTCACCGCATCCACCGCCTCTAACGCCTCTCAAGGGGGACCTTCGCTTCGCTCGGCACGGCCGCAAGGCTACGCCTCCTCCTCGGTGTTACGGCCCAAATTGCGCGCCGCTGACGCGGTGCTCACTCCTGGGTGCATCCCTGCCTGACCGCTCCGCCTGCCGGGCCCCACGAGGCGTATCCCGCGCCGGTGGAAGCCAAGAGATGAAGCGCACGACGGACACCCGGGCTCAATACCAGTTGAACATGGACGAGGAGGGCATCCTGCTGGCGGCAGCGAACGTCCTGGAGCGCCGGCTTTTACGGGAAGGCGCACTGACTGACCCCAACGCGGCCGCTACCTACCTCAAAGCACGCTGCGCCGCGCTATCGCACGAAGTCTTCGGCGTCGTCTTCCTGGACACGCAGCACCGGATCATCGCCACTGAGCACCTCTTCACCGGCACCGTCGACGGCTGCGAAGTGCACCCGCGAGTTGTCGCCCAGCGCGCCCTGCATCACAACGCAGCCTCCCTGGTGCTCTTCCACAATCACCCGTCTGGGAACCCTGAGCCAAGTGCAGCCGACCGGACGATCACGGTTCGGTTGAAGCAGGCGCTCGCACTGCTGGACATCAGGATCCTAGACCACCTGGTGATCGGTGGCCTTTCCCACACCAGCATGGCGGCACGGGGGTGGGTGTAGCCCCGCCCGGGCATCGGAGGACCGTCATTCTTGAATTCTCCGCAACTTCCTTGCGATTCGCCTTAACCCGCGATTTTTCTTGGAATTGTGTAACGACCCACCCAGCGCCTATCATCAGAGTCTGTGATCAAACTTCCCCGCCAATGTTTCCAAAGGCTGTTGCGCAGCGTTGCGCTCGTTGCCCTTGTGTTGTGCCTCGTGGCGCAGCCAATGTTGGCGGCGTGGGGACAGGTGCATGAGATCACGGTTCATCCCGATTCGACCTCGATGGGAAACGACCATGCTGCCTTAGGTTCCGACACCGCTGCCGGCGAGGGCGAAGGGCGGGACCCAATCCACCTTCTTGCGCACCATGCTCATTGCTGTGGCCAACCACAGTTGTCCGTTCTCCCGCACCTCGCGCTGCCAACATTTGCACGTGTTTCAACCGTGCGTTGGGTAGCTGCGACGCAATCTGTGTTTCCCTCCCACGTCGCGACCCCATTCCGCCCTCCGATTTTGGATTGACGCTCGACCGGCCGACCGCCGGCGATTTGTCCCCCTGAATCTATCGGAGTGTTTCTATGCGTGTGCGACTCGCGGCTCTCGCCGTGTGCGTCGCAGCTTGTGCTGTGGTTATTCCAGCGGCAGCTGACGACCTGACCCTCAACGACGCGATGATTCGCGTCGCCGATTCCCATCCCGATCTGCGCCTGTTTGGCGCCCGTGGCGATGTCCTTGCCGCCGAACGCGATCGGGCCGTGCTGCGCCCTGCGCTGGTTGCAGGCGCTGACGTTGAAAATGCCTTTGGCTCCGGCAATTCCAGCGGCTTGCAAGGCGCCGAATTGACCCTGACCCTCGCCTCGGTGCTGGAGCGCGGCGGCAAGCTCGACGCGCGTCGAACCTTGGCGCAAAGCCGGATCGACGCCTTGGCCATCGAACGCGAAACCCGGCGCCTCGATCTGCTGGCCGAAGTCGCGCGGCGTTATCTCGCCGTCGTGGCGGCGCAGAAGCAGCGCGAGATCGCGCAGCAGGACATCGCCCAACGCCAGCGCACGGTCGCCGGTGCACGCCAACGGCTGCAGGCCGGCGCATCGCCGGAATCGGTGGTGCTGACCGCGCAAGCGGCACTCGCACGCGCCGAACTGGATCGCGCACGCGCCGAACAGCGGCTGATCGCCGCACGACAGCATCTGGCGGCGCTGTGGGGCGAGCGCGATCCGGATTTCGATGTGGTCGCGCGCGACCCGTTGAGACTTCCCGCCATCGAAGATTTTTCCGCATTGGCCGAACTGTTAAAAAGCACGCCAGAACTGGCGCAGTTCGCCGATGAGCAGCGCATCCGCGAAGCGCGGCTACAACTGGCACTCAGCAGCAGCACTGCGGATTTGGATTGGCAGGTCGGCGTGCGCCGGCTGCAAGCGACGGACGACTTCGGCCTCGTCGGCAGCGTTTCGATGCCGCTGGGGAGCCGCACGCGGGCACAGCCCGATATCCGCATCGCCGAAGCCGAGTTGACCTCGCTTGAGATCGAACGCGAAGCGAAAGGCCTTGCGCTCTATTCGACGCTGGTCGAAGCGCACGGTCGCTATCGCGTGGCGCAGGTCGAGGTGCAACGACTGCAAAACGATGTGCTGCCGAAGCTGGGTCAGGCCGAAGCTGCGGCCGAGCGCGCGTATCGCGGCGGCGCCATCAGCTATCTCGAATGGGCGCAACTGCAG
Organism: Lysobacteraceae bacterium; assembly: GCA_040079515.1. Lineage (GTDB taxonomy): Bacteria > Pseudomonadota > Gammaproteobacteria > Xanthomonadales > Xanthomonadaceae > Lysobacter_I. The sequence continues at coordinate 116,751 of JBEBKD010000002.1, forward strand.
TCCGAACGCACCGCTGCGCGCAAACAACAGCTCGACGCGGCATTAGATGCTCAGCGCGCATTGATCGAAATCCAACGACTGACCGGCCAGGCGTTCGTCGCCCCACCCGTCGCCGCTACTGCACAAGGAATCACACCATGACGATTCGTACACTGATCGGCGCGCTGTCGCTGACTGTTCTGCTGGCCGCATGTGGCGGCAAGCCCGCCGCCGAAGCCGAACACGGCCATGAAGAAGGCGAAAACCATGCCGAAGCCAAGGCCGAACAGGGCCATGAAGAAGGCGAGGACCACGCAGAAGCCGAAGAGCCGCGCAAGGGCGAACACGGCGGCCGTCTTCTCGAACAGGACGGCGTTTCGGTAGAACTGGCCATCGCCGAAGACGGCACGCCGCCGAAATACCAGGCGTGGCTGTATCGCGACGGCAAACCGCTGGCGCCCAGCGCCGGCACCGTCGAAGTGCGCCTGAAACGGCTTGGCAATGTCGCCGAGAACCACACGCTGAAAGCGCAGACCGACGGCAGCCTGATGGCGACCACCATCGTCGGCGAACCGCATTCCTTCGATGTCGAAGTGCTGGCAAAGATCGAGGGCAAGGCCGTGCGCTGGGCGTATGAAAGTTATGAAGGGCGCACCGAAATCACCGCCAAAATCGCGCAGGAAGCCGGTATCCGCGTCGCACCGGCCACTTCGGGAATCATCGCCGACGAGCATGAAGTTCAGGGGTTGCTGACGCCGGTGGAAGGGCGCATCGCCAAGGTCGCGGCACGCTTTCCCGGCCCGGTGCAGCGGTTGAACGTGAACGTAGGCGATCAGGTTCGCGCCGGTCAGACGCTGGCGTCGATCGAAAGCAACCTGAGCCTCACGACCTATGCGGTGACCTCGCCGATCTCCGGCGTCGTGCTCGCCCGCAACGCATCGGTGGGGACGGTCGCTACGGAAGGCGCACCGCTGTTCGAGGTGGCCGACCTGTCGACACTGTGGGTCGATCTGCACATCTTCGGTGCCGATGCGCAGCACATCCGTCCCGGTGTGCCGGTCACGGTCACGCGCATGAGCGATGGCGTCACCGCAGAAACGACGCTCGAACGGGTGCTTCCCGGTACCGCCACCGCCAGCCAGAGCACGGTGGCGCGGGCCACCATTGCGAATGCGGACGGTCTGTGGCGGCCTGGCTCGGCGGTCAAGGCAAGGATCACAGTGGAACAGCAGCCGGCTGCATTGGTCGTTCCGCTGTCTGCGTTGCAGAACTTCCGCGATTGGACGGTGGCATTCGTGCGTGTGGGCGATGTCTATGAGATCCGTCCGCTCGAACTCGGCAAGCGCGATGCCGTCCGGGTCGAAGTCCTGTCGGGACTGAAGGCTGGCGACCAGGTGGTCGTGGAGCAGAGTTATCTGGTCAAGGCCGACATCGAAAAGTCGGGAGCCTCGCATGACCACTGACCGCGACAGAAACGAGAAAGGCACGCTCGATGACAGCATGCTCGACAACATCATCCGCTTCGCCATCGCACACCGTTGGCTGATGCTGGCGATGACCCTGGTGCTGGTGGCGGTGGGTGTGTGGAGTTTCACCAAACTGCCCATCGACGCCACCCCGGACATCACCAACGTCCAGGTGCAGATCAACACCGAGGCCGCCGGCTATTCGCCGCTGGAGTCCGAGCAGCGGGTGACGTTCACCATCGAGACGTCGCTCGCGGGTTTGCCGGGGCTGGACTACACCCGATCGATCTCGCGGTACGGGCTGTCGCAGGTGACGGTGGTGTTCAAGGACGGCACCGACTTGTACTTTGCCCGTCAACAAGTCGCTGAACGCATCCAGCAGGTCAAGTCGCAGTTGCCAGCGGGCCTGGAGCCTCAGATGGGTCCCATCGCCACCGGCATGGGCGAGATCTTCATGTACACGGTCGACGCCAAACCGGAGGCTCGCAAGAAAGACGGCACCCCGTGGACCGCGACCGATCTGCGCACCCTGCAGGACTGGGTGATACGACCGCAGTTGCGCAACACCCCCGGCGTCACCGAGGTCAACACCATCGGCGGCTTCGCGCGACAGATCCACATCACGCCCGATCCGGCCAAGCTAGTCGCGCTGGGCTTCACCCTGCACGATGTCGTCGCTGCCGTCGCCGCGAACAACCAGAACGTCGGCGCCGGATATATCGAACGCAACGGTCAGCAGTTCCTGGTGCGCGCGCCGGGCCAGGTCGCGGATCTCGACGCGATTCGCGACATCGTGCTGGACCGCCGCGACGGCGTGCCGATCCGCGTGCGCGATGTGGCGGACGTGGGCGAAGGTCCGGAATTGCGCAACGGCGCTGCGACCCAGAACGGCCGCGAAGTGGTGCTGGGCACCGTGTTCATGCTGATCGGCTCGAACAGCCGTGAGGTGGCGCAGGCCTCAGCCGCCAAACTTGCCGAAGCCAACAAAAGTCTGCCGGCGGGGGTCTCTGCCAATCCTGTCTACGACCGCACCACCCTGGTCGATCGCACTATCCAGACCGTCGCCAAGAATCTGGTCGAAGGCGCGCTGCTGGTGATCGTGGTGCTGTTCCTGCTGCTGGGCAATATCCGCGCCGCGTTGATTACAGCAGCGGTGATTCCGTTGGCGATGTTGTTCACCCTGACCGGCATGGTCCGCGGTGGAGTGTCCGGCAATCTGATGAGCCTGGGTGCGCTGGATTTTGGATTGATCGTCGATGGCGCGGTCATCATCATCGAGAACTGCCTGCGCCGCTTCGGTGAAGCGCAGCATACCCTCGGCCGCGTGATGACCGACGAAGAACGCCTGGACACCACAGCGTCGGCGACCGCCGAAGTGATCCGGCCGAGTCTGTTCGGTCTGGGCATCATCGCCGCCGTATATCTGCCGATTTTCGCGCTGACCGGCGTCGAGGGAAAAATGTTCCATCCGATGGCGATCACAGTGGTGCTGGCGCTCACCGGCGCGATGCTGCTGTCGCTGACCTTCGTGCCGGCAGCGATCGCGATGTTCCTCAGCGGCCGGGTCGAGGAAAAAGAAACCCGCGTCATGCGCTGGTCGCGTCAGGTTTACACGCCTGTACTCGCCTGGGCGCTGCGAAGCCGCATGTGGGTGATTGCTGGCGCGTTGGTGCTGGTGACCCTGTGCGGCCTGCTCGCCACGCGCCTGGGCTCGGAGTTCATCCCCAGCCTCGACGAAGGCGACATCGCCCTGCACGCGCTGCGCATTCCTGGGACCAGCCTCGATCAGGCCATCAAGATGCAGTCGACGCTGGAAGCGCGCATCAAACAGTTCCCGGAAGTGGAGCGCGTGTTCGGCAAACTCGGCACCGCCGAAGTGGCAACCGACCCGATGCCGCCATCGGTGGCCGATACATTCCTGATGCTCAAGCCGCGCGATCAGTGGCCGGACCCGCGCAAATCCAAAGCGCAGTTGGTCGCGGAGATCGAAAAGGCGGTGAAACAGCTGCCCGGCAACAACTACGAGTTCACCCAACCGATCCAGATGCGGACCAACGAATTGATTTCGGGCGTGCGCGCCGATGTTGCGATCAAGCTGTACGGCGACGATCTGGAGCAACTGGTCGAAGTCGGCGAGAAGATCGAAGCTGTCGCAAAAGCGGTGCCCGGTGCGGCGGACGTGAAGTTGGAACAGGCGACCGGCTTGCCGCTGCTGACGGTCACCACAGATCGTGAAGCACTCGTGCGCTATGGGCTGAATCCGGGCGATGTGCAGGAGACGGTGGCGACCGCCGTCGGCGGTGAAGTGGCCGGGCAGTTGTTCGAGGGTGATCGCCGCTTCGATATCGTGATCCGTCTACCCGAACGCATCCGTCAGGATCCCGCCGCGCTGCAGGACCTTCCCATTCCACTGCGCGGCAGCGATAACCTTGACGAATCGAGCCGCGCTGCGGCTTGGTTATCCGGCACACCACAGACCGTGCCGTTGCGCGAAGTGGCGAAGATCGAAACCACGCTGGGGCCGAACCAGATCAATCGCGAGAACGGCAAACGCCGTGTCGTGATTACCGCCAACGTGCGCGGCCGTGATCTCGGCGGCTTCGTCTCCGAACTGCAGCAGCGTCTGGGCAGCGAGGTCGAGGTGCCGGCGGGCTACTGGATCGAATACGGCGGCACGTTCGAGCAGTTGATCTCGGCCACCCAACGTCTGTCGGTGGTGGTGCCGGTCACGCTGGCGATCATCTTTGCGCTGCTGTTCTGGGCGTTCGGATCAGCAAAAGACGCCGTGATCGTGTTCACCGGCGTTCCGCTGGCGTTGACCGGCGGCGTCCTGGCACTGGCGATGCGCGGCATTCCGCTGTCGATCTCGGCCGGTGTCGGCTTCATCGCGCTGTCGGGCGTGGCGGTGCTCAACGGACTGGTGATGATCGCCTTCATCCGCAAGCTGCGCGAACAGGGCGACCGGCTCGACGACGCCATCGTCGACGGCGCGCTCGGCCGCCTGCGCCCGGTGCTGATGACCGCGCTGGTGGCGTCGTTGGGCTTCATCCCGATGGCCTTCAACGTCGGCGCGGGCTCCGAAGTGCAGCGGCCGCTGGCGACTGTGGTGATCGGCGGCATCGTGTCCTCAACGCTGCTCACGCTGATCGTGCTGCCAGCGCTGTATCGCTGGCTGCATCGGGATACGGAAACGCAGGATCAGGTATTGCATAGCTGAAAAATGTCCGCTGCAACAGGTCGGTAGACCCTGCTGTTCACGCGCCGATATCCGCACAGTTGGATATCGGCGCCGTGAAGGGAACATCCGGAAAGATGTCTGCACTGTTTAGCCACATTGGCCGCTTCGTCGAGCTGTTTCGCTTGCCGCGCCGGGCATACGATCATGAGGAAACGAACATGTCAGTAGACTCACATGAATCACATGAAGGCGAATCTCACGAGGATTCTGCGCACGATGAGCACGACCACGGCAGCGGGAATCTTGAGCTGGGTCTAGCGCTGTTCAGTGGTGTGCTGTTGCTCGCCGGTTGGCTTGTCGGCCGCACGATGGGCGAAGATGCGCTCATCGTGCGTGGGTTGTACGCCGCAGCCTGCTTGGCAGGTGCCTGGTTCACTGTGCGGGAGGCTATCGAAAACCTCCGCAAACGGCGTTTGCAGATCGACACGCTGATGCTCGTCGCCGCGGCCGGCGCGATCGCGCTGGGACACTGGGGGGAAGCGGGTTTGCTGCTGTTCCTGTTCAGTCTGGGACATTCGCTCGAAAACTATGCAATGGGCCGTGCCCGTCGTGCGATCGAAGCCTTGGCGCAGTTGCGACCGGAGACCGCATTGGTGCGGCGCGGCCAGGAACTGGTCGAAACCAAGGTCGAAGCGCTGCAGGTGGGCGACATCGTGGTGGTCAAGCCGGATGAGCGGATCGCAGCGGACGGCTTCGTCGTTGTCGGCGAAACGAGTATCGATCAGTCCGCGATCACCGGCGAAAGTGTGCCGGTCGACAAGCGTCCGGTCGCGGATACCGCGACGGCACGCGCGAATCCGGATGCAGTGGGTGCCGAGCATCGGGTATTCGCCGGTACGCTCAACCGGGCGCAGCTCGTCGAAATCGAAGTCAGCCGCCGTGCCGATCAGAGCACGCTGTCGCGTGTTGTCGAAATGGTGAGGTCGGCCGAGAATCAGAAATCCCCCACGCAGTTGTTCACCGACCGCTTCCAGCGTTACTTCGTCCCGGCGGTGCTGGCACTGGCGTTCGTGCTGCTGTTCGCCTGGGTAGTGGTCGATGAGCCGTTCAGTGCGTCGTTCTATCGGGCGATGGCGGTACTGGTCGCCGCCAGCCCCTGCGCGCTGGCGATCTCGACCCCCAGCGCGGTACTCAGCGGCGTCGCCCGGGCCGCACGAGCGGGGGTGCTGATCAAAGGCGGCGCACCGCTGGAACGGCTCGGGGTGTTGCATGCGCTGGCGTTCGACAAAACCGGCACCTTGACCGAAGGTCAGCCGCGCGTGACCGATGTGCTGACCGCCGAAAATATCACTGAGGAAACACTGCTCAGCGTCGCGGTCGCGGTTGAACGCCTGAGCGATCATCCGTTGGCTGCGGCGGTCGTTCGCGATGGCGGCGAACGCCTTGACGGCGCGGCCCTGCCGGTCGCCACCAATCTGCAAAGCCTGACCGGCAAGGGCTTGCGCGCCGAGGTCGATGGTCAGGTCGTGCATATCGGCAAACGAGCGCTGTTCACCGAGATCGACACCGCTGGCCTACCGCCAGATCTTGATGCGCGCATGCTCCGTCTCGAATCCGAAGGGCGCACTACCTTCGCCGTCAAACATGGTGACCGCTACCTCGGTGCGATCGGATTGATGGACACCCCGCGCGCGGCCGCGACGGCCGTGATCGCGCAACTGCGGGCGCTGGGCATCCGCGAGATGGTCATGCTGTCGGGCGACAACCAGCAGGTCGCCGATGCCGTGGCGAAGAGCGTCGGCATCGACCGCGCCCTCGGCAATCTCATGCCCGAGGACAAAGTGACGACCATCCGCGAGCTTCAGGCTGCCGGCGATGTCGCGATGATCGGCGATGGCGTCAACGACGCCCCTGCCTTGGCGGTCGCCTCGGTCGGCATCGCAATGGGAGCGGCAGGCTCCGACGTGGCCCTCGAAACCGCCGATGTCGCACTGATGGGCGACGATCTGTCGAAACTGCCGTTCGTGATCGGTCTGAGCCGCCAGACCCGCCGCATCATTCGTCAGAACCTGTGGGCAAGCCTGGGCATGGTGGTGATCCTGATCCCCGCGACGATTCTCGGGCTGAAGATGGGTATTGCCGTGTTGTTCCACGAAGGCTCGACGCTGCTGGTGGTCGGCAATGCGCTGCGACTGTTGGGGTATCGTGATGCTACCGCGAGCCGATAGCGCATCTGCCTGCTCAGCAATGAGAGCGACCGGTTGAAATTCCGAGCGCGTTCACCAACATTCGACGCAACCACGCGGAGCACCCGCTGAGACGACAGGAGGATTGATCGATGAGCGAAAACCAGGTTTCGGGTTCAAATGTGACGGCAGGATGGGACGAGGTGTACCGAACCAAGGGCGCGGATGCTGTCAGTTGGTTTCGCGACCATCTGGAAACCTCGCTGGGGCTGCTTGAACAGGCCGGACTGAACCCCTTGTCGCGGGTGATCGATATCGGGGGCGGGGCTTCCACCCTGGTCGACGACCTTCTGGCACGAGGTGTTCGCCAGGTCACCGTCGTCGATCTGTCGTCGGCTGCATTGGCGATTTCGCAACAGCGACTGCGCGAGTCGCAAGCTTCCGTCGACTGGATCGCAGGCGACTTGCGCGAACTTCCATTGCCAGAAGCAGGTTTCGATCTCTGGCATGACCGCGCGGTCATGCACTTTCTGACCGAGGAAGCGGATGCGGCCGCTTACGTTCGCCAGGCCGCGAAGGCCGTAACCTCCAATGGCTTTGCGGTCATCGCAGGATTCGCACCCGACGGCCCGATGCGCTGCAGCGGCCAGGTCGTCGCTCGACGGACGCAGGAGGAGATCGCATCATTGTTCGCACCAGCTTTTCAGCCAGTGCTTTTCCTTCACGAAAATCACGAGACTCCATCTGGAACCTCGCAGGCCTTCCTGTATGCACTACTGAAGCGCATATCCGTTGACGGTAACGTGTAGACAACCAGAAAGCCGAATTCAGTGCGGGATTCGGCAGTTAATCAGGAGCGTCCGGTGACCAAGACCGCGTTGGTTTACACCTTTGCTGCTCTAGCCGAAATTGCGGGCTGTTTCGGATTCTGGCTTTGGCTGCGACTAGATAAATCCATTTGGCTGCTTCCGCTATCCCTCGCATCGCTAGCCGGATTCGCATGGCTATTGACGCTCGTCGAAACGAACGCCGCGGGTCGCGCCTATGCGGCCTATGGTGGTGTATACATCGTGGCGTCCATTGTCTGGCTGTGGCAGGTCGAGAAAATTCGGCCGGATCGCTGGGACATTATCGGCGCCGGTATCTGCCTGATAGGCGCGGCGATCATTCTGTTCATGCCCCGCCACCAGAGTTAGCATCCCGTGATGGGGAATCTGGCGAATCTCCCTGCTCGAAAAGGGCGTTGATCTTGAATTTTACCGAGGTAGTCGGATACTCTAATTGAGATGAGTTCTCATTTGACCGAATTATCAAGAGCCTTGCACGCCAGCTTTCTGGCGTTGCTGGTGCTTGGATTGATGATCGCGCCGGTGCTGACCCAGCTTGGCGAGCTGCATGCTGCCGAGCACGCAGAGTTTGCTGCCGATCCGCATGACCACGACCATGGCGCCGATCACGAGGATGATCCGGATCGGGACGATCACAATGCTGGCGCGCACGGCCTGTTGCACTTCACCTGTGGCGCGGGCTCCTTGACCAACTTGGTTGCCACTATCTCGATTCAGATGGCTTACGGGCGCATGCCGATGCTGCAGCACCCGGACGCTTCTGGCGTTCCGCATCAGTTGCTATCGCCTCCGTTTCGACCTCCGATTGCCTGACGACCCGGCCGCTGCTCGCGGCCTGAAGCCTGTCGTCTGTCATTCACTCGGAGGTTTCCGTGAAATCGTGTTTTCAGTCAGCCCTGGCGCGTGCCGGGGCTCGCGGCGCTGTGTTGTTTGAACCTGCTGCCGATTCTTTGCGTACACGCATCCGGATCGACGCCCGCACGCTCTTGGGCGTGATCGTTCTAATGCTGCTCCCGGTCGTGGCCCTCGCCCACGGCGTGACCGGCAACGATCAGACTTTTCTGGAACAGAGCAGCGGTCGACAACTTATCGTTTTCGCCTATCTCGGCGCGAAGCACATGGTCACCGGTTACGACCATCTGCTGTTCCTGTTCGGCGTGGTGTTTTTTCTGTATCGAATGCGCGACGTGGGTATCTACGTCACTCTGTTCGCCGTGGGCCACAGCGTCACTCTGCTGGCTGGGGTGCTGGGCGATCTGCATGTGAATGCTTATCTCGTCGATGCCATCATCGGTCTGTCGGTTGTGTACAAGGCTCTCGACAACCTTGGAGCATTCAAGCGTTGGTTCGGGTTCCAGCCCAACATGAAGGCGGCCGTGTTGATCTTCGGTTTCTTTCATGGATTCGGGCTCGCCACCAAGCTGCAGGATTTCGAGTTGTCTGCGGATGGCTTGGTCCCCAACATGCTCGCATTCAATGTGGGAGTCGAACTCGGCCAACTGCTGGCACTGGCCGGCATTCTGATCGTCATGGGCTTTTGGCGACGCAGCACCGCATTCAGCCGTCAGGCCTTTGCTGCCAATACGTTGCTTATGACCGCCGGCTTCGTGCTGATCGGCTACCAACTCACCGGCTATTTCGTTTCCTGATCGAGGCTTTCATGTCCATCACACCAGCGCAACCGCTTCCCAGCACACGCCGACTGTTGAAGGCGACCGCCAGCGCCACCGTCGTCGCGACCATCATCCTGTTCACGACCGTCCTGCCTGCGGAATACGGCATCGACCCAACCGGCATCGGCGCCCGCCTGGGACTGGACGCGCTCGCTACAACCGCCGAAGCCGCTGAATTGCCGGCACCATCCGCAATCACAACGCATCCAACCCCTGCGGATGACCCCGATACGGATACAGCGGCCCTGGCTGCCAAAGCGACTGCGGCTTTCGGCGCAAACGCCGGCCAGAGTTTCGATACGAAAGCGCTCTCATCGCACGGCATGCCTTACAGGCGCGACACCCTCAGCGTCACGTTGCCACCGGGAAAAGGCGCAGAGATCAAGGCCTTGCTCAAGTCCGGCGATGGCATGGTCTTCCACTGGAAGGCCACGGGCGATGTCGCATTGGACATGCACGGCGAGCGCACCGGCATCAAGAACGCCTGGACCAGCTACGCCATCGAGAGCGCACAACGCGAGGCCTCTGGTACGTTCGTGGCCCCGTTCGACGGCAGCCAGGGCTGGTATTGGCAGAATCGCGGCGCCGCTCCAGTCACTGTCGATATCGAGGTGTCGGGTTTTCAGGAAAAACTCTATCAACCATGAGTTCTAGCCTGCGAGTGCGAATTCATTGACTTGACTGCTTTATCACCGGCGGGAATCCGCCATTCCGCTGCAACTTTTCATTATCCAACTGGAGATCGACCATGACCGTGCGCTCGCTGTTTCTGTCCACCACCTTTGTTGCGTCCAGCCTGTTCGCCTTTGCCGCCAACGCGCATGACCCTAGCCTGCATGAACCACAGCCGTCGGCCAAAGCGATTCCAACCACCTGCGTGCAACTGGCCGATACCAAGCACTATTCAAACGACACGACCAACGCCGACATCAAAGCACTGAAGACCCACTGCGATGCCGAGAAGGCCGCTGCTGCGCGCAAAGCCAAGCCGGCCGGCGACAAGAAGTAAGACCCGCTGCGCGGATCGGCTTTTACCGCCGATCCGCGTCACCGGCCGTGAATCGCCCGTTTCTGATTCAACGGAGGTATTCGATGACGACGCTACTGCTCAAGGTGTTGATCACCGCGATTCTGGTGGTTGCGATCAGCGAAATCGGCAAGCGCAGCTCGTTCGCGGGTGCGTTGTTGGCCTCGCTGCCGCTGACTTCGCTATTGGCGCTCATGTGGCTGTATCGCGATACAGGCGACGCGCTGCAGGCCGCACAACTCGCGCGCGGGATCTTCTGGCTGGTACTGCCTTCGCTGCTGTTCTTCTTGATGTTTCCACTCGGCGTAAAAGCCGGCTGGGGATTCTGGCCGGCGATGGGGGCTGGCGTTTCCTGCACGATCCTAGCCTACGGGGGAATGATTGCGATCGACAGAAGCTTCGATCTCAAGCTCTTCGGATAGCACTGCATTGCGAATCCACTGGCGTATGCATACACACGTCTAATCGCAGAGGTATTTTCAGAAGTAAGCCTATCAGGGAGGACGCAACGGTGACGCAGATCACGCTATGCGTCAACTGGCACAAAGACAGTGCCGTTCCGCCCAGCTTCAGGGCTGTGGCAAGCACTATGGGACTGGATAGTCCGTTTTTGCAGTTCTGACCGGCAGACTTGGCCACTTCGACCATCGGCGCACAGGGTGCTCTCACGGGAATTAGGCACCACTGGACAGCAGCCTATTCCGTAGTAGAGTCTTACTTATGTACACGCCCTCTGCTCAGGGAATTCAGCTCACACCGCCTGCCGTCGAGGGTAGCTGCGACAGGGGAGGCGAATACCAGTGAAGCTGGCAATGTTCCGCAGGCGCCGGCTGAGCTCCCGTTTTGTTTGGGTGGCGCTGTTGGCTTTTTTGTTCCAGCAAGCAGCCATGGCCGCTTATGCCTGTCCCATTGAAACCCCGCCTGTCCCTCAGGTCATGATGGCCGGCTGCGAAGGCATGGAGATGCCGGACCAGGCGGCGCCTTTTTTGTGTGACAAGCACTGCAATCCAGACCACTCGACCACGCCGGATGTGCGCACTGCTCAGGTGCCGCCCATCGCGCTGCCGCCCCTGCACTTTGACCTGACCGCCTCGCTGTCACCGCCGACGCTGGCCCAGTATCACGAGGACGTGCCGACGTGCCGTTCCGACCCGCCGGCCGCAGAACGCTTCTGTAGCCTGCAAATTTAAGACCCCGACCGCATTGCAACCGCTGCCGTAACAGGTGGCTTTTTTCTGCGCGTTCGGAGGTCTTATGTCTGTTTTATTCCCGTTGCGCCATTGGCGCAGCTCTCGGTATTGGGCGATGCTGTGTCTCGTCGCCTGCTTCGTTGCCGCGCCTGCATGGTCTGCGTCGGCATTGTCTTTTGAAGACGCTGTGCGTCTCGCCATTGAGCGATCCCCGACGCTCGATGCGCGTCGATCGCAGGGGGTGGCTGCGCGAGAGGAAGCCGCACGTGCGTCAGCGCTACCCGACCCTCAATTGACGGTCGGCATCGACAATTTGCCGCTCACCGGCGGCGATGCGTTCGATGTCCGCGCCGATGACATGATCATGAAACGCATTGGCCTTATGCAGGAGTTCCCGGCACGGGCCAAGCGTCATGCGCGTCAGGCCGTAGCGGATCGAAACATCGAACAGGCGGAGGCGCTTTCCGTTGCCGAACGATTGGCGGTACGAAAGGCCGCGGCCGAAGCCTGGATCGCGCTGTGGGCGGCCGGGCGCGAAGTCGCAGCGTTGAACGCATTGCGGGAGCAATCCAGGCTCGCGATCCGCTTGTCCAAGGCCCAGTTGGCCAGTGGATCCGGCACGGCGGTGGACACGCTGGCCACGCAAGCGGCGGCACTGGATCTGGACAACCGCATCGATGAAGCGGAAGCCGCTGTCGAGGCCGCGCGCAGCACGCTCGCTCGCTGGCTCGGGACGGATCCTGCTGATCTGGTTACGGTTGGTGAGCCGCCGGACTTGATGATTTTGCCGGTCAATGAAGCCGATCTGTTGGCTTCGGTGGACCAGCAGGGGCCCCTGTTGCCGTGGCGTTCGACCGAGGCCAAAGCCGAGGCGGAATTGGCGCTGGCATCGGCCGAGAAGCGACTCGGTTGGAGCGTCGGTGCGTCCTATGGTCAGCGCGATCGCACGCCTGCAGGGATGCCACGTAGCGACATGTTGACGGTCGAATTCGCTATCGGCTTGCCTCTGTTCTCGGCCAATCGGCAAGACCGTGGCGTCGCGGCTCGGCGTGCCGAATTGGATGCGGTCGCCGCTTCCCACGAGGATGCGCGCCGGGCGCAGATCGAAGCCGTGCGTCGGACCGTGGCCCAATGGAACGGCCTCAAACGCCAGATTGCGCGCAAGGAACAAGAAATGCTGCCGCTAGCCCATGACCGCTCGCAAACGGCCATCGCCAGTTATGGAGGAGGCGGGCCGTTGCAGCCATGGCTCGAAGCGCGGCGAGATGAGCTTGAACTTCATATCGAGCATGCCCGCCACCTTGGCGAACTCGGACGCACTTGGGCCGCGCTCGCTTATTTGCTGCCTACTGCGGAGGACCGGTCATGAGTCGCACGATGAATAGAGTGATGGTGATCGTGGCGGCCTTGGCACTGGTTGCCATCGGCGTCGTGGGTGGCGATTGGTGGGCGCAGCGGCGTGTGGATGCCCAGATGGATATGCCGCAGCCGAGCGCATCGCAAGAACGCAAGGCGCTGTATTGGTATGACCCGATGGTGCCGGATCAGCACTTCGACAAACCAGGCAAATCGCCTTTCATGGACATGCAACTGGTGCCCAAATATGCCGATGGAGCAGGCACCACGGGCGTGCGGATTGATCCTGGCGTGCAACAGAACGTTGGTATCCGCACGGCCCTGGTCGAGGTAGGCCATTTAACGACCCGGATCCAAGCACCCGCGACCCTGACTTGGGATTTACGTCAGGAGTCGGTGGTCAGTGCGCGCGTGGATGGCATCGTTTCCCGCCTGCATGTCAAAGCGCCTTTCGAGCCGGTCCGTCGCGGCCAGGCGCTGGCCACGGTGCTGGCGCCGGCATGGGGCAGCGCGATTGCCGAAGCCCAGGCATTGCGACAAGCCAGTTCCGCGTCGGCCAAGGACTTGCAGTCCGCAGCCAACCAACGGCTGCACATGCTCGGCCTATCCGGAACCCATGTCGGTCGCGATGGCGGTGTAGCACTCTTGTCGCCCAGTGATGGCGTGGTCAGTGAAGTTCTGGTGAGAGAAGGGCAAGCCGTGATGGCTGGGACACCTTTGTTCCGCATCAACGGCATGGCCACACTGTGGCTGGAAGCTGCCATTCCACAAGGCGGCCTGGGTGGTATCGGGGCGGGGACGAAGGTTGAGGCCACCGTCAGTGCGGTGCCCGGACGCACGTTCGAAGGGCAAGTCGAAACACTGCTGCCACAGATCGATCCGGTCAGCCGCACCCAACGCGCACGCATCGTGTTGCGGAACGGTGAAGGGTTGCTGGTGCCCGGCATGTTCGCCGAACTTGCGTTCCAATCCGAGGCCGGCAACGACGTCCCCTTGGTGCCGACGGACGCCATTGTCGCCACGGGCAGCGATACCCGCGTCATCGTGGCGCGTTCGGAAGGAGGCTTTGAGCCGGTGCGCGTGCGAATGGGCCACAGCAGCGGTGGCCGCACTGAAATCCTGGAGGGTTTGAAAGGCGGCGAACGGGTGGTCGTGTCGGGCCAGTTCCTGATTGACTCGGAGGCCAGCCTGTCGGGTGCATTGGAGCGCCTGGATGCGAAGTCTGATGGCATGGAGGAACAACCATGATCGCTCGAATCATTCGCGCATCCATCGCCAATCGTGCTTTGGTGCTTATAGCCGCCGTATTGCTTGCCGTTGCGGGTCTGTGGTCGGTGCGGCACACGCCGCTGGATGCTTTGCCTGACCTGTCCGATACCCAGGTCATCATTCGCACCGAATGGGGCGGCCAGACGCCACGCATCATCGAAGACCAGCTCACCTATCCGTTGGCGACCACTATGCTGTCGGTGCCGGGTGTAAAGGCGGTGCGTGGCTATTCGTTCTTCGGCGACTCCTATGTGTATGTGCTGTTCGATGACGATACCGATTTGTATTGGGCGCGCTCCCGGGTGCTCGAATACCTGAGCCAGGTGCGCGATCGTCTGCCCCAAGGTGTCAGTCCTGCGTTGGGACCCGATGCCACCGGCTTGGGCTGGATCTACGAATACGCCCTGGTCGACCGAACCGGTAAACACGATCTGGGACAGCTGCGGGCGTTACAGGATTGGTTCCTGCGCTACGAACTCAAGACGGTTCCGGATGTGGCCGAGGTCGCCAGCGTCGGCGGCATGGTCCGCGCCTGGCAGATCGTGCTCGACCCACAGGCGTTGGCCGCGCGTGGCCTGACCGTGTTCCAGCTGATCGAAGCGGTGCAGGCAGCTAATGGTGCGACCGGCGGTTCGGTCATCGAACAGGGTGAAGCTGAATTGATGGTGCGCAGCGAAGGCTATCTGCGTAGCCAAGAAGCATTTGAACAAGTGCCCGTGATGACGGCGAGCGGGGGCGTGCCGGTGTTGCTGGGCGAGGTCGCGACGGTGCAGCGCGGGCCGACTTTCCGTCGAGGCATCGCTGAGTTGGACGGACAGGGTGAGGTCGCTGGCGGTGTCATCGTATTGCGCACTGGCAAGGATGCGTTGACGGCGATTGATGCGGTGAAGGCGCGCCTGGAAAAACTGAAAGCCAGTTTGCCGGCAGGCGTCGAAATCGTCCCCGTCTACGACCGTTCTGAGCTGATCCGCGAAGCGGTGCGCAACCTCACCCACAAACTGGGCGAGGAGTTCCTGGTGGTTGCGCTGGTTTGCGCACTGTTCCTGTCGCATCTGCGCTCGGCACTGGTCGCGGTGATTACCTTGCCGTTGGGCGTGCTCACTGCCTTCATCGTGATGCGCTATCAGGGCATAAGCGCCAACCTATTGTCGCTCGGGGGTATCGCCATTGCCATCGGCGCCATGGTGGATGCGGCCGTGGTGATGATCGAGAACGCGCACAAGCACTTGGAACATTGGCAGCAGGCGCAGGGGCGGGAACCCGAGGGCGAGGAGCGCTGGAAACTGATGGCCGAGTCCGCCATAGAAGTGGGTCCAGCCCTGTTCGCCAGCCTGTTGGTGATCACCTTGTCGTTCGTGCCGGTGTTTGCGCTGCAGGCCCAGGAAGGCAGATTGTTTTCGCCGCTGGCCTACACCAAGACCTATGCCATGGCCGCCGCAGCCGGCCTGTCGATCACGCTCATTCCGGTGTTGATGGGCTACCTCATCCGGGGACGCATCAGGCCAGAGACGGAGAACCCGCTCAATCGAGTGCTGATCGCTGCCTATCGACCGGTACTGGACTGGGTGCTGCGCTTCCCGCGCCTGACTTTGGTCCTGAGCGGAGTGATTCTGTTGCTGACCTTGATCCCGCTGGCTCGCGTGGGCAGCGAGTTCATGCCGCCTCTGGACGAGGGCACCTTGCTCTATATGCCAACCGCGCTGCCGGGTCTGTCGGCAGGCAAGGCCTCTGAGCTGCTGCAGCAGAGTGACCGCATGATCAAGACCGTGCCGGAGGTCGCACATGTGTTCGGCAAGGCCGGTCGCGCGGACACCGCTACCGATCCGGCGCCGCTGGAGATGTTCGAGACCACGATCACTTTCAAGCCACGCGACCAATGGCGGCCCGGCATGACCATGGCCAAGTTGCGCGAAGAACTCGATGCGGCGGTGAATGTGCCGGGGCTGACTAACCTGTGGGTGCCGCCGATCCGCAATCGCATCGACATGCTCGCCACCGGTATCAAGAGCCCTATCGGGATCAAGGTGTCAGGGCCCGACACGCAGGTCATCGAGAAGATCAGCGATGAAGTAGAGCAGGTCGCCAAGACCGTGCCGGGGGTGAGTTCGGCGCTGGCCGAGCGCATTACGGGCGGCCGCTATGTCGACGTCAAAATCCGGCCGGGTGTTGCGGCACGTTATGGACTGAGCCAGGCCGAGTTGCAGCGACTCATCGCGACCGTCGTAGGGGGAGAGCCCATCGGCGAAACCATCGAAGGCCGTGAGCGCTATCCGATCACCGTGCGCTATCCCCGCACGCAGCGCGATTCGCTGGCTGCATTGGCACAGTTGCCCATCATCGCCGCGGGCGGCGCGCAGCTGACCTTGAGCCAAGTGGCGGACGTATCGTTGAGCCCGGGCCCGCCCATGCTCAAGAGCGAGAACGGGCGCTTGGTGGGCTACGTGTTCGTCGATGTGGCAGGACGCGATCTGGGCTCCGTTGTGGCTGATCTGCAAGAACAGATGGCCCAGAAAGTGAAGTTGCCGGCGGGTTATGGTCTGGCCTGGTCGGGCCAGTTCGAGTATCTGGAACGTGCGGTCGCGCGGTTGAAATGGGTAGTGCCGGCGGCACTGGCCATCATTTTCCTGCTGATCTATCTGGTGTTTCGGCGCTTTGGCGAGGCCGCGATCATCATGCTCAGCCTGCCGTTGGCGTTGGTGGGCGGCTTGTGGCTGATCTGGATGCTCGGGCACGCGGTATCCATCGCTACCTTGATCGGGTTCATTGCGCTGGCCGGTGTCGCCGCCGAGTTCGGCGTGATCATGCTGCTGTATCTGCGTCAGGCCTGGGAGCGTCATCTGGCCCAAGGCGAGCCGGAAACCATCACTACGCTCGATGTGGCAATTCGGGAGGGCGCGGTGCTGCGCGTGCGTCCGAAGGCGATGACCGTTGCGGTGATCCTTGCCGGCCTCTTTCCCTTGTTCATCGGTAGCGGTGCGGGCTCGGAAGTGATGCAGCGCATTGCTGCTCCGATGATCGGCGGGATGATCACCGCGCCCTTGCTTTCGATGCTGGTCATCCCGGCGGCCTACCGATTGCTGCGAGGCCGGTCCTTGAAGCGCCTGCACCAATGAACCGAACCCTTTCCCAATCGCAACGGCAGTCCGACTGCAATGCCGTTGCCTGCGCTTAGACAGTCGTCCCCTACTTAAAGGATCCCATCATGAAACTGTTCGCACTCGTTTTCACCGCCACGCTGCTGGCAGGTTGTTCGCAAGCGCCCAGCAATCCCGTGGATACATCGGCCGCACCGGCTGCAGCCGCACCGATGTCCGGTGCAACCACAGCAATGCCAGAGGAGGCAGCAGCCACGAAGGCCTCGGCCAGCGGCACCGTGAAAAGCGTCGATGCCTCAGCGGGCAAGATCACGATTTCGCACGGCCCGGTCGAATCGCTCAAGTGGCCGGCGATGACCATGGGTTTCAAGGCCACGCCAGCGCAGGTGGCATCGGTGCAGGTGGGGCAGAAGGTTGAGTTCGAATTCGAGTCCCGAGGCATGGATGGCACGATCACGCAGATCACTCCGCAGAAATAGGAGCAGCGCGCGATTACAGGCGTAGCCTGATGTCGTCCTTGTCTGCAACAGACTTTGCGTTGGACATGTCCGCCAAACTCTGGACCTCGTCCAGAGTTCATGCGCCCTTCCTTGATTTGTTCGAATTTGGAGTTAGAGTTGTCAGATGTCAGCTTGGTCCACACTCCTGCGATTGCTGTTAAGTGTTGCCCTAGTGCTCAATGGCGCTAGCGGTGCTGCTGCGGCAACGCGCATGCAGATGTCCCATGACTTCGCGGATGTATCTGCATCCGCCAATGGAATAAAGGCTGCAAAAAAGCCCTGTCACGAAAGCAGTAGCGCAGCCAGAGATGCCACGACAGTCGCAGCCGACTCGACTACGCACTCATCGACGCATTCCAAGCCAGACTGTTGCAAATCCGAGAATTGCACCTGCGTGTGCATGCATGGAGCGCAAGCACCACCCGTCTACGCATTTCTCCCCACCGTGCTTGTTAACCACAGCCAGAGCGTTCGCCCACTATTGCTGGGCCACATATCGCCTGCGCTGCCGCATCCCACTCGACCTCCCATCGGCTAAGCCTCTCTTCTGGCGCCTTTGGCGCCTGTGTTGATGCGTGTCTTGCGTGAATCTCCGCGCGGACAGTCTTTAGCCTTATCCGCATACGCGGATGTGTGAGTGGAGTTCGATATGTCTTTGGATCGCTTTGGTCACGGCACGCTGTCGCGTCGCCGATTTGTTCAAGGGTTGGCAGCAGGCGGTGCCGCGGCCGCGCTTGGACTGTGGCCTAAAAATGGCTGGGCGCTGCCGGGCCCTGATAACACCAACATACTCTCAGGCACTCAGTTCGATCTGAGGATCGGCGAGACGCTAATGAACTTTACCGGGCGCACGCGTCCGGCGATCACGGTCAACGGCTCGCTGCCCGCACCGATTCTGCGCTGGAAGGAAGGCACTACAGTCAATCTGCGGGTCAGCAATGCGCTGCCTGTGAATTCAATCCATGGCCATCAGACCTCCATTCACTGGCACGGCATTTTGTTGCCGGCCAACATGGACGGTGTGCCGGGCATCAGCTTCGACGGTATCAATCGTGGCGAGGCCTACCAATATCGTTTCGATATCCGTCAAGGCGGAACCTACTGGTATCACAGCCATTCCGCGTTCCAGGAACAAGCCGGTCTCTATGGCGCAATCATCGTCGATCCGCTGGAACCCGAACCCTTTTCCTTCGATCGCGACTATGTAGTGTTGCTATCGGATTGGACGGATCTCGATCCGGCCGCACTCTTCTCGCGTTTGAAGAAAATGTCGGGTCATGACAACTACTACAAGCGCACCGTGGGCGACTTTGCGCGTGATGTGCGCGAGGACGGGCTGAAAGCCACGCTGGCCGATCGCAGGATGTGGGGCGAGATGCGGATGACGCCGACCGATCTGTCGGATGTCAACGCCAATACCTACACCTATCTCATGAATGGCACGACCGCGTTAGGCAACTGGACGGCTCTATTTCGTTCGGGCGAAAAAGTGCGCCTGCGTTTCATCAATGGTTCGGCCATGACGTATTTCGATGTGCGTATTCCGGGTTTGAAAATGACCGTGGTCGCAGCCGATGGTCAGTATGTCCATCCAGTGAGCGTGGATGAGTTCCGGATTGGGGTGGCTGAAACCTTTGATGTGATCGTTGAACCCACAGGCCAGGACGCCTTCACGGTCTTTGCGCAGGATATGGGCCGCACGGGGTATGTGAGCGGGACACTCGCGGTGCGCGAAGGGTTGCGGGGCGCAATCCCATCACTCGATCCGCGCCCGATCCTGACCATGGACGATATGGGCCATGGTGGCATGGGGGGCGGGCATGACATGTCCAAGATGTCCGACCAGGGCAACTCCATGGCCGGCATGGATCACAGTGGAATGGACATGCCGGGCATGGACCATGGGAGTGGGGGCATGCAGCAGCATCCTGCCAGCGAAGACGGCAACCCTCTGGTGGACATGCAGACCATGTCGCCGGTTCCCAAGCTCGATGACCCGGGTATTGGGCTGCGCGACAACGGCCGCAAGGTGCTGTCTTACGCGATGTTGAAAAGCACCTTTGATGATCCTGATGGGCGGGATCCCGGGCGCGACATCGAGCTGCATCTTACCGGACATATGGAGAAGTTCGCCTGGTCATTCGACGGTCTGAAATTCGCTGATGTGAAGCCGCTACGCCTGAACTATGGCGAGCGACTGCGCATCGTGCTGGTCAACGACACCATGATGGCTCATCCCATCCATCTCCACGGCATGTGGAGCGACTTGGAAGACGAGCAGGGCAATTTCATGGTGCGAAAACACACCATCGACATGCCGCCAGGCAGTAAGCGGAGTTATCGCGTCCGCGCCGATGCGCTCGGTGGGTGGGCTTATCACTGCCACATGCTCTACCACATGGAGTCAGGAATGATGCGGGAAGTGAGGGTAGAGGAATGAAAATCTTGAAACTTCCCG
Source organism: Lysobacteraceae bacterium (assembly GCA_040079515.1). Lineage (GTDB taxonomy): Bacteria > Pseudomonadota > Gammaproteobacteria > Xanthomonadales > Xanthomonadaceae > Lysobacter_I. Next base: position 136,976 of record JBEBKD010000002.1, read on the forward strand.
CAGCATTGGTGAGCGCCGTTATCGCTTTTGTCCTGTTTCCCATGAGTGTTTCTGCTCAGGAAATGGACCACTCCAAAATGCAGATGCCCATGCCGGTGAAGGACGCTGAGCCCGCCAAGAAGTCAGCGACGCCAGAGCCGATGGATCACTCCCAAATGGACATGCCGGCCACACCCCAGCCCATGAAGGAAATGGATCATTCGAAGATGGGCCATGACCAGGCCGCCGAAGTGGATGCTATGGAAGGCATGGACCATTCTCAGCATTCGATGGAAACCGAGCCGGCGCAAGAAGGCGATATGGAAGGCATGGATCACTCCAATATGGGTGAGATGAAGGGTATGGGCCAAGCGCCCAAGGAACCCATCACGCCGATCCCCGTGCTTACCGATGCCGATCGTGCCGCAGCAGTGCCGCCAGACCACGGCCACATGATCCACGCGGACACCATGCAGCGTTTTGTGCTGTTCAATCGCTTGGAAGCGTGGGATGCCGATCCAGGCAGCGGCTTGGCATGGGAAGGTCAGGCCTGGTTTGGCAACGATCTCAATCGCGTGTGGCTGCGCAGTGAAGGTGAGAGGGTCCGTGGCAAGACCGAAAGTGCGGATCTGGAAGTGCTCTATGGCCGCAGCGTTGCGCGTTGGTGGGACCTGGTGGCCGGTGTGCGCCACGATTTCCAACCCGGTCGCTCCCAGAGTTTCGCGGCCATTGGCGTCATGGGACTGGCCCCGCAGAAATTCGAGGTGGAGGCCACTGCCTACATAGGTGAGCGTGGACAGACCGCGGCGCGAGTGGAAGCCGAATATGAGCTGTTGCTGACCAATCGCCTGATCCTACAACCATTGGTGGAGGCCAATTTTTACGGGAAGAACGATCCGATACGCGGCATTGGTTCGGGACTGAGCACGATCGAGGCGGGCTTTCGGTTGCGTTATGAGGTGATCCGCGAGTTTGCACCGTATATCGGCATTGTTCGCGAGCGTGCTTTTGGCAACACGGCCGACCTGCGACGCAATGAAGGAGAAGACATCGACGACACCCGCATTGTGGCGGGCTTCCGTATCTGGTTCTGACCAAGGGGACGACATGCGACTGATTACCCGCCATTCCTCGACCACCGTTTTAGTGTTGGCGCTGTCCGCCATGGTAGGCCTTGGCCTGTTTGTATGGCTTGGTTTTTACAACATGGCCGCAGACGATCCACATCTGAAACCGACCTACAACTTGTTGCAAACCTTGCGCGAGCGCTCTATCGCCGTGCGCGCGGCCAAGCTGGAAGTGCCGGCTGACCTAAATTCTCCTGAGCGTATCAAGCAGGGCGCTGGTAATTACAACGCCATGTGCATGGGGTGCCATCTCGCACCTGGCATGGGTGAAACCGAACTCAGCAAAGGCCTATATCCAGCGCCTCCCAATTTGACAAAGGAAGAAGTGGGAGCGGCCAACGCGTTTTGGGTCATCAAACATGGCATCAAAGGCTCCGGTATGCCGGCGTGGGGCAAGAGCATGGACGACGTCTATATCTGGAATATAGCGGCCTTCCTGCAAGTGCTTCCCAAGCTCGACGCACAGCAATACCAGGCATTAGTGGAAAGCAGCGGTGGACACTCTCATGGTGGCGGAGAGACCAAGCCGCATGAACATCCAGAAGGCGTGGAAGATGACCATGGGGATGGCGCAGCCGACGGGCATGGCGACATGAAGGGCATGGTGATGGAAGAAGCCAAGTCGCATGACCACCCAGCGGGCACACCTGCGCATGACGAGACGGCTGTCGATCATTCGGCTATGAAGATGAACCAGGCGCCTGCGGCCAAACCTCATTCTCATGCGCCTGGCACACCTCCCCACGATGACGGCCCATCCGCCGCCAAGCCTGCGACGGATGAGCATGCCGGCATGGTGATGCCCGAAACCCAGCCGGAAGAGCACAAGAATGACGGCCATCAACACTAATCCACTTTCCCACAAGGATCATCGGATGAAATTTATCTCCGCAATTCTGCTCGTCGTGCTGGCTCCCTTGGCACAAGCGCACAGCCCAGAGGCGCATGCCAAGCCTGCCACCACTACGGCGGAAGATCTTGCGGGTCCGGCAGTCAAAGTGGTTGACGCATTCTCGACAGCATTGCAAGCGGGTGATTTGACCAGCGCTGGTTCGTTACTGGCTGAGGATGTGTTGATCCTGGAAAGCGGTGGCGCCGAGCGGACGCGCGAGGAATACCTGGGCGGCCATGCTGGGCATGATGCCGAATTCCTGAAAGCCGCTCATGTCCAGTTGATCCATCGCACGTCCCGCACCGAAGGCGAGCTTGCTTGGGTGGGAACAGAGAGTGAGCTGCATGCGTCCAAGGACGGCAAGCCGATGACGCTTTTGAGCACTGAGACGATGGTGCTGAAAAACACGCCCAACGGCTGGCGCATCGTTCATATCCACTGGTCCTCGCGGCCTAAGCGTTGAAAAGGAGTATGCAGATGAAAGCTGGAAATCGATTGTGTTCGTTCGCACTCTTGATTGGAGTGATCCTGGTCAGTGGTTGCTCGCCCTCTGCGCAGGTGCCGGCCTCTGCTGTTGTCGTGAAAACACCGATGTCCACATCGCAGGGATTGCCTCTTGCCCTGGTGCACAAGAGCCCGACTTGCGGCTGCTGTGGATTGTGGGTTGATCATCTCAAAGAAGCGGGCTTTCAAGTGGAGGTTCGCGATGCCGAAGATATAACCCCGGTGAAGCAGCGATTGGGCGTGCCCTATGGGAAGGGTTCTTGCCATACGGCCGAGATAGGGGGCTATTTCGTCGAAGGACATGTGCCCGCTGCGGACATCAAGCGCTTGCTGGCGGAAAAACCAAATGCCAAGGGCCTGGTCCTCCCGGGGATGCCCATGGGCTCTCCAGGAATGGAAGCCCCGGACGGCAAAGCCCAGCCCTACACGGTGGAATTGGTGGGACGAGATGGCACGACGAGTCCATTCAGCGCGCACTGAGCAATTAACCCTTGACTCTGGACTATGGTCTAGGGTGGAGACTGTGGTTGGTGCTAATGGAGGTGCGACTCATGAAAATCGGTGAATTGGCTCAAAAGGCCGAAGTCAACATAGATACGGTGCGCTATTACGAGCGCCAGGGCCTGCTGCCAGAGCCACAGCGCCTGCGTTCGGGTTATCGCCGATATGAGGTGGGCGATGTCTCTCGCCTGCGCTTCGTGCGCCGGGCCAAGGCGCTTGGCTTCACCTTGCAAGAGATCCGCGATCTGCTGGAACTGTCCAGCCATCGGGAAAGGGACATGGCCGGCATGAAATCCGCGGCCATGGAGAAACTGGTCGATGTCGAAGAGAAGCTCACCGAACTCACCCGTATTCGCGATGGCCTGAAAGTCCTGGTGGCCTCATGCCCAGGGCATGGTGCGTTGGAGCAATGCCCGATCCTCAACGCCTTGGCGGAGGATCCGGCATGAACACTCATCATCATGGAACAGCACCGGCGGGTGGTTCGTGCTGCGCTGGCAAGACGCCGGTCAACACGGTAGGCGCAGTCCTCGATCCAGTTTGCGGTATGAGCGTGGATCCTGCGGCAACGACGTACCATGCATCGCACCAAGGCAACGACTATCACTTCTGTTCGGCGCATTGCCGCGAACGCTTCATTGCCGAGCCGCAGAAGTATCTCTCCCCTGATATGAAAGCTGTGGATAAAGAACCCGGTGCGGCATCCGCGGGTGCCTCTTGCTGCGCTTCAAAAACGGCTGAGGCAACGGTGGGCAGTGTCATCGATCCGGTCTGCGGCATGACTGTGGATGCTGCGACAAGCGCGCACCATGCGACGCACCAAGGCACGGACTATCACTTCTGCTCAGCCAAGTGCCGGGAACGCTTCATTGCCGAGCCGCAGAAATATCTCGCACCTGGACCGAAGCCCGCCGAGATAGCTGCACCTGCCGGCACGATCTATACCTGTCCGATGCATCCCCAGATCCGCCAGGAAGGCCCGGGCACGTGCCCCATTTGCGGCATGGCATTGGAGCCGGAAATGCCAAGTCTGGAAGAAGAAGACAATCCGGAATTGCGCGATTTCACCCGGCGCTTTTGGTGGACCTTGCCGCTCACGATCATCGTGCTGACCCTGGCCATGCTCGGGCACCGCATCACTTTTCTCTCAACCGAGGCGCGCACGTGGATCGAGCTGGTGCTGAGCGCACCTGTCGTGCTGTGGGCAGGCTGGCCGTTCTTTGAGCGTTGTGTCCAATCGATCCGAAATCGCAGTCCGAACATGTGGACTCTGATCGGCATCGGTGTTGCTTCTGCGTTTGGATACAGTGTGGTGGCGGCGGTTGCCCCAGATCTGTTTCCTGCCTCCTTCCGCGAACACGGCCGGGTGGGCGTCTACTTCGAAGCGGCCGCGGTGATCGTGTCGCTCACCTTGTTGGGTCAGTTGCTGGAACTTCGCGCGCGCTCTAAAACCTCCGCGGCTATCAAAGCCTTGCTGGGTCTGGCGCCAAAAACCGCACGTCGGATTACGGATGCGGGTGTCGAAGAAGATATCCCTTTGGATCATGTTCATGTGGGTGATCGTCTGCGTGTGCGTCCGGGCGAGAAGGTGCCGGTGGATGGCACCGTGCTGGAAGGCCGCAGCAGCCTCGATGAGTCCATGCTGACAGGCGAGCCTATTCCGGTGGAAAAAAACGAAGGCGCCCAAGTGATCGGCGCGACGCTCAATGGCACGGGCAGCTTGGTTATTCGGGCGGATCAGGTCGGCTCTGCCACCATGCTGTCGCAGATTGTCCAGTTGGTGGCTCAGGCTCAGCGCTCACGAGCGCCCATGCAACGCATGGCTGACAAGGTCGCGTTCTGGTTCGTGCTCGCCGTGCTCAGTGCGGCGGTGTTGACCTTCCTGGGCTGGGGATTGTTCGGGCCTGAACCGTCCTGGACGTTTGCCGTGCTTAATGCGGTCTCGGTGCTAATCATCGCGTGTCCCTGTGCGTTAGGCCTGGCGACACCGATGTCGATCATGGTGGCCACGGGCAGGGCTGCGCAGGTAGGCGTGCTGTTTCGAGATGCCGAAGCCATTGAGCAGTTGCGCAAGATCGACACCTTGATCGTCGACAAGACCGGCACCCTCACCGAAGGCCGTCCTACTTACCGCGAGATCATTACCGCCAACGATTTCACCGAAGAGCAGGTGTTGAACTGGGCGGCCAGCTTGGAGCAGGGCAGCGAGCATCCACTGGCAGAAGCCATCTTGAATGAGGCCAAAAAGCGTGGCCAAACGCTGATCGCTACCCAGGAGTTCAATTCGATCACCGGGCAGGGTGTGCAAGGCAACATCGACGGGCGCTCAGTGTCGCTTGGTAATCAAGCGCTGATGAGCGGGGTGGGCGCGGATATCACCCCGGTGTCGGGCGCGGCCGAACTGCTTCGCAAGCAAGGCGCCAGCGTCATGTTCCTGAGCGTGGACGGACGCTTGGCTGGCGCGGTGGCGGTGGCCGACAAGATCAAGGACACCACACTTCAAGCCTTGAACGCATTGCGCGCCGATGGACTGCGGATCGTCATGGCTTCGGGCGACGCCCAAGCTACTGCTGAAGCAGTAGGGCACACCTTGGGGATCGAAGAAGTGCACGGACAGGTTCGACCACAGGACAAAGTCGAGCTGGTCAACAAGCTCAAAGCCGAAGGGCGGCGCGTGGCCATGGCAGGCGATGGGATCAACGATGCGCCTGCGCTGGCGGCGGCCGATGTCGGCATTGCCATGGGCACGGGCACCGATGTGGCGATGTCCAGTGCGCAGATCACCTTGGTCAAAGGGGATCTCACTCGCATCGTCCAAGCCCGGGCTATCTCCAACGAAACTGTCGCCAACATGAAACAGAACCTGGGCTTTGCCTTTGCCTACAACGCTTTGGGTGTGCCCATTGCGGCCGGTGTGCTCTACCCGGTGTTCGGGTTGCTGCTAAGTCCGATGATCGCAGCCCTGGCCATGAGCCTGAGTTCGGTTTCGGTCGTTTCCAACGCGTTGCGGTTGGGAAAGTTGTCTTCAAAGCAACCACACCGTGCTGCGGCCATTACACCGACCAAGAGCGCCGCTTGTCATTAACCAAGGAGTTATCCATGAAAATGTTGCACGCTGCGCTCGTCGTCTCCCTGTTGCTTGCCACCGGTTCTGCCTTTGCCACCGATCCGGTCAAACCCAGCAAGCCCGCCGCCACCACGCCCATGGACCACAGCAAGATGGATATGTCGCATGGTCAGATGGACCACAGCAAAATGTCGAGCGACGCTTTCGCCAAGCTCGATACTAACAAGGACGGAAAATTGTCTAAGGCCGAGATGGCCAAGCATCCCAAGGCGGCGCATTTCTCCATGCTCGACACTGACAAGAATGCCAGCTTGAGCCCGGCGGAGTTCGCAAAAGCCAGCAGCATGTAATCGGACGTAGTTTCACAGGTCTCCCGCTGCGAAGACTCTTACCTTGGAACCGTAGCTCACCTGCCCGTTTCGCAAGGGCGGGCCTCCTTCACTTCATCGTTTCGCGCTGCGCTCGCCGTGGTGGGTTTTACCACGCCAGCTTTTCGCGGCTTCTGTTGCGGCCCCCGCTGTCGCGTGCTCGCTCATGGGTGCGAAGTCGGGCGGACGGCGCGCTTGGCCGGCTCCACGAGGCAATTCCGCCTCGGGAGACCACACCATGAAAGCTAACGACATGTGGCTGGCCCAGGGTGACCGAGACGAACAGATCCTCGAAGCTGCCGAACGCATCCTCCGCCGGAAGCTAGAACCCCAAGGCAAGCTCAGCGAACCCACCAGTCTGGCAATGCGAGGCTGGGCCTAAGGACCTAGCCTCTGCACGAGCTATTGAAATCATCAAGCCGTGGTTTGATCGTCAAGTGGTGCAGTCGGACCGTTGACTTTGGTTGATGCGATACCTGCCTCGCGCGCAGCGGGCGTTGAATATGTCTCGCTGGTTCCGATGATTTCGCCATTCGCCGCTTTCAAATTGAACATCGGCTGTCCATTGATCGCATTCTTGCGAACATAGCGCTCGTCGAGCGGCGAGTTTGTGCGCACGGATTGAATTCCGCCCAGGGCATTCGCCTTGCTTGTGTAGCGCTCGCTGTTGAGGATGGTTTCGCCGTTGGCGGCTTTCAGAACGAACCGATATTGGCCGCCTACCGGGCCGGTCAGAAGATAGCGACTTGCCATGACATTCTCCTTGGGTGGCTACACAGTGAATCCTCACACAGCCTAACGCGGTTTTCGAAGTTTTTTGGCTATGTCCCGTATCAAATCCGCCTCAGACCAGCATCATGAATATGCTTGCCAGTCGAGCTTCCTCACGTTGCGAATAATGGGACGCATCTGTGCGCTGATACAAGAGCTTCCATTTACAGCAGTCGAAATTCGAGCGATGCAGCGCGAGGCGAGGAGTTTCACCCCCGAGATATTTGACCCCTGGCGAATTGTCGCCTCTCGAATGTTCAGCAAAGGGCGTTCGTACTCTTGAAAATATGTCAACACATACCTTAAATAAGGTATGTGTTGACATACTTTATGCTTCCGGGTATGCTAAGTCCATGAAAAATCTGTATGAAATCGTTGGGCGGCATCATGTTGATTCGCCGGCGTTGATCGATTTTCCGCTAGCGGTGGGTGAACGCTTGCGGCGCCAACGTGTGGCCTTTCACTGGCGCCAGGTTGATCTTGCCCAGCAGGCAGGTGTGTCGGTGCAGACGGTCAAGGCGATGGAGAAAGGTAAGTCCATTTCCTATGAGAATTTGATCCGGATGCTGTTGGCATTCGGCCATGGCATTGACTTCCTCCGCATGCTTGAAACACCCCACTTTCCAAATCTTCGAGCCCAAGAACGCTACGTCGAATTGGACAAACCTGATGCGCTGCACAAAAAACGCATTCGATGAAGAAAGAAGACAATGACTTTTTCCAAGGCGTGGATCGAAGCGAAAAACCATCAGATTGACGTGTGGACGGAGCACTTGTCCGTGCCTGTCCTGATAGGACGCCTCAATTACAACGTAGGAAGTGGAGCGGGCTATTTTGAATGGAGCGAAGAGGCGCGGAATGCAGGGCTCGCGCTTTCCCCGCTAAGCATGCCGCTTTCGTCTCACGTGTGGGCATCCACAGCACATCCGCGGCCGCCTCAGGAATACTCAGGGCTGCCCGGCATGCTCAATGATGCATTGCCGGATGGATGGGGCTTATATCTGATGAACAAAGCTCTGACCCGATTGGCGATCAGGCAGGAATTGATCTCGCCGGCACTGCGTCTGGCTTACCTGAGCGGGCGCGCTTGGGGTGCTTTGACGTTTCGCCCCGCGATGGAAGATGCGGCTGATGAAGCGATGACGCTTGACCGGCTCGGGACGGAAGTCGAAGCCACTATCGAAGGACATATCGAAGACGTATCGAACGAGCTGCTCAGGGCGGGCAGTTCACCGCAGGGCGCTCGCCCCAAGGTGATGGTCGATCTCTCCGTCGATGGTAGAACAGCTCGCGTCACAGGAGGGGTCGCGAGCAAAGGATTCAGTTCGTGGCTGATAAAGTTCGCCGCAAGAGATGAGCCGGCAGATGCCCCGATCATTGAGCAAGCCTACATGGAAGTCGCTCGCGCCGTCGGACTGGATGTGATGGATAGCGTATTGATGAACATCAATGGCAAGCCTGCTTTTGCCACGCGCCGCTTTGATCGAACAGCCGATTCCAGGGTTTTTTGCCACACGCTTGGTGGGCTGCTTCATTATTCGCATCGGGTCAGCGGATTGGACTACGTGAATCTGGCGGAAGTGATGAGTGCTTTGTCGGTTCCAAAGGCATCATACGTCCAAGCCTATCGCCGTGCTGTATTCAATGCCGCTTTGAGTGTGCGCGACGATCATGCAAAAAATTTCGCCTTCCTGCTCAACCAAACCAATCAGTGGGATATCACTCCGGCATATGATCTGACCTATATGGAAGGCCCCGGGGGGTATCACACCATGACTTTCGCTGATGGGACTTCGCAAGATCCGACTCATGGCGATATGTTGCGATTAGCGGTGCATTACCAAGTAGACAGCAACGAGGCCGCGCGCATCGTGAAAGAGATTCTAGAAGCTGCTTCAGATGTTGGCTCCCGTGCTCTTGGCTTGGGAGCCACGAAGTCGACTGTGTCGACTATGGTTAATCGCCTTCGCACGATTTCGGATTCATTGCGAGCGAGCTGAAATCATAAAAAAAGGTTGAGCTTGCGAGTGGTCAGCCGGTAGCGGGATCGCATGGATGAGTAGGCAACCTCATCGCACACCAGTGGGAGAACATTAGGGAATGATTGGGCGCACTCGATATGCGGAGCCGAGATTTTCATTGCATTAAGACGAAGTTTTTGCAAGACAGGCATCCACGCCATGCTGGATCAAATCTTGGAAGTCCTTTGCCAAACCAGATTCGATGATTTCAAATGCTTGGTCGGACAAGTCATCCCTAGCAATGCAAACGACCGTGGCCATGCCCGGCATCGGAAGATCAACAGTTTTTATTAGCCGTTGTTTAATTCCGCAATCGCATTCAGGTGAATTAGTAAGTGCCGAATCAACTTTCTTTCGGAGAGCTGTTAGTTCGCAACCCATGGGCTTGCAAAGATCGACCGCGTAGTTGAATGACTTCGATGGTTGTGCGTTATGTAAAGGGTCGAGCAGGACCACTTGGAAAGCCCATTCTTCATCGAAAAACCCGATCACGCGGCCAAGTGATCGTGATACGGCGAATTGAACAAGCGGAAACTCAGCTGAATTCTTGTAGTTGATTGGTAGCCAATCAAGGTCGTCTGGCGCGATGGGTATGTTCTGTTGTTCCCAGTTAATGGGGTGGCAACGAGCGCCTTCGGCATTACCTTTGTTTCCGATGATCTCTTCAACCGTTAACGATCCGAGATCAAAAAATCGGTAGATTACGGAAACAAGCCAGTCGTTTTTGACTTTCGAACCATCCAATCCAAAATATTTGATTTCCCGGAAAAAACCAAAGCCAAATCTCCATTTGACGCCCGGTGTAGGTCTTTTTGAAGCGACGATCGAATAACTTTGGTCGCTAGAATTTGTGCGAGCTTCCTTCGATTGCCGCTGTGCGGCCTGCGCGATCTTGGGCATCAATGCCTCTGGTTTTCGTCCGCAACTTCCTTCAACAGATTCGCATAAAACTGAGTCATCAATCGCTCGTCGATTTCAACCTCGCAACGCTCGGCGGGACCGCGCTCGCCGCGTGCGCGAATCCATGGTTCTTCACGATGTGTCATGGCCTCAAGTTGCGTGCCAGAAAACCGTGCATATGCTTCAAGCACTTCATCGATGTGCGACTGCATATCGGGATCCGCAGCAATCGCCGATGCGGACTGTCGAATCGCTTCGTTCGGACGAACGGAATCGTAAAGAGAGTATTCGTCTTTAAAACGATCGTATATTTCCCTGCAGACCGGGCCATGAACCCAGGCTTGGAACTTGTTCTGGAAAGCGGGTCTATCTCGCGTAGCGAGCGACCACGCCTGAACGTAATAGAGAAGCTTCTGAAGCTTCAACAAGTTGAGCGAAGCGCCTGCCTCGTCAATCTTGACTGCAATGTAGTCAGCAACATGATGAACGGTCGTCATGGGCGCCCCCTCGGCACACAGATATTATTAGGTTAACACGTTGTTTATGAACGTCAAACTGGGGTAGTGCACTTTGCTCAGGAAAGCTGAATAGGCAACTATCACAGCATCCCATTCAGAATAGTTAGACTTGGTCTACAGAAACCCGAGCTGATTTAGCATCATGTCGTTTGTGTGGATCATAGACTGAGAAAGTTCCTCCTTAAACACGGTTTCTACCGTTAAGATTCGATGTGCTGCGTATGGCGCTTCTGTTCATCGAGACGTCCTGCTCAAAGCGATGGTGAACTCAAATATCACGCGCACATAGACCGTGGTCGTTGCGGGCATGGCCGACGAGCCATTCCATCGCCTCACCCACATCCAAATTCAAGCTCGCATACGAAATCCGCAGCAAGCGAGGCGACAAGAGTCCGTCCCATTTCTGTCGAGCGAGGTTTCCGACATTGGCCAACATCTCGTCGACAGGAAGAACTGGTTCTGATGCAACGTCCGCAAGTGCGTCTTCGATTTCCACAAGCGATCTGCCGCTCTTGTTGATCTCAACGCCCAACCTTCCGGCCGCAGCCTGGAATCCGCGGGACATCATCAGACACGCAAGCGCCTCGTTGGCGCTGTCCCCGAGCCACGTCAGCACGAGGGCGGTGCTTCCCTGGTCGAGCAGCAAGCGTTGACCCAGCTCAAGCTGCGCGTAGGCGTGTTGCCCCTCGGATACGAAGCGCTTAGCAGTCGCATCCAAGAACGGCGCGGGCGAGCTCCCTTCGTAGATGTCGCGCATGCGCTGCCGAACCTTGGTGTGGACCCGCCCCATGCCGCCGTTGAACAAAGGCGGCGCTCCACCTTTCGCCGGCGAGACATGGATCGCTTTCTGCTCTTCGTCGATGTCCTCCACCAGCCAGGTCCGTCCACCGAACAAGATGCGTTGACCGACCGTGAGCATCTGATCGACGGGGAGCGTGCCCAGTGTCTTGCCGCCGGAAATCACCCGAAACTCTTCTTCCGATGCGAAAGCCGCGTAGAACGAGTAGTGATTGACGAGTTTGTCGCCCACGCGGCCATGAAGCAGCAGGCCAGAGCCGTCCTGGGTCAGGATTTCCTGTTGGCCCAGATGGCGCAGCAGCTCCCCGAACGACTCCTTGGAGACGCCGTCGAACGGTCCGCCGGGTGCGCACAGCAGTCGATAAGCCTGCGCAGCGTTCAAGCCCCCGTATTGAGCAATCGCCGACAGTAGCTGTTGGATCAGCGTCGAAAAATGCGCGCCGTGAACAACAGGTGGCTCGAACCAGTTTTCCAGCAGCAACGAAATCGCTGCGGCGATCTGCACCGTATCGAGCCGCAAGCGGGTGGCGAGATCCGATTGCTTGTCGATGGCATCCTCGATCACGTAGCCCCGCAGAATGGCCGGCTCTCCCGGGCGTCGGCCCGATCGCCCCAGCCGTTGGCGTAGACTGGCCACCGACGGCGGCGTGCCGATCTGACTCACGCTCTTGACCGCTCCGATGTCGATGCCAAGTTCCAGGGTGCTGGTGCAGATCGCCGTCGCCGGGCGTTCCTTCTGTTTCAGGGCCGCCTCGGTTTCGTAACGGATTTCCTTCGACAGGTTGCCGTGGTGCGGCCAGAACTCGTTGGGGACGCGAGCGCCTTCGCACAAGCCGCTCAGGAGGTGGGTGTAGCGTTCCACCTCGCGGCGGCTGTTCGGAAACACGAGGTTGTTGGTGCCTCGTAACGCTGCGAAAAGATGCTGCGCGATCGATGGCGGCGCGCGCTCCGCTTCGGACTCGTCAACGGCATCCGGATCGGGAATGGGCTCCTCGTAGCCCTTGACCAGAACCTTCAGCTCCGACCCGTCTGAGGGAGCATCAACGATCTCTACTGAGCTGGCTCTACGCAGAAACTGCGCGGCCAGGTTCATGTCGCCCAGCGTTGCCGACAGACCGATGCGCGGAAGCTTTCGTCCGAGCACGGTCTCGATGCGGTGCATCAGCGATTGCAGTTGTTTTCCACGTTCGGAACCGATGAAGGCGTGCAGCTCATCGACGATCAGGTAGGCCGTGCGCTCGAACAGGCCGGCCACGGCCGTGCCGCGGTTGCAGAACAGTGCTTCCAGAGACTCGGGTGTGATCAGCAGAACGCCCCAGGGATCGCGCAGAAAACGGGTTTTGCTCGATGCGCTGATGTCGCCGTGCCACGGCCACACCGGCACCTCCAGGTTCTCGCACAAGCGATCAAGCCGTTCGAACTGATCGTTGATCAGAGCTTTGAGTGGACTGATGTAGATGATCAGGCCTGGGCGCTCCTGACCCAGCAAATAGGTCAAGGCGGGCAGGAACGCGGCCTCGGTCTTGCCCGAGGCCGTGCTCGCCGCCACGATGACATCCCGATCAGCCGGCAAGATCTTCGGGATGGCCAGTTCTTGCACAGCGCGAAGTGCGCCCCAGCCCTCGGACCACAGGTAGTGCTGGATCCGAGGATTGAGTTGCTGGAAGGCCGATGAAGCGCTCATGCGGATTACAGTTTGAAAGACGCGAGTTCGTCGTCGGGTTCAACAGCGAGTTCGTCGCTACCCCCAGTGTCTGGGGCGATGTCGACTTGGCCGAGCAGACTCTTCCAGTCTGCCTCGGGATTCTGTTCGAGCACGGCCAATAGGTTGATGAAGGACGTAATTGTGGTCCGGGGCGTGCGGAAGAAGCTGTCGCCGATCCGATTGGCGCAGTGCTCCATGAAGCCCGCGATGGCGGGGTCAGGCAGTAGGTAGCGCTCGGGGTCGCCGCTTGCGTAGACATGGCGGATCTTGCCGAGGAGCAGGTAGAAGTCTTCGGCCGTGAGCGCCGACAGGCGCACCACGGGGCCGCTGAAATCGACTAAGCCGTCGACCGCGAAGGTATTCTGCGCCAAGCGGCTTTGCAGCGCCGAGTAGCTGTAAACGCCGCGTCGGGTATCCATCAAAAACTCGGGGGTTCCACCGAGCATGAAGCCGAGACCCACCGCTGTTCCTTGGAGGGAGTCGTTGAGCATACGGAGCAGTTGCTCGTAGTTGGCATTGCGCGCTTGCGAGTTCGCAAGCTTGTAGAGGTTGACCAGTTCGTCCAGGCTGACAAGAAGCCCTCCAAAGCCTGCAAGGCGCACGAAGCGCGCCATCAGCTTGAGTTGATCGTAGACCGATGAATCATCGACGATGGCCCGAACGCCCAGCGCAGCCCGAGCGTCGGTGCGCGTGGAAAATTCGCCGCGGAGCCAGCGAATGGCGTCTGACTTCAGTTGATCCTGTCCTTCCTCAGCGCCGCGACAATAGGCTGCAATCACATCCGCAAAATCGTAGCCGTTGACGAGTTCGGTCAATTGTTCAAGCTTGGAGCGAATAACGGTCTCGGTTGGTAGGCCGGAAGACTTGGCTTCTGATTTGGCCGTCGCGATGAACTTTTCGACCACGCCAGCCAGCGCGCCGCCTTCGGGCTTGGTGCGCGTGGCCATGTTGCGCATGAGTTCCGCATACATGGAGCGTGCCTGCCCACCGGATGCATGCAGCCGGCGATCAGGATTGAGATCCGCGCTGGCGACAACGAGTTTGCGCTCCATCGCCACAGCGCGAATGAGGTTGAGGAAGAAGGTTTTGCCCGCCCCATACTCGCCGATCACGAAACGGAACGAGGAGCCACCGTCTGCGACGCGATCGATGTCGCCGACCAAGGTTTCAACTTCTCGGCCGCGGCCGACCTGGATCAAGTGCTGACCAGCGCGGGGGACCACGCCGGCACGAAGGGACTGGATGACCGCATCGCGGTCCTTGGCTCGAATGGGGGCGGTCATGATTCGATTTTCTCTACAGCTTCCGGATTGATGTCGATCGGATCCTCGCCCTCACTGAGCGGGATGTCATGGGCGTCAAAGCATGCTTCGTTCACTTGTTCCAAGGCGCCGTCGAGCATCAACTCAAGATCCGTAGCGGCATCTTCGAGTTCAAACCGCGTCCACTGAGGGCGGGAAAGCATCAGGCGCATAAGCGCGCTGTGAGCCTCATCCAGGCCGAGCAGTCCGGCTTCCTTCGTCGGCTCGGTTTCGACCGGTGGTGCAGGAGCGGGGACGGCCTCTTCGGTAAATATCTCGGAGAGCAGCGCAGACACGCGAGCCGTGTCTTTTTCGAGTTCGGCAATGCGTGCGGCATCGAGCCGGAAGCCCTTGGTCGCCGTTCGAGGTGCCGGGGCGTTGCCGGCACCGATGGCGTGGATGTCGCTGAATACCTGCTTGGGTTCGACGCCCAGCGCCTTGTAGACCTTTTCGAGAAATCTCACCTCGTCCGGTGAGACTATCCCGTCAGCCTGCGCGAGCGTGGCCATGAAGGTGGCGACTGCTTGTTTCGCTTGGTGTTCCAGTGGTTCGAGCTTCTTTTTCAGAATCGCGAGCGTCATGGGAGCGACTGTGAGCCAAGTTAGGTGGGCGTGCAGCCGCTCCCGACTCCGAGGCGTCAGGTGGCTCCAGAGTTCGATTTCCCTGCGCAGATGCGATGCCTCCTGATCACTTATCTCGCCATCCGCGTGGGCCACCGCCGATGCCAATTGAAGCGTCAGGGCCGCAGTGCGGTAAGCATCGGTATCGGACACAGCACCTTCGCCTAGCGACACCGCAAAGAGCACGACGGGGTCGGTGGCGTTGGGCGCTCGCGCTCCTGTCAACACATCGGGCTCCATCCCGATGCCGACGTCCTGGAGCGCACGAGCCAATGCCCGCACCCGGTCTTTGCTCACGAATTGACTGGAACCACCAAGAATGTCGATCACTTCGTCCAGTCGGCGGGTCAGCGCTCCGGCCTGCATCGTGCTCTTGAGCGTTTCGATACGCCTCTGCGCTTCCGCCGGCCAGAGCGTTGCGGGCAACTGAAGCAGGCCATCGAGGGATGTGCGCGCCGCGGGGTCTTTGCCGACCAACCGACTGAATGCACCGAGTTCATCCGTGCATTGATTGGCGATTTCCGTCAGTGTTCGGATGGGCGCAGTCATTGCCGTGACGTCCGGAACATCGTCGAACCCCATGCTCGCGGTGGCTCCCTGAAAGCCGGAGGACGCCGCGCGGTAGACGAACTTCAGCTTTGTCCGGTTCTTCGGCAAGACCAATCCGCGTCCGAGCACTTCGCGGTAGCGCTGAACGAACAGGCGCTCGAATTCTTCGGGGCAGCGTGTCGCAGCGGTGCGCAACGAAGTCTCCGGATTCAATCGAACCCACGCAAGCGCAAGCTCGGCAGGAATGGGGGCGCGATCCACGGACGACTGCCCCAGCATCAACTTGAGGTAAGCCGGAAGCTCGTAGCTTCGAGGGAAGGAAGGGATAGGTTCCAGATACCGTTTGGAGTTGGCGGACGCGCCATCGAGTTCGATCCAGTTGAGCATTTCCCCGGCGTAGCGAAGAAACGAGCCGGAACGCTCTCCGTATATGGCCAGCAAACGGCGAAGTTCGTCAGCGATCGCGGGCCACTCGCACTTGATCGACGGGTCCTTCGATGTGTCAAGAATGATTCGACGTTCTAAGCCGTAAAAGAAGAGAAAGACAAATCCGATGTCGCAGTCCGGATGCGATCGCCCCTCCGCTAGCCAATTCAGATAAGCGCGTCGAGCTTGAGGAGAGATGTCGCCATAGCTCGGCCAATAGCTGGTGTGCTGCTCGCGAAAATCTCCAGTGGCGGCTATATGGAGCAAACCACTGATCAAACTCGGCTCCGAGCCAGCGCCGTTGGCCGCTTTCAGCCGAGCGCCGACATAAAGCATCCCGCCGGGCAGATCGAGGCCCGCGATGCTGACCGTCTCGCCTGGAAGCACCCAGTGGGCTTCTCCCGAATCGGCCGCAGGCTTGGGGATAGGGAAGATTGGTTCAGATGTGGCCTGGGTGCCCATCTGTGCTGAGTAGAACTCCGGCTCGGCTGGGGAGCGCTGGGTATGGGAAGGACCTGTGGTGGCCGGTGGCGTGCCAGAACCGTAAGAAAACGTGCTGTTCGGCTGTGGCTTATACGTGGTGGCAAGGGGTTTGGGAGCGAGCGGAGGAGGGATGGCTCGATCGGCCGGTAGCATGGGTATGGGCGGGGTAGCCGACTGGGTGGGAGCGGCAGGGGACGTGCCAGAACCGTACGAAAAGACGCTGCTCGGCCGTGGCTTATCGTCGGAGGCAAGGGGTTTGGGAGCGGGCGGAGGAGGGATGGCTCGGTCGACCGGTAGCACGAACTTGGGCATAGGTGGGGTCGCCGGCTGGGCGGGAAGGGCCGAAGGCGTGCTCCGACCTGGATTTGCAGTAGGCCGTGGAGGCGGCTGCTGAGTCCTGCCGCGTGATTGGGTTTGGCTCGACATTAGCTCCGCGAGCGTCGGCTGGTCGGTCGGCCCAGCCTTCGAGGCAGCTTTTGAACCCGCTTGCCACTTGATGAACACATAGGCCGCGATCGCGATCGCACCCAGAACGCCAAGCCCGATCCAGACTTCCCGGGGCACCATGGCGATAACAACGATGATCCCAGCGATCCACCACAGTCCTGCGTTGGACTTTTTCCTTGCCATCCCTGCCCCCTGAGCGGAACGTCGCCGCCACGGAATTCGTGGCAGGTGAGGTCAGGGTGAGGATACTTCAGCTGCCGGAGCAGGGTCCATGCCGGCCTAGAACAGCTGATCATCGGAGCGTGGCATTGCGACGGCTGTTCGACGGATGCCACAGTTCCATCAAGCCCGCCCCTTCCATAGCCTGTCGGGCATCACGAGGCATTGGTACATGGCTGTCTCCTACTTTGATCGGCGGTGTCTCATCGGGTGAGACGGACCACGGATATACATCACGCTGGAAAGAGTCCTGCTTGGACGTGAGTGGAACCTCAAATTGTCTGCGAGAGTAAAGATCAATAGGAAAGATCAATCAATGCAGCTATTCAGACGCTTGAAGAGCCCCTTGAAAACGTGATTGAAGTCGCAATAGATGAGTGGACCAACAGGGGGCAATTTATGGCGCCATTCCGTGTGCTTTGTCTTGACGGCGGAGGGATGCGAGGGGTTTACCAAGCCGCATACCTTCAAACATTCGCCGCCAGAGTGACGGCGGGGGGCGCGCATGCGCTCGATGTTGGGCGTTGCTTCGATTTGATCGTTGGCACCAGCACAGGAGGAATTGTGGCGTGTGCCTTAGCGAAGGGCGTTGACCTTTCGAAAGTTGACGAACTCTACCGAGCGCACGGACCCAAAATATTTCCAGGTCAGTTTGTGCGATCAGTGCCAGGTCTTGGCAAGCTGGTTCGGGCGCTAGGATGGGGAACAAGATCCGGAGAAGGAGCGCTACGTTCGGCGTTGGAAAAAACGCTCGAAGGCACCACTTTCAAGGACATCCAAGACAACCGCAGCATTGCGCTGGGCATTACGGCAATTGACATGGCTCGGCATGCTGCTGTCGTATTCAAGACCAAGCATTTAGGACGTCTAAACGGGCGGGATGACGATAGGACTTTAGTTGACGCATGCATGGCGACTTCCGCAGCTCCCATCTTGCGCGCACTCGCCGCGCTCAAAGAGCCGGGAAGCCAGACACGTGTGGTCTATACCGACGGCGGCCTATGGGCCAATAACCCTGGCGCAGTCGGAGCCATCGAAGCCACCGAGATCCTTGCGGATCGAGGGCAAGCAGACCGGCCAATACACCTGTTCATGCTGGGCGCCCTGCCTGCCCAGGGCGGAGAGGAGTTGTCTGATCGCCAGCGATACCGCGGCGCGTGGGGGTGGACGGGCGGATTACTTGCCATCGAGGCGAGCTTGAACGCGCAGGCCGTCGGCTATGACTACCTCAGCTCGAAAATCCTTGCGCTGAGGCATAACGGAAGTTTCGCATATCGACTACCGGCGCAATGCCCATCACAACAACTGTTGAAGTATCTGAAAAACATGGATGACGCACGGCTAAAAGTTCTGAATGCGTTAAGCAGACAGGCTATCTCGGACGTCGATTATGCATGGGCCAAAGCGCAAGGAACCGATCAGGGAATTTCGGCTTTTCGTCAAGCACTGGTCGACGGCTACAACAAACAAAAGAGTGAGGCAGAAGCATGAGTGTTTTTGACTGTTCGAATGACGTTCGGAGCTTTCATGATGACGAAGTCAAGCTTAGCAAGTCCGAGCAGGACGAGATGAGGCAGCGTCGGGATGTGGGGCGTCGTCGCTTAGAAATCGGCCTTGATGTAGAGGAGCACCCGCAGCCAAAAATGGTCCACTCCCAGGGGTCGTATTCCATGTGGACGATGGTTCAGGACGACAACTGCGACTACGACATTGACGACGGTGTGTATTTTTCCAAAGAAGACTTGGTAGATGATTCCGGCTCGGACTTGGCACCCAAAAATGCACGGCAGCGTGTCTGCGATGCGCTAGCCCGCGATAACCGTTTCGAAGATCCCGCCGAAGTCCACAATAATTGCGTTCGGCAAATCTATGCCGCTGGCTACCACATCGACATGCCCGTTTACCGGATCTTGGTCGAGAACAAAGGCAAGGACGATGAAAAGCAGACTTTTGAGTTGGCAAGCGGCGACAAGTGGATGCTCTCCGATGCACGCGAGACTACCAAATGGTTCAGGAAAAAGGTGTCTGAGCTCAACGGTCAGGGTGGAGAAGACGGCAATCAAATGAGGCGAATAGTCTGCATGACGAAAGCGTTCGCCAGAAGCGAAGAAGACTGGAAGGAACAGACCGCATGCGGCATCGTCCTCACTCGGCTTGTGTTTGACGAATTGAAATCCAAGCCTGGCCGAGATGATGAAGCGTTGCTGGAAACGTGGAAAGCGATCAACAAGCGTCTTGCCATTTCGACTAAGGTCGACCACCCGGTGAACGAAGCCCCACTGGCTGTCGATGGGGACAAGAAGATAAAGTTTTTCCAGGGAAAGCTTGCTGGAGCGTTGAAGAGTCTCGAAGTTCTGGAGCAAAACGACTGCACCCGGGCCGAGGCACGCGATGCTTGGGACTCCGTGTTTAATACGAAGTATCTCGGCAAACTGCCTGATCCGAGCGAGCCTGAGGGCGGGAAGAAAGCACTCTTCGTTCCAACGGAAAACAAGACCGACACCCGAAATGACGGGAACGGCCGATTTGGCCGAAATGGGTAAAATTTCTGCTCCCCGATAAGCCGTTTACTGACGATATTGAAGCCGCAATTGAGGAATTGCGGCCTCAGAACTGGCGTCGATTCCGAGAAGTAGATTGGACGAACTTCTCACGGTTTGGCTTTGTATCCGCCTGGAGAATCAACATTCCAGGACGGTTGCATGACCATCCGCGCGTGGATCATGTGGTCATTGGGATTGACGGGGATTTTCCTCTATCTGAGCCGAGAGTGGTCGCTATCCAAGCCGTCGGCAGTCCGATCTGGCCCCACGTTGAGAAAACAGGCGTGCTTTGCCTGTCAACGACAGCATTTTCTGCGCCTGCCGGACAGCGGATCAAGACAACATTTCAAAACGCAATGGAAGTCTTGCAGATGGATGCAAGTCTTCGCAGTAGCGAGTTCCGTGAGGAGTTCATTTCGTATTGGTCCCAAGAAGTCGATGGCCGCATTCCAGAAGCGCTAAGTCTCTTGGATGGAAGGCAGGAAGATAGGGACATTGTGTGGTGGCGTATCGGAACAAGTCGTATCGTGTTGGCTGAAAGCGCCGCGCAGATGTCGGATTGGTTAAGAAACCAAGGCAGGCAGGTTCCGACCCATTTCCGTAGCACTCGACTTCATTGCCTGCCAGAGCCGCTAGAGCCCGAACAATTCCCTCGCATCGGTGCCGACGTGATGGCGCTGGTCGGGCGTAGCGAAATCGAACGTCATCTCTTGGCAGGAAGCTCTCTGCCAATTGTGATCGGCTGCATCATTCATGAGCAGCCTGTTTTCGTCGCGACTGAAATTCATGGTCCAAATGAAAAGCATGTCGAAAAAGGGTTTCGGCCTTCAAGGCCCCGCTCAGCTCAGATACTGGCGGACAGCTATCGCTGCCGTCCAATTTCAAGACTAATCGTCCGTCGAGCTGATGCTGCGTGGATTCATGGGCGCGGCAACAATCCAGACTTTGAGAGACTGAAGGATGCATCGGTCGCAGTGGTCGGCTGTGGAGCGATTGGTGGCTACCTGGCACGTGGTTTGGCGCAAGCTGGCGTCGGACATCTCATGCTTGTCGACCGCGATCAACTCGCCCCGAACAACATCGGGCGGCACGTCTTGGGCATGGAGTGGGCGACCTACGCAAAATCTCGTGCCCTTGCGGGACAAATTCAGCGCGACTTCCCTCATGTCCGTGAGATCGCTTACAGCAGCAAAAACTTCCAAAACCTCACGCCAACTGAGCTTTGCGCGCTTTCAAAATACGATGCCGTGATACTTGCGGGAATTGATCTTCCGGGAGAATTGGCTGTAGATCGATGGCGACATAGTCTGAGCATAGGACCAGCTTTGATTTGGACGTGGATTGAAGAGTTTGCTTTGGCTGGGCATGCAGCCGCGCTGTTCGCACCGGACTCCGTTCGAGACTGTCTAGATGCAGACGGCTGTTTCAACATGCGGTTAACTAGCGATTGGCCAAAAGGCTCAGCCAGTGCAGTCGAAGCTGGCTGTGCGGTGGTATACCAGCCCTACAATGCCGTGGACATGATGGGCACGGTATCGTTAGCACAACGTTTGACTCTGGACGTGTTGTTGGGCAAGGTCCAAGCATCAGTGTTGCGTTCGTGGCTTGGCAATCGCGATGAAGCGTTGAGTCGGGGTTGCAAGGTGTCTTCTGATTTTGATCGAAGCTTTTCCGAGATCTTGCGCCAATGGAAGCACTGATCGACGTGATTGCCAGCACGCCAACCTGCTCCCAGAGCATCACCGTTAGTTGGCAGGTGATAGAAATTCTGTCCAAACACCGCCAGATGAAATGGTGGGCGAAAGAATGTGGCGGGCAATTGTTCGGGTCTGTCCGCGACACCGAGGTTGATGTTTCTATCGCTAGCGGCCCATATCGAAACGACTACCGGTCACGCTTCGGCTATAGGTCAAACCCATTGTCTGCACAGGCGGCAATTGATCAGCACGCATCGCGTGGCCTGCAATACCTTGGCGAGTGGCACACGCACCCTGAGCAGTATCCAAAGGCTTCCTTAGAGGACAAGACAACCATCGCATGCCTACTTCAAAAGTCAGCACTTCGACTGCCGATAGTCATCATGATGATACAAGGCACTGAACCGGGAATTCACGGGCTGGCGCTATACACTTATGGTGATGCGGAACTAATTAAATGGGACATCCGGCAGGCGCCAACTGGAAAATAGTGTGCAATGAGGATCGCGAGGCGGATGACCCCGACAAAGCCCCCGAGACCAAGTAGCCCCGGATCGGTAGAATGGTCAAGACCGAGGCAGTGCGATTCCGGCGTGAGTGCGCTAGCCTGTCCCCTGACGATGCCGAAGGATCGCGAGATGAGAAGCTCTCCCACCGCCCTGCGTTTGGCGCTCGCTGCGCCCCCTGGGCGCATTCATTCCCACCAGTGCCCGAACAGTCTGTCGCGAAGGTCGTCGGCTTGGCTGATGACCATCGCACTGAGCGTATCGGCCTGCGCACACACTCCACATGCTATGCCCGAGAAGGAACCCGTCATGAACACCCCTGATGCCACTACGGCGACCAATCCCACGTTGACTTCGGAGGCTGTCGGGAAACGTTTCTTGTCGTTGATTGATCGATTGAATGCGAATGGTGACATCACGCTTGGACAGCTTGCGGAAGCAATGAACGTGCCGGTTGCGGAGATGGAGCCGCGACACAATGGCTACTCAGCGGCACTTCCGCTTAGTGAGAGTTGGCTCTATGCGCTGGAATTGTGGCAGGAAACCGCATCCAGTCCGTGGGCATCGATCGTTCTCAAATTCGACAATGCCGACTATCACGAATACGCCGACTTCGCCGCTGTCTGTGGCATGACGCTTCGTGAGTATCAAGATGCGTTCAAGACCCGTGGTTTTCAAGAAAAATTGGATGTCGACAATGCGGGCCGGTTGTTGGCGGCTAACTACACTGCGGACAATTTCTTCATTGTCGTGAAGCCAGGATTGAAGAATGGCCAGGACGACAAGGCGAACCCGTCCTGTGTCCAGCGCATTGAGTTGATGAACAGAAAGAACGGAGGCTAAGCATGGCCTCGCCAACTCCAAATGCGCAACTTGAAGCTGCGCTGGTTCAATTTGGGCAGCAGCCCGGCGTTTCTGCCGACCAGCAAGCGCAGTTGAGATCCGCCATCACGACCGACGCACGCCTGCTTGGACAAATGAACCAAGCGGCGCAAGCAGGGCATCTGCAAGGCTTTTCGCTGCCAGCGGCCGGTAGCACGACGCCCAATCATGTCGGTCAATACGATCTGCAAACGGGTGTCATATCTTTGCCAGCGACTGCCTTCCAGCCGACGGGGACCGCGCCGAGCGGGGACTTAAAAGCGGTCATGCAAGTTCAGGAAATGACCATCCGTTTCGGGAACAGCACCTACACCGATCCGCCGCAACCTGGCGCCACGACACCGCCGGCCACGCATCCTGTCAGTCAGGACATGCTGGATAACTTGCAGAGCACGATCAACGGCTCACCAGTTCTCGCCGAGCAGGTCAAGAACGCCGCGACGACCCGCGATCCAGGCGCAAGCCCTCGGGCCATGCTGTTGGAGAACTTCGACTTCGTTCCTGCGAATATGCACGCGGGTGGCACATACGACGGCCGCAGCCATAGCATGAATGTGCCCGCGCTTGGATTGCAGACGCGCACAGCAACCAATCCACAAGGCAATTTCAATGCCGACGATATGACTTTCGTGATCGGGCACGAAATCCAACACGGCTTTAACCACCCAGCCAAGGCACAGGCAAGCGTCGCATTCGCTCAGCAAGCTGGTCAGGTGGTGAACAGCGCCGCCGTCGTCCACGACTACACCGCGCCAGTCCGCAACTATATCCAGGCAGGGCGCGATGACGAGGCCAAAGCGGAGATCGCTGGCTGGAATGCCGTATTGAGCCGACAACAGCAAATCAATCCGAACACGAACTTGGCGACGATGCAGGGGTTGCAGACGATGAGTCGTCAGCACGACTTTGTCGAGCTCGACCCTGCAACGAATACTGTCGTCGCGAAGTCTGGCCTAACATTCAACCCCGACAACACCCTCTCTCAGAGTCCAGCAAACATCGCTGCGATGGGCCAACACTACTTCAATCGACCCGATCCGGCGAGCGCCCAGCCCGGCCAACGCCCAGTCAACATCGGAGAGAGCGGAAAAACCGACTACACAAACTACTACGGCACCGGCGCTATCGAGACGATCATCCAGGCCGAGCGGCAGCATGCCCAGCATCATCCTGGCGTCGTTCACAAGCTGACAATCGATATGGCCGGGATCGGGTTGAGAGAAAACCTGATGGAGCAGGAAGGCATCAACTTCAAGATCAACAAGGCGACACCGCAGCCGTATTACGACACTAGTCAGACGCCAAGCGCACAAGGCAACTTTCATCACACGCAAGATGGAAGCGTGAACGCTCAGCACGATCACCAGCATGTGCCTGTTGCGCCATCGATGTCAGCGCCGGCTGGGCGAAACGGCAAGGCGGACGAACAAGACCGACCGCTACCGGAAGAGGTGAAGCCTGAGCGGAATGGCGCGGTTCTTCTCGATAATCCGTGGCACCAGAACCACGCGATGTTTGCGACCTTGATTGGAGCTGTGAACGAGCGCGACAAACATTTGGGTCGCGAGCCCGATGAGATCAGCCGTCAACTGGCCGGCGGTCTGGTCGAGAAAGCCCGCGAACGCGGGCTGGATACGATTGGGGCCGCGAAGTTCACACCCGATGGGACCAAGGTCGGGATGACCGACACGGCGGACCTATCGGCACCGTGGGCGAAAACCGCGGTCGGAGACGTCGGCCAACTGGCCGGACAGAAGCTGTCGCAAAGCAGCGAGAACGTGGCGGCAATCAACCAGCAGCAGGCACTCGAACAAAGCCTCAAACCGCCCGCGCCGACACAAGGTATGGACGATCCAGCGCCGAAGGGACCCCGTTTGGTGTGACGGGCTGTCATCGGTGACGAGGATGGATCAGGTCACGCTCGAAGACCAGCCGGCCTACCAGCGGTTCCCGCGCCGCTCCCGTCCAGCCAGACGCCGCGCCGAGCGCCGGTCCCCACCGGCCACCGCTGACCAATAACTTATCCACTTCTAACGATGGACGGCGCGGCGAATGAAGCATCACCAAGGATTACAGCCGCTACCGTCAGAGGGCGCCGCCCTATTCAATGCGGTCAGGAACGGAAGGACACGCGATGCTGAACAGTTGCTGGGAAAGGGGTGCGATCCGAACCTGCGCGACCCGCTGACCGGAGACACTGCTTTGCGGTTGGCCGCTGGGCTTAACCGGCTGTCCATAGCAAAGATGCTGCTAGAGGCTGGCGCCAACCCGAACGTTGGCAATGTCCTGGATTCCATGCCCCTACATGTGGCGGTTGCTGCTCTTCAAAATCGCGATGGTGAAGAACGTCCGCCTAATTTGCGACTGGCCCAGTTGCTGCTTACTTACGGTGCTGACCCGGATGCCCGCGATTGTGATGGCAGAAAGGCGATTGATTTCGCGGCCGATCCTGAGCAGTTTGCAGCCTTGTTGGCGAAACGGTTGAGCAAGCGGCTCCCACCGGCCCCTGCGAAACCTGGTGAAAAAGAACGGCTGTAAGGATGGCTCAGTGCTGGACTTGGCAGGCTGACTTAGTGCACACGCTGCGCGCTCCCGGTAGCCAAGTTGGAGAGGTAGGTCTCCCCAAGCTGCTTGCCCTCAGAGCGAGCGCGGTCATCGCGGCACTCTGCTTGATAGCGCAGCATCGCCGCGACAATCTCGCCATCCTCAAGCGTCTCGCTGCCCGTCGCGTATAGGAGCTCCGCAAGGCGCTTACGTCGGCGCATGTCATTACGGCGCGCAACCTCGCGCGCTCGCAGTGCTTTCCGCTGAGCCGTGACCAGCTCTTGCGCCTGTAGCTGCGCGAGCCGGTTCGTTGCTTTTGCGATACGGTCGTGCAGATGTTCACTGGATTGCATAGGGTTCTCCAATTTTGTTGAGCCGTCGGATCGATTGAAGCAAGAAACCATGCGACGTCAACTATTGCGGGCCCTCAAAAAATCGAGGCTACGGAAAACGCTGGAAGCCTAAAAATTCGGAGCGAACGGCAGTGAGCGAAGAGCGCACTTAGGCATTACCTGCGGTAATGCGTGCGCCCTCGGCTTCGCCTCAGGAACCGCAAATGAATATGCGCTCGTCCCAACGATAGAACCTCCGGAACGTCGCTTGCCAAAGCGAAATGACAAGGCATAAAGAATCTCGCACGGTCCACAAGGAGAAAAGGAATGGCGATCTATCACACGCGCATCAAAACCTTCAGCAGAGCCAAGGAACACTCGTCGATTGCCGCCGCCGCTTATCGCGCAGGGCTGCTGCTCATTGACGAGCGCGGCACACGGCACGACTATCGCCGGCGCGGCGGCGTTGTCGAAACACGATGCGTCGCGCCCGACGAAGCCCCCGATTGGGCTTTCGTGCCCTCCCAGCTATGGGTGGCGGCCGAAGCAGCCGAGCGGCGTAAAGACGCAACCGTCGCCAGAGAGTTCGAAATCGCACTGCCGCACGAGTTGAACGACGCGCAGCGCTCCGAACTGGTGTCGGCGCTAGCCCGTGCGCTGGTGGAGCGCTACGGGTTCGCCGTCCAAGCCAGCATTCACGAGCCCGACAGCCCGGGCGGACTCAACTATCACGCACACATCTTGGCAACTACACGCCGCATCAGCAATGAAGGGCTTAACGACAAGACACGAGAGTTAGATGGTGGGGCGTCGGGAAGAATCGAAGTCGAATGGACGCGCGAAATGGTGGCGAACACCATCAACGCGCATCTCAAAGCTGCTCAAATCGACGCACGGGTAGACCACCGCAGTCTTGAAGCGCAAGCGGATGCCGCGTTGGCCCGCGGCGACGTGCCGGCGGCGATTGCACTCACGCGCCAGCCGACCCAGCACATCGGTAAAGATGCCACCGCCCTGCAGCGAAAAGGCGAAGACACTGAGCGCGTTCAAGCGAATCTGGACATCGCCGATGGCAACGACGCTCACTTTGAAGCACTGCTGGCACAGTTTGAGCAGCTGGGACGAGCGATGCCTGTCCCGAAAGGTCACGACCAAGAGCGCGCGCGCCGCGAACGGAGTAATGCCGACGCTTCGGCCCCTTCGCGGAGCGACGGCGAAATCCGAATCGTGCGAGGCCTGCGAGGCCTGCGAGTCAGGCCGGCAGAAGACGATTCTCAGATCTTGGCTACACATATTGGGCGAAAGCGGGCGGCCACCGTCGCATTGGAAGAAGCGGCGCGCTTATGGGAAGAGGGCTTCGTTGCTTCGGTGGACAATGCCCTAGAGGCCACCGGGCGCGTGATACGGCATCGCGCCGAACTTCTGGGGTCATTCGTTCGGGATGCCCCGTTTGCGGTTTACGTGCGCGAGCTGGTTAGACGCCTGAAGAAGCTTAAGCACGATGTCTCCAGGCTCGCGCGTCGGAAGGCAGCTGCCAAGCGCGCCGAGACGTTACTGCATCAGGCGCACCGAGCCTTGGAGCATTTCGACGCAGAGCATCCACGTCCGACGTTGTGGTCGCGGCAGGAGTGGGCGAAGCGACGGACGCGCCGGTTGGCGGATGTTGAGACACGAACAAAAGTTGTGCGAGACGCACGCCATGCGACAACCTATGACGCCGAGCAAGCTTATCTAACGCAAACGCGTGCCAGCGCTGCCGCGTTGGAAGAGTGGAGTGTCGACATTCTGAAGCGCTATCCCATCGAATCCGATGGGACAGTGGCCGCGATACCAACACCTCCTGCTGCGCAAGAGCCGGCGTCAGAGGTGGAGCGTGCCGACGACTCCATTGCGGCATCTGGTAGCCGTCGGAAGGCGCCGAAATTCAGTTGAAGAAAGCCCCGCACATGGCGGGGCGTTGCAATAGTATTAGCGCGGTTCCCCCTGGCACCGCGCCACCACGCTAGTGCAGGGTTGGGCCTTTGACCCAATCCGATGCTCGCGCTGGCGTCTGCCGTTTCCGATCGCTGCGCAACTCATCGAGCGAAACTTGCTCCCGCTCAATTAGCGCTTCACGTGTTTTGATGGGCACAGGAGGGCGGAGTGTCAGATCAAGGTCCGGCGGGCTTCGTTCGTCACTTTGCCGAATGAGTTCCGCGGCGACTTCCAGCGAGTGCCGGATGTCGTCTGACCGGTCGCCCAACGTGCGGTGACGGTCCTGAGAAATGATTCCGCTCAATAATCGACTGGCGATTTCTAGCTTTGGTTCTAGCTGCTGCATGTTTTGCGCTCCTAGCGCTTTGGGGGAACATGCATAGAAGCAGTATTTGCGATTACCGCAAGGTGCGGAAGTTAGAGCTTCTTCACAGATTTGATGCTTCGTGAAATGTAGCAGTCTTTTAAAGCGACGCCTGGGGCTCACGCCGATCGCTTTTCTTTCGCATCCGGACCGGATTCGCCAGCACCTCAGCCAGAGCCTTCAGGTCTAACCCGTAGTTCAACACCCCTAAGCCAGCGGAACGAAACTTTCCCTCGCCCGCGCCCCGCAACTTCTCGGCGGGAGTGAAATCGCGGCTATAGACAGCGTGGTGTTCGTCGTCGAGCTCATGCCCCACGATTTGCGCTCTCATTTCCGAAGCGACGCCGCCACCTTGCATCTCTTGGATGACCGTCTTCCTCAACGAATGGAAGCCACGTTTTGCCGGCGTCCAGCTACTTCCCACGGTTTGCAGGTAGGGTCCAAACGCCTTTGTGATCCAGTTTCCTCGACCATTGATGGCGGTCGCTTTCCCCTTGGGAAACAACTGCCACTCGTTGGCCGCGACCAAGGTCTTAACGTGCTTGAGAAAACCAAGCTCTACAAGGTGTGGGTGAAGGGGCACGATTCTCCGGCTGAGGTCCGTCTTCAGACTCTGGTTGTCGCCCTCTTCGGTCAGCTGTAGGCAAGGGATTCCGTCCAGTTCGACGATGTCGAGGACCCTCAGCTGCCCAATCTCAGATACACGCGCACCTGTATAGAGTCCAAGCAAGATCGCCCACCGCGCATGAAAAGAGAGTTTGGCAAACGCCGCAGGGTGGAAGAGCGTTTGGACTTGCTCTTGCGAGAAAGCCTTGAAGCCGAACTTGCGCCGTTTGCGCTTTTCGTTGGCGGTGTAAGACACGTGCCCTTGGGCTGGATTGTCCCCGGCGGGGTAGTGACCCGAAGCCATAGCCCAGGCAAAGAACCCCCTTTTGCCACCGATGTAAGACTGCTTGTTAGTGATAGTTGGGGTGGCAATGCCCTGGTCACGCAAGAGCTGATACCAACGTGCCAAGTCCGGTCGATTGACCGTATGTAGCTGTCGGCTTTCCCCAATGAAGCTGGTGAGGCTCTCGATTGCGGCCGACTTGATGCTCAAGGTCTTCTTGGAGGTGCTCGCCTCCATGGACTTCAGCCAGGTGTCACGCGCCTTGCCCATCGCGATGGCTTCAGCGACCTTGGTTTCAGGTGGGGGGGCAGGCTCTTGAGGGCGCTGCGGGGCGAGCATGCCGATGGAGTCCAGTCGCGAGAGCGCGTCCATCGCCAAGGCGTGGTCTTCAGGCCCGTCGACCTTTAGCCGGCCGCTATGTAGGTCAATCTCATAGCGGCGCACGCCATGCTCGGCAAGGCTGCGCTCGACATCGTCCGCAGTGAGCTTCCTTCTCATCGCAGCCCTCTCAACCTCCATAAAGAGCCGAGCATATCGGGAAGCAAGATCGAGTGCGGCTAGTCCTGCCCGACGGGTGTCGGATGTGCGCAGCGCATGCTTGATAACCCGCCGCCCCAGCAATGCCTGCAGTGAGGAAGGAACGCGAAGGCGAAACGTGTAGGACCCGGATGGGCCACGAGTCAGATAGTGGGGGATACGCATCGGGAGTGTCCCGGTCAGTGTCCCGCCAGCGATTTCGAACATAAGAAAAAAGCCGTCGAAAATCAACGGCTTATCTCAAATGGCGGAGAGGGGGGGATTCGAACCCCCGGTGCGCTATAAACGCACGCCTGATTTCGAGTCAGGTACATTCAACCGCTCTGCCACCTCTCCGAAGGGGCGCGCAGCGTTGGATTGCAGTCCACCGCTGCGGGGGCGTCATCATAAGGGCCAAGGCGTCCGGGGACAAGGCGCGTACACTGACGACCTTCCTTTCCGTCATTCCAGATACGCTGCCATGTCCGAAATCCTCGCGCCCGTCTCGTTCGGCGAACTGCTCGACAAGATCGCCATCCTCCAGATCAAATCCGAGCGGATGAGCGATCCGGTCAAGCTGACCAATGTCCGTAACGAATTATCGGCATTGGAGAACAGTTGGATGGCCCATCCTGCTGCAGGCCACGACATCGGCCGCCTGCGCGCGCAGCTGAAGGCCGTCAACGAGCGGCTGTGGGTGATCGAGGACGACATCCGCATCAAGGAAAAGGCGCAGGCCTTCGACGAGGAATTCATCCGTCTCGCCCGCAGCGTCTATTTCGAGAACGACGAACGCGCACGGATCAAGAAGGACATCAACCTCGCACTGGGCTCGGCGTATGTCGAAGAGAAGTCGTATCAGGATTACCGCGCTGGCGCGACGCCCTGAGCGTCGCGTATTCGACCCGGCCCTCGGAAGAGGGTCTTACGCGCTTGGCGTTCTTCGGACGCTCGAATCCGCAGCTGCTGTTGTCGGTCCGATCCGCCATCTTCGGCGCTGTTCGTTCGCTACAGGTCTTCGCACATTGCATGCGCGAGGACGACACATGGCTTGGACGCTGATCTGCAGCCACGGGACTCTCCATCAGACCGTTGCCGGATCGATTGCATTTGGAGTTGAGCCATGCGGCAGTGGCCGCATCGGCTGCTAGACACCGTGCCGTTGAATGATGACCCTGAAACTGCGACATCCCGCACATTTCATGGCGCCGACTTGAATTGCTATCAATACTATCCCTGCCAGCAATATTCACATCGTACTGTTCACTATTGGTAGCGGGTTGCGCGATACTTTCAGAAAACCCCGAGGTTTTCAGCGTGTAGCTACCAGAATTGGCTGAATTCCTGTCGCTCCCCATCTTCCCTTCCTCATCGCTTGCGCTTACGTTTCAGCTGCACGTGATGGATCGCAGTCGATGCCCGAGTGGCTGCTTCGGTCCCGGAGCTTCCGGTCAGCCGGGAGACTTCGCAGGCACATGGATGTGCCACGTGCATTCGCCCCGCAGGGGCGACGCGATATCCACGGATGGGTGTCGTGTGCGTTCGGTGCAGGATGCACGCGTTGCCTGGAGGGATCCGACATCGCAAGGAAACGATGGGCAGAACCAAGGTCGTTGAGCGGGCCCCAAGGAGGGGGCTCGCCCCGACTGACCCGATTGCAGGCTGCGTCAGGGACGATGCGGATCGGGATTCGGACATCTCGAAATCGAAACCATACGGACGAACCCTCGCTATGGATCATCGCGGGGGTTTTTTGTTGCCCGCCGAATCGGTGTTCGCAGACATTTCTTCGAGAGGGAGTACATCCGATTTGCCCGCAGCGTCTATTTCGTAGTCGTGTCGGAATCAGCGTGCGGGTCACGCCGCGCCATGATCGCGGGACTTCGAGTCGTCATTCGGGAAGCCAGCGAAGCAGTAGCAGAACCCCCCGTTTTATACGTTCCTCCCACCATTCAAATGCACGGGTGGCCTCTGCTGCAGCACGCACCGACGCATAGCCTTGTGCCGACAACAGCGTCGCGATCAGTTCCGGCCGCGAAGCGCGTACCGCCTGTATTGCAGTCGTGAATGCGCACCAGCCGTCCGGCCTCGCCAATCTTTCCGTTTCCGCTCTCAACGCATGGGTGAAGTCGATCAAAACACTGGTTTGCGCATACCATTCCGCGAAAGCATCGGATTGCAGGAATGCGGCCATGCTCTGAAAAACTTGCTTCCGGTCCGTTGCTGCCGAACGCGTGAAGTGGAGAAACGCGCGCGCGTCTTCGTATTCCAGATCCAAATGCCGACAAGCCTCCTCGCAACCTTCAATCGTATCCAGCTCGACGCTGCCCAGAAAGTCGTGAGCGAGTCGGTTTCTGGCGTCCACCACAGTGCAGTGGAAGCCGCTCACCCAAGCGTGGTTTTCCGGCGTGTCTTCAAAGATGGTTTCAGACGATAGAGTCACGCAATTTACCAGTTCCCGATCCGCACTCTGATTGCCTGGTGAATCGCCGATCCTGATCACGCGACGCATAACATTGCCCAGCGTGTATCGCTCGACTGCGGAGTGGTTCATGCGCATCTGTTCGATGAGCGATTCGGCAGTCGTGGTTGTGTCGATCGTAATCGGTCGCCCACTGCCATCGAGGTGTTTCAGATTTTTTTCGATTCGCTGGTATGTCAGCAGGTTCCGCCCGATGCGTGCCAAGACATCATCGCTGACCCGTTGCAATCGATTCGAACAAGAATCATCCATCAAGCGCTCCGATTATCGTGCCTCGATGTAACGCTCGAACGCCGCGATCCCATCCTCCACCGTGACCAGATCCATCACCCCATCGTGTTCGATCTTCGTCCCCCACTTGAGCTCGCTCGCGGGTTTGCCGATGTATTTCCGCGCGGCATCGTCGTAGCGGTCGACACAGAAGCGGATGTCGGAATACGGCCCGCTGCGACGCGGGTTGCTCGCGGCGTGCAGGCCCAGCACTTTGGTGCCCATCGCGTTGGCGATATGCATCGGGCCTGAGTCCGGGGTCATCAGCAGATCGGCACGTTCGAGCAGCGCCGGCAACTGTTTGAGCGTGTCCTTGCCGACCAGGTCGAGCGTGGGCGCCCGCATCGCCGCGAGAATCGCGTCGCTGGTATCGCGTTCTAGCTGGCTGCGGCCGCCCAGCAGCACGATCCGCCAGCCTCGCCCGGCCGCATGGTCGGCGACAGAGGCGTAGCGTTCAGGTCGCCAATTGCGCAGGGCGTGGCTGGAGCAGGGTGAGATTGCCAGGGTCGGGACGCCGTCGTCCGGCCACTGCGCGCGCGCCCATTCCCGCGCCGCGTCGGGAACCGGGATATCCCAAGCCACCTCCGTCTGCTTCAGACCGAGCGGTTCGCAGAAACTGCCGATGGCATCGAGCACATGGATGCCGGGTCTGTCCGGGATGCGTTCGTTGATGAACAGGCCGTGCAGGTCTTTCGAGCGCGACCGGTCGTAACCGATTCTCCGCTTCGCTGGCAGGAATGCCGAGAGCAGATTCGCCCGGGCCGCGACCTGCATCTGCAGCAGGGTGTCGAAGCGCCGGCCGTGCAGCTCGCGGCGCAGCGCGCGCATGCCGGCGAGGCCGGTCTTCTTGTCGTAGACGAGGAATTCGACCCCCGGCAGCCCCTCCAGCAGCTTCTGCTCGCCCTTGCCGATGACCCAGGTCAGGGCGACCCCGGGCCATGCCCGGCGCAGGGTGCGGATCAGCGGCAGGACGTGGGTCACGTCACCGAGTGCGGACAGGCGCAGGAGGCAGATCGACCTGGGACCGTTCAAAAGATTTTCTTCGCGTGCAATTGATAGACTCGGTCAATGGTCGCCTTCGATGCCACCGAAAGCCTGACGCCGTTCCGCGATGCGCGCGGAGCGGGGGGTGGCGCGATTCTGTTCGACGCGACCTGCCTGCGGCAAGCGGGCATGCGCGGCGTCGACCCGCTCTGGTTCGATCCCGCCTGGTGGGGCGAACGCGCGGAGGCCGTCGGCAGCGGTGGTCGCGGAGCTGCCTGGTTCGTCGAAGGTATGCCGTCGGAAGGCGGTTTCGGCCCGGCGGTGCTGCGGCACTATCTGCGCGGCGGTTTCGCCGCCAAGTTCAGCCGCAACCGTTTCATTTGGCGCGGTGTCGGCCGGATTCGCAGCTTCGACGAATTCCGCCTGCTGCGCGAGTTGCTGCGTCGAAAGTTGCCGGTGCCACGCCCTATCGCCGCGATCTACTGGCGCGACGGGATGTTCTATCGCGCCGGCATCCTGCTCGAACGCCTGCAAGGCGTGGCATCGCTGGCGGATCTCGCTGCCGTCGACGGTAGCGGCACGCCGTGGAAGGCGGCAGGCCAGGTGATCGCCCGCATCCACCGCGCGGGGCTGGATCATGCCGATCTCAACGCCCACAACCTGCTGTTCGACGACAAAGGGCGTGGCTGGGTCATCGACCTGGACCGCAGCCAGCTGCGGATTCCGGCCACGCCCTGGCGCGAAGCCAATCTCGACCGCCTGCAGCGTTCGCTGCTGAAGCTCCGTGGCGCACGCAGCGTGGCCGAGGTCGAGAAGGATTACGCCACGCTGCGCAGCGCGTACGATGCGCTCTGGCAGAAAGGGACCTAGGCGGCAGAACCGTATGAGTTGGGCTTTGCGCTTTCATGGCGTCGGCAATGCGTCGGCGGTCGAATTGGGCTCGGCGATGGCGACCATCGAGCGCGAAGCGCGACCATGGTTGACCATCGACTGCGGCCCGGAAGGGCTCAGCGCGTATCTCGCGCACTACAGCGAAGCGCCACGTGCACTTTTCATCACCCATACCCACCTCGATCACGTCGGTGGCTTCGAGCGCCTGTTCGTCGATGCCTATTTCGATGCGGCACGGCGAGGTCGCACCCGCGTCTATGTGCCCGCACAGGTGGTACCGCTGTTGCACAAGCGCGTCGGCGACTATCCGAACGTGCTGGCCGAAGGCGGCGCGAATTTCTGGGACGCCTTCCAGGTGATCCCGGTCGGCGATGCCTTCTGGCACGACGGCCTGCGTCTCGAAGTGTTCGAAACCCGCCACCATTGGCCGCAGACCAGCTACGGGCTGCGTCTGCGCGGCAGCGTCGTCTGGACCAGCGACACCCGGCCGATCCCCGAAGCGCTGGCGCGATACGCCGATGCCGGGGAGTTGATCGCCCACGACTGCGCCCTGCATGGCAATCCTTCGCATTCCGGTATCGACGATCTCGAACGCGAATATCCGCCCGCGTTGCTCGATCGCTGCATCCTCTACCACTACGCCAGCGCCGCCGACGGCGAAGCCCTGCGCGCGCGCGGACGGCGTGTCGCCCATCCAGGCGAATGCATCGCACTCGCCGAGCCGACCGCACAGCGGGCCGAACCCTGCGACGCAACCGATGCGCCTTCGACGGCCTCTCGATCGTGATGAACGCCGTTCCGAAAACCCACGACCTGCCGCGCGACGCCCTCGGGCGCCCGTTGCACGACCTGCGTCTGTCGGTGATCGAAGCCTGCAATTTCCGCTGTCCATACTGCATGCCGGCCGAACGTGTACCCGACGATTACGGCCTCGATGCCGCATCACGGCTGTCGTTCGACGAGATCGAACGCCTGGTGCGCGGTTTCGTGCGCGTGGGCGTGCGCAAGCTGCGCATCACCGGCGGCGAACCCTTGCTGCGCAAGCGTTTGCCGGAATTGATCGCGCGCCTCGCGGCCATCGACGGTCTCGACGACATCGCCCTGACCACCAACGGCAGTCTGCTCACCGCGCAGGCGCGCGCCCTGCGCGACGCCGGATTGCATCGGGTCACCGTGAGTCTCGACACGCTCGATTCCGTCCAGTTCTCGCTGTTGTCCGGTGGACGCGGCGATCTTGCCGAAGTGCTGCGCGGTATCGATGCCGCGAAGACCGCCGGATTCGCGAAGATCAAGCTCAACTGCGTGGTCCAGCGCGGCGTCAACGACGATCAGGTGTTGCCGCTGGTCGAATATGCTCGAAGGCACGGCCATACCTTGCGCTTTATCGAATACATGGACGTCGGCACCTGCAACGATTGGAATATCGAGCGTGTCGTGCCTTCGGCCGAGCTGCGCGACACGATCCACGCGCACTGGCCGCTGCATGCGCTCGGCGCGCAATATCGCGGCGAAGTCGCTGCGCGCTACGCGTTCGACGACGGATTCGGCGAGGTCGGTTTCGTCAGTTCGATCAGCGCACCGTTCTGCGGCGATTGCCATCGTGCCCGCGTTTCCGCGGAGGGCCGTCTTTACACTTGCCTGTTCGCAGGCGAAGGCGCAGATCTGCGGCCGTGGCTGAGCGACGACGACGACGCTGCCTTCGTCGAACGCCTGTCCGGTCTGTGGCAGGCGCGCAGCGATCGTTACAGCGAATTGCGCGGAGGTTTGCGCAGCCCGCGCAAGCGCGTCGAAATGTTTCTGGTCGGAGGCTGAGCGCGTGGCGTTCGCGACGCTCGCCGAGACAGGTTGGCTGCGCGTGCCATCGTGCCTGCCGCGCCAAGTGCTTGAAGGGTTACCGATCGTTACGGCGCTCGATGCCGGAGATCCCGGTTCGCGCAATCTGTTGATGGAGGGCTGGTGCTCCGAACTCGTCGCGCCGCTGCGCAACGGTCTGGGGGTGCTCGGACTGCTGTCGACCGACGCGGTCGCTGTGCAATGCACGCTGTTCCGCAAGACACCGGCCTGCAACTGGAAGGTCCCGTATCACCAGGATCTGTCGATTCCTGTCGCCGAACGCGCGGCACATCCTGCGTTGTCGGGCTGGTCGGTCAAGGAAGATGGTTTGTACGTGCAGCCGCCCATTGAATTGCTGGATGGGTTGTTGGCGGCGAGACTGCATCTCGATCCGTGCGGCGATGACGACGGTGCGCTACGCGTGGTGTCTGGGACCCATCGTCTCGGTCGTCTGAGCGCCGAACGCGTCGCAGCGATGGACAAGCGATGCGACGAGGTCGTGTGTACCGCTGATGTCGGTGACGTGCTGCTGATGCATCCGCTGTTGCTGCATGCATCGTCGAAGGCCAGGCGGCCGAACGGTCGTCGTGTCCTGCATTTCCTGTTCGCACCGCCGGATCCCGGCTGCGGATTGCAGTGGAGGATCGCGGTTTGAGAAAGAAATCGGCATTGACCCATATCGACACACGGGGCCGACCCGCGATGGTCGATGTGTCCGCGAAACAGGTCACCTCGCGTGCCGCGACGGCCGAGTGCCGGGTGAAATTTCCTTCCATGGTCGCTGCGCAATTGCGCAAGAGCGGACTGAGAAGCGCGAAGGGCGGAGTGGTCGAAACCGCCATCGTCGCCGGCACGCTGGCGGTGAAGCGCACGCATGAATTGATCCCGTTCTGCCATCCGCTGCCGATCGACGGCATCCGTTTCGCCATCGATTGGCATGGTGAGCGCGAGATCGAGATCGTCTGCACCGTCAACACCACGCACCGCACCGGCGTCGAAATGGAAGCGCTGACCGGGGCCACCATCGCCGCGCTCACGGTCTATGACATGTGCAAGGCGCTGTCGCACGCCATCGTGCTCGGCCCGGCGAAACTGCGTGCAAAACGCGGTGGAAAGCGCGACTTCGGCGCGGTTGCGGAGACGGTGTGATGGCGGCGACCACGGTGCTGTATTTCGCCAGTTTGCGCGATGCCGCGGGTCGCGACAGTGAGCGTGTGTCTCATGACGGCGATCTGCGCTCGCTCTATCTCATGCTGCAGGCGAAGCACGGTTTCGCCCTGCCGCTAGAACGCTTGCGGGTCGCTATGAACGGCGCGTTCGCGCGTTGGGACGATGTCCCGGGCGAGGGCGCCGAGATCGCATTCATTCCGCCGGTCAGCGGTGGTTGAGATGGTCCCGCGCTTCGCCATCGCCGACGCACCCTTCGAGATTGCTCCGCTGCGCGCGCACCTGCTGCGCGCGGAAGCCGGCGCCTATGCGAGCTTCGAGGGTTGGGTGCGCAATCACAACGAGGGCCGCGCTGCGCTCGGGCTGCGCTACGAAGCCTACGCCGCGCTCGCCGAAGCCGAAGGCGCGAAGATCGTCGACGAAGCGCTGCAACGATTCGCCATCGCCGATGCCGCCTGCGTGCATCGCGTCGGCGATCTGGATGTCGGCGATCTCGCGGTCTGGGTCGGAGTCAGCGCCGCGCACCGAGACGCGGCGTTCGCCGCCTGTCGCTGGATCATCGACGAAGTGAAATCGCGGGTGCCGATCTGGAAGCACGAACGCTATGCGGAAGGCGATGCGGCGTGGCTGCATCCGCAATGATCTTTGCGCTCAGCGGGTCGTGGCTCAGGTCCTGTTCGAGATCGGAAGCCAGATGCGGTACGCCTCGCTGTGATTGCCCGCATCGGCGAACGTCGTCAGCGTCGCCTCGAATGCCGGAAGACCCGAAGCGTCGATGACATCAGCGCTGAATCGCAGCACGGCATCTGCGGTCTTCGATACCTTCGTGGCCGGGCCCGCGTAGCGAAGGCCTGCGGTCGGAGACGATGTCGCTCCGGTCCCGGACTCGTACGCCAGTACGAATGGCCCCCAGTACTGATAGGCGCGGCCTGCACTTTCTCCGTCCCCTTGGACGAGCGCAGACTGCAGGTCGTATTCGAAGGCGATCGCATCGCCATCGTGCCAAAGACGTGCGGACAGATGCGCCCAGCCATCGCGGATGTCCGCGCCGCGCAGTTTCATGCCTGCCGCCCATACGGGGACTCTGAGGGCGATCGCGAACTTCGCCGGCGCGTCGGTCCTGATCCGGATCGCGCCGTGCCCCTGGTGCGGGAACGCGCTGGTCATTTCGACCTCGATGGTGTTCTCGGCGATATCGAATCGGGCAGAGGACGATTCCAGCGTATTGACGAAAACGACAGGCGAGGAATCCGCCGCGCCGATGTAGTACGCGGACATGGCCGAAAGCGCCATGCCGCGCGGTCCCGAGGAATGACAGCAGGTGATGTGGCTGTCGTATGTCCTGACCCCGTTGAGCGGTGTGAAATACGTCCAGTCTTCGCCGTTCGGATGTTGCGCTGCCGAAAGTGCGTTGTAGTAACTACGCTCCAGTTCGGCGGCGAAGCGCGCTTCCCCGGTCAACGCCAACAACGACTGGTTGAGCTGGATCCATGTGGTGGTCACGCAGGTTTCGCCGATATTCGGCATGTCCTCCTGGCGCATGTGGGCGTCGGGCTGGAAATGCTCGCGATGGCTGGTCGTGCCGGAAACGTACAGTTGGGTGTCGACGATGTCCTGCCATGCGATCAGGACGGCGTCGATCAGGCGCCTGTCGCCGGTGACGCGCGCGAATTCGCACAATCCCACCAGATTGGACAGCATTTCGTAGGCCTTGCCGTTGGCCACCTGATGGACTTTGCGTTTTTCGAAAAGACTGTCGACGATGTCCGGGCCTCCGGTCTCCTGCCAGGCTTCGACGATGTATGCAGCGAAGGCCAGATAGCGCGGTTCGCCGCTCAAGCGATGGAGCAGGACCACCGGTTCCAGCACGCTGGTCGCGGCCATGCCCTGATGGGTGCCTGCCTGCAGGATGCTCCGCTTCGATGGGAAGGTATCGATAAGCAGGTCAGCCGCCCTGCAGCTCGCCTGCAGTGCGCGTTGCGTCCCGGTATGCCGGTAGTACGTCAGCAGACCGATGAGACTGTATTTGGTCGACCAGACGTCCCAGTCGGCGCCTTCGAACAGGCCGAAACGCTTTTCCGGTACGTAGGTCCCGAGGTATCCGTCCGCTTCCTGGGTCGCGATGAGTGCGTCGACGGCGGCGTCGAGCTTCCGGCGCAGTGCGTCGTCTCCGGTACGCGCCCAGGTCAGCGATGCGGCGTGGATCCATTTCCCGATGTGTTCGCCGATCCACGGATGCTCGCCCGGCTTGTTGCGGTATCCGGCGAGCAGCGGTTCCAGGTCGACATGCGACAACCGGTGCGTCGCGTTGAGCTCGATCCTTGCGCCCAGCCAACCGCCGATCGCGATCCGGGCCGGATCGAGCTCGTGCAGTGCATCCGCGATCTTCGGAGCGATCCTGTAGGCGACGGGAGCACGGAAGCCGTGCGGGAAACGACTGGCACCGATGGTTGCGGCAGCGGTCCCGTTCAATACCCAGTAGCCGGTCAGGGCACACAGGCCCTTGAAGAATCGCCGGCGGGTCAGAGTCGTGTCGGATCGCCGCATACGTCGCCTCGCATGGACCGCGCGCAGGAAAAAAGCATCATAGGACGATCTTGATGGCAATCCACAGTGCGGGCTTGCCTGATGGCGATGGTGGGCAAGGCGCTATGGTCGTCAGCGGACAGTTTCAGCCCGGCAGTGGTACTCAGGTCACGCTGTCGAGCAACCGTTTCGCCGCCGCGCGCGCTTCCTTGCTGACTTCCACGCCGCCCAGCATCCGCGCCAGCTCTTCCTGGCGTTCCTTCGGTCCCAGTTTTTGGACCGCGCTCTGGGTCATTCCGGCGGCTTCCGCCTTGCTGACCCGGTAGTGGGCATGGCCCTGCGCGGCGACCTGCGGCTGGTGGGTGACGCACAGCACCTGGCGGGTTTCGCCGAGCGCGCGCAATTTCTGGCCGACGATCTCGGCGACCGCACCGCCGATGCCCGAATCGACCTCGTCGAAGACCATCGTCGGTACCGCATCGAGGCCAAGTGCGGCGACTTCGATCGCCAGAGATACCCGCGACAGTTCGCCGCCCGAGGCGACCTTGCGCAGCGAACGCGGCGGCTGCCCGGCGTTGGCCGAGACCAGGAATTCCACGCGCTCCGCACCCAGCGGGTCGGGGCGTTCGATGTCGTTCGGTTCCAGCGCGATCTCGAAACGGCCGCCGCCCATGCCGAGCTCGGCGATCAGGGTGGTGGTCGCCTGCGACAGCGTCGCCGCGGACGCGCGGCGCGCGATGCCGAGTGCCGCGGCGGCTTCGCGCCAGCGAATCGTGGCCTGGATGATTTCGTCGTCGAGTCCGATGAGGCGGGTGCTGGCATTGCGCAGGGTTTCGAGCTCGGTCGCCAGGCGGTCGCGCACCTCGAACAGCGCTTCGGGCGCGACCCGATGCTTGCGGCCGAGGTCGTGCAGGCGGGTGAGGCGGTCTTCCAGTGCCTCGAACTGATCCGGATCGAGTTCCAGATCGTCGCGGATCCGCTGCAGTTGCCGGGTGGCTTCGTCGATCTGGATCGCGGCGGCATCGAGCATGCCGTCGACTTCGCCCAGCCGCGGCTCGTCGTTGCGGGCGCGGGCGATCTCGCCGCGCAGCTGCTGCAGGGTCTGCAGCAGGGAGGGCGCGTCGTCGCCTTCGAGCCGGGTCAGCGCGTGCTCGCAGGTTTCGATCAGGGTGGCGGCGTTGGCGTGGCGACGGTGGTTCGCGAACAGATCGAGGATCGAGGCCGGCTCCAGGGTTTCGCGATCGAGCTCGCGCCACTGGTGGTCGAGCAGATCGATCCGGTCGGAAACGTCGCCGGCGCGCGACAGCGCATCGCGTTCGCGCAATAGCGCGGACCAGGCATCCGCCGCGCCGCGCACTGCCTCAAGCGGCGCGGCATGGCGGCCGAAGGCGTCGAGCAGATCGAGCTGGCTCGCTTTCGACAGCAGCGCCTGATGCTCGTGCTGGCCGTGGATCTCGACGAGCAAAGCTGCAAGTTGCGACAGCTGGGTCACCGTCACCGGCCGGCCGTTGATCCAGGCCCGCGAGCCGCCGTCCGAGCGCAGTGTGCGCCGCAGCTGGCAGCCGGTGTCGTCGTCCAGCTCCTGTTCGCGCAGCCATTCCAGCGCTTCCGGGCGATCGGCAAGATCGAATTCGGCGTTCAGTTCGGCGCGTTCGGCACCGTGGCGGACCATGCCGCTGTCGGCGCGCAGGCCGGATAAAAAACCCAGCGCATCGACCAGCAGCGACTTGCCGGCGCCGGTTTCGCCCGAGATCACCGTCATGCCGGGGCCGAATTCGAGCTCGGTGGCGGAGACGACGGCGAAATCGCGGATGGAGAGGTGGGTGAGCATGGAGCGGGATTGTGCCTGAACCCGTCTCAATGTCCGAGACGGCATCGTGCGCCTGCGTCGATCCGGGACCGGGCTCGCATCCGCGCCCGGATCGATAGGTATGATCGACGGGTATGCACCGTCCCATCGACCCAGGCTTCGACCCGCGCGCCCTCGACCCGCGCGCCCGCCTGTTGCTGCGGACGCTGATCGCGCGTTACATCCGCGACGGCGAGCCGGTGGGGTCGCAGACCCTGGCCCGGCACGCCGGTTTGGATGTCAGCTCGGCCACCATTCGCAATATCCTTTCCGAGTTGGAAGACGTGGGCCTGCTCTCGGCGCCGCATACCTCGGCCGGGCGGGTGCCGACCTCGCAGGGCTATCGGGTGTTCGTCGACAGCCTGCTGCAGATCCAGCCGCTGGCCGAAGGCGAAGTCGCGCGGCTGCGTTCCGAACTGGCGCCGGGTACCGGCACCAACAGCCTGCTCGGCAACGCATCGGAGCTGGTGTCGGCGATGACCCATTTCGTCGGTGTCGTCAGCGTGCCCAAGCGCGAGCAGTTCGCCTTCAAA
The DNA here is from genome assembly GCA_040079515.1 of Lysobacteraceae bacterium. Lineage (GTDB taxonomy): Bacteria > Pseudomonadota > Gammaproteobacteria > Xanthomonadales > Xanthomonadaceae > Lysobacter_I. The sequence continues at coordinate 178,954 of JBEBKD010000002.1, forward strand.
CACGTCGATTTCGTGCCGATGGATGGCCAGCGGGTGCTGGCCATCCTGGTCTTCGCCGACAACGACGTGCAGAACCGCATTCTCCATACGCGCCGCAGCTACGACGCCGGCGAACTGGAACGCATCGCGTACCATCTCAATGCCCACTACGCCGGCCGGCCGCTGACCGAGGCACGGGCGCTGCTGTTGGCCGAACTGCGCAATGCCAAGCAGGAGATGGAAGCGCTGATGGCGCAGGCGCTGGAACTCGCCGATCAAGCCCTGGCGACCGATGCCGAGGACATGCTGGTGGCCGGGCAGACCCGGCTGATCGGCATGCAGGATCTGTCCGACCTCGACCGCCTGCGCGAACTGTTCGAGGCCTTCGCCAGCAAACGCGAGATCCTGCAAGTGTTGGAACGCACCCTGCGCGCGCCTGGTGTGCGGATCTTCATCGGCGAAGAAAGCGGAATGGCGCCGCTGGACGGCGTGTCGCTGGTCACCGCGCCCTACGGGGTAGGCGGACGGACGCTGGGCGTGCTCGGCGTGATCGGCCCGACTCGGATGGCGTACGACCGGGTGATTCCGGTGGTGCAGGCGGCGGCTTCGGTATTGACCCAGGCGCTGGGGTCCGAAGACGGCCGCTGAGGCGTATGCCCCAGCGGTCCGACAGTGCGGACAGGGCTACGAGGCCCGAGCTTCCGTCATCTCCAGGGCTGCATGACCTGCATGACCTGGGTGGAATTGAGGTAGATGCGGAACGGATCGCTGTTGATGCCTGTCTGCGCGCCGGTTGCCGTCACCGTGCCGTTGATCGAACCGTTGTTGGCGGTCAGGAACAGTGCTTTTGGCGTGGGTGAATTGAAATCGTTCTTGCCCGAGATGAGAAATTGGGTGCCATTGCTGTAAGGCAGATTCTGGGTGTTCGATACGGTGTAGATCGTATAGCCGACGCAGTCCTTGCGCAGCACGGCTTTCTTGGTCACGGTCCCGATGAGCTGCTGGTAGGTCAAAAATCTTGAAGCGTCGATGGTCACGGTATACAGCGGCGCTTTCACGGTAATCGAACCCGAGGCGCATTGAGCGTGCGCGTTCCGGGTTAAACCGAACGACAGGCCGAGGGCGAGCAAAACCAGGCAAAGCTTGTTCGAGTGGGCGGACATTTTCATGGACTCCTTGTTCCAATTCCCGATCGCCCTTGTGCCAAGCGCTGATCGAGTCTTCAAGATGAGTGGTGGGTGGGCGAAGCGTGCTGCTGCCCGGCGATTCTTCGCCGGAGGATCCGCAGGCGCCCGGCGACTATAGGCACGGGCGCAGAACGGTTGTGTGACGGAATCGCCTCCGGGCGTTGCATCGCCGGAACGGATAAAACCGGGAAAAACCCCGTTTTTCATGGAATAAATGCGCTCGACGAACGTTCGCGCGCTGGCGCGTGAGGCCGACGATCCGCGCCGTCCCAGCCGGGAGAGTGATGGACGAGCCGGTTCTCTACGGCGATACGCATCCCCCTTGATTCCTCGGCCGCAGGCCCCATCCATCGGCGGTCGGTGGGGTTCCCTCCATTTCCCGCCCCCGGAACGGACACGATATGAACCAGGAACAGAACCCGCAGGACCATGCGCCCCAGGACGTCCAGGCTGCCGACGAGGCCGCCGTCGCCGATACGCCGCAGGCGATCATCGAGCAGCTGAAGGGCGAACTCGAACAGCTCCGGGCCGACGCCCTTCGCGAACGTGCCGATCTCGACAACCAGCGCAAGCGTCTGGCCCGCGAGGTCGAAATGGCCCGCAAATTCGCCAATGAGCGCCTGCTGGGCGATCTGCTGCCGCTGTTCGACAGCATGGAGGCCGGCCTGTCCGCCGCCGCAGAGGGCGACCCGCTGCGCGCCGGCATGGAGCTGACCCTGCGCCAGTTGCACCGCATCGCCGAGGCCAATGGCCTGCTGGAAGTCTCACCGGCGGCCGGCGACATCTTCGACCCGGAACGCCATCAGGCGATGAGCATGATCGACGCCCCGGGCGTGGCTCCAGGCGCAGTCGCGCAGACGTTCCAGAAGGGCTACCTGCTCAACGAGCGCCTGCTGCGGCCGGCGCTGGTGGTGGTGGCGAAGCAGGATTGAGGCCGTTTCGGCTTTTCTGTAGGAGTGACGGAAGTCGCGACGGAATGCTGAAAGTCTTTCCGCAGCCGGTCGCGACTTCCGTCGCTCCTACATGAATCTTCGGCCGGCCGGCGCTTGAAACCTCCGCACCGACCCCCACAAACAGACCATCGGCGGCCGTGAGCCGCCACCAATCTCCAACGTTCCAGAGGACATCATCATGGGCAAGATCATCGGTATCGATCTGGGCACGACCAATTCGTGCGTCGCGATCATGGAAGGCGGCAAGGCCAAGGTCATTGAAAACAGCGAAGGCGACCGCACCACGCCGTCGATCGTGGCCTACACCAAGGATGGCGAAGTCCTGGTCGGCGCCAGCGCCAAGCGCCAGGCCGTCACCAACCCCAAGAACACCTTCTACGCGGTGAAGCGCCTGATCGGCCGCAAATTCACCGACGCCGAAGTGAAGAAAGACCTCGACCTGGTGTCCTACGCCATCGTCGAGCACAACAACGGCGACGCATGGGTCGCGACCAGCGACGGCAAGAAACTGTCGGCGCAGGAAGTCTCCGCGCGCATCCTCGAAAAAATGAAGAAGACCGCCGAAGCCTATCTGGGCGAGACGGTCACCGAAGCGGTGATCACCGTGCCGGCGTACTTCAACGACAGCCAGCGCCAGGCCACCAAGGACGCCGGCAAGATCGCCGGTCTCGACGTCAAGCGCATCATCAACGAGCCGACCGCGGCCGCGCTGGCCTATGGCCTCGACAAGGGCGACGGCGGCAAGGACCGCAAGATCGCCGTGTACGACCTCGGCGGCGGCACCTTCGACGTCTCGATCATCGAGATCGCGAACGTCGACGGCGAAAAGCAGTTCGAAGTGCTGGCCACCAACGGCGACACGTTCTTGGGCGGCGAAGATTTCGACAAGCGCGTCATCGATTATCTGGTCGAGGAATTCAACAAGGATCAGGGCATCGATCTGCGCAAGGATCCGCTGGCCCTGCAGCGCCTGAAAGACTCGGCCGAGCGCGCCAAGATCGAACTGTCGTCGTCGCAGCAGACCGAAGTGAATCTGCCTTACATCACCGCCGACGCCTCCGGTCCGAAACATCTCAACATCAAGCTCACCCGCGCCAAGCTCGAAGCGCTGGTCGAAGAGTTGATCAAGCGCACGATCGAGCCGTGCCGCACCGCGTTGAACGACGCCGGCCTGCGCGCCAGCGACATCAGCGAAGTGATCCTGGTCGGCGGTCAGACCCGCATGCCGAAAGTGCAGGCGGCCGTGACCGAATTCTTCGGCAAAGAACCGCGCAAGGACGTCAACCCGGATGAGGCGGTCGCGATCGGCGCCGCGATCCAGGGCGGCGTGCTGGCCGGCGACGTGAAGGATGTGCTGCTGCTCGACGTGACTCCGCTGTCGCTGGGCATCGAAGTGCTGGGCGGGGAGTTCAACAAGGTGATCGAGAAGAACACCACGATCCCGACCAAGGCGACCCAGACCTATTCGACCGCCGCCGACAACCAGAGCGCGGTGACCGTGCACGTGCTGCAGGGCGAGCGCGCGCAGGCGGTGTACAACAAGTCGCTGGCCCGTTTCGATCTGGCCGGTATCGAAGCCGCGCCGCGCGGCGTGCCGCAGATCGAAGTCACTTTCGACATCGATGCCAACGGTATCCTGCACGTGTCGGCGAAGGACAAGAAGACCGGCAAGGAACAGAAAGTCGAGATCAAGGCCGGTTCGGGTCTGTCGGACGACGAGATCCAGCGGATGGTGCAGGACGCCGAATCGCATCGCGAGGACGACAAGAAGTTCCACGAGCTGGTGCAGGCCCGCAATCAGGCCGACGCCCTCATCCACGCCACCCGCACCGCGATCAAGGACAACGGCGACAAACTGCCGGGCGAACTGATCGGTCGTGCCGAAGGCGCGATCGCCGAAGTCGAAACCGCGATGAAGGGCGACGACAAGGTCCAGATCGAAGCGAAATCGAAGACCCTGGAAGAAGTCGTCCAGTCCCTGATGGCTGCGACCAATGCAGGCCAGGCGCCGGGTGGCGATGCAGGCCCGGGCGCTTCGTCCTCGGCCAGGAACGACGATGTCGTCGATGCCGAGTTCACTGAAGTGAAGGACGACCAGAAGCAGGCTTGATGCCGCGTCGACATCGAATGCAACCAGCGAACGCCCGGTCACGGGCGTTCGCCGTCTGGGGAGACGAAGCGGATGGGAAAAGGCAGGCTCGAAGCGTTCAGCGATGGCGTCATCGCGATCATCATCACCATCATGGTGCTGGAACTGAAAGTCCCGCACGGCGATGCGTTGGGCGATCTGATCGAGCTATGGCCGGTGTTCCTGAGTTATGTGATGAGTTTCGTGTTCGTCGGCATCTACTGGAACAATCACCATCACCTGCTGCATGCCGCCGGCCGCGTGACTGCCGGAGTGTTGTGGGCGAACCTGCATCTGCTGTTCTGGCTGTCGCTGATTCCGTTCAGCACCGGGTGGATGGGCGAGAACCATTTCGCGTCGTTGCCCACTGCGGTCTACGGCTTCAATATGTTGTTGGCCGGAGGCGCGTATTTCGTCCTGAGTCGCGTCATCATCGCCGCCGACGGCTGTGAGGACTCGACCCTCGCCCGCGCCATCGGTCGCGACCGCAAGGGCGTGCTGTCGCTGGTGCTGTATGCCGTCGCGATCCCACTGGCCTTCGTCCAGCCGTGGATTGCGGGATGTCTTTTTGTCACCGTCTCGATCATGTGGCTGGTCCCTGATCGACGGATAGAACGAGTGCTTTCGGAATGAGCAAACGCGATTACTACGAAGTCCTGGGCGTGGCCCGCAACGCCAGCGAGGACGAGCTGAAGAAAGCCTATCGCCGGCTGGCGATGAAACATCATCCGGACCGCAATCCGGACGATGCCGGTGCCGAGGCGGCGTTCAAGGAGGCGAAAGAAGCCTACGAAATGCTGTCCGACGCCAGCAAGCGTCGTGCCTATGATGCGCATGGACACGCGGCCTTCGAGCACGGCACGGGTGGCGGTGGCGGCCAGAGTCAGGCCGACATCAACGATATTTTCGGCGATATTTTCGGCAATATCTTCGGAGGCGCCGGTGGTGGCGCGCGCGGCCCGCGGCGGGGCGCCGACATCGGTTATGTGATCGAACTCGATCTCGAAGACGCGGTCGCCGGTGTCGACAAACGTATCGAAGTGCCGACGATGGTCGGTTGCGGCCCCTGCAAGGGCAGCGGTTCCGAAGACGGCAAGATCGAAACCTGCGGCACCTGCCAGGGACGCGGACAGGTGCGTTTCCAGCGCGGTATTTTCGCGATGCAGCAGCCGTGCCCGACCTGCGGCGGACGTGGGCAGAAGCTCAGCAATCCCTGCAAATCCTGCCACGGCGCCGGGCGCGTCGAGGAAGAGAAGGTCCTGTCGGTGAAGATTCCCGCAGGCGTCGACAACGGCGATCGCATCCGCCTGGCGGGCGAGGGCGAGGCAGGACCGGCCGGCGCCGCTGCGGGCGATCTCTACGTCGAAATCCGGGTGCGCGAACACGCGATCTTCCAGCGCGACGGCGACGATCTGCACTGCGAAGTGCCGATCCGTTTCTCGCAGGCCGCGCTCGGCGATACCGTGCGTGTGCCGACGCTCGGCGGCGAAGCGGAAATCCGCGTGCCCCTCGAAACCCAGACCGGCAAAGTGTTCCGCTTGCGCGAGAAAGGCGTGAAGTCGGTGCGCAGCCGCAGCACCGGCGATCTGTATTGCCGCGTTGTGGTCGAGACACCGGTGAACCTGACCTCGCAGCAGCGCGAGTTGCTGCAGCAGTTCGAGGCGACGTTCGTGGGCGAGAGCGCGCATCGTCATTCGCCGCGTTCCAGCACCTTCATCGATGGCGTGAAGAGTTTCTGGGAGCGGATGACCTCCTGAGCGCTGCCGGTGCCGACTTCGCACCGGTTTCACATGGCGCCAGGATACTGATCCAATCCATATCGATACCGGGGGAGCCCATGCCGACCAGACCGCGCGTCATTTCCATCCTGCTCGCCGCCGCAGCCTTTGCGGCAGGGACCGCTGCCGCGAAATCCGACGAGCCGCCACTGCGGATCGAGCGCGAGCACCATCGCTATACGGTCGGTGCCGACGGCAGCTTCGTCGAAACCATCGAAACCGCGATCAAGGTGATGAAGGAGGCCGGCGTCGAGATCGCCAAGGACAGTTCGATCGGCTACAGCACCAGTATCCAGAAAGCCGAAATCGTTTCGGCCTACACGCTCAAGGCGGATGGCAGGAAGATCGACGTTCCCGCCGGCAATTTCCAGGAAAGCACGAACCGCGGGCAGAACGGCGATTCGCCGATCTATTCGGACCGCACCACGCTGACGGTCGTGTTTCCGGCACTCGCGGTCGGCGATACCACGGTCCTGTCGTATCGCCTCACCGCCAGGGAACCGATGTTCCCGGGGCAGTTCTCGGTGATCGACAGTTTCAATCCGGCGCGCTATTACGGCGAAGTCGTGGTCTCCGTCGATGCCCCCGAGGCCTTGCCGCTCGCACACGTCGCATGGCAGATGAAGGAAGTCGGCAACCGTATCGAGGGCGGGCGCAGGATCCTGGAATTGCAGTGGAAGAACCGCGAGCCGGTCGATCCGGAAACGCTGCGCGATTCCACCTTCGATGTCGAACGTTATCCCGGCTATGCGCTCTCGACGTTCGCGAGCTACGCACAGATTTCCGAGGCCTACGGTACCCGGGCCAAGGCGAAAGCGGCGGTGACGCCGCGCATCGCCGGGCTCGCCGACGAGATCGTCGGCGACGCCAAGGACCAACGCGAGGTGGCGAAACGATTGTACGAGTGGGTCTCCCGGCAGATTTCCTATGCCGGCAACTGCATCGGTCTCGGCGCCGTGGTGCCGCGCGATCTCGATGTCGTGCTCGACAACAGGATGGGCGACTGCAAGGACCACGCGACGCTGCTGCAGGCGCTGTTGAAAGCTAAAGGCATCGACAGCACCCAGGCGCTTGTGAATGCCGGCCAGACCTACACCTTGCCGAAGATTCCGGTGGCGTCGATGGTCAACCACGTCATCAATTACGTGCCGTCGATGGATCTGTACCTCGATTCCACCGCCACTGTCGTGCCCTTCGGCAGTCTCCCGGAAAGCGTCGCCGGCAAGCGCGTACTGCTGGTGGACGGGTATCGCGACGATACCGTGACGCCCGCGCCCCAACGCGCCAACGACTGGCAGCGGATGAAGACGTCGCTGCGCATCGCGGCCGACGGCTCGGTCAAGGGGACGGTCGATCTCGAACTCAATGGCCGCCTTGCGGTGTCCGCGCGCGAGCAGTTCCGTGAACTGGACCCCGGAACCCGCGACGAGATGGTCAAGAATTACTTCCGTTCCAATGGCCTCGCCGCGACCGGCACACTGCGTTTCGACGATCCCAAGCCGATGGAAGAGCACTTCGGTATCCAGGCGACCTTCGATGTCGAGCATCTGATCGCCGTTCCCGGCGGTTTCACGATCGCACCGTGGTTCCTCAGCGTGGCGCCGATCAGCGGCATCGTCGCCAGCCAGCAGCCGGATCCGGGACAGCCGGCCGGCGAAAGTGCCTGCGGCGGCATGCGCTCGGAAGAGGAATATGTTTACGAGTTCGCCGCGCCGCTGCGGATCGTCGCGATTCCGCCGGATACCGCGATCAGCGAGGGGCCGGTGAGCTATACCGCCAGTCATCGTCGGGATGGCAACAGGATCGTAGTGAAGCGGCTGCTGGACGACCGCACGCCCGGGCCGGTCTGTTCGGCCGAATACAACGCGGGTTATTCGCAGCTGATGCACAAGGCGATGAACAGCCTCCGTGCGCAGATCGTGTATCTCGGGGCCGATCCGGCCAGTCCCTGAACCGCGCCGCCGAGCATCAGTCGTTCGATGCCGCATCGCGATGTCGGCAAGCCATAGCGCAAGCGTGTGATCGCGTGGGGACATCGGATGTGGTGTGCGTGCGTTCATCCAGACTCTGCGAAACGAACGCCAGCGATACGTGCTCCGGAGGATATCGGACCCGTGTTCGATATCCGGCTGGTATGCGCATAGCAGCGATGATTGATTTTTCAAATGTGCAGATCGCCGTCACGCAAACGGACACGATTTCGATTCCCATTGTATTGACGCCGTCATCCGCGGACCGCATGGTGTGAGCGAGCACAAGATGTGCCCGCATCGTGTCTGGCCCGGGCTCCCTCGTGAGGTTGGGGGCAGGTCGCCCAGGGAATAGGACATTCCTGCCGCATCCGCGGCTTTCGACTGAAATATGGAGATTTCACCATGTCATCCAAGCACCAGCATCTGCGCCGTTCCGCGCTCGTACTCGCCGTGTCCGCTGCCGTTCTTTCCGGCAGTGCGCTCGCTGCGGGCCGTGTGGACACCAGTGGCCTCAGCAACAATGAACCCGTCGATGGCTTCATCGTCACGTATCGCCATGGCAGCTCGAGCAAGCTCAGTGTGGCCGCGCAACAGCGTTCGCTCGATCAGGCCGCATCGACCGCCTTCGGCCGCGCCAAGTCGCTCACGCTCAGACACGATCGCACGCTCGGCATCGGTTCGGAACTGGTTCAGTCCAGCCGCCAGTTGGATCGCACCGAAGCCGAAACGCTGATGCGCCAGATCGCAACGAATCCAGATGTGGAATTCGTCGAGCCGAATATCCGCCTGTATCCGACCCTGACCCCCAACGATACGTTCTTCAACCTGCAGTACGGCTTCCAGAGCGGCATCGGCGGCAGCAATGCCGACCAGGCCTGGAATCTCGGCTTCCTCGGCGCGGGCAAGATCGTCGCGGTCATCGATACCGGCTACCGCCCGCACATCGACCTGAACGCCAATGTCATCAACGGCTACGACTTCATCAGCAACGTCGCCACCGCCAACGACGGCAACGCCCGCGATGCCAGCGCGCTGGATCCAGGCGACTGGACCACGTTCGTCGGCCAGTGCTACGCCGGCTCCCCGATCACCAACTCCAGCTGGCACGGCACCCACGTCGCCGGTACGGTCGCGGCGGTGACCAACAATGCTGCCGGCGTGGCGGGCATGGCTTTCAAGGCCAAAGTGCTGGCGGTGCGGGCCCTGGGTCGCTGCGGCGGTACGCTGGCCGATATCGCCGACGCCATCACGTGGTCGTCCGGCGGTGTGGTCGTTGGCGTGCCGGCGGTCGGTGCCAACAAGGCGCACGTCATCAATATGAGCCTGGGCGGCGGTGGCGTGTGTACGGCGGCGTCGGCGATGAATGTCGCGATCAATGGTGCGATCAACCGTGGTACCACGGTGGTGGTGGCGGCCGGCAACAGCAACGCCAACGTGAGCGGTTTCACGCCTGCGGGCTGCCCGGGCCCCGTGCTAGGCACGACCACGAACGGCCTGATCGTGGTCGGCGCGACCGATTCGGCTGCGATCAAAGCAGGGTTCTCGAACTTTGGCGCGGGCGTGGACGTCTCGGCGCCAGGCGTGAAGATCGCCTCCACCCTGAATGCCGGCACCACTGTGCCGGGCGCCGACAACTACGTGTACTACAACGGAACCTCGATGTCGTCGCCGCATGTGGCCGGTTTGGCCGCGCTGATGCAGTCCAAACCTGCCGTCGACTGCTCGCCAGTGCGGATCGAAACGCTGATCAAGACCTGGATCAAACCGTTCGGCGTGCCCGCACCTGCGGCCGGGACCATGGGCACCGGCATCATCAACGCGTTTACGGCCGTTTCGAACGCGCCCTGCTGATCGTTCACAAGCGTCAGTGCGCCACGTGCGCAGTGAAAGACCCCGGCTTCGGCCGGGGTCTTTTTTTGGTGCGTCGGGATAGAGACGTCGGCGGGCGGGGCGGATGGCGGCTCCGGTATGCTGCATGCTCCGTCATCCGTGCATCGAAGAGGCTGCATGTCCGCTCCCGTCCGAGTCCTCATCCACGGCGCCAGCGGCCGCATGGGTCAGACCCTGCTGCGCCTTGCCGCCGAGCGCGATGACCTGACCATCGCCGCTGCCGTAGCGCGGACATCCGCCGATAGCGCGCTGCTGGGCCAGCCCTTCCATCCGCTGGATCGTATCGAAAGTGCCCCGGACTTCGATGTCGCGATCGACTTCAGCCTTCCGGCCGGTATCGACGCCATCCTCGCTCTGTGCGCGGCGCGCGGAGCCGCTCTCGTGTCCGGCACAACCGGGCTTGCTTCGCAGCAGCGCGCGATCCTGCGCAGCGCGTCCAGCCAGATTCCGGTGCTCTGGGCCGCCAACTTCAGCATGGGCGTGGCGGTGCTGGAGGATCTGGTCGAACGCGCCGCCGCCGCGCTGCATGCCTGGGATTGCGACATCGTCGAGTCCCACCACACCCGCAAGCTCGACGCACCCTCGGGCACCGCACTCGCGCTCGGTGAGGCCGCCAAGCGTGGCGGCGCCGATCCGCGCTACGCCAGTCTCCGTGCCGGCGATATCGTCGGCGAGCACTTGGTGCAGTTCGCAGGGCAGGGCGAGCGGATCGAGCTGATCCACCGGGCGACCAACCGCGACATCTTCGCCCGCGGTGCGCTGCATGCGGCCGTGCGGCTCGCAGGCCGTGCGCCGGGCAGTTACCGGCTGCGCGATCTGCTCGATTGAACAGCCCGAATGGACGCGATGCAATGACTCGACTTCCCGTGATCGGCATCGTCGGCAGCGAAGGCGCCTATGGCCGCTGGCTGAGACGCTTCTTCGAAGCGCGCATGCGATTGCAGGTATTGGGTCACGATCCGGCGGCGCCGCACAGCGAAGCGCTCGAACGTCTGTTGAGCGACGCCGATGTGCTGCTGTTCGCAGCGCCGATCCGCAGCACCGAAGCGATCATCGACGACTGTCTGCGCCGATCGGCGGGTCGCGAGCGCGGCCGGCTGTGGTTGGATATCACTTCGATCAAACAGGCGCCGGTGGCGGCGATGCTGCGCTCGCAGGCGGAAGTCGCCGGTCTGCATCCGATGACCGCACCGCCGAAAGCACCGACACTGAAGGGCAAGGTGCTGGTGATCTGCGAAGCGCGCCTCGATGCCTGGCGCGATTGGCTGTCGGTGCTGTTCGACGCGCTGCAGGCCGAATGCGTGCGGGTCGCGCCCGAGTACCACGATCGCGCGATGGCGCTGATCCAGGCGATGGTCCATGCCACCCATCTCGCCGAGGCAGGCGTACTGCGCAGCCATGCGCAGCATTTGGGCCCGCCGTCGGCGCTCCTGCCGCTGCGTTCGGCGTCCTTCGAACTCGATGTCGCGGTGATCACCCGCATTCTCTCGCTCAACCCACAGATCTACGAAGACATCCAGTTCGGCAATCCGTATGCGCTGGAGATGCTGAACAGTCTGGTCGGCGAGCTGTCCGCGCTGCGCGATCTGATCGTGCGGGGCGACGATGCCGCACGGGCCGGCTTCCGAGCGCGATTCCTTCAGGACAACCGCGCGCATTTCGACGCCGACACCTTGGCCGACAGCAATCACACGTTCGAGCGCGTCGGTTATCTGCTCGCGGATCTGGTCGAGCGTGTCTCGATCAACGTGCACCTGCCGGAAGACAGCCCGGGTGCGTTGAGAGCGCTGCTGCAGGTGTTCGAGCGCCACGGGATCAGCCTGTCGTCGATCCACTCCTCGCGCACGCCTGCCGGCGAGGTGCATTTCAGGATCGGGTTCGAGGCCGGCCTCGATGCCGGAGCATTCACGGCCGCCGTGCATGAGATCGATGCCAGCGGGATGGGCCGGGTGCTCGGATCGTCGGCACCTTCGCCATGACGCGACCAGGCCCGTGACGGCAGGTCCGAGTCCGCGGCACGGGGCTCGCAGACGCCAGAGCACGAATTCAGGTCGCGCGGTGTAGCCGCCACAACGGCAGATTTCGCTGGCGGAGGGGGAGGTGCGTCGGTACAATTCCCGCTCGCCTGATTCCCTCACGCCCCGGACCGGTTAGACACCGCGCCCGAGGCTTCGTGCAACCTGATGTCGACAAGACAAAGGCGACTCCTAAGTGACCGAAACCGCAATCCTTGTCCTCGAAGACGGCACCGTATTCGAGGGCGAATCCGTAGGCGCGCCCGGCCTGTCCGTCGGCGAGGTCGTTTTCAATACGGCCATGACCGGATATCAGGAAATCCTGACCGACCCGTCCTACGCCCGTCAGCTGGTCACGCTGACCTATCCCCACATCGGCAACACCGGCTGCACCGATCTCGACGACGAGGCGGAACGGGTCTGGGCGTCCGGTCTGATCGTCCGCAACGTGCCGCGCCGTCCCAGCAGTTGGCGCAGCCGGGTCGCGCTGCCGGAATGGCTGAAGGCGCGCGGTATCGTCGCCATTTCCGAGATCGATACCCGCAAACTGACGCGCCTGCTGCGCGACCGCGGCACCCAGAACGGTGCGGTGATGGCGGGTGCGGCTCTTGATATGCGCGCCGATGTCGACAAAGCCCTCGAAGCCGCGCGCAAATTCCCGGGTCTGAAAGGCATGGACCTGGCGAAAGTGGTCAGTACCGGCGAACGCTTCGCGTGGCGCGAAGGCCAGTACGATCTCGATCGCGATATTTTCGTCAGCGCCGAGCCGAAGTTCAAAGTCGTGGCCTACGACTTCGGTGTGAAGCGCAACATCCTGCGCATGCTCGCCGAGCGCGGTTGCGACGTAACCGTGGTGCCGGCGCAGACCGCTGCAGCCGATGTGCTCGCGCTGAATCCGGATGGCGTGTTCCTCTCCAACGGGCCCGGCGACCCGGCGCCCTGCGATTACGCGATCGCCGCGATCCGCACCTTCATCGATCGCAAAATTCCCACCTTCGGCATCTGCCTCGGCCACCAGTTGCTCGGTCTGGCCGCCGGCGCGCAGACGCTGAAGATGAAATTCGGCCATCACGGCGCGAATCATCCGGTGATCGATCTCGATAATGGACGGGTGATGATCACCTCCCAGAACCACGGCTTCGCCATCGACGAATCCACCCTGCCCGTGAACGTGCGCGTGACCCACCGCTCGCTGTTCGACGGCAGCAATCAGGGCATCGCGCTCACCGACGCGCCGGTCTTCAGTTTCCAGGGCCATCCGGAAGCCAGCCCCGGTCCGCACGATGTCTCGCCGCTGTTCGACCGGTTCGTGGCGATGATGGCTTCGGCGTAGTGGCCGTCATCGTCCGCCGCCGCTGGCTGCGCAGAGGGATCGTCGCGATCTGCATCTCTGCGCTGTATCCCGCCTTCGTGCTTGCGACGGTTTATGCAACGACCTCGCAGTCCGATCTGCCCGGAGGGCGTCACGGCCCGCGCGATGCCTACCGACACAGCCTCGCCAGTGCGACCGTGGCCTACACCGGCTCGCAGCGCTGGGTGGAATGGGTGACTGCGGTGATGGAAAACGGTGGGCGTGGCGACGACTCGCGTGCAATGGATGCGCACAACAACCTGCTGGGCGCGCGGATCGGCGCCGACGCGCAGAGTTGGGCCGGGATGCGCGCTGCGGTCCTGGCTGCGGTCCAAAACGGCGGTATCGATGTCCAAGACCCGAACCGCATCACCTGGCTGCCGCCGACGCGCTGGCAAGAGCGTGCGTACTGAACGTCATGATTCCTAGATTCCAACGATTTTCGACTCGACCGGGCCCTGCACGATGAAACATCTTCCCATTCCCGATCATGCCCGCCGGTGTTTCGCTGCGTTGTTGGTGTTCGCCGCGCTCGGAACTGCGCAGGCTGTTGAGAACGGCGGATCGTCCGCTTCCAGCGCGGCGCGCATGACCGATCTGCAGGTGCGGATGATGCCGTTCGGAGCGATCTTCGAGTCGCTCGCCAATGCAAATCCGGACTGGCCGATGCAGGACAAGCCGGGCGCGGTCACCCCGAAGCAATTGGGCTGCCTGCGCGACGAACTCTCCACTTCAGGATACCGCCGCTACAAACTCGCGCAGGTCGAGGCTTATCTCGCCGCCAATCCTTCGCGCGCCGATGCGGAGATCGCATTGTTGGAGCAGGGCGCGGCCGATCTTTTCGGCAGGCTTGTGGCAGCGGGTGCCGAAAGCGAACGCAGGGGCGTCGAGGCCGATCCTTCGCTCGTACTGAAGGACGCCTCGCCGGAACAGATGCTGTCGTTCGTCACCTTTTTCAGCGATCCGAATTACGCCGAGCTGCGCAAGCTGTCCGGGCTCGGCGACGCGCTGAGCATCGAAAAATCGGCCGAGGAAAACGAGTCCGCAGGCGAGAAAATCGGTTCGACCCTCACGATGCAGATCATGCTGACCGCGATGTCGACCTGCAAGGTGCCTACCTCGGTTCTATTCGACAAGTAATGCATTCCGCGATCCGCGGTCGCTCCACAATCCACGAGTAAGAAGATGCCAAAACGCACCGACATCCAGACCGTCCTGATCATCGGCGCGGGTCCGATCGTGATCGGCCAGGCCTGCGAATTCGACTATTCCGGCGCCCAGGCCTGCAAGGCGTTGCGCGACGAGGGCTATCGCGTGGTGCTGGTGAACAGCAATCCCGCGACCATCATGACCGACCCCGAGATGGCCGATGCGGTCTACATCGAGCCGATCAACTGGCGCACGGTCGAGAAGATCATCGCCAAGGAAAAACCCGATGCGCTGTTGCCGACGATGGGCGGCCAGACCGCGCTGAACTGCGCGCTGGACCTCGCCGACAACGGCGTGCTTGAAAAATACGGCGTCGAACTGATCGGCGCGTCGCGCGAAGCGATCCGCATGGCCGAAGACCGCGAGCTGTTCCGCATCGCGATGAAGGAGATCGGTCTGGAATGCCCGAAGGCTGAGATCGCGCGCACGCTCGAACAGGCACTGGATATCCAGTCGCGCGTCGGTTATCCCACGATCATCCGCCCGAGTTTCACGCTTGGCGGTAGCGGCGGCGGCATCGCCTACAACCGCGAAGAACTGATCGATATCGTCAAGCGCGGCCTGGAACTCTCGCCGACCACCGAAGTGCTGGTCGAGGAATCGGTGCTGGGCTGGAAGGAATTCGAGATGGAAGTGGTCCGCGACAAGGCGGACAACTGCATCATCGTCTGCTCGATCGAGAACTTCGATCCGATGGGCGTGCACACCGGCGACAGCATCACCGTCGCGCCGGCGCAGACGCTCACCGACAAGGAATACCAGCGCCTGCGCGATGCCAGCATCACGGTGCTGCGCAAGATCGGCGTCGATACCGGCGGCTCCAACGTGCAGTTCGGCGTCAATGCGCAGACCGGCCGTGTGGTGGTGATCGAAATGAATCCGCGCGTCTCGCGCTCGTCTGCGCTGGCCTCGAAGGCGACCGGCTTTCCGATCGCCAAGGTCGCGGCCAAGCTCGCCATCGGTTACACGCTCGACGAATTGAAGAACGAAATCACCGGCGGCCTCACGCCGGCATCGTTCGAGCCGAGCATCGATTACGTGGTCACCAAGATTCCGCGCTTCGCGTTCGAGAAATTTCCGGCGGCCGATGCGCGCCTGACCACGCAGATGAAGTCGGTGGGCGAAGTGATGGCGATCGGCCGCACTTTCCAGGAATCGCTGCAGAAAGCGCTGCGCGGTCTGGAAACCGGCAAGGTCGGTCTGGATCCGACCGATCTGGATCTGCGCACCGATGAAGGCATGGCGCGGATGCGACGCGAAGTGAAGGAAGCCGGCCCGGAGCGCATGTTCTATCTCGCCGATGCATTCCGCGCCGGGCTGTCGGTGGAAGAGGTGCACGCGCTGTCGTTCGTGGACCCGTGGTTCCTCGACCAGATCGAAGAACTCATCGCCTGTGAGCGCGAAGTCGCCGCGGCCGGCCTTGAAGGCCTCGACGCGAAGCGCCTGCGCGCACTGAAGCGCAAGGGCTTCTCCGACGCGCGTCTCGCCCAGCTTGCCGGTACCAATGAAACCGCCGTGCGCGCGCTGCGCAAAGCGTTCAATGTGCGTCCGGTGTACAAGCGCGTGGATTCCTGCGCCGCCGAGTTTTCGACTACCACCGCGTATCTGTATTCGACCTACGAGGACGAATGCGAAGCCGCGCCGACGTCGCGCGACAAGATCATGGTGCTGGGCGGCGGCCCGAACCGGATCGGGCAGGGCATCGAATTCGATTACTGCTGCGTGCACGCCGCGCTGGCGCTGCGCGAGGACGGGTACGAGACCATCATGGTCAACTGCAACCCGGAAACCGTCTCTACCGATTACGACACCTCGGACCGTCTGTACTTCGAGCCGTTGACCCTTGAAGACGTGCTGGAAATCGTCGAACTGGAACAGCCCAAAGGCGTGATCGTGCAGTACGGCGGACAGACGCCGCTGAAACTCGCGCAGGCGCTGGAAGCCAACGGCGTGCCGGTGATCGGCACCTCTCCGGACTCGATCGATCTGGCCGAAGACCGCGAACGTTTCCAGAAACTGGTCGAAAAGCTCGGCCTGCGGCAGCCCGCGAACCGCACCGCGCGCAACGCCGACGAGGCGCTCGCCTTGGCGCGCGAGATCGGCTATCCGCTGGTGGTGCGTCCGAGCTATGTGCTCGGTGGCCGCGCGATGGAGGTGGTGTATTCGGACGCCGACCTGTCGCGCTACATCCGCGACGCGGTGAAGGTCTCGAACGATTCGCCGGTGCTGCTCGATCGTTTTCTCGATCATGCGGTCGAGGTCGATATCGATGTGATCGCCGACAAGGACGGCCACGTGCTGATCGGCGGCGTCATGGAGCACATCGAGGAAGCCGGCGTGCATTCGGGCGACTCGTCGTGCTCGCTGCCGCCGTATTCGCTGTCGGCACACACGCAGGGCAGGCTTCGCGAACAGGTCGTCGCGCTGGCCAAGGCGCTGAACGTGGTCGGCCTGATGAACACCCAGTTCGCGATCCAGCAGGAAGCCGACGGCAGCGACGTGATCTTCCTGCTCGAAGTGAATCCGCGCGCTTCGCGCACCGTGCCTTTCGTGTCCAAGGCCACCGGCATGCCGCTGGCGAAGATCGCCGCGCGCTGCATGGCGGGCATGACCCTGGCGGAGCAGGGCGCGCTGAAGGAAATCGTGCCGCACTACTATTCGGTCAAGGAAGCGATCTTCCCGTTCGCGAAATTCCAGAATGTCGATCCCATTCTCGGCCCCGAAATGCGCTCGACCGGCGAGGTCATGGGCGTCGGCCGCAACTTCGGCGCAGCGTTCGCGCGCGCGCAGGAAGCCGCCGGCATCAAGGCGCCGCCGGTCGGCAAGGCCTTCATCTCGGTGCGCGACCCCGACAAGCAGCGGGTGCTGGCGGTGGCGGAGGAACTGATCCGCCGCGGTTTCGGCCTCGTCGCGACCCGCGGCACCGCCGCATGGCTCGGCTCGCAGGGCGTCGCCTGCGACGTGATCAACAAGGTCGTCGAAGGCCGTCCGCATATCGTCGACCTGATCAAGAACGGCGAGATCACCTACATCGTCAACACCACCGAAGGCAAGCAGGCGATCGCCGACTCGTTCTCGATCCGGCGCGAGGCGCTCCAGCATCGCGTCACCTATTCGACGACGATTGCAGGCGCGAAAGCCTTGCTGCATTCTCTGGACTTCCGCGACAGTGGCCCGGTCTGGGCGCTGCAGGAATTGCACAAGGAACTGGATCCATCATGAGTCGAGCCCCCCTGACCCTGAAAGGCGCGCAGCGTCTGCGCGCCGAGCTGGAACAACTCAAGAGCGTGCAGCGCCCGGCGGTGATCAACGCGATCGCCGAAGCCCGCGCCCACGGCGATCTGAAGGAAAACGCCGAGTACCACGCCGCGCGCGAGCAGCAGGGCTTCATCGAGGGCCGCATCAAGCAGCTCGAAGCCGAACTGTCGCATGCGCAGGTCATCGACATCTCCACGCTCAACGCCGGCAGCCGCGTGGTCTTCGGCGCGACCGTGACTCTGGCCGACGTGGAGACCGAGGACGAGAAGCGCTACCAGATCGTCGGCGACCTTGAGGCCGACATCAAACTCGGATTGATCGCGATTTCCTCGCCGATCGCGCGTGCGCTCATCGGCAAGCACGAAGGCGATGTGGTCGAAATCGATGCACCGGCAGGTCGGCGCGAGTACGAACTGATCCAGGTCGCGTACGAAGGCTGACGGGGTCGCGACGATGGCGCGCGCCATCTTCCTGCTGCCGGCGTGGTCGAGCTTCGGTCGTCAGGGTCTTTCGCCGGAACTTGCGAAAGCATTCGGGCGCGCTGATGCCCCCGCGCCCGGGGGCAACGGCGGCGATGCCCAATTGATCCGTCATTTCATCGCGACGCCCGCGCACTGGGCGCCAGCCGCGATCACGCGTCAGGCCGATGTCGGCGATGCCGCCGGCGCGGCGTGGCTGCGCGCCGATCCCGCGCATGTGCGGCCGGAGATGACCGGCGCGCGTCTGCTGGGTATCGGCGAGCGATTGTCGCTGTCGCAGGATGATGTCGATGCGCTGCTGCCGGCGTTGAAGCCGGTGTTCGGCGACAGCGGTTTCGCGCTCGACGCACCGAAACCGGCGCGCTGGTATCTGCGCTTGCAGCGCGAAGCGAAATTTCCGCAGTTCAGTGCGCCCGACGCGGCGCTGGGCGAGGATCTGTTCGAGCACCAGCCCGACGGCCCGGAAGGGCGTCGCTGGCGCGCATTGCTCAACGAGGTGCAGATCGTGCTGCACAACCATCCCTGGAACGCGCAGCGCGCCGAACGCGGACTGGTGCCCATCAACGCGCTGTGGGTCTGGGGCGGTGGCGTTCTGCCCGATCGCATTGCCGCCGATGCGAGCCATGCGCACAGCGACGACGATCTGCTGCAGGCGTTGACCAGGCTCGCGGGCGGTGCGGCGCAACGGCTGGGACATGCCTTCGACAGCACATCGTCTGCGCAAGGCGATGTCGCGCTCTACGATCTGCGCCGATACCGTGATTTCGCCGCGTTGCAGCGCGATTGGCTGCTGCCGGCGGTGGGGGCGTTGCGTTCGGGCGGGCTCGCATCGCTCGTTCTCGACGCGGCAGACGGCACGCAGCTGCAACTCGCGCCCTCGCAGCGCTGGCGCTTCTGGCGCGGCGTGTGGGCGATGCCCGCACCCTCTCGACCGCAGGCTGCGGAACCGGCATGACCCGCACGATCCGGCGCCGTGATGCTGGGGATGCGCTCGATCAGCAGGGCGATTGGCCGCTGCAGCTGTCGCCGCTGCTGCGTCGCGTGTACGCCGCGCGCGGCGCGCACACCTATGCATTGGCGCAGCCGCGTCTGACCCAACTCTTGCCGCCGGATGCGCTGCTCGGTATTGATGCCGCAGCCCGCCTGCTGGCCGACGCGATGGCGGCAGGGCGACACATCGTGGTGGTCGGCGATTTCGACTGCGATGGCGCAACCGCCTGCGCGGTCGCGGTGCGCGGGCTGCGCATGCTCGGCGCACAGCAGGTGTCGTATGCGGTGCCCAACCGCATGGTCCACGGCTACGGGCTGTCGCCTGCGCTGGTCGAAGACCTCGTCGGCATGCGTCCCGAGGTGCTGGTGACGGTCGATCACGGCATCGCCTGCCATGCCGGCATCGCGGCGGCGAAAGCGCATGGCTGGCAGGTGCTCGTGACCGATCACCATCTTCCGGGCGAACAGCTTCCGTCGGCCGATGTCATCGTCGATCCGAATCTTCCCGAAGACTCGTTCCCCAGCAAAGCGCTCGCCGGTGTCGGGGTGATGTTCTACGTGTTGCTCGCGCTGCGTCGCCATCTGCGCGATACGGGGCGTTTCAGCGCCGATCCGCCCGATCTGTCGGTGCTGCTGGATCTGGTCGCGGTCGGCACCGTCGCCGATCTGGTGCCGCTGGACGCGAACAACCGCATCCTGGTCGCGGCCGGTCTGCGTCGGCTGCGCGCCGGTCGCGGCTGTGCCGGTCTGCAGGCGCTGATCGAAGTGTCGCGCAAGCAGGCGGCGACGCTGACCACCAGCGACATCGGTTTTTCGATGGCGCCGCGCATCAACGCCGCTGGCCGTCTGGAGGACATGGCGCTCGGCATCGAATGCCTGCTCTGCGACGATCCGCGCCGCGCGCGTGAACTCGCCGAAGTGCTGGACGGCATCAACGCCGAGCGTCGCGGTGTCCAACAGCAGATGGTCGGCGACGCCGAAGCCGCATTGGCCGGACTCTCGTTCGACATCGACTCCGGCCGCGCCACCGTCTGTCTGTATCGCGAGGACTGGCATCCCGGCGTCGTCGGCCTGGTCGCGTCGAAAATCAAGGAACGCGTGCATCGGCCGGCGGTCGCGTTCGCACCCAGCGACGCCGGCAGCGATCTGTTGCGCGGTTCGGCGCGTTCCATCGCCGGTTTCCATATCCGGGATGCGCTTGCGGCGGTCGACGCGCAGCATCCGGGATTGATCGAGAAATTCGGCGGGCATGCGATGGCCGCCGGCCTGAGTTTGCGGCTGACCGATCTGCCGCGTTTCCAGACCGCGTTCGAGCGCTGTGCTGCAGCGATGCTCTCGCCGGAATTACTGCAGGACGTGATCCTCAGCGACGGCGCGATGCCGCCCGAGGCTTGCGGCATCGAGACTGCGCTCGCGCTGCGCGATGGCGGACCGTGGGGGCAGGGTTTCGCGGAGCCGCTGTTCGACGATGTCTTCGATGTCGTCGGCTGGAAGATCCTGGGCGAACAGCATCTGAAGCTCGAACTGGTCTGGCCCGGCATTGCGACCAAGCGCATGAACGCGATCCAATTCGGCGGCTGGACCGGGGAGCCGCCGGCATCGCGTTCGCGTATCGCTTACCGGTTGCAACCCGACGATTGGCGCGGCGGCGATACGGTGCAACTGGTCGTCGTGCATCGCGAGCCGGCATCGGCATGACGCCGGCTTCGTCCGGGCAACGGAGTGGCCGCTCAACCCCGTTCCACTGGGCGGCTCGTTCTACAGACAACTTCCGCAGGGGAAACACCATGTCTCGAGGCTTCGTCGGCTCTGCCGCCCTCACACTGGTTGCCGGCTTGCTGCTCGGCCAGACCATCGTTTCGCCGGTCGGTGCACAGCACCGACCCGCACAACCGGAAACACCTCCGCCCGAAACCGCCCTGATCGCGCCACCGTTGATTTCCGCGCCGGGCGCTGGAATTCCCGTCAGTCTGCGCTCGGCCTCGGTACAGGTGGAGACCGACGGCGGACTGGCGCGTACCACGCTGCTGCTGACGCTGTACAACCCCAACGACCGTCTGCTCGAAGGCACCCTGGAATTCCCGCTACAGAACGGCCAGCAGGTCAGCGCGTTCGCGCTGGATATCGGCGGCGTACTGCGCGATGCGGTACCGGTGCCGAAACAGAAGGCGCAGCAGGTATTCGAGAGCATCGAGCGGCGCAACGTCGACCCGGGCCTGCTCGAACAGACCGCGGGCAACCATTTCCGGCTGCGTGTGTATCCGATCCCAGCACGCGGCACACGCCAGGTGCGTCTGGCGATCGACGAGGCGCTGCGTCGCGAGGACGGCGCATGGCGGCTGGATGTGCCGGTGCAACTGCTCGCCGATGCCGATCATCTGTCGCTCACGATCCGCGCCCGAGGCTTGAGCGCAACGCCGGTGCAGCGCGGTACGTTCGACGCGCTGCGCTTCGAGCGCGTCAAGGGTGGTTATGCCGCCCGTTACGAAATCCTGCGCGAGCGGCTGCCTGCGTCGCCCGAGACGCGCCGTCCGTCGCCGCTGGGTTTCCGCTTGCCTGCGCTGGCATCTCCACAGGCTTATGTGCAGGCTTTCGACGGTGACCGTTTCGCGCTGGTCGATCTTCCATTGCCTGCCGCGCATGGTCGCTTGAGGACGTTGCCGTCGTCGGTCGGCCTGCTGTGGGACGCATCGGGCTCGGCGCGCAAGCGCGACCGGCAAAGCGAATTCGCGCTGCTCGATCGTTATTTCAAGACGATGGGCGAGGGCAGCGCAACGCTGCGTCTGCTTCGCGACGTGGGCGAGGACGGCGGCCGTTTCGAGATCCGCAACGGCGACTGGAGCGCGTTGCGCAAAGCGATCGAGAACGCGGTGTACGACGGCGCCAGCGACCTCGCCGATTGGACGCCCGAGGCAGGCATCGGCGAATACCTGCTGGTCAGCGATGGTCTGCGCAACTACGGCGACGATGCCTTTCCGATCCTGCGCAACGGCCAGTCGCTGTATGCGCTGAGTTCGGCCGGTGCGGATGCCGATGCCACGCGACTGTCGGCGTTGGCGGAGGCGCGCGGCGGGCGGCTGGTGCAATGGCAGGGTCGCGACGGCCTCGATGCCGCGACCAGCTCGCTGTTGAGCGACGGCACGCGTATCGTCGGGATGGAAGGCGAGGGCATCGAAGACCTGCAGCCGCAGGCCTGGACTGCCGACGGTGGGCTGTTGCGTATCGCCGGTCGCCTGACCGAACCGTCCGCGACCGTCCGTGTACGCCTGCGCGAAGGCGGCAAGCTGTGTACCGTCGAAATTCCAGTGACTGCGGACGCGCCCGACAGCGATCAGGTCGCGACCCTGTGGGCGAGCTGGCAGGTGGCCGCGCGCATGGCCGAACCGGAGCGTCATCGCGCTGCGATCACGCGCCTGGGCCAGCGTTTCGGTCTCGTGACCCCCGGCACGTCGCTGCTGGTGCTGGAAGCGGCGGCGGATTACGTGCGTTACGACATTCCGGCGCCGGCCGCGTTGCGTGCCGAAGTGGATGCGCTGCGCAGATCGCAACTTGCCGAGAAAGCGCAGTCGCGCAGCCAGCGGTTGGAAGAAGTCGCGCAGCGTTTCGCCGCACGCGAGACCTGGTTCGCGCGCAAGTTTCCGAAAGGCGCACCGCCCAGACCTGAGGCCGACAGAGACGAAGCCATAGTCACGGGTGGCAGCATCGATGGACGGGCGAGTGCGCGCGAAGAACGCGCCCGGCGTTCGGACATTCAACCGGTGGCGGAAGCTCCGCCACCGCCACCGCCACCGCCACCGCCAGCACCGATGCCGTCACAGGCACCGGCCGAACTGGATGCCGTCGCGGCAGATGCAGATGCGCCGGCCGGATTTGCCGCGCCAGCCGCGAATCGCGCCGTAGCGCTGCAGGCGAAAGACAAGGCCGCGTCCGAAGGCCAAGGCGTCTCCATCCACCTGCAAACCTGGGCTCCGGATTCGCCCTACGCCCGTCGTCTGCGCGATGCCAAGGCCGAAGACATCTACAGCGTGTATCTCGACGAGCGCGACAGCCATGCTTCGAGCACCGCGTTCTATCTCGATGTCGCCGATCTGCTGTTGCGCAAGGGTCGTCGCGCCGAAGCCCTGCGCGTGCTGTCGAATCTGGCCGAACTTGATCTCGAGAACCGCCACGTGCTGCGCGTGCTCGGTTACCGGCTGATGCAGGCCAAGGACTATGTCCGCGCGGTCGAGGTCTTCCGCGAAGTGCTCCGCCTCGCCGACGAGGAACCGCAGAGTCATCGCGACCTCGGGCTGGCGCTTGCATCCGCTGGACAGCGTCAAGAGGGTATCGAGCGCCTGTACGAAGTCGCTGCGCGGCCATGGGATAGCCGTTTTTCCGAGGTTGAACTGGTCGCGCTCAACGAACTGAACGCGATCGTCGCGACCAGCCCGCAGCCGCTCGACACCGCCTTCATCGACCGTCGCCTGCTGAAGAACATGCCGCTCGATCTGCGCGTGGTGCTGGGTTGGGACAGCGACAACAGCGACATGGACCTGTGGGTGACCGATCCGAACGGCGAGCGCTGCTACTACGGCAATCGCAACACCTATCAGGGTGGCCTGCTGTCCGACGACTTCACCGGCGGCTACGGCCCCGAGGAATTCGTACTGCGCGACGCCAGGCCCGGCAAGTACAAGGTCGAAGCGAATTTCTTCGGCGACCGCCAGCAGATCGTCACCGGCGCGACCACGTTGAGCATGATGTTCAGCACCGGCTGGGGCACCCGCCGGCAACAGGATCAGAGCATCACCCTTCGCCTGAGCGGCCAGAGCGAAACGGTGTTCGTGGGTGAGTTCGAGGTGAAGTAAACGATCCCGCTGAGCGGGACCATCATCGCCCCGCTGTATGCCGGGGCGATGATGGATGACCAGGCTCCATACCAAGAAGGTCTGAACCATTCGTCGCCCCGTCGAAAGCCGGGGTCCAGCGCTTCAGTAGATTGTTGATAAAGCAGGATCCCGGTTTTATCAGCCATTCGGCTGCTAAAAATCGCCGGGATGACGGCGAGCTACTTATTCAGAGGTTCCCTGACGTCGTCGCTGCGGAGGACTGCTCGACAGGTCTCGCGAGAGCACGCGGATCTGCCTTCAGCCCGAACAGCGGTCGCAGCCAGCGCACGCGCCGTACGATTTCGAAACCCGAGAAGCACAGCCCGAATGTGGCCAACACCAGCAACGGACCTTCGATGGCAGGGCGCAGGCCCAGCGGCTGCGCGTTGTGGGCGAGCACCACGATGATCGTCTGGTGCAGGATGTAGATCGGGAACACCGCCTCGCGCAGATAGTGCAGCGCCGGCGAGTCGGTGAAGGCGATCCCGCGCACAAAACCGAAAATCGCAGCGATCGCAGCCCACTGGAAGAGCGCCCATACCAGGCGTTGCGTCATCCGGAGCATCTCGGGCGGCAGCGTGCCCTCATCGCTGTAGCCGCTGGCATAGAAATACCAGACGATGAAGGCGTAACCGGCGACGGCGCAGGCGAGTGCGGGCCAGCGCAGGCGCTGCAGGGCGCTCCAGAATCCATCGCGGGTCCCGACCAGCATGCCGAGCATGAACAGCGGCAGGTATTGGGCATGGTTGTACCAGTCGTCGACGAGCGCATGGGTCGACTCGAAGCGACCGACCAGCGCAAGCCGTACGACCGCCAACAGCAGCGCCGGCCATAGCAGCACGCCGATGCCGGACAAGCGGCATGCGAGCCATCCGCCGACGCGCGCCATCACGTTCGGCGCGAACCGCAGCAGCGCCCAACCAATCATCGTGTACACCCACAGATAGGCCACGAACCAGAGATGGTTCCAGGTCGGCAGGTCCAGACAGCCGTCGTCATCGCAGAACGACGGATCGGCCTGCAGGTAGCGGCCCCAGAACGCCAGGTAGCCGTTGTGATACCCGCCCGGATAGCGGGATTCCAGCAGCTCGTAGTACGCCTGCGGCACCACGATCACCAGCATCCCGAAGATCAGCGGCAGCAGCAGGCGCCAGCTCCGCTGTCGGACGAAGCCGGCTGGCTGCTTCGCGAACAGGAATGCGGTGGCCGCGCCCGAGATCAGAAACAGCAGCGACAGCCGCCAAGGCGAGGTCAGCAACATCAGCGGTTCGATGGTGTCGCTGGCGTACGGACTCTTCACGTGCCAGTCCCAGGTCACGTAGTACATGCCTGTGTGGTACAGCACCAGCAGGAAGAAGGCGGCTATCCGCACCCAGTCCAGATCGTATCGGCGTTGCATCGCTCGTCTCCGGTCGGAAGGCCGCCAGTCTCGGCAACGGGCTGTCCAGAATCGGTATGAGGTGCCCGATCGCGGGCTTTTGGGGACGAATCGCGGGCTGCCAGGGACGAATACGAAGCGGCAGGCGCGTCGGGTTGCCTAGAATGCGCGGATGCCCATCGCCTCCAATCCCGATCCGGATTCCGGTTCCGCTGCCGATCCGCGCGCTGATCCGGGCGTCGATCGAGGCGACGCCGCCATGCCGCGACTTCTGGCGCACCTGCAGCCCTGGCGACGATGGTTCGAGATCGGCTTCTGGGTGGCGATCGTCGCGATCAACGGTATCGGCAACAGCATCACCACCCTCATCGACCTGCATCGTGAGGGTTCGGACACGCAGGACTGGGAGCCTTTCGTCTGGGAGGGCAGCAGTGCGCTGATCTGGCTGCTGGTGATGCTGCCGATCGTGGTCCGCTTCAGCCGCCGGTTCCCGATCCACTGGGACACCTGGCGCCGGTATCTGCCTTGGCATCTGGCGGCGAGTGTCGTGCTCTCGCTGATCCACGTGATCGGCATGGTCGCATTGCGCGAGCTGGTCTACGGGATGCAGGGCGTCGACTACGATTTCGGCGTCTGGCCGACCGAACTGTTCTACGAATACCTCAAGGATGTCCGCAGCTATGCGGTGGTCATCGCGGTGATCGAGCTCTACCGCTTCCTCGACCGCCGGCTCCGGGGCGAAGCCAGTCTGCTGGACCGGCCGGACGAAGGTGAACCGGTCGAACCGGTCGACCGCCCCGAACGTTTTCTGGTCCGCAAGCTCGGCCGCGAATTCCTGATCGCCGCGAACGACATCGAATGGCTGCAGGCAGCCGGCAACTACGTCAATCTGCGGGTCCGCGGCCACGACTATCCCTTGCGCAGCACGGTCGGAAGCATCGAGTCGCGGCTCGATCCCGCGCGCTTCGCCCGGATCCACCGCAGCTATATCGTCAATCTCGCGCAGATCGCCTCGATCGAGCCGCTGGACGACGGCGATGCCCGGCTCCATCTCATAGACGCGACCGCCCTGCCATGCAGCCGGCGCTATCGCGACTCGCTGCGCGCGCGCGTGGGTGCGGCTGCCTGAGCCTGCGCAAGACCCGCAATCCGGTACGGCCTGTTAGAATCCGCGGTCTTTGCTGCAACCGCACAATCACGCCATGATCGAACTCAATCCGATCCGCCAGCGCATCGCCGACCTCCGCGGTCGGCTCGATTCGCTGAGGGGGTATCTTTGACTACGACGCCAAAGCCGAGCGTCTGGAAGAAGTCAATCGCGAGCTTGAAAACCCCGATATCTGGAACGATTCCGAACGCGCGCAGGCCTTGGGCCGCGAGCGGTCGATACTCGACAAGACCGTCAACGGCATCCGCGATCTGAAGGAAGGTCTGGCTGGCGCCGAGGAACTGCTCGAACTGGTCGAGATGGAAGAGGACGACGACACCGCGCTGGCGATCCAGAACGATGTCGAGCGTTACGCCCGCGGCGTCGACCAGCTCGAATTCCAGCGCATGTTCTCCGGCAAGATGGACTCGGCCAATGCCTATGTCGACATCCAGGCCGGCGCCGGCGGTACCGAGGCGCAGGACTGGGCGGAAATGTTGCTGCGCATGTACCTGCGCTGGTGCGAATCGCGTGGTTGGAAAGCCGAGCTGATGGAGGCCAGCGCCGGCGACGTCGCCGGGATCAAGTCGGCCACCTTCAAGGTCGAAGGCGATTACGCCTACGGCTGGTTGAAGACCGAGATCGGTGTGCACCGTCTGGTGCGCAAGTCGCCGTTCGACTCCGACAATCGCCGCCACACCTCGTTCACCTCGGTGTTCGTCTCGCCGGAAGTCAACGACGACATCGATATCGACATCAATCCCGCCGACCTGCGCACCGACGTGTATCGCTCGTCCGGCGCCGGCGGCCAGCACGTCAACAAGACCGAGTCCGCCGTGCGCATCACGCATGTGCCGACGAATACGGTCGTCGCCTGTCAGAACGGCCGCAGCCAGCATCAGAATCGCGACATGGCGATGCAGATGCTGAAGGCGAAGCTCTATGAGCTCGAGATCCAGAAGCGCAACGTCGAGCGCGATGCGCTGGAAGCCACCAAGTCCGACATCGGCTGGGGCAGCCAGATCCGCAACTATGTGCTGGATCAGTCGCGGATCAAGGATCTGCGCACCGGCATCGAACGCACCGACACCCAGAAAGTGCTCGATGGCGACCTCGATGAATTCATCGAAGCCAGTCTGAAGTCGGGTCTTGAAGCGGGTTCCAAACGCACCGACGCCATCTGATTTTTTCCTGTTTCTGTAGGAGCGGCGCGAGCCGCGATGCTCTCGTCCGTTCGAATCGCGGCTCGCGCCGCTCCTGCAGCGCTCACTTCCAGCATCGAACTCGGATACCGCCATGACCGACGACCAGACCCCACAGCACGACGAGAACGCACTGATCGCGGAACGCCGCGGCAAACTCGCGGCGCTGCGCGGGCAGGGCGTGGCCTTCCCGAACGACTGCGTCCGAAAGCACTATGCCCGCGATCTGCAGGACGAATACGAAGACGCCGATCGCTGGACCAGCGAAGCGCTGGACGCTACCGGCCGCCGGATCAGCGTTGCCGGCCGCTTGATGGCCAAGCGGGTGATGGGCAAGGCCGCATTCGCGCAGATCCAGGACATGACCGGCGGGCTGCAGCTGTTTCTGCAATCGAACACGCTGGGCGAGACATACGATGCATTCAAGGGCTGGGATATCGGCGATATCGTCGGTGCCGAAGGCAGCCTGATGCGTACCAAGACCGGTGAGCTGTCGATCAAGGTCGACGCGCTGCGTCTGCTCACCAAGTCGCTGCGCCCGCTGCCGGACAAATGGCATGGTCTGAGCGATGTCGAACAGCGCTACCGCCAGCGTTATGTCGATCTGATCGTGAATCCCGAGTCGCGCGAGGTGTTCCTGAAGCGTTCGCGGATCGTCTCGGCTATCCGCAGTTGGCTCGATGCCCGGCGCTTTCTGGAAGTGGAAACGCCGATGATGCATTACATCGCCGGTGGCGCCACTGCACGACCGTTCACCACTCATCACAACGCATTGGATCTGGATCTCTATCTGCGGGTCGCGCCCGAGCTTTACCTGAAGCGACTGGTCGTCGGCGGCCTGGAGCGGGTCTACGAGATCAATCGCAACTTCCGCAACGAGGGCGTCAGCACTCGTCACAACCCGGAGTTCACCATGCTCGAGCTGTACGAGGCTTACGCCACGTACCACGAAGTCATGGACCTTACCGAAACCCTGATCCGCGACGTCGCCCGCGACACCATCGGTGTCGACGAGGTCGAATGGGACGGCAATACCATCGACCTCGGCCCTGCTTTCAGGCGCTGGAAGTTGGAAGAAGCGGTGCGGGAGCGCAACCCGGAGATTTCCGTTGCCGATTGCCGCGATCGCGAAGCACTGGCGGCGCATTGCGCGCGGCTCAGGATCCACGTCAAGCCCGGCTACGGTTGGGGCAAGCTGCTGCTGGAAATCTTCGAGAAGACGGTCGAAGGCGACCTGATCCAGCCGACGTTCATCACCCATTACCCGGTCGAAGTCTCGCCGCTGGCCCGTGAATCCGACACCGAGCCGGGCATCACCGACCGGTTCGAGCTGTTCATCGGCAGCAAGGAGATCGCCAACGGCTTCTCGGAACTCAACGATCCGGAAGACCAGGCGGCGCGGTTCCGTGCCCAGGTCGAAGCGAAAGAGGGGGGCGACGACGAAGCCATGCACTTCGACGCCGACTACATCCGTGCGCTTGAGGTTGGATTGCCGCCCACTGGCGGCCTCGGCGTCGGTATCGACCGCCTGGTCATGCTGCTGACCGGGTCGACCTCGATCCGCGACGTGCTGCTGTTCCCCTACATGCGTCCAGAACAGCTGTGAGATCAGGCAGGTAGGTCAGGGCTTCCCGTTCGCTCTCGGTCGCAATAGGCTGAACGCTATTCTTCGGACAGGTGACTTCCGGTCCGGTCGTCAGCCGGAAGGGCTCCAGTTCTTTCGCGTGACCTAGAATGGGGTCGCTGAACGCGACATGCGAGACAAGGCACGTAATTTGCTTTAGATTCCGGGCATCGATCAAACTCCGATCCATCACGCAGGCAAGGACGCACGGTATTCGCATGTGGGGCAACTCCGTGAAAATCGTCATCGTTGATGACCAGACTTCCGCACGCACGATGCTGCGGCATATCCTTGAGGACATCAGTCCGGAGCTCGAAGTGTTCGACTTCGGGGATTCCGAGGAGGCGCTACGCTGGTCCGAGAGCAATCGTCCGGATCTGTTGCTGCTCGACTACCGGATGCCGGTCATCGACGGGCTGGAGTTCGCGCGCCGCTTCCGGCGCGCGCTGACCAACCGCGACGTGCCGATCGTCCTGGTGACCGTCGTAGGCGACGAGCCGATCCGTCAGGCTGCGCTCGATGCCGGCGTGATCGACTTCCTGGTGAAACCGGTCCGTCCCCGCGAGCTCCGCGCCCGCTGCCGTAATCTGTTGCAGTTGCGTCAGCAGTCCGAGTCGATCAAACAGCGGGCGCTGTCGCTGGAACAGCGTCTGCTCTCGAGCATGCATGAGGTTGAAGAGCGCGAACGCGAAACCCTCTCGCGGCTGGCGCGCGCAATCGAGTACCGGGACATCGGCACCAGCGCCTATCTCGAACGCATGGCCCATGTCGCCGGATTGATCGCCGAAGGCTTGGGCATGTCGGAAGAAGAGGTGAGACTGATCGAGCTGGCCGCGCCGCTGCACGACATCGGCAAGATCGCGATTCCCGATGAAGTTTTGCTGAAACCCGGTCCTTTGGACGAACAACAGCTCGCCATCATGCGCCGGCATCCGCAGATCGGCCATGAACTGCTCAGCGGCAGTCAGAATCGTTTCATCCAGGCCGGCGCGACCATCGCGCTGCGCCACCACGAACGTTACGACGGAAGCGGTTACCCGGATGGTCTCAGTGGCGCGCAAATACCGATTGAAGCCCGCGTCGTCGCCGTGGCTGATGTGTTCGACGCTTTGATCTCACCGCGTCCGTACAAGGCACCGTGGAGCTTCGACAACGCGCTCGACTTCCTGTTGGAGCAGAGCGGCAAACTTTTCGACCCGCAATGCGTGCAGGCGCTGATTCAGAACAGGCCACGACTCGAGGACATCTGCGAGCGTTATTCCACCAGTTCGCAGCGACCGGGCATGGGATGACAGTACTGCGCGCCGCCTTCGAGTGGATGCGCGCCCGGTTGTTCAATCGACCGGACAGCGAGCACAAGCAGGTGCTCGTGCGGATCGCGATCACTGCGCTGTTTTCGGCGTATCTGGGTTGGCAGGTAGGCGCCGAAGCCGCCAGCTCGCAGTTGTTCGTTGTCTGGTTGATCCTGCTTGGCGAATGCCTCGTATCGGTTGCGCTGCTGGCAGGGATTCTCTACGACCCCCGGATATCCCACGTCCGGCGTTGGATCGGCATGCTTGCCGACTACACCGCAATCGGCGCTGTAATGGCGCTTCAGGGTGAGACAGCAGCGCCGCTGTACGGCGTGTATCTGTGGGTCACCATCGGTAATGGCCTGCGTTACGGCAGCCGTTATCTCTATTTCGCCACCGGGCTGTCGTCGTTGTCGTTCCTGGCTATGATCAGTACGACCCCGTATTGGCAGAACAATCCTTATCTTTCCTGGGGGCTGCTCGCGGGCGCTGCTGCTGTACCGCTGTATTTCGCCTCGCTCTTGAAAGCTTTGACCCGCGCGATCGAGGACGCCCGCAGGGCCAACGAGGCCAAAAGCCGGTTCCTGGCGAATATGAGCCATGAATTGCGGACCCCGCTCAACGGCATTCTCGCCATGGCCGAGCTGCTCTCCGCCAGCAAATTGCAGAAAGATCAGCGCGAATCCGCCGATATGATCCAGACCTCGGCGCAGACCCTGCTTCTGCTGATCGACGAGGTCTTGGATATCTCCGCGATCGAAGCGGGCAAGATCCGTCGTCAGGATCAGGATTTCGAACTCACCGAACTCCTGTCCCGCGTCTATCGCATGTTGCATCCGCAAGCGCAGTCCAAGGGCCTCAGCTTGCATGTCGATACGGATATCCGGGTGCCCGGTTCATTGTATGGCGATGTCACCCACCTGACGCAGATATTGCTCAATCTGCTTCAGAACGCCGTCAAATTCACGCAACAGGGAAGCGTCACCCTGCAGGTCCGTGAGTTGTCCCGCGACAATGAACGCATCTGTTTGCGCATTTCCGTCCGCGATACGGGCATAGGAATTCCGGAAGAAGCGCGAATGCGCATCTTCAAGCCTTTCGAACAGGTCGACAGTGGCCGCGACAGAAGGTACGGCGGTAGTGGCCTTGGCACCACCATCGCGAAGAGTCTGACCGAGCTGATGGGCGGCACGATCGGTGTCGAACCCAACCCAGGTGGTGGCACGCACTTCTGGGTCGAATTGCCGTTCAAGTTCTGCTCGGCGCAACCCCAGGTTGCTGCTGCGAAGTCGGAAGACGAAGTTGCAAACGTACCGCTTTCCGATGTGGCTGCCGTGATGTCGTCTGGCGGAAAACTGGGCGAGAATTCAGCCAATGTCATCAACTTCGAAGATCCATTCCTGCGCCATCGTTTGCGGGTACGGAATCTTCTGGTCGTTGTCGCGGATGATCAACCCGCCAACCGCATCGTCTTGCAGCGGCTGTTGGAAAAGGCCGGGCACCGAACGATTTTTGCGGAGAACGGCGAAGAAGTGCTGGATATCCTCGCGCAGGAACAACCCGATCTGGTGATCATCGATCTGCACATGCCCGGGCTCAGTGGTGTGGATGTCATCCGCCAGGCCAGAGTGATGCAGGCAGGGCAAGCCGCGCGCACGCCAATCATCGTGTTGTCCGCAGATGCCACGGTGGAAGCGATTAAGGAAGCCCAGCGCGCAGGGGCTTATCTTTACATGACCAAACCCATTTCCGTGCCAAAACTGCTCGACACGTTGTCGAATGTCGCTTCGGAAGTCGTGATGCAAACGGCATCGGATGCGGCCGGGCGCGATGCGGCTGCAAAGCAGGAGACCGTCTCCAAATCGGCGGTGGACAGCACAGCGTCTGTTCTGGAGGAACTCGCAGGGATGGGACTTGGCGAACAATTCCTTCGTGAATTCGTCGAGCAGTGCCTACGCGATATCAGTCGCTGCATGAGCCAACTGCAGTCTGCATCGGCGAATGCCGATTACGACGGTATGCGCGAATCGGCGCACGCATTGCGCGGTGTTGCGGAAAACATCGGCGCTATACGTCTGGTGGAGCGCTGCCGCTTGGTGATGCGGATCGATAGCGTTCAACTGGCGAAACAAGCTGCGCATTTGACGCGTGATCTCGACGCGCTAGTCGAACAGACCGCGCGCGAAGTCCACGCTCAACTTCCCCAGTTGCTGAATCCGGGCTTGGGCCGCCTAGATCCCAAACCCGGACCGGATCCGCTTTGACGGATATCGGCGATCACGCGGTCGCGGCGCCCGGTTCGCCGTGGCGACGGTATTGCGCGCGTACCAGACGTTCCATCGTACGCAGCGCTTTGTCGCCCAGCTGCAAAGCAGTGTCCACCCATACTTCGGTGATGGCCATCATTTCTTCCATGGTGACCGGCTGCGACATGGCTCTGACGCGATGCATCGCGGCACGCGCATGCGGAATTCTGCGATTGTTTCGAATGATGTCGTCGACCGCCTGCACGCCCTGACCGCGCGGAACCAGTACGTCGACCAGACCCATCTTGTGCAGTTCGTCGCTGCTGTAGATATTACCTTCGAGCATTATCTTTTCGGCTTGGTGCGGAGCGATGCGTTTGCAAAGGAAAGAGTACGCGCCCATGCCGGGAAACAGATCGAAGAGCACTTCCGGCAGTCCCATGCCCACGCCTTCCTCGGCCACGATCGTATGGCAGCTCAGTGCAGCTTCGAAGCCTCCGCCGAGTGCGTCGCCCTGCACGAGCGCGATGCTGTGTGCGCCGATTCCGAGGCCGTTATGGAATGCGTGCACGCCGCGCACGCATTGACGCGCATATCCCAGTAGCGCATTACGATCCTTGCTACGGATGGCGCGACAGAATAGTTCCAGATCGCCACCGAGATTGAATACGTCGGAATCAGAAGACAATACGACATGGGGGAGATGATGCGTGCCGCGCGATTGTTCCAGGCGCATGCGGTCCGCAAGAGTCTGCTGGAAATGCAGGATGTCGTCGATCAGTTCCGGTTTGAAGCATGCACGGCCCGGACTCGATGCGAGGTCCGCGTGCATATGGCACCAGTAAACTTCGCGTTCGGTATCGTCGTGAGTACGGAGGGTGTTGTAGCGCGGAACAATATGCAGTTTTTCGACTTTGTTCATGGAATTTCCCCAGGGATATAGGCGGCGCACCGGCCGGGCGGCCCGATGCGATCAGTGTAGGTACAGGAAAGGCCCGGATGGCGCCTGTATGCGCCGAAAAAGTAGAAAGTTCAAGTTTCGTAAGCCCGCAAATAAAGACAGGTCGACCCGAGGATCGACCTGTCCGAGTAGAACTGCGAACTGTGTCGCTTTATGAGGCCGGAGGAGGGTCCCGCAGCTCGCGGCGAAGAATCTTGCCGACGTTGGTTTTCGGAAGCTCGGTGCGGAATTCCACGAATCTCGGCTGTTTGTAGCCGGTAAGGTTTTCGCGCGCGTGCGCCTTCACCTGCTCGGCGGTGAGGTTCGGATCCTTTTTCACGATGACGACTTTGACCGCTTCGCCGGATTTGTCGTCCGGAACGCCGACAGCGGCGACTTCCAGTACGCCGGGCATCATCGCGATCACGTCTTCGATCTCGTTCGGATAGACGTTGAAACCCGACACCAGGATCATGTCTTTCTTGCGATCGACGATGAAGAAGAAACCATGCTCGTCCATGCGCGCGATATCGCCGGTATGCAGCCAGCCATCGCTGTCGATGCTGTGTGCAGTATCTTCAGGACGCTGCCAATAGCCCTTCATGACCTGCGGACCCTTGATGCACAGTTCGCCGATCTCGCCTTGGGGCAGGACTCGATTCTCCTCATCCTTGAGGCAGGCGTCGGTGGAGGGGATCGGCAGGCCGATGGCGCCGTTGTATTCGGGCAGATCCAGAGGGTTCATGCACGCAGCAGGCGAGGTTTCGGTCAGGCCATAGGCTTCGACCAGCGTACAGCCGGTGGTCTTCTTCCAGCGTTCGGCGACCGCCCGTTGGACCGCCATGCCACCACCCAAGGTGAGGCGCAGATGGGAGAAATCGATCTTGTCGAAGCCGGGTGTGTTCAACAAGCCATTGAACAGGGTATTCACGCCGGTGATCGCGGTGAATGGAATCGCGCTGAGTTCTTTCACGAAGCCCGGCATATCGCGCGGATTGGTGATCAGGTGGTTCTGCCCGCCGAGCTTCATGAACACCAGACAGTTCGCCGTGAGCGCGAAGATATGATAAAGCGGCAGAGCTGTGATGATGATTTCCGAGCCTTCGCGGGTATTTGCGCTGATCCATGCATTGGATTGCAGCATG
This sequence comes from Lysobacteraceae bacterium, assembly GCA_040079515.1. Classification (GTDB taxonomy): domain Bacteria; phylum Pseudomonadota; class Gammaproteobacteria; order Xanthomonadales; family Xanthomonadaceae; genus Lysobacter_I. The sequence continues at coordinate 213,986 of JBEBKD010000002.1, forward strand.
TTGGCAACCAGATTGCGGTGGGTCAGCATCGCGCCCTTGGCAACGCCGGTCGTGCCGCCGGTGTACTGCAGAAAAGCGTTGTCTTGCGATGCGATGTCGACGGCCGGCAAGGTATGCATCTGCCCGAGCGTGAGGGTGTTCTTGAAACGGACAGACCCCGGTATGTCGTATTCCGGAATCATCTTCTTCACGTATTTCAGGGCGAAATTGACGATCGCGCCCTTCGGGAACGGCAACATGTCGCCAAGGCCCGTGGTGATCACCTGCTTGACCGAGGTTTCGGCAACCACGTCCTGCACGGTCTTGGCGAAATTGTCGAACACGAGGATCGCACTGGCGCCGGAGTCGACGAGCTGATGTTTCAGCTCGCGTGCGGTGTACATGGGATTGGTATTGACCACCGTCAGGCCCGCGCGGAGCACGCCGAAGATCGCGATCGGGTATTGCAGGCAGTTCGGCATCATTATCGCGACGCGATCGCCTTTCTTGAGCTTCAGTTCGCCGAGCAGATACGCTGCGAACTGCCTGCTGTACTTGTCGACTTCTGCATAGGTGATGGATCTGCCCATGTTCGAGAACGCTGGACGATCGCGATATTTCTCCAGCGACGACTGGAGCACGGACACGATCGAGGGATACTCGTCCGGGTCGATCTGTTGAGGCACTCCTGCGGGATAACTCGCAAGCCACGGACGTTCAAGATTCATTAGGCCCCTCCATCTGTTGATCGACCGCTGGATTGCGGTTCTGGGTATCCGCTCGGATTTGAGCATAGGCTCTAGAGGGCCGCAAGACGCTGCCGTATGTTTCAGCGCGGCAGAGCCGTTCGCCCCAGTGGAACGGAGCGGAGACGGATCGGCTCCCCCGGTCAGCCGGCTTGCTTGGATGCGAGTTGTCGCAGCACGTAATGCAGGATGCCGCCGTGCCTGAAGTATTCGACTTCTTTGGGGGTCAGCAGCAATACCCGTGCGGTGAAGCGCTGCTCGCTGCCATCGGCCCTGCGGGCGACCACGGCCGCGACCTTGCCCGCGCCGTCGTCCAGACCGGTGATATCGATCGTCTCGGAGCCGTCGAGCCCCAGGGTCTGCGCGTTCTGACCGTTCTCGAACTGCAGAGGCAGGACGCCCATGCCGACCAGGTTGGACCGGTGGATGCGCTCGAAGCTCTCGGCGATGACCGCTTTCACCCCGAGCAGGTTGGTGCCCTTGGCCGCCCAGTCGCGGCTGGAACCGGTGCCGTATTCCTTGCCGGCCATCACCACCAGCGGCACACCATCAGCCTTGTAGCGCATGGCCGCGTCGTAGATCGCCAGCTTTTCGCCTGAAGGGTAGTGCAGGGTGCTGCCGCCTTCTTCCCCGCCCAGCATCAGATTCTTGATGCGGATATTGGCGAAGGTGCCGCGCACCATGATGTCGTCGTTGCCGCGGCGCGAGCCGTAGCTGTTGAAGTCGGTGGGCGCCACGCCACGCGTCTGCAGGAACTTGCCGGCGGGCGAGTCGGCCTTGATATTGCCGGCCGGTGAAATGTGGTCGGTGGTGATCGAGTCGCCGAACAGGCCCATGATCCTGGCGCCATGGAGATCGCCGATCGTTCCCACGCGCATCGACATCCCTTCGAAATAGGGTGGATGCTTGATATAGGTGGAGGCCTCGTCCCAACGGTAGGACTCGCCTTCCGGGGATTCGATCCGGTTCCAGCGGCTGTCGCCCTTGAATACGTCGGCGTAGTTTTTCGCGAACATCTCGGGGCCCACTGTCGCGGCGATCATGTCGCCGATCTCCTTGTTGGTCGGCCAGATATCGCGCAGAAATACCGGTTGGCCGTCGCTGCCGGCGCCGAGCGGCTGGGTCGTCAGGTCGATGTCGACCGTGCCGGCCAGCGCGTAGGCCACCACCAGCGGCGGCGAGGCCAGGTAGTTCATCTTCACTTCGGGATGGACGCGGCCCTCGAAATTGCGGTTGCCCGACAGCACCGAGGCGACGACCAGATCGCCATCGGCGATGCCCTTCGACACTTCGTCCGGCAGCGGGCCAGAGTTGCCGATGCAGGTGGTGCAGCCGTAGCCGACGACGTAGAAACCCAGCGCTTCGAGATCGTCGAGCACGCCGGCTTTTCTGAGGTAATCGGTGACGACCAGCGACCCCGGGCCGAGCGAGGTCTTCACCCATGGCGCGGATTTCAGGCCCTTGGCGATCGCATTGCGCGCGAGCAGACCGGCGCCCAGCATCACGACCGGGTTGGAGGTGTTGGTGCAGGAAGTGATCGCGGCGATCACCACCGAGCCGTCGGTGAGCTCGCAGTCCTGGTCGCGGATGCGGATCTTCGCCTTCGGCCGGGACGCCAGTCGATCGGCCTGCGGCTGCGCGCCGCCTTCCTCGATGAAATCCGACACCTGGCCGTTCTTCGCAGTGCGCTGTGCGGTCAGACCCGACAGATTGGTATGGAAGTCGGCCTGCACAGCTTCCAGCAGCACGCGATCCTGCGGTCGCTTCGGGCCGGCCATCGAGGGCTTCACATCGCCGAGATCGAGCGCGAGCGTCGCGGAGTAGGTGGCCTGCGGCGTGGTGTTGTCGTGCCACAAGCCCTGCGCCTTCGCATACGCCTCGACCAGCGCAATATGCGCCTCGCTGCGGCCGGACAGGCGCAGATAGGTGATCGATTCGGCGTCGATCGGAAAAATGCCGCAGGTCGCGCCGTATTCCGGCGCCATATTGGCGATGGTGGCGCGGTCGGCCAGCGGCAGATGCTGCAGGCCTTCGCCGAAGAACTCGACGAATTTTCCGACCACGCCATGCCTGCGCAGCATCTGGGTCACGGTGAGCACCAGATCGGTCGCGGTCGCGCCTTCCGGTAGTTTGCCGGTCAGTCGGAAACCGACCACCTGCGGAATCAGCATCGACGATGGCTGGCCCAGCATGGCCGCTTCGGCCTCGATGCCGCCGACGCCCCAGCCGAGCACGCCGATGCCGTTGATCATGGTCGTGTGCGAATCGGTACCGAAGACGGTATCCGGAAAAGCATAGGTTTCGCCATGGATCTCGCGTTCCATGACCACCCGGGCGAGATGTTCCAGATTCACCTGATGGACGATGCCGGTGTTCGGCGGCACCACCTTGAAGTTGTCGAATGCTTTCTGGCCCCAGCGCAGGAAGCTGTAGCGCTCCTGGTTACGCGAAAACTCGATCTGCCCGTTGAGATCCAGCGCCTCGGCCTTGCCGAAGACATCGACCTGCACCGAATGGTCGATCACCAGTTCCGAGGGGATCAGCGGATTGATCTGCTTCGGGTCGCCGCCGAGGGCCGCCACCGCGTCGCGCATGGCCGCCAGGTCGACCACGCACGGCACGCCGGTGAAGTCCTGCAGCACGACACGGGCCGGCATGAAGGCGATTTCGGTATCCGGCTCTTCAGTGGCGTCCCAGCGCGCGACCGCCTCGATGTGCTCAGGCAGGACGGTCATGCCGTCCTCGTGCCGGAGCAGGTTCTCCAGCAGGATCTTCATCGAATAGGGCAGGCGGGCGAGAGGTCCGAAGCGCGGTTCGAGTCGGGGCAGGCTGAAGTAGGTCAGGGAACGACCGTTGATCGTCAGCTGGCTGCGGGTGCCGAAGGCGTCGCGCATGGCAGTGCTCCACGGTGGGGGGATGGGGCGATTATCCGCCCGGCGCACGACAAAGGAAGGAAAGGCGTCCCTGGAATGCGACTTGCACGGCACAGGTCCGAAGACGTGCGTTGCGCCGTTCCGGGCGTGGAGTATGCGTGGAAAAGTATGTATCATTTGCGCATACCGAATCCGGAGCCGCAGATGGAAGCGACCGTCGCCGAACGTGGCCAGATCACCCTGCCCAAGGCCGTGCGCGATGCATTGGGCCTCACCAAGGGCAGCGTGCTGAAAGTCGAGCTGGAAGGCAGCCGGATCGTTCTGCGCAAGTCGGTGGACGACGCGATTTCCCGCGCCCGCGGGCGATTCAAGCTCGACGGCTTCGCATCCACCGATGAGGCGATGCAGGCCGTTCGCGGTCATGCCGTCGACGACGATGGCGAGCCCGAACCGCAGTCATGATCGCCATCGATTCCTCCGTCCTCATCGACCTTCTGGCCGACGGCCCGCATGCCGACGCCGCGGAAGCCTGCCTGCGCCAGTGCCTGAGCGCGGGTCCGGTGGTGGTCTGCGATGTGGCCCTGGCCGAGGTCTGCGGTTCGCTGCGCGATGGCGCCGAGGCGCTGGCGGTGCTGGAGGACATGAGCATCCGTTTCAGCCCGCTGGAAGCCAAGTCGGCCCTGCGCGCCGGCGAAATGCAGCGCCGCTACCGGCAGCGCAACGCCGGAGACGCGCGCGCCGCCCCCGATTTCCTGATCGGCGCCCATGCCCTACTTCAGTGCAATGGACTGATCACCCGGGACGACCGATTCTTCCGCGATTACTTCAAAGGCCTCAAGCTGATCGTGCCCGCTGCCTGATGCCGCCACCCGACACCGCCACACGTCAATCCAGGAGTTTTCCCATGCTCGCCGCCTACCGCCAACATGCCGCCGAACGCGCCGCGCTCGGCATCCCGCCGCTGCCGCTGAGCGCGCAGCAGACCGCCGAGGTCATCGAACTGTTGAAGGCGCCCCCGGCCGGCGAGGAAAGCGTCCTCGTCGAGTTGATCGCCAACCGTGTTCCCGCCGGCGTCGACGATGCGGCGAAGGTCAAGGCCTCGTATCTGGCCGCCGTCGCCTTCGGCAAGGAAAACTGCTCGCTGATCAGCCGCGAGCGTGCGACCGAACTGCTCGGCACCATGCTCGGCGGCTACAACATCCATCCGCTGGTGGAACTGCTCGATGATGCAGTTGTCGGCACCATCGCCGCCGAAGCGTTGAAGCACACACTGTTGATGTTCGATGCCTTCCACGACGTCGAAGAGAAGGCGAAGGCCGGCAACGCCAATGCAAAGTCCGTGCTGCAGAGCTGGGCCGATGCCGAATGGTTCACCAGCAAGCCGGAAGTGCCGCAGAGCCTGACGGTCGCCGTGTTCAAAGTGCCGGGCGAGACCAATACCGACGACCTCTCGCCCGCGCCCGACGCCACCACGCGTCCGGACATTCCGATGCATGCGTTGGCGATGTTGAAGAACACCCGCGAAGGCGCGCCGTTCAAGCCGGAGGAAGACGGCAAGCGCGGCCCGATCCAGCAGATCCTCGATCTGAAGGACAAAGGCCATCTGGTCGCTTACGTCGGCGACGTGGTCGGCACCGGCTCCAGCCGCAAGTCCGCGACCAACTCGGTGCTGTGGTGGACCGGTGAAGACATTCCGTTCATTCCGAACAAGCGTTTCGGCGGCGTCTGTCTCGGTTCCAAGATCGCACCGATCTTCTACAACACGATGGAAGACGCCGGCGCGCTGCCGATCGAACTCGACGTCTCGCAGATGCACCAGGGCGACGTGGTCGAACTGCGCCCCTACGACGGAAAGGCGCTCAAGAACGGCGCAGTGATCGCCGAATTCCAGGTCAAGAGCGACGTGCTGTTCGATGAAGTGCGCGCTGGCGGCCGCATCCCGCTGATCGTCGGTCGCGGCCTGACCGCGAAGGCCCGCGAATCGCTGGGCCTGCCGGTGTCGACCCTGTTCCGCCTGCCGCAACCGCCGGCCGAAAGCGCCAAAGGCTTCTCGCTGGCGCAGAAGATGGTCGGCCGCGCTTGCGGTCTGCCTGAGGGGCAGGGGATTCGACCGGGTGCGTACTGCGAACCGAAGATGACTTCGGTGGGCTCGCAGGACACCACCGGCCCGATGACCCGCGACGAGCTCAAAGATCTGGCTTGCCTCGGCTTCTCCGCCGATCTGGTGATGCAGTCGTTCTGCCACACCGCCGCATATCCGAAGCCGGTGGACGTGAAGACCCACCACACGCTTCCGGAATTCATCTCCAATCGCGGCGGCATTTCGCTGCGTCCGGGCGACGGCGTGATCCACAGCTGGCTCAATCGCATGCTGCTGCCCGACACCGTCGGCACCGGCGGCGACTCGCACACCCGTTTCCCGGTCGGCATTTCGTTCCCGGCGGGCTCGGGTCTGGTTGCCTTTGCAGCTGCGACCGGCGTCATGCCGCTGGATATGCCCGAGTCGGTGCTGGTCCGCTTCAAGGGCAAGATGCAGCCGGGCGTGACCCTGCGCGATCTGGTCAACGCGATTCCGCTCTACGCGATCAAGGCCGGCCTGCTGACCGTGGCGAAGCAGGGCAAGAAGAACATCTTCTCCGGCCGCATCCTCGAAATCGAAGGCCTGCCGGATCTCAAAGTGGAGCAGGCATTCGAGCTGTCCGACGCCTCGGCCGAGCGCTCCGCCGCCGGCTGCACCGTGCATCTCAACAAAGAACCGATCATCGAGTACATCAACAGCAACATCACGCTGCTGAAGTGGATGATCGCCGAGGGCTACGCCGATCCGCGTTCGCTCGCGCGCCGGATCAAGAAGATGGAAGCCTGGCTGGCCGATCCGCAACTGCTGCAGGGCGATGCGGATGCCGAATACGCGGCGGTCATCGAAATCGATCTGGCCGATGTTCACGAGCCGATCCTGGCCTGCCCGAACGATCCGGACGATGTGAAGACGCTTTCCGAGGTTTCAGGCGTCGCGATCGACGAAGTGTTCATCGGCTCGTGCATGACCAACATCGGCCACTTCCGAGCCGCCGCCAAGCTGTTGGAAGGCAAACGCGATATCCCGACCCGTCTGTGGGTGGCGCCGCCGACCAAGATGGATGCATCCGAGCTGACGAAGGAAGGCCACTACGGCACCTTCGGCACCGCCGGCGCGCGCATGGAAATGCCCGGCTGCTCGCTGTGCATGGGCAACCAGGCGCAGGTGCGTGAAGGTGCGACCGTGTTCTCCACCAGCACCCGCAACTTCCCGAATCGCCTCGGCAAGAACGCGAACGTGTACCTGGGTTCGGCAGAACTCGCCGCGATCTGCTCGCGCCTTGGGCGCATCCCGACCAAGGCCGAGTACATGGCCGATATGGGCGTGCTCGACGCGCAGGGCGCGGAGATCTACCGCTACATGAACTTCGACAAGATCGCCGATTACAAGGATGTGGCGGATACGGTTGGCGCCTGATCCGTTCGATCGCATGACCCGTGTCTGCGGTGATCAACAGGAAGAGCGGCCTTCGGGTCGTTCTCTCCTTGCGCGCCCGTGCGGACTCGCAGTGGCCTACGGATGAGGGCGCCGGATTTCGTTTTCTATGCGATTTTTCTGGGCGGTATCGTCTGCTTGTCCTACTTCATCATGGGGCGGACCGGAGGATTGCCCGGGACGGCACGCTACCGTGAAAAGAAAGGCGAGCATCTGGAAAAGGTTTGCCAGGGGCTGAACGCGGCGTCGCTCAAACGTCGATGGGTTCATCGTGTCGCGTTGTATTGGGCCTGTCTGTTCATCGCATTTTTCGCGCTGAATTTTGTGATCCTGACACCAGACCGCCTGTACTCTGGTGGGATGTCCGATAGCGTCAAGGCGTTTGTGTTTCTGGCCTATCCAACGCCGTTAGCGATCCTGCTGTATGTCGGGGCCGTCAAGATTTTCAAATGGCGGTGGCGCCAGAGTCAGCGATAACCGAAGTGGGACAGCTACAACAGTACAACGGGCTGAAGCCCGTTCTACAGGAGCGGAGATTCAATCCAACTCCGCCTCGATCGCCGCCATCATCGCCCGCTTGCGCAGCACGAAATCCCACATCGTGCCGCCCATCTGCCGCCACAGCACCGCCGAGCGCAGCGCAGCGAGGAGAAGGGCGCGGATCTCGGCGACCACATCCGCCTGCTGCAGGTAGTGCGGATTACCCTGGACGATCACCTTCGGGCGCAAATGGCTGATGGTGTCGGCATAGAGTTGGCCCAGCTTCGAGATCACGTCCGGATGGATGCTGCCCTGGCGTTCGGCGATGCCTTCGAGCGTGCGGATACCGTCGAGCACCTGCCGGGCCACCGCGTCGTCGGCGACGAAGCGTCGTTCGATCTGCAGGACCGACATGCCGAGTTTCGGCAACGCCTGATCGCTGCTGCGGTCGGTGAAATAGTCGCGCAACAGCAGGAGACCGCCGCGCAGGGATCGTGAATTGCCGTAGACAGCTTCAGCAGATGCGGCGTCGATCCGGAACACGCTGTCGAGCGCATTGCGTTCGCCTTCGCCATCGGCATGGCCGGTGTCGGCGATCTGCCGCACCAGCTTCAGCGCTTGCATCATGCCGGCGAGGGCGAGAACTCGGGAGCGCACATCCATGGTCATGTTGGTCAGCTTTTCGTAGGAGCGGCTTCAGCCGCGATGGCTTGCAGGCGTAGCGTCTGCGGCGATGTCGAATCGGCGAGGTGTTGTTCCAGCGGTGCATCTGTGGCCGCGATCACCGCGCCGCCAAGACAGACCTCATCGTTGTACAGCACCAGCGATTGCCCGGGCGTGACTGCGCGCTGCGGACACGCGAACAAGACCGCCAGCGTGCCGTCGGGTCGGACTTCCACCTCGCAGGCTTCGTCGTTCTGACGATACCGGGTCTGCGCCGTGCAGGCGAAGCGTGCTGCGGGCGGCGTACCGGAAATCCAATGCGCGGACTCGGTCCAGAGCCGGCTCGACAGTAGATTGGGCGAATCGCTGCCCTGATCGACGATCAGGGTATTGTCGTGCACGCGCTTGCCGACCACGAACCACGGCGCAGCCACGAAGCCGCGCACGCCGCCGATCTGCAGGCCTTCGCGCTGGCCCAAGGTGAAATAGAACACGCCCGGGTGTTCGCCGACCTGGCGCCCATCGGGGGTCACCATCGGTCCTTTTTTCGCGGGCAGATACTGCGAAAGGAATTCGCGGAAATCGCGTTCGCCGATGAAGCAGATGCCGGTCGAATCTTTTTTCGCAGCAGTCGGCAGGCCGGCTTCCGCGGCCATCCGGCGTACGTCGGTCTTGATCAGGTCGCCCAACGGGAAAAGTGTGGCCCGCAATTGCGCCTGGCCGAGCTGGTGCAGGAAATAGCTCTGGTCCTTGCTGCGGTCGGCGGCGCGCAGCAGCTGCCATTCGCCCGCGTGCTCGCGCACCCGGGCGTAGTGACCGGTGGCGATGAATTCGGCGCCGAGTTCGCGCGCGGCGTCGAGAAAGTGTTTGAACTTGATCTCGCGATTGCAGAGCACATCGGGGTTCGGCGTGCGCCCGGCGGCGTATTCGGCGAGAAAATGCTCGAACACGCCCGACCAGTATTCGCTTGAGAAATCGCGGAAATGGATCGGTAGCCCCAGCCGGCCGCAGACCGCCACTGCGTCGCGGCGGTCGTCCTCGGCGCGGCAGTCGCCGCTACCGTCGTCCGCCCAATTGCGCATGAACAGCCCGGCGACGTTGCGATCAGGCTGGGTGAGGGCCTGGTCGCGGAGCAGGAGTGCGGCGACCGACGAGTCCACGCCGCCGGACATGCCGACGATGATCCTGGGTGAGGCCCGGGGCGCGCTCATCACGCGGTACTCATTCCAGATGCTGCAGCACCGATAACGGCGAGCGATGGCCGGCGAGGTGATCCGCGACCACCTGCCAGACCAGCGGGCTGCGGTGGCGCTCGCGCGCGGCATGCAACTCGTCCGGGGTGAGCCAGAGCGCCTGGACGATACCCTCGTCGAGCGTACGCGTCGGGTCGTGGCGCTCGGGCTCGGCTGCGAAGGCGAAGCGGAGGTAATGCCGCCCACTTTCGGGTGCTTTCCACTGATAGGCACCCAGAAATGCAGTAAGACGCACGTCCCAGCCGGTTTCTTCCCGGGTTTCGCGCAGGGCGGCTTCCAACAGGCTCTCGTCGGGTTCGAGGTGACCGGCAGGCTGATTGATGACCAGCCTGCCGCCGACCCGCTCCTCGACGCACAGCAGACGCCCGTCCGCGACCACGACTGTGGCCACGGTCACATCCGGCTGCCAGAAACGCCCTTCGCGGTAACTCACGCGCCCGGTTCCAGTGTCATCGCGACAGCGATCACAGGTCGTCCCGTTCGCCGCTGAACTTGATTTCCATGTCGTCCGCAGTCTCGGCAGCGATATCCATGGCCGACTCCATCTGGGCGGCATCCATGCTGTCGGGCAGTTTGATCACGAAGTACAGCACATCGCCGCTCAGCTCCCAGCCACCGAGCTTGTTCTTCCGGCTTTCGCCCATCAGCTCGAGCGCCTTGGCGCCGGTGATTCCGTCTTTTTCGACCCGTGCCGCCGGCGAGAAGATTTCGCGGATGCTGAAGCCGCCGACGCTCTCGGTGCTGCCGCTGACGAACACCAGTTGGGTGCGTTTTTCCTTGGAGTAGTTGTAGGTGACCTTGAAATCGCCGTCGTTGTCGACGGTGTACTTCACGCCGCGGGCATCCAGCCGGGATTTGACCGAGCCGTCCTCGGCCTGTGCGGCCGGTGCGAAAGCATTGGCGAGGAGCAAGCAGCCGACAAGCGCGGCACGAACGTATGACGACATGGGCGATTCCCCTTGGACTGAACGGTCGGAATAACCGTTACGGTCCGGCATTGTGTTCCGGCAGACCGACCCTCGTCCACGGTCCGGCGATGAGGGCGGGATGCCTGCGGCTCTGGTCCGACCTCTGCCCCGATCGGCGCATGCGTACCGGCCGGCCGTGCGACGCGGCGGCCCCGTATAATTCCCGGATGGCCAACAAGCACGAACATGACCACGAGCACGGTGTCGCCGTCGAGACCAGCAAACCCGAGCTGGCGCGGCCGCCGCTGTATTCGGTCATGATCCTGAACGACGACTACACGCCGATGGATTTCGTAGTGGAGGTGCTGATGCGTTTCTTCAGCATGAATCTCGAGAAGGCCACACAGGTCATGCTGCACGTCCACACCCGCGGCCGCGGTGTCTGCGGTGTCTTCACCCGCGAAATCGCCGAATCCAAAGTGGCGCAGGTGAACGAATACGCCCGCCTCAATCAGCATCCTTTGCTGTGCACCATGGAAAAAGCCTGAGCCCACCCCCAACTCTCCGCCCGTGGGCTGGTATTGTTGATGGGCATGGCGCGGAACTTGCATCTACCCGAGTGTTGAGCGCATCGTCACGCGGCATGGGTCGCACGGCCGATGCGTTCGAAGTCAGGCAGCAAGCGCTTCGATACGACGCAGTGTTCCAGCTCCTCGGTATTCCGCATCGGGATGGCGCAATCCATCCTGAAACTTCCGGGGCCTGTTGTGACCTACCAGGGCACAGTTGGCCCCGACCGGCAGAACTTCTCGGAGGGTAGTGCGACCATGTTCAGCAAAGATCTCGAATACGCCATCGGTCAGTGCTACAAGCACGCCCGTGAGGCGCGACACGAGTACATGACCGTCGAGCACCTGCTCCTGGCATTGCTCGACAACCCCTCCGCCGAAACCGTGCTCAAGGCCTGCAATGCGGACTTCACGCGTCTGCGCGGCGATCTGGAGCAGGCCATCGCCACTTCGGTCGCCACGTTGGCCGAGGACGATGTCCGCGACACCCAGGCCACACTCGGCTTCCAGCGCGTATTGCAGCGCGCGGTCTACCACGTGCAGTCCTCAGGCAAGAACGAGGTCACCGGCGCCAATGTGCTGGTCGCGATCTTCGGAGAGAAGGATTCCTACGCCGTCTACTACCTCAACCAGCAGGGCATCGCCCGGTTGGATGTCGTCAACTACCTGTCCCACGGCATCGCAAAGACTGGCGATGGCGCCGAGTCGAGCGGTCAGGATGCGGGCGAGCCCAGCAGCGACGGCGAGGCGGGCGAGGGCAAGAACGATCCTCTGGCCGAATTCACCATCAATCTCAACGCGTTGGCCCGCGAGGGCAAGATCGACCCGTTGATCGGTCGCGCCGAAGAAGTCGAGCGCACCATCCAGGTGCTGTGCCGTCGTCGCAAGAACAACCCGCTGTACGTCGGCGAAGCCGGCGTGGGCAAGACCGCTCTTGCCGAAGGCCTGGCCCGCCGCATCGTCGACGACGAGGTACCCGAGGTGCTGTCCGGGGCCACGATCTTCTCGCTGGATCTCGGTGCGCTCGTCGCCGGCACCAAGTATCGCGGCGATTTCGAGAAACGATTGAAGTCCGTTCTCGCCGCGCTGAAGAAGATCCCCCAGGCGGTGCTGTTCATCGATGAAATCCACACCATCATCGGCGCGGGCTCCGCCAGCGGCGGTACCATGGATGCCAGCAACCTGATCAAACCCGCGCTTGCTTCCGGCGAATTGCGCTGCATCGGCTCGACCACGTTCCAGGAATATCGCGGCATCTTCGAGAAGGATCGCGCGCTTGCCCGCCGCTTCCAGAAGATCGATGTGGTCGAACCGACCATCGGCGAAGCGGTCGAAATCCTGCGTGGGCTGCGTTCTAAGTACGAAGCCCACCACAACGTCAGCTATGCCGACGAAGCGATCCAGGCAGCGGTTGACCTGTCGGTCAAACACATCCACGACCGTTTGCTGCCGGACAAGGCGATCGACGTGATCGACGAAGCCGGTGCGCGCCAGCAGTTGCTGGCGCCGGAACTGCGCAAGAGCCGGATCGATGTCGAGGAAGTCGAGATCATCGTCGCCAAGATGGCGCGGATCCCGGCCAAACAGGTCAGCGCCTCCGACAAGGATGTGCTGCAGCATCTCGAACGCAATCTCAAGATGGTGATCTTCGGACAGGATCCGGCCATCGAAACCCTGACGTCCGCAATCAAGCTCGCGCGTTCGGGGCTGGGCAATCCCGACAAACCGATCGGCAGCTTCCTGTTTGCAGGCCCGACCGGCGTGGGCAAAACCGAAGTCACCCGTCAGCTCGCGCTGCAATTGGGCATCGAGCTGGTCCGCTTCGACATGAGCGAATACATGGAGCCGCACTCGGTCAGTCGCCTGATCGGCGCGCCTCCGGGCTATGTCGGCTTCGATCAGGGCGGTCTGTTGACCGAGAAGATGGTGAAGACGCCGCACTGCGTGCTGCTGCTCGATGAGGTCGAAAAGGCGCATCCGGACATCTTCAATATCCTGCTGCAGGTCATGGACCGCGGCGTGTTGACCGATACCAATGGTCGCGAGGCGAATTTCCGCAACGTGATCGTGGTGATGACCACCAATGCCGGCGCGGCCCAGGCGGCCCGTCGCTCGATCGGTTTCACCAAGCAGGACCACAGCACCGACGCGATGGAGATCATCCGCCGGAGCTTCAGCCCCGAGTTCCGCAACCGGCTCGATGCGGTGGTGCAGTTCCAGGCGTTGGGTTTCGATCACATCCTGCGCGTGGTCGACAAGTTCCTGATCGAGCTGGAAGCGCTGCTACACGAGAAGAACGTGTCGCTGTCGGCGACGCCGGCCGCTCGCGACTGGTTGGCCGAGCATGGCTTCGACCCGTTGATGGGCGCCAGGCCGATGTCGCGCGTGATTCAGGACAAGGTCAAACGTCCACTCGCCGATGAGCTGCTGTTCGGAAAACTGATGGGAGGTGGCCGTGTTGCGATCGATGTCCGCGACGACGAATTGGTGGTCGAGGCGCAGGCCGAGCAGGAAAAGCTGCTGCCAGTGACGGTTGTGTAATCCATTTACCCCTGAAAGCAACAAGGCGGCCATTGGCCGCCTTGTTTTTCAATACGTTGCATGCATCACTTCATGCGGTACGTGATTCGCCCCTTGGTCAGATCGTAGGGGGTCATTTCGACCTTGACCTTGTCGCCGGTGAGGATGCGGATGTAGTTCTTGCGCATGCGCCCGGAGATGTGGGCGATGATCTCGTGGCCGTTCTCGAGCTTCACCCGGAACATCGTGTTCGGGAGGGTCTCGGAGACCGTACCTTCAAATTCAATGACGTCGTCTTTCGCCATGCGCCTTGGGCTGCCGTTGAGGTCGGGCACAAAGGCCCAACGAAGCCGCGCATTCTGCCACGCAACGGCCTCGATCGCAAAGAAAGTGTTAGTTGCACGCCAGATTGCGTAGTGGCAGCGTGCCGAACGCTGCTGTCCAGGGGCCGATTCGACCGGATTCGGTCACCCGCGCAGCGACTTCGGCCAGAAAACGATCGCGGGGCCATGTTTCGGCGCCGCTGCGCAACAGATGCGGGTTTTCGACCTGGGCGTCGATCAGGCCCCATTCCCAATCGTGCAGCTGCCGGGCGAGAGCGGCCAACGCCGCTTTCGAGCCGCCGGATGTCAGGCTGACCATGCTTTCGCCGAAGAACATGCGGCCGATGGCGACGCCATAAATGCCCCCCACCAGACCGCCGTCGCCATCGAAGACCTCGACGCTGTGCGCATGCCCGAGTCGGTGCAGGGTGAGGTAAGCCTCGCGCATCTCATCGGTGATCCAGGTACCGTTTTGTCCCGGTCGGGGCACGCTTGCGCAAGCGGCGATGACGTCGGCGAACGCGGTATCGGCCCGTGCGACCCAGCCGCTGTGTCGGAGCTGTCTGCGAAAGCGGCGCGAAAGATGGACGCCATCGGTGCGGAACACGGTCCGTGGATCCGGCGACCACCACAGGATCGGTTGATCGTCGGAATACCAGGGGAAGATGCCGTGACGGTAAGCGTTGAGCAGGCGCTCCGGGTGGAGGTCGCCGCCTGCCGCCAGCAGTCCGTCGGGATCGCGCAGCGCGGTCTGAACCGGCGGAAAGGGCAAAAACGGATCGGAGGAAAGCCACGGAAGACGCAAGCTCATCGCGCGTCTTCCGCAGTCGCTCGGAACGGGGAGTGAGTCGAGAGCTGTGCGGCGTAGCGCCGCACTTCGACCGCTTCTTCTTCGCACCAGCGCGTCAACGGCGCGGCGAAATCCGGATCGGCGATCCAGTGCCGACTGCGTACGAACGTCGGCAGAAAACCGCGATCGATCTTGTGCTCGCCCTGTGCGCCCGGCTCGAAGCGGCTCAGACCTTCGCGCAGGCAGTAATCGATGCCCTGGTAATAGCAGGTTTCGAAATGCAGGCCGGGCAGGGTGCGCACGGCGCCCCAATAGCGACCGTACAGCGTATCGCCACCGCGCAGGCACAGTGCACCGGCGATGGTGTCGCCTTCGTGATCGGCGAGGAGCAGAACCAGCTGTCTCGGCATCACCTGCGCCAGGTGACGCAGAAACCCGAGCGTGAGCGCCGGCGAATTGCCGTAGTCGGCGAAGGTCTGCAGATAGAACCTGTGCATCGCCGCGAGATCCGCGTCGCTGGCCTCGTCGCCGTGGACGATGCGGAATATCGTACCGCTGCGCGACACCTTCGCACGTTCCTGGCGGATGTTCTTGCGGTGTTTGTGATCCATCGCGCCGAGGAAATCGTCGAAACAGCGCCAGCCGGCGTCGTTGTGCCAGTGATATTGCACATCGATCCGCTGCAGCCAGCCGGGAGCCGCATCGAGTGCGGCATCGTCGCCGACGTCGATGAAGTTCACATGCGCGGACGATGCGCCCGCGTCGGAGGTCATCTGCGCGATGCCTGCGATCAGTTGTCGCCGCGCATCGCCGTCCCGCGCGAGCAGCCGCGGCCCCGTCACCGGCGAGTAGGGCACTGCGCACAACCACTTCGGGTAGTACTCGCATCCGTAGTGCGCATAAGCGCGGGCCCATGCGTGGTCGAACACGAATTCGCCGTGCGAGTTCGTTTTCAGATATCCGGGGGCTGCTGCGATCAGCGTGTCGTTGTCCCAGAGCGTGAGATGACGCGGTGCCCAGCCCCAGTCGTCGCGCAG
This sequence comes from Lysobacteraceae bacterium, assembly GCA_040079515.1. Lineage (GTDB taxonomy): Bacteria > Pseudomonadota > Gammaproteobacteria > Xanthomonadales > Xanthomonadaceae > Lysobacter_I. The sequence goes on from JBEBKD010000002.1 coordinate 229,641, forward strand.
GCAACCGTGCTGCTCGAGTCCGGAGAGAAATGCGTGGCTCACGAAGGGATTGCATCCATCGTGCAAGGCATCCCATTCCGCAGGAGATGCGTCACCAAGCGAAGACAGCAGCCGAACGATCATTCGCGCAGCGGCAAGCGATAGACATCCGGATCGTGCTTCTGCATATGCCGCTCCGGTTGCGACAGCGGCGTGAAGCCGACTTTTGCGTACAGCGGCTGCATATCGCGGGTCACGAGATGCCAGCGGCGCAGCCCCTGCAGGCGCGGATCGGCCATCAGCGCTTCGACGATGGCGCGACCATAGCCTCGGCCACGATGCTGCGGCAGCACGAAGACATCGGCGAGGTAGGCGAACGTGGCCTGATCGGTGATCGCGCGCGCGAACGCGACTTGGCGGTCATCGAGATGGCCACTGAAGCAGATCGAATTCCGCAACGCGCGTTCCAGCGTCTCAAGCGGAATGCCAGCCGCCCAGTAGGACTCGCTGGACAGAAAACCATGGATCAGCGCGAGATCGAGATCATCGAAGTCGGCGCTGACCTTCAGCATCGCTCAGCCCTCTTTATCGAGGAACTTCTCCGCGTCCAGCGCCGCCATGCAGCCGAACCCGGCCGAAGTGATCGCCTGACGATAGACCTGATCGGCGACATCGCCCGCAGCATAAACGCCCGGAACCGAGGTCTGGGTGGCATTGCCGTCCAAGCCGGTCTGGATCGTGAGATAGCCGTTCTTCATCGCCAGTTGGCCTTCGAACAGCGTGGTGTTCGGGGTGTGGCCGATGGCGACGAAGAAACCGTTGACCGCGATGTCGCGGGTACTGCCGTCCAACATCGACTTCACCCGCATGCCGGTGACGCCGCCATCGTCGCCCAGCACTTCGTCGACGGTGTGGTGCCAGACGGTTTCGATCTTGCCGGCCTGCACCTTGGCGAACAGTTTGTCCTGCATGATCTTCTCGGCCCGCAGGGTGTCGCGACGATGCACCAGATAGACCTTGCGGGCGATGTTCGACAGGTACAGCGCTTCTTCCACGGCGGTGTTGCCGCCGCCGATCACGGCCACATCCTGATTCTTGTAAAAGAAGCCGTCGCACGTCGCGCAGGCGGACACGCCGCGCCCCTTGAATGCTTCTTCGGAAGGGATACCCAGATACTTGGCGGTGGCGCCGGTGGCGATGATCAGCGCATCGCAGGTGTATTCGCCGCTGTCGCCCTTGAGCCGGAACGGGCGCTGCGACAGATCGGCGGTGTGGACATGGTCGAAGATCACTTCGGTGTCGAAACGCTCGGCGTGGGCCTGCATCCGCGCCATGAGATCCGGACCCATCAGGCCGTGGGCATCGCCCGGCCAGTTGTCGACCTCGGTGGTGGTCATCAGCTGTCCGCCCATCTGCAGCCCGGTGATCACCACCGGTTTGAGATTGGCGCGCGCGGCGTAGACGGCGGCGGTCCAACCGGCGGGGCCGGAGCCGAGGATGACCAACTGGGTGTGCTTGGAAGTGCTCATGGGGTCTCGGGAACGAAAGATGAAGAACGGCCCGGAAGAGGTCCGGGCGAGCAGATGAACATTGTAGACAACAGAGGTCGAATCAAGACCACCGGTTGTATTGGTCGGCGCCGGTGCGCGGAACGCTGTATCGCGGCCGGGCGTCGCGCACTACCAGTCGTCGTGGCCGGGCAGCAATCCGCGCAGTTCGGCGTCGGTGAGGTTGCGCCACTGCCCGGGCTTCAGATGCCCGAGCTTGATATTGCCGATCCTTACCCGCAGCAGCTGTTTCACGCGCAGACCGAAATGTGCCGCCATCAACCGGATCTGACGGTTGAGGCCCTGCACCAGCACGATCCGGAAGCCGCTGTGGCCCAGTTTGCCGGTCTTGCAAGGCAGGGTCACCTCGCCATGGATCGGCACACCGCGGCTCATCCCGCGCAGGAACTCATCGGTGACCTGGCGGTTCACCACCACCAGATACTCCTTCTCCAGCTTGTTCTCGGCGCGCAGGATCGCATTGACGATATCGCCGTTGCTGGTCAGCAGGATCAATCCTTCCGAATCCTTGTCGAGCCGGCCGATCGGAAAGATCCGCTGCTGGTGATCGATCAGGTCGACGATGTTGTCCTTCACGTCGGCTTCGGTGGTGCTGGTCACGCCCACCGGCTTGTTCAGCGCGATATAGACATGTCGGCGTTGACCCTTGGCCGCTGTACGGGCTTTCAGCGTCTGGCCGTCGATCTGGACCGTGTCGCCTTCACCGACCTCGGACCCGACGCGCCCGCGCTGCCCGTTGACCGTGACCCGGCCTTCGCCGATCAGGCGGTCGGCTTCACGACGCGAGCAGTAGCCGGTGTCGCTGATGTGTTTGTTGAGGCGCATAAGTGGCAATGAAGGAATAAGCCGTGCATCGTAGCCTGTAGGCCGCACGAAATCCCGCCCGAAGTCCCGCCGTATGATCTCGTGCGGCATCGAAGATGCCTGTAAGATCAGCCCCCTAGACGCACTTTCTCAGGTATCCGGACACGGTGGCACGCGAGCTTTCCGACCGCAGCAGCAAACCCCGTCGCGCCGCCGTGGCCGAGACTCCCAAAGCGAGTCCGTTCCGTCAGCGGCTGGTGCGCGATATCGCGCTGATCATGATCGCGCCGTTCCTGCTGTACCTGCTGGTCTGTCTCTTCACCTTCTCGCCCGCCGATCCGGGCTGGTCGCATTCCGGCAGCGTGACCGCGCCGCTGCAGAACGCGGGCGGTCGGGTCGGGGCGTGGTTGGCGGATGTGCTGCTGTACCTGTGCGGCTATGTCGCTTTCCTGCTGCCGCTGATTCTCGGGGCGATCGCCTGGATCGCGCTGTTCGGGATGGACGCCGACGGCGATGGCGATGCCGATCTGGGGCCGGCGCTGCGGCTGGTGGGCATCGTGGGTTTTCTGGTCGCGGCCACCGGCCTGCTGTACGTGAAGATCGGCGCAGCGCCCGATTTTTCGGCGGGGGCGGGCGGCATCCTCGGTCGTCTGGTCGGCGATTCACTGTTCCGTGGCTTCGGCCCGGTCGGGGTGAATCTGTTCCTGATCGCGCTGCTGCTGATTTCGATCACCCTGGCCACCGGCCTGTCGTGGTTGGCGGTGATGGACCGCATCGGCGCGCTGGCATTGAAGATCCCGCCGTTGTTCCGCAAAGGCACGCAGCAGGCGGCCGAGTGGCAGCAGGTGCGGGCCATGCGCGAAGAGCGCGAGGAAGTGCGCAAGGTCGATACCGAGAAGCGCGCCAAGCGCGAGCCGGTGAAGATCGAGCCGCCGCCCGCGCCGGTTGTCGAAAAGAGCGAACGCGCCAAGCGCGAGCAGCAGATTCCGCTGTTCCACGTCGCCGATGGTTCCGGCATCCCGCCGCTGTCGCTGCTGGACGACCCCAAGCCGCAGCCCAAGGGCTACGACGAGGACACGCTGGAAACGATCTCGCGCCAGATCGAGTTCAAGCTCAAGGATTTCCGCATCGAGGCGCAAGTGGTCGGTGCGTATCCCGGACCGGTGATTACCCGCTTCGAGATCGAACCGGCGCCTGGCGTCAAGGTCAGCCAGATCAGTTCGCTCGACAAGGACATCGCCCGAGGCCTCAGCGTGAAATCGGTGCGCGTGGTCGACGTGATTCCGGGCAAGTCGGTGATCGGTCTGGAAACGCCGAACACCAAGCGCGAGATGATCTATCTCAGCGAACTGCTGCGCTCCAAGGAATACGACAAGTCCGCGAGCCCACTGACGCTGGCGCTGGGCAAGGACATCGCCGGGCGGCCGACGGTCGCGGATCTCGCGCGCATGCCGCATCTGCTGGTCGCAGGTACCACCGGCTCCGGCAAATCCGTTGCCGTGAACGCGATGGTGCTGTCGCTGCTCTACAAAGCCAGCGCGAAAGAGCTGCGGATGCTGATGATCGACCCGAAGATGCTGGAACTCAGCGTCTATCAGGGCATCCCGCATCTGCTGGCGCCGGTCGTCACCGACATGAAGGAAGCGGCGAACGGCCTGCGCTGGTGCGTGGCCGAGATGGAGCGTCGCTACAAATTGATGAGCGCGGTCGGCGTGCGCAATCTCGCCGGCTTCAACAAGAAGGTGAAGGACGCGCAGGACGCCGGCCAGCCGATGCTGGACCCGCTGTTCCGACCGAATCCCGAGCTGCAGGAAGCGCCGCCCACGCTGGAGCCGATGCCTTTCATCGTGATCTTCATCGACGAATTCGCCGACATGATGATGATCGTCGGCAAGAAGGTCGAAGAACTCATCGCCCGGCTGGCGCAGAAGGCGCGCGCCGCCGGCATCCATTTGATTCTTGCCACCCAGCGCCCGTCGGTGGATGTCATCACCGGCCTGATCAAGGCGAATATTCCGACCCGCATCGCGTTCCAGGTGTCGAGCAAGATCGACTCGCGCACCATTCTCGACCAGTCCGGCGCGGAAACGCTGCTCGGACACGGCGACATGCTGTATCTGCCGCCCGGCACGGCACTGCCCGAACGCGTGCATGGCGCTTTCGTCAGCGACGAGGAAGTGCATCGCGTGGTCGAGCACCTCAGGCAGACCGGTGGCGCGCCCGATTATGTCGAAGGCGTGCTCGAAGAGGTGCAGACGATGGGCGATGGCGTGATCGTCGGCCCCACCGGCCTGCCCGAAACCGGCGGTGGCGGTGGGGACGAGAGCGACCCACTCTATGACGAGGCGGTGAAGATCGTCACCGAAAGCCGCCGCGCATCTATTTCGGGCGTGCAGCGCAGACTGAAGATCGGCTACAACCGCGCCGCGCGTCTGGTCGAAGCGATGGAGGCTGCGGGCGTGGTTTCGCCGCCGGAGCACAACGGCGATCGCACGGTGATCGCGCCACCGCCGCCGAGGTGAAGAGACTCCATCATGTGGAAGTCATGACTATGGGTGGGCCATAGGCATACATATGGCCCACCCATGCACTCTATATGCCGCTCGTTAGAGCCGGGCAGTTCAATTGTTTAGTCGGCAGGGAAATTTTCGCAACGCTCGACGAACCGAACGAGACGTCCGTTTCGAGTACCGGAAAACCAGTGAACGTTTTCACAATTCCAACTTTCAACGCCCACGAGTGTTCCGCTGTCGGAGTAATAATAATGGAGCGTCTGGTAGCCATTGAGTGGCGCGGGTATGGCGCCAGCTGAACCTGCATAGGCGAGAGCAGCCAGCATCAACGCCACAAAAAACCTTTTCGTCTTGTTCATGAAAAATCCTTTTCATCGAGCAACCCGTTCGGTTGCTCGTCGACGATACGTCCAAGTGGACGGTCAGTAAAGCGCTACCTCGATCTTCAGCGTGCAGCGTCGGCTCAAGATCGGATACAAGCGCCGCGCGCGGTTTGAAGCAATGTAGGCTGCAGGCGTGGTTTCGCTGCCGGAGCACAACGGCGTTCGCACGGTGATCGCACTGCCGCCGCCGCGTTAAGGCACTCTATTCACGAACTGATTCCGTCAGCGGTCACATACAAGGCATGCAACCACTGACGGTCATTGGAGACCTCGATCAGAGGAATCAAGAAGTCCGGTTGTTGTCAATCGATGGAGGGGCCATCTCCGCAGCTTGATACGGTCGGAACGAGAAAGTTGCTTCGAACACCGATAACCAGGTGGTCCCCGCTGCAATTCCAAGTTTCAGTACCTATCAATGCAGTGTAAGTATTGTCCGAATAATAAGCCCAATGCGTTTGATGACTAGGAGCATTTCCGCAAGGACTGACGGCCGGAACGAAATATCTGCTTCGAACACCGATGAACACATGGTCGCCGTCGCAGCTCCAAACTTCAGCGCCTGCCAACGCGGTGTAACTGCTGTTCGTGTAATAAGCATTGTGAGTCTGGTAGCCAGCGAGTGGCGCGGATATGGCACCCGCTGAACCCGCATAGGCGAGGGCAGCCAGTATGATTGCCGCAAAAGCCCCTTTTCTCTTGTTCATGAAAAATCCTTTTCATTGAGCAACCCGTTCGGTTGCTCGTCGACGATATGTCCAAATGGGCGGTCAGTAAAGCGCTACCTCGATCTCCTGAGTCAAGATCGGATACGACCGCGCCGCGCGTCTGGCCGAAGCGATGGAGGCTGCCGGCGTGGTCTCGCCGCCGCCACCGGGGTGAATGACCGCGACGCGATCGGATCGGGCTTGTCTGTTGTTCTTCGTTGGCCAGCCGCGCCGCCGAAGCGGCGCGACCAGCGCATCGTGCGGACAGACACTCAGGACGCGCAGTCATCCCTGGGCACAGTGTCCGAGTACGCCGCGCGAACGCCCCATTCCAGGTAACGCAGTCCCTCGCAGGTGACGACATCCCGGCCGACGTATTGGGTGCGGGCGGGGTCGGAGAAGTAGTAGATCACCGCCGGCTGGGCCGGCGGCGGCGGCGGTGGCTTGGCGATGACCGCGCCAGCCAAAACGCTCGCCGCGAGCAATGCAAGACATGCGGTACGTTTGATGCTTTTCATGTTCTCTTCTCTCTCGAAGCAGCCAAATACGGCTGCGAGACGAATGTGCACCCAGCGTCGATTCATGGAATGTGCTTTTCCGCATCGTGACCGAAGACCGCGTGCACTTCGCCACCATGCCATCCGGACTATCGGATGTTGCACCGCATCTGGTGGTCGCGGCGACGATTCGACTCGATCCTGAACCGGGCACGCCCGCAGGGCAGCGTTAGCGGGTGTTGAAAAAAGGGCCTGTTAAACTGCATGGACCTCGTCTCCGGGATATGGTTGTGATCCGAATCGTTCGACTTCTGACGATGCCCATTCTGGCGTCTGCGTTGCTGTTGGGATCGAGTGCCCATGCCGGTGGCCGCGAATCGCTCGACACTTTCACCAAAGGGCTGAAAGGACTCGACGGCCAATTCAGCCAGCAGGTGTTCGACAGCAAGGGCAAACGCAAAGAGAGCTCTTCTGGCCGGATGGCGCTGTCGGCGCCACGATTGTTCCGCTGGGAATATTTCAAACCTTATCCACAGTTGATTGTTGCCGATGGCAAGAAAGTCTGGGTGTACGACCCCGATCTGAAACAGGTCAGCGTGCGTCCGCAGGGCGCGGAAGAGCAGAACAGCCCGCTCGCCGCATTGATCGACCCGCAGCGGCTCGATCGCGATTTCAACGTCAAGGACGCCGGTTCGAAGGACGGTCTCGAATGGCTCGAACTCACGCCGAAGCAAGGCGACGACGCCGGTTTCCAGAATGCGCGGCTCGGCTTCGACAAGAACGGTCTGGCCCGGATGCAGATTCTCGACGCGCTCGGCCAGCGCACCGATATCAGCTTCACCGGATGGAAGCGCAATCCCGCATTCAGCGCCAAGACCTTCCGTTTCACGCCGCCGAAAGGCGTGGATGTCGTGGGCGCCCAGTGATGCCATGCATCGCCACGGTCCGCGTCCTGCCGTTTTGTACGTTGTTCCGGGCATGACTTCCCGCCGGTATCGCGCATGGCTCCTCGTGATGGCTCTGTGCCTCGCGACATCGACCGCATTGGCCGCCGGCCCCAAGCCGGTGCCGCCGAGCCCGCAATCTTCGAAAGACGCACTCGCGCGCGAGCGCGAAACCCTCGACGGCGTGGTCGCGGCCTCGCTGGTCGGTGCGCTGACCGAACAGCTCGGCGATCGGCCGGTGAAGATCAGGCTGAAGCATGTCGACGTGCAGGTCACCAGCCTGCGCGACCGTCTGGTCAGCGGGCAGGGCGAACTGCAGATCGACACCGCGCAGGACTGGATCGGTTTTCGTTTCAGCACGCTCTACGACGCCATTTTCGAGAGCGCGGGCTATCCCGAACTCAGCATCGGAACGGTCGGCCCCGGTGGACGTACGTTGCCGAACGACTCGAAACTGGTGCGCGAACTCGACGACCGCGTGGTCGGTATGCTCGGCAAGGAGTTCGGCTATCAGCAGGTGAGGCTGCAACTGGACCGGATCGACACCATCGAAGCGGGCACGCGCTATCTGCGGATCGATGCCAACGGGATCGCCGACTTCGGCCTCGACGGCACTGCTCCGACGCGGGTCGAGGCGCTTTACGACCGCGAACAGAATGCATGGCTGCGGGTGAGCTATACGCTCGACGGCACGCCGCCTCCGGCATCGACAGCTCCGGTCGGCAACCGCTGAGCGAGCAGGCACCGGCCTGCGCCTGCTAAGGTTGTGGGCCAGACCTCACGATCTCCGACCCGTGGCCCGGCCAGGCACGCCTCCCACCAATGCCAGTCTGCTCGACGATCGCGACCTGCTCGCGGTCGACCGTGATGCGCTGCGCCCGCTCGCCGAGCGCATGCGCCCGCGCACGCTCGACGACATGGTCGGTCAGCGCCGGCTGCTGGCGCCCGGTACCGCACTGCGGAAATCGGTCGAGACCGGCCACGTGCATTCGATGATCCTGTGGGGCCCGCCCGGCTGCGGCAAGACCACGCTCGCGCTGCTGCTGGCCAAATATGCGGATGCCGAATTCAAAGCGATCTCGGCCGTGCTTGCCGGCCTGCCCGAGGTGAGACTGGTGCTGGCCGAAGCCGCGCATCGCTTCGCCGACGGTCGGCGCACGGTCCTGTTCGTCGACGAAGTGCATCGCTTCAACAAGACCCAGCAGGATGCGTTCCTGCCGCATATCGAACGCGGCACCATTCTCTTCGTCGGCGCCACCACCGAAAATCCGTCGTTCGAGCTGAACTCGGCGCTGCTGTCGCGCTGCCGCGTGCATGTGATGGAAGCGGTGTCGGCCGATGACATCGCGGTCGCGCTGCAGCATGCGCTCGACGATGAAGAACACGGGCTGGGCGGTCGTGGCTTGCGCATCGCATCGGAACAATTGCAATTGATCGCCACGGCAGCAGACGGCGATGTGCGTCGTGGTCTGACCCTGCTGGAAATCGCCGCCGAACTTGCAGGCGAAAGTCATGCGGCAGAGACCGACGACAGCGCTGCGGGCACGATCACCGACACGATCCTCGAACAGGTGTTGGCCGACCGCACCCGGCGTTTCGACAAGGGCGGCGAGCAGTTCTACGACCAGATCTCGGCGCTGCACAAATCCGTGCGCAGCTCGAATCCCGATGCGGCGCTGTACTGGCTGGCACGGATGCTCGATGGCGGCTGCGACCCGATTTATCTTGCCCGACGGATGACCCGGATGGCGGTGGAGGATATCGGCCTCGCCGATCCGCGCGCGCTGCAGATGGCGATCGACGCCTGGGACACCTTCGAGCGTCTGGGCAGCCCGGAGGGCGATCTCGCGCTGGCGCAGTTGGTCATTTATCTCGCCAGCACCGCCAAATCCAATGCCGCCTACACTGCGTTCAAGGCCGCTAAACGCGATGTCGTCGAATACGGCACCCAGGACGTGCCGCTGCATCTGCGCAATGCGCCGACGAAACTGATGAAGCAGATCGGTTACGGCAAGGATTACCGCTACGATCACGACGCCGAAGGCGGCGTGGCGCTGGAGCAGACCGGTTTCCCCGATGCGATGGGCGAGCGGGTCTACTACCAGCCGGTCGAGCGAGGGCTGGAGATCAAACTCAAGGACAAACTCGATCGACTGCGCGCGGACCGCATCAAGGCGAGGCAGGCGAAACCGGAGCAGGGCAAGGGAACCGAATGAATGGTTTTCCTGAAATGATCGTCCGCCCGGTGAATCGGAGTCTTTACTGATGGTCGCGCAATGGTGGCAACAACTGATGCTGGTCGCGTTGGGCGGCGCGCTCGGTGCGGTCGGGCGGTTCTGGCTGGGCGGTGTCCTGCTGCGGCATATCGGCAGCGGTTTTCCGTGGGGCACGCTTACGGTCAATCTCGTCGGCTCGTTCGCGGCCGGCTTCATCGCGATCTGGCTCGAAGGCCGTGGACCGGCCGCGCTGTACTGGCGCGCATTCCTGATCGTCGGTGTGCTGGGTGCGTTGACCACGTATTCGGCGCTGATGCTGGAGTGCCTGCTGTACGCCAGATCGCAGCGCAGCGGGCTGATGTTCGGCTATCTTGCGATCACGCTCGTGGCCGGACTCGCTCTGGTCTGGCTCGGTGCACGGGTGGCTTCGGGGCTGAAGATTTCCTGACGCCTGCTTGGTACCTGTTTGCCTGATGCGCGCATGCGGAGTTTTCCGACAGTGCCTGTCGGAAATGACCGGCAGACCGCCTGCAGCACGATCCCTATCGTGGAGTCCTCGCCACGACACGGCTTTCGCCGAGGACATCATCCATGCCGTTCCACGCTTTTCTTCGACTGCCGACGCTCGCGTTGATCGCAGCGTGTCTGCTGCCTGCAGCACAGGCCAGTGCGCAGGAGATCCATACCTGCATCGATGCCAAGGGCAGGAAGAGTTACCAGAACATGCCGTGTACCCCCGAGCAGCGCACGGCATCGGTACGCCGCTACGAGGCGAAACCGGAAGATCCAGCGATCGCATCGCGTATCGCGGCGATCCAGAAGGAGATGGATCGTCGCAATCATTCCAGCGGCAAGGCGACCATCGTTCGCACCGGCGGCACGCGTCGCGCGGCAGGTCCGACACCGTGCCAGGCGGCGAAGGCGAAGCGCAAGGCGACCCTCGATCGCGTCGGACTGAAGCGCAATTTCGAACTGCTCAGTCAGCTCGATTCCGAGGTGTGGGAGGTTTGCAAGGGTTTTTGAGCGCTGGTTTGTACACCGAGTCGATCACCAGCGGCCTGTCTGCGGTCGTTCGTCGCGTGGATGGTTTGGTCGCGCTTCGCCCCTCATCCGGCGCTTCGCGCCACCTTCTCCCCGCGATGCGGGGAGAAGGAAAACTGCGGGCGTTGCGCTTGATGTTCCATCGATTGGAGCATCACGCACTGCGAGCCTCACGGAAACCGGGGGTCGATCGCTTCCTGTTCGATCCGGATCGGTCTCTGTTGCAGCGCGGATGCGATCTGCGGCCATCCGGCCTTGTCGGCCCAGTACGTCATTTTATTCAGGCATGCGGCGGATGGCGCTTCCGCATCCAGCGCATCGATGTCGAAGTCCAGCGGCGACATCAGCCAGGGCAACACGGTTCTGCCATCGGTATTCGCGACCGTCGCGAGCTGCGCGGCGATCCTGAAACCGCCTTCGTCGATATCGCCCCAGTGGTAGAGCCTGCAGTCTGCAGGCAAAGATCCGAGCAGGCGCGCGAAGAAGGCCCGCCATGCCGGCGAGGGCATACCGCCGGTGTAGATCAGCAGTGCATCGTCATTCGGCAATGCGCGCGCGGCGTCGTGGAAGCTGGTGAGATTCTCGATGGTCAACACGTAGCGCGCCTGCGTTTCGATGGTGCGCACGGCGTCGACCGGCAGACCGAGATACGGCCGGCACAGCGCGATGGTCGCCTGCGGCAGGATCGCCAATCCCTGTCCTGCGACCAGCACCGGCTGCGGTTCGCGACGCAGGCCGAGCGCCGACCAGATCTGCGCGTTGTCCAGACCCGATGCCGCCAATTCGCTGGTCAGCAGCAGGTCGAGCCACGGCGACAGCGCTTCCAGACGCTTGCTGTCGCGGAAGATGCGGACGCTCTCGCGCCGGAGCAGGCGCTCTTGGGTGTCGTCGCCGCGACAGGCCAGCACCGCCTTCGCGGCATCGGCGATGTCGCGCGCAACCTCCGGACCGTGACCTCTGACCTGACGACCGCGCGCCCAAGCATCGAGCACGTCCGGCACGACTGGAAAAGCCGGGACGCTGTCGGCGAGCTGCGCAGTGGCCTGCATCACCTGTGCACTCAGCAGATCCACACCCAGATGCACGCCGAGCGATTCGAGACTGGCGAGCTGCAGCCGCAGCAGACGCGGATGTTCGCCGAAGCGCTCGCGCTCGACGGCGACCGCACCCGCGCGTACCGCGAGCGCGATCTCCGCGTCGAAGGTTTCGATCTCGCTCAAGGTTCGAAGTCGGGTGTACTCGGGACATTTGGCCGGTGTCATCGGCAGCGACACCGCTTCGGACTTCGCCTGCGATCGCGCGCGTTCGCCGCTGCGCAGCAAGCGCATCAACGCCTGCTGCGCGGGACTCACGAGACGCGCTCCGCTTCGATCCTTGCGATCTCCGCCGCCAGCAATTCCGGATGCAGCGCGAACTGGTCGCTGTGCAGCAGTGCACGACCGGCATCGGTGACCTGCACGCGTTCGACCTGCAGCAGCGGGCCGTCGCGGAACAGTTCGATATAGCTGTCGAGCACGCCGGTGAGTGTGCCCTGCGCGGTGTCGGGCGCGGCCAGGATCAGCTGCAGGCCGAGCGAACGCAGGTACTGCGTGGTGGCGCGTGCGTTCTGGGCGTCGATCTTGTCGCCGAATTCGTCGAGCATGATCAGGCCGAGCCCGCCCTGCTGGCCGTCGCGTTTGCCGTAGGCGGCCGCGAGCGCGGCGCCGGCGATCACGTACATCGGCGCGCGGTGTTCGCCGCCAGAACCGGAGCGCATGCGCTCGCTGAGATTGCCGATCACGCGGCCGTCCTGCTGGATGTTGACCTCGAACGCGAAGAACCGGCGGTAATCGTCGAGTGGCGAGGGCGCATTGCCGCGACCGCCGATCTTTTCCTCGATGATGTCGCGGAAGGCCTCCGGCACTTCGCCTGCACTGCCGAACAGCGTGTCGGTCTCGCCGACATCCGACACTCTTTCGATGAAGCGGTAGAGATCCTTGAACTCGGGTGCGATCTCGTAGTGGAACTTGTAGCGCTCGTTGTTCGAGAACGCCGGGCTGCTCATCAGCGTCCGGTTGAGGATCTGGATCTGATGCTTCAGGCGGGTGAAGTTATCGTACAGCGCCGACGCCACATTCGAGCGGAAGGTTTCGACCGCCGTGGCGTAGGCTTCATCGGCCATCGCCTGATGCTGGACCAGTTCGGTGCCCTTGAGATAGGCGATTTCGCCGCGCAGCAGCGCATCGGCCTTGCGCCACTCCTGCGGTTCGACATCCAGCGCGATGCCGTGGTCCTTGGCGTACTGCGCCAGACCGGACCAGGCTTCGGGCAGCACGGCGTTGAGCGCTTTTTCGGCATCGTCGGCGCGGTGCAGGCAACGGGCGATGCGATCGCCCAGCTCGGGATACTTCGCATCGAGTTCGTCGCGATGCTGCTCGACCAGATTCGGATCGACATCGGGATGCCGGAACGCATCCACCGCCGCACGCGCGATGCGTTCGCTCTCGGCGTTGAGTTGATCCAGCAGCAGCTGCGCTGCGGTCGCCTTGCCCTGGATGACGGCTTCCTCGCCGACGAGTGTTTCGACCAGCACTTCCAGCGCATCGCGGCGCTGCAGGCAGGCCTGCGCGTGTTCGCTCAGTTGGATCAGATCCGGATCCGTCTGCGCGGCGCGGCTGTCGCACAGCGCACGGTAGCGTGCGGCGGATTCGCGGTGTTTCAGCAGCAGGGCGTGGATCGCATTCGCCGCATGCTCCGGGCTGCCGATGCGCGTCCACTCGGCGACGCGCGCATCCAGCGTCTGCCATACCGCTTCGAGCCGGCGGATGTCCTGATCGGCGCGCTCGATCTCGTCGCGCAGCAGCTTGAGCCGTTCGCGGTTGTCGGAGGCGCCGATCTTCAACTCACTGGCGGCAGGCAGGCGCAGACGTTCGACACCGCCGCCTTTCACCACCAGACCGTCGCGGCTCATGCCCTGTTTCGCGCGAACGACTTCGGCTTCGGTTTCGATGCAGCGCAATTCGCCGAGCTGGCGGCGCAGATAAGCGAGGGCATCATCGTCGCCGCGCAGCAATGCGGAGACCTGTCCGTCGCCGATCCGCACATCGGCACGCGATTGACGCGCCTGACTGGCGAGCGCGATCTTCACCCCGTACACGGCACGTCCGCCGTGCAGCGAGCGATACAGCTTCACCGCGCGCTCTTCGTGTTCGGCGGGCACCAGCAGCGCTTCAACATGGCTGCGCAGGTAGGCTTCGATCGCACCCTGCCAGGTCGGATCGGCCACCTGCACCAGATCGCAGACCGGGCGAGTGGGGATGCCTTCCTCTTCGAAATAACTCATCAGCCGGATCACGTCCGGACGCAGCTCGGCCTTGCCGGCGTTGAGGCGCTTCTGGTTCTGGCGGGCGCTGTCCGCGCGTCGACGCGCGGCATCGAGTTCGCTGCGCAATTCGTGCGCGCGGGTGGCGATCATCGCCATGGTCGGTGTCGCCAGCGACATCGCGGACAGCAGTTCCGCATGCAGCGCGTCCGGCGGCAGATCGATGTCGGCATCGGTCGGCAGTTCGGAGATCTGTCGGAACAGCACGCCCCACGGCGCTGCCGCCCGCGTCAGCGTGGCGGTGTCCAATCCCGGCAGATCCAACTTCGACACGGTCGCCAGTTGATCGCGTACGGAACCGGTGTTGCGCATCAACTCACGTTTGAGCTGGGTCAGTTCGTCGCGGTCGCGACCGGCGATCTGATCGAACGAGGCTTGTTCGCTGTAGCCGCGCGTGCCTTGCAGTCGTCGCTGCGCGTCTTCGGCCTGCTGGCGCGCGGTGGCGCGGTCGCTGCGTGCCTGTTCCAGCGCGCGCGCGCTGCGCAGGTGCGCATCGCGCACCTGCGTCAGCGCGTCTTCGGCGGCATCGACCTGTTCGCTGTGGCCATCGCGGCGATATTCGGCGCCGAGCGCGCGGTACGAAGCCGAGCGTGTCGCCTGAGCGGCGACTTTGCGGTACAGCCCTTCGACGATCTCCGCCGCATCGATACGACGCGCGACCTGTTCGATCTTTTCCTTGATCAGCCGGAAGCCTTCGAGCAGCGCGCGGAATTTGCCGATATCGGTCGGGCGTTCTTCAGCGACCAGTGTGCGCACGAACAGGTCGACATCATTCACGCGCTGCAGGTTCAGCGCGTTCTGGAACGCCTTGCGATACGCGGCCGGATCGATATGCACATTGCTCGCCGGACGCAATTGCAGCAGCAGATCGCGCAGAAAACGATCGCTGGTGGCGTGCAGCTCGGCCTTGGTGCCGGCTGATTTGCAGCGCGCGGTGATCGCAGTGCGGAACTGGATCCAGGTCAGCGGCAACTGCTGGCCTTTCACCGTTTCCAGATGGTCGTCCAGGGTCAGCGCGACGCGCGGCAGCAGATACATGCCGTGCACGCGATGATCGGGTTCGTCGGCCGATGCGCCGAGCGCGACGCCAGCGCTCAGGATTTCGCCGCTGACCGTGTCTTCGAAGACCAGACTGATATAGGTGGTCGCGGTCTCGCGCACGCGGCCGTCGTCGCCGGCGCGATACACGCCGAGACAATAGTCGCGGATGCTGCGCGCGCGATGGCTGCCGCCGGCCTGCGCGTTGAAGCGGATCTGGTTGCGGTCCGCGCCCAGCATCACGATCTGCAGTGCATCGAGCAGGGCGCTCTTGCCGGCGCCGTTGGGCGCGATGATCGCGGTGGTCGCATCCAGTTCCAGCGTTTCGGCCTGGAACAGGAAGAACTGGACCAGATGCGCGCGTTTAAGCTGATACATCGTCGCTGTCCCTGTCGGTGTCGGCCGCGTCGTTGTTGATGACGCCGCTGCCTTCTTCGTTGCCGCCATCTTCATCGTCGCGGTTGTGCTGATCGAGTCGCTGCAGCCACTGTGCACCGACGATCTCGACGATGGCGGGCCGCACCACGATCCGGAACGGCTGCGGGTCGTCGGGTTCGCAGTCGATGGTCTTGCACACCGACCAGCGCCGCAGCATCCGCAGCGTTTCGCGCAGCGGGCCCAGCTCCGGCATCGGTCGGCCGGTCATCGCCTGATAGGCCTCCTGCAGTTCGGGCAGTTCAACGATCACTTCGCCCTGATCCTCGATCTGGCCCTGACGCATCGCGGCGTCGTAGCGATGGCGCAGCACCAGGATCAGCAGCGTTTGCTCCAGCGAGACTGCAGTGCCTTCGCCGTGCGTCGGCAGCGCGACGACATAGCGGTAGTGCGCATTGCGTTCGAGGCGGATGCCCAACGGTTCCAGCGCGGCTGCGAAGTCGTTGAAGTAGGTTTCCACCAGGTGATATGAATTCTTCGACATGCGGTCGCTGCTGTACAGCACCTGCTCGGTGACCAATCGGTACGCGGCCCGCTCGAAATCCTGCGGGATGTACAGATCGCCGGAAAGCTGGCTCAAGTGTGCCCAGGAACGTTTCATGCCGCTGTATTTTCCTTGTTCGCGCGATCGCCGCTGCGGTGCAGAACGAAGTGAGGCGCGTGCAGATAGGGGTTGTCGCTGTCGGGCGCAACAGCAGTGCCTTGGTTCACGAGTTCGACCCGGAAGCCGCGCAGCAGACGGTGCAGCGGATCGTCGCGTCGCAGCCCGCCCTTGCGACGGCTGCGCAGGGCGAGGGTGAGCAGGGTCTGATACGCGCGGAAGTCCTCGATCGTTGCGATCTGCAGCGCATCCGAATCGAGCGTCGCGCCGACGGCATGCCAATGCCGGTCGAGATAGCGCGTCAGGTCTTCGGGCAGCACCAGTCGCACCCGCTTCATCCGTCGCAGCAGATTCAATCGCGCCAGCTGTTCGGGCGTGGGGTCGGTCCGCACGTTGGCGGTGCGCGGGATCGGGCGGGGCCGCTGTTTCGGCGGGCGCAGACGCTGTTCGTCCATCAGACCGCCCGGCGCGACCGGCAAGCGCAGCGCTTCTTCCGGTGCGCTCAACACGCCGCGACAGGCCCGGCGTAGCAGGGTGTCGAGCTGGTCCGGCGCGCGCAGACGGTAGTCGAGAAAGGCGAGGGCGCGGCGGTTGGCCTGGCGGATGTCGTCGTCCAGCCGGCCGAGGTATTCGTCGATCCGGTCGATTTCGTAGAGCCGTCGCAGGCTGCGCTGGAAACGATGTTCGGCCAGCGCCGTATCGCCGCCCGGTGCGCGCTCGACGTACCACGCCAGCAGCTGCGCGCGCAGCGGGCCGTATTCGATCTCGCGCACCATCGCCAGGATCGAAGTGCGTCGCGCCAGCGGGTGGTCGGCGTTGTGCAGTTCGGCGTAGTCGCCGACGAACAGTTCGCCGACATAGCGCTCGAACAGTCGCCGGGCGAACTGCGCGGTGCTTTCGGCCTTGCTGAGTTCGGGCATCAGGTCGCGGACCTGCACGCTGATCGCCGCGACGTGCGAGAGCAGCTGACGCGACTGGTCGGCGGCCTCGTCCAGCGTATCGCCCATCGCCTTGCCGGCGATCACCTGGTTCAACTGCAGCTCGATCGCCCGGACCTTGGCGCCGAGGAACGTCGGGCCGCGTTCGGCGAAATCGATCAGCAGGGTCAGCAATCGTGAGACGGTGTGGGTCATCGACACCATCTCGCGCGCGCCGATCCGCTCCTGGCGCAGCCAGCCGGCCTGGCGGAAACGTTCGTAGACCAGATTGGCGCGGACCGCCAGCGGCGTATCCGGCGCTTCGCCATCCTCCTCCCACGGGTCGTCGGTGAGCAGATAGCGCTCGAAGGCGGCGGTGATTTCGCGGCGCTGGAAGCCGATGCTGGGCGGCATCGGCGCATCCGGGCCGAAGCATTCGTCGAACAGACGGCACAGCAGCCGCCAGTAGTGCATCCGGTTCGGCGAGGCCAGCGGGCCGAACAACCCTTGCGGCAGCATCGAGAACAATGCGGTTCCCGCCGTCGATGCGCCTGGATTGCCGTTCGGATGGCCGCTCAAGATCGCAAGATTCCCGGAAAGTTGGCCGAAGCCTCGGCAAGCCGCGCATTATCCCAAAAACCCGGGCCGAACCTGCGCATCGAACGGAAAACGAAGTCGACGGGGTAGCATGCAGGCCATGGACCTGATCGAACACCGCCCTCGCGACATGAAAGCCCACGATCGGGAAGCGCTCGATCGCGCGTTCGCGCTGCTCGAATCGCCCTCGGTGGTCGCGAAACTGACGAATATCGTCGGCAAGCCGCTGGAATCGGCGCTCGGCAAGCTGCCTGAAGGCGCGAGCCGCCGCGTCCAGACCGTCGTACGTGGGGCACTGGCCCGGTCGGTGCGGGTAGCGCTGAGCAGTCTGCGCGACGATCCCAAGGCCTCGGCATCGACACGCTCGCATACGCTGATGTCGGTAGCCAGTGGCGCCGCGGGCGGTTTCTTCGGGTTCGCCGGTCTGCTGGTCGAACTGCCGGTGACCACCACCATCATGATGCGTTCGATCGCCGATATCGCCCGCAGCGAGGGGTTTTCGCTGCAGGACCCGACGGTCGCTCAGGACTGCGTAGCCGTGTTCGCGCTGGGCGGTCCACGCCGCGACGACGACGCGTCCGAAACCGGTTACTACGCCACCCGCACGATGCTGCAGGAAGTGTTGAAACAGACGGCCGCGCAACTGACGAAGGATGCGGCGGTGCGCGCGGGCCAGCAGGGGGTGTCGAACGTCGCGGCAGGCAAGGCGGGCGCATGGCTGGCCAAGCTCATCGAGGCGGTGGCATCGCGTTTCGGCGTGGTCATCACCCACAAGCTGGCGGCGCAGCTGATGCCGGTGATCGGCGCAGCGAGCGGTGCGGCCGTGAACGCGCTCTTCATCCAGCACTACCAGGACATGGCGCGCGGCCATTTCATCATCCGACGCCTGGAAGATGTCTACGGGACCGATGCCGTGCACGCGGCGTACACGGCCATGGCGCACCGCCTGAAGGCACCTGCATGAAAAAGAGAACATGAAAAAGAAAACAGGTCAGAGCTGAAGCCTGCTCTCGAAACAACGCGACGCGCCGTCGATGGGATCGAAGAACGTCAGCGACCGCGCCAGCAACTTCAGCGGGCGCTCCGGATCGTCGGGCGCTGGATCCGTGAGCCGCGGATACAGCGGATCGTTGAGGATCGGCGCTCCCAGTGCAGCCATGTGCACGCGCAGTTGGTGTTTTCGTCCCGTGACCGGTTCGAGCGCGTAACGCCACGCGTCTGTGCCGCGTTCGATCGCATCGATGCGCGTCAGCGCATTCGGTGCGCCGTCCGTTTCCCGGGTCAGGAAAAAAGGCTCGCCGCGCACCAGGCGGCTGTGGCGCTCGTGCGGCCATGACAACGCAGGCAGAGGAGGCGCGATCGCCTCGTAGCGTTTGCGGATCGCACGGTCGCGGAACAGCGCTTGGTAGCGCGAACGCGTCGCCGCATTGTTGGAGAACAGCACCACGCCGGCGGTCAGCCGGTCGAGCCGATGCAGCGGCACGATGCCGTTGTCGCCGAAGCGTTTCACC
The DNA here is from genome assembly GCA_040079515.1 of Lysobacteraceae bacterium. GTDB lineage: Bacteria > Pseudomonadota > Gammaproteobacteria > Xanthomonadales > Xanthomonadaceae > Lysobacter_I. Next base: position 248,750 of record JBEBKD010000002.1, read on the forward strand.
AGACGCGCCAACAGCGTCTCGTTGACGTAGATTCCGCCCGGCGTGACCGGCAGGAAGTGCGGCTTGTCGACGACGATCAGATGGTCGTCGACGTGGAGGATGGACTCCTGCACCGCCAGCGTCGGTTCGGATTCGACTTCGCGGAAGTAGCGGATCTCGGCGCCGACGCGGAACAGCGCAAGCTCGGTCAGTGCGTCGCCACGCGCGTCGAGCACGCGACCACGCGCGAAGCGCGAACGCCACGTGTCGCGGTCGATGGACGGAAAGCGCGCGCAAAGCGCATCGAGCACCGTCGTCCACGGGCCGGGCGGCAGCTGCAGCCGGCTGGCGGTGCCAGCTGTCGATGAAGCGATGGATTCTGTGCGGTGCATCGGCCTTATCGCGGCCGATCCGGAAACCTGCTTGCATGCGCGGCGAGCAATTCCTGTGCGACCGACGCAGCCGCGAGCGCGGTGATCTCGCTGTGGTCGAAAGGCGGCGAGACTTCGACCACATCCATGCCGACGATCCGCAGACCGGCGAGGCCGCGGATCAACCGCAGCGCATCGTGGGTCGTAAAGCCGCCGACCACGGGCGTACCTGTGCCGGGCGCGAACGCGGGGTCGAGGAAGTCGATATCGAAGCTGACATAACACTTGCGGTCGCCGACGCGTTCGCGGATCTGTGCGATGCAGGCATCGACGCCGTTCGCATGCAACCAGCGCGCATCGAGTACGCGATAACCGTGGTCTACCGGATTCAGCGTGCGCATGCCGATCTGGATCGAATGCGCGACATCGACGATCCCGGTGTTCGCGGCATGCCAGAACATCGTGCCGTGATCGATGCGCCCCTCGCTGTCGGCCCAGGTGTCGCTGTGCGCATCGAAATGGACCAGTGCCAGCGGACCGTGCGTCTCGTGCAGCGCCTGCAGGATCGGATAGCTGATGAAGTGATCGCCTCCGAGCGACAAAGGCGTCACGCCCGCATCCACGAAATCGCGGTACGCGCTGCGGATGGCGCTCGGGGCTTCATGCGGACGACCATGATCGAAATGGACATCGCCCCAGTCGACGACGTGCAGGCGTTCGCAAGGATCGAAATCCCACGCATAAGGCGCGCACCACGCAAGCGATGCCGACGCAGCGCGGATCGCCCGTGGCCCGAGCCGGGTGCCGGGACGGTTGGTGGTGGCCAGATCGAACGGCACGCCGATCACTGCGACATCGACGCCGGCCAGATCCTTGGTATAGCGACGGCGCAGAAAGCTGAGTGCGCCCGAATAGGTGGGTTCGGCGTGCGTGCCGTAGGGCGAGGTTCGGGTGAATGCCTGGTCGAGATGCTGCGCCTCGGCGGTTGATTTCGGTTGGCTCATGACAGGACCCTGAGACAGACCGCTCGTCGTTCGCCGGGACGCGCGTGACCGGATACGGAGTCAGTTCGGTGGCGACTCGCTGCCGTCGGCATGGCACAGCGGGATCGCGAACAGGAGCAGTGGAACGGCGAGAAGAGGGCGCATGGTCATTTCATCGTCGGCATGATGAATTCGGCGGGTTTGGATTCCGCATGCAGAACGCTTTCGGGCCAGCGCGCGGTGATCGTCTTCAGGCGTGTGTAGAAGCGCACGCCGTCCGGGCCGTGCACATGCAGCGGGCCGAAGATCGAGCGCTTCCAGCCGCCGAAACTGTGAAAGGCCATCGGTACCGGGATCGGCACATTCACGCCGACCATGCCGGCCTGCACGCGATGCGCGAATTCGCGCGCGGCGCCGCCGTCGCGGGTGAAGATCGCGGTGCCGTTGCCGTATTCGTGCGCGTTGACGAGCGTGAGTGCTGTCTCGAAATCCGGAACCCGCATCACGCACAGTACCGGGCCGAAGATTTCCTCGCGGTAGATGCGCATGTCGGCGGTGACGCGGTCGAACAGACAGCCGCCGAGGAAAAAACCATCGCTGTAGCCTTCGACCGAACGACCGCGTCCATCGACGACCAGCGTCGCGCCTTCGGCGACGCCGGTATCGACAAAGCCTGCGACCTTGTCGCGATGCGCGCCGGTGACCAGCGGACCCATTTCCGGATCGAGACAACCGGGGCCGATCTTCAGCGCCGCGACTTTCGGCGCGAGCTTTTCGATCAACGCATCGGCGGTGACATCGCCCACGCACACGGCGACCGAGATCGCCATGCAGCGTTCGCCCGCGGAGCCGTAGCCTGCGCCGAGCAGCGCCGAGACCGCGCCATCGAGATCCGCATCGGGCAGCACGACCATGTGGTTCTTGGCGCCGCCCAATGCCTGTACGCGTTTGCCGTTGGCACTGCCGCGCGCATAGATGTACTCGGCGATGGGCGTGGAGCCGACGAAGCTGATCGCCTGGACACGCGGCTCGTCCAGCAACGCATCCACCGCGACCTTGTCGCCGTGCACGACGTTGAACACACCGTCGGGCAAGCCTGCCTGTTTCAGCAGATCGGCCATGAACAGCGAGGCCGACGGATCGCGTTCGGACGGTTTCAGTACGAATGTGTTGCCGCAGGCGATGGCGACCGGAAACATCCACAGCGGAACCATCGCCGGGAAATTGAATGGGGTGATGCCGGCGACCACGCCGAGCGGCGCGTATTCGCTCCACGAATCCACGTCGCGGCCGACGTTCATCGAATGCTCGCCCTTGAGCAGATGCGGAATGCCGCAGGCGAATTCGACCACTTCCAGGCCGCGGGTGACTTCGCCTTTCGCATCCGACAGCACCTTGCCGTGTTCGGAGGTGATGATCGCGGCCACATCGCCGGCGTGGCGTTCCAGCAGTTCCTTGAACTTGAACATCACCCGCGCGCGGGTGAGCGGCGTGGTCGCGGCCCAGTCGGGGAACGCGGAAGCGGCCGCGTCGACTGCCGCACGCACATCATCGGTCGATGCCAGCGGCACGCGTCTGGTGATCTGGCCGGTCGCCGGGTCGAAAACATCGGCGAAACGCAGCGATGCATCGATCTTCCGACCATCGATGAAGTGGGGAATGTCGGTCATCAGGACAGCCAGAGGATCGCGCCATCGCCGCGTTCGGCTGCGCTTTTGTAGAATGCGACCAGCTCGCGATAGTTCTCGACCAGGTATTCGAGCGCATCGTTGCCGTCCCTTACCCAGATGACCTCGGGATAGATCTTCGCTTTCTCCATCGCGTGCGGATCGAAGCGCGACTTGAACACGGTGTCGTCCGGCAACCACGCAGCGATGCTGTGCACCTGTTCCGGTTCGAGGAAGCGCGCTGGACCGTAGCCGACTTCCTCGCCGATCTCCTCGCCGCCCAGCACCGCCCAACTCAGTGGTTCGGTGCCTTCGTCCGCCTTGCCGGTGAGCATGTAATGGATACCATGCCAGGCTTTGTCGACGTCGATGTAATTCGGCGGATCGCTGTCGCCGTCGTCCGGATGCAGATAAGCGTCGATCAGGTCCGGATCGCTTTTCAGCCTCGACAGCGTTGCGCGATCGACGGCGGCGAAACATCCGACCATGCCCATGGCGCTTTCCTCCGGATTGGACCTGTTGCGTTGGACCGGTTACGCCAGCGCTTTCGCCGCTGGCACGTATTCGTAGCCGAGATCGTCGGCGACGGCTTTGTAGGTGATCTTGCCGGCGTGGACGTTGAGGCCGTTGAGCAGATGCTCGTCGTCCAGCATCGCCTTTTTCGCGCCTTTGTTCGCCAGTTTCACCGCGAAGGGCAGGGTGGCGTTGGTGAGCGCGAAGGTGGAAGTGCGGGCGACGCCGCCGGGCATGTTCGCGACGCAATAGTGGATCACGCCGTCCACTTCGTAGGTCGGGTTCTGATGGGTGGTGGCCTTCGAAGTCTCGAAACAGCCGCCCTGATCGATCGCCACGTCCACCAGTACCGAGCCCGGGCGCATCAATTGGAGCTGTTCGCGCGAGATGAGTTTCGGCGCGGCAGCACCGGGAATCAGCACCGCACCGATCACCAGATCGGCGACCGGCAGCATTTCCTCGATCGCATCGCGGGTCGAGTACAGGGTCGTGATCTTGTCGCCGTACAGTTCGTCGAGAAACTTCAGGCGGTCGAGCGAACGGTCGTAAATGGTCACGCGCGCATTCAAGCCCATCGCCATGCGCGCGGCGTTGATGCCGACTACGCCGCCGCCGATCACCAGCACTTCCGCCGGCTTCACGCCCGGCACGCCGCCCAGCAGTACGCCGGAGCCGCCCTGGGCCTTCTCCAGTGCGTGCGCGCCTGCCTGGATCGACATCCGCCCGGCGACTTCGCTCATCGGCGCCAGCAGCGGCAGTCCGCCCTTGCGGTCGGTGACGGTTTCGTAGGCGATCGCGGTACAGCCCGATTTGACGAGACCGGCGGTCTGGTCGGGGTCCGGCGCGAGATGCAGATAGGTGTAGAGCAACTGGCCTTCGCGCAGCATCGCGTACTCAACCGGCTGCGGTTCCTTCACCTTGATGATCATGTCGGCGCGACGGAAAATCTCTTCCGCCGTGTCGACGATCTCGGCGCCGGCTTTCTGATACATCTCGTTGGTCAGGCCGATGGACTTGCCGCCATCGCGCTGGATCATGACCTTGTGGCCGTGACCGACGAGTTCGCGGGCACCGGCCGGGGTCAAGCCGATCCGGTACTCGTGGTTTTTGATTTCCTTGGGTACGCCGATCAGCATGATTGGATTCCGTCGATAGGGTGGTTGGCGCGCATTAGGCCGTCTGGCCGATCACATGCGCAAGGGTCTGGAAGATGCGGTCGATATGGTCGCGTTCGAGGATCAGCGGCGGCGAGAGCGCGATCACGTCGCCGGTCACACGGATCAGCAGGTTTTCCTCGTGGAAACACCGGGTGAAGATGTCGTAGGCGCGTGCCCCGGGCGCACCGGCGCGGGGTGCGAGTTCGATCGCGCCGATCAGGCCGATGTTGCGGATATCGACCACGTGCGGCTGGTCGCGCAGCGCGTGGATGGCGTCGGCCCAATAGGTCTCCAGTTCGATCGCTTTTTCGAACAGGTTCTCCTCGGCATAGGTGTCCAGCGTCGCCAGTGCGGCGGCGCAGGCCAGCGGATGGCCGGAGTAGGTATAGCCGTGGAACAGCTCGATCATGTTCTCGGGGCCATGCATGAAGGCCTCGTGGATATCGTCGGAGACGAGCACCGCACCCATCGGCACGCAGCCGTTGGTCAGGCCCTTGGCGGTGGTGATCATGTCCGGCTGCACATCGAAACGCTGCGCGGCGAAGGCCTTGCCGACACGCCCGAAGCCGGTGATCACTTCGTCGAAGATCAGCAGGATGCCGTACTTGTCGCAGATCTCGCGGATGCGCTTCAGGTACCCCTTCGGCGGCAGCACTACACCAGCGGAACCGGCGACCGGTTCGATGATGACGGCAGCGATGGTGCTGGCGTCGTGCAGGGCGACCAGCCGTTCCAGATCCTCCGCCAGTTCGATGCCGTGCTCGGGCACACCACGGCTGAAGGCGTTGCGTTCGATATCGAGGGTATGCCGCAGATGGTCCACGCCGGGCAGCAAGCTGCCGAAGAATTTGCGGTTGTTGGGCAGGCCGCCGACCGAAATGCCGCCGAAACCCACGCCGTGGTAGCCCTTCTCGCGACCGATGAGCCGCGTGCGCTGTCCTTCGCCACGCGCGCGGTGATAGGCGAGGGCGATCTTCAGGGCGGTATCGACCGACTCCGAGCCGGAGTTGGTGAAGAACACGTGGTTGAGGCGATCCGGCGCGATCTCGACCAGACGTTCGGCCAGTGCGAACGGCAACGGGTGCGCCATCTGGAAGGTCGGGGCGAAGTCGAGCGTCGCTATCTGCCGCTGCACGGCTTCGACGATGCGCGGGCGGGCGTGCCCGGCATTGCAGCACCACAGGCCACCGGTGCCATCGAGGATTTCGCGGCCGTCGACCGACTTGTAGAACATGCCCGACGCGCTGGCCATGAGGCGCGGATGGGCCTTGAACTGGCGATTGGCGGAAAACGGCATCCAGAACGCGTCCATGGCGTCCGGCTGGCGGGTGGCCTGGCGGGTGTAATGGTCGCCGAAGCCGGTGTCGGGTGCAGGGGAAGTGTCGTCGCGCATGAACAGGCTCCAAGCCGGTGGTTCGTACCGGCAGAGCGCCGGCGGGATCGGATACGAAGCTTAGCGCGTTGAAAAAACTTTACAACCGATGCCCAAATCGGCAAAAAGTGCTGCGAGCGCACAACCGTGTAAAGTATCCCGCATCAATAAAGTCGACGGATTCTGAATGGATATCGGTGCTCGCCTGCAACTCGTCCGCAAGACCAAAGGCCTGAGTCAGCGGGAGCTGGCCAAACGGGTCGGGGTCACCAACAGCACCATTTCCCTGATCGAACAGAACAAGGTCAGCCCCTCGGTCAGCTCGTTGAAGAAGGTACTGGACGGGATTCCGATCTCGCTTGCCGATTTCTTCACCATGGACCTCGATGCAGGCCCGGTCGACAGCCCGTTCTACGAATGCGGCGAACAGCCGGATGTCGGCAACAACGACATCCATTACTTCCTGGTTGGCCAGCGCCGTCCACAGCGGCAGATGTGCATCCTTCGCGAAGTCATGCCGCCATGCACCGATACCGGCGAGAGCATGCTGGCGCACGAAGGCGAGGAGGGCGGCGTCATCATCCAGGGCCAGGTCGAAGTGACCGTGGGCGACCGGGTCCGCATCCTGGGCCCGGGCGAGGCTTATTACTTCGAAAGTCGTATCCCCCACCGTTTCCGCAACGTCGGCGATGAGGACGCGATCCTCGTCAGCGCCAACACACCGGCCACGTTCTGAATCCTCCGGAGTCTTCGCATCATGAACACCCCCCATACCCGCGACAGTTGGCAGGCGCTCGCGGGCAGTCTGCGCATCCGTACCCAGGCCTTCATCGACGGCCGCTACGTGGACGCCGCCAGCGGCAAGACCTTCGACTGCATCAGTCCGATCGACGGCCAGGTCCTGGGCAAGGTCGCGGAGGGCGAGGGCGAGGATATCGAGCGTGCGGTGCTGGCCTCACGGCGCAGCTTCGAGGCTGGAATCTGGGCGAACAGCAAGCCCACGCATCGAAAGAAAGTTCTCATCAAGTTCGCGCAATTGATTGAAAAATATGGCGATGAGCTAGCTCTTCTCGAAGCGCTGGACATGGGGAAACCGGTCACAGACGCCCGCGCCGTCGACGTGGCGGCGACCATCCGCTGCATGGCCTGGACGGGCGAGGCGTTGGACAAGGTCTATGGCGAAGTCGCCGCGACCGGCCAGGACGAACTCGGTTTCATCACCCGCGAACCGCTGGGTGTGGTCGGCGCGATCGTGCCGTGGAATTTCCCGATGCTGATGGCGACCTGGAAGATCGCGCCAGCCTTGGCGACTGGCAATTCAGTAGTGCTGAAGCCATCCGAGAAGTCGCCGTTGACCGCGATCCGGTTGGCGGAGATCGCGATGGAAGCGGGCATCCCGGCAGGCGTATTCAACGTCGTGCCGGGCTTCGGCAAAGGCGCGGGCGAACCGCTGGCACTGCATATGGATGTCGATGGGCTGGTGTTCACCGGGTCGACGGCGGTGGGCAAGCACTTGCTGCAGTGCGCCGGGCGTTCAAACATGAAACGCGCCTATATGGAATGCGGCGGCAAGAGCCCCAACATCGTCTTCGCCGACGCCGTGGATCTCGAACAGGCCGCGAAAGCCGCCGCCGGCGCCATCTTCTACAACCAGGGCGAGGTCTGCACCGCAGCGTCGCGGCTGCTGGTCGAACGCCCGGTCAAGGACGACTTCATCGCGGCGGTGGTCGAGGCCGGGAAGGCCATGCATCCGCGGCACCCGCTGGAACCGGGTGCGCCGATGGGCGCGATGGTCGACGAAGGCCAGACCGCGCGGGTGCTGGACTATATCGCCAAGGGTCATGCCGACGGCGGCCGACTGGTGCTCGGCGGCAAGCGCGCCGAGGTCGTCGCGGGCGGCTGCTATATCGAGCCGACCGTATTCGACGGCGTCGAACACGGCCACACCATCGCCCGCGAGGAGATCTTCGGCCCGGTCTTGTCGGTGATCGCCTTCGACAACGAAGCCGATGCGCTGCGCATGGCCAACGACAGCGACTACGGCCTGGCTGCCGGTGTCTGGACCCGCGACATCGGCCGCGCGCATCGCGTTGCCCGCAAGCTGCGCGCCGGCAGTGTCTGGGTCAACTACTGGGACGGCGGCGACATGACCGCGCCGTTCGGCGGTTACAAGCAGTCCGGCAACGGCCGCGACAAGTCGCTGCATGCGTTCGAGAAATACACCGAAGTCAAAGCCACCTGGATCAATCTGGAGGCTTGAAGGGAGCAGGGCGCCCCGGTTGCCCGGGGCGCCCTGCTGGTCGAGCATCCATGCTCGGCTGACTTGCCCGGCTCAACAGGCATCCACAACCAGATTCGCATCCGGGTCGAGGTGACTGAAGGGCGCCGATCCAGTAGAGCGGCCATGCAGGGTGTGTCCGCTTTCGGCGACGAACCAGTAGGCGCGGGCATTGTCGAGATCGCCCATGATGATCAGGTTACCGGGCGTGGTGACGTAATCGCCGATGGTCAATCCAGTGTCGCCGCCAACGGGGTCGTCGTCGCCCGCTGCCGCCTTGCCGATCATGCCGCCGATCAGGGCACCGACCAGCGCAGCAACCGCCACGACGATCGCGACGATCAACAGGACCACCAGCAGGCAGAGCAGATAGAACGGCCCGGAGGCGGAGCAGCCGATCGCTGCACCGATGGCGACCCCGGCGATGATGCCGCCGATGCCCGCGACCGCCGCGCCAACGATCGCACCGACGCCTGCCGCGCAGACTTCCGAACTGTGGAAGAACGCGGTGAGGATCGGCGAGCGCTGCGGGTCGTTGTTGCAGACCACGGTCGCTCCGCCGTTGCCGACGAGATCCCAGTAGTTGCATTTGACGACCACATCGATGCGCGGATGGCTGGCGGCGAAGGGGAACACCCATTCGCTCCAGTCGTCGAACGATGGAAACACTTCCTCGATCACGCCGGCGGAGCAGGTGTCCAGCCCTTTCGGTTTCTCGATGCAGTTCTTGTAGAAGAACACGCCGATGACGATCAGGATGGTGACGTAGGTCGCGATGCCGCCCAGCCAGTACATCCATGGTGCGGTGATGCCGATGAAACTGACGGCTGTCCCCAGGAAACTGGTGATTTCGCCGAATTTGACGATGAACGTGATCAGCCCCGAGATGATCGAGATCAGGCCGAAGATGACTCCGAACAGATCGGAGAAGGTGGTCGCGGTCGATGCACTGCCGGAACCGCAGGGTGGTTTGGTCAACGACATGGCTCAACCCTCCTTGCCGGTACGCGCCGGCTTGCCGCAGAAACGGCAGAGCAGCCGTCCCACCGCGAGGCCCACGAACGCGCCGATTAGAAAAAACACGGACGGTACCGCGCTCAGATTGCACAGATAGATGGTCAGCACACTGGTCACCATCGCATTGACCAGCAACGGTCCGGCGACCGTCGATGGCGAATAGCGCAACGGTCCGCACAGCAGGCAGAAGAGCGCGACCCAGCAGAACAGGGCAAGCACCAGCGCCAGTTGCAGCCACAGCGGCGCAGCAACCGGTGTATGCGCCGGGCCCGCGGTGTACCAGAGCGCGGAGAACACCGCGCCCACGATCACACCGATCACGATGCCGTTGAGCTCGCAGGGGCCCAACCGCATCGAAAACGGGCGAGTCATCGCGATCAATCCACGAATGAGCATGTTCATGAGTCGACCCTCACCAGCAACGTGACGCCGCCCAGAAGCCTGCCGCTGCTGTCGTAGCCGACCACGGTGGCTTCCTTGAGGATGAAATCGCCGGCCGGCGGCACGATCGCGGCGGGCACATGGGTGGTCAGCGTGGCGGTGATCTGTTCGCCCGGAGCGAAGACGCGACTGGCCGGCGTGACCGCACCGCCGATGTCGTTGGCCAGGACCACAAGGGTGATGGTTTCCGTGGCGGCGGACGCATTGACGACCGCGAACTGCATGCTGGGCGAACGGCCGAGCTGCGAGGTGCGCACACCGTGGATGGCTTGATAGCCCAGATTGTTGTCGGCGACCTTGTCGTGCGGATGGCTGATCCGGACTTCGATCGAGACATCGTTGCCCAGGGCCCGCACCGTGTCATTGATCGGGAAGGCCATGTCCTTGGCGTCGGGGGCATAGCCGAGACTGATCAGCTGATCGCCCAGTGCGCTGAATGTTGTTCCGATCCCGAAGGGTGCCCAGCGGACCTGGACCAGGGTATTGACCGCACTGGCCTCGTTCGATTCGTTGCGCACCCGGACCTGGATGCTGTCCATGAACCGCCAGTCGTCCCACCAGTTGGTCTGGATATCCGGACTTTCCCAACTGGTGGATAGACCTTGCGACAGGCGTTGGCGCTGGCTGTAGATCGCCGGGTCCGGCCGCTTCGGCGGCTGGTCGGTGCTGATGCACTTGCAATGCGGGCGTTTTGGCTTAGGCCGCCATTCGCACCGGTTGTCGTTTCGGCCGATAGTCGCTGCGGCCGCCAGATTGCGTTCCGACATGGCACTCTCCTGAGTCGTTGGCTGAAAACGTGACGAGTTTCACGCTTGCAACGATTCCAACGCTCAATGTCCCGATCCGCGGACATCGGGAACAGCCCGGCGGTCGGACGCCTAAGCCACGGACGCGTATTCGGACACCAAGGCCACAGAGGCGGATACCGCTATTTACATAATATGCATTATGCGAAATACGATACTGTCCGCATGGATACGGAAGCGCCTAAGCGCCCGGGGCGTCCTTGCACGCCTCCCACACTTCACGATCAAGACGCTGCAACAAGTCATACGTACGCGCCAAACCCCACGCATCGAGAGCGGCTTGACGCTTCGCGCGGGCATCGCGACAGCGCAGGACCTTCTGGTTCACCGGCCCGGCGGATTGACGTACATCGCCACCACCGGCGCTTTGTCGTCGCGAACGCTCGTCAAGATACAGGCGATCACGCCGCACCTTTTCAGCAAGCGACGGATCGTACGGTAGCGCCGCATATGGCTTCACTGCGCGCTCGGCCGAACCAGCAGGACACGGCGAATTCTGATACGTCGCCGCGCCACCGCTGCCCACGCACTTATAAATCACACCCTGCGCGATGGCAGAAGGATGCGAAATCGCGATCGCGAAAGCAAAGGAGAAAACAAATATGGACATCACACGCATGACCCGGCCTCCATGCTGGCGAGAGGGAGCGCCCTGCCCCAACCCTTGCGCCGCCGCGCATTACTGGCGCGTAATCTGGAATCATACCGATCTACACGGCGCGTGGTCAGGGTGGCGAGTAGCCGGAGCCCGCCTAGTGTCCCCTCACGGGGAGTGGACAAGCCCCGCAATGATAGACCGGTGGACAATGGCGCACTGGCGAATGCACGGCAGCGCAGGACGACTCAGTCGGCGGAGTCACCAATAGAAAGCGTGCCCGGAGGCGCGAGGGCATGGTCGCCATACGCGGCAACCCGACCATAAGGCGACTGCACCGCCGCGCCCCGCACAGGCGACGCAGACGGCACTTCCACCGCACCCCTGAGTGAACCGCCCTCTTCCAGAGAGGCGCGAAGCCTGTTCTTCTGATCGACAGCGTCCAAGCGATTGGCCTCCTGATCGCGCGCATCGTAGAACGGATCGAGCTGACCATTCCTAGCGATGATTCTGCACTTGTCCAACTGCACAAAGTAGACCGTGCCTTGGTCCGTAATACACGAGCACGAATCGCTACCGTCCCATCCGCTCGACGCACAAAACAAACGCGGCGGATGCGGCGCAAACGCCGTCGAATCGTATGCAGGCGCGGTCCACGGCTGGCCCTCAATTCGCGGAGACATTTCGCGTGCATAGTCGCGCCCAGACGGAAGCGCAAGCTGCGGGCTCGCGCCCGGCACTGTCGCTTGTGCTCCATTGCCGGGCGCAATCCCGAGCTTTTCTTTAAGCTCTGCTGACTCCTCTTCTCCGCTCAACCTATCGCTCATATGCGAAGACAGGAAAAACCAATACCCCAACGCCAACGGCACACCCACCACCAGCGCATAGTAGAACCACGGAATGCGACGCTCGGTCGTGTCCAACTCTGTCGACTTATACAACCCCATCGGGCGCTTCGGTAGCTTGACGCGCCGCGTTACTAGCGGCACCGCCTTCTCCGCCCGCGCCTCAAACCGATCAAACTCACGCAAGCTCACAAACTGCGTGCCGTAGCGACGCTTCACATGGACATGCCGATCGATCAGATCATGCGTAAAGGAATCACACTGCTTATCCGGCGACTGCGACACAAAGATAAAGTCGATACCCCTATGCCGATGCTTAGCAAGCTGTTCTACATGCGTCGGGAGCGTAGCGCCAGGCGCACGACGCGGCAACATTCCATGCTCATAACACTCATCAACAAGCGCCACCGCGCCATCCGGAAGAAAGTTCATCCAGTCGCGGAACTGAGCAGGCGTCATCTCTAACATGCCAGCCTTTTCATAATCGAAATCGCGGACATTGCAGACGTAACACAGCCGTCCATTTTTCTTAAACTCGATCATATGATCGATGGCATGCAAGGTCTTACCATGCCCCGGCTGGCCGGTATACCAATAAATCATTAGATGCCCTCCAACGAGTCGGCAACAACTTTCGGAATAATAAATACCTTCCACGCCATGCGCACAGACAACGCGGACAAGATCATAGTGGCCGCAATGTCGAACCCAATCGCCGAAAGCATCTGCAACGCAGACGGCGGCAACAGCGCGACAAAGTCCAAGAGAAAGGCCTTAAGCGACGGAAGTACGCCATTGAACGTTACCAACGACAGCCCGAGCGTCGCCAAACAACGGCCGACTATGCCGGCAATGGCAATCTGCAAGCCCGCCCAAAGCTTCGGAATGAAAACGTCAAATATGTTTCCAATCTTGCTCATAGCCCGCCCCCCATCAAAATACGCAACGCCTTATATGCTGCCGTCAAAAGGACTATCGCTCGCATCACCGCGATGATGCCGCACCATATCGCCGAATCGAAATTGACCGTAGCCCAGTGCCCAAAGTGCACCGTAGGCAATGCGGGACAGCCGCCACCACCCAAAAAGCCCGACTTATCGATAAGGGAGGTCGAAACGGGGATATGCCGGAGTGACGCTTCGTTTTCACCCTCGCCCGGAACAGGAGTAATTTCCGTCCCGTCCGGCTTTGTCCAATCCGGCTGACCATCACCGTCCATGTCCTCACGCGACCGACCACAACGCACCAACCATTGCTGCTGAATAACTGCGACAAGAAGCGGATCACCGCTCGACACCGGCGGCGACCCACAATCGACGCCACCCGACGACGAACCAGGCGTAGCTGGCGGGTTACACGCAGCCCCGGTGCACGGCTGCGGCGGCACCGGAGGACAGTTCGCCCCCGTGCACGGCGGATCGGGAGGCACAGGGGGAACAGGCGGACAATTCGCACCCGTGCAAGGGGGATCGGGCGGCACAGGCGGCACAGGCGGACAATTCGCACCCGTACACGGCGGATCAGGCGGCACAGGCGGACAGTTCGAACCCGTGCACGGGGGATCGGGCGGCACAGGCGGACAGTTCGCACCCGTACACGGCGGATCAGGCGGGACAGGCGGGTCCGGGGGAACAGGCGGGTCCGGCGGACAGTCCGTCGGAAACGGCGTGGACGGGCCGACTATGCACACGCCATAGTTACCGCCGTCACTAAGCGCGTTCGTTGAATAGAAGAACTTCAACGTCGCTGCGTTTTGGAATTTCTTGTAGAGACAACCGCCGTAACATAAACCGTCCATCGGGCTACACCAATTCTCCTGCGGCGTTCGCGAGCCGCAGTTTTGCGTGTAGAAAAACGCGGACTGCGCAACCTGGACCGGCACATAACACCTATAGAGCGCGGTGAATCCCTGCGCTTTAAGCGAGCACGTATACGACCCAGTTTGCTCACCGGTTACGACCTGCGTGCAGCCCTGAACTATGATAGGCGACAGATTCCTATTGATAATGTACTCGACGCCCGCGGCTAACGCGTCCTTACACACGTCAAACGCCTTGCCTTGATCACAGGCATCCGCTGTCGTGCCACACGTATTAGCGGCCGAGACATCCGCACATGGAAACAGAACGCCCGCCAGGACAACGCCGGCAAGCACCAACGAAAGAAAGCAGTCAGGTAGCTTCATAAGCCAACCACACTGCAGGCAGTAACGCGAGCATGACGAAATAACCCATGACGCACATCCTCCTGAGAACGAAAACAAAGAAGCCCGTAGTAACGGGCTCCCCTGCAGCAGACAACTGTCGACGATTAACCGGCTTTCTTGGAGTAGCGCCAAACGAGGAGCAGACCGATCATCGCGGCGACAGCGATGAAGATCAGACCGAGTTCGGCCGGACCCGACGCGAGGCCGGCAGCGATGGCCGCACCCGGCGACGACTGGGCCATCGCGGCCGACGCGCCGAACGTGCCGACGAGGGCAGCGACCGTGCGAGCGAAAGGCTGCGCGCCGATACGCACAGCGAAGGAGCGGCTATTTTCACGGGTATTGCGGAAGAACTTTTTCATTGTGAACCCTTAGATGAAGTGAGTGAGAAAGACCGCTTACATGCGTGCCGCCCGAACAACGAGACGGAACTTAAGCCCGAGTGTCCATATAGAGATGACCGCAAAACTCACGATCACGCCATCGGCGATATCCAGCGGCGGTAATATCGGCTCGGGATACGACGGGATTTCTACCCACACGGACACGCCGTCACAGGACCCAGTGACCGGGTTAAAGCCTGTCGCGCATGTCAAAACGTGCATAGAAATCCCCTGTTGCTTTACTTGGCAGGCACAGACGGCGAGACCGGCTTATGCTCCGCAGGCAGAAGATCGACGTATCGATTCAACTGAAGATCGCCGTACTGATTGACGCTATACGACTTCGGGTCGATCACGTAACGACCAGGCGGATACGGCGCACGCTGACCAAGACCAACCGAGAACGGCATTTCGTAACCATCGCCCTGATCGATGCACGCCATTTGACGGCGAATGATGGCGGGACCTGACTTTCCGTTGATTTGTTTCTCGGTGACATTGGCGTTTTTTACGATGACGTTGGACATAGCTCGATCCTCAAATGCGTTGCGAGTTGGTCGCCTGGACACATCCCATCAAATCGCGCGGGACGACCTTCGCGCATGATGTTGGCTTCCACGAAGTCCGGCCACGAATCGCCGAACGCTTCACGAAGCACAGTAAGAGTTCTTCCGACCTGTCGATGCGCCCAGCGCACCATTGCGATACCGGTTGCTTGCACATAGCGCGCCGTGGTTTTCAAGCGCGTACAAACACCGACCAGCATTTCCGCTAACAGGCTATAGCTACCGCGAAGATAATCGGCGGGATCGAGAAGAACGTCGAGCGGAACAACGACATGTTTCGCATACAAGCGCACCTCAGCACGAACCCACAAGGACTCAATAAAACCTTGCATCTTTCCTTTCTCGTAAAAGCACGCTTCCTTGTGGCCCTTTCCGCCGACATAGAGCGTACTGCCCTTCCCCGAGCCCTCATCGCTCAGGAAACGCGTGTCTGGTGGCCTACCAGCGGTTGCGTCCTTGAAGTCACCAGCAAGCGCACGTGCGCGCAAGTGATGCACGTTGAACAGCGCGCCGTCGTAGTCATCGTACGCAAGATCGACACGCGAAATCTTTGCACCCAGAGCGGACAGATGCGCATGTGCGGCGTGCCAGTTAGTCACCCACTTGGTACCAGCGCCGCTCAAGGAAATACAGATCGTTTGACCGTTACCACCTACACCAACGCGACCCACAAGCTGCCCATCACGATCGACAATGACCGACGAAAGTTGATAGAACTGCCACCGCTTTTCCCTGAGCGCAGTAACCGTAAGATCGCGATGAGTGCCGAAGATGGTCGAGAGCAGATGATTGAGGTCAGAAAGACCACGAGCATCAGCAGAAGCCATGGGCAAAACGATGGTGAGGTAATCGATAAGCGCGTTACGACCCATGTTTTGGCCCGTGTTACTGTTCGGGCCAATCCCGGTTTTCACCGGCCCCACCGGGGAAAATTGGTGATCTACCGCAGCAGCACACCCGGACGACGCCACAGGCGTGAACGTCATAGCGGGGCTAAAAGCGGGTCGGCAGGGGGGGTGTGCGCACCGAGACGCACCGACACCAGCAGAAGAGTCGACGCCCGTCACCGGCGACGCCTGCGCGGGTGCAGCGTGAAGCGTATCCGTAACGGTTACACCGTTACACAACCTCACGGCACACCCGCCAGGCTAAGTTGCTGCGGGTAAACTCCGCCCCACTGAACCGCCATCGCTTGCGCAATACCCGGAAAAGTCCGACTGCGCTCCTTCCACCTATCAGGAGACGGGGGAAGACGGTGAACACGCGCAACGCGCCCATCCACAATATTTGTAGGACGCAACAGAGGTAGACCCCTGAGCCAGAAACAGGTAGCCTTTGTTTCACCATGCCCAAACATCCACGGCTGGACAGTCTGATCCGCACGCCGAATTCTGGACGAAATGATAGAAACCGGATTCTCAAGAGCGATACGCGGGATAGGGGCGGCAAGGAGATCGCGCACAAAGTCCAACGCCTGAAGCTGCTGCGGCAGCTTATCCTTAAACCAACGAGCGCCGGACACCGCAAGATGCGTGCACGGAGGGTGAGCAATCATCAAATCGAACCCATCCGACAACATATCGCGCACGTCACCGACGTAGTGAGGACCCGGCAACTCACTTTCGAGAAGATCACACGAAATAGCCTGGTGGCCCTGGGCGATGAAAGCATCCCTGACAACGCCCGAGTACTCACAAGCAACAAGAACACGCATCAGCCCCCCCCCCCTAGCGACGCGCGCACCGAACGCAAGAAACGCGCCTCACGTGCACGCTGACGAGCGGCACCCGAAAACAGATCAACAGGCGCGCGAACGACAAATAGAACAAGCCCAGCAAGCGCATACGCCACCGGGACGAGAAGCAATAGCGAGAGAGGGACCACGGTCTCAGCGAACATAAGCACACCACCGCATGCGAAGACGGATCAGCGCAACAAGGCTCACCGCCGCAAGCGGGACAACGAACAGAGCGAGAAACGCGGACTCAGTCATCGCGGCCACCACCACTCGAAGAGAAGAGGAACACGAGCGCGCCACCTAGGCCCAGCGCGAGAGCAACAACGCCAGTCGGCGTTAGCCACGTTTCCATTCCGATGATGTAAGAATCGAGCACGAGAAAAAGCCCGCGTTAGCGGGCCTTCTCCGACTTGGTACCCGCAGACGGCTTGGCGTCATCGATCAGAGGCAGCTGCGGATCGGCCGCGTCAGGCTTGAACTTATTCAAGAGCGCGGAATTCTCAAGAAGCTTCATCAGCAAGCGGCGTTGCTTATCATCCGAATCATCGAGACGCGAACAGACGGTCATCATGCGACGCGACAAATCGCGAAGCTCAGAAACAGTTGCGTTAGAAAGTGCCATTGAATCAACTCCCGGATAGTTGAGTGGATGCCGGGCGGGATGGCTGTCGGACAATGTCACCGACACGCGGGGGAACTGCTAGTGCGTCTGCCCCCTACCACGCCCTCCGCCCGGCGCCGGGGGGCTATCAGTTCCCGGCCGGCTTCGAGCCGTCCACCGAAAACTGAATTCTTTAAAGCGGTGTTTCGTCAGTGCATTCGTCAATGAATGCGGCGGGTCTTGCGACCGGCGGACCCCTTCCCGGGGAACATGTCAACGACTCATTGACACGAGCCCACTGTATAGTGGTCATAGACATATGTCAATAGGGTGATGACATGAAAAGCGTAATTGAACTGATCGATTTTTCTAAAGAAAAATTTGGCATCGATTCAGACAATCAATTGGCTGCGCGCCTAAAAATAACGCGCGGAGCCGTAAGCCGGTGGCGCACCGGAAACGGCTACCCGGACGCTATAGCATGCGAGCGCATCTCTGAAATCACAGGGATTCCGCTAGCGAAAGTGCTAGGCATCGTCGGAGAAGCACGCGCGATCTCGCGTGAAGAAAAAGCCGTGTGGCGCAAGCTGGCCAGCGCGGCCGTTATCGCACTATCGACCCTGCCACTATGGACTCACGCAGCACCGTACGGCAGCGCTGAACGGCCGACACTTATATGCATTATGCGAAATATAGACGCGCGACAGAATCATGGACTATTGACCTTCACTGCCGACGTTGACTCGCCATCGTATCCACGATCAGTCTCTCGAAACCCGCCATGTCGCCATAAGGCAAGTGCGCACGCCCCAGTCGCACGATCACGAGGCGCTCTGACGGTATGACGGCGATCTTCTGGCCGAGGTTGCCGAACGCGAACATGGCGTCGGCTGGAATCCCGGCCCGCCGCCGATGCACAGTGGATTCGTCTGGTCCGCGGTTGGTCCACCAGCCGGCGCCGTAAGCGGTCCCCAGCGTCGGCTCCGAGGACCAGCGCACCCAACCTTCCGGCAGCAGGCGTTTGCCGCCCACCATGCCGTCATCGAGATACAACTGACCGAATCGCGCCCAATCCCGGGCGCTCGCCAACAGATAATGCCCCCCGACGGGCGTGCCCGTGGCATCCATCTCGAATGTCACATCGCGCATGCCAAGCGGCTCGAACAGCTCGCGGAACGCGAAATCCTGCACCGCGTCTCCAGTGCTGCCGACAGCGTCCTTCACGATGCGCGAGACCAGATGCGTACTGGCGCTGCTGTAGAACCAGCGCGTACGCGGCGCGGCGACGACCGTCGCATGTCCCGCGTATGCAGCCATGTCAGGCTCATCGTAGAACATCTGATTCGATGGATCGAAGCCGCTGCCGGTTTCGTCCAACGCCAGACCGCTGTCCATCCGCATCAGGTCTTCGAGCGTGATCTGTCGGCGCGGATCGTCGATGCCCTGCCAGGCTGCGATCGGCGCAGGCGTTGTCACGGAGAGTCTGCCCTGGTGCACCAGGATGCCAACCAGCGCATTCGTCACCGATTTGGTCATCGAAAACCCGAGAATCGGCGTATCGATGCGATAGCCGGGCGCGTAGCGCTCGGCGACGATCTTGCCATCGTGAACGATCACGACCGCTTTGGTCCACCGATGCGGCGCTTCGACAGGTTCGGCGAAAGCCGCGTCCACAGCCGCCTTCAACTGTGGCGTTTGTGCTTGGATGACGCTCGAATCGGAGTCATCGGACGCACGTGTCTCGACCCGGATCGGCGGCGGACCAGGGATCGTTTCTTCGCCATGGACAAGTACGCAGCCCCATTCGCGCCGATAGATCGCCAGACTGGTGATCGCCCCGTGGAACGATGCTTGCGTTTCGCCTTTCTCGCGGTCCACCTCGTAACGCAGGGCCCAGCGGAGCATGCGCATCCCGGGGCGCGGTACGATGCTCTCATCGAAGGTCTGCTGCGGGTCGAGCCCCGACACGAAGGTTTCGGAGCAAAGATCGTGCGCGGCCATACCGGTGGCTGTACGCAGCGCGCGGTCGGGTCGGAACACGATACAGATGGCGACGACTGCGAGTAGAGAGACGACGAGGAAGATGCTGCGGCGTCGCGACTTAGGCCACATACACTGTCTTGATATTCATGAACTCGTGGATACCGTGTTCTGCAAGTTCCCTGCCGAAGCCCGAGGTCTTCGTTCCGCCGAACGGCAGTCTGACATCGCTGCGCACGATGGCGTTGACGAAGGTGGCGCCAGCTTGCAGGCGCCGCGCGACCGCTTCGCCACGGGCTTTGTCTGTCGTCCAGACGCTGGCGCCCAAGCCAAAGTCGGTGTCGTTGGCGATACGCACGGCATCGTCGTCGTCACGGGCGCGGAGAGTGCTTGCCGCAGGCCCGAAAAGCTCCTCGCCGTATGCAGGCATGCCGGGCACGACATGGTCGAGGATCGTCGCGGGGTAGTGCGAGCCGCCCTGCCCCGGCGTGCCGCCCAGCAGGAGCTTCGCACCCGCCGCCACGCTGCGCTGCACCTGGTCGTGCACTTCATCGCGAAGATCGGCGCGGGCCATCGGTGCGAGCGTGGTGCTGTCGAGACTTGGGTCGCCGACGACGAGCTTGCCCGCGGCCTCGACGAACCGCTGCACGAACGCCTCGGCGATGCCGGGCGTGACGATGAAACGCTTGGCGGCGATGCAGGTCTGGCCCGCGTTTCCGAAGCGCGAAGCGACGGCCGCAGGAATGGCGATATCGAGGTCCGCGTCATCGAGCACAACGAACGGGTCGCTGCCGCCCAGTTCCATCACGCATTTCTTCAGATACTTGCCGGCGGTCGAGGCCACCGCGCTGCCGGCGCGCTCGCTGCCGGTGAGCGTGACGGCTTTGACCCGCGGATCGGCGATCACGCGCGCGGCCATGGTGTTGTCGATATGCAGCACGCCGAACACGCCATCGGAAATGCCGGCATCGCGCAATACGCGGGCGATCGCGTCGGCGCAGCGCGGCACGTTGGTCGCGTGCTTGAGCACCGCGACATTGCCCGCCATGAGTCCCGGCGCCAGGAAACGGAAGACCTGCCAGATCGGGAAATTCCAAGGCATCACCGCGAAGATGCAGCCCAGCGGCTCATAGGTGACATAGCTGCGATGCGCTTCGGTCGCGATCATGCCGTCGCGCAGGTAGTCGATGGCATGGTCTGCGTAGTATTCGCAGGCCGATGCCGATTTTTCGATTTCCAGCAGCGCTTCCCGGCGCAGTTTGCCCATGTCGGCGGTCATCGTCGCGGCGATGACATCGCGCTGTTCGCGCAATCGGGCGGCGACCGCGCGCACCAGTCCGCCACGTTCGTCGAGACTGCGCGCGGCCCACCCGGGGGCCGCCTGCGCGGCGGACTGCAGGACGCGTTCGACCACGGGCTCGCCGACGTAGTCGTAGGTGTAGTCGATCTCGCCGGTCCATGGATGGATCAATCGCACCGTCATGCGTTCACCTCAAGTGTTGTCCTGGTCCGTGCTGGATTGGGCCGCAAGTTGGATATCGCGCTGTCTGCGCTTCTCCTCGCGGTACATCAGCCACCAGCCGGTCAGCGCGGCCAAAGACACTGCGAGCACCATCAAGGTCGCCAATGCGTTGATCTTCGGGCTGAGGCCAAGGCGCACCGACGAGAAGACCTTCATCGGCAGCGTGGTCGAGTTCGGGCCGGCGACGAAGCTGGCGATCACCACGTCGTCCAGCGACAGCGTGAACGCGAGCAGCCAGCCCGATACCAGCGCCGGCGCGATGATCGGCAGCGTGATCAGGAAGAAGACCTTGATCCGGTTGGCGCCGAGATCCATCGCGGCTTCTTCCAGAGATTTGTCGAGTTCCGCGAGGCGCGAAGACACCACCACGGTCACGAACGCCAGCGTGAAGGTCACGTGCGCGACCCAGATCGCCACCACGCCCTTGGGCGCGATCCCGATCAGCCCCCCCATCGACACCAGCATCAGCAGGATCGAAAGACCGGTGATGACTTCGGGCATCACCAATGGTGCGGTGATCATCGCGCCGAACATGGTCTTGGTCGGGAAGTGGCGCATGCGGGTCATCGCCAGTGCGGCCATCGTGCCGAGCACGACTGCAGCGGTTGCGGTCCAGAACGCGACTTTCAGACTGACCCAGGCGGCGTCCAGCATCGAACGGTCACGCATCAGTTCGCCGTACCACTTGAACGAAAAGCCGGACCAGACGGAAGCCAGCCGGGATTCGTTGAAGGAATAGATGATCAGGATCAGGATCGGGATATAGAGGAATGCGAAACCCAGGCCGAGGACCACCCAGCGGATCGCGCGATTGCCCTGCATGGTGGCGCCGCTCATGCCAACCGCCCTTCCAGCTCTTTCTGCTGGACGCGGTTGAAGATCAGGATCGGGATGAGCAGCATGACCAGCATCACGATCGCCACCGCCGAGGCCACCGGCCAGTCGCGGTTGTTGAAGAACTCGCTCCACAGGACGCGTCCGATCATCAGCGTGTCCGGTCCGCCGAGCATTTCCGGAATGACGAACTCGCCGACCGCGGGAATCATCACCAGCATGCAGCCGGCGATGATGCCGGAACGCGACATCGGCAGAGTGATCTTCAGGAAGGCCTTCCACGGCTTGGCGCCGAGGTCGTAAGCGGCTTCCAGCAAACGGATGTCGAACTTGAGGAGGTTGGAATACAGCGGCAGGACCATGAACGGCAGATAGCAGTAGACGATCCCGATGTAAGCCGCGAGCGGCGTGTTGAGGATATGCAGCGGCGTATCGATCAGTCCGATCTTCATCAACAGACTGTTGAGCAGGCCGTTGCTGTCGAGGATACCGATCCAGGCGTAGACGCGGATCAGGAACGAGGTCCACGATGGCAGTACCACCAGCATCATCGCGATATTGCGCGCCGACGGCGACAGGCGCGAGATGACATAGGCCATCGGATAACCGATCAACAGCGTGAACAGCGTGGAGATCGCCGCGATCTTCAGCGAACTGGCGTACGCCAGCAGGTACTGCGAATCGGAAAACAGCACCGTGTAATTGGTGAGGTTGAGTTTGAGCAGCACCTCGCTCTGCACGAACTCCAGGATCGGTGTGTACGGTGGCTGCGCGATCGCCAGCTTGGCGAACGAAATCTTCAGCACGATCAGGAACGGGATCGCGAAGAACAGCAGCAGCCAGAAGTACGGGACGGCGATGACGCCCCAGCGCGACCCCGGCACGAACTTCTTGAGCGACCGGAGTTTCATGACGTCAGCACCACGCCTTCGTTGTCGCCCCACGACACCCAGACATCGTCGCCCCAGGTCATGCCCTCGCTGGCCCAGCGCTGCTGATTGGCGAAGTTGGCCATGACTTTGTAGCCGGTCGGCAGTCGGACATGGAACACCGAGTGACTGCCGAAATAAGCGATATCCTCGATCTTGCCCTGCGCCTTGTTGTAAGGCTGCTCCGGCTCGTCCTTGCTGATCGTCAATTTCTCGGGACGCACGCCGTAGCCGACTTCCTGCCCTTCAAAACCGGAGACGCCATGTCCGACGTAGATCGGTACCGGCAACGACGGCGACTGGATGGTGATGTAGTCGGCCTTGTCCTCGTCGATCCTGCCGTCGAACATGTTGATCGAACCGATGAATTCGGCGGCGAAACGGCTGGTCGGCGATTCGTAGATTTCGTCGGGCGTACCGACCTGACGGATCCGGCCTGCATCCATCAAGGCGATGCGCGTCGCCATCGTCATCGCTTCTTCCTGGTCGTGGGTGACCATCACGCAGGTCACGCCCGATTTCTCAATGATATCGACCAGCTCCAGTTGCATCTTCGAACGCAGTTTCTTGTCGAGCGCGCCCATCGGCTCGTCGAGGAGCAACAGCTTGGGTCCCTTGGCCAACGACCGCGCAAGCGCGACGCGCTGTTGCTGGCCGCCGGAGAGCTGATGCGGCTTGCGCTTGGCGAGCTTGCCGAGCTGCACCAGATTGAGCATGTGTTCGACGCGCTTGGCGATGGCGTCTTTGCCCAGGCCATCCTGTTTCAGTCCGAAAGCGATGTTCTGCTCCACGGTCATGTGCGGAAACAGCGCATACGACTGGAACATCATGTTGATCGGGCGCTCGTACGGCGGCAGTTCGTTCATCACCTGCCCGTCGAGATAGATCTTGCCGGAGGTGGGTTTCTCGAAACCGCCCAGGCAGCGCAGCAGCGTCGATTTGCCGCAGCCGGAGCCACCCAGCAACGCGAAGATCTCGCCCTTGCGGATCGACAGATTGGTGTCGTCGACCGCGACGAAACCATCGAATTCCTTGCGGACATCAACGATGCGGAGGTAATCCTCGACCGTGGTCCTGGGGGCGGATGGAGCGCCGTTATGCGGTTTTTCGTTGACGACTGCGGCCATGGGGTTCTCTCGGAATGCAGCGGGGCAGGCATCGCTGCCTGCCCCGGGGGCGATCAACGACCGGTCTTGAGCTGGGTCCAGATCCGCGTGTACTGGCGATCCACATCCGGCGGGATGATCGCGTAGGTGAACAGCTTCGCGGCGACTTCCGGCGGCGGGTAGATCGTCGGATCGCCGCTGATCTCCTTGTTGACCAGCGGTGTCGATTTCGGAATCGCGTTCGGGTAGCTGACGAAGTTGGTGTTGTTCGCGGCCACCTGCGGATCGAGCAGATGGTTGATGAATGCGTTCGCGCTCTCGACGTGTTTGGCATCCTTCGGGATCGAAAGCATATCGAACCACAACGGCGCGCCTTCCTTCGGTATGGCGTAGGCGATCTTCACGCCGTTCTTGGCTTCTTCGGCACGGTCGCGCGCCTGGATGATGTCGCCCGACCAGCCGACCACCAGACAGGTGTTGCCGGTCGCCATCGAGTCGATGTACTGCGAGGAATGGAAATTGGTGACGTAGGGACGGATCGTCTTCAACAAGGCTGCCGCCTTGTCGATCACCGCCGGGTCCTGGCTGTTGGGATCTTCGCCGAGATAGTTCAGCGCGATCGGTATGAGCTCCGAAGGGGTGTCGAGGAGGGTTACGCCGCAGCCTTTGAGCTTGGCGATGTTTTCCGGTTTGAACACCAGATCCCAGCTGTTGGTGACATCGGTGTTGCCGAATGCAGCGGTGACCTTGTCGACGTTGTAGCCGATGCCGGTGGTGCCCCACATGTACGGCACGGCGTATTCGTTGCCCGGATCCTGCAGGGCGATGCGCTTCATCATTTCCGGATCGAGGTTGGCCAGATTCGGAATCTTCGATTTGTCCAGCTTCTGGAACACGCCGGCCTGGATCTGACGACCGAGGAAGTTCAGCGTGGGCACGACGATGTCGTAGCCGCTGGAGCCTGCGAGGAGCTTGGTCTCGACCATCTCGTTGCTGTCGAAGACGTCGTAGACCACCTTCACGCCGCTCTTCTTCTCGAAGTCCGGGATGGTGGTTTCGGCGATGTAGTCCGACCAGTTGTAGACGTTCAAGGTTTTGTCGTCGTCGCCACCGGACTTGCCGTCGCCGGACGCGGCGCCGCTGTCGGATTTGCCGCCGCAGGCGGCCAGCAGACAGACGGCGATGGAAAGCCCCAACACTCGCAGTTTCATCGTGATATCCCTTTGCCCGGTAGGGCGTCAATGGTGTGGCGTGGCGGTGACGTCCTCGACAGATTAACGGCTGCGACCGGTCGCTGCATCTACAATGCGGCGGCGGTTTCGTTCAGCGACTTCCAGGTTTTCTCGAACAGCTCGTCGACCTGCTCGCGGGTGATGATCAGCGGCGGCGACAACAGCATTGAATCATAGGTGGCGCGCAGAATGAGGCCATTCTTCAAGGCCATATCTCGGCACAGTACGCCGACGTTGCCCCGCTCCTTGAAGAAGGCGCGCTTGCTCTTGTCCGGGACCAGCTCCAGCGCGCCGACCATACCGGCGATGCGGGCCTCTCCGACCAATGGATGTTCACCCAGTTCGGCCCAGCGCTGCGCAAGATAGGGCGCGATCCCGGTACGGGCGCGGTCGACGATGCCCTCTTCCTGCAGGATGCGGATGTTCTCCAGCGCGACCGCGGTGCAGACCGGGTGGCCGGAATAGGTGCAGCCATGGGCCAGTTCTCCGCCCTGCTCCTTGAGCACACCGGCGACGCGGTCGTTGAACATCGCCGCGCCGAGCGGGATGTAACCGGAGGTGATGCCCTTGGCGAGCGTCATCACGTCCGGGGTGAAACCGAAATAGTCCGCGCCGAACCATTCGCCGGTGCGGCCGAAGCCGCAGATCACTTCGTCGGCGACCAGCAGCACGTCGTACTTGCGGCAGATCCGCTCGATCTCCGGCCAATAGGTCATCGGCGGGATGTAGACGCCGATCGCGCCCATGATCGGCTCGCCGATGAACGCGGCGATCCGGTCCGGCCCCAGTTCGAGAATCTTCTGTTCCAACCGGCGAGCGGCGACCTGGCCGTACTCGTCGGGCGACAGATCGCCGCCATCGGCGAACCAGAAAGGCGGATCGATATGGTGGATGTCGGGAATCGGCAGCCCACCCTGTTTGTGCATGCCGGCCATGCCGCCGAGGCTGGCACCGGCCATCGTGGTGCCGTGGTAACCGTTGTGGCGGCCGATGAAGATGTTCTTCTGCGGTTTGTCCTGCACCGCCCAGAAATGGCGGACCAGACGCAGGATGGTGTCGTTGGCTTCCGAGCCGGAATTGGTGAAGAAGGCGTGATTGAGATCGGCAGGGGTGAGTTCGGCAAGCTTGGCCGACAGCATGACCGTCGGCTCCACCGTGCACTGGAAGAAGCTGTTGTAGTAGGCCAGCTCCGTCATCTGCCGCGAAGCCACCTCGCCCAGCTCTTTGCGGCCATAGCCGACATTCACGCACCACAGGCCCGCGAAGGCGTCGAGCAGCTTGTTGCCGTTGGCATCCCAGACATAGGCGCCCTCGCCCCGGGTCAGGATCCGCGTGCCTTTCTTCGCCAGCGCCGCGTTGTCGTTGAACGGATGCAAGTGGTGCGCGGCGTCGAGCTGCTGCAGGTGGACGAGATCGGCTTTATCCATGATGGTTCCGGACGATGATGGCAGGGACGGCCTCGGCCGCGGGATTCTGGTCAGACGTTCAGCAGCAGGAACTCGCGCTCCCATGAACTGATCACCCGGAAGAAGGTTTCGTATTCCTTGCGCTTGACCGAAATGTACGCGCGGACGAAACGCGCGCCCATCAGGTCGTGCAGCATCGTGCAGCCTTCCAACTGGTCCAGCGCTTCGCCGAGCGAGCGCGGAAGCTCGAAACCGATATCCTGGGCGCTGATCGTGAGCGGTTTGGTCGGCTGCAGTTTTTCGCGGATCCCGAACAGGCCGCAAGCCAGCGTGCCGGCCATCGCCAGATAGGGGTTGGCGTCGGAGCCCGCGAAACGGCTTTCGACACGGGTGTTTTCCGGCGTGTCCATCGGCACGCGCAGGCCGCAGGTGCGGTTGTCGTAGCCCCACTGCACGTTGATCGGCGCGACCTGGCCCAGCGCCAGTCGACGATAGGAATTCACGTTCGGCGCGAAGAACGCCATCGCCATCGGCACGTATTTCTGCAATCCACCGAGGTAATGCTCGAAGATCTTGCTGTGCTTGCCCTCGCCCTTGCCGGCGAAGACGTTTTTTCCGGTTTTGATATCGACCAGACTCTGGTGGATGTGCATCGCGCTGCCGGGTTCGTTCTCCATCGGTTTGGCGAGGAAGGTCGCGTAAACACCATGACGCATCGCGGCTTCGCGCATCATCCGCTTGAACAGGAACACCTGATCGGCGCGCGACATGGCGTCGGCATGGATGAGATTCACTTCCAGCTGCGCGGCGCCGGATTCGTGGATCAGCGTATCCACGTCCAGTTCCATGGCATCGCTGTAGTCGTACATCAGGTCGAGGATCGGGTCGAACTCGTTGACCGCGTCGATCGAATACGACTGGCGTGCGGTTTCCGGACGCCCCGAGCGCCCGGCGGGCGGCTGCAGCGGGAAATCCGGGTCGGTGTTCTTCTGCACGAGGAAGAACTCCACCTCCGGCGCGACCACCGGCCGCAGTCCGATCGCCTCATAGGCGTCGAGTACGCGCTTGAGCACGTTGCGTGGCGCCAGCTCATGGCGCTCGCCGGTCTTGGTATAGCAGTCGTGGATGATCTGCGCGGTCGGATCGGTGGCCCAGGGCACGAGGCGCACGGTATCCGGGTCCGGACGCAGCAGCATGTCGGCGTCGGAAGGCGAAATCAGATCGTAATAATCGTCGGGATAGTCGCCGGTCACGGTGGTGGCGAAGATGCCTTCCGGCAAACGCGTGCCATAGTCGTGCGAGAACTTGTCGGCGGGAATGATCTTGCCGCGCGCGTTGCCGGTAATGTCGGGAACGAGGCATTCGACCTCGGTGATCTGGCGATCCTTCAGCCAGCGCAGCAGCGCGGGCTCGCCCGGCTGCATGGGATGCGATGGAGCCTTGTCCGTGGACGCGATCGCACGTCTGGACGGGGTCTTGCGGGGCGGTGTGCGTGGACTCATGCAGTCATCCTATCCGTTGTTGCGCGCGCTGGCGGCAGGCATCGCCGAAGGCGCGGAAAATGCCGCGATAGAACGCGTTCTCGACGACGCGCCACTCCGGGTGCCACTGCACCGCCAACAAAAATGCGCTGCCGTCTCGGCGATAGGCTTCGATCAGGCCATCCGGCGCAGTCGCTTCCACGGTCAGGGTTTCGCCCAACCGCGCGATGCCCTGCCCGTGCAGCGAGTTGACCTGTACGTTGTCGGTACCGGCGATGCCCGCAAGCAGTCCGCCCGGCGCCAGCGCGACCGGGTGGGTCGGCGCGTATTGCGCATCGAGCGGATCGTCGAGGTCTTCACGATGGTCCATGAAACCGTCGACTTCATGGACTTTCTGATGCAGATGTCCGCCGAAGGCGACATTGACCTCCTGGAACCCACGGCAGATCGCGAGGATCGGCAGGCCCAGTTCGATCGCCAGTGGAATCAGCGCCAGCGTGGTCTCGTCGCGGGCGGGATCGTGGAGATTGCCCGGATAACTGGGTTCGTCGCTGTAGCGATGCGGTTCGATATTGCTCACCGAGCCGGTCAGCAGGATGCCGTCCAGCGCTTCGAGCATCGGTCGCAAGGGCAACGCAGGCTGCAGGGCGGGAATCAGCAGCGGCAGGCATCCGGCACCGTCGACGACGGCGCGGACGTACTTCTCCCCGGCCGCGAGAAACGGATGCGGGCCGATGCGTTTGCGGTCGGTGGGCAAACCGACCAGCGGTAGCCGTGCCGATGTGGATGACATGCGAAACGCTCGTTGCGAGGCCTCGGGGGCGTCTTCCGCACGTTACCCGGCATGTTCGATTTCTGCAACACTTGGCCTGATGGGAGGCGATCCAGAGCGCACATTGCGGTTCCACGACACCCATTTCCGGCAAAGCGGCGGGGATACTGGCAAGATGCCGTTGAGTATTCTTGACGCCTTCCCGCCCCCACCGGCAACTGTCACACTGTTGTCGAGCCCATGCAGACCACCGACATCATGCCCGCGAGCCTCACTCCCGAAGATCTTCTTGCACTGCAGCAGAACCCGGACTGCGAGCTGGTCGACCTGATCCTGCCCGACATGAACGGCCTGCTTCGCGGCAAACGCGTCACTCGCAGTGCATTGGAAAAGGTCTACGCCGACGGGGTCTGCCTGCCGATGTCGCTGATCGCCACCGACATCACCGGCAATACGGTCGAAGAGACCGGGCTGGGCTACGACATCGGCGACGAAGACCGGATCTGCCGGCCGGTGCCGGGCACGCTGCGACCGGTGCCGTGGTCCCCGCGTCCGATGGCGCAACTTCTGCTGTCGATGGAAGACGCCATCGGCGGCACCTTCGAAGCCAACCCGCGCGAAGTGCTGAAGCGCGTGCTCGACCGCTACGCCGCGCGTGGCCTGAAGCCGGTCGTCGCGGTGGAACTGGAGTTCTATCTGTTCGACCGCCTGCCCGACGCCCACGGCCGCCCGCAGCCGCCGGTCAACGCCCACACCGGCGCGCGCAACATGAGCACGCAGGTCTATTACATCGAAGACCTCAACGATTTCCACGACTTCATCGACGCCGTCGCCTGCGCCTGCAAAGCGCAGGGCATTCCGGCCGATACCGCCGTGGCCGAATACGCGCCCGGACAATTCGAGATCAACCTCAAGCATCGCGACGATGCCCTGCTCGCCTGCGACGACGCGATCTATCTGAAGCGCGCGATCAAGGCGATCGCACAGAAACAGGGCCTGCAGGCCAGCTTCATGGCCAAGCCGCTCGTCGACCAGGCCGGCAGCGGTCTGCACATCCACGCCAGCGTGCTCGACGCGAATGGCGACAACATCTTCGCCTGCACCCAGGACGCACCGTCGGACACGCTCCGCCATGCCATCGGCGGCCTGCAGCGCAGCGCGCAGGACTGCCTGCTGCTGTTCGCGCCGAATGCCAACAGCTATCGCCGCTTCGTACTGAACGCATTCGTGCCGTTGAACGAAGTCTGGGGTTTCAACAACCGGACCGTGGCGATGCGCATCCCGCACAGCGACGAGAAGAACACCCGCATCGAGCACCGCATCGCCGGTGCCGATGCCAATGTGTACCTCGCCACCGCCGCGGTGCTGGCCGGCATGCTCGACGGCATCGAACACGGCTACGACCCGGGCGCACCGGTGGTCGGCAACGCCTACGAACAGACCGAGATCCGTACGCCTTACTGGCGCGATTCGATCCGCGACTTCATGGCCAGCGACTTCATCGCGACCCAGTTCGGCGAGACCTTCCGGCACATCTACGGCCAGCAGAAGCTCAAGGAACTGCACAGTTTCTATCGCGAAGTGACGACGCTGGAATACGACTGGTATCTGCGGTCGGTGTGACCGCACGCGGAACGAGTATTCCAATGGACGCGCCACTGCCACCAGCGCTGGACGACGATCGCAATCGCGCGATCCTGTCGCATCTCGAAGGTCTGTCGGCGCATTCCGACATCGCGCAGCCGCTTTGCATGGCCGTACACGGATTTCCCGGCGCGGCAATCTACTGCCCGGACTTCGATGCTTACGGCTATGTCGTCATTTACGCGAACGAACGCATTTTCGCTTTCGCCGAAGGTATGCACGGGATCACGCTGCGGCTGCCGCCGGAATCCGCCATCGCCGCGATCGACGCAGGCGCGACCAGGTCCGACGTCGGAGATCACTGGTATTTCTTCCCCCTGTTCGGATCGGCAGGTTTTGAAGCCAGCATTTCCGATTGGATCGCCCTCGCCTACACGCATGCATTGCAGGTCTGATTCGATGCGAAGAGACCGACCTGGATGAGCGCAGCTTCCTACCCGCCCAGTTGGTATGCGGCCAGCGCCGAAGCGCTGCCCTCGCAACCCGCGCTGGCTGGCGACATCGACGCGGATGTCTGCGTGCTCGGCGCAGGCTATGTCGGTTTGTCGGCCGCGCTGGAACTGGCCGAAGCCGGCTACCGGGTCGTCTTGCTCGAAGCCGAGCGCATCGGCTGGGGCGCTTCCGGTCGCAACGGCGGCCAGGTGTTGCCCGGCTTCGGCTGCGGCGAGGCCAAGCTGGCCGCACTGGTCGGCCGCGGCGATGCCCGCAAGCTGTTCGACTGGTCCTGCGAAGGCATGCGCCTGATCCACGAACGCCGCGCGCGCTACGGCATCGACTGCGACTGGCGCGCAGGCCACGCGACCGTCGCGATCAAGCCGCGGCAGATCGTCGAATTGCAGAGCTGGCAGCGCGAACTCGAAGACGACTACGACTATCCGATGCAGTGGTGGGATCGCGAGCAGTTGCGCGGCCAGCTCGATTCGCCGCGCTATCTCGGTGGTCTGTACGACGCCAATGCCGGTCACCTGCATCCGCTGAAGTACGCGCTGGGCCTGGGCCGCGCCGCGCTCGATGCGGGTGTCCGGATTTTCGAGGCCAGTCCGGTGCTGCGCATGACCCATGGCGCGAAACCTGTGCTGCATACCGCGCAGGGTGCGGTGCGCTGCGATTTCGCCGTGCTCGCCGGCAATGCGCTGGTGAAAGGCGTCGCGCCGGAACTGGATCGCAAGATCATGCCGGTCGGCACCTATATCGCCGCGACCTCACCACTGGGCGAAGAGCGCGCACAAGCGCTGATCCGCAACGACATGGCCGTGGCCGACACCAACTGGGCACTGGATTATTTCCGGCTCAGCAGCGACCACCGCCTCTTGTTCGGCGGCCGTGCCAGTTATTCCAACTTCCAGCCGCCGAACCTGGGTTGGGTGATGACCCGGCGGATGCGCAAGGTCTTCCCGCAGTTGGCGGATGTGAGTTTCGACCATGTCTGGGGCGGCACGATCGATATCAGCTTCAATCGCGCGCCGCACTGGGGCCGGATCGGCTCGAACGTGTACTTCGCGCAGGGCTTTTCCGGCCATGGCGTGGCTGCGACCAATCTTGCCGGGCGCGTCATCGCCGATGCGATCCGTGGCCAGAACGAACGACTCGACGTGTTCGCGCGCATTGCGCATCACGATTTCCCCGGCGGCCGTACCTTCCGCACCCCGATGCTGGTCGCAGCGATGGCCTGGTACAAACTGCGCGATGCGCTGTGGTGAGCCGGCGCATGGCGGATCATTCGCCAAGGCTTGACGATCCCGGGGGCGGCCTCTAAACTTTCGCGCTCTCCAGACATGTGGGGCCATAGCTCAGCTGGGAGAGCGCCTGCATGGCATGCAGGAGGTCGGCGGTTCGATCCCGCCTGGCTCCACCAATCTTCAAGCGCTTCTGATCGTCAGGCCGGATCCGAAGTGGTTACAGAGTTCTACGACGTCCCCATCGTCTAGAGGCCTAGGACACCACCCTTTCACGGTGGACACCGGGGTTCGAATCCCCGTGGGGACGCCAACTTAACCCCCGACATCGTCGGGGCCTCTACGCGGTAATGCACCGCCGCTGTGAGGGTTTCCGGATCCAGTTCGATCCGGTCAACGATGGACAACACCGAAGCCCGCAGCTCGCTGCGGGCTTCGGCTTTTGCGTCTGCGGTGATTTGTGCCAGCACGCGCACGACGTCGGCCGGCGTGATGTTGGCGATCGCTTCGGCCGCTGCTGCAGCCACCACCGCGGCTTCCAGCGTGCACAGAGCGGCCAGCCGTTCCCGTTCCAGTTCGTCGACCATCCGCAGCGCGGGTTCTGGTGATTCCAGCCGCGTGGCCAGCTCCATCGTGCGGGCGATCTTCGTCGCCAGCTCTTCGACCTTGGCGCGCAGCCGGCGCACTTCACGCGGATCCATCGTTTCCGCCAGTGACCGCCGCGTGCCGTCGACCAGCTGCTGCGCGAACTCGGCGGAGCCGATATCGGCCAGCACCTGATCGATCACAGGATCTTCCACCGACAGCCTCGGGATCGATCGGCTACCGCCGCCCTTGCGATGCCAGCGGTACCGGTCGGCCTCAGCCCACCACTTCGTGCCGTCCGGCGCGTACAGCAGGCCGCCCAGCAGCGCGTTCGACACGCGTGCCCGTGTGTCCGGCTCGCCGGCATCCCGTGCAACCGCTCGCCGCTCCAGGCGCGTCAGCAGCGCTTCCGCGTCGTGGTCTGCGATCAACGCCGGGTGCGCGTCGCGCTGGATCAGCCATTCCGCTCGCGGCCGGCGTTTCTTACCGCCCACCGCACGTCCGGCGCTGCGCTCCGCATGCACGTTCCAGACCAGGTGGCCGGCATAGGTCAATGCGTTCCATTCCATGCCGATCAGCGTCGTGTCGGCCATCTTCGCGACCACGCCGCCGGCCAAGCGCTTCGCTTCCTGTCGCGGTCGCCCGCCTGCCCGTTCGGATAGATACCGCGCCACGGCCGTCGACGTATCCGGGTCCGGTTCCAGCTTGGATTTCGTCACCGCCGCACCTTCGCGGATCGCGCCCGTGTCGATCTTGGCCAGCCGATACCCGGCCGGCGCCGCGCCACCTGCACGGAAGCCCGCGCGCACGTTCTCGCCCATGCCGGCGAGGCCTTTCTGTTTCGAGACGATGCTGTGGTATTCGTCCCACGCCTGAAACACCGCCTTCACCACCATCGCGGTCAACGGGTCCAGGTCCGGCAGGCTTTTGTAGATCAAGGTCACGCCCGCGCGCTTGCATTCCACTTCTTCGAAGATCAGCGCGGTCACGCGGTTGCGCGCCAGGCGCGACGTATCGTGGATCAGCAGCGTGTCCCAGCCCCGGCGCGGGTCGCGCACGGCGTGGACCAGTGATTGAAATCCCGGGCGGTTTTCGTCTTTTCCGGAAACGACGACGTCAGAGAATTCAGCGACGATCGATAGCTGGCGCGATTTCGCCATCGTCTGCAGCGCGCGGCGCTGCGCATCCGGGGAAACATCCTTCCGGTCCTTGCTCGATCGCAGATAGATCGCAGTGTTGTTCACGTTCGGCCCTCAACCGTTCGGCGATCAACCGCCCGAACAGATCGGCCGCGAGCCGTCCAGGCAGAGGGTTAACCGCGACGATCTTAACCGTTTTGAACGCTTTCAATCGCACACCCTTGCGGTGGGCGCCATCCAGTCCTGCCGGCATTTCCACTGCAGGCGCATTTCATTGCGCAGCGCTTCGCCGGCAACCTTTCCACGATGCATACAGATGCGCCCGATCAACTCGTCGACGCGCTCCGTGGTGGTGTATCCCTGCCGCAGCCATGACCGCGCCTCGCAAATCCGGCGACGGTCTTCATCGGTGAGCGGCGCGGCCGACATCTCAGCGGGTACGCGCGTCGAACTCTTCGCCGCAGCGCCGGCAGTGGTACAGCCGGTCGCCCAGCAGCACCGGGCCATCGTTCGGCCAGCGGTGGCCCGCACACCAGCACACCGGCGCCAGCCACCAACGCCAAGTGGGCGTCGGTGCTGTCTTATCAGCCCGCCGTGCATCGGCATAGCGCAGCGTCGCCGAGACGGGCATGCGGTCCATTCCACGGCGGCGGTTCACCGCTTGCCTCGCTTCACGCCAGGCAGCGGCAGCGAGAACTGCACCACAGTCGACCACGCATCCTTCGCCCGCTTCGGCTTCGTCGTCGTAAGCGGTGGTGCTGATCGCGGCGTGCGCGGCTTGCGGTGCTTGTTGAGCCGGCGCCATTCCACCAGCGCGCCATCCAATGCGGCATAGCGCGCCGTCTTCCTGCACTCGCATTCGATGAAGTAGCCGCCGCCGGCCGCATCGCCGCGCATGTCTTGGATATGGTGGCCAGCGTGACCGCCAGCGCACGGCAGAATCACTCCGTCCGGATGCGTTATTTGGCGCTGTGTCATGCTCGCCTCCGTAATTCGCTGATGATTGCGCAAGCCACAGGTGGGCATACGGCATTGCCCAGCATGTGCATCGCATCCTTGTGCCGTCTCGGCAGTTTGTAGTGCTCCGGGAAACCCATGGCTGCGCGGTTCTCATCAATTGACAGCATCCGCATGCGATTACCGTCAACGATTGCCCAGCGGTCGCGCGTAGTGATGGTTCCGATCGGTCTCGACAACGCGCGGCCACCTCGCTCGTTTCCGTAATAGGCCGTAAGAAAGCGATCGCCGTGCTGCTTACGGCCCTCGCGTATGCGCGCCAATGTCACGGCTGAACGTCCCGGTCGCTTCACGGGCGACCAGCGTCCGCTGTCGAATCGGATGAACGATGCGGCGCCATCGTGCGCGGCAGGGTCGAACTGCAGATCCAGCGGTCGGCGCGACCGGGTGCCGACAACGAACACGCGGCGACGATGCTGCGGCACACCGTGGTCAGCGGAGTCGATCACGTTGATCGACAGTGCATATCCCAGCGACGTCATCGCATCGGACCACACTGGGAATAACCGCCATTTCACGAACTCTGGCACATTCTCGACGATGAAGAACTGCGGTCGGTGATACTCCGTGGCCGACACGACTGCCCAAGCCGTAGAACGCTGCGCATCATGGTGCGGCCGTTCCTTACCGCGCGCCCGGCTGTGACCTTGGCAGGCAGGCGACGCCAGCAGCAGGTCGTGCGCAGGCACATCCGGCCATTGCGCCTGGTGCAAGTCTTGGCACGCGTGCATGGTCTGCGGGTGGTTCTCGCTGTGAACCGCGACCGCCTCCGGCCAGTGGTTGGCTGCCCACACGACGGTACATCCGGCCATTAACGCGCCCGTACTGAAACCTCCAGCACCTGAGAACAGATCGACGGTGCGCATCAGTCACACCCCCGCCCGACTTCCCCGGGCTTGCCTGCAGCGGTGAATGTCTTCCAATGAATCCAGCCGCGATCCGCGCAATGGAAGCCCCACTCGCGAACCGTGGGGCCGAACATGAAAAGCGTCCAGCAATGCAGCTTTTCGAGTTCCGCAGATTGCATGAAGAATGTCGTAGGACCTAAACCGCGCGGCTTGAACAGCAATCTGTAAAGCTCGATCCGATGCGCATGCCGCGTGCCCATGAAACGCAGGACGCCCGGACGATAGTCCGCGCGGTGATGGATCCCGCCCTCTGCGATGGTGTGCTCGATGTACCCACCGCGCAGGATGTAGCTCACGCCCCACGAAGGATGATCGTGCAACGCCCGGTCATCGTCGTCGCGCTGGAAACAGTGCAGGTACAGGTTGGGCAGCATGCGCGCCACGGCGGCCCTGCAGCGGTTCCAGCGTGTCGGGTTGGCGTCGGCCTGCGCACGCCAGCGGCGCCAAGGGGTGATGTACCAGCGCAGCAGATAGGGGCCGTCCGGATGGTCGGCGCCCACGATGAAGTCCGGCGGCCGGCGGCTGATCTTTCGGATGATCATCGGGGCCAGTTTTTCGGCGAGTGTCAGGGGTGTTTTCATCACTCACCCTCCGCTTCAAACATCACCCACAACGTGCCGCAGTTGCCGCACTCATAGTGCCGCGTTGGCGGGTTGTGGATCACTTCGTCGACGCCGTTCTGCGTGTAGTGCGTTGTGCTGTCCGGAACTTCGGTGTATCGGCAGTGTTCGCCGGTCCAGCAATGCGGGCATTTGGTCCCGGTTTTGTCTAGAAAGCGGCTCATGTGCCAGCTCCTTCGCCTTTGTATTCAAACGGCGGTGTCCAGAAAGGCAAGCCGCCGCCTGCAGGCTTCAGCCGCGCTTTCAAAGTCCCGTAAATCTTTGCCTCCGGTTGATCGAAAGTTGATGTGTCGATCAGCATAGGGCCGGCTTTGACAGCGATGATTTCGCACTCGCTAGAAATTCCGTTGTGTTTGTAGTTGACTTTTTTCCCGATCAGCGGATGTGCGGGAGCTGTTTTTTTCTTGCTCATGCCCCACCGCCTTTCGCATCGCCTTCACCGATAAGATTCGCGGCCACAGCATCGATCTGATCCACCGGCACCACCTGGTAGAACGACAACGCATGGTGAAAGGCCGGGCACTTCATCGCCGTCGCTTGGCTGTCGAACTTCTCGGCTTTGGTCTTGTCGGCCGTATTCATCGGCCCGATGGCAACCATTTTCTGAAACATCACGGCTTCACGGCGATTGCGCGTGGCCAGTATTTCCAACAGCACGAAGGCGGTCATGCGTCACCGCCTTTAGCATCGGCATCCGAAGTGCCGCAGTCGCACTCATGGCCGAAGCGGCTCCGGCAAACCGTCATGACGCCAAGCCTAGAAAGTTTGCATCCGGTCCGCTCAAAATAGACGGTCTTGTCTTCACCTGCCTTTGCTTCGTCATATCCGATCAGCAGGGGACGACGGGCCGCCGCCATCTCATCCGCCAACCGCTGCAACCGCCCCGCCTGCATCGGCTCGCCCAACGCCGACAGCCGCGCGGCGATGTTCAGCAGTTCGGCCGGCGTCACCTGCGCGCCGGTGAACGGCGCCGGGTCTCGGTGATGCGTCACGATGTCCGCAATCCGCTCCTGCAGCACGGTGTGCTGCGACCAGTCCAGCGTGCCCAGGGTATCGACCAGCACCGAAAACATGCCGGCATATTCGCCAACGATGCGGCGCATCGTCTCGGTCAGCTGCGCGGCCACGCGGGCGTATTCCTGCCGCTCGTCGTCGGTGACTTCGCCGGTCTGTGCGCTATAAAACAGGCGGTGCAGTTTTTCCAGATCACCGATCATCGGACACCTCCATCGGCGGCGTCGCCAACTCGGTGACCTGAATGCTGTCGTCGGCTTGGCGGTTGCAGCCTTCCCCACGCCACACCGTGCGGGTGTTCAGCTGGTCGGTGGTGGAACGGTGCTCCACCACGCGGCACGGGCCTGCGCGGCCAACCGTGAGCATCCACGCGCCGCGCAGTTCGTTGCCGGTGGCGCAGCCTGATATCGCGATGGCCAGCGCGCACAGCGCCAAGCGTTGGGAGGTCTTCATGCCACCGCCCTCCCCTGCTCGCGTTGCTTGCGCTGGTACAGCTCGCCGCGCAGGATCACGACATCCTTCGGTGCATCGATGCCGATAGCCACCTGCGACGGCGTGCGGTCCTTGTCGCAGACGATCACTTGGATGCTGTCGCCGACACGGAAGCTTTCGCCCCGATCGACGTAGCGGCGGACGAAGCCGGAATGCTGCAGACGGATATCGCCAAGGCTCACGGCGTGACCGGGGTTGACGGCCAGATCAATGCACACGCGCTGTGGCGTGATGCGGGACACGATGGCGACGATCTCATCGCCGATATGGATGGTTTCGCCTACGCGGCGGGTCAAAATCAACATGTCGATCTCCTTGTTTCGATGGCGCGCGGCGCGGGTGCGCCGGCGCGCAGGGGTCAGTCGCTGGATGTGGCGCTGCTGGACGGGCCGTCGATGTCGACGCCGACCGGTGTCGCGGTGGGCAGCTTCTCGACGAAGTAGCCGCCAACGCCGTCGATGCGCACCACCGGGCGGCTGCTGGACAGGCGTGCGAAAAGCTGCGCGGTGCCGGCGCTGTTGACTTTGTAGACATCGCAGGCGGCATCGGCCGGCAGCAGTCCACCTTCCGGTGTCATCAGCGAAACGGTCACGGACTTGGGCGCGTCGGCCCAGTACGGCAGCGGTTCGGTCGGTTCAAACGCGATCGGCGTCGGGAAGATCATGAAAACGGCGGACTGCGCTGCAGCGACTTGCGCAGCGATGAGTGCGGACGTGAAAAACGGGACGGCGTGTGTCATGAGAAAAACCTCGGTGTGCGCGGCATCGCCGCAGCGTGGTGTGCGGGATGGTTCAGCCGTGCAGGACGGCTGCGGCTTCGGCTGCGGCGGCCAGTCCGGCCGGTGTGGGTGCGCGGGGCAGCATGTCGGCGACGCGGCGCGGCAGATCGATGCCGTCCAGAAACTCGACCAGTTCGATGCCCAGCTTGTTTTCGTGCGTGATCCACTCGGGGTCGACGCCGCTCCAGAACATCTGGCCCTGCCGGCGTTCGGTCTGCTGCGCGTGGAACTGGTGCCCCATGTGCAGCGTCGCGCGGGTGGTGATCTCGTCGCGGCGGATGGTGATGTTGACCACCGCATACGGCTCTACCGCCTGCAACGCTTCGGGATGTTCGCGCAGCAGATCGGCGATCAGCTGTTCGACCCGCACCGCACTGGCGTGTGCGGTCTGTGCATCGCATTCGGCCAGCGTCGCCAGCATGTGGCGGTCGCCGTCGCTGGCATGGTGTGCGGCGCGGTACATGGCCACCAGGGCGCTGTGTTCGGCTTCCTGCGCCCGTGCGCGGTGCAACTGCGCCTGCAGGTAGCGCAGACGCGCCGCGTAGTACTCGGCGCTGAGTGGCGCCGCAGTGAAGGGCGCGGTGGCGGCCGTGCTAGCCTGCGCGCCGGCCCCGGTGTCGGTTGTGGCGTGGGGTGCGGTCGTTTCCGGCCGCGTGTCGGTTGTCGATTGCATATCGGTCTCCTTTGACCTGCGTTGTGATCGGCCTTGGGACGGCGTTGGCGCGCCGTCCGCCGGGGCCGCCTTGAATCAGCCTTCGCCGGGAGGCGCGTCGCTACCGCCGGGCGGCGATGCGGCCGGCATGGCGCCCAGGGTGCGCAGCTGCCCGTGCAGCAGTGCGGTGAATGCATCCCGCTCTTCATCGCTTTCGGCCAGGCTGCGGCCGTACGCCGCAGTGGTGGCGTTAGTGATGCTGGCTGCGGGCCTGAAGTAATTCGGTGTTTCGATCGGCATCGGTTTTTCCTCTTGCAGTTGCCGCCGGGCCCGGGCGGTGCGGGTGTGGATCCACGCGGGGTCAACCGCCCCGCTCTTTCTCGAACACGAAACACTTGGCCGTCCCGCCGTTCAGTGCGGAATTGACGGAACGGTTCTTGTCCAGGAACTTGCGGCGGCGGCTGTTCTGCAGCAGGCGGCGCATCTCGCTGACTTCGCAGGGCAGACGCAGCCCGCGTGCAGCCAGTTTTTCGATCATGTGCGGCAGGTTGATCGCGATCAGCCCGGCGTCTTTGGAGTGGTTCAACTCGATGCGGTCGCCGTTCTGCAGGAACCGGCCTTCCAGGTGGTCGTACATCTCCCAGAACTCCACCACCTTTTCGTGGTCATCGGCGATGCGGCGCTGGCGTTCCTCGGTCATGGTGTGCAGCAGCGCGTGCGTAGCTTCCACCATGTGCTGTTCCAGAGGCACCACCATGCGCAGTGCATCCACCAGCGACAGCATCAGCGCGTGGTTATGCGCGATGCGGTAATTGTTGATGCGCGGCCGTGCCAGAAGCGCTTCGCGGTGGGTCAGATAAATGTCCTGCACGAACGCCAGCACCTTGGCTTCGTTGATGGCGGCGGACAGGATGAAACCCGATACCTCTTCGGTCGCGATCGCGTTCATCGCATCGGCCACCCGCTTGTTGTCCGGGCTGAACCGCGACTTGTCGAAAGTCATGTGCACGATGCGTTCCATCACCGCCGGGGACGCATCCACCGGCAGATTCTGTTCAATCATCAGCGCCGACCGGAAGCGCGGCTCGCGGGTATCGTTGCCGCCGTTGTTCACGCCCGTGGTGCGGCCGAAATAGCCGTCGTACATCGGCTTGGTTTCGTCCCAGTCGAAGCGCTTGAACTTCGACGCTTCGTCGGTGCGGTCGCTTTCGAACAGCACCACCGGCAGATTGGCGGTCTGCGAGAAATGCCGCGCACGGCCTGCCGGCGATGACTTGCTGGGGTCGATGCCTTCGTGGTCGGCGCGGCCGACCAGGCGCCAAAAAAACTCGATCAGCGCGGTCTTGCCGGTGCCGGGCTCGCCGCTGATTTCTAGAAACGGATAGCTCTTGAACTTCGACCGCAGCTGTTCCACGTACAGCGTGCCGAACCAGAACGCCAACGCCACGATGCCCTTGGGCCCGTAGCACTGCCAGATCATCGCCGGCCAGTCCTTGCGCATGGCCTTCAGCTCGGGATTCATCGACAGCTTCAGGCTTTGGTTCAGCGACTTCACCGACAGCCGATCGATGTCGAAATAATCCTCATCGTTCAACTTGTGCAGCTTGCCGTCCTTCACGGCGAAGTCGCTCCACACGTACGCGCCGTGCTCGCGGCTGTAGCCGATGTAGTCGATGGTCTCCACCGACTTGATGGCGAACGTGCTGTCGCAGTAGAAGCGGTCCAGCTGGCCGGTGGCGCCGCTGAACGATGTGCCCGGCGCAACGTGCATCAGGCGCTTCTTGAACTCGGTCGCGGCCACCAGCTGGCCTGCGGTGAATGCGGCTTTCAACGGACGCGACGCATGCGGGAACCACACGCGCAGGTAGTACCACGCCTCATCGGTCAGCTTGTTGGCCTGGTAATACAGAAACTCCGGGTAACAGTTGGCGATCTCCATCACCACGCCGCCCTCGGTCAGGGCTTCGTCGCGGATCTGTTCCGGGGTGAGTTCGGCCGCGTTCTCGCGTTTCTCGATCGCTTCCTTGGCCTTGGAATACCGCGCGTCGTCGTACTTGAACCAGTACAGCCGGTTGGCGTGACGGAAGTGAAACTCGCCGCGCTCGCGGCGCTTGTAAATCAGCAGCGCCTTGGCCTTGGCCGATGGCGCGATCAGCAGCGCGCCCTGGTGCAGGTATTCGTCGAAATCCTTCTCGGTCAGCTTGCCGCGCTGGTGCAGTTCGTTCCAGTCCAGCTTGCGGCCGTCGCGCGGCTGCGGGATGTGCGCGGCGGTGCATTCCCAGCCGTCCTTGCGGGCGCGTTCGATGAAGCGGTGGGTGAACTTCTCGCCGGCTTGGCCCGCGTCGAAGGCCCACACCAGACGCGGGCGCTTGCGGCTTTCCGCTGCGCACTGCTGCGCCAGCTGCGCCAGCGCCGCTTCCGGGTACACGTTGCAGGTCATCAGCGACCGCGCGGCCTTGCCGTGCATTTCCAGCGACACCGCGTCGAAGATGCCCTCTGCCAGCCATACTTCGTCGGCGTCGGGCTTGCTGTCGGGCAGCTGCCACCACCGGCCGCTGTAGGACTGGCCATAACCGAAGCCGGCCTTGCGCTTCCCGAACCGGTCGGGCCGGTCGATGATGCGTTCCCACCACACGCCGCCGCCCAGATCGAAGCGCACCGTGGCGCTGCCTTGGCCCAGCTCGCGGCTGTGGTAGTACTCCTGCGTGTACAGCCCGCGCATGCGCTTCAGGTCCAGCCCACGGCCCATCTGCAGGTACGCATCGGCGGCGGCGTGCGGGTTGTCGGGCTCGGATTTGAAGCGGTCTGACCAGGTCTCGAACAGGTCGCGGTAGAGCTCTTTCACGTGGTCTTCGTGGCCGCACTTGTTCTGCCGGCCGCAGCGCAGCAGCCACGGCGATTCCTCGCTGGTGTAAAGCTCTTTCTGCCCGCACGACGGGCACTTGCCACCCTGCAGCCACTTGCCCTTCAGTTCGAAACCGAAGTCGGCGATCAGCCGTTTGGTGATGTCGGCGTGCAGGTCGGGACGCATCAGCCTGCGTTCCTCGCGTCAGCTGCCGCGCTTATCGCGGCGTCGAACGCCGCTTTGAAGCGATCGATACGTGCACGCTTATCAGCGAGCAACGCAAGCCATTCGGCATCCCGGTGCGGTGACTCGTGAAGCGCCATCGAGTGATCAAGCGTTTCAGAGTTACGCAAGTCGTCTTCCAGCAGGAAGACGGCATGACAAATATCCGTAGCGCTGAGGCCGTTCACGGCTGCACCGCCACGTCGTAACGGCCGAAGCGGCAGCCGGCCAATGCGGCGCGCAGATCCTGCTGCAGGTATTCGCCCAGCGCGCCCAGCTGTTGCGGGCTGACGTTGAAGGGGCCGCCAGCCATCGTGGCGTATTCGCCCAGGCCGATCATCAGCTCGGTGGCGGCGGCAGCGCGCAGCAGGCGCGTGTACGCGTCTTCGTCGAGGAAATAGCCCAGGTCTTGGCGCGTGTCGGCGCCGGCTGCGGGCGCAGCTTGGGTGTGCATTGCCATGATGGCTGAGTCCGTGTGTAGGTTGTGGAACCCCAACACCGAGCCGGCCAAGGCAAGGTGACGGGACGTGCGGGTTGGCCTAACCGGGACACACGGCACCCGGCTCCCGTGGTTACCCACGAGACCCACACGCCCCGCCATAGAACAGCGAGTCGTGACGCGCAAGATTGCAGCCGAAGCCCGGACAGCAAAAAGCGCCGGCATCTGACATGCGGCGCTTGCGCGCCGTGTGTTGGTCGGGCGGCCAAGCCCGGCTGCAGAATGTGCTGCAGCGGGACGAAATGTGCGCCCGAAAATTCTGGAAGTCAATACGGTCATGCTCACGGAATCCATGTGCGGATCAATCGCGGTTGTCGTCGCCAAGCAGATACGTGCCGATATCAGCCGTGAAGTGGCGGTAAGGCTTTCCGGCTTCGCTGCCGGTGCGCGCGGCTGATGTTTCGTGGGAAAGCTCTTGTAGCTGCGTCCAGCGCATTTCGATGCCCAACAGCCCTCGGCGTATTCCCCGAACAGAGCGTGAGCGGCAAGGCACTTCGGCGATGCGAACGAAGCTGCTGTAGCCGATAGATTCCCAGATGCAGTAACTGACCTTTGGACTTGTGTTGAAAACGTTGGTCGTGATCAGCAGACGCTTGTGACTTCCGGGATGTGGCGCAGTAACGCGCATCACTCCATGACCTTCGGACAACAGCTGGTCGATGGTTTTCCCGTCGAAGTTGCGGCTTATCGAACGGCGATGATCTGCGCCAACGCGTTCCATCACTTTTTCGCGAACGTCGTGCAGCCCTGCAATCCAATACCCACACACCACCGCCTGGAATTGCGGCGATTGCCCAGCGAACTCAGCAGGCAGCGCGATGCTGCCCGTACCAGTGCTGAAGTCAATTTTTAGCCCGTCAATCTTGCGCATGCAAAAGCCCCGAAAAAATACAATTGGTAGTGAAAATGTTCTTGCAGGGGGTGATATCACCCCCCTCAGAGACATAACTGAGGGGGATGACGATGCTTTCGCCTTAAGCTTCGGACAGCGTGCTTTCGTCCCACCATGCCCGCACGGCACGGCCGTCTGCGGCCTTGTAATGCACCAGATAGGTGTTTTCGGCATGCGCGTATTCGCTACGCGCCCAGATTTCACCGGACTCGCCGCTGACTGTGATCTGTACTTTCTGGTGAAGGCTGAATTTGAACTCGTTCACTGTTGACTCCAATGGGATACGCCACTACCGGGGCGCGTCGGTTTAAAACGGAAGATCGTCTTCGCCGAACAGGTCGTCGAACCGTTTGGCCGCTGCGAGGTGAACCCGCGCCGCAGCTTTCAACACCGCGTGTTTGTCGTATTCACGGCGGGCCAACGCTTTTTCAGAACGCCGAAAAATTCGGAAGTACTCACGCCAGTGAAAGCTCTGCATATCGCGCAGGGCCTTGAGCACCTCTGTTGTCAGCTTTCCGGCCAACTGCGCCTGCAGGAACGTGGTCACGTTGCGTCGCTTTCCGTATGCGCCGGCAGTTC
Source organism: Lysobacteraceae bacterium (assembly GCA_040079515.1). Classification (GTDB taxonomy): domain Bacteria; phylum Pseudomonadota; class Gammaproteobacteria; order Xanthomonadales; family Xanthomonadaceae; genus Lysobacter_I. The sequence continues at coordinate 293,092 of JBEBKD010000002.1, forward strand.
ATTGGCGCAGCGGCGCGCTTCATACGCTGCAACGGCGTCCATAGCAGCGACGTATGTGATCGACTTCATGCCGGGAAATATCGCCGGCACATCTTCATCGGTGGTCAGTACCAACACGTTGAAAGCGGGAATCTTTGGAAACCGGCTGTAGCAACGCGGCTCATCAATGATCCGTTCGAGGCCAAGTGCATCGCGGATGCGTTTGGCATTCGTCGTTTTTCCGCAACCGGGCTTGCCGACAACGATGATCGAAGGGTTGATCTGTTTCAGCGCAGCGGCGGCAATCACCAGCGCGCTGTCTTCGGTGATCTCGAACTGTTGGGCCAAGTGGTCGCTGCACCGGTCGATCAGCAGATCGCGGTCGCAGTCCAGGTGCTGCGCGGCGTTGTCGGCGTAGAACTTGCGCGCAGCGGCGCGGATGTCGTCATTCACGGGGCTTGCTCCTTGAACATTTCCAGCTGCGCGATCAGCACTGCGCTGCGGACGTGTGGGCTGAGAGGGATGTGGACTTCGGGGTTGGGGATGGCGCTTGGGGACAACGTGCGCACCACTTCGAGATTGCTGACGAAGACGTGGCCGCATTGCTGGAAGTTGCTGCAGACGAACGTCAGCTCTTTGAGCAGCAGCGACATGCTTTCCGAGTTGCGGCAGTTGGCCTGCGCGCCGCAGTGCGGGCAGCGCATGCGTAGCCGGTTCGGGCCGCGCGGTTCATGCATCGGTCTTTGCATCCGGCAGCACCACGCCGTGTTTCATGCCCAGCAGCACGGCGGCTTTGTGGGCAGTGCCCCGGCGGCCTTTCTTCTTGCCGCTCAGCACCTGGTACACGGTCGCGTAAGGCAACTGGTGCATCCGCGCGAACTCGGCGATGGACAGCCCTTTGGCGTCCAAATCCTTCCGGGCAAGCTTGGACGTCTTCAAACGGGTGGCTTTTTGGGCTGTCATGATTTAAAAAGTACACATTAGGTCAAATCTGTACAGATTCTTGTACATAAATATGCACAAGTCAATAGGAATGTACAGAAATATGATCATTTCCGAAGGCGCTTCGGCACGGCTAAAGGAAGAGAGAAAGCGAATCGGCATGAGCCAGACCGAATTCGCGACCTCTGCAGGCGTGAGTCGCGGCGCGCAGGTGTCGTATGAATCCGGCGACACCTTTCCGGACGTGGCTTATCTGGCGCGCATCGAGCGCAACGGTGTGGACGTGGGCTATGTCCTCAGTGGACGCCACGGCGTGGATATCCCCGCCGGATATCTGCAGGTCTCGCGCATTCCAGAATTCGGCGGCATCGACATTCCGGAATCGCTGCTGCTGCCCGAGTTTCTTTTGCGTCGCAAAACGGGTGCGACACCGATCGATCACGTGCGCTGGGTGCTGAACCCGTCGCCGGCAATGGAGCCGGTGATCGATCAGCACGCGGTGGTGCTGGTGGACGTATCCAAAGCCGGGCGCGAAGCGGTGGTGGATGGCGTGACGTATGCGTATGTGTTGGCCGGGCGCCCCGATGTGCGCCGCATCCTGATCCGCAACGATCACTGGTCGGTCGCCGGCCCCGTCAAAGGCGGCGACTATCGCGACGTGTACGAAGCGGATCTGTCGAAGTTGCAGGTATTGGGTGCGGTGATCGGCGCGCTGTAGGCGGTTTGCAGTCTTGCGTTTGGAGTTTCAACAACACGGAACAGGGGAAGCGGCATGCGGAATGCCAGGGCATTGCAAGGAATCCACCACGGTCTGCTGATCGCTGCGCTGTACTGCGCGGTGTTTCTGCTGCTGTGGCGGCTGTCGATGGATCAGTGGTATCTGCCGGCCGGGCTGCGGGCCGCTACGCTGCTATTCCTGCCATACCGGCTATGGCCTTATGTGTTCGTCGGCGATGCTGCGGCGGTCTTGGCCCTCCGCTGGCCAAAGATCGAAAATTACAGCGTGGAATGGGCATTGGTGCCCGCGACAACATTACTGCCCCTGATCGCCATGCCGGTATTGATCGCACGCAAGTATTTGAAGCAACGCGCCACACATGCGCGATGGCTGTCCATCGTGCTGTTGGCAACGACACTGTGGGGCGAACTATGGATGCATGCGCTGAACCACGCACTGACGAACCAGCCCGCCCCTGCAACGTTGTCCAGTTTCCTGAAATGGTCTACCGGCGATTACCTCGGCATGATGATGATCGTTTTGCCGGTCGCGGTTTGGCACCAACGGTTGAAATACCGCCAGCGCATGCACGCGCTGTTGCGAGATAGCGCGGTAGCAGCCCTGATCATTGCATCCATCCTCGGCGCGATCATGATCTCTGCGGTGGAACCATCGCTTAAGCAGTTCCTTTGCATGTTGATGTTCGCGCCAGCTGTGGCATTGACATCGATGCACGGATGGCGAGGCGCTGCAGCAGGCATCGTGACGGTGAATATCGCCATCGCATTGACCTTGCCGTCATTGAATGCTGTAGGCGCGTACGACGGAACCACGTTCGTCGCGCAGCAGGCTTTGTCGGTGTTGGCGACTGCGCTGTTGACCGTTGGCGCGATTATCTCTGCTCATTTCGACCGTGCGCGACAGTTGGGCGTTGCCGAGGCGCACGCGATGGACATCGCCCGGGCCAGCTTCCTGCAGACCGACCAGCACCTGCGCGATCGCGTGATCGTGCTGGCGCAGATGCAGGCGCGGATTGAAGACTCCAAAACCGATCTGATCCGCCGGCTGAAAGAACACGGCCGCTATGCGGCGGCCATGGATGTGATGCGCGACGCCGCGCTGCACGATGAACTGTTCGAAGCGCATGCCTCGGCGCTGTACCCGCTGTCGATCGACACGCAGGGCCTGTACCACGCGCTGCAGTCGCCCAGTTTTTCGACCGTGTGGGCGCATCAGCGCCCGGTGCGGTTCTGCCTGCGCGGGCAACCCCGGCGGCTGTCCGTGCCGCTGCAGGTGGCGGCGTACCGGTGCGCGTGCAACGCCATTGCGCTGCTGTCGCCGGGCGACCCATCGCGGTACCGGGTGCAGGCGCGCACATGGCAAAGCGGCGCCGTGCGCGGCATTGCGGTGGTGGTGCAGGCGTACGGCAGTGCCGGCGAGACGCGCACGCGGGCGTCGACGCTGGCGGAACTGGAGCTGGAAGGCCGCCTGCACATGCACGGCGGCGCCCTGAGACGCCGCCGCCATGACCGTGTGGTGTTTCTGCTGGCCGAACCCTTGGCCGCCAGCGCAGGCGCTTATTCGGACGCGCCGGGCCCGATGGACCAGCTGTCGCCGTTGGCGCCTTGATGGCGACGGATTTCGATCTCCGGGCCGCGATAGATCACCACGCCGGTACCGGCCACCGTGGCCGCGTCGCCCGGCAGGCCCACGCGGTCCGCGTCCTTGCCGACCGGCAAGACCCAGCGCGTACCGCCGATGCTGCCCACCGCCGCGCGCACTACGCCTGCGGCATCGTTGATCTGCAGGTATTGAATGCCGTCGCGTTCGAAGGTGTAGACCTGCCACGCAGGGTCGGCGGCCAGATCGGCGGCCGGTGGAAACGCTTCGCCCAGGCCCTGCGATGCCTTGGGTGCGGTGTGGCCGTCCGAAGGGCAGCAGGCGGCGGCGATGGACGGTGCCGCCAGAATGGCGCAGCCCAGTAGCGAGGCCGCAACGGCGGCCGGGACACGATGGTGTGACATTGGTAACTCCCTGTTGTGGATGAGGCGGACGGCCGGCGCCGCGCGGTGCTGGCGGGCCGGCATGACGGTAGCACTTGGAGGCGACGGGTTCTGCGGCCGTGAGGTTTGGTGTACAAATGCAGCTCGATTCATAAGCCAGCCGGGCGACCGGCACACAGGGAGGAAGTGATGAAAAAGGCTCTATTGGTGATTCTCGCGTTGTTCGTCGGCCTGATCGTTCTGGGGGCGCTGTTGCCCGAACAACCGAAGAAGGAAACCGCCGCAGATAAGCCCGCGACAGTTGCGGAAACGCCAGCTGCCACTGCAGCAGAACCTGTCGAAAAACCACTGCCTGCGGCTTTGCAGGTCGCCGCGTTGAAATTGTTCGAGGACTATCAGTCCAATGAAGTTTCCGCCGACCAGCAGTACAAAGGAAAAACTCTTGAAGTGGACGGCACCGTAGCCGGCATCAACAAGAACGCTTTCGGCGGCATCTACGTTGATCTCAGGACCAGCAACGAATTCATGAGTATCCAAGCCAGCGGTCTACCGGAAGATGTCGCGGCGAACCTCAAGAAAGGCCAGGTAATCACCGTGCGCTGCACCGGCAACGGAATGATGATGGGGATGCCTATGTTGGGCGACTGTTCAATGCTGTAAAGCCGATCACACAGCAGGGGCGGTTTCCAGATCCAGACTGGTCTTGAATCCGCCGCTGCCGGTGATGTTGTGGCTGGCCTTGGCGATCAGCCATGTGGCGTCGTCGATCTGCGGCTTGCGGAAGCCCTTCACGGTGCCGCGCATCTCGGGGAACAGGTCGGCACGTCCCAGCGCCAGCGTGTAGCTGAAGGTGCCCTCGCCGCGCTGCAGCCGCGACCATTCGGCCTGCGCGTGTTCGCGCGCTTCGGCGGCGCTGTTGTAGGTGGCGCGCAGGCGCTTGGCGTCGCCGCTGTCGCCCACCAGCACGGACTTGCGGTTGGCGCCTGCCTTGTCGTGCCAGAACGCACGCACGCCGCTGTATTTGTCGCGGTCGGCTTCGGCCCAGCGGTGGCCGTCGCCATCGGCGCGGGTAATGGCGAAGTCCGGCAGGGCCACACCCGACGCGGTCTTGCCGGCGCCAATGGGCAGGAAGATCAGCGCGCCGGCCTTGATGGTGGCGGCAGCGTCGAAACGGCGGCCAAGACGCGTCAGCAGGTTGGCGTCGCTCTCGCCGGCCTGGTCCAGGTGCGGCACGGTCTTGCTGGCCAGCGCGGGCGCGATGCGCGCCTGCAGGCCGTGTTCGCCGGCAATCTGCTGCAGCACGGTGCCCAGGGTGACGGCGTGCCAGCTGCGTTCCTTGCGGGTGCGCAGGGCGCTGGTGAGGTCGGCGCTGCGGGCGCGCACGGTGATGATGTCCGGCGCGCCTTCGTGGGTGGCTTCGTCCACGCGGAAACGGCCCTTGTCGGTCATGGCCTCGCCTTCCCAGCCGATAGCCACGGCAATGATCACGCCGCGCCGGGGGATTTCCATGCGGCCGTCGTGATCGTGGATGCGCAGATCCAGCTGGTCGGCCTCTTCGCCTCGGCTTTCGGCCAGCGTCAGATCCAACAGGCGCGGGCGGATGTGGTCGGTCAGGTCTTGGCCGTCCAGGGTGACGCGCCACGCGGGCCTGCGGCGGTTCACTGGGTTTCGGCCGTGCTGGCGGCATCGTCGGTGCGTTCCAGCGTCAGCGAAAAATCGACGCGGCGCGGCGTGCCGTCCGGGTAGAAATAGGTCTGCGTTTCCTCGATCGCCGTGATGACGAACACGCCGAACACAATGCCGCTGCCGGACACCAGCGGCAGCGCGTCGCCGTCGCGGGCGATGGCGCGCAGCATGTCCAAGGACGCGCGATCGCCAGTGATTTCCTGCGCCACCACGCCGGAGAGGCGCACGGTGTCGTCGCCCTCGCCCAGGAACTGTTTCGCCGGCCGCGCGCCGATGCGGTCGCTGCTGGCATGGCGCCAGGTCATGGACCGCTGCAGCTGGCTGTACGGCAGGGTGTCCATGCCGAAGGCGAAGGTGCCGAGAGCCATCAACATCACTCGTCTCCGTCAGTTGCCGTAATCGGTCAACGCGGAACGGCCGCGCGCCTGTTTCTCGCGCATCAGCGCTTCCACCTGCCGGCGCACTTCGGCGCCGATGGCCTGCCCGTCCATGCCGGGGCCGACGTGGATGTGCAGATGCTCGATCTGCAGGCCGGCAGCGGCGGCGGCAGGCGCCTGCGTACGCGCCAGTGCCGGGCGGCTGTCGATGGCGATGGCGGGCGCTGTGGCGGCGCCCAGCGCGGCGCCTGCGGCGATACGGCGCAGATTGGTCTGCACCATGCCCAGCGCGGCCACGGGCAAGCCAGCGCTGCGCTGCAGGCCGCCTGCCAGCCCCTGCATGGTGTAGTCGCCGATGCGCGCGAATACGCGCGATGGGCTGCGCACTTCCAGCGCCTTGTTGGTGGTTTGGGGCAACAATCCGGCCAGCTTGCCCATCACTGCAGACACCAGCGGAAACCCGGCTTTCAGTCCATCGACAAGACCCTGCACGATCTGCCCTCCGATGGTCTTCATCTGCTCCCACAACCCGCCGAGGAATGTGGTGATGGCGGTCCAGTTGTTCACGATCATCCCCAGCGGGGAATATTCAAACGCAACCTTGAGCCATCGCCACAACGTCGAGACCACGCTGATCGTTGTCTTCAAGGGCGTTACCAGCACGGTTCCCAGTACCTTGCCGGCAATCCGTCCGTAGTTGGTGGCGTTCTGCAGCTGTTCGTTGGTGGCGTTGAATGGGGTCACCAGTTCCTTCACCCACTTCCACACGTCGCCAAGAATGCCGGCGAACCAATCCCACACAGGGCGCAGCGGCTCAAGTGCTTTGGACAGTTGATCCATCACCGGACCAGCAGCCTCGCCGATGCCCTGGAACACGCCGGACATGAAGGCTTTGATCGGCCCCCAGTACTTCCAGATCAGCAGCGCGACGCCCGCGATCGCCGCGCCGACCAGAAGCACTGGCGCGCTGATACCGCCGAGCAGAGGCAGCAGCAGCCTTGCGCCTTGCATCAGCATGGGCAGTGCGTTGCGCGCCAGCGGCATGATTTGGCCCATCAACGGGCCGAAGCGCAGCCCCAGCGTGGTCACTGCATACTTCGCCATGGCCAGCGGCCCCAACACCGCCGACACGGTCAAGCCGACGCCGCTTACCACCGCCATGACAGCGGCGCCACCGATGGCGACTTTCAACAGCCCGGCTGTCAACTCAGGGTTTGCGCGGATCCACGCTTGCATGCGCTCGCCGGCACCGCTCATGACCTTCATGAGGTTCTCGGTTTCCGGGCGCACGGTTTCACCTGCTGCGGCCTGTACGTTCTGGAATGTGCCGGTGGCAGATTCCCACAGACTGGCCACGGTGCCCAGTTGCGAATTGACCCGCTGCTGCAGGCCCGCCTGCGCGGCCATTTTCTGCTGCGTTTCACGATAGCCGCCGATGCCCTTGTCGATCAGCAACGACACCACCTGCAGAGTCTCGGCGTCGTCGCCGAACAGCTTTGAGATAACGGCCAGACGGTCCTGCGTGTTGATGCCTTTGAGCTGTTGCAGCTGCGAAAACATCTTCTCGATGCCGCCGAACTCGCCCTTGCCGTTGGAAAAATCCAACTGCACACCGGTACCGGACAGCAATGCGTTGGCCTTGCCTAGTTTTTTGATGTCGAGGCTGTATTGAAAGACCTTGCGGTACGCGTTGCCGGCGGCTTCACCCACCATGCCCGCCTGATCGGCCATCACCAGCAGCGGCGCCAGCGCTTCGGCCGCTTGTAGTCCGTGCATGCGGATGGTGGTGAGTGCCGGCGACAGCTTGCTGAAGCCCTGCAGCATGTTGTTCTGGTCGACGCCAAGATAGAACGTGCGCTGGATCACGTCGGACAGCGCCAGCATGTCGCGCTCGCCGGTACGCGTGGCGTCCTGCAGTTTCGCGGAGAACTGAGCGGCTTCGGTGTACGGAATGCGCAGCTGCGCGCCCAGATACGCGGTGGCCTCGCCCAGCCCGCCCAGAATCACCTGCGACGACATGCCCTGCCGGCGCAGCATGGTGAACATTTCGTAGAAGTCTGCGGTGTTGCCCGGCAACCGGTTGCCCAGGCTCTTGGCCAGCGCATCGATGCGGGCGTATTCGGCCGACACTTTGCCGTCCGCCGCCATCATGGACGCCTGCAGCTGCGCCGCTGCCGCCTGTTGGCGTGCGAAAGCCACCACCGGGGCCAACGCGGCACCACCGGCCACCACAGCCCCGGCGCCCGCGCTGGCGCCCATGCTGCCGGCCTGCGATGCGGTTGCCTGCGATCGCGCCAGTGCGCCCTGCGCCTGCTGCAGCCGGCGGTTGGTCTGCGCCAGCTGGTCCAGCTTGCTGCGCTGCCGGTCGATGCCCTGGTTGGTGGATTGGATGCGGCGTTCCAGCTCGCGTTCGTGTACGGCCAGCTTGGCAGTGCTGATGCCTGCCGCTTCCATCTTGGCCCGCGCAGCCTCCAGCGAGCGGCGCTGGTCGTCGGTTTCGGTCTGCAACTTCGCCAGCGCTGCGGTCTGGCGCTTCAGTTCGGCGGTCTGCTTTTTGGTCGGTGCGTCCAGGCTGTTGTACTGGCCCTGCAGCGTGCGCAGTGCGCGCTGCTGCGCCACCACCTTGGCGGACGATGCCGACAGTGCGCGTTCCTGCACGCGGTAGCCGCTCACGTCCTGCTGCAGGCGCTTGAGCGACTTGAGCTCGGTTTGATTGGCGCGCAGCGCAACGGTGGTGCTGCGCGCTTCATTGGTGACTTTACGGAACGGCGTTGTGGCGCGATCGAATGCCGCGAGGATCACTTCGATTTTCAGTTCGTCGGCCATTACTCGGTCCCGTTCCGCTTGAATGCGCGTTCGCGCCATTCGGACAGCTCGCGCAGGGTGAATCTCTCCATGCCGGGCACGTAACCGAACACGGCGAGGATGTCCGCTTCGGCGTCCTCTACGAGGTCAGGGAGCGGATGCCCTGGACCAAGCTCGGCGCCAAAAAATCGAGCAGCGCCCCTTGGCAGGACATCAGGTCGGCCGGATCCATCGTGGCGACTTCGTGCGGGGTGAGGCTTGGCGAGGTAATGCGCGGCAGCAGCGTCTGCAGCGACAGCACATCGCCGCGCACCAGGTCCTGCAGCGACAGGCCACGCAGGTCTTGCCCGTAAGGCTTGCGCATGGTGATGGTGTCGATGGTGGTGTCGCCACGGGCGATCGGGGCGAAGAGCGGCAGCGGATCGGACTGCGCATTGGCTGCGGCCGGCGGTGCGGTGTTTTCGTTCAAGGGGTTCTCTCCAGAATGAAAGGCGCCCGGTTGCACGGGCGCCGTGTGGGATGACGCGGTGCGATCAGATGCCCAGGGCGAGGCGGTGTTCGGCCAGACGGTCGACGCCGCCGACGATGAACACCATTCCGACCATGTCGATCTCGATCTCGGTCACGCCGTTGATGGACAGCTTGTAATAACTGCACGACGTCTTGACCTTGAACGGCGATTTGTCGCCGGCCTTCTGACTGCCGAAGTCCATTTCGGTGTGCCGTCCGCGCGTGACGACTTCGTAGGCGTCGACCGACTGGCTGTCTTCGGACTTGTAACTGCCGACATAGCGCAGCATTGCGCCGTCGTGCGTGGTCACGCCGAACTGTTGCAGCACCGACCGCATCGGGCCGCCAAAGGTGGATTCCATCTCCAGCTTCTCCAGGCCCATGTCCTGGTCCACTTCGCCCAGCATCGGGCCGCCACGGTAGCCCTCGGTCTTGATGGACAGTTTCGGGAGAGCGACTTCCTCGACCTCACCGAGAAAGCTTTCGCCGTCGCCGAACACGTTGAAATATCTGAGTACTTTGGGCAGTGCCATGCTGATAGCTCCGGTGATGTGATGTGTGTTTCAGCGCCTGTCGGCGTCAGCTCGAACCGCCGTTTTGCGGCGGCGTGGTGGCCAGCGTCTGCGCACGCGAGTCCAGCAGCCCAGCGGCGAAATTGGCCATGTACTGGCCGGTGATGCGCTGGCGAAGCAACAGGTTCTCGATCGGCGGAACCGCGGTGTAGTCGTAGTCGATCTTGAGGATGCCGCCGGACAGTTCGGTTTCGCTGTTGGCTTCCGGGTCGTACCAGGCATTGAAACCCAGCAGATATCCGCCGCTAACCCACGAACGACCCTTTGCGTTGATGGTTTCGATGATGTCGCGGACGATGCTGGGGTGCAGCGGCTTGTCGACGAAGACCATCATGGCTTCGCCGATGCTGTCGGCGATGACCTGCGCGCTGCGCGTGGCGCTTTCGAAGGCGAACAGCGGATTATCGCTGCAGGTGCGCGAGCCCCAGAACCGGAAGCCGTTGTTGCGCACCAGCGTGGTCACGTCGGCGGCGTTGAGGAAACCCGCGTCGGTGTTGGGTTCCATCAAGTCCCAACTGACCGGAAGGCTGATTCCCGTCACGCCGGACACGGCGACGTTGGACAGCGTCTTGTGCCAGCCCTGATCGATATCGATCTTGGCGCGCAGGCCCAGCGCATACGCGACGGCGGGCACGTCCTCGGTCGCGCTGGTGGTGGTGTTGAACGCCCGCCACTCGGGATAGATCACCATCAATTCGCGTGCTGCGAAGTTCTCGCGATACAGCGCGGCTTCTTCTTTCGACACCGCGCCACCTGCGCTGACGTAACCGAATGCGCGCAGCTTGCCTGCCAGCACTGCGATGGCCTGCGCCACCGACTGCGACGTGTCCAGACCAGGCGCGCCGAGAATGCGGGGTTTCACGCCCAGCATGCTGTGCGCCGTCAGCAAGGCCTGCAGCCCGGTATGGCCGCCTTCGGATGTGGTGCCGATGACGTTGGCATCGGTGCCCGCGTCGTCGACGCCCGGCGCCACACGCACCACCACGACAAACGGACGGCACTGCGCGTCGATCGCCTCCAGGCTCTTGCGCAGCGTGCCGCTGGCGCCGGCCAGATCGATCGCTTTCTGCAGGTCGGTCAACAGCACCGGCGTGTCCAGCGGGAAGGTAGCCGGATCCGCGAGCGGTGCGGTGCAGACCATGCCGATGATCGCGGTGGCGATGGTGCGAATCGCACGGCGACCCGTGTTGATTTCGACGACGCGGGCGCCGTGGTGGTAGATCTCGGCCATGCTGGCGATTCCTCGTTAGGCTCGGAAATTGAGAGGGATGGAAAGACGGGTGAAGCTGTTGCGCTGCGCGGTATCGGTGCGATACCCCTCCAGATCCAATACGTAGCTGCCGGTCACGTCGCCATAGGACAAGGCGATCGCTGTCGGACGGAAGCGCGGTTCCCAGCGCAGCAGTGCAGTGGCGGTGGCGCCGTACAGGCGCACTGCCGTGCCGTTGTTGGCCGGCTGGTCGATCATCTCGGGCAGCATCGATCCGAAATCGCGACGCATGACCCGCGTGCCGATGGGCGTGGTGAGAATCCGCGCGATCGACTGCGACAGATGCGCTTCGCCTTCCAGCGGCTTTCCAGTGGTGGCGTGCATGCCCTTCATTGCGGCACACCCGTGGTTCCACCGCCGGACTGCACGCCGCCGTGGCGGTGCGTCTTGAGGCTGATTCCACCGCCGATCACGTCGGTGTCGACTGTCGCCGTTCCGGTGCAATGGGTATCGCCGATAATCTCGACATCGCCATTCACGGTGAGCGGGCCATTGATGGTGCTGCCACCGGAGGACGTGACCGCAAAGGTGCCGCCTTCAGGCATTGTTGCGGACAGTGCATGCGCGGCGTTGTCGTAGCGTAGAAGCGCGCCGTCTTTCATGCGGAACGCTTCAACATCACCCGAATCATTCGGCGCCGGAAATTGTGTGGAATACATGCCACGCAAGAACACTGCACCGCGCGTGTCGCCTTCCGGCGATATCAGCATGCCCTGCTCGCCTACGCTGGGAGCGCTGGACCGGATGTTCTCGCCGGCAGCTGACACCCACCATGCGACGTTATCGGACAGCAGCTCGCCGGACTGTACGCGGCACGTGCGCGTATCCATATCGACTTGGGCGACATACCCGAATCGAATGATATTGGCGGCGTTGCGGCTGTTTTCGTTGGCGCTATCCATGCGCCGATATTGGCGCTGTCACGCGCGCGTGACACCCGCGTCGGGGTGTGCAAGGACCCGCGACACTTGCTTAGTTGATATCGGATTCCGCTTCCATCGTGACGGTGAACGCATACACGATGACGCCGTCAGAACGCCTGCGCAGCTGCACAAGGATGATGCGCCTAGCGGTCAGTGAACCGCTGGTGTTCTTTTCGTACTGAAGCGATAGCCCGCGCGTAGTGTCAAGGCGCATCCAGACGGTCAGCGTCCCGGTCAGCGTGCCTTGGGTGTTTCCGCCTGTCTGCGTGAACTGGATGTCGTAGTCATCGCCTGCAGTGGCCGCTGTTGGAATCTTCCAATTGCTGGTGCTGGAGTCCGAAGGGAAGAAAGTGCAGGTTCCGTTACGCTGGAATGCAAACGACGCGTTGGAAGTCACCGGCCCGGTCTGGCCCTGCTGATAGTCTCGAATCAACACCGGCAGCGCGGCCTGATTGATGTAGCTTGCGGTTCCATTCGCGGCCCACAAGTTGGACACGTCAACGCCGTTGATGGCATAACCAACGTCCGCGCGCTTGGTTCCATACTGGATATTCGCAAAGCGCAGGGGTACACCATTCTCTGCATAGCCCGTCGCCTGCGGCCCATCTCCAACGATGTCAGCATCGAAAAGCACGGAGAGTGCGGAATAGATCGATGCATAATCGCCCATCACGGCACCTTGTTGAAGTTCGGGCCGGTCATTGTTCCGGTGAAGATCGGGTTGTTCTTGGGCAGGTAATTTTGCAGCGCTGCGGCAATCGCCGCCTGTACAAACTCGGTTGTTGCCAGCTGCGTTGTGTTATTGCCAGGTGCAGCTGTTGGCCCGGACGGAACGCCTGTAAACGCGGGTGAAGCCTTCGGCGCTTTTGCGTCAAGTGCCACTTGCAGCCCGTTTATTTCAGAGATGACGTGGGTATGAATAGAAGGTGCTTTGGAATCCAGAGCGCCCTGCAGCCCCGCGATGCTGCCGATGGCATGACCATGCGCAGATGCCGCGAATTCGCTGGCATGCAGGCCGTCCAACATGTCGGCGTTGATGCCGCCGCCATGGCCCATATTCCGCATCGCCACATCCTTGACCTCAATCGCCGTGCGAAACAATGCGGCGGTGGCGAGACCCAGCAATGTTTTCATGAATGCGGTTGGCGAGCCCTCCCCCAGCCGTTCGTCCAGGGCGGCCTTGTCGCCCTGCGGGGTCATCGTGGTATCGGTAGACGTGCCCGTGACGGCCTGCAGCACGGATGCGCGGCGGGAGACGCCCTGCACGGTTTCGGATGCGGGCGGGTTGGTCCAGGTGGAATCGCCGAAGGTGATCTGCGTCGCGTCGATCTGCGCGAAGCGCACGTCGCACGACAGCAGCATGGTCGCTGCGCCGGCCTTCTCGATGATCGTGGTGGCCACCGGCTGACCGTACAGCGCGAACACGGTGCCATCGCCAAGGTAAAGCGCGAAGCCGCGCAGCGTGTAGGTGTCTTCGCTGTCGTCCGCAAGGTTGACGTGGATGGTGTCATCGCTGACCGCTTCGCCCGCGAAGGTATCGATACGCTTGATTTCGGCAGGCAGCGCAGATACGGATTCCGGGTCGAACGCGGATGCCGTCAGTCCGATTTCCGCAATCATGACCGCATTGGTGCCGTTGTTCTGTGCGGCGATCAGCGCGGCGATTCCGGCGGCGGTAATGATCAGTTGCATGCACGTCTCACTGGTTGGATGTCAATTCGATACGCCGCCACACCGCTGCGCGGCCGGCGGCCAACAGGCCGATTCCACCGGCAGCGGACAAGCCCTGCGTAAACACGAAATGCGAGCGCACCGGCTTGGTGCGGAGTACCGCGTCGATGATGTCGTCGACATACGCGGCCGTGTTGGTGTATCCGTCCCCGGCATCCGACACCGTCAGGGTCATGTCGAAGGTGTGCGGTATGCCGCGCGGCGCCGGGCCAGTTGAAACCGTTTGTTCAAACCATTCGCGTATCGCCAAAGCACCGCCGAACGATTGCACGACACGGCGCAGACTGCCGATCGTGCCCTTTTTTCGGTGAACCTCAATGGCGGTGCGGATCCGGGCCCGCTTGACGTTTTCCGGCCACTGCGTGTTCCAGTCGTCCAGCGAATGCGCCCATGCCAGCCACGGCAGCAGATGCGCCGGGCACAGGTCCGGGTCCCATACGTCGCGGTGCATGGGGTGGATCGACGCGAAGCGCTGCGTGGCCGCCGCGAGCGCACGTTCCAGCTTGGTGGCATTCGGCGGCAGCAGCTCACTCATTGACGCCGCCATGCGCGATGTCGATCGCGGTGCAATGCGCCGCCTGGTTGCGGTCGCACAGCACATCCGCTGCGGGTGATGCCAATACCACGCTATGCACGCCGTCGACGTGTGCGGCGGCGATCAGCCCGGTGCGGGTCACGTCACGGCCAAGCCGGCGGATCGAAGCTACGTAGGCAGTGACGCGTTCCAGTGCTGTATCGATGACCACCTGTGCGCCGGGGCCTGCCAGCGTGTAGACCACCATGTCGACGGCATAAGCCAGAATTTCTGCAGGCAATACCGTGGGATTGTCGGTCAGCGGCCGGACATCGGTGCTGTTGAGCTTGGTAGCGACTGCATCAATGACCGCTTCGGATGGCGTGCCGTCGCCATCGCGTGCGAGCACAGAGACCCGGACATCGCCGGGCCAGTCGGCGGCATCCAGCGCGGCCGTCATGTCGGCAACCAATCCGGGGTCCATGCCGGGTACGTTGAGCACGTCCAGAACGATCTGGCGGATGTCGTCGGGTGTCGGGCTGGATGCGCTGGCATCCGCCACCAGCGGGCTGGCGCTGAGCGCATGGAAGATATAGGCGCCTTCCGGGCCGGCAGTGCTGAACCCTTCGAATGCCAGCAGCATTCTGCGCCGCAGATCGTCGTCGCTTTCCATCACGGCGGGCGCGCCGGTTTGCGGGTCGGCAGGCGTGATGATCAGTTTCTGCACGAAGTACCGCGCCGCGATTTGTTCGAGATCGGCGCCGGTCGCCAGCGCCGGCATCACGGCTCGCGCGCTGTCGTTCTGTTCTGCGCGCAGGCGCATTTCACGGTAGGCGCACAGTTGCAGGATCGCTACGGCCGGGTCCGATTCGACGAAGGCGTCGAAGTCGATGCCAAGCTCCACCAGTTCCGCGATCATGCTGCTGTAGATCGATTCGAAATCGATCTGTTGCACCGCTTCGGGCGGCGGCAGGCGGGCAAGATCAACGGCGGTGAATACGGGCATGGGAACCTCGGCGAGGGTTGCGGCCATGGTGGTCGCGTGCGCGCGGAATTGGCCTGCAGCGCAGGGTGTGTGCGCGGGCTGAACACTTCGCCGATTGGTTTGGTTTATGCGCCCAGGTGATCGATCAGCATCTCGCGGATCATCTGTCGATCGCTGCTGGTGAGGCCCAACAGTTCGCGCATGGGATAACGAACGCTTGGGCCGTTCTGGGAGACGCGGTCGGTGTCGCCGCGCTGGTGGATGCCGGCGATGCGTGCGATGCGGCCGGTGAATCCGACCGACACGCCGTTTTCAGACGCTTGAATGCGCAGGTATTCGCTGCGGGAGATGCGCTGGAACATGTTTCCGGCCTTGCGCTTGATCTTCCCGACCTTGTCGCGTGCGCGTTTGCGCGGGACGAATGCAGACCCGTCCGGGTTGCGCTGCGACTGGATGCGATCGTGCTGCGACCGGCGTAGCGCGGTGCCGATCTTTCGCGCCAGTGCGGTGCGCTCGCCTGCGGCGATGCGTTGCAGCAGCGGCTCTGCCCATCGTTCCAGAGCGATCAGGTCATCCGCCATCGACGTCACCGATCACCGCGACCAGTGCATCGTTGGCGTAGATCTCCATGCGTGCCGGAAATGTAGTGCCAAGCCCATAGTCCGGCTCGGGTGTAGTGGCGATATCGAAGCCGCCGCCGGGCCGTGGGCGCACGCCGACGGACTCGGTCAGCTCGATGAAGATCGACAGATCGACGGCTGCGTTGGAGACCATTTCGGCCTCGAACTTGATGGCGGAAGCCTTGCGCTCCGGATTCAGCAGCGTGTCGATCTGGTGGAGTTCCATCCACCGCAGCAGCGCGAAAAAAACGATGTCCGGAGACCCGGCATAGTCGGTCAGGATCACGTTCAAGGTGTAGCTGTAGTCGAACGAATATCCGGGCACAGCGGTCGCGGACACCCTGCCCTTTTCGACGAAGACCAGCATCGTGTCCGGGTTGGTCGCCAGATCTGGAATGGCAGCGGTGAGCGCTGCACGGATGCTATTGTGCTTATCCATCGACCCGCACGCCGATGGACCTCAGCTTGTCTTGCAGGGCTTTCAGTTGGGCGGCGGTTTCGTGGCAGCTGGTGTAATTGCCGGCGACGGTTTCGGCAACGGCAGAGAGCGCAAGGCCGGCGGCGGGCGCATCAGGATCGACGGGACTGCCGGCGGTGGGCACTCCCGTCGCGGCTGCGTCGTGCAGCTGCACAAAACCGCGAGGGATAACGCAAGCAGCATCCGCTTGTTGTGTGACATAAACAGGGACCTCTCTTTCGATGGTGCGGCCGACTTCGCGGATGGTCTGGATGCGGTCGACGAATTGCGTCACCACCTTGACGTTACCGCGAGCATCTTCCAGCTGTGATTCGAGACTATCGGCGCGGGCTTGTGCGGCGGCGGCCTTGGTCTCGGCGATATCGCCGCGGCGATCGAGCCACCACACGCCGCCGCCAATCGCGGCGGTCAGCGACAGCACAACGATGATCTGAACTGCCAACCGTTGGAACATCAGCGCACCCCCAATGCCACCGCCGCACGCTTGGTGCGGGCGATGCGGTCATCATGGCCGTTGGGCAGGCGCGTGGTGCGCGTGGTGCCGAGGTTGATGCGGCGGCCAATGGACAATACATCGTGCTGGTCGGCCAAGGCATTGAGGCCCGCATCCTTCCAATACGCGGCAGCGATGCGCGCTGCGGTGGGGATTTCCATCGCCAGCGCCGGGGTGGCTTCGAGATCCACGCCGATGATCTGGCCGATCTTGCGATAATTGTCGCGGAAGGTGAGCTGCACGTGCGAGCGTCCGCGAAACGCCCAGCCATCGCCGCTGTCGCTGCTGCGATTGCCCAGGCGGTTGGCATAGACACGGTTTGCGATGGCTTCGGGCTTGTGCGCAAAGGCCTGCGCGGTCTTGGCATCGAAGTACTTGCCGAACACTTCGAGAAGACGTTGCGCGGAATAGTTCAGGTTTTCTTCGACCCGCGCCAGCGCATTGCTTTCATGAGACAGCTGACCGAAAAAACAGGCCATGCGGCGCGGGGTGTCGATGCCGAACTCGGCGCACGCGCCGCGATAGGCATCGCCCCAGCGTGCCGCGCGGGCGGCAGGGGCGCCGGTCGCAGCCGCGAGAATGGCGTCACTGAGCACGGCGGTCGCTCCCGGTGTAAGGCGCCTGCGCTTTGCGTCGATCGCCGCGCAGGATGTACAGCAGATAGGGGCACGGTGCCTGCATGGCCATGAAGACTGCCAAGGCCAGCAGATTGGCTGCGGTGAATGTGCCGGGCCGCAAGGTGATGGATTCGAACATCGCGACGAATCCGGTGCTGGCGACGATGACCAGCACGAACACCCGCAGGAACGGCCGTACCGCAGCGCTGAGCGCGTTGCGGTCGACAGTCGACCAGCCAAAGCGCCACCACAGACGGGCCGCTGTGCGCGCCTGTACGGCGGCCACAGACAGGTCGGTCCTGGTGAGCTTCATGTCCTTGAGGTAGGCGATGGCCGTTGCCCAGGACATCAGCGAGCCGGCGAACAGAATCAGTGCGATCAGGATGCTCACGGGTCTTTACCTCCGATGGTGCTGGCCGCGCGCTTGGCGAGCGCTGCGCGGACGATGGGCGTCAGCGTTTGCGCGAAGGCCGCGAAGATCAGCGCGGTCAGCGGTGCGATGGCCTTGAAAAAATCCATGCCCGGAAAATGACCGATGGCGATGGCGCAGGCGGCGGCCAGCAAGGTGTAGCAGACCGCTAGACCGAACAGCCGGGCGCGCGTGCCACCGGGCGGATCCAGAAAAATGCCGATGGCGGTACCGACCGCCGCCATGAACAGCGCGGCCGGCGTGAATCCCACGGCCTGCAGCGGCCAGACCCATGCGATGCCGGCCGCTGCGGCCGGCGATGCCAGGTTCTCGACCACCTTGACGGCGGTCAGTGCGCGTTCCCCAAGTTGCATGCGCATCAGCTCCATAGTTGGATGGTTTCGGTGTGCTGCGGACGCAAGGCGACCGCCGCGTCTGGCACGTCGACCAGCAGCCCTTCGGGTAGGATTTCGCCACGCGCGGCCAAGCCGGGGTTTGCCGCGAGCACGGCTTCCACGATGGCGGCGGTGCGGCCAGTGGCGCGCCACAGCAGCAGATCCAGCGAGTCGCCCTGGTGTGCGCGTAGTTGCATCAGATCAACTCCACCACGGTGCGCGGCAGGCTCTGGATGTCGCGCAGTGCCCAGCTGGTGTTGCGGCGCTGTTCGTCGATGGCGGTGGCCATCTCGTCTGCACGGCGCAGCCCTGAGTCGGTGGAATCCAGGCTGCGATAGCGTTCCAGCAGATCGGCCTTTGCCCAGCACGACACGGCGCGCAGGTACAGCAGGGCGAGACGGTTCTTGCCGTCCAGTACGCGATCGGAAACGGATTCCATCGACAGCGCACCCTTGGCTTGCTCGCGGACCCTGAAGCCGTCCAATTGCTGGTTGACGTGCAGCATGGCGAAGCGGACGGCGTCGCGCAGACGGTCATCGGTGACGGTGCCGTCCAGGCGGACGATGGCGCGGATGTCGGACAGCTGCAGATCCGGAAACCAGCCATCGTTGGCGATGCTGTCGGCAGTGCTGCCGGGAACTGCAGTGGGTGCGGTGGCGACGAAAGCGGACATCAGGCCATTCCGGTGTGGTGAGTACGGCGGTGGGGGGCGAGGTTTCGGGGAGAGTGCCGACGCCGCGCCCCGCCGCCGTGACGCACGGGGCGACGCGGTTAGGCAGCGGGTGGCGTGGTGTCATCGGTCGCCTTGGGCGCGGCTCCTTCCGCGCCCAAGGTTCCCTTTGCACCACTCTCTTCGCTGCCGGTTGTATCGGGAGCGCCAGTGAGCGCTGCGGCGGCAGCGACCATGGCGGAATTGCGCGCGGTGATCTCATCGACTACGGCGCTGTGTTTTTTCAGGTACCGGGCAAGAATCTCGGTGTCGCGCACCACGCCGGCTTTCTTGTGCAACTGCCCGGCTCGTTCCAGCAATGAGCGGGCGGCCATGGCGCGTTCCACGCTGTTGATCAAACCTTCGCCTTCTTCGACCAGGTCGACTTGCAGCGCCCAGCCGGTGGCTTTGTAGATCTTCGAACGGACTTCGTCGGGCATGTCCCGCGTGGCGGTCAGATCGATGGTGCGGGCCAACATGGCGACCTGCACGGGCTGTCCGGCCTTGATGGCTTTGATCGCCTGTTCGGCGATCTCTTCGGCAAGCACTACCGCAGCGCCCCGGTTGTAGCGGTCCGGCATCTGCAGGCCATGACGCAGGACGTAGTCGCCGATATCGAGGGCGCCTTCGAAGTCGCCGCTGTCGATACGCCAGACCATGACGTTGGGCAGGATTTCGTCGATCGCACCGCTGTCGGCGGCAAGCACGCCATCCACCCAAGGGGCGTATTCGGGCAGCAATTCCCGTTTGACCACCGCTTTGTGTTCCACCGATTCGATCTGTTTCAGCCGCAGCAGGTCGGTGCGCAGGCGCACCAGCATGCGTTCGTAGTCGCCGCCAATCACGACGGTACCGGGGTCGGTCACGGCGGCAGCGGCCTTTGCGGTTTTTCGTTCGAAATTGCGGCGGGCGGGCGTGGTCATGATGTCTCCGGATGCGTGTTGCCGGTGGCGCCCCGTCAGGGCGCCACCGATGCCAGTTGCTGCGTGGTCAGAGTGCGGATCAGGGCGCGGCGACGCCGTCCGCCAGCAGCTCGATGTTCTCGATCAGACAGCCGGCGGCGTAGTCTTCGACAACCCAGTCTTCGTTTGCGGACTGATAGTCCTCGACCTGATCCATGGATGCGTTGTCGACGATGCGGCGGCGGCGCGAACCTTCCTGCGTGTAGATCGACAGGTTGTCCAGACGCGTGACCAGAATCGCGTTGTCGGGGAAGTACGGCACCGACAGGGCCGGCACACCGCCGACGCGCTCCTGCGACAGCATGACGTCGGCCGCGAGGCGTTCGGTGGGGGTCTGGTCCTTGTTGACCAGCGGGAAGTACTTGTCGTGCAGCAGATTGCGGCCAAGGATGGCGACAAGCCCCGGGTCTTTCTGGTACCAGGGGGCGATCATGTTGGCGATGGCATCCATCACCAGCGCGTCGACGTTCTTGTAGTGCGTGCCTGCGCCAGTGCCGACATAGATGCTGCCGTCGCCGGGGGCGCCTTCATCCATCACCCGCGCAGCTGCATTGGTTCGGTATTTCTGCAGCCAACCGACCGCCACGTCCTGCAGCAGCGGGTTGGTGAGGATATTGGACGTGGCCGCGCGGCTGGTGCCGTTGAAACCGATCATGATGCGATCGAGGGCCTGCCGGCGTGCGATGGCATCGCGGACGATCGTTTCGAATTCCTTCTTGTGCGCCCACTGATCCATCTTGGCGTACGGCAGCGCGGTGTCGTAATTGACCTTGGCGCAGAAATACAGCTCGTCATCGGTGGTGGTGACATCGCGAGGCACGCGCGGGCCGGCGACGGCGGTGTTCCGGGTGCTGGCGATGGGCGAACCGACGCCGATGCCGACTTTGGATCCGCTTTGCTCGACCACCGGCACGAAGTTGATGCGGGTCAAGAATTCGCTGCTCTCCTGGATCACCGCTTCCAGGCGCTGCTGGATGGTGGGATCGACGGAAAATGTGTCAGCGGCAGACGGGACGCCGTAGATCGTTGCGATGTTGGCCAGCATCGCGGTGTACAGCAACCGGGTGTTGTTGCGCATTGCGGGATCTCCTGCAGATATTCGATGTGATTCGGTGGGCTTTACAGCGCGGCGGTTCGGCGGTATGGCGGTCAGCAGTCGGTGCGGGCGCGTCCGTCTCCGCCTGCGGCGGGTTGACGGCTCTGGCCGGGTGCGGTGGTGGAGTCCATCTGCGTGCGCAGCTGCTGGACTTCGCTGCGGGTCTGCTGCAGCTCATTGCGCAGCGTGGCGTTGTCGTTTGCAACGCGCTCGACATCGGTGATGAGTTGGCGGGCGAAGGCTTCGATGCCTGCAGAGGGCGCCGGTGGCGGATCCACCGGTGCAGGCGGCGGGGACGGCGGTTGCACCTGCGACCCGGACAGCAATGCGCCGAATGTCGCAGCGAACATCTCGCGAGCTGCGGCAAGCATGCCTGCGGGTTCGGCGTCGAACCGTCCGTCCATTTCCAGCGCCGACGTGAACATGTTCTCGGGGCGCAGCTTTCGCGAAGCAAGGAAGTTACTGGTCGGGTTGGCGGCGCAGAACTCCAGCACTTCGGTGGCGAGGCTGGCGGGGCTGTCGGTGACGCCCAGGCCGACGAGATAGGCTTT
Source organism: Lysobacteraceae bacterium (assembly GCA_040079515.1). Classification (GTDB taxonomy): domain Bacteria; phylum Pseudomonadota; class Gammaproteobacteria; order Xanthomonadales; family Xanthomonadaceae; genus Lysobacter_I. The sequence goes on from JBEBKD010000002.1 coordinate 314,437, forward strand.
GCCCGAGCCTGCGAAATCCGTATCCAGCTCCATCGACGTGAAGATCTTCTGACGGTCGCGGGCCCAGGACACCATCTGTTCGGTCGGCTCCAGCTCGGCGTACAGCGCGAGGAGGTCTTCACCGTCGATCTTGACCGTCTCGGTGCGTAGGGCATGCACATCGCCCATCGCTTTGAAGCCCCATTCCGGATTGATGCCCCGGATGTGCTCGACGAACATGCGGGCGCCGTACTTCGGCCGGCTGTACGTCTCGGCGGCTTCCGCGAGGTGACGGCGTTCGATCTTGCGGCCATCGGCGGTCTGGCCTTCGACGCCGACGCGGAACCATTTACGAGTGGAGGCCATGTTTGAACCCTCGGGCTGTTGTTGATTGACGTTGCCATCGTCGACAGCGCGCCGATACGCATCAATAAACCCGTGGTGTACAGGCGCCAGGGACACTTCCGCCGCAATCTTCGCGCGCGCGTGGGACGCCATTATTTCCGGCATGTTCGCAGCCCCGCCCGTCACCGACCAGCGCCGATATGCGCGCAGCCTCTACTGGCAGCGCTGGAAAGTTTCGGACATCGCCGAGCATATCGGCAAGCCGCGAACCACGGTTGATTCGTGGCGAATTCGCGGCAAATGGGACGATGCGCCAGTGATATCGCAGTGCGAAGATGTTTCGCACATTCGATGGATCCAGTTGATGGCAAAGGAACAATGGACCGGAAGTGATGTCAGGGACATCGATCTTCTTGGACGTCAGCTGGAAAGGATGGCGCGGATACGAAAGTACGGAGAGGTTGGCGGCCATGAGGGTGATTTGAATCCGCTTGTTGCGAACCGCAACGCGAAGCCAAAACGCAAGCCGCAGCGCAACGTATTCAGCGATGCGCAAGTTAAGCGATTCCGTGAGCTATTCCACGAGCGGCAGTTCGGTTATCAGCGCACATGGCACGCGGCCGGGCTGGCGCATCGAATCCGCGACATCCTCAAATCTCGGCAAATCGGCGCAACGTTCTTTTTTTCCAGCGAGGCGTTGGAAGATGGCTTGACGACTGGAAGGAATCAGATATTTCTCTCTGCCAGCAAGGCGCAGGCGCATGTTTTTAGGCAGTACATCATCGAAGCGGGCCGCGAGGTCGACGTTGATTTGACCGGCGACCCGATTGTGTTGCCGAACGATGCCGCTTTCCATTTTCTAGGCACAAATGTTCGCACTGCGCAGAGCTACCACGGCAATCTTTACGTTGACGAGTACTTTTGGATTCCGCGATTTCTTGAGCTGCGAAAAGTCGCGTCCGGCATGGCGATGCACCATAAATGGCGCCAGACATATTTTTCGACGCCATCGGCACTGACGCATGAGGCGTATCAGTACTGGACCGGTGCTGTCTACAACAAAGGCCGCAAGAAGGAAGACCGGGTCAAGATCGATATCGATCACAGCACGCTGCGCAATGGACTGCTTTGCGCGGATGGACAGTGGCGGCAGATCGTGACGGTGTTGGATGCGGTGGCGGCAGGTTGCGACCTGTTCGACGTGGACCAACTGCGGATGGAGTACGGCCCGGAAGAATGGGCGAATCTGTTGATGTGCGAATTCATCGACGATTCTGCGTCGGTGTATTCGTTCGCCGAGATGTCGGCGTGCCTGGTCGACAGTTGGGAAGTGTGGGAAGACTTCAAGCCGCACACGATGCGCCCCATCGGCAACGCCGAAGTGTGGCTCGGCTACGACCCCGCGTTGGAAGGCGACGGTGCTGCGCTGGTCGCATTGGCTGCGCCGCCGGCACCGGGCGGGAAGTTCAGGATGCTGGAGCGCCACATGTTCCGTGGCATGGACTTCGCCGAACAGGCCGCAAGAATCAAGGATCTGACGCAGCGGTACCGGGTGACGTATATCGGGATCGATACGACCGGCCTTGGCATCGGCGTTTTCCCTATCGTTCAGCAGTTTTTCCCGGGCGCGACGCGCATCGACTATTCGCCGGAAGTGAAATACCGGCTGGTGTTGAAGGGCAAGGACGTGATCTCGAAAGGCCGCCTTGAATACGATGCGGGTTGGTCGGATGTGACGCAGGCATTCATGGCGATCCGGCGCGAGATGACCGCCAGTGGACGGCAAAGCACTTTCAATAGCAGGCGATCCGACGATATCGGACATGCCGACGTGGCTTGGGCGACGCTGCATGCCCTGTTGCGTGAACCCATCGAGGCCGGCAGCGGCCAACGCAACCGTTCCGTTATGGAGATTTTTTGATGCACACCGATGCCGCTATCGAACAGCACGCCGTGAGCGATGCCGACCCGACGTTGCCACAGCAGGACCGCGTGGTTTCCTTTACGTTCGGAGACCCTGAGCCGGTGCTTGATCGTCGGGAGATTGCCGACTATTACGAGTGCGCGAAGCTTGGCCTCTGGTACGAACCGCCGGTGTCGTTCGACGGTCTGGCGCGGACGCTGCGGGCCAGCCCGCATCATTCGTCGGCGATCCACGTGAAGTGCAACATCCTTGCGGGCACCTTCATTCCGCATAGGCTGCTGGACCGGCAGACGTTCGCGGGCATTGCGCTTGACTATCTGGTAATGGGCAATGGCTTCGCGCAGCGGATCGATGCGGTCAGCGGGCGACCGCTAAGACTGGAGCGATCGCTGGCGAAATTCACCCGGCGCGGTGTGGATCTGGAGACGTTCTATTTCGTGCATGGCTATCGGCAAGAGCACGAATACAAGCGCGGTGCCGTGTACCAATGGATGGCGCCGGACGTGAATCAGGAAATCTACGGTGTGCCGGAGTACTTGAGCGCACTGCAAGCGGCGCTGTTGAACGAAGCGGCAACGCTGTATCGACGGAAGTACTACCGCAACGGCAGTCACGCCGGCTACATCCTCTACATCAACGATGCGGCGCAGTCAGATGAAGATATCGACGCGATCCGCAATGCGCTGAAACAGGCCAAAGGCCCGGGCAATTTCCGGAATCTCTTTCTGTACGCGCCGAACGGCAAGGAAAAGGGCGTCCAGGTGATCCCGGTCAGCGATGTGGCGGCCAAGGATGAATTCACCGGGATCAAGAACGCGAGCCGTGACGACATTCTCGCGGCGCATCGCGTGCCGCCGCAGTTGCTGGGGATGGTGCCGAACAACACCGGCGGCTTCGGATCGCCCGAAGTGGCGGCGCGTGTGTTCGCGGTCAACGAATTGAAGCCGCTGCAGGAGGTTTTCAGCGGCTTGAATCAGTGGATCGGTGAAGAGGTTGTGACGTTCGGCGAGTACGCGATCACGCTGCCAGACGGCACGAAGAGCAAAGTCAAAACGCGGTGATCACGGCGGCGTGATCCACTCCGGATCGTCGTGAGGTGGCGGGTCTGCGTCTGGTATTGCCCAGCGCAGATACTGCCGGTGAGCCCGGGTGATGCGCGGGTAGCCATCGATCCACAAGGCCATGCGCCCACGGGCCGGCCCATATTCGATGCTGCGGACGTAGGGCGCACGGCCGGTGCCATCGTTGTACATCACGTCGTAGCGGGCATCGCAGGCGGCCATGGTCGGCATGTTACCGCCGCCACTCTCAGCGGCTGAGAACACGCACAGCGCGATCGCGCGCATCCACTGATACGACCGCTGCGGCTCGCGTGCTACGGCGCCTGAGCGCGTGCGCGCTGTGCTGGCAGGCCATTTCGCATCGCGAGACCATACTAATCAGGCCTAATGAGTACGGTTTTCGGCCGTTTGAGCCGCTGCGCGCCGTCTAACCCCCGCCACGCCCGCGCACTACATGTCTCGGTTCTGACTCACATAGACGGGATTCGACGAAACCATGGGCAATGCCACCGGGGCCTAGGGATCGGCTCAATATCTGGCTGTTCTATCTGCGGAACAAAACCGGAAAACATGCCGTCTTTGTTGCATGAATTCCGGGCAGACCAGGGGAAAGAGGGGGTGGGGTCTCGGAAAAAGGTGATCGGGTGATCTGCTGCCGTTTTCGGCGTTATTCCCTATATTAATCATTGGCTTAGACGATCACCTTTGAAAGGTGATTTGAGGTAACCAAAAAGGTAATCGTCACATAACCTATTGATTTATAAAGGCTTGGCCAGCCATTCCAATTACTTATATGAAAGGTGATCGGTCACCAACTGATCACCATAGAATTACTTTTAAAATTGCCTTATAACTTATTGATCTAGTTGAATAAATCCGTGCAGTAAAATCACGATTACCTAAATCACCAATTCCCGAAGCCCAAAAATTTTGAACGAAACGGACATCAGGCGTCCGCCGGCAGGCTGAGGCCGGCGTCAAACGCGGCGCTGCAATCGATCGATCGCTCGCGACCGTTTCGGCTGCTGTGGCTGGTAATTGTGGTGACGCGCCTAGACGCTGCCGGCGCGGCTTCGGGATCTATGCCGCTCGGCGCCAGGATCTGCGGCGCGGTGCCGGTAGAACGAACTCCACTCGATGGCGCAGGACCGTCCTGTGGTTAGGCTCGGATCGCCGTGGGGACGCCAATTCGCAAAAACACGAAACCCGCTTCGGCGGGTTTCGTGCTTTTTCGGCCCGTGAAATTCCGCGAGTGATCAGTCGTGGGTGAACGATACCGGCAACGCATCCGCATCGATCCGCTGCATCCCGGAATTGCCGACGCCATGCCCGCGTTCCGCCAGATATTGCAGCCACTTGCCCAGAAACGTGTTCATCCGCAGACGGTGATCGAGCACTTCGGCCGCGGGCGGATACATGCCGATCGCGTCCTGCCAGCGACGGCCGACGTAGCAATGCGTGGCTTCCACCTGCTTCGCGTCACGGTACAGACGCAGATACGCGGAAGGATCGGGCTCGCCGGTCACCGGGTCGAGCATCGCGTAGCTCAGGCGCAGTTCGGTGGTGTAGGCGTGCTGGGCGAGGATATCCAACCGCAGGTCGAGGCCATCGCCGACCGAGGAGACGTAACGCCCTTCGGCAAACCGTTCCGGCACGAACAGCCGGTGCAGGCGCTGGTGGTTCTCGGCATACAGCGCCATCAACCAGGAGAACCGGTTGATTCTTGCGGCATTGATCGGGCGGGAGACGACCTTGGACATGTCGTGGATCGTACACATCGCACGCGGCCCGCAACAGGATTGACGGATCGCGGAAACGCGCGGACGATGGGACCCGCTGCGTCTCGCAACTGAACCGTGAATCTCCGGTCGGCAGCACGCGATCAATACATCTCGCGCTGGATCCCCAGGGTCGACATCACTTTGCTCGCGATCTCCTCGATCGACGTATGCGTGGTGCTGAGCGTGGCGATGCGTTCGGCGCGCAGCATCGCTTCGGCCGCCGCGACTTCGCGCTTGCAGGTCTCCAGCTGGGCGTAACGCGAATTGGCCCGGCGTTCCTGGCGGATCTGTTGCAACCGCACCGGGTCGATGGTCAGCCCGAACAGCTTGGCGCGATGCTGGCGTAGCCGCGGCGGCAGGCGGTCGTGCTCCAGATCCTCGTCGGTCAGCGGATAGTTCGCGGCCTTGACGCCGTGGTGCATGGCCAGATAGATGCAGGTCGGCGTCTTGCCGGCACGCGACACCGCGACCAGAATCACGTCCGCCTCATCGTAGTTGGTGGCGATGCCGTCGTCGTGGGTCAGCGCGAAATTCATCGCATTGATGCGGCGATGGTAGGTGTCGAAATCGACCATGCCGTGCGCCTGCCCCACCCGGGACTGACGCTGCTGGCCCAGTTCTCGCTCCAGCGGCGCGATGAACGGCGCGAACACGTCCAGCATCAGCGCCCCGCTCTCGGCCAGCACCGCGCTGAGGTTGGCATCGACGCAAGAGTTGATGACGATCGGGCGACCTCCAACCGCTTCGCCAGCCTCACGAATCCGCGCTGCAGCGTTTGCCGCCTTCTCCGCGTTGTCCACGAACGAGATGCGGTCGGTGCGGAAATCGGTACCGCTGAACTGGGTCAACAGACTGTGGCCGATGGTCTCGGCGGTGATGCCGGTACCGTCTGAAACATAGAACACTGGACGAATGGATGACATGCGCTGCGTTTCCCGATCAATCGATTGATTTGCAAAGAGTTTTTCGGACGCAACTGCCCTGCGCCATGACCCGCGACTACGATTGCGGTCACACGACAGGCCCGGCAGTGCCCGACGATGGCTTAAAATATCCGCTTTCCCGGCCCCACGCCGCGTCCTCTTCGGAGACTTCACGCCTTGAACGACAACATCCTCTGGCTGCACGCGTTGCGGCTGTCCGACCTTGCCCGTGTCGGCGGCAAGAATTCCTCGCTCGGCGAGATGATCGGCCACCTGGCCGGACTCGGGGTATCAGTGCCGGGTGGCTTCGCCACCACTGCAGAGGCGTTCAAGGACTTCATCGCCCACAACACACTGCATCAGCGGATCTTCGACCGCTTGGCGACGCTGGATGTCGAAGACGTGCCCGCCCTGAACGCCGCCGGTGCCGAAATACGCGGCTGGGTGATCGACGCCCCGCTGCAGCCGCAGCTCGATACCGATATCCGTACCGCCTACGCGCAGCTCTGCGCCGAGAATTCCGGTAACGGCGTGGGCGGCTCCGAAATCGCGGTGGCCGTGCGCTCCTCGGCCACCGCCGAAGACCTGCCCGATGCCTCGTTCGCCGGCCAGCAGGAAACCTTCCTCAACGTAACCGGCGCCGATGATGTGGTGCGCAAGGTCAAGGAAGTGTTCGCCAGTCTGTACAACGACCGCGCCATCGCTTATCGCGTGCATCACGGCTTCAAGCACGAGGACGTATTCCTGTCCGCTGGCGTGCAGCTGATGGTGCGTTCGGATGTCGGTTCGTCCGGCGTGCTGTTCACCCTCGACACCGAATCGGGCTTCCGCGACGTGGTGTTCGTCACCGCCAGCTATGGCCTCGGCGAGAACGTCGTGCAGGGCGCGGTCAATCCCGACGAGTTCTACGTCTACAAGCCGACACTGCGCGCGGGCAAGCCGGCGATCCTGCGCCGCTCGATGGGCGCCAAGCAGATCCGCATGGTCTATTCCGACAAGCCCGGCGAGCGCGTGCGCAACGAAGACACGCCGGCCGAGCTGCGCAATGCATTTTCGATCACCGACGAAGACGTGCAGGAACTGTCGCGGCAGGCGCTGACGATCGAAGAACACTACGGTCGCCCGATGGATATCGAATGGGCGAAGGACGGCATCACCGGCAAGCTTTTCGTCGTGCAGGCGCGTCCGGAAACCGTGAAGTCGCGCGCGCATGCCACCCAGATCGAACGCTACAGCCTCGGTCGTCGCGGCGACGTGGTCTGCGAAGGCCGCGCGATCGGCCACAAGATCGGCAGCGGCGTCGCCCGCGTCGTGCGCTCGCTTGCGGATATGAATCGCGTCCAGCCCGGCGACGTGCTGGTCGCCGACATGACCGATCCCGACTGGGAACCGGTGATGAAGCGCGCATCGGCCATCGTCACCAATCGTGGCGGTCGCACCTGTCATGCCGCGATCATCGCGCGCGAGCTCGGTGTTCCCGCTGTCGTCGGTACCGGCAATGCGCTGGACACCATCGTCGATGGTCATGAGGTGACGGTGAGCTGCGCCGAGGGCGACACCGGTTTCATCTACGGAGGGTTGCTGCCGTTCGAGCGCATCGTCACCGACCTGGACAACATGCCGCCGGCGCCGCTGAAGATCATGATGAATGTGGCGAACCCGGAGCGCGCCTTCGATTTCGCGATGCTTCCCAACGCGGGCATCGGCCTTGCGCGTCTGGAAATGATCATCGCCAGCCACATCGGCGTACATCCCAAGGCATTGCTCGATTACGCGAACCAGGACGCCGAGGTCAAACGCAAGATCGACGCGAAGATGGCGGGCTACGCCAGCCCGGTCGATTTCTACGTCGACCGCCTCGCAGAAGGCATCGCCACCATCACCGCATCGGTCGCGCCGAATCCTGTGATCGTGCGCCTCTCCGATTTCAAGTCGAACGAATACGCCAACCTCATCGGCGGCGCGCGCTACGAGCCGCACGAAGAGAACCCGATGATCGGGTTCCGCGGCGCCAGCCGCTACGTCGACCCGTCGTTCCGCGATGCGTTCGCGCTGGAATGCCGCGCGGTGCGCAAGGTCCGCGAGACCATGGGCCTCGACAACTGCTGGGTCATGATTCCATTCGTGCGTACGCTCGGCGAAGGCCGCAAGGTGATCGAAGTGCTCAAAGAGAACGGCCTGGAACAAGGCAAGGCCGGGCTGAAGATCATCATGATGTGCGAAGTGCCGTCGAACGCGCTGCTGGCCGACGAATTCCTCGACATCTTCGACGGCTTCTCGATCGGCTCCAACGACATGACCCAACTGACGCTGGGCCTCGATCGCGATTCGGCGATCGTCGCCAACCTCTTCGACGAACGCGATCCGGCGGTGAAGAAGATGCTGTCGATGGCGATCCAGGCCGCGAAGCGCAAAGGCAAATACATCGGCATCTGCGGCCAGGGCCCCAGCGATCATCCGGATCTTGCGGAATGGCTGATGCAGGAAGGCATCGAGTCGGTGTCGCTGAATCCGGACACCGTGGTCGATACATGGCTTCGGTTGGCGAAGTCGAAGGCGGGTTGATCGCTCGCCTCGGCGCGACTGCGGATGATTCCCGCAATCTCACATGTCCTCGGTGTCGAAATGATCCGGGACGGCGGCTCGCTGGCCGCCTGCTTCCGCGGGTCGGATGGTAGCGAATACTGGCTGATGTTCCCGGTCGATCCGGCATCGGATGTCAGCGGACCTAGCGACTGGCGCGATTATCTCGCGCCTGTCGTTATCGATCGTTTGTGCGGGACAGCGTTCGCCATCACATGGACGCATGCGCAGGTTCTTCTCGACCAAGTTGAAGCCTTTCCGCTCGATGAGCCTTCGCAGCGATGGCTGCGCATCATGCGCGATATTGCTACTGCCGAAGGCGTAGCGTTTGCACAGGATTGAACTTATTGCTCATTGCATGCCCGCACCGGCCTAATTTTGATCTCGCTCAAAGGCGTCGCATCACGTGAAGGGCATAGTCCCTCGGTGCCCGCCGCACAGGAATTTCTGCAGGCACTTTGGCCACGGAAAACGGCCGCCACCTCTCAAGGACGATGAGCTGACCCCATGTTCGATATTCATCCGCTCAACGATGCGGCTACCGCCAGGCTGGTCGGACTGTTTCTGGCGGACCCCGGGACTTTCGACCACGCTTGGGCCCCCGAGGAAAGAGCCATTGCGGCCAGGGGGCCCCGGGACAGCGTCGGCAAGGAGAACCACCAGTACTGGTATGCCGAAGACAGTGGCGTGGTCATCGCCGCTGCAGGCCTGCGCGAGAACAAGTATGGAAGCGGCGGCTACGAGATGGACCAGGACTACTTCGCGGTGCATCGCGCATATCGACGCCACGGCTTGGCGCACCGACTTCTGGAGCATGCCGAGCAATGGGTCGCGGCCAAGGGCGGACGCTATATCCATGTGCTTTCCGGCGATACCGACGCGTATGCGCCCGCTCGCGCCTTCTACCTCAATCACGGCTATCGGCAGGTAGCGCATATCCCCGATTACTACCTGGCTGGCGAAGGCAGAATCGATTTTTTCAAACAGCTGGGCCTCCTCGACACCACGCACCAAGACGAGTCGACTGGAGGTATCTGAGCTCACCAGTTCGTGAAGCGCCTCGCAAGAAAACGGACGTTTAATATGGAGAGAAAAGGATGTCTTGCACCTACGAACAGAATTATCTCGAGCAATATTGGCCGCCATACCCCATCAATCCGGACACATGGCAGGACAACCTGGATCTCCTCCAGGCGTATTTTCTCGCTGCGGAACGGATTCTCGAAGAGGAAGGCCATCCGATCAACGCTCTCGATATTTCGACCGGACCATGTCTGGCGCCGATGATGGCGATCGAGCAGTGTCTTGCGAGCATCCGGACATCGGATTACACGGAATCAAACCGCAAGGAAATCGCGCACTCGAAAATAGAATATTGGGCCCGGTATGCGCAGGCACTCGAGACGATGTTTCCCGGACGTGCGGATGCTCACCGGATGCTCGAACGGACGGACACCCTGCGAAAAACCCATGCCCCGTTGGATGTCGATCTTCGCCGTCGATCGATCTTCCTTCCGGACATCGTCGCGGAAGGCTGCGCGGATCTCCTCACCATGCACTTCGTGGTGGATTCGATTTGCGACACAACCGCAGAATGCTTCGAGATGCTCGATCGCGCATTGTCCTTCGTACGACCCAAGGGGTGGCTCCTGCTGAGTGCGCTCGTCGATAGCGATTGGTGGATGCTGGGAGATTCCCGACAACCCAGCCCTCGCCTATCCGAAGCGGATATCAACGGCTTTCTTGAGCAGCGGGGTTACAGAATCCTCATCCGCACACGCACGCCGAACAGGGATCTGCGTATCCACGACGGAGGATTGGCGGTGATTCTGGCCAAGTCTTCCGACGCTACTTCGCAGACCAATAACCGCCTTACTTGAGCGTCGCGCCCTTCTGCGACAGCCACGGGTGGATGTCGCACACGAGCCGCCCCGCCTCCACCGCCGGGTCGGCGTTGCACATCGCTTCGGCGCCGGCGCGGTCCGGCACATCGAGGATGAAGATGCCGCGCCATTCGCCGTCGTCCATGAAGGGGCCGGCGATCTGCAGCGCGCCTTTGTCTGCATAGGCCTGCATATTGGCCATATGTCCGGCCTGCAGGGCCTTGGCTTCCTCGGGAGGGTGATCGCGCTTCGGGCCGGTCTTCAGCATCACGAACCAGTACTGCTTCATGCCCGGCGGTAGAGTGGGCGCAGCGGTCGATGAGCTGCTCGGCGCGGCAGCGGGTTCTGGCGGCGCGGCGCAGGCGATGAAAGGAACCGACAGCAGCAGGGCGACCAGCATCGTTTTCATGGTGAAACCCTCTTGAGTCAACCGGCGAACTCTCCGAACCGGGTACGGTAGTAGCGCAGTTCGGTGATCGAATCGCGCACGTCGCTCAGCGCGGTGTGCGCGGATTCCTTGTGGATACCCGCCATGACCTGCGGCGCCCAGCGCTTGGCGAGTTCTTTGAGCGTGCTGACATCGAGGTTGCGGTAATGGAAGTAGCGCTCCAGCTCCGGCATGCAGCGGTGCAGGAAACGGCGGTCCTGGCAGATCGAGTTGCCGCACATCGGCGATGATTTCGGCCCGATCCAGTCCTGAAGGAAGCGGATCGTCTGCAGTTCCGCTTCGCGCATCGTCACGCCCTGCTCCAGCACGCGCTGCCAGAGTCCGGAGCGGCGGTGCTGGTTGCGGTTCCAGTCGTCCATCGCCTCCAGCGTGGCCAGATCGTGGGTGATCGCGAACTGCGGGCCTTCGGCCAGCACGTTGAGATTCGCGTCGGTGACGATGGTGGCGATCTCGATGACCGAATCGTGGTCGGTGTCGAGCCCGGTCATTTCCAGATCGATCCAGATCAGACGCCCCTCGAAGCGCATGGCTTCGATCCTGCTGAAGGCATCATCGGCGTCGGTCATCGGGTTGGAAGCCATCTCGCTCGCATCGTGGATCGGGAAGCCGCATGATATCGCAGCATTCACTATTGGCCCATGCGCATGGCGTTCACGCCCTCTCTGGATCACCACGCGATTCTCGGCGCGATGCTGGCGCCGGCCCTGTTGATGGCGGCGACCGGCTCGTTGCTGGTGTCGGCGAATGCGCGATTGGCTCGGGTTGTCGACCGTCTGCGCAGCCTGATCGTGGCCTGGGAACAGGACGCCCCCGATCGCCACGAGCGCGATACGCAGATCGCACGCCATCGCGCTCGCGCCGCACTGGTACTGCGCGCCTGCTGGATGCTGTACGCCGCATTGGGTTTTTTCATCGGCACCAGTCTGGGCCTGGCCGCCGATGCCCTGTTGGGCTTCAAGCTCGGCGCGGTGCCGACCGTACTCGCGGTGATCGGCATGCTCTGCCTGTTGGTCGCCAGCCTGACGATGGGTCGAGAAGTGAGCCTGTCGGTGAAGAGCTTCGATGAGGAGCTGGATCAGGAGTTGGCGCGGAAGCGCAGCTGATCAGCGTTTTCGTCGCGCGCAATGGCGCGCACATTGTTTCGCATAGGGCGCAGCCTTGGCGCACCGATGCGGATAGAAAAGCCATGCGCCAAGGCGCACGCTACAGCAGCGGTTTGCCGCGTTTGCGCCGGAAATAGTTGGTGAGCATCGCGCCGGCCTCTTCGGCCATCAGTCCGCCCTGCACGTCCACGCGGTGATTGTGCCGCGGGTCGCTCAGCAGATCGAACACGCTGCCTGCGGCACCGGTCTTGGGGTCGCTGGCGGCAAAGACCACCCGCGCGACGCGGGCATGCACCACGGCCATCGCGCACATCGCGCAGGGTTCCAGGGTGACGTACAGCGTGCAGCCGATCAGCCGGTGGTTGCCCAGCGCCCGGCCTGCTGCCCGAATCGCCACGATTTCGGCGTGCGCGGTCGGGTCGTGGTCGCCGATATTGCGGTTCCAGCCTTCGCCGACGATGCGGCCTGCGGCATCGACCAGCACCGCGCCGACCGGAATCTCGTCGTCCAAGAGCTCCGCGCGCGCGGCGAGCGACAGCGCATGACGCATCCATGCGGTATCGCTGTCGCTCCAGGCGATGGCGATCCCGGTCTGCGTGGTCTTCTCGTCGATCGATGACATGTTCGGCCGGGGATTCGTCGCATGGCGCGTAATCAACGGTGCATCATGATCGCTGGACAGACTTGTGTCATCAGTCATCTGTGGCTGGTGGTCGGCAGCGATCCCTCGATGGATCCATCGAGGGATTCATCGGCCGGTGATCGACCGCAGCGCCTAGACCCGCCCTGCCGCCTCCAGCGCCGTGAATTCCTCGTCGGCGAACAGCCTCGACCGAACCAGGAAGCGCACGCCCTCGCCGTTTTCCAGCGAGAACATGCCGCCGCGCCCTTCGACGACATCGATGATCAGCTGCGTGTGTTTCCAATATTCGAACTGCGGCCGGCTGATATAGAACGACGCCCCGCCGATCTCGCCCAAGCGGACATCGTTGTCGCCGACGATGAATTCTCCCTCCGGGAAGCACATCGGCGACGAGCCGTCGCAGCAACCGCCGGACTGGTGGAACATCAGCGCACCATGGCGCGCGCGCAGCTTGTCGATCAGTTGCAGCGCACTCAAGGTCGCCATCACCTGCAGGGGCGGGCCGGACATATCGTTTCTCCAGCGCCGCCGGGCACGAGGCCCGGCGGCGGCAGCGGATCAGAAGAAGCCGAGCGCCTTCGGCGAATAGCTCACCAGCAGATTCTTGGTTTGCTGATAATGGTTGAGCATCATCTTGTGGTTCTCGCGACCGACACCCGATTGCTTGTAGCCACCGAATGCCGCGTGCGCCGGATACGCGTGATAGCAGTTGGTCCACACGCGACCGGCCTGGATCGCGCGGCCGAAGCGATACAGCCGGTTGCCATCGCGGCTCCAGATACCGGCACCAAGACCATACAGCGTGTCGTTGGCGATCTGCAGCGCTTCCTCATCGGTCTTGAACGTAGTCACCGACACCACCGGCCCGAAGATTTCCTCTTGGAAAACGCGCATCTTGTTGTGACCCTTGAACACGGTCGGCTTGACGTAATAGCCGCCGGCGAGATCGCCGCCGAGGACATTGCGCTCGCCGCCGATCAGCACTTCTGCGCCTTCCTGTTTGCCGATGTCGATGTAGCTGAGGATCTTCTCGAGCTGCTCGCTGGATGCCTGTGCACCGACCATGGTGCTGGAATCGAGCGGATCGCCCTGCTTGATCGCAGCGACTCGCGCCAACACCCGCGCCATGAACTTCTCGTAGATCGATTCGTGGATCAATGCACGCGACGGGCAGGTGCAGACTTCGCCCTGATTGAACGCGAACAGCACGAAGCCTTCGATCGCCTTGTCGAGGAAATCGTCGTCCTGATCCATCACGTCGGCGAAGAAGATATTCGGCGACTTGCCGCCGAGTTCGACCGTGACCGGAATCAGATTCTGGCTGGCGTACTGCATGATCAAACGGCCGGTGGTGGTTTCGCCGGTGAAGGCGATCTTGGCGATGCGCGGGCTCGACGCCAGCGGCTTGCCCGCTTCCAGACCGAAACCATTGACCACGTTCAACACGCCGGGCGGCAACAGGTCGCCGATGATTTCCATCAGCACCAGGATGCTGGCCGGCGTTTGTTCGGCGGGTTTCAGGACCACGCAATTGCCCGCCGCCAACGCAGGCGCCAACTTCCATGCGGCCATCAGGATCGGGAAATTCCACGGAATGATCTGGCCGACGACGCCCAGCGGCTCCTGAAAGTGGTAGGCGACGGTGTCCTGATCGATTTCGCTGATCCCGCCTTCCTGCGCACGGATCACGCCCGCGAAGTAACGGAAGTGATCGACGACCAGCGGGATGTCGGCATTGAGCGTCTCGCGGATGGGCTTGCCGTTGTCCCAGGTTTCGGCGTGCGCGAGGAGATCGAGATTCTGTTCGATCCGGTCGGCGATGCGGTTGAGAACATTGGAACGTTCGGTCGTCGAGGTCTTGCCCCATGCGTCTTTAGCGGCATGCGCGGCGTCGAGCGCGGCTTCGATATCGTCCTTGTTCGAGCGCGCGATGCGGGTGAAGACCTTGCCGGTGACCGGCGTGACATTGTCGAAATATTCGCCGCCCTTCGGCGCGACCCACTGCCCGCCGATGTAGTTGTCGTACTGCGGCTTGAAGATCGCGGTGTGGTCGTGGGCGTGCGGCTTTGCGAGAGCGTTCATGGCGGACTCCGTGTGGAAAGTGTGCCTTCCATGGTGCAAGTCCGGTGCCAAAACATGATTGCCGCGCCGCAGCATCGCCGGAATCCTGTCGTGGCGCGCACTTGCGACAATTGATGTTGCAATGCACAACATGCTGCGATTGCGCCGCGTCGCGGTTTGTGGTGTTTATTGCTACGGTAGCTGCAACGGCTGTCGCATTTTGCGACATGGAGAGACGATGTCACGCATTCACAGCACGGCGGATCTTTCGCAGGCGCGACGCGCCTTTTTCGAGCGCGGCAACGCGGCCGCCCCCGATGTGCCGAAGACCATTCTGCAGTCGTGGTTGCGCTGCCGTCGGCTGGGCATGCCTGCCGAGACTTCACCGTCGATCGAACCGATCCCCGACGCGCGTCTGCGGGAGATGCGCCAACGCAACGAGCGCCTCTGGCGTCTGGCGCGTGCCGAACTCGAAAGTCTGTCGAGCGATGCCAATGCCAGCGGCAGCATCGTGGTATTGACCGACGACGCCGGCTGGGTGCTCGACGCCGCCGGGCATCCGCAGTTCCTCGACAAGGCCGGACGCGTCGCGCTGATGCCCGGCACCTGCTGGAACGAGGCGCAGGTCGGCACCAATGCCATCGGTACTGCGATCGTCGAACGCCGTCCGGTGGAAGTGCGCGGAAGCGAGCACTACCGTGCTACCCACGGCATCCTCACCTGCAACGCGACCCCGATCCACGACCCCTACGGCCAGCTCGTCGGCGTGCTCGACATCACCGGGGATTCCCGTGCCCAGCACCTGCATGCGCTGGGGCTGGTACGGATGGCGGTCGCCAATATCGAGCACCGCTATTTCGACGACGGCATCGGCGACTGCGAACTGCTCCGCCTGCATCGCGACCCTGCCCTGCTCGGCTCGGCGCGCGAAGGTCTGCTCGCGTTCCGCGCCGGCAAGCTCGTCGCCGCCAATCAGGCCGGATTGGCGCTGCTGGATCTGCAGCGCGACGATCTCGGCCATGCCACGTACGACGGTTTGTTCGAGGATGCGCTTTCGCTGCTGCGTCGCGACGGTGTCCTGCGCGACCGCTTCGGACGTGCGCTGTTCGGTCGGATCGATGAAAGCGGCGCTTCCAAGCGCAGCGTCGCGCCGGTCGCATCGCTGCGTGGTCAGCAAACGCCCGCTCCCGCCCGTCCGCACGTGCGTCCGATCGACGCACCCCTCTTCGATGCCAGTACGGCGGCTGCGCTCGATCGCGCCTGCCGTGTGCTCGATGCCGAGTTGCCCGTGCTGATCGTCGGCGAAACCGGGACCGGCAAGGAAGTGTTCGCGCGCGAACTGCACCGCCGCTGCGCGCGACATGGGCAGCCGTTCGTGGCGGTGAACTGCGCTGCGCTTCCGGAAGGCCTGATCGAAGCCGAGCTGTTCGGTTACGAGGAAGGCGCATTCACCGGCGCACGTCGCCAAGGCAACCCGGGGTTGCTGCGACAGGCCAACGGTGGCGTGCTGTTCCTCGACGAAATCGGCGATATGCCGCTCGCCCTGCAGCCGCGACTGCTGCGCGTGCTGCAGGAACGCGAGCTGTCGCCGCTGGGCGGCGGCAAGCCGGTCAAACTCGATTTCGCCCTGATCTGTGCGACCCATAGCGATCTCGAAGCCGCCATCGCCGAACGCCGCTTCCGCGCCGATCTCTACTACCGCGTCGCGCATCACACCGAACGGCTGGCGCCGCTGCGCGATGTCGGAGACCGGGCAAGCCTCGTCGCCACGCTGTGGACGCGGATGGCGCAGCACCGCACTCTCACCGATGCAGCGCAGCGCGCGCTGGCAGCGTATCCATGGCCCGGCAATTGGCGCCAGCTGGTGGCATGTCTGCGCACGCTGGTCGCGCTCCATGACGACGGTGCACAGATCGGTCTGGAGGCTTTGCCGGGCTATCTGCGCAGGTCGAAAGAGGAAGCGACGATCTCCTCGCCCATCGCCGCAAGCATTGCGCCTCTGGAAGAGATGGAAGAAACCGCGATGCGCGACACGCTTGCCGCATGCGACGGCAACGTCGCGCGCGCGGCAAGACTGCTCGGCGTCAACCGCAGCACGCTCTATCGACGACTGGGCAAGCCAGAGCGCACGCACTGAGCACTTCGAGGGGCGGGCACCGGCGCTTTTTTTGCACGATGGAATCGTGCATTGACGCGTCATCCGCCTCCATTCATCGAGCCGGCGGATACTCGAAGCCCAGAGGCCGGGTCGGCCGTTTCCGGCGTCGATCACCATGCAGGCGCACCCGTGAAAACTTCCGCATTCGTCGTCTCGTTTTCTCTTCTCTTCACAGGCAACATCGCCATGGCCACCGAAGAACCGGCATTCACCACCGTCATCGACGAGGACGCTTTCCAGGTCAGGCAATATCCGGCACTGGCGGTCGCGGAAACGCGGGTGAAGGGCGAGCGCCGCGACGCCGCCAGCGCCGGGTTCCGGATCCTCGCCGGCTATATTTTCGGCGGCAACACGCGCCGCGAGAGCATCGCGATGACCGCTCCCGTCGTGCAGTCGCCGCCCACCAGCGAGAAGATCGCGATGACCGCACCGGTCAGTCAGACCGCAGTCGCCGGCACCTGGGTCGTCCGGTTCACGATGCCGGCGGGATACACGCTCGACACATTGCCGAAGCCGAACGATCCGCGCGTCGTGCTGAGCGTGGCGCCACCGACGCGCGTCGCTGTCATCCGTTTCTCGGGATGGGCTGGCGATCGCGACTTCGAGCGCAAACGCGCCGAACTGGAGCGCTGGATGGCGAAGCGGGATCTTCGCGCGATCGGCCCGGCATCGCTCGCCCAATACAATCCGCCATGGACGCTGGGACCGCTACGGCGCAATGAGGTGATGCTGCCGGTCGAGGCAGCCACTGCCCGTTGACGGATATCGCGCGTCCACACATTGCCGCAGGTCAAAAGTGCAATCGACTGAACCCGTTACAGCGCCCGGTACCGCAGACACCGGAGATCGAAACCCCGTCCGGAGCGAACGCTTCTGGTCGAAAAGGAAACTTCTGATCCTGGCAGCGGCCATCCCGGCCATCGTCATCGCCGTCGTCGTTTTCTATCGTCTGCGCCCGCCGCAGGCGCTCGTCGAAACGCTGTCTCCGAGGACGGTCGAAATCGCGCTCGCCGTGGTCGGTAGAGCCAGACCAGGCGATGTCGTCGAGATCAAATCGCCGAACGGCGGGCAGATCATCCGGATCTTTCGCGACGACGGCGATGTCGTCGCTGCCGATGAGCCGTTGGCCATCGTCCACTCCACGGTCGAACAAGCGCAGAACGACGCCGACGTCGCGCGTGCCACTGCAGCGCGCGCGGAAGCGACAAGGGCGAAGTTGGCGTACGACCGCACGCGGGCGCTCGCTGCCGATGGATTCGTCTCCAGGGCATCGCTCGACGAAGCGCGCGCAACCATGCTTTCGGCCGATGCCGCTGTCGCCGCCGCCGTCGCGCAAGGCCGCGCGACCGCCGCGAGAACCGGTGAGTTCACGATTCGCGCACCGATGGCGGGTACTGTGCTGGTGCGCCCGATCGACAATGGCCAGGTCGTTTCGACGGAGACCACGCTCTTCCAGCTCGGCTCGCTGCAGGGCGTCGAAATCCATGCGGATGTCGATGAAACCTATGCCGATGCCCTGCGGCCCGGCATGTCCGCGCGGGCTTCGCTCTCCGGATCGGAATCGCAGTTCACGGCGCACGTGATCGAGGTATCGCCGCGTGTCGATGCCACGACCGGCGGCCGTCTGGTCAAACTCGCGCCGGATAGCGCAACCCCGATTCCACCCGGTCGCACCATCGACATCACGATCCTGGTCGCGACGCGCAGGAATGCCATCGTGATTCCGCGTCAGGCGGTGCTCGATGCCACGACCGCCCCCAAAGTACTCGTCCTCGACGCGCACGATATCGCGCGCGCGCGGACCGTGAAGATCGTCGCCTGGCCATCGGCGAATGCGATCGTCGAACGTGGATTGGCCGCAGGCGATCGCGTGGTACTGCTTCCGGAGACGATCGAAGCATCGACCAGGGTGCGCCCGCTGGAGCCTGCAGCAACCAGCCATCCGCCTTCGGGCGAATGAGCCATGTTCGCGTTCACCGTCGCCCGTCGTTACCTGCTCTCCAATCGCGCGCAATCCGCGCTGCTCGTCGCCGGCGTCGCGCTGGGCGTGACCGCCTTCGTGTTCATTACTGCGCTGATCCAGGGGTTGGCGATCCGGCTGACCGACGAAGTGACCGCGAACAGCGCGCACATCAGCCTCGAACCCGTCACGCGCATCGCACGCGTCCTGCCGAAGGCCGGTGTCGACACCGAAGCGGTCGCGCTGGTCTCGACGTTGCAGCGCCAGCAGATCCGCGAATGGCAGTCCACCGTCGCACTGTTGCGCGAACAATCATCGGTATCGGCGATCAGCACCCAGATCACCGGCAGCGCTTTTCTGGTCAAAGGCCAAGCGGTCGCGCCGGTGTCGGTGACTGCCCTTGAGCCCGACAATCTCGACGCGATCACCCCGATCAGCCGACAGATTGTCAGTGGCAGCCAGAGCCTCGGCGCGGACGGCATCATGATCGGAACAGTGCTCGCCGAAACGCTCGGTCTGTCCGCAGGCCAGCCGGTGCTGTTCCGGACCGATCGCGGTGTCGAACGCCTGTTGACCGTGCGCGGAATCTTCAAGACAGGCGTGCGCAGCGCCGACGAGCGCGTGGCTTACCTGTCCATCCAGACCGCGCGTCCCCTGTTCCGTTTGCCGGAAGGCTTGACCAATATCGAGATCAAGCTCGAAGACGCCAACCGCGCGCGTGAAGTCGCCTCGTTCCTGCACGAAGCCACCGGCCTGCGCGCAACGCCGTGGCAGGAGCGGAATGCGAATCTGGAAGATGCGTTGGCCGCACAGGCGCAAACCGGAACGCTGATCCAGATGTTTTCGCTGATCTCGGTGCTGATCGGCATCGCCAGCGCCTTGATGCTCTCGGCGAACCGACGTCGTGGCGAGATCGGGATCATGCGCGCCTTCGGCATCTCGAAATCCTTCATCGCGATGGTCTTCGTGCTGCAGGGATTCCTGATCGGCCTGATCGGCGCCGCGCTCGGCTGCATCACCGGCTACGGCCTCTGCGCCTGGCTCGCTACGTTGACCAAGGCCGATGGCAGCCTGGCATTGCCGATCGCGCCGAGCCAAGGCGGTTACGTTCTGGTGCTGATCCTCACCACGCTGGGCGCGGTGCTGGCGTCGGTGATCCCGGCGCGGGCGGCAGCGCGCCTCGACCCGCTGCAGGCGATCCAGCAATGACTGCGGTGCTCGAAGCGCGCGGAATCGAGATGACGTTCCGCAATGGCGACGAACTGACGCACGTCCTCAAAGGGATCGACCTGTCGCTCGATCCGGGCGAATTGGTGGCGCTGCTCGGCGCATCCGGTTCCGGCAAATCGACGTTGCTCTCGATCGTCGGGCTGCTGCTGCAGCCTACCGGCGGAACCATCGCCATCGGTGGCCAACGCGTCGATGGCATGACCGAAGCGCAACGCGCTTCATTTCGTAATGAGCGCTTGGGTTTCATCTTCCAGTTCCATCATCTGCTACCCGATTTCACCGCCATCGAGAACGTCGCCTTCCCCGCCGCGGCGCCTGCTGGCGGCATTTCGACGGCGATGCGGCAGCGCGCCCGCGATCTGCTGGTCAGGGTCGGGTTGAAGGATCGGATGGACTTCGTCGTGACGCGGCTCTCCGGCGGCCAGAAGCAGCGTGTCGCCATCGCCCGGGCCCTGATGAACAAACCGGAATTGATTCTGGCCGACGAACCGACCGGCAGCCTGGACCGGGTCGCAGCGGAACAGGTGCTCGACCTGATGCGCGAGGTCAATCGGGAAGACAAAGCGACGTTCCTGATCTGCACCCATGACGACGATGTCGCCGCGCGCTGCACCCGGCGCATCACTCTGAGCGATGGGCGGGTGCAATCGGGGTAAGCGAGCCGCGCCCCGGGTTGCTGCGACCACGTACGATCGTTTCAGCGCATGGATACCGTGCTTCGGCTCTCGCTGGAGAGACTGCGTACATCGCCCACGCGCCGTACCAGCGTCTCGGTCCCGGTGGATGTGATCGACAGCTTCTTGCCGATGCGCATGGAAGCGCGCAGCTTGACGATCGCCTGTTTGCGATCCGGAGAAAGGGAGACGGATTCGATCGTGTATTTGAATTCCGGCTCGATCCGCGTTTTCGCCACGAGCTTCTTCATCATCGCCATCGATTCGTCGGCGGCCATGCAGGCTTCATTCCTATCCATTGTGATCCGCTCTTCGCCGCGCGGTCCGCGGCTGACATCGACCATATGGTATTTCTGGTCGTACATCGCGCAGAGCTTCCTTGCGTCGAAACGACGCGTGGCATTGATATTGTCCTGGTAGTACTCGTAGACGAGCGCTTCGTCCAGTTTGGACATGTTCGTCCGCAATATCTGCAAGCCCAATGTCAGCAACAAAAGCACGACCACTGCAGCGACCATCTTCTTCATGGCTGGATCCTTCTACGGCCCCATATTCGTCTGGCCGATCCTACCCGGACACAAGCCCGGCAGGAAGCCCGTCACTCCCACTCGATCGTCGCCGGCGGCTTCCCGGAAATGTCGTAGACCACTCGCGAAATTCCCTTCAACTCGTTGACGATCCGGCGCGACACCGTGTCGAGGAAATCGTAAGGCAGATGCGCCCAGTGCGCGGTCATGAAATCGATGGTCTCGACCGCCCTCAAGGCAATGACCCATTCGTAGGCGCGCGCGTCGCCGACCACGCCGACCGACTTCACCGGCAGGAACACCGCGAACGCCTGGCTTGTGCGGTCGTACCAGTCGGCGCGGCGCAGTTCCTCGATGAAGATCGCGTCGGCCTGCGCCAGCAGTTCGGCGTATTCGCGCTTCACTTCGCCGAGGATGCGCACGCCGAGGCCCGGACCGGGGAACGGATGGCGGTAGACCATCTCGCGCGGCAGGCCGAGCTCGACGCCGAGACGGCGGACTTCGTCCTTGAACAGCTCGCGCAGCGGCTCGACCAGACCGAGCTTCATGTGCTCGGGCAGTCCGCCGACATTGTGGTGGCTCTTGATCACGTGGGCCTTGCCGGTCCTGCTGCCGGCGGATTCGATCACGTCCGGATAGATCGTGCCCTGCGCCAGCCATTTCGCATTGGCCAGTCTGTTCGATTCCTCATCGAAGATTTCGACGAACAGACCGCCGATGATCTTGCGCTTGGCTTCCGGGTCGCTGACCCCGGCGAGTGCATCGAAATAACGATCTGCTGCATTCACGCGCACGACCTTGACGCCCATATGCTCGGCGAACATCGCCATCACCTGGTCGCCTTCCTTCCAGCGCAGCAGGCCGGTGTCGACGAACACGCAGGTCAGCTGTTCGCCGATCGCACGGTGCAGTAACGCCGCGACCACAGACGAATCGACACCGCCGGACAGGCCGAGAATCACTGCATCGCTGCCGACCTGCGCACGCACGCGCGCGATCTGGTCGTCGATGATGTTCGCCGCCGTCCACAGCGCCTGACAGCCGCAGATGTCCAGCACGAAACGGCGCAGCAGCGTCTCGCCCTGTTTCGTGTGGGTGACTTCAGGATGGAACTGCACGCCATACCAGCGCCGCGTCTCGTCAGCCATTGCGATGATCGGCACGCTGTCGGTGCGGCCTGTGACGCTGAAACCCTGCGGAATTTTCGTCACGCGGTCGCCGTGGCTCATCCACACGTCGAGGCCCTGACGGCCCGGATGATCGGTCAGTGCGCCCAACAGTTTGTCGTCGCCGAGCACTTCGACTTCGGCGTAGCCGAATTCGCGATGATGTCCGCCTTCGACCACGCCGCCGAGCTGCATCGCCATCGTCTGCATGCCGTAGCAGATGCCGAGGATCGGCACGCCGCTGTCGAACACCTGCTGCGGCGCGCGCGGCGAGCCGTCCTCGGTCGTCGACTCCGGCCCGCCCGACAGGATGATGCCCTTCGGGTTGAACTTCGCGATATCGGCCGGATCGTGGTCCCACGCCCAGATTTCGCAGTAGACGCCAATCTCGCGGATACGCCGCGCGATCAGCTGCGTGTATTGCGCGCCGAAGTCGAGGATGAGGATGCGGTGAGCGTGGATGTCGTCGGCGTGGATGTCGGCGTGCGTGGCTGTCGTCATATCAGAATCCAAGGAAGCTTTCTTCTGCCGTCATCCCGGCGAAAGCCGGGACCCAGCTTTTGATCTTACTGATTGAAAAGCTTGGGTCCCGGCTTTCGCCGGGATGACGTCGAATAGATGATCTGCGGCAAAGTCATCCGGATCATCGTCGAGCCATACTCAACCCATCCGATAGTTCGGCGGCTCTTTCGTGATCTGCACATCATGCACATGGCTTTCGCGCTGCCCTGCCCCGGTCACCTTCACGAACACCGGCTTCTTGCGCATCTCTTCGATGGTCGCGCTGCCGACATAGCCCATCGTCGCGCGCAGACCGCCGGCGAGCTGATGCACCACGTTTGCGAGCGGGCCGCGATACGGCACGCGGCCTTCGATACCTTCGGGCACGAGCTTGTCGGCGTCGCTGGCGTCCTGGAAATAGCGGTCTTTCGAGCCCATTTCCATCGCGCCCAGCGAGCCCATGCCGCGGTAGCTCTTGTAGCTGCGGCCCTGGAACAGTTCGGTTTCGCCCGGGGCTTCCTCGGTGCCGGCGAACAGGCCACCGATCATCACCGTCGATGCGCCGGCGACGATCGCCTTGCCGATATCGCCGGAATAGCGGATACCGCCGTCGGCGATCAGAGGGATGCGGTCCTGCAGGGCTTCGGCGACCATCGATACGGCAGTGATCTGCGGCACGCCCACGCCTGCGACGATCCGCGTGGTGCAGATCGAACCCGGGCCGACGCCGACCTTCACCGCATCCGCGCCCGCGTCTTCCAGCGCGCGCGCCGCATCGCCGGTGACGATATTGCCGCCGACCACCTGTAATTGCGGAAAGGTCTTCTTCGCCCAGTACACGCGGTCGATGACGCCCTGCGAATGACCGTGCGCGGTGTCGACGATGATCACGTCCACGCCTGCTGCGGCCAGCGCTTCAATGCGCGCTTCGGTATCGCCGCCGACGCCGACCGCCGCACCCACCAGCAGACGTTCGCTGCCGTCGTAGGCCGCGTTGGGGTTGTCGCGCTTCTTCTGGATGTCCTTCACCGTGATCAGGCCGCGCAATTCGAACGCGTCGTTGACCACCAGCACTTTCTCGATCCTGTGCTTGTGCAGCAAGGACAGCACTTCCTCATCGCTGGCGCCTTCGCGCACGGTGATCAGGCGATCCTTCTTGGTCATGATGTGGTGGACCGGATCGTCGAGCTTGGTCTCGAAGCGCATGTCGCGCCCGGTGACGATGCCGACCAATCGGCCGCCGTCGACCACCGGCACGCCGGAGATGTTGCGTGCCCAGGTCAGCTTCAGCACTTCGCCGATGGTAGTGCCGGGACTGACCGTGAAGGGCTCCTTGATGACGCCGGCCTCGAACTTCTTGACCCGCACCACTTCCAGCGCCTGCTGATCGGCGGTGAGATTCTTGTGGATGATGCCGATGCCGCCGAGCTGCGCCATCGCAACCGCGAGACGGGCCTCGGTCACGGTGTCCATCGCCGCCGAGACGATCGGCAGGTTCAGGCGCAGGTTGCGGGTGAGCCGGGTGGCGAGGGAAACGTCCTTGGGCAGGACGGTGGAATGCGCGGGGACGAGCGATACGTCGTCGTAGGTGAGCGCTTCAGCCTGGATGCGGAGCATGGCCTGTCCGGTGGGGATGAAGCGCGTCATTGTACTTCGTATAGGGTGCGCCTTGGCGCACCGCACCCCGCAAATAGGGTGCGCCTAGGCGCACCATGCACCAAACGTCGGGAAAAGCAGGTGCGCCGAGGCACACCCTATGACAGGTTTTCCGCCGCCTCGGCCGCTTCCAGCGTGTTCTGCATCAGCGTGGCCACGGTCATCGGCCCCACTCCACCCGGGACCGGGGTGATCCAGCTGGCGCGGCTGGCGGCTTGATCGAACTGAACGTCACCGACCAGACGGCCGTCTTCGAGCCGGTTGATGCCGACATCGATCACCACCGCGCCGAGCTTGACCCAATCGCCGGGGATCAAGCCCGGGCGGCCGACCGCGACCACGAGGATATCGGCCTCGCCCACATGTCGACGCAACACATCTTCCGGGGTGAACTTGTGGCAGCTGGTCACCGTACAGCCGGCGATCAGGAGCTCCAGCGCCATCGGCCGGCCGACATGGTTGCTTACACCGACGATGGTGGCGCTCTGCCCGCGCACCGCACGGTCGGTATAGGCGAGCAGCGTGGTGATGCCGCGTGGCGTACAGGGCCGCAGGCCGAACTGGCGCAGGGCCAGATGGCCGACGTTTTCGGGATGGAAGCCGTCCACATCCTTGCGCGGGTCGATGCGGTGGATCAGGCGAGTCGCGTCGGGAATGCCCGGCAACGGCAGCTGCACCAGGATGCCGTGCACCGCCGGGTCGGCGTTGAGGCGGTCGATCAACGCCAGCAGCTCGGCCTCGGACGTGCCGGCCGGAAGGTCGTAGTCGAAGGCCTTGATGCCGACCTTCTCCGCCGCACGCCGCTTGTTACGCACATAGGACTGCGACGCCGGGTCGCCACCGACCAGCACCACCGCCAGGCCCGGGCGCAGCTTGCCGCCTGCCACCCGCACATCGACCAGCGCCTTGAGGTCGTCGAGCAGCAGATCGGCGATGCGTTTGCCGTCGAGGATCTTGGCGGTCATGGAATTCGATCAGGATGACAGGACATCCTATTATCCCCGATGTCCCCACCGATAGGCCCACCATGGACCCGCAGACCGTCACCGAACTCGAAGCCGCCGCCTTCCGCCGTCTGCGCGACCATCTGATGCGCGAGCGCAGCGATGTGCAGAACATCGACCTGATGATCCTCGCTGGCTTCTGCCGCAACTGCCTCGCGGATTGGTATCGCGAAGCCGCCGTCGAGCGCGGCATCGAGCTGGGCAAGGACGCCGCCCGCGAAGCGGTCTACGGCATGCCGTTCGGCGAATGGAAAGCGAAGTACCAGAAGGACGCGACCCCGGAACAGTTGGCCGCGTTCGAGGCCGTACACAGACAAGGAGCAGCTCCGCGATGACGCGCCTCCTGATACTTCTGATCGGCTTGTCCGTTTGGTTCGCTATCGATCTGTCAGACAGTGTAAAGGCGACCGGATGCGGCGAATCGCCCCCAGCAGCAGAATCGAAGTCTTTCGAGCTCGCCAGTGGGCAGTCGCTATATGGTTTCGATCGAAAAGGCACGTTCTATCGGGGCGACTTCAACGGTAGTTCATGGCATGTCATCCAATCCCACAGTCTGCAGGGTATCAACGCAACGATCTCACCCGATGGCCGCTGGGTCGCTTATGGAGGCGACAAGAACCTGCCTTACGAACAGCTGATCGGCGACAAAAGGGCAGAAGAACTATGGCTGTTCGATCGGGAAACCGGGCAGACACGACTCATATTGCAGCGCCCCTTCGCTTCTCTGATGACAGTAAAGGCAAGCTTCTCACCCGACAGCCGTCGACTCGTGACCTTCTCCGATTACGACGAGCGAACGCCCAACGACTTGGAAAGCGGCCTGTACTTGTTCGATCTTCACAGCGGAACTGCCAGGCACCTCGGCTATTCGCATACGCCGTCGACTGGAGGCGAAGAAAGTTATGGGAACCCGAGCTGGGCTGTCGACGGCCGGCTTTTTCTCTACTACAGAGGCGACTCGACGCGCTATCTCCTTGTCGATGCCGAGACCGGCGCATCGACAGACGTCGAAGGCCGTTACGACGAACGTCGCCACGATCACGAATTCATCGAGAACGGCAAACCGATAGTGATGCTGAAACAGCACTCCACGCAATCAAGACTGATGATTTCCACGCTGGATTCTCCGGACGGAAGTTCTCGCGCACGGATCGATGAGAACCGCCGACTATGGATAGAAGCCAATGGGCATCCAGACATGCTGGTGGCGAAAGGCGGTTACAACGATTGCGAGGGACAAACGATTGGCATCCTCGGATGGTTGCAGGGCGACCATCTCGTATACGCCAACGCGCATGCATATTTCGTGTTCGACATCCGGCGTCGGCAATCGCGTCGCCTCGACCTTGGTCCGGTCGATGCATCGAATTTTTTCTGGCTCAACCCGTAATGCTCCGCCTACTGACATTCCTGGTTGTGGTGGCGGCACTGGCCTATGCCGGCGCGTGCTGGTTCCTGCACGCCAAACAACGGCAGATGATCTATTACGGCTGGACCACGACCGTCGATGCGGCCAGCACCGATTTCGAGCTCAAGCGTCCAGACGCGACGCTGCGGGGCTGGGTGGTGAACCGCGACCAGCCCGATCCGATCCTCTATTTCGGCGGCAACGCCGAGCGCATCGAAGCCAATCGCGAAGACTTCGCGCGGATGTTTCCCGGCCGCAGCGTGTATCTGGTCGCGTATCGCGGCTACGGCGCCAGCACCGGCGAACCCGGCGAAGCGGCATTGGTGCCCGATGCGCTGGCGGTCTTTGATGAAGTGCAGCGGCAGCATCCCGGCCAGCCCATCGCGGTGATCGGCCGCAGTCTCGGCAGCGGCATCGCCAGTCAGGTCGCCGGGCAGCGGCCGGTGGCGCGTTTGGCGCTGGTCACGCCCTTCGACAGCATGATCGGCGCTGCGAAGACGCACTATCCGATCTTCCCGGTCGACTGGCTGCTGGACGAACGCTACGAATCGGCGAAAGCGCTGCACGGTTTCCGCGAACCGATCCTGATCGTGCATGGGGGCCGCGACGATATCGTTCCCGAGGTCTGCACGAAACGCCTGATCGCTGCCTTGGCGGTGTCGCCGAATGTCGTCCGCATCGACAGCGCCGATCACAACGACATTTCGCTTCATCCGGAATTCGGGAAATCGCTCTCCGCGTTCATGTCGCGATAGTGGTTTGAAAAACGGACGGCCCTATCTGTTCAATTTCAGCAGCGCCGCCCAATCCTGACGATTGAAGTTGTAATCCTTTTCATCGCCGATCTCGAACTCCCTCGCATCGTCGCCGTCCTTTTCCATCGGCAGCGACAGCAGCCCTCGCGCGTTGAGATTCAGTTTTCGCATCGTCACGCCATGAATGACGTTGCCGCCGATCGCATAGACCTTGCTGTCGCCATCGATATCGACGCCGACCACGATATCGCAATGCGAATCGAGCGGTCCGCCAGAGCCACCGAGATACGCGAGCAGTCCCCGGTAGCCGTAGATCCGATTTTTTTCGCGCAGGTAACAGACGAGATCGCCGACCGCAGGTTTTTCTGCGGTGGGATCGACCAATCGATACGGCCCGTCCAGCGGGCGTCGCTCGGCATCGCGGATGTAATAGAAGTGCGAGGAAGAAACGAGGAAATCGGAGATCTCCGCGGTTTTCATCACATGCGAGACGAACACCGCCGACCACGGCACATCGATCAGGAAGGCACGGCAGGCGGCTCTTGCGGCCCAATCCTGCGCGTCGCCGACGCAATCGGAAGCGCCGTTTCTTTTCGCTTGCCCGCCCTGTTCGATCCGGGTTTTCTCCCAACGGACGTTGTTGTCGAGCAGATCTGACGCCTTCCAATAGTGCGCGACCCGACGCCAGGCGGGCGTCTGCCCGTCACCGAGCGTTTCCTTCTCGCCCTCCATGGCCGCGAGCCTGACGATGCGTCCCTGGGCATTGATATACGGCCTGCGCCAGAGCACGTGCTCATCGCAGGCGATCTGGGCGATACGCAGGGCAACGGGCGATATCTTCGCTTCATGCGCGGAGAATTCGCAGACCTTCGCCGCTTCGACGCGAAAGCACACCAACGCCGATGCCGCCAGCGCCACGATCCGGAACATCGCAAATCGATTCATCGTTCGCCCTCGAACAACCGTACTAGAAGTACCACCGTCTTCTGCATGCTGCAGCGAGACTATTCGCCGGCACAGAAGGCAGCGTAGTCGACGTAACCCGGGAACGCTTTGCCGGATGCACAGATGGCGCAATCCGGGTCCGCCTGCAGACGCGTTTCGCGAAAACGCATCGACAGCGCATCGAATTGCAGCAAGCGTCCGATCAGCGGATCGCCTATCTCCAGAATCAGTTTGATCGCCTCGGTCGCCTGGATCAGCCCGATCACGCCCGGCAGCACGCCGAGCACGCCGGCTTCGGCGCAGTTCGGTGCGGCTTCGGGCGGCGGAGGCTCGGGGAACAGACAGCGGTAGCACGGCGCCGCGCCGCGCTGGCGGCCGGCATCGAACACGCTGGCCTGGCCTTCGAAACGATGCACCGCGCCGTAGACCAGCGGCTTGCCGAGTTTCACGCAGGCATCGTTGAGCAGATACCGCGCCGGAAAATTGTCGGCGCCGTCGATCACGATATCGACGCCATCGAGCAGAGCTTCGACGTTCGCGCTGCTCACACGCTCGGCGATCGCTTCGATGCGGGTGCGCGGGTTCAGCGCCGACAGCGCGATCGCTGCGGAGTCGACCTTCGCGGTGCCGATGCGCGCATCGGTGTGCAGAATCTGCCGCTGCAGATTGCTGCGATCCACGACATCGTCATCGGCGATCCGCAGCGTGCCGACGCCTGCGGCCGCGAGATAATACGCGGCCGGCGAACCGAGCCCACCGGCACCGACCAGCAGCACGCGCGCGGATTCAAGTTTGCGCTGCCCTTCGAGCCCCACTTGCGGCAAACGCAGATGTCGCGAATAGCGCTCGGTGAAATCGGTGTCGATGGCATCGTCAGGCATCGTCGTCGGCAGGCCTTCAGCGATCCAGCGCGAGGTGCCGCCCGCTACCGAGATCACATTCGTGAACCCCTGCGTCACCAGTGCGTCCGCCGTACGCAACGACCGCACCCCGCTCTGGCAGATCAGCAGCACTTCGGCGCCGGTGTCGGGCAGATGCTCGGCGGCCGAAGCGATCAACTCGCCCATCGCGATGCCCAATGCGCCTTCGGCCATACCCAGTGCGCGCTCGTGCGCTTCGCGCACATCGATCAACACCGCACTGCGGCGTTGGCGGTCGAGCGCCTGTTGCGGCGGGATTTCCGGAATGCTCATGCGCTGATTATCGCTCGCTCAATACGGCAGCACATCCACGACATCGCCCGCCTCCAGCCTCTGCTCGCGCTCACCCAACACGATCAACGCGTCGCTGTCGGCGGCGGCGCGCATGCGGTGCGAGCCGTCGGCGGGATTGGGCTGGACGTGCAATCGGCCTTCATCGTCATGCGACAAACGGCCGCGGAGGAATTCGAGCCGGTCGTGGGTCTTGTGCCATGCGGTGTCGAGTCTTGCGCGCAGACGTGGCCGTGGTTCGGCACGCCCCTGCAGGCCATCGAGCAATGAACGACCGAGGGTGAGATACGTCGCCAACACCGAGACCGGATTGCCCGGCAGGCACAGGAACAACGCATCGCCGAGACCTCCGCCATCGGCGAACAGCACGGGCATGCCGGGTTTCATCCGTACCTTCCAGAAGTGCACGCTGCCTTCGGCCTGCAGCAGTTCCGGGATGTGATCCTTCTCGCCTGCGGACACGCCGCCGCAGGTGATGACCACATCGAAAGCATGCCCGGCATGGCGCAAACCCGCGTCGATCACGGGAGGTTCGTCGATCAGGTTCGGCCATGCGACGGGCTCGAAACCGTCGGCACGCAGCAGACCCATCAGCAGTTCGCGATTGCTGTTGTACAGCTCTCCCGGCCGCAGCGGCAGCCCCGGTTCTACCAGTTCGTCGCCGGTGGTGAACACCGCGACCGTCGGTCGGCGTGCAACTTCGAGACGATCCATGCCCTGCCCTGCAGCCAATGCGATCCGGCTCGGCGTGAGCATCTGTCCCGCCGCCAGCAAAGCGTCGCCGATCTGCACATCCTCGCCTGCACAGCGGACATGCTGACCCGGCCTTGGGTTCTGCAGCACGCGCACGCTGTCGCCGTCGACTCGCGTGTTCTCTTTCATGACGACGCAGTCGGCGCCTGCAGGCAACGGCGCACCGGTGGTGATACGTACGCATTCGCCTGGACCGACGGTCAGCGGCTGCATCCGCCCCGCGAACTGTTCGCCCACGAGGTTCAGCGTCGTTTCGCCGTCGACGTCGAGATCGGCGCGGCGCAGGGCGAAACCATCCATCGCCGAATTATCGAAACCCGGCTGCGGCAGCATCGCGGTCAACGACTGCGCGAGTACGCGCCCGTGCGCCTTCGCGAGCGAAACGCGCTCTGCAGGCATGGATCGCCCTGCGGCGACTTCGTCGATGATGCGACGTGCATCGTCGAAACCAATGCGGATTGGGAAGCTCATATCGATGGGGGATCCGTCGCGATGCCGGCGCTGTGGAGATCGTCCGGAGTGTTGAGATTACCGAATCGGAAGCCGGAGAAAACCACCCGGGCGATCTTCAATCGCGACTGTAGCGCGTGAATGGCGCAGTCCTCCGTCGCGAGGGCTTCCTTGCAGGCCAGGCGCAGTGCGTCGCAACGCCACAGCGCCACCAGCGGCTGCGCGCCATCGTCGTCGGCCGCGAATGCCCCGTCCCCGCCGCGCAGATTCGCGAGCGTGCGCAGAAGACAATCGTTGGTGCCGACCAGATCCACGGGCAGCGTGAACAGCCACGGCGTTGCGCAGGCCGCTGCGAGCGCTTCGAGTCCGCCGATCGGACCGGCGTCGGGCGTAAGGTCCGGGAGAGCGATCAGATCATTCGCGGCGTATCGATCGAGATCGCGATTTGCCGACACCAGCAGCGTAGCGACCTCGCCCGAAAACCGGCGCTGCCAGCGCAGCACCTGCGGCACGCCGTCGCGTTCGAGCCAGGCCTTGTCGATGCCGCCGAGACGCGAGGCCTTACCGCCTGCAAGCAGACCGAGCGTGATGTCGCCGGAGGAGATGGGAGTATTCACTTCGCACAGCGGACGGGGTTCATACAGCCGACTGACTGCTCAGCCCGCTCTATTTGTTCTTCTTCACATGCCGCATCAGACGACGACGTTTGGCTTGCTGGCCTTCGGTCAGCACATTCTTCTTGTCCTTGTACGGATTCTCGCCTTCCTTGAACACGAAACGCACCGGAGTGCCGACCAGTTTGAAGCGTTTGCGGAAGAAGTTTTCCAGATAGCGCCGATAGCTTTCCGGCAGGCTGCGCAGTCGCGAGCCGTGGACGACGAAGGTCGGCGGCATATCGCCACCCGGATGCGCGAAACGCATCTTCGACACATGGCCGCGAATCGCGGGCGGCGGGTTGGTTTCGTAGGCGACTTCCATCGCCACCGTGACTTCCGAGGTGCTGAACTGGCGCGTGGCCGAATGGTGGGCGCGATGGATCGCAGCGAACAGTTCGCGTAGACCGGAGCCGTGCTTGGCACTGATGTGCACCGCTTCGGCCCAGTTGACGAACGACAGCTTGCGCGACAGCAGGCCTTCGGTCTGTTCGCGCTGATAGGTGCTCAGGCCATCCCACTTGTTGACGGCGACCACCAGCGCACGGCCGGCATCGAGCACCGCGCCGAGCACGCTTGCGTCCTGATCGGTCACGCCTTCGGTGGCGTCGAGCATGATCACCGCGACCTGGCAGTGTTCGATGGCCTGCAGGGTTTTCACGATCGAGAATTTCTCGACCGCTTCCTCCACTCTCGCCTTGCGGCGGATACCGGCGGTGTCGATGAGGCGGTACTTGCGGCCGTCGCGCTCAAGATCGACCGCGATCGAATCGCGGGTGGTGCCCGGCACTTCGGACGCGATCATCCGCTCTTCGCCGAGGATACGATTGACCAGCGTCGACTTGCCGACATTGGGGCGTCCGACGAAGGCGATGCGTACGCGTTCCGGATCGTTGTCCAGTACCGCTGAGTCGCCTTCGACCGGCAGACGCGCCATGACATCGTCGAGCAGATGATCGATGCCATGCCTGTGCGCGGACGAGATCGCGAGCACATCGGCGATGCCGTAGCGCGCGAATTCGGCGAGCGCGGCGCGGGCGTCGATACCGTCGGTCTTGTTGACGACCAGCACCACCGGGCGTGCGGTCTTGCGCAGCCAGCGCAGGATTTCGTCGTCAAGCGACGATGGACCGTCGCGGCCGTCGACGATGAACAGAACGAGATCGGCTTCTTCCGCTGCGGCTCTCGACTGTCGCGCGGTCGCGCCGGCCAGGCCGCCGTTTTCAAGATGCACGCTCTCGCCAGCGATGCCGCCGGTGTCGACGATCGCGAACGGCCGGTCCTCGACGAGACGACAAACGCCGTAATTGCGGTCACGGGTCACGCCCGGCTCGTCGTGGACGAGCGCGTCGCGGGTGCGGGTCAACGCGTTGAAGAGCGTCGATTTACCGACATTGGGACGGCCTACGAGAGCAACCAGCGGCAGCATGGGATCGGATCGAAGTCGAGGAGTTTGAATGGTGGAGCATGAAACACGCGGCCCCGGGCAGTCAGACTACCCGGGGCCGCTGGGGAATGTCATCCGGGGTAGTTACTGCAACCGATAGGCACCGAGATCGCCGCCTGCCGTCTGCACGATGAGGATGCCGTCGACCACGACCGGCGCGGCGCGCACGGGGTCGCGACCGACGCGGACGCGGGCACCGAAATCGCCGTTGTCCAACCGCAGCCAGTGCAGATAGCCGTCGTAATCGCCGACGACCGCGAAATCGCCCTGCACCGCGGCTCCGGACAACATGCGGCGGGCCAGACCGGCCTGCTGCCACATCGCCGAGCCGCCGTTCTTGTCGAGCGCCCAGACCACACCGGCCGGATCAGTGACGATCACGCGGTCGCTGGCGACGCCGACGCGACCCGCACCACCGTGATCCTGCGACCAGAGCGGACGACCGCTGGGGGCATCGATCGCAAGCGTCTGCTTCTTGTAGCTGCTTGCGAACAACACCGGGCCATCAAGCGCCGGCGAGCCGTCGACATCGGCCATGCGGTCGAGTTCGGTGCGTCCATCGGGCAGACCGATCGCCTGATCCCAGAGCGGGCGACCATCGACGAGCGACAATGCGGCCAGCGTGCCGTCATCGTTGCCGACGAACACGAAGCCCGGGCCGAGGACGGGCGCGTCGTTGCCGCGCACTGTCAATGACGGGAGATCATGATTCCAGAACCAGCGGCGCTGACCGTTTGCCGCATCGAACGCAGTGATTCGACCATCGTTCGAACGTACCAGCACCGCGCCCTGACCGATGGCCGGTGCGGCGATGATTTCGCTGTTGACCTTCGCGGTCCATTTCTCGGTCCCGTTCGCTGCATCCAGCGCGATCACATCGCCATCGAGCGTGCCGACCACGACCAAGCCTTCGCCTGCCCCGGGGCCACCAGAGATCGACAGCTTGCTTTTGTACTGCCACACGCTGGCGCCAGTCTGCAGATCGAAAGCGCGGACACCACCCTCGATGGCCGCCGCATAGACACGGCCATCGGCGACAGTGGGCGCCTGGACGACGCCCATGCGCGGCTCGCCGCTACCCGCCTTCGCTGTCCACATCCGCGAAACGGTGGCGGAAGGCGTGAACTCGGTCAGTTCGGCAGGCTTGCTGGCGGCTTTCTTGGACTTGTCGCCGACTTCAAACCAGCCCTTGACGGTGCTGCAACCGGACAGCGCGACGACAGCAGCCAGTAAGGCGACCCGCAATACGACGCGTGCGCGCAGGATCGAATGGGAGTTCATCGTGTTCGGCTTGCTCAATGTGACGTGCTCAAGAGGCGGATTCGGGTTTGGGCGGCGTGCCGCCCGCCTGGGTCAGTTTCAATTCGACCAGCCTGCGCTGCGGTGCAGCGACATCCAGCAAGGTCAATGCCTTGGTGTAGGCATCGCGGGCCTGATCCTTGCGACCGAGCGCGAACAGCGCGTCGCCACGGACCTCCTGGGCAACCGCATCGTCCAGACCGTTCAGCAACTTCAGCGCTTCTTCGTTCTTGCCGGCGTCCATCAACAGCCGGGCAAGACGCTGCGAAACCACCGGTGCGATCACGGTGTCGTCGATCTTGATCGCC
Organism: Lysobacteraceae bacterium; assembly: GCA_040079515.1. Classification (GTDB taxonomy): domain Bacteria; phylum Pseudomonadota; class Gammaproteobacteria; order Xanthomonadales; family Xanthomonadaceae; genus Lysobacter_I. The sequence continues at coordinate 349,276 of JBEBKD010000002.1, forward strand.
CGCAACGTTGCGATGGCTGCATCGCGCTGACCGCCATCGACCTGTGACTTGGCCAGATCGAGCGCCGCAAGCGCAGCGAATGAAGTTTCTTTCAGGGCCCCGGCTTTGGCCTGGGCTTCCTTGAGATTGCCGGCCTTGATCTGCTCGATCACGACCTGGTAGTCGTCGCTCGCTTTGGCCCGCTTGGCGCTGGCCTGGTCCTGCCACCAGAACCAGCCGTAGATCGCGGCCAGCCCGAGGGCGACGCCGCCGATGAGGCCAGTGGCATTCTGGCGCAGCCAACTGCGTACGCGTTCGCTTTGTTCGTGTTCGTCGAGGAGATCGTCGATCGCCATAGGTCGGTATCGTGTCTGTTGAGTGCGGCGGTGTCGGTGGAAGGCTTGGCAGGAACGCGTTGCGCCGCGATGATCGACGCGACGTTGTAGCAAGCGTCTCCTGAATCCCGGCCGTCGGAAACGGCCATCATCGAAAAGACTGGCGCTGCAGTGTCTGGAGACGCGTCGGCACTGCAGCGGGATCGGGGCATGACGCGGATTCCCGGATCGCTCCGGCACGGATGGCCGGTGCGGGAAACCCGGACTGCGCCGGGACCCCTCAGCGATCGGCCGGCTGGAGTGAGCCGTCAGAGGATACCGTAAAGCGCACCACATTCGCGCGAACGTACGGTGTCATGTCCATCGCCTGGCCACGATATTGCATGGAAACGGCCTGGGCGTTGCCCAGCACGGCCTTGCCGATCTGGCCCGCCTTGAACACGCGCTGTTGCCCGGGTTGCACCAGTGCCTGTTCGATGACGGTACCGTCCGGCGCACTGATGCGCACCCAGCTTTCGCCGGTGAACGTCACCGCAAGATCCGCGGAGGACGCCGCACGCTGCGGCATCGGTGGCGTGATCGAAGCGACCAGGGGAGCTGCCTGGGCAGCAGACGAGGTATCGACATCGGGTGTTGCCGCGATTGCGGGCGCTCCCTTCTGCGGCAGCGCGGTAGGAGCATCTGCATCGAGGGAAACCGTGTCGACCGCGCCGTCGAGGTGCGAACGGGTCGCCAGCCACACCGGGACTGCGATCGCCGCGGTCAGCACCACATACACCAGACGCATTTTGGTCTGCTCGGCGACCAATTGCATCCTGGGCGTATACGTTTGCGGCACCAGTTCGACGGGGGCAGCCGCCGGCATCGACAGACTTTCGACGATCGCGTCCGCCGGGAGCCCCAACAGGCGCGCATAGCTGCGCAACTGGCCGCGGACGAACACCGGCGCACCGATGCGCCCCCAGTCCTCGCGTTCGAGGGCTTCGATGGCGTAGGTCGGCATTTTCAGCTGCGACCCGATTTCGGAGGGGGTCAGCCCCGTACGGATGCGGGCCTGGCGAAGGCGTTCACCGATGCCGCGAGCGCTGTCGGGCATACCGGTCTCGGACGATGTCATTGCGTGTTGCTCCCCAAAGCAAAGCATCCTGCTGGTGCGCATACGACGCCCGCCGAGGCGTCGGATCGATGGATGAGGTACAGGATGTCATGCGGCGGCATGGACTGTCCCCGGTTCGTTGCCACCCGCGTCGCGCCCCCCGCGCGATTCGAGCGTCTTGTTGAATTCGGCTTGGCGCCTGGTGCGATCGGCAACCTGCCCTTTCAGCTGACCACACGCCGCATCGATGTCGTCGCCGCGGGTCCGACGGACCGGCGCGATCATGCCCGCATCGTTGAGCTGTTTCTGGAACGCGCGGATCGCGGTTTCGTCCGGGCGTTCGAAACGCGTGCCCGGAAATGGATTGAACGGGATCAGGTTGACCTTCGCCGCGTCCTTCATCTGCACGGCATTGTCGAACGCACGCAGCAGACGGACCAGTTCGCGCGCCTGCTGAGGTTGGTCGTTGACGCCTTTCATCAGGGTGTATTCGAAGGTGACCGAGGTGCCTTTCTTGCGCAGCGCGTAGCGCACGCAGGCCTCCATCAGTTCCTCGATCGGATATTTCTTGTTGAGCGGAACAAGTTGGCTGCGCAACTCGTCGTTTGGCGCGTGCAGCGACACCGCGAGCGAGACGTCGCTCTCGACCGCAAGGCGATCGATCATCGGCACCACGCCAGCCGTCGACAGCGTGACACGCTTGTTGGCGAGGCCGTAGCCGAGGTCGTCGCGCATCACGCTCATCGCACGCACGACGTTGTCGAAGTTGAGCATCGGTTCGCCCATGCCCATCATCACGACATTGGTGAGCTTGCGCTGTTTGTGCGGCACGTTGCCGAGGTGGCGTGCGGCCACCCAGACCTGGCCGATGATCTCGGCGGTCGAAAGATTCCGGTTGAACCCCTGGGTCGCGGTGGAACAGAACTGGCAGTTCAGGCCGCAGCCGACTTGGGAAGACACGCACAGCGTGCCGCGGCCCTTGTCGGGGATGTACACGGTTTCGATGGCGTTCTTGCCGTCCATACCGAGCAGCCATTTGTGGGTGCCGTCTTCGGAGGGCTTGTCGAACTGGACCAGCGGAACACGGACTTCGGCGTGTTCGTCGAGCTTGGCGCGAAGCGCCTTGCCGAGGTCGGTCATTTCGACGAAATCGGTGACATGGCGATGATGGATCCACTTCATCACCTGATGGGCACGGTAACGCTTCTCGCCGAGCGTGTCGGCGAAGAAGCACTCCAGACCGTCGCGATCGAGATCGAGCAGATTCTGCCTGGCAGGAATGTTTTGCACGACCCCGTTCATCGCATCAGCGCGGGCAGAGTTCTGTCGCCGCGAAGAAATACGCGGTTTCGATCGCAGCGTTTTCCAGCGAATCCGAACCGTGCACGGCATTGGCGTCGATCGACGAAGCGAAATCGGCGCGGATCGTACCCGGCGCGGCTTCCTTCGGATTGGTGGCGCCCATCAGTTCACGGTTCTTCAGTACAGCGTTGTCGCCTTCGAGTACCTGGATCATCACCGGGCCTGAAGTCATGAATTCGACCAGCGCGTTGAAGAACGGGCGCTCGCGGTGCACGGCGTAGAATCCTTCGGCTTCTTTGCGCGAGAGATGTTTCATCTTCGCGGCGACGACCTTGAGACCGGCCTGTTCGAAACGCGAATAGATTTGACCGATGACGTTCTTGGCGACGGCGTCGGGTTTGATGATCGAGATGGTGCGCTCCAGCGCCATGAGAAAGGTCTCCGGGGAGTAGTCGGCTGCAGTCGAGCGGCCGAAAGATAACATGAAGGGGAAGGAAAAACCCGCGTGTGGACGCGGGTTTAGCCGATTAGGCTGCAGAGGATTCTAACCCGGCGCGAGGTCTCCTTGCACCTTTGTCCGCGGTCACGTTTTGCAGCCTGGCCCGGTTCGGTGTAGGCTCAAACAAGCGTTTGATTCAGCTTGTCGGCACTCGCCACCTGACTGCAGCCCCTTCCCCGGACTCGAATCGATCATGAGCAAAGCCCAGTTCTCGACCAAGGAACGGATCCTCGACGCCGCGGAAACCCTTTTCGCCCAGTACGGATTCGGCGGCACATCGCTCCGTCAGGTCACCAGCCAGGCCGACGTCAACATCGCGGCGGTCAATTACCACTTCGGCAGCAAGGAGAATCTCGTCAACGAGGTATTCCGACGTCGTATGGACGAAATGAGCGCGCAGCGCCTGTCGCAATTGCAATCGGCCGTGGCGGTCGATCCGGCGGACCTCGACGCGATTCTCGCAGCTTTCGTCGAACCGGCGCTGGCGATGGCCCAGGACCGTCACGGCGGCGGCGCCTTCATCCGCGTGATCGCCCGCGCCTACGCGGAGAAGAACGACGGTCTGCGCCGGTTTCTGTCAGAGCAATACGGGCATGTGCTGCGCGAATTCGCCAAGGCCATTTCCGGCTGCATGCCAGGTCTGAGCAAGGAAGAGCTCTATTGGCGCCTCGACTTCCTGGCAGGGTCGCTGACCTACGCCATGGCCGATTTCGGCATGATGAAACGCCCGAACGGCGTCGCCGAAGCGGCGCACCGCCAGCGCGCTGCGCAGGAGTTGATCCGCTTCGCCTCGGCCGGGTTCAAGGCTGGAAAGATCAACTGACGGGCGTTTAATTGCCCGTCTTTCGCATAGAAAACATACACGCAATCAATAGGATGGAGAACATGTCTCAGAAACCGCTTGTACGACGCGCCGCAGTCCTCGGCGCCGGCGTCATGGGTGCGCAGATCGCCGCGCACCTGACCAATGCCGGCGTGGATACGGTGCTGTTCGACCTCGCCGCCAAAGAAGGAGACCCGAATGGCGTCGTACTCAAAGCGCTCGCCAACCTCGGCAAACTCTCGCCGGCACCGCTGGCGAGCAAGGCGCTGGCCGAAGCGATCACCCCGGGCAACTACGATTCGAGCCTGGAACAACTGCGCGACTGCGACCTGATCATCGAGGCGATCGCCGAACGGATGGACTGGAAGCAGGATCTGTACAAGAAAATCGCTCCCTTCGTGCCGGCGAACGCCATCCTCGCCAGCAACACATCCGGCTTGGGAATCAACAAGTTGTCGGAAGTTCTTCCAGAAGAACTTCGCCATCGTTTCTGCGGCGTGCACTTCTTCAATCCGCCGCGCTATATGCATCTGGCCGAACTGATACCGGCGAAGACCACCGACGCGAACGTGCTGGATAGCCTCGAAACCTTCCTCACCACCACTCTCGGCAAGGGCGTGATCTACGCCAAGGACACCCCGAACTTCATCGGCAACCGGATCGGCGTGTTCTCGATCCTGTCGACGATCCACCACACCGCGGCGTTCGGCCTCGGCTTTGATGAAGTCGACAGCCTGACCGGGCCGCTGGTGGGCCGCCCGAAATCGGCGACCTATCGCACCTCCGACGTGGTCGGCCTGGACACCATGGCCCATGTGATCAAGACCATGGGCGACACCCTGCCCGACGACCCGTGGCACAACTACTTCAATGCGCCGGTCTGGCTGACCACTTTGATCGGGAAAGGTGCGCTGGGCCAGAAGACTGGTGCGGGCATCTTCCGCAAGGTCGGCAAGGATATCGTCGTCGTCGATCTGCAGAAACAGGACTACCGCCCGGCCGACCGCGGCGCGGCGCCGGAAGTGGTCGAGATCCTGAAGATCAAGAACCCGGCGGAGAAATTCGCCAAGCTGCGCGAAAGCACGCATCCGCACGCACAGTTTCTCTGGGCGACGTTCCGCGACCTGTTCCACTACAGTGCCTATCATCTGGCCGATATCGCCGAGACCGCGCGTGACGTGGATCTGGCGATCCGCTGGGGATACGGCTGGTCGCTCGGCCCGTTCGAGACCTGGCAGGCCGCTGGCTGGAAACAGGTGGCGCAGTGGATCGCCGAGGACATCGCCGCCGGCAAAACGATGAGCAATGCCCCGCTCCCGGCGTGGGTGCTGGATGGCCGCGACGGCGTGCATGCGGCCGACGGCAGCTTCAGCCCTGGCAAGGGCGCCAATCTGCCCCGCTCCGCGCTTGCCGTCTACAAGCGCCAGCGCTTTCCCGATCCGGTGTTGGGCGAGCGCTTCGCTCCCGGTGAAACCGTGTTCGAGAACGATGGCGTGCGCCTGTGGCACGACGGCGATGGCATCGCCGTGGCTTCGTTCAAGACCAAGATGCAGACGGTCAACGACCATGTCCTCAACGGCCTGCAGGAAGCCATCGGCATCGCCGAACGCGACTTCCGCGGCATGGTGATCTGGCAACCGAAGGAACCGTTCTCGGCAGGTGCCGATCTTTCCGGCGCGCTGGGCCTGCTGCAGGCAGGCGACGTGAAAGGCTTCGAGGCGATGGTCGCGAACTTCCAGGCCACCAGTCAGCGCATCAAGTATTCGCTGGTGCCGGTCGTCGCCGCGGTCCGCGGTCTCGCCCTTGGCGGCGGTTGCGAATTCCAGATGCACGCCGCGCGTACCGTGGCCCATCTCGAAAGTTACATCGGTCTGGTCGAAGCCGGCGTCGGCCTGCTGCCGGCCGGTGGCGGCCTGAAGGAGTTCGCGGTACGCGCCTCGCAGGTGGCTGGCGCGGGCGGCGACGTGTTGGCGCAGCTCAAGCCGGTGTTCGAGAGCGTGGCGATGGCCAAGGTGTCGACCTCCGCGATCGAAGCGAAGGAACTCGGCCTGCTCCGCCAGAACGACATCGTCGCCTTCCATGCCCATGAGCTGCTGCACATCGCCAAACAGCAGGCTTTGGGTATGGCCGAAACCGGCTACCGGCCTCCGATGCCCGCACGCCGCATCGCGGTCGCCGGCGATGTCGGTATCGCCACTTTCAAGATGATGCTCGCGAACATGCTGGAAGGCCGCTTCATTTCCGAATACGACGCCGAAATCGCCACCCGCATCGCCACCGTGATGTGCGGCGGCAACGTGGATCGCGGCGCGCTTGTCGACGAGGAATGGCTGATCCGCCTGGAGCGCGAGCATTTCGTTGCGTTGGCGCAGATGCCGAAGACCCAGGCCCGGATCAAGCACATGCTTGAAACCGGCAAACCTTTGAGGAACTAGTTGACGAAGAAGACCGGGCATCCTGCCGCGGCTTCTTCGCAGCGGTCGAAAACGCGGTTTTCGCCCGCTGCCGCGGTATCGCCGAAGCGATACCGCGCCGGCACGTCCCTGTGCCGGTCTACCCCATCAGACTCGGAGTAATCCAATGAGCAAGCAAATCCAGGACGCCTACATCGTCGCCGCCACCCGCACACCGGTCGGCAAGGCCCCGAAAGGCGTCTTCCGCAACACCCGCCCCGACGACATGCTCGCGCACGTGCTGCGTAGCGTGGTCGCGCAGGCGCCGGGTATCGACCTCGGCCGCATTGACGACGCCATCATCGGCTGCGCCATGCCCGAAGGCGAGCAAGGCATGAACGTGGCGCGCATCGGCCTGCTCCTGGCCGGGCTGCCGAACACCATCGCCGCGCAGACGATCAACCGTTTCTGTTCGTCCGGTCTGCAGGCCGTGGCGCTGGCCGCCGATCAGATCCGCCTCGGCAACGCCGATCTGATGCTCGCCGGCGGTACCGAATCGATGTCGATGGTGCCGATGATGGGCAACAAGATCGCGATGGCGCCCAGCGTGTTCGACAACGATCACATCGCCATCGCATACGGGATGGGCATCACCGCTGAGAAGGTCGCCGAGGAGTGGAAGGTCTCGCGCGAGGATCAGGATGCCTTCGCCCTCGCCTCGCACCAGAAAGCCATCGCAGCGATCCAGTCCGGCGAGTTCCGTGGTGAAATCTCGCCCTACGAAGTCGTTTCACGGATTCCCGATCTCGCCGGAAATGCCGTGCGTCTGAAGAAAGCGCTGGTCGAGAATGACGAAGGCCCTCGTCCTGATTCATCGATCGAGGGTCTGACCAAGCTCAAGCCGGTATTCCGCAATGGCCAGTTCGGCGGCACGGTTACCGCCGGCAACAGTTCGCAGATGAGCGATGGCGCCGGTGCGGTGCTGCTGGCGTCGGAGCAGGCGATCAAGGACTACGGCCTGACTCCACTGGCCCGCTTCGTCAGCTTCTCGGTGGCGGGCGTGCGCCCGGAAGTGATGGGAATCGGCCCGATCGCCGCGATCCCGAAGGCTCTCAAGCAGGCCGGCCTGACCCAGGATCAGCTCGACTGGATCGAACTCAACGAAGCCTTCGCCGCACAGGCGCTGGCGGTGATCCGCACCTGCGGGATCGATCCTTCCAAGGTCAATCCGCTGGGCGGCGCGATCGCATTGGGCCACCCGCTCGGTGCGACCGGCGCGATCCGTACCGCGACCCTCGTCCACGGTATGCGTCGTCGCCGGCAGAAGTACGGAATGGTGACGATGTGCATCGGTACCGGGATGGGCGCGGCGGGTATTTTCGAGTCGCTCTGAACCGCACCGGATAGGATTGCCGACTGACGCAGCGGGGTGCTGAATTCGCGCCCCGTTGCATTTTTTGCGGCTCCACAGCGTTTACGCGAGTTCCGAAATCTCTTCCTGGGCGATCTGATTGCGCCCGCCGCGTTTGGCGACGTACAGCGCCGAATCGGCGCGCAGCCAAAGGCTTTCGTAATCGTCGATATCGCTCTGTGTCGTGGCGATGCCGATGCTCAGACTCGGCTTGAGTTCGCTGGAAAACGCATAGGCCGAGTTGCGGACGGCCTCGATGATCCCATCGGCGGCAATGCCAGCCGCAGTCTGATCCAGCCCCGGCAGCAGAGCGCAGAATTCGTCCCCGCCCAATCTCCCCAGCAGATCATTGCCGGTCAGCGACTGCTGGCAGATCCGTACGATCTGCGACAATGCCTGGTCGCCCGCCGCATGGCCGTGACGATCATTGATGAGTTTGAGATTGTCGAGATCGATCATCAACATCGACACCGGCTGTGCCCGGATCCGCGATTGCCGGATCGCCTGCTGCGAAAGTTCGACGAAGAAATGGCGGTTGTACGCACTAGTCAGCGCGTCGTGGATCAGCAACCGTCGCAGTTGCGCGTTGTCGGCGTACAGCATCGGCACCGCCAGCCCGAAGTAACTGCCTGCCGCGAGGGTGATCATCGCGAACTGCAGGGTCAGCGCATGCGCGCCCAGCTCCAGCGCATAGACCAACACGACCAGGGTCAGGCTGAAGATCGCGATCGCGATCAGCGACTCGGTCACGCCTTGGGTATGCACGATCCACAACTGCAGCACGATCGCGATGAATACGATGAACAGCAGCGGCTCGTTGTCCGGCGCCTGCGCGATCGCCAACAGCGACAGCGTCACGGCGCCCAGCACCAGCAGCAATTTCAAGGCAAACGGCCCAAGGCTGCGCTGTGGGCGCGGCAGGTCGTCGAAAGCGTATAGACGGTGCGGTGTACGAATCCCGATACGCCGCGCAAACCCGCGAAACGCGAGAATCAGCATCGGCCCGGTGGCGACCAGTCCGGCGTAGTCCCCGATCAACCACGGCAGGACCAATGGCCAGATGCCGCCCTTCGGCACCAACCCGACCAGACTCGTGACCGATGCCCCTCCGATCGATGCGATCAGTGCGGCGATGATGCCACCGAGCAGAAAAGCAACGACCGTGCGCGCCATCGACGGCGCGGTCGTACGCGGGATGGAGTGCAGTACCGCCTCGGCTACCAGCCAATAGGCGATGCAATGCACGAGCGCGAACAACAGCCCGTCGAACAGCAGGCTGCCGGCGACCGTCGCAACCCCTTCACGATGAAAGGTTGCGACAGCCCCGAGGACATTGGCAACGATCAGCGCCGGCCAGGCCCGCCAGCGGAAAACAGCGAAGGCCGCGAAGCTCACCGCTGCCGGCGGAAACCAGAGACTCGCGAACGACGCGTACTCGAGCATGCGCGCCGCGTAATAAGTCCCCATCCAGAACGCGACGATCACCAGCGTCGCGAGGGACCAGCGCCACCAGCCGCCGACTTGGGGAGGTCGTGCCGCACCGGGCACCGTTGTGTCACTCATTCACTGCCGCCCCCGGTATCACGGCGAAACACGAAAGCGTAGGCTTCCTGGCCCGGATGTCCTTCTGGGCCGGCGTTTGACTGCAAGTCCCCTTGGCTGAGCATAGCCCACTGGCAGCGTGATTGGGCGTATCTGGGAGCCCCCTCCAGCACAACAGCGTCGTGATATCCACGCGACAACCGCTGCCATCGACCCAGGTCTGTCGGAGCGGGCCGGTTTCAGTCGAGATCGACGACGCCGAGTTCGCTGAGGGCGTTCTTCATCATGCCCCGGGCGGCGTCGCTGAGCGTCTCGTGGTCGAGCGCATAGCGGATCGTCGCTTCGATGAGCCCAAGATGCGTGCCGCAATCGAAGCGCGTGCCCTGGAAGCGATAGGCATGTACCGGTTTCTCGGCAAGCAGAGCAGCGATCGCGTCGGTCAGCTGGATTTCGCCGCCAGCGCCAGGCGTGGTCCGTTCGAGCAGATCGAAGATGCTGCCATCGAGGACATAACGGCCGACCACAGCGAGATTGCTCGGCGCTACCTCGGGCTTCGGTTTCTCGACGATCGCACGGATCCGCGCCGAGCGTCCTGCGAATGCATCGGTTGCAACGATGCCGTAACTGCCGGTCTGTTCGTGAGGTACGTCCTGGACAGCGATCACGCTGGTACCGGTGGCTTCAGCGGCATCCGCCATCTGCTTCAATGCGCCGTCGCCCCGGTTCCAGATCAAATCGTCCGGCAACAGCACTGCGAAAGGTTCGTCGCCCACGATAGCCTTGGCGCAGAGCACTGCGTGCCCCAGTCCAAGCGCTTCAGCCTGGGTCACGAATACAGCGCGTACATGCGGCGGCAGAATATTCCGGATCAGATCGAGCTGCTCGTACTTGCCGGACTTTTCCAGCTTCTGTTCCAACTCGTAAGCCTTGTCGAAATAATCCGCGACCGCATGCTTGTAGCGGTTGGTGACGAAGATCAGCGTATCGCAACCGGCCTCGACGGCCTCGTCCACCGCGTACTGGATCAGCGGTTTGTCGACGATCGGCAACATTTCCTTCGGCACCGTCTTGGTCGCCGGGAGGAACCGCGTACCGAGACCGGCAACCGGGAATACCGCTTTGCGGATACGCGGGGCAGGTGTATTCGAAGCCATCAGGTTCTACGCGCGTTGCGGGCCGGGAATGCTACCACCGTCGCCGCATGTGCATGACCGTCGGTACCGACCAGGGTCGGCACGAACTCGGGCACTGCCTCGCGCAGCATCGCCGCCAGTGCGTCCAGATCGTAGCGGACGCTGGCGTCGCGCATGCGGACGAGTGCATTGGCGATGGCTTCGGCCGGCACCTGTCGCGGCGCCGCCTGCAGAATCTTCGGATGCGACGTGGGACGATAGCGCTCGTCCGCATGGAACAGGGTTTCATGCAGTTTTTCGCCCGGGCGCAGGCCCGTGTAAACGATCGCGATGTCGCGGCCCGGCTGTTTTCCGGCCAGACGGATCATCTGCTCGGCGAGCAAGCGGATCGACACCGGTTCGCCCATGTCGAGCGTGTAGATCGCCTGCTGCGAACCGATTGCCGAGGCTTGCAGGATCAACTGGCAGGCTTCGGGAATCGTCATGAAGAACCGTGTCACTTCAGCATCGGTCACCGTCACCGGGCCACCGCTGCGGATCTGCTCGCGGAACAGGGGGACCACACTGCCGGCGGAATCGAGCACGTTGCCGAATCGCACAGTGACGAAACGGGTGGACCTCGGGTCCGCCAACGACTGGCACAGCATTTCGGCCAAGCGCTTGGTCGCGCCGAGCACGTTGACCGGATCGACAGCCTTGTCGGTGGAGATCAACACGAACGTGCCGACACCCGCAGCCGCGCTTTCGCGGGCGACGGTTTCTGTCGCCAGCACATTGTTGCGGACCGCTTCGCGCAACTGCGCTTCGAGCAGGGGCACCTGCTTGTATGCGGCTGCATGGAACACCGCATCCGGCTTCACCATATCCAGTGCATGGCGCATGAGCGCCGGGTCGCCGCAGTCGCCCAGCACCTGTGCCAGCTCGATGCCGGGAAAATCGCGGCGCAGTCGCATCTGGGTCGTTGTCAACGCGAGTTCATCGATCTCCACCAGCGCGATCTTGCTGGCGCCGTGCCGCGCGCATTGGCGACATAGTTCGGAGCCGATCGAACCGCCGGCACCGGTCACCAGGACGCTGCGCCCACCCAGCCAATCGCGCATGGCTTTCCAATCGGGCACGACCGGATCGCGCCCGAGCAGATCCTCGATCGCGACTTCCTTGAGCTCGCCGGGCAGCGAACGACCTTCGAGAATATCGTTCAGGCGCGGCACCATCCGGAACGGCACCCCGGTGCGTTCGCAGGCCTCGATCACCCGTCGCATTTGCTCGGCATCAACCGAAGGCATCGCGATCACCAGCAATTTTGCCGCGGTTTCCGGCGCGATATGGATCAGGTCGTCGATTCGGCCGAGTACCGGCACGCCATGCAGATGGCTGCCGCGAAGTTTGCTCGCGTCGTCGAGAAAGCCTACCGGCTGATAGGCGCCGGTGCGGCGAAGATCGCGTACCAGCGCTTCGCCAGCCTGCCCCGCGCCGAGAATCAGAACCCGCACGGCCGCTTTGTCGCTGTTGATCCGTCCGTGGTCTTTCCAGGAGCGGTAGAGCAGTCTTGGGGTGCCGAGCATCAGCGTCAATACGAACGGGTACATGACCAGCACCGAGCGCGGTGCTTGGCCGAGCCGGTTGTAGATGAAGAGAACCAGGAGGATCGCGAGCAGGCCGAACATGCTCGCCTTGAGGATATTCACGAGATCGGGAACGCTGGCGAAGCGCCATACGCCGCGATACAAGCCGACTTGCCAGAACACCAATCCCTGCGCCACCAGTACCAACAGCATTTCTGTCGACCACACCGACGGCAGGACGGCGGCATCCAACATCGCATAGCGGAATTGCACCAGCCCCGTCCAGCACAGGGCGACCATGCACAGATCGTGCAGAACAATCGCGGCCCGCGGCCATGCGCCGGCGAGACGATCTCTCATGGTGCTCATGCGTTCGTCTCCTCGTTCACATCATGCATGGTCGCGCATCGGCGCAACCAGTACCAGAACCCCCATCCGATCGCCATACACCCCACAACCGGCATCTCCATCCCTCTTGGATTTGTCTTCCAGAGCAACGCCATACCCAGACACATCAGCAGGGTCCAGGCCGCATACCCCATAGTCACTGGTGGATGACGGCCAGCGCAGCGAGCCCAACGCTGATACGCATGCTCGATATGCGGCATCCACCAACGTTCTCCGCGCAGCATCCGGGTGAACAGGGTAAGGCCGGCATCGATCAGGAACGCGCTCAAGGGCAGGATAGCCAGCGGCCAAGCCATTGGCGGCATGGCATCCAGCGACATCCCCAGCATCAGTGCCAACGCGAAGCCCAACGCCCCGCTGCCCACATCCCCAAGAAAAATCCTGGCTTGGGGAAAATTGAACGGCAGGAAACCCAAGGTTGACGCGATCAACGCCAACCCGAGATGAATCGCAAGCGAATTGCCCGCCAGGAAAGCGAATGCAGCTGCGACCAGCACCGTCTGGCTCGCGGCCAGGCCATCGATGCCATCCATGAAGTTCCAGACATTCACCAGTACCAGCGCCGACATGAATGACGCCATCGCAACGGCACCGCTGGCGCCGGACAGATAGAAGCCGCCCCCCAACCAACCCGCCGCAACCGCATGCACCACAAGCCGCGACCACGGAGACAGCGGACGATGGTCGTCCATCCAGCCGATCGCAGACACCAATAACAGCCCGAAGCCGGCGCACGCCAACAAAACGATCTCGCGGGGTTCGCGCATCATCATCGCCACCAGTGCGATCAGAAATGCCAATGCGACCGCGATACCGCCACCCCGGGGGGTCGCGACGCGATGGCTACGGCGCTCGCCGGGCTGATCGACCAATTGCCGCTGGAGGGCATACGCGCGAGCCACCCATGTGCCCGCGGCACCGAGGGCCGCGAACAGCGCACACCAGGCGATCAGGCCAGTCGACGGGTCCATATCAGACCACAGCGTAGTTCAGCAGCGGTTTGACCGTGCCCCAGGCTTTGCAGCTCGGACATTGCCAATGGTGGCTGCGCGCCCCGAAACCGCAGCTTTTGCAGCGATAGCTGGGGTTGCGGACCAGCAACTGCTCGGTGACGTGCTTGAGATCGTGCAGAGTCGCGATGGGATCGGTGTGGTCGGCAAGGCTCAGGTCGATCAATGCCGCCTCACCGCGCACCGAGGGGCGCTCTTTCAGTTGCAACGCGAGATAGTCGCGTGCGGCGTGCACGCCCTCCCCCGTTTCGACCAGACGGGTCAGCGCCAGCACGGGTGCGATGCCGCGATAGTGTTCGCACATCTCGGTCAGGAAGTTGCGCGCGCCGCTGGGGTCGCCAACACGCTCGTAGCAGACCGACAGCGACGGCAGGATATCGGGCAGGTAATCCGGATCGTGTCGGGCAGCGCGCTCGTATGCCCGGATAGCCGCTGGATAGCGCTCGGCGTCGTACTCGATCCTCCCTTCGAGCATACCGGCGCGGACAGTGTTGAAATCGGCCGCGTAGGCGCGCGCGATCGCTGCACGCGCCTGATCGCCATCGCCGGCGACACGGTGGCGTTCAGCCAGTTCGCATTCGAACTGCGCGATCAGCTTGCCCATCGACTCGCCGGTCACCGCTTCATAACGCGACGCCTTGTCGATCGCCTGCTGCCAATCGCGTTCGGCCTGATAGATGTCGATCAGATGGCGCAGCGCCTGCGGCGCGCGGTCGTCGAGTTTTGCGAGATCGCTGAATACGGTTTCGGCGCGGTCGAGCAAGCCGGAACGCATGTAATCCTCGCCGAGCGCGAGCAAGGCCTGCACCTTCTGTTGATCGTTCAGATCTGGCCTCTGCACCAGCCCTTGGTGAAGGCGGATGGCGCGATCGACTTCGCCGCGGCGGCGGAACAGATGCCCCAGCGCGACCTGCGTTTCGAACGTATCCTTGTCCAGTTCGGCGACGTGCAGGAACAGTTCGATCGCCTTGTCCGGCTGTTCATTGAGCAGGTAATTCAGGCCGCGAAAATAGGTGGTCGAAAGCCGGCTGACCTGATGGTCGCTATGGCGCTCGCCACCGCGTCGACCGATCACCCACCCGATCACCGCCGCCAGTGGAATCAGCAGAAAATACCAGAACCATTCGGAGACAAAGGCCATCTCAGGGCTCCAGCGGAGGCGAAACGGGAAGGGGTACGTCCACCTGGTTGCGCTCTGGCTCGAGCATCCGCCTACGCCGCGATTCACGGCGCAAAGGCAGGACCACCGACACGGTCATCGCCAGACCGCCCACCAGAACACCCACCAGGAGCGTGCACAGCAGAATCACGCCGAGCCCGGCGCGCAGTTGGATCAGCCCCAGATCGACCATCGCCGGCGCTGGATTCAATGCGCCGAGAACCACCCCGGCGATCAGGAACAGAAAAACGGCGAGTGCGCGCAATGGACGCATAAGGGATCGGGGCTCGCAGTGAATGGGCGGAACCGCTGTCGAAGCACTGCCAGTGTATGCCGCGCGATGACCAATGACGATGCATCCACACCCTCTATTTGGGTGGAACACGGATCGGCGCGCTCAAAGCAAGCCTGAAAAGCCCTGGCGCAGGGTCGGACTCAGTCTTCCGACGGCAACGGAACGACGCCGCTGACCCGGTCGCGCAACTCTTTGCCGGGTTTGAAGTGCGGTACGTGTTTGCCGGGCAGCGCCACGGTATCGCCCGTCTTCGGGTTGCGGCCCGTGCGGGGTGGGCGGTAATGCAGGGAAAAACTTCCGAAACCACGGATCTCGATCCGCTCGCCCTCGGCCAACGAGCCGCCCATCATCTCCAGCAGCGATTTGACCGCAAGATCGACGTCATCGGCTTTCAGATGACTCTGACGCTGGGACAGGATCTCGATCAGTTCGGATTTGGTCATGGGCGTTCGCAATCCTTCAAGGGGCCGCAGTCGACAGGTACCGCGGCGATCCGGATCGAACCGGATCGCCGCAGACCATGGCGCGGATTACTCGGACCGGCTTTCCAACTGCTCGCGCAACAGCGCACCGAGCTTGGTGGTGCCGCTGGCGGCATCGGACGAGACCTTGTTGTACTCAGCCATCGCTTCCTGGGTCTCGGCTTCATCCTTCGCCTTGATCGACAACTGCAGGGTGCGGCCCTTACGGTCCATGCCGATCAGTTTGGCTTCGATCTTGTCGCCGACCTTGAGGTGCTGGCTGGCGTCGTCGACGCGGTCGTAGCTGATGTCGCGAGCGCCGACATAGCCTTCGATGCCGTCGCCGAGATCGATCGTCGCACCCTTGGCGTCGACTTCCTTCACGGTACCCGACACCTTCGAACCCTTCGGCGTGTTACCCATGAACTGGCCGAACGGATCCTGTTCCAACTGTTTCACGCCGAGGCTGATGCGCTCGCGTTCCGGGTCGACAGCAAGCACGACGGCTTCGAGGTTGTCGCCTTTCTTGAAGTTGCGGACCACATCTTCGCCGGTGGTGTTCCAGCTCAGATCCGACAGGTGGATCAAGCCGTCGATGCCGCCGTCCAGACCGATGAAGATGCCGAAATCGGTGATCGATTTGATCTGGCCCGACACCTTGTCGTTCTTCTTGTGGATCGCGGCGAAGGTTTCCCACGGATTCGACGAGCACTGCTTCATGCCCAGCGAGATGCGGCGACGCTCTTCATCCACGTCGAGGATCATGACTTCGACTTCATCGCCGACCTGCACAACCTTGGACGGGTTGACGTTCTTGTTGGTCCAGTCCATTTCGGATACGTGGACCAGGCCTTCGACGCCCGGCTCGATTTCGACGAACGCGCCGTAATCGGTGACGTTGGAGACCTTGCCGAACATGCGCATGTTCGACGGATAACGACGGGCGATGTTGTCCCACGGATCCTCGCCCAGCTGCTTCAGACCGAGACTGACGCGGTTGCGCTCGCGATCGTACTTGAGCACGCGGACTTCGAGTTCCTGGCCGACTTCGACCACTTCGGACGGATGACGCACGCGCTTCCACGCCATGTCGGTGATATGCAGCAGACCGTCGATGCCGCCGAGGTCCACGAACGCGCCGTAGTCGGTGAGGTTCTTGACCACGCCCTTGAGCTTGGCGCCCTCGACCAGCTTCTCGAGCAACTGCTCGCGCTCTTCCGAATGCTCGCTCTCGACCACCGCGCGGCGGGAAACGACGACATTGTTGCGCTTGCGATCAAGCTTGATGAGCTTGAATTCGAGCTCTTTGCCTTCCAGATACACGGGGTCGCGCACCGGACGGACATCGACCAGGGAGCCCGGCAGGAACGCGCGGACGTCCTTGATATCGACCGTGAAACCACCCTTGACCTTGCCGCTGATGCGGCCGGTGATGGTTTCGTTCTTTTCCAGCGCTTCTTCCAACTCGTCCCACACCATCGCGCGCTTGGCTTTGTCGCGGGAGAGGACGGTTTCGCCGAAGCCGTTTTCGAGAGAGTCCAGCGCCACCTTCACGGTGTCGCCGACTGCGACGTCGATCTCGCCGGCGTCGTTACGGAACTGTTCGATCGGGACGATGCCCTCGGACTTGAGGCCGGCGTTGATGACCACCACGTCGGTGCGGACATCGACGACGGTGCCGATCACGATGGAGCCGGGCTTGAGTTTGGACAGATTGGCTGCCGCGCTCGCTTCGAACAGTTCTGCGAATGATTCGGTCATGGATTGATTGCTCTGTAGATGACATAGACCGGGACGCATGCTCGTCGAACGAATCCGCCGAACGTCATGCCGAAGACCGGTCCACCCGTAGGGGCCTGGGCGGGATTGCCTGTGGCCATAAGAGTGAGAAGTGAAAAAACCGCCGCCCGACGCGTGCGCACCGGAAACGTCGGACCCGTTTCTGTCGATAAAACTGTCGGACGGAACCGTCCGACACCTGCTGCACGAAACAATCGTTCGCGTCGCCGAAGCGACTAGCGCGTGGGTGGCACGAGTGCCAGTACGCGTTCGACGACGGTGTCGATGCCGAGGCCGGTGGTGTCGATGCAAACAGCGTCGTCGGCTGGTCGCAATGGCGCCACCGCGCGATTGGCATCGCGGGCGTCACGGGCGAGAATTTCCCGCAGCAGGTCGTCGAAGATAACGGAAACTCCCTTGTCTTTCAACTGCTTATACCGTCTCTCGGCCCGCTCGTCGGGGCTCGCGGTCAAAAATACTTTGAAGGGCGCATCCGGGAAGATCACCGTACCCATGTCGCGGCCATCGGCGACGAGCCCCGGCGAACGGCGAAATGCGCGCTGCCGTTCCTTCAACGCCGACCGGACTTCGGGGACGGCGGCAATGGCGGAGGCCGCGGCGCCGGCGGTTTCGGTGCGTAGTTCGTCGGTCGCGTCGACCCCGTTCACGATCACCCGCAGTTCGCCGTCTGCGGCATCCTCGAACCGGATCTGGGCATCGAAGGCGCAGCGGACAAGGGCCGCCGGGTCGGCCAGATCAAGACCCGCCCAACTGGCTGCCACACCGACACCGCGATACAGGGCGCCGGAATCGAGGTAGTGCCATCCCAGACGCGATGCGACCAGCCGGCTGATAGTGCCCTTGCCGGACCCCGATGGACCATCGATGGTCAGGACAGCGACTGGATGGGCAACCGCACTGGGGGCCGGAGCGGCAGGATCGGACATGACGGACTCGGCGAAGGGTGGTGGAGTGGCCATTGTAGCCGTGGCCCTCTCCCCGTAGCCGGATCTGCGTGGATGCAACCACTTGAATCGCCGGCGAAATACCGGCAATATGCCGGGCTGCCTTACCGTCCGCACTACTCCTTTTCACTCAACCGCGTTATCGCCGAGGTTCCCCATGAAGGTCTTGTCCTCCCTGAAGTCGGCGAAGGCCCGTCACCGCGACTGCAAAGTCGTCCGCCGCCGTGGCAAGGTCTTCGTAATCTGCAAGTCGAATCCGCGTTTCAAAGCGCGTCAGCGCTGAAACCTGCTGGTACGTTCAAAGCGCGTCAGCGCTGAAACCTGCTGGTACGTTCAAGGCGCGTCAGCGCTGATCCAGCGGTTTCGTCCGGCGTCTCTTCTCAGCCCACGCCACTCTCGCAGTTCCGCACAAAGGCCGCTCGCGCGGCCTTTGTCGTGTCTGGGCCATCCACCGGGATGATCGCGCGCGTCGCCATGATGCGCTTACAATCGACCGGACAGCGTGGGCACCCGCCCGTCGCTCGACAACCGTATTCTGCTTGAGGAGATCCCCCATGCGCCAACTCTCCGTCGCCATCCTCGCCGCTGCGTTGCTCGCAGCCGCCCCGCAGGCCTTCGCCGAAACCCTGTTGATCGAGCGCGTGAACGGAGAGGCCGGCATGACGCTCCCGGCGCGCGGCATGCGCATGGCCGATGTCGAACGCAAGTTCGGGGCGCCCGCACAGCGTCTCGCCCCCCGCGGCGGGCAAAGCCGCAAATGGCCGACGATCAACCGCTGGACCTATCCGAACTTCGTCGTGTATTTCGAGAAAGATCGCGTGATCGACGCCGTCGCCATCCGTGCCGGCGCCAACGAAGTCGGACCGAAGCCGCCGATCCGCTGACGATGACCGGTACGTACCGTTTTCCCGCGGAATGGGAGCCCCAATCCGCGGTCTTGATCGCTTGGCCGCACGACGGCACCGACTGGGCCCGACGTCTGGTCGATGTCGAGGAAACCTATATCGCGCTGGTCGCTGCGATCACCACCTTCCAGCCAGCAGTGATCTGCATCGCCGACGACGATCTGCAGATTTACGCCGAAGCGCGGCTGCGCTCGGCGCGGGTCGAGATGGATCGCGTACGCTTCGTCACCGTCGAATACGACGACACATGGCTGCGCGACTCGGGCCCGGTGACATTGCGTTCGGACACCGCCGACACCGCTTTCCGCCTGCTCGATTTCCGCTTCACGGGTTGGGGCGGAAAATTCGAGGCCAGCCGCGACGATCGTCTGATCGAAGCGCTGGTCGCAAAGGGCACTTTCATCGATGCGCGACGTGATGAGATCGACTTCGCACTGGAAGGCGGCGGCATCGAAACCGACGGCGCGGGCACCCTGCTCACGACCTGGCGTTGCCTGCATGAGCGCCATCCCGAAGCTTCCCGCGAAGCACTGACCACGCGATTGTCCGGGTGGCTCGCCCAGGACCGCGTACTGTGGCTCGACCACGGCTATCTGGAAGGCGACGATACCGACGCGCATATCGATACTCTCGCCCGCTTCGCAGCTGAGGACGGCATCGTCTACCAAGCCTGCGATGACGTGAGCGACACGCACTATCCCGAGCTGCAGGCGATGGCCGCCGAGCTGGCCGCGCTGCGCACCCGCAGCGGCGCACCCTATCGTCTGTTCGCACTGCCCTGGCCCAAACCCGTTTTCGACGAAGGGCGCCGGCTGGCTGCGAGCTATGCCAACTTCCTGATCGTCAATGGTGCGGTGCTTGTTCCCTCCTACGGCGATGTCGCCGATGCCCGCGCGCAGGAAGTGATGGCCGAAGCATTTCCCGGTCGCGCGATCGTCCCGGTGCCGTGCCGCCCGCTGATCTGGCAGAACGGCAGCCTGCATTGCCTCACCATGCAATTACCCGAAGGGCTCATCGCATGAGCAAGCGCAGCACACTCCCGGTCGCGCTGATCCAGGAGAAGAACCATGGCGACGCCGAGGCCAACCTCGCGGTGATCGAAGTGCGTGTCGGCGAAGCCGCGAAACGCGGCGCGAAACTCGTGCTGCTACAGGAACTGCACAACGGCGCTTATTTCTGCCAGCACGAATCCGTCGACGAATTCGATCTCGCCGAAACGATTCCCGGCCCCAGCACCGAGCGCCTTGCCGCACTGGCGAAACGCCATGGCGTGGTGCTGGTGAGTTCGCTGTTCGAGCGCCGCGCGGCCGGTCTGTACCACAACACGGCGGTGGTGTTCGACGCCGACGGAAGTACCGCCGGCAAGTACCGCAAGATGCACATCCCGGACGATCCGGGCTTCTACGAAAAGTTCTATTTCACGCCCGGCGATCTCGGCTTCACGCCGATCGACACGTCGGTCGGCCGTCTCGGCGTGCTCGTGTGCTGGGACCAGTGGTATCCGGAAGCGGCGCGACTCATGGCGCTCGCAGGTGCTGAGCTGCTGCTGTATCCGACCGCGATCGGTTGGGATCCGAGCGACGGACAAGGGGAAAAGGATCGCCAGCGCAGTGCGTGGATCCTCAGCCATCGCGGCCATGCGGTCGCCAACGGCGTACCGGTGCTGTCGTGCAACCGGGTCGGCCATGAACCTTCTCCGCTCGGCGCCGCCGGCATCGATTTCTGGGGCAACAGCCATATTCTCGGCCCGCAAGGCGAATTCCTGGCGGAAGCAGGCACCGAGCCGACGATCCTGATGGCCGAGGTCGACATGGCCCGCAGCGAACACGTGCGCCGGATCTGGCCATTCCTGCGCGACCGCCGGATCGATGCCTACGGCGATCTGCTGAAGCGGTATCGCGACTGACCGATGCCGTTGTCGATCCGCAACGCGACCCTCGACGATGCCGCCGACGTGCGCGCACTGTACGCGCATGAAGTCGCGACAGCGTGCGCGAGCTACGAATACGAACCGCCGCATACCGATGAAATCAGACGGCGGATGAGCGCGATTCTCGATGCCGGCTATCCGTGGTTGATCGCCGAGGTCGATGGTGGCTTCGCCGGCTACGCTTACGCCAGCAGTTTCCGCAGCCGCGCCGGTTATCGCTGGACGGTCGAGAATTCGGTCTATATCGATCCAATGCATCATCGACAAGGCATCGGCCGTGCATTGATGCTGGCGCTGATCGAGCGCTGCGCCGCGCAAGGCTTCCGGCAGATGATCGCGGTCATCGGCGATGCCACGAACACGGGTTCGATAGCGCTTCATCGCAGCCTGGACTTCATCCATATCGGCACGTTTCCCTGCATCGGCTACAAAGCGATCGAAAACGCTTCGGGCCGCTGGCTCGACAGCGTGCAGATGCAGCGCACACTCGGCGCGGGAAGCGCCGAGCCCCCCTCCCCCATATCCGGACGACGATGAGCGACCACACCACCGATGTTTCCACCGCCGCAGAGGATGTCGACGACCGCGGTGCGCTGCACGGCCAGCCTCACGCGATCGTCGAACGCGACGGCGTCCGCTACACGCTGCTGGGCACCGCGCATGTCTCGAAAACCAGCGTCGACGTGGTGCGCGCGGCGATCGCGACCGGCAACTACGACACCATCGCGGTCGAACTCGACCCGCAGCGCGCGCAGGCGCTGACCGATCCGGATGCGCTCGCGAAGCTCGATCTGGTGAAAGTCATCCGTGAAGGCAAGACCGCTGTGTTCGCTGCGAACCTTGCGCTCGCCGCGTATCAGCGTCGGCTCGCCGAACAGCTCGGCATCGAGCCCGGCGCGGAACTGAAAGCCGCGGTGCTCGACGCACGCGAACGCGGGTTGTCGTTGGAATTGATCGATCGCGATGTCGGCCTGACCTTCAAGCGCGCGATGCAGCGTCTGGGCTGGTGGGGGCGCGCGAAAGTCTCCGTTGGCCTGATGGCCTCGCTGTTCGGCAACGAAGAAGTTTCGGACGAACAGATCGAAGAACTGAAGGAAGGCGACATGCTGGAAGCGAGTTTCAGCGAATTCGCCGCCGACAGCCCGGCGCTTTTCGAAACCGTGATCTCCGAGCGCGATGCCTACATGGCGGCGCGTTTGCGCGAAATACAGTCGCAGGGCAACGGTCGGGAGGTGCTGGCGGTGGTCGGCGCCGGACATCTGCAAGGGCTGGCCAAGCATCTGCTCGAAGACACCGAAGCGCCCGAATCGATCCGAACCGCGCTCGAATTCGTGCAGAAGAAAAGCAATATCCCGTGGTTCAAGATCGCGTTGACGTGCCTGATCGTGGGCGGCATCGGTTTCGGCTTCTGGCGAGGCGGTTTTGCGATGGGCGCAGACCTGCTGAAGCAGTGGGTGATGTTCACGTCCTCGCTCGCGGCGCTGGGCTGCCTGATCGCAGGCGGGCATCCGCTCAGCATCCTGACCGCCGCCCTGTTTGCGCCGCTGAAACCCTTTCGCATGGGCGTACCCACCGGCACCTTCAGCGCACTGGTCGAAGCGCGCATCCGCAAACCGACCTACGCCGACTTCCTGGAGTTGCGCGACGACGTTCAGACCCTGCGTGGCTGGTATCGCAACCGGGTCTCGCGCACGCTGCTCAACTTCCTGCTCACCAACTTCGGAAGCATGGCCGGCATCTGGATCGGCGGCGCCAGGATTCTCGGGAAACTGATGTCTTGAGCATGCGCGCGAGGTCGGCCTCGCCCTTCGTCGTTACTGCGCCTTGATCGCTGCAAGCCCGGCGACAGGCGCATCCCGCTTGCCACGTGCGCGCAGGAATATACGTGATGTCGCGGCACGAATGTCGTCGAGAATCGCATAGATAGTCGGCAAAAACAGCAAGCTGACGATCGTCGAGAACGCTAGACCGCCAGCGATCGCGCGGGCCATCGGGTAGTACGATGGGCCATTGTTGCCCGCCATCTGCGTATTGCCCATCGCGATCGGCACCATGGCCAGAATCGCCGTGCCCATCGTCATCAGGATCGGGCGCAGACGCTCGCGACTGCCTTCGACCAGCGCATCGGTGCGCGACATGCCGCGTCTTCGCAGGTTGTTGATGTGCTCGATCATCACGATCCCGTTGTTCACTACCACACCCATCAGTACCAGAATGCCGATGAAGGCCATGATATTGAACTCGGTCCCGGTCAACAGGAATAGCCAGAACACGCCGAACAGCGAGAAAAGCACACCGGACATGATCGCCGCCGGGAACATGAGCGACTCGAAGACCGCCGCCATCACCACGTAGATCAGTACCAACGCGATCAGCAGATTGAAAGTCATCTGCTGGATCGTCTCTCCTTCGTCGAAACCGCTGCTCTGGTCGAACGTGAAACCGTAGCCTGCAGGGAATGAAACCTTTTTCAGCGTTTCCTCAATCGTTTTCCGCGCATCCTCCTGCGTCACTTTATCGACCAGATTCACCTGGATAGTCAACGCCGTCTGACGATTGGCGCGCGTGATCTCGGTTGCGGCTGGTTTTACCGATACATCGATCATCGACAGCAGCGGCACCGCCCGACCGTCCGACGAGGTCACCGTGAAGGCGGCGATGTCGGCAACCCCGTATTTTTCCGCACCGGCGAAGCGCACCCATACAGGCACTTCGTTCTCGCCACGCTTGAACTCGCGCAGTGGGGCTCCACGAAGCGCGACGCCAACGAAGCGCGAAACTTCCTCCGCGCTGAAACCGAACGCAGCGGCCCGCTCGCGGTCGACGCGTATCGACAATTCACTGTTCTGATCACCTGCATCGATGCGCACGTCGCGCAGCCCCGGCGCTCTGGCCAGGAAAGGAATCACGTCATCCGCCAGCTCTCTCAATGTCTGGGTCGAATCACCGATCAGACGCACTTGGAGACTCGCCGCGTTGGGGCCACCACCGCCGCCAGCGCCTTCGTTGTCGCCGACTCCGATCGTCGCGCGTGCCGACTTCGGCAACTCTTTGCTCAAGGTATCGATCAACGGCTTGAGCCGTTCGGCTTTTTCGGTGTCGAAGGTGATGCGCGTCGATGCGCCGCCGTCTTCGCTGTACCACGAATACAGCTGCACGATGTGAAACCGCTTGCGGTTCGCGTTGAGGAAATTCTCGATCTTGAGCACCTCGTCCGACATCTGTTCCTTGGTGAAACTGCCCTTGAACTGATAGTAGACACCAACCTCGCCGCTCTCATCGCCGCCGAACATGTTGACCTTGGTCATCTTGATCGGAATCAGACTCACGAGAATGATCAGAACGATGCCGAGAACGCTCTTGCCGCGATGCTCCAGAGACCACCGCAGCAGACGCGCGTAACGATTCTGCAGACGCGGGATGACGCCGTTGCTGCTGCGTACGGCTGGTGGCGTCCTCATCCGCGCTGAAGCCATCGGAATGAGGCTCACCGCGACCAGCCACGAGGCCAGTAACGAGACCGAGATCGTGATTGCGATCTGTGCCATATAAATACTGATGAAATTGCTTTCGCCGAACAGATTGGGCAGAAAAACGATGCAGTGGCAGAGCGTGCCGGCGGACAGCGCGATGGCGACATGCCGCGTGCCGAGAATGGACGCAAGGCGGGGATTATCAGGATTTTTCTCCCGCTCCTGATAGATGCTCTCGACGACCACGACCGCGTTGTCGACCAGCATGCCTATCGCCAGAAGTAGACCCATCATCGACAGGATGTTAAGCGTCACTCCGAAGAAGTACATGAAACCCAAAGTGATCACGAAACAGATGGGAATCGCCAGTGTGACCATCAAGGTCGATGCCCAATGGCGCAGGAAAAAGTACAGCACAGCGATCGACAACAGCAGGCCGATCAGACCGGCTTCGGCCAACTCCAACAAGGATGTAGTGACGTCGTCGCCTTGATTGCCAACGACCTTGACCTGGATATCCTGCAGCCGCGGCTCCTTGCGGATATTCTCCACTTCATTGAGCGCATTCCGAGACACCTCGACCAGATTGGCGCGGCGCTCCTTGAACACATCGATTCCGACTGCGGGTCGGCCATCGAGGCGGCGACCGTAGTTCATCTTCGATGGTTTGAAGCGGACATCCGCGATATCGCGTAGGCGCGTTCCCTTGCCGTCGACCACCAGGTCGCGCAACTGGTCGAGATCATCGAGTTCGCCGACCGGCTGCACGCGCATGCGCCGACCTCCATCGTTGATCTGACCGGCAGACACGGAAAAATTGACCGTTTGCAGGCGCATGTTCAGGTCGTTGATGCCGACACCGTGGGCGGTAAGGCGGTCCGGATCGATCGCGATCTCCACTTCGTTCGGAGGTGCGCCGGAAATCTCGACGCGTGCGACTCCCGGAATACGCTCGAGCCTGCGTTTGAATTCGCGCTCTATCAAATCGTAAGCGCCTGTGAGGTCGCTCTGCGAGGCCAGGCGCACGCGCAATACCGGTTGATCCGTGGTCGAAAACTTCAGCACGAAATAGCGCTGCAGATCGTCCGGTAGATCATCGCGAATCGCGTCGATACGTTCGCGCGCCTCCGACGCCGCGATCGCGACATCCCGGTCCCAATCCGAGAACTGGAGAAACACGCTGGCGCCCTCCGCGCCCGCCGACGAATCCATGCGCTTCACGCCGGACATTGTCGCGATTGCTTCTTCCACCGGCCTCAGCACCGTGCGTTCGACCTCCTCCGGGGTGGAACCTGAATATGGCATCTGTACGAAAATGAAAGGTGGCGACACTTCCGGAAATGCTTCCAGGGGCAATCTCAGTGCGGCGATCAGACCGATGACGAACAGCGACACGAACAGCATCACTGCGGTGACCGGCCGACGGATACTGAGCTCAGCGATGCTCATGCAGCGCCCTCGCCCGGAATCGTTTCGGCCTCATGGCCGATGGCATCGGCTGCTTCGAGCGCATCCCGACGCGCTCGTCTTCCGCGTTCGAGGTAGTAACCATCGGCGCGACGATCGAGCAGATCGTAGACCACCGGAATCACCACCAGGGTCAACAGCGTCGATACCAGCAGGCCACCGATCACGGTGATCGCCATCGGCGAGCGCACTTCAGCGCCTTCGCCGAAAGCCCACGCCAAGGGCAGGAAGCCGAACAGCGTGCACAACGTCGTCATGATGATCGGCCGCAAACGCGAGCGAGCGCCTTCGACCAGCGCATCGCGTTTGGCGACACCTTCTT
The DNA here is from genome assembly GCA_040079515.1 of Lysobacteraceae bacterium. GTDB lineage: Bacteria > Pseudomonadota > Gammaproteobacteria > Xanthomonadales > Xanthomonadaceae > Lysobacter_I. Next base: position 375,528 of record JBEBKD010000002.1, read on the forward strand.
CACGCAGCTGATTGACCTTGTCGATCAGGATGATCGCATTTTTGGTCACCAGACCGACCAGCAGGATCAGGCCGATGAACACCACGACCGAAACCGTTGAACCCGTCAGCAGCAAGGCCAATACGGCGCCGACCATCGCCAGCGGGATGGTGAACAGAATGACGAACGGATGCAGCAGCGACTCGAACTGCGAAGCCATGACCAGATAGACCAGAAATACCGCCAATCCGAACGCGAACAGCAGCGAGTTGACCGATTCTTTCAGCTCTTCACCCTGCCCCCCGATATGCATGCGCACTTCAGCGCCGAGCGGCTTCGCCGCTACCATCTGCTCGACTTCGCGGACGGCGCCGCCGAGGTCGATATCGCGAAGATTCGACGACACGATCGCTACGCGCACCTGATCCGCACGATGGATTTCGCTCGGTCCGGTGGTAGCGACCACTTCGGCAACGGCATCAAGCGTCACCGGGCGATTGCTGCCCGGATTGACGATCAGACGCTTGATGTCTTCCAGCGACGAGCGATCCGATTCCCGGGCACGTACCAGTACGTCGATCTTGCGGTCGCGGAAGCTGTAGCGCGTGGCGACTTCGCCGCGCACTTTCTGCACTACCGCATCGGCGATCTGCCGCGTGCTGAGACCAAGCGCACCGGCACGATCCTGGTCGAATCGGATCTGGATTTCCGGGAAGCCCTGCTCCACCGTCGATTTGACATCGGCATAATGCGGATTGGCCCGAAGCATCGCCGCCATCCGCTGGCCGGCGCGTTCGATCGAAGCCAAGTCCTGACCGCGCAGTTCGATCTCCAGTGGCGTCGAGAAACTGAAGAGTTCAGGACGGGCGAAATCGACCTGGGCAGCAGGGGTTTCCGCCATCGTGCGTCGCAGGCGATCGGTCTGCGCCGCTTCGATGTCCTTGCTGCCACCATCGGCCATGACCACAGTGAGCTTGCCGATATTCTCGCCGCTCTCGGTCGGATTGGCGTCCAGCCGCGTACCGCTGCCGCTGACTCCGAACATCGTGCGTATGCCGTCGTCTTTGCTGTGCTTGAGCTGGAGGTCGCGCACCAGTGCATCGGTGTCGCGCAGAGGCGTGCCGGGTGGCAGCTTCACCGTCATTTCGAAGCGGTCCTGAGCCAGCTGCGGAATCAGATCCGTGCCCAGCATCGGCACCAGCGCCAAGGTTCCGCAAAACACGATGGCAGCTGCGGACAGCACCAGCGTCGGTCGGGTCAACGCTGCAGGCAGCAGACGCAGATAACCGTGCTCGGCACGCGAGTACGGCACCATCGCCAGATCGCTGAACTTGCGCATGGCCGGCCCGACGATCATCGAAACGAAACGCCAGACGAAGATCGAAAACCGTGCCAGTCCGTAACAAATCGGCGCGCCGAACAAAGACAAGAACAGAAAGACCATCCATATCGGGAAAACGGCGATCCTGAGAACCAACAGCACAAGCCACAGCATCCATCTTGCTGCAGGAGACCACGCCAATCTGAGCGGCCAAACGAACAACAAGTCCATATTCCTGGCTGACAGCAGACTTCCGATCAGAAACATGATCGGGAAGGCCGCGACCGTCAATACCCATCGGACCGCCACTGGCATCTGCAGTCCAAGCGGTAACTTCACCACAGACAAGACATCGCGATGCGCTGCAACGATCTCCTCGTTTTTCGGATGCGCCGGTTCATCGGCATACCCCAGCACCGGGCGCCCTTTCAGCGCGCTTAGCATCGGGATCAGCGTCATCGAGACAACCAGCGAAATCGCGATGGCGATCGCTACCGTCAGCGCCTGGTCGCGGAAGAGCTGGCCGGCGATGCCCTGCACGAACACCAGCGGCAGGAACACTGCGATCGTGGTCAGGGTGGACGCGACTACCGCCATGCTGACTTCGCGGGTGCCCTGGATCGCGGCTTCGAGAATGCCCAGACCGCGTTCCCGGGCCTTGGCGATACTTTCGAGCACGACGATCGAGTCGTCGACAACCAGACCCGTTGCCAAAGCCAATCCGCCCAACGACATCACGTTGAGACTGAGGTCGAACTGGCCCATGAAAAAGAAGGTCGTGACGATCGACACCGGTAACGACAGCGAGATCACGAACGTGCTCCAGCCGTCGCGCAGGAACAGGAAGATGATGAGGATCGCGAGCAGGCCGCCGATCACCGCATCCTTCTTGACGTCGCTGATAGCATTACGGATGAACTGCGACTGGTCATCGATGGTCGTCAGTTCGACATCGCCTGGAATCTGCTCCTCGATCTTCTTGAGCTGAGCCGCGACGGCATCGGCGGTGGCAACGGTATTGGCATCGCCTTCCTTGTAGATCGCCAGCTCGACCGCTTCCTTGCCGGCCAAGCGGATGATCGCCTCGCGTTCCTTGTAACCCTGACGCACATCGGCGACATCCTTCAGCCGGATCGGCATGCCGCCAGCCACCGCCGAGGACGAGCCGGAGTTCGAACTCTGCAGCGAAGCCGCCGCGGCCATCGACGCCGCGTCGCCGCTCGCCGCCGCGACGCGCGTCATCTGCTGCGCCGCGCTTTCGCTCGAGCTGCCGCCGCCCGATTGCGTCGTGACCAGCATCTCGCGCATTTCGGCGACACTGGCGAACTGGTTGACGGTGCGCACGAGATACCGCTGCGAACCTTCCTCCAGGCGACCGCCGGAGATATTGATGTTTTCCTGCTGCAGACGGCTCACGACCGTCGCGATCGGCAGGTTGAGCTGGGCGAGTTTCTGCTGGTCGATATCGACCTGTATCTCGTCCTCCAGACCGCCGCCGACCTTGACCGCTGCCACACCGTCGACCGGTTCGAGCTTCTTCTTCAGATCGTCGTCCGCGTAACGGCGCAGGTCGGTGAGACGACGGATCGCATCGCTCTCGTCGCCGGCGACTTTCGGCGACAGCGCGAGACGCAGGATCGGCTCGGTCGACGGATTGAAGCGCAGCAGAACGGGTTTTTTCGCTTCCAGCGGTAGTTGCACGACTTCCATCTTGTCGCGCACCTCCAGACTGGCCTGGTCCATATCGGTGCCCCATGCGAACTCGAGCACGACATCGCTCTGCCCGGTGCGCGAGACCGACTTGAGCTTGCGCAGGCCCTTGACCACGCCCACGGCTTCTTCGACCGGCTCGCTGATCAGGGTTTCGATTTCAGAGGGCGCCGCACCGGTGTATTCGGTCCGCACCGTCAGCGTCGGGTAGCTCAGGTCCGGCAACAGATTGACTTTGAGATCGCCGAGCGCGATCGCGCCGAACAGCACCAGGGTGATGGTCATCATCGCGATGGTGACCCGGCGCCGCGTCGAGAACTCGACAAGATCGAATCCGCCCGAACCAGGTCCGTGCGAACCAGATCCGCCCGACGAGCCGTGCGCTGTGTTGTCCATGCTCACGTCGCCCCCGGGCTCAGTTCTGCTTCGCAGCGGGCGCGGCAGCCACCGCCGGCTTCGCGCCGGGCGCACCGAGCACCTGGACCTCGGTGCCATCGCGCAGGGCGGTTTTGCCCGCGACGACGACCTGCGCGCCCTCAACCAGTCCCGAACGGATTTCGGCCCATTGACCGTCGATGTAGCCAAGTTTCACCGGTACGCGCGCGACCTTGCCACTCTTGACAGCGAACACCGCCGGGTCGCCTTCGTCGTCGAGCAGGGCCACACGCGGCACCACCAACGCATCGGCGCGCTGGTCATAGTCGATCTTGATCCGGCCGAACATGCCAGGCTGAAGCAGACCGCCGCTTTCGAACGCGCAGATCACCCGGAACGTGCCGCTGCCCGAGTCGATCACCGGTGCGACGCGATCGACACGACCCTCGAATGGCCGCCCGGGCATGGCATCGACCTGCAGTTGCACCGGCAGGCCGGCCTTGAGCGTGGCCAATTCGCGCTCGGGCACATTGAGCGTGGCTTCCAGGCGCGAGGTGTCGACGATGCGGAAAATCGGCGTGTTGATCTGGACGAAATTGCCGGTCTTGATCGAACGTTCGGCGACGACGCCTGAGATCGGCGCGGTCACGTTGGCATAGGACATTTCGAGGTTGGCGAGCCGGTTGGCTGCGCGCGCATTCTCCAGATCGAACTTGAGCTGATCGATGTCGTTGGCGCTGACCAGTTGCTGCTTCGACAACTGCAGGGAACGGTTGTAGTTGGCTTCGAGCTTGCGCATCTGCGCTGCGCTCTGCGCCGCCTGCAGCGCGGCGCGGTCGGAATCGAGCCGGATCAGCACCTGCCCTGCCCGCACCTGCTGACCGACTTCGACCAGTACCTGCAGCGCGACTCCTGAAGTCTTGGCGACGACCTGCGACTCGCCGCGGGCTTCCAGGGGCGCGGTGCCGGTGTAACTGGCGGCGATCGCCCGCCGGGTAACCTTCGCGACTTCTACCGGTACTGCGTCCTGTCCCTTTTTCTCTTCCGCTCCGGCCTCGGTCTTCTCGGCCGGGCCGTCTGCACCGGGTTTGCAGGCGGTCAAGGCCAGACAACCGGTCAGGACCGCAACGCCCATGACACGGACAAAAGCATTCCCGGCGACCGGTGAGCGTAACGTGGGATCAGCAGACAGTATGGGCATCGTCGGGAAGGTCGTGAGGTGTTGTATCAAGGTATATCACCCTTCAGCGACCAACATCGGCCAGAGGTCATGGTGACACGCGTCGTGCGCGCGAGTCCGATGGCATGGAGTCCCCGCCATGATGCCCCGTCTGCCGCCATCTGCTTGCGCGGCCGCGACAAAGGACATGACACGCTTTGGGCTCACGCTATACTGTCGCGATTGCACGCTCGCGACGGTGCTCGGTGTGGTCCTGGAACGACACGCCCGGCGGAGCGAAGCCTGTGCCCGAATCCCAAGTCACGCCCGACACCACTGCCCTGACATGACGCCAGACATGATCCGATCTCCGAATCTTTTTCCGTTGCTAGCCGGCTGCCTCGCCCTCTTCGCAGCGTGCGCCGCGCATGCACAGACTCCTTCCGCCGGATCCGCCGAGAAAGGCAAACAGCTGACCTATACCTGTCAGGGCTGCCACGGCGTTACCGGTTACAAGAATGCCTACCCGAACTATCAGGTCCCGAAAATCACCGGTCAGACCCCCGAGTATCTGGTCAATGCGCTGACCGCATACAAGCAGGGCACGCGCAAGCATCCGACCATGCAGGCTCAGGGCCAGAGCTTCTCCGAGCAGGACATCGCCGATATCGCCGCCTACCTGACGAGCCTGAAGAAGTGAGCGCAGCCCGTATGACGAAACGCCACATTGCCATCGCCTTGACCATGGCGCTCAGCCTCGGCCTCGCCGCCTGCTCGAAAAGCGAACCCGCGGCTTCCGAAGGCGAGGCGCACAAGACCGAGCACACGCATATCGATGCCTACGACGGCGACGCCGCACGCGGTGCTCTGATCGCGGTCGACAAGAAGCTGAGTACGACCGGGCAGGCCTGTGTGGACTGCCACGGCGCGGGCGGCGCCAAACCGATCGACCCGACGTATCCGCTCCTTGCCGGCCAATATCAGGACTACCTGTTCCACACGATCCAGCAGTATCGCGATGGTGGCCGAGAGCATGCGCTGATGAACTCCCAGATCAAGGGCGCGGCCGAATCCGGCAAGCTCGACGACCAGGGGATCGCCGATCTCGCCGCGTACTTCGCGTCGCAGGCCGGTCCGCTTGGCGATCTGCACAACCGCTGATCGCGTCGAAATTCCATGTTCCACAACCAGAAGGGAGCCGAAAGGCTCCCTTCTGGTTTGCGGCGATCATCGCTTCAGACTGTCCTTGTCTTCCTGCAGTTCGGGCTTGAAGGGCACGTCCGGCGGAGGACGCGCGATGGCTTCCTGATCCTGCAGATTGGGGTCGTAGATCGTGCAGCCTCCGCCCGCCTGCAACAGCGACACCGTGCATTCGATCCGCTTGGTGGTACCCGGAATCGGAATCGCGACTTTCCTGATCCCGCGACTCACCCACTCCTCCAGCAGCGAACGGTTGGGTACCCAGAAACGGTCGAAACGTGTGGGCGTGTAATCGAGGGGCGGACGCTTCAACCATGTGCCCATGCGGTCGATCTTCTCGAAATCCTCGATGATCGTGCCCGGCGGCAAGCCGCCACCGGCACGACCACCATCGCCGGGCAGACGAACACTGCCATCGCTGTTGAAAAGCCCCGGATTGCGGCCTGCATTGCTGTTGCCGGGCACATTGCGATTGGAGTCGCCCCAATCGTCGCTGCGGGTGGTACTGGCAGCCGCGCCCGGGCGCGGCGATGGCGCCGGCCCCGCGCCCGAGGGCGCGACGCCGGTTGGCCGGCCGGTGCCCTGCGCCTGCGGGCGACCGCCTGAGCTCGGAGTGCTGGTGCTGGCCGGGGATGGCGCTCGTCCTGCGGCAGCGGTGTTCGTTGGCGCGGGAGGTCCAGACGTTGGCGAAGATGCAGCGGTCTGTGCTGCGGTCGGGGCCGGACGGTCGCGCACTCGGATTTCGCCCGGCGCGGCGCGCAACGTGGGCTCGCGCACTTGCGGCGTACGGATCGTCGTCTGCTGCAATGGGCGCACCCGGACTTGCGGCAGCGGCTGCCGCACTTCGATCTCCGTGATTTCGGTACGGAGCGTAGGCACGATCGGCGTGGGTGATTGTGGCGTCGGGCGGTCGAGCACACGGACCGAGGGACGAGGTTCGAAGGTTTCAACCGTGGCGATCTCGGTCGTCAGCTCTGGGGTCGCAATCTCCAACTGCGGCAGGCTCATATCGCGCGGTACCGGTGCCGGCAAGGTGAAATCGATATCGGGCCGAGAGGTCTCGGTCACGGCCAGGGGCTGGACACTGACCGCTTGCTCCGGCTGCGGCGGCTGGTCGCTGCTGCTTTCCTGTTGAGCGGATGTGGATGCTGAAGCAGTCGGCGGTGGCGCGGTGGTAGTGGCTGTTTGCGCTGGCGCATTTGCTGTTGCGGCAGTGGGCGCATCCGTCTCGCCCGGCGCCGGAGCGCTTCCAGTCTCGGTGGGCGTTCCTGTGCCGATATATTCGATCTGCACCGATTCGCCGGCCTCACGCACCTCCGGCGGTGCGTCGCCGATGGCCACGAATCCCACCCAGAGCAGCAGCAGCGCAAAGAGCAGGTGCAGCACGCCCGAAGACACTGCGGCGATGCGTCGAACACCGCGCTGGTCGCGCGGCGCGGGATCCCATTGTTGACGGGCAAGACTGGAAAACGCCTTCCAGCGGCCGAGTTCGACGTTCGCAGCTGGCGGCCTGTTCGGGGCTCGCGCGAGGAAGACAGCGAGGTAATCGGCCACTGGCGCTCCGGTGACGGCACCGGCACGCTCGTTCATCGTCAGGAACCATGCCCGCCATGTCGGCGGAAAGGTGCCGAATGGACGATCCGAATGCAGCGGAAGACGACGCCGGTCGCGGGCGTGCAGAATCCCGATCAATTCCGCGGCGGAAAACACGCGCGGCGCGGCCCGGTCAGTTCGACGAACGCGTGATGTAGGGTGCCGTTCCGCTGGCGTGATCGGTCGCGTCGCGTACAGCGGTCACGCCCGGGACTTTCTCCATCAGGGTTTTCTCGATGCCCTGCTTCAAGGTCACATCGGCCATGCCGCAGCCGTGGCAACCACCGCCGAAGTTCAGCAGGACCACGCCCTCGGCGGTGATTTCCTGCACCGAGACATGCCCCTTGTGCTGGGCGAGCTGCGGGTTGATCTCATGCTCCACCAACCAGCGCACGCGCTCCACCAGCGACGCCGATTCGGCCGGCACCTCGCCCTTGATCTTCGGCGCCCTGATCTGGAGCTGGCCGCCGGTGGCCTGCGTGGTGTAATCGATCTCGGCGCCATCGAGGAAGTGCGTACTGCCTGCATCCAACCAGAGCGTGAAACCCTCGCAATCCATCGCCCATTCGTCTCCCTGCAGGTCGTGCGGTTCGGCGAATTCCAGACGCACATCCGCGCGCGGCGTGCCGGGGTGCACGGCACTGAGACGTACTCCGAGCCCCGGCAGGGCCTCGCGTTCGATCAGGCGACGGAAATGCGACTGGGCGGATTCTGAAATCTGGATCATCGGGCTATTCTAGCGGCCCGATCCGCCCGCGCTCGTCAGCTTTTCGTTACGTGGGCGGAACTGTGTTCAGCTTCACGTGATCCAATCCAGGAGATCTGCCGTGTCCGACCTCATCCCGCTGGCCCAGGCACACTGCATCCCGCGTCGTGGCCATGAGCATCGGCTGCCGCCCGCGCAGATCGCCGAGCTGATGCCGCAACTGCCCGATTGGACGCTGTCCGAAAACGGGCATGCGCTGGTGAAGACCTTCACCTTTCCTGACTACTACCGGACGATGTCCTTCGTCAACGCTCTGGTGCATATCGCTCATCGTGAGGACCACCACCCGGACCTCGGCGTGCATTTCGATCGTTGCGAGGTGCGCTTCTCGACCCATGATGTCGGCGGGCTCAGCGAGAACGACTTCATCTGCGCTGCGAAAGCCGACGCGCTGACCTGAGGAAATCGCCATGCACGGCCCGATGGGCAAATACACCTTCATCGCGATACTGTTCATCCTCGCCGGCACCGGCTTCCTGATGAGCGGCATGACGCTCTACGAGAACGCGATGTTCCGGCTCAAGGGCCACGATGCGGTCATGGTGGCGACCGACCCGCCGAAGTGGCTCATCGCGCGCGACGGCAACTACCAGTCGCGCACCGTCAACGTGAAATACGTCGCCGGAGCCATCGAGATTCCGGTGCCCGCGAAGTATGTCTCCGGCGACGAAGCCAGACGGCTGGCGCAAGGCGAACGCATTCCGGTTCGATACGTCGAAGGCGATCTGCAGCATGTACGCATGGATGGCGAACAAGGCGACACCCCGTGGGGCTGGTTGTTCGCCGGCTTCGCAGGGCTGGCCTTGGCGTTGTACGCCCGGAAACTCGCACATCACGAAGCGCGCCGCTAGATACGCTCGCTGCTTTATTGGCCGAATTGGCCCAACTGGAAGAATCGCATCCGCTACGGAAGCCCATCGCCCATGCCCCGTTCCACCCCCGCCTGGTTCACCGACTTCGGACAAAGCTCCGAGGCACCGATACGCCTGTTCACGTTCGCCCATTCCGGTGGCGGCGCCAGTGTGTTCAATAAATGGTACAAGGCCTTGCCCGGCACCCATGTACTGGCGGCACGGTTGCCGGGTCGCGAGTCGCGCATAGCCGAACCTGCGCATTCGGCGATGGGTGCGTTGATCGATACCCTTGCCGGGCAGATCGCCCCTCGACTGGACCGCCCATTCGCGCTCTATGGCCATAGCCTTGGCGGTCTGATCGCATTCGAGTTGGCGCATCGTCTGCGCGAACTGGGGTTGCGCCAACCAGAACGGTTGCTGATCGGTGCCTATCGCTCGCCCGAACGCAGATCGCCTCACCCTGAACTGCACGCACTCGCCGACGCCGACCTCGTAACAGGCCTGAAGCGGTATGACAGCATGCCGCAGTCGATCATCGATTCACCGGAACTGATGGCGCTGCTGGTGCCAATGCTGCGCGCCGATTTTTCCCTGTTCGAAACCTACACCTATCGTGATCGGGCACCGCTGGACCGACCGATCGTGGTCTATTACGGCAACGACGACCGGATGATCGGACCTGCGGAAATGGACGGGTGGCGCACGAAAAGCAGTGCCGATGTCCGTCTGCACCCTATCGAGGCCGGACATTTTTTCCATCTCACGCACGAGGCCGAACTGTTGACGATGATTGCCGCTGAACTGCGCGGCATCGCCGCAGTCGCGAACTGATCATCCGTAGCGATGCCACTCAGAGGCAGCGCGCGTTGAGCTCGCCGATCAGCCGACCGTTAGCATCGCGCATGGCGGTTGAGTAGCCTTCGTAAACCGACTCTTTGGAACCGCTCCAGCTCATCGACCCGAGCTGCGAGCGGATGATGAATGGCTGACCGTCGCCCACTTTCGCGCGATACACCACGGTCGGCAGCATGGTGTAGAGATTCTGGTTCATGTACAGGCGCATGAGCTCGATGGACACCGGCGTGCCTTCGCCAGCGACATCCGCGAGACCAGCCTGCAGCAACTGCGAGCGCAGCGTGTCGGGAGCATTCTCCACCGTCAGCAGATTGACGCCGAGGGTGCCGGCGCGATCGCCGGACGGTCGCTGGTCGATGATCGAATGCAGCCGGTAACCGCAGCGCAGCGTCGCGGTACCGCGTGCGTCCAGCTTTGCCGTATCGACGCGCACATTGTTCACCTTCACCGTACAGCCAGCGAACATCATGCAGATCAGCAGCGGGATCGCACGGATGACCAACATGCTGTTCATCATGGTGTCGCTGGAGACTCTACTTTCGCGGGCATTTCAGCCCCGGTGGCTGCGTCCGGGACCATCGCCGGAACAGGCAGCGCCGCAGCGATGCGATAGCCGTTCATCGCCTGCAGCCAACCCTTGCCCGCGCGTGCCCAGACCCACTCGGGCGCCTCGCGTACGGTCAAGCCAGGGTAGCTGCGGCCGGCGAGCCGCACGGACGCTTTTCGATCGTAGCTCTCCCACTGCTTGCGTCCTTCCTGCGAGAAATCGAACACCAGCATGTCGACACTCTGGCGTACGCCTTCATCCAGCATGGCCGTCAGCGCATCGGCGCCGAAAGCGGTCCAGGCTTTGACGTTGACTTCCGGCTCGTCGGAAGTTTCGGGCAGGACGAACTGGAACGTATAAGAACGATTGAAGCCGATGACGGCCTTGATCTTGCCGTTGCTCTTCGGCTGACGCTCGACCATCTGTGCGTTGACGCGTACCGTCATCTGCGCGAAACGGTTGTCGAACGCATAACGCGGGGTCAGAACGAACGCACGCGCTGCGGCCTGACGGTTGTTCTGCGCATCGATCGCGCCCAGGGAAGTGTTCTGCACCGTAAAGACCGGCGTCGTGCTGATGCCTTCAGACGGCAATTTGGCGCGGAGCTCCCGTTCGAACGCATCGTTGAAACGGTAGGCGATCAGCAGGTCGCGGATCGGCACGATGCGCTCCTCTGCATTCTTGGTCCTGGCATTGTCCACGCCAGCGACGATAAGCGCGCCGAGCAGACCGCCTCCAGCGGCCATCGCATTGGTCTGGGAGACGTCCACACCGACTTCCTGCTGATTCAACACGATCTCGACCGCAAGATTCTCGCCCAGTGGCATCGGCTGCACGATCGGTTTGGCGGCATGGGCTGCGGTGACGAAGAACGCCACGATCATCGAAGCGAAAACACGACGGAACATCATGGGACCCCCCTGCAGACAATAAAAAAAGGACGCCCGTTGCGCGGACATCCTTTGACCAGCGCAGATTCTGGACGATCCGCCCGCACGGGTAAAGCGCCCTCGAATGGCTGCCCCGACGAGAAGCCTCGCCGAGCGCGCTCAGCGCAGACGGTCCAGCACGTCCACCAGTTCCGTCGCCAGTGGCGCATCCAGCACATACGGCGCCTGGCCACCATCCAGCGAGAATTCCAGCGAGGCGGCATGCAGGAACAGCCGCTTCAGGCCGAGCTGCTCGCGCAGGCGTTTGTTGACCTCCGGATCGCCGTATTTGTCGTCGCCCGCAACCGGGTGACCGATGTGCTGGGCATGGACGCGTATCTGGTGAGTGCGACCGGTTTCGATCCGCACCTCGCAATAGGAATGTCCGCCGCGGCGTTCCAACACCCGGAAATGGCTGAGGGAAGCCTTGCCACCGGTATGGACCTGGACATGGCGCTCGCCGCCCTGGCGCAGACCGATATGCAGTGGCGCATCGACACTCATGGTGCCGTCGGGCATGCGCCCGACCAGCAGGGCCAGGTAACGCTTGGCGATTCCGCGGCCATCCTCGGCATCGCTTTCGCGCATCAGCGCCTGCAGCTCGGTCAGCGCGGAACGCTTCTTGGCGATGATCATCAGCCCGGAGGTGTCGCGATCGAGGCGATGGACCAGCTCCAGCGTTTCCTTCGGGCGCAAGGCGCGGAGGGTCTCGATCACGCCGAAACTGATCCCGCTGCCGCCGTGACTGGCGACGCCGGTCGGCTTGTTGATCGCCAGCAGCCGGGCATCCTCGAATACGATGCTGGCGGCCATGGCATCGAGCAAACCGCGCGCCGGTGTGCCCTTTTCGCCCGGCTCGATCAATTTGACGGGCGGAATCCGCACTTCGTCGCCGCCCTCCAGCCGGGTTTCGGCCTTGGCCCGGCCGCCGTTCACACGCACCTGACCGCTGCGAATGATCTTGTAAATCAATGATCTGGGCGCACCCTTGAGCTGTCCGAACAGGAAGTTGTCCAACCGCTGGTCGTTGCGGTCCTCGTCGACACGGACAAGGCGGACCTTGCCTGTAGGCGATGGGGATGCGCCTGGATGGATCGTGTGGTCTTGAGTCATGGGGTCGTGATCCGGGGTAGTGATCTGTTACACTCGCCGCGCGATATAAGGGGTTGATTTCGCAGGGAGTTAGCGACAGACGTTTAGGCGTCGCGTCGCTCGAATGGGCCGAAAGCCCGCCTCCCCCGCGATATCCGATGCAGTACGCGACCACCGCCCTCGGGGCGGCCATGTTAGCGGCTTGTCGGCAAACCCGGTTATCGCCGGGTGCGTCAGACACTCGAGCTGAACACGTCCCGTGCCGCCGCATCGTCGCGCCCCAAGCGCAGCCGACGCAGGCAGCCGGCCTGGCAACACGTTAAAGAACAACAAGCGCTCCCGCGGCTCGCCGTGGTGTTGCAGCGCTGGAATACTTGTAGCGGCGCATGCCGCGCGCCTGCCGATCGGCAGGCCCGCTTCCGGGCGGGACAAGCGCGCGACGGTGCCGCCGGCAGTCTCCAGAGGCGAAAACGCCCATGGCGTTCCGCGCGCCCGCTCCCGAGCGGGGTTGATGCGCGTGAGGAACGCAAGACCATGAAACGCATGCTGATCAATGCGACGCAGGCAGAAGAACTGCGCGTCGCGACCGTCGACGGCCAAACGCTTTACGACATCGATATCGAAAGGCCTTCCAAGGAACAGAAGAAGTCCAATATCTACAAAGGACGTATCACCAGACTCGAACCGTCGCTGGAAGCGGCCTTCGTCGAATACGGCGGCGAAAAACACGGCTTCCTGCCGCTGAAGGAAATCTCGCGCGACTATTTCCAGGCCGGTGTCGACCATCACAAATCCAGCATCAAGGAACTGCTGCGCGAAGGCCAGGAGATCGTGGTGCAGGTCGACAAGGAAGAGCGCGGCAACAAGGGCGCAGCCCTGACCACGTTCATCTCGCTGGCCGGCCGCTATATGGTGCTGATGCCCAACTCGCCCACCGCCGGCGGCGTCTCGCGCAGGATCGAGGGAGACGACCGCGCCGCACTCAAGGCGGCGATGGATGTGCTCGCCATCCCCGAAGACATGGGCGTGATCATCCGCACCGCCGGTGTCGGCCGCGACGCCGAAGAGCTGCAGTGGGATCTCGATTATCTGCTCAGCGTGTGGAAGGCGATCGCCGAGGCCGCGCTCAAGAAATCCTCGCCGTTCCTCATCTATCAGGAGTCGCGGCTGATCATCCGCGCGCTGCGCGACTACATGCGCGCCGATATCGGCGAGATTCTGGTCGATACGCCCGAGATGTACGAAGAGGCGAAAGAGTTCGTCGAGCAGGTGATGCCGCAGAACCTGCGCAAGCTCAAGCAATACGTCGACGAAACCCCCTTATTCAACCGTTTCCAGATCGAGTCGCAGATCGAGAACGCCTACGAGCGTTCGGTGCGCCTGCCCTCGGGCGGTTCGCTGGTGATCGACCAGACCGAAGCCTTGACTGCGGTCGACGTGAACTCCTCCCGCGCCACCAAGGGCGGCGACATCGAGGAAACCGCGTTCAACACCAACCTCGAAGCCGCGGATGAAGTCGCGCGCCAGATGCGACTGCGCGATCTCGGCGGCTTGGTCGTGATCGATTTCATCGACATGGCGTCGAACAAGCATCAGCGCGATGTCGAGAACCGTCTCGCCCAGGCGCTGAAGCACGACCGTGCCCGCGTCCAGCTCGGCCGCATCTCCAAGTTCGGCCTGATGGAAATGTCGCGTCAGCGCCTGCGTCCGAGCCTCGGCGAATCCAGCCAGCTCGTCTGCCCGCGGTGCGACGGCCACGGCCGCATGCGCAGCATCGAATCGCTGTCGCTCTCGATCATCCGTCTCGCGGAAGAACACGCGATGAAGGACAACACCGGCCAGGTGCTGGTGCAGGTGCCGGTCGAGATCGCCAACTATCTGCTCAACGAAAAGCGCCGCGCGCTCAGCGAGATCGAGAAACGCCACGATTCGCCGATCGTCATCGTCGCCGACGAATCGCTGCACACACCGCACTACGAAGTCACCCGCATTCGCGAGAACGAGCTGACCGAAGAGACTTCGAAGCCGAGCTATCAGCGCGGCACGCCGCGCAAACTGGCGACGATCGCGCTGACGAAGGCGAATCTGAACGTGCCTGCGGCACCCGCCGTGACCAACGTCAAACCGGCGCGTCCTGCGCCGATGCGCGAAGACCGGGAGGAGCGCGAGGAGACACCGCGTGTCGCCGCACCGCAAGTCCAGCCGCAACAGATGTCGGCACCGGCGCCTGCGTTCGCGCAGCCCGTACCTGCCGTCAAGTCCAGTGGCATCATGGGTTGGCTGAAAGGCCTGTTCGGCAGTGAGCCAGCGCCCGCCCCCGCTCCTGCTCGCCCCCAGCCCGGTCCGCAACAAGGTCGTACCGATCGCAACGAACGTCCCGACCGTAACGGCGGCCCGCGTCGCGATCAGCGACGGGACGAGCGTGGACCGAAAGGCCAACGCGATCAGCGACGGGATGAACGCCGCGACGACCAACGGCGTAACACGCCGCAGGGTCAGGCACCGAAGCCGGCGCAGAATGAGCCGCGGCCACCGCAGGGTCCGCGTCCGCAGCAGCCCCAGCAGCCCCAGCAGCAAAAACAAGGGCAACCACGGCCACCGCAAAATCAATCTCAGCAGCAGCCATCCCAACAACAGCCGCAACAGGCGCAGCAACAGCAACCGAAGGCGGCGAACACCGACAGGCCGCGTCGCGAAGAACGTGCGGCTGCCGCTCCGACCGAAGCGCCGAAGCCTCATGCATCGACGCTGGCCGAGACAACCACAGCATCTGTGGCGGTTGTTCCACTGACGCCTGCAACGGTGCTGTCGACCGGCGAGACCGGCACTCCAGTGAAGATCGCCGATGACACGCACATGGCGGATCAGGAGTTCGCATCAGAGGGCGGTGACGACACCGCACTGGATGGCAGCAGCCGCCGTCGCCGCGGTCGCCGCGGTCGCCGCGGTGGTCGTCGTCGTCGTCGTGGCAATGGCGAAGGCGCGGCTGCGGGCGAAGTCATGGCCGACGATGCCTTGGTCAGCGATGAACCCCAGGTGGCGGTCGACCGCAATCAGCCGGAGTTCGATTTCGACGACCTGCCTGTCGTGGATCGTGCATCTGTCGCCGTCCCGGTCCCCGCTGTGGTCGAAGTCGCACCGCCCGCGCCTGCAATCGAAACGGATCTGGCGGCAACGCCAGTCGCGGCCGAACCGGTAGTCGCCGCGATTGAAACGCCGATTGCACATGCCGCCGCTGTCGTTGCGCCTGAAACTATCGAGACTGCGGCCGTCGAGTCGGCGCCGGTCGCGCCTCCGGTTGCAGACACGTTCTCCCCGCAAGTCACCGAAGTCGCGCCGGTCGTGGCAGTCGCGCGGGTCGTGCCAGTCGAGCCTGTCGTGGAACTCGCTGCGGAATCCGCGATGGAACCCGCCGTGATCGTCGCTGCGCCGGAAGTCGCGGCGGAGCTCGTCAACGACATCGCGGCACCGCAGTACGGCATCGGCCTGCAGTTGTTCGACCCGCTCCCGGATGCCACGGTGGCGGTCCCCGCCGCCGAAAACGACGACGACAGCCGTAACGTTTGACGGTCGAACATCCCGCGCGCGTCACACGACGCGCGCGGGATCGCTCAAGCCGTATTGCGAGCACAACCGCGCCAGCGCGATGCTGTCCTGGATTTCCAGTTTCTCGAACAAACGCGCCTTGTGCGTGTTGACGGTCTTGGCGCTGAGGCTGAGCCTCTTCGCGATCTCTTCCTGACGCAGCCCCTGCGCCAGCAGCATCGCGACTTCCAACTCGCGCGGCGACAGACTGTCGAACGGCGACGCCCCACCACCGATGCCCGCCAGCGCCAAGTGCTGGGCCACACCGTTGGCCAGAAAGCGCTTGCCGCGCGCGACATCACGCACCGCACGCAACAGCTCGGCCGCGTCACCCGCCTTGCCGACATAGCCGGACGCGCCGGCTTCGATCAACCGTTTCGGAATCGGTCCGTCTTCCAGAACCGACACCACCACGACCTTGCAGCCGTAGTCGCCCTTGACGATGCGCTCGGTGACTTCGAGGCCGCTGATGCCGGGCAGATGCAGGTCGCACAGCACGATGTCCGGCCTGAGTCTACGGATCATGGGCAGTGCGGTTTCGCCGGTATCGGCCTCGCCGACCACTTCGATATCGGTCTCGGCCGAGAGCATCATGCGCATGCCGCTGCGTACCAGCGCGTGATCGTCGAGGAGGAATACGCGGATCGTCATGTCGGGTCCTTCAGCAGTTGTCCTGCGCACAGACTAGGCACGTCCGGCGAAGCGGACAAGCGGACTTCGCCGCATCCCGGGGTAGGAAAATACCTACCCCGTCGACGCATGCCAGCCGATGACTTCCGGCACCACATTCCGTTCCGATTCTCTGGCACGATCGCGCCTACCGCCCGCAGACCCTGTTCGATGCCGATACCGTCACGCCGTCCCGTTTCGATCGCTGCGATCGCGCTCTGCGGCCTGCTGAACGCGGCCTGCGCTTCCGGCCCGGCACTCGCGCCAACCGACCGCGGCCCAGCGAAGAATATCCCGCACAGCACTTGGCACACGGACGTCCGCCGCATGGCCGATGCCGATGACAATGCCGGACGCCGTGCGCATCTGCGTCAGCGCCTGGACAGCGCCGGCATGGCGGTCACTGCGCAGCCTTTCGTGTCCGGCAGCCTGCAGGGCGAGAATCTGATCGCCGATGCCGGTGGTCCCAGCGGGACGCCGCTGCTGTTGATCGGTGCGCACTCCGACCGCGTCGACGCCGGCCAAGGCGCCACCGACAACGCTTCCGGCAGCGCTGCGGTGCTCGCGCTGGCTGAACGCTTCAAACATCTACCGCTCGCGCATCATCGGGTGAAAGTCGCGTTCTGGGATCTGGAAGAACGCGGTCTGCTCGGTGCCTCCGCGTATATCGAACAGCACAGCGAGAAGCCTGCGCTGTACATCAACTTCGACGTGTTCGGTTGGGGCGACAGCCTGTGGATGATGAGCCCCGACGCCGGGCACCCGCTGGCTCTCGCCAGTCACGACGCCGTACAGGCGCAGCGCATCGCGATCAGCATCGGAGACCACTATCCGCCCAGCGATCATCTCGCCTTCCTCAAGGCCGGCTGGTCAGCGGTGTCCTACTCGCTGGTCGGAGCCGAAGAAATCCCCGGCATCCTCGGCGTGTTCGAGGGCCGGAAGCCCAAGCGGATGCCGAAGGTGATGTCGGTGATCCACACCGACAACGACACCATCGCGCAAGTCGACGAAATCGCCATGGCGAAAGGCATCGATGCCGTGGAAGCCGCGATCCGCGCGTGGGACGCGCAGACGCCATAAGCGCATCGCTCAACCCGCGTCGGGCAGCGCCTGCCCCGGCTGCCAGCCGTTCGCCTGCAGCGCATCCAGCAGACCCGCGACTTCGGTTTTCGCATCCAGGCTATGTACCGGCAACACCAGCACGTCGCCGGCGCGGGCCCAGGCCAGCGCTTCGCGCGCGGCATCGGCTTCGCGCAGGCGCACAGGCAGCGCGGACTCGGACATCCCGTGTCGAAGCAAGGCATCGCGGATCACCTGCGCGACCTCGCCTGCTTCGCGCCCGCGCAGGTAACCGTCGATATCCTTCACCACCACCAGATCCGGTGCGAAGCGTGCAGCGACCGCCGCCAATTCACGCACCTGTTCGTCATCGCGATTGCCGGCCTGACCGAGCAAGAGCGCCATCCGCCCGTCGCCGCGCCGCGCTTGGGCGATGTCCAGCAGACCAGCGAGGCCATCGGGGTTGTGGGCGTAGTCGAGAAAAATTTCGATACCCGCGAATGCCCAATGCTGCAGGCGTCCGGGGTTGTCGTCATGACTGCGGCCGAAATCGGCGAGCACTGCGCGGATCGTCGCCACCGGCACGCCCAGCAACGACGCGGCCAGTGCGGCACCGGCCGCGTTGGCGATGTTGTAGCGCGCGCGGCCTTCGAGCGTGATCGGCATCACTGCGATCAGGCCCAGATCATGGGTCTCTGCGCCGTCGTCCAGCAGCAGACGGCCGTCGCGTACCGCGCAGCGCGGCAGGTCCATCGCACCGGCCGGTAGTGCGGCGTCATCGGCCGCGAACCATGCGACCCGTGGCGCGCGCGCTGGACCGAGATCGCGCAGCAATGCGTCCTCGGCATTGAGCACCAGCCAGCCGCGCGCAGCGACCGCGCGCGCGACCGTGAGCTTGACTGCGGCCAGATCCTCGACCGAGTGCACGCCGTATTCGCCGAAGTGATCGGCGCTGATATTGGTAACGACCGCGACATCCGCGTCGGCCAGCGCAAGGCCGCGGCGCAGCAGGCCCCCACGCGCGGTTTCGAGCACGGCGGCTTCGACATCGGGACGTCGCAGCAGCTGGCGCGCACCGGTCGGGCCGGAGTAGTCGCCGCTTTCGAGACGCTCGACCTCGGCGGTATCGCTTGCGCCGCCGCCGACGAACAGCCCGTCGGTGCAGGAATGCGCGGTGCGCAGGCCCTGCGCGCGCAGCATCGCTGCGATCAGACGCACCGTGGTGGTCTTGCCGTTGGAGCCGGTGACCAGAGCTGTGGGGATCGTGCCGAGCGTCGCCCACGGCACGTCGTCCACCGATGGCAATGCGTCGATAGGCCATGTCCGCCCATGCGTACCGAGACCGACGCTCAAGGCATCGTCGTCGTGCAGTGCGGGCACGCCGTGGGCGTGCGCAGCATCGAGCAGTGCGATCACATCGGGATGATGTTCTGCGGCTGCGAAACGCTGCAGCGTGTGCAGCGCGGAGGCGGTGTCCTGCGTGGACGGATGTCCGGGCGCATGGAAATCGTGGAACGCCACGCTGGCGCACCACGCCCATTCGTTGATTTCGGTCGCGGTGTAGAGCTGATCCGCAGGCGCGGTGAAGGCCAGCGACGTCGCTGTGCGGTGCACGCGCACCACCGGCTCGGTGCTCGCCCACCCCAGCGCCTCGCGCGCCGCGTTGGCGCGCATCCACCACGCCGCGAGCGCGACCGGATCGCGCGCCTGCGGCCCCATGGTTTCCAGCGCCGCACCGCAGCCTGCGAAATAAAAGTTCGAACCGGTGAGGCGCCGCGAATCCTCGAACGGCGGTTCGGGCGCTTCGACCTTTGAAACCTGCACTGCCGGGCCGCTCAGTCGTCGCTCTCCCGCGAGATGAAGATGCCGCGTTCATCGCGGCTCACGCCTTCCCATTGTTCGGGCGAGAAGCGGGGCTCGGCCGCATCTTCCGCATCGACGGTCGGCGCAACGACGGCCGCCACTTTCTCGGCGACGCCTTCGGGCTTGAACTTGATGATCTGCTTCCAGGAGCGCACCAGCGTATCGGCGAAGACCAGCAACACATCGCCGGCCTGGGCCATGCGCAATCCGGCGTCGATCGCGTCCTGCTCGTCGGGGATGATGCTGATCTGATGGTCGGCGACACCCTGCTCGCGCAGGGTCGCGGCGATCAGCTTCGGCACTTCGTCCGGCGCGCGCCCGCGCAGTCCGTCGTCGCGGCGGCAGATGTAGTGATCGAAACCGCCGGCGACGGCCTTGGCGATATCGCGCAGGTCTTCATCACGACGATCGCCTGGGCCGGCGACGACCACGATCCGGCGACCGGTGACTTCGAGACGCTGGGCGAGGTCGGCCATCGCGCTGACCGCGTGCGCGTTGTGGCCGTAGTCGAACAGCACCTTGAACGGATGCTCGTTGAACACGTTCATCCGGCCCGGAGCCTGGAAGAAGGTGCTGTCGAAGGTGCGCAGGCCTTGGCGAATCGCGTCGAGCTTGATGCCCATCGAGAACGCCATCGCCGCCGCGAACATCGCGTTCTGCACGTTGTGCAACGCCTTGCCTTCCAGCGTCGCTGGAATCAGATGCGTCCACAGCAGCGGAATGTGGCTGCCCTTGTCGTACAGCGTGATCATCTGGCCGTTGACGCCCGCTTCCAGCGCGCAGGCGCGGCCTCCCGCGCGGATGTGCTCGCGCACCAGCCCGTGCGAAGGATTGAGGGTGACGTAGCAGATGACTTTCGCGTCTGTGTAGCCGCCCATCTTCAGTACGTTCGGGTCATCGGCGTTGAGCACCGCGCAGTCTTCGGCCACTTCGATGACGATGCGTTTGACCTCGGCCAACTGCTCCAGCGTGTCGATGCCTTTCATGCCGAGATGATCGGACTGCACGTTCAGCACGGCGCCGACATCGACCTTCGGCACACCCATGCCTGCACGCAGCAGACCGCCGCGCGCGGTTTCCAGCACCGCGAAATCGATCTGCGGATCGGCCAGCACCATGCGCGCCGACACCGGCCCGGTCATGTCGCCTTCGACCGTGCGCTGGCCGTCGATGTAGACGCCGTCGGTGGTGGTGAGGCCGGGCGTAAAGCCGGTCATCTTCGCGATGTGCGCGAGCATGCGCGAGGTGGTGGTCTTGCCGTTGGTACCGGTGATCGCCGCGATCGGCACGCGCGACGGCGCGCCCTGCGGGAACAGCATGTCGATCACCGGGCCGGCGGCGTCGCGCGGCTTGCCTTCGCTCGGCGCGACGTGCATACGGAACCCCGGCGCGGCGTTCACTTCGCAGATACCGCCGCCGATATTCTTGTAGCTTTCGGCGATATTGGTGCTGAGGAAATCCACACCGCCCACGTCCAGCCCGATCGCCTTGATCGCACGCACCGCCATTTCGCGGTTGTCGGGATGGATGATGTCGGTCACGTCGGTGGCGGTGCCGCCGGTCGAAAGATTTGCGGTGGAACGCAGATAGATGATGCGGCCCGGCTCGGGCACGCTGTCGGCGGTCACGTCTTCGCGCGCCATCATCATCTCGGCCTGGGCGTCGAGTTCGATGCGCGTGAGTACTTTCTCGTGACCGACGCCGCGTCGCGGATCCTGGTTCACGATGTCGACCAGTTCGCGGATGGTGTGCTGGCCGTCGCCAACCACATGGCCCGGCGTGCGTCGGGTCGCTGCGACCAGTTCGCCGTTGACCACCAGCAGCCGGTGATCGTCGCCTTCGAGATAGGTTTCGACGATGACCGAACGCGAAATTTCTTTCGCTTTCAGAAAGCCTTCGACCACTTCCTCATCGGTGCGGAGCCGGATCGAAATACCACGCCCGTGATTGCCGTTGTACGGCTTGGTGACCACCGGAAACCCGATCTTGCGCGCGGCGCGGCGCGCGGCGCCTTCGCTCTGCACCAGTTCCTGGCGCGGCACTGGCAATCCGAGCGAGCCGAGAATCTTGTTGGTTTCTTCTTTGTCGCTGGCCAGTTCAACCGCGATGTGCGACGTCTTGCCCGTGACCGTCGCCTGGATGCGCTGCTGGTATTTGCCGTGACCCAACTGCACCAGCGACTGTTCGTTCAAGCGCAACCACGGAATGTTGCGGTCTTCGGCGGCCTTGACCAGCGACATCGTCGACGGCCCCAGCGCGCGGCGCTGCGCGTAGCGGATGAAGGTGTCGCGTGCGTCGGGCCAATTCCAGTCGTCGGGCACCGCATCGGCAGAACGCAGTTCCGGCGGCAGCAGCGAACGCAGCAGCTTCAACGCCAGTTCGCCGGCTTCGATGCCCTCCTCGCGCTGCGCGTATTCGTAGACCACCGAATACACGCCCGGGCGGTCGTCGATGCTGCGGGTTTTCCCGAAGGTCACGTCTTCGCCGGCCATGTTCTGCAGCTCGATCGCGACGTGTTCCAGCACATGGCCAAGCCACGTGCCCTCACCTTCCTTCATCCGCCGGATCAGACCGCCCGGCGTGCGGTAGGAGCAGCCGTGTTCAGCCAATCCGGGGACTGCTTCGACCAGCGCGTCGACGAAGGCCGGGCCAAGTTTTCCGGTCGGCCAGGATTCAAGCCGCTCCAGATCCAGCTCCAGCCGGATCACCGGGAAATGCGCATACAACGAGGGGCCGACGAATACCGAACGATCGAGAATGCGCATGACGGGTGAATACTCCTGGTTATTCCTTGGGCTTGAGCAGCGCGCCTGCCGAAGCCTTGCGCGTGTGCAGGTTGAACGTAGCACCGGCGACGAGGATGTGGAAGCTCAGACCCAGCAGACAGACCGGCTCGCCCTCGTTGACCTGGGCCATCGACGAGAACTGCAGCCCGGCGGCGTCGACCACCGTCACTCCGCCACTGCCCAGCACTTCCACCGTATTGTCCGGCGAGATGAAAGCCGCCGTATCTTCGTCCAGGCCGATACCGATGGCGAACGGATTGAAGGCCAGCGCTGCGGTCAGCCGGCCGAGGCGGTCGCGCTGGCGGAAATGCTGGTCGATCACGAACCGGTTCGTCAGCCCCAGACCCGGCGCCAAGCGCACCATGCCGGCGATCGGGGTCGGGCCTTCTTCGCCGAACGCGATCATGTGTTCGCTGAGGAAGGCCGCGCCCGCGCTGGTGCCGGCGACGTGCATGCCGCTTGCGTTGCAGATCCGGATCGCCTTCGCCACCGCAGTACCGCCGAGCAAAGTCCCGAGCCGCAGCTGATTGCCACCGGTGAAGAACACGCCGGTCGCTTCATGGATGCGTTCGACCCGGCGCGGCTCGTCGGCATCGCGACGGGTATCGAAGTCCATCACCGTGACCTTGGCGACGCCGAGACTGTTGAAGATGTCGACATAGCGCGGGCCGGTGCTGACGAGCTTGCTCGCGGTCGGAATCACCACGATATCGGCATCGGAACCGCCGCAGAGTTCGACGAAACGGGCGAGGATCGCGCGGTCGTTCTCTTTTTCTTCGGCGCCACCGATCGGAATGATCCAACCGCGCTCTTCCCCGTCGGGGACTTTACTGGGACACATCTGACTTCCTGGGATTCTTTCTGAAAGGGAATTTCGTAGAGGATCGGTTATCCGTGCGCATGGTCGGCACTGTCCTCGAACAGGCCGCGCCGCAGCACCGCGCCGTTGCGCAAATGCCAGGCGCCCTGCGCCATGACATCGGACACATGATTGTCTGCATCGAGTACGACGAGGTCGGCGTCGGCGCCGACTGTCACTTCACCTTTGCCGGCAAGGCGCAGATGACGCGCGATATTGCGGGTAAACGCCGGCAACACCGCATCCAGCGCATGCCCGCGCGCGAGCAGTTCGCGCACGGTGTCGAGCAATGCGTGTGCGCTGCCCACATCCATTTTGCAAAGGCGACCGTCGTGGTCGAAGGTGGGCAGGCAGCCGCCGGCATCGGAACTGATGGTCAGACGTTCTGCTGGCGCACCGGAGGCGTGATAGCGCTCCCAGGCTTCGGCCGCAGACCACGCGTCTTCGCCGTCTTCGACCGGGAATGCAGTGACATCGACCGTGCAACCGCGCCGCGCCAGCGCCAACGCTTCCTCGAACAGCGCCTTGCGCCGGTTGATGTGGGTGGGATGGAACACCCGCGCCGGCAGTTCGGTCTCGTCCAGCGCTCGGCGCACCAGTTCGAGCCCACGCACTCCGTCGCCGAGATGCAGATGCAGCACACCGGCCTTGCCGCTCATCAAGCCGGCGACATGCGCCTCGGACGCGACGCGGACGAATTCATCGAAGGAGGGCTGGCTGGAACGGTGGTCGCTGATCGCCAATTCGCCGACGCCGATCACCGGATCGAGATAGACGATGTCGCCTCGCACGCTGCCGGTCAGCACGACCGGCGGCAGGTGATAACCGCCGCACCAGGCGAAGGCACCAAGCCCCTGCTCGCGCAGCGCATACACGGAAGCAAGCAATTCGCCGGGCGTGCGCGCGAGGTCGTCGGTGCCGAGCACCCCGACTACGGTCGTCACTCCAGCAGTGGTGAAACGCGACAGCGACACCGGCGGCACCCGGGTCGCGAATCCGCCCTCACCGCCACCCCCGGTGACGTGGGCGTGGCCATCGATCAGCCCGGGTATCAGGCGCTTGCCGGCCAGATCGACGACTTCCAGCCCCACGATCGCAGGCGCGGGTTGGCCAACGCCGCCGATCCAGAGAATCTTGCCGCCACCGACCAGCAATTGGCGCAAACCCAAGGCCTCCGGTGCGAACACGGAGGCGTTTCGGATGAGGGTCAGCGCGGGGGGTGAGGCAGCGTCGGTACGGATAGGCATCCGACATTCTAACGGGAGCGGTCGGGCAAAGCCCCCTGCACGATCGATGCAGGGCGCGCCCGCAAGCGGTGCCGGGTCGCCCCGGCACCGCCCATCCGGCTTTTCCCGGGATTTTCGACTCAGCGATTGAGCGTGACGTGGCCGGTCTTGTTGTGGGAGACAGTGATGCTGAGCCTTTCACCCTCGCGGGCGACAGTGACATTCATGCTGATGCGGTTGGGCATGCCCTGGGCCATGCGTCCGTTGTTCGATCCTGTGCCCTTGGTATTGATGGCGTGGAACTGCGCGCCGGTCACCAGTGGCTTCGACAACCCGTTACCGGTCAGCAGCGTCTCGATGGCGGCGTTGTCCTGGGCCTCGATCGCTGCATTCAAGGCGTCAAGCTTGGCGGGATCCGCATTGATCCGATCGATGGCCGCCTGTGCGGAATCGCAGACCGCACCGATGTCGGCCTGCGCATCCGCTGTACGCGCGTAACTGGCCGCTGCGGCCCCGCTCCCGGAACCTCCAGCCATCGTGCTGACCGACGAGACCGCCCACGACCACGTCCCGGTCCCGGTGGAGCAGGCATTGGCCCCGACCGCCGTGTCCTGCAGCACCACGCCTTCCGGGGCAACGCGGTCATTGGAGTTGTTGCTTTTGGTGCGGGTTTTGCCGGCGCTGGCATCCGTTGCTGCGACCAGAAGCAGTGCCAAAGCGCAGGCGGTCGTGAGTTTCAGGTGCGACATTGTGGTTCCCCTTCCGACGATGTGTGGTTGCACCCTAATAGCGATGGAGGTGGGTTGCAAAGCGAAGCCGGGGTTGTGGGGCGGTTTGTTCAGCTATGCTGATTTGGATGCTCAGCCCGAGGGGGGTAAGCATCATTGAATGCGAGGCCGTGTAGGGCGTACTCAAGCACGCCGGCTACGGCCTTGGGGTCCACTAAAACTTGAACTCGACAACGAGACACTAGCAGATGGGTACCGAGATTCAGCTAAGAATTGGAAGCGTCTCGCTCAGTTACGCTAAGAATTTCATGGGGGAAGATTTTGGGTTCCTGTTTCAGGCTGGCGACGAAACCCGCGTGAGGTCTGACGGGATCAACTACGAATATTATGAAGAGCATCCTGATGAAGAGGACTTGGCAACAAGCGAAGCTGCCTTCGTAAGTCCCCTCTCACGTGTGCTACGCCGAATAAAGTTATTGGGCCACACGCTAGATGTCGCAAGAGCGGAGTATCAGGCACTCCTTCAAGAATGGAAGGAAGATTCCGACGACAACAACGAACCACCGTCCGCCCTGCTCACATTTGAAGAATTCTGCCGCCTTGCGTGCTTGTTTCCAATTTCCAGCCTTTCATCGGAATACATCGAATATGACACTCCGGAGCGGGCCAAAGTTGCCCAAGGGAGGTTTGCCGACTACGTGGAGAAGTTTGAACGAGTTCCGCCGAATGATAACTCTGATATGTATTGGTCGGAGAGCAGCTACCTATCCGCAAAGCTTTGCATTCTCAGCGCAACTTCGATGCTGCAGATTTTTGGCACTAGTCGAGAGAATGCCGACGCAGAGGTGAATTGGCAGTTTGGATTGATTGTCTCCGCAGGGTGGGTCAGCCGCGAGAACTTTCAGCCCGGCACGACTCGCGCGCAAACAATTTTGGTCGCAACCGAGGGTGCCTCTGATGCACGGGTGTTACGCCGCGCTCTCGATCTACTTCGACCCGATGTCACAGATTTCTTCCGTTTTATTGATGGTGAAGAAAGACATCACTTTTGGGGTACTGGAAACCTCGTCAAGTTCGCTGAGGGGCTGGTTCGAATCGACGTACAGAACCAAGTCCTATTTCTCCTCGACAACGACGCCGAGGGAGTCGAGGCATATCAGAAATTCCAGCAACTAAACCTGCCCGTAAACATGCGAGCCATGCTCCTCCCCAACCTCGATGAGCTCAAAAGCTTTCCGTGTAGAGGCCCTGAGGGTGTCAGCAATTGCGACATCAATGGCCGGGCCGCGGCGATTGAGTGCTACCTTGATCTCAACCTAGAACAATACCCTCCGGCTCGAGTTACATGGACTAACTACAAGAAGGACATGGATGCTTGGCACGGTGCGCTGGAGCACAAGGACTCTTACATGCGCCATTTCTTGGATCAGGACGTCGATAGCTTGAAGACTGGCACCTATGACAGCTCGAAGATCTTCAAGCTCCTTGACGTACTGATTCATGAAGCTTCGATCCTATCGGGCCAAAACTTCAATGAAACGCCAGCTGGACCTGATCAGTAGGCGGGCAATTCTATAGATGGTGCTGAGCATGGTGTTTGCCAGTCACCAGATTGAAGAACCCTATAGAACGAAACCTTGCGGAGAGAGTGGGATTC
>JBEBKD010000003.1:0-386391 GCA_040079515.1 Lysobacteraceae bacterium
GCCGTACCCGTGTTCTGCACGCTCAGCGTGTAGCTCGCCGGCACGCCAACGGTGAACGATGCGGCACTCGCCGTCTTCGTCAGCGTGAGCACAGGGCGGTTCACCGGCGTCGTGACGCTGCCGGTGTTGCCGCCGGCGCAAGTCACAGGTGTGCCCGAGCAATCGGGGTCGGTGACGCCGGTGGGCGGAATGACAGTAGCTGTGTTGGTGATGCTGGCGGCAGCGGCCCCGCTCACCGTACATGCGATGGTCAGGGTGGCATTACCGCCCGACGGAATGGCGACGCCGGTCCAAGTGCCCGTTCCGGTCGCACCGGAGGCGATGGTGCCGACAGTGAAGGTGCCGGAAGACGGCGTGAAGCTGCAGCCGGTCAGACCGGCGGGCAGGGATTCCACGATCGAGAAGGTATTGGCGGCAGCAATGGCGCTCGGGCCGGCATTGCTGACAGTGAGGATATAGGTCAGAAGTTGACCTACTACGACCGGACTCGGGCTCGCGGTCTTGGTGAGGCTCAGGTTCGCGGTGCGTGTGATCGCGTCGCTGTCGGTCGCGGAATTGTTCGCGTTGTTGGGATCGGTGACGGTAGCCGGCGGCGTGACCGTGGCGCTGTTGACCGCGTTCTGCGACCAGGCGACCGGGCTCGCGACGAACGCGATACCGAAAACGATAGCAGCGGCGATCAAACGACGCGTCTTATCGGCAATGCAAGTCAAATTGGCTGGCACTGAAACTTCCCCTTGGACCCGATCGCCCCGACGCGACCGCTGCCCGTATCCCGGTGACGCAGCCCCGAATCCCCCCGGTGCTGCGGATGAGTTTGTTGTAGCTCGTTACAGGACGCCTTCGACACGACTTCCGAATGCGGCAACACCCGTCAGCGGACCAGTTCCCTGGCCCATTGGCGGGTGGCGCACGCAACACCAGAGGCACAAGCAAGCAAATTTCGCGCCATCATGTTGTTTTTTCAGCTTGAAAACCGCTATGCCCCTGATTCAGTTGACGATTGCAGGCACCGCAAAATCCATGATTTGGGCCCTGACCGTCTGCGCATTAGGTCACATTTCGCATCATTGTGCCAAATGCGTCGCGTTTCAGATCGGCAACCCGTCGGTTTCATGCCTCCTGTGTGGAGAAAGGCCTGCGACGCGGTCCCCAAGCCCATTTCCACGCCCAAATCCGTGTCCCTGCTAGAATTTTCGGTCTAGATTCCGCTTTTCGCCACATCGCCAGCCAAGCGCCGGTGCCGCATTCGCGCCGGTAGCGCCAGGGACGCCCAACCTCATGACCAGCCCCACCGACCTCCGCCCACCGGCCGCCGGCCCCTCCGCCTCGCCCGCTGTCGACAGGAATTACACCCTGGACGACAAGTTCACCCGAACGGAGGGCCGTGTCTACCTGTCAGGAGTACAAGCCTTGGTCCGGCTGCCGCTGATGCAGCGACTGCGCGATCAGGCGGCCGGGCTGAACACCGCCGGTTTCGTCTCCGGTTACCGCGGCAGTCCGTTGGGCGGCTTCGATCTGGAACTGTGGCGGGCGAAGAAGCACCTGGAAGCCGCAGGAGTGAAATTCACCCCCGGCCTCAACGAAGACCTCGGCGCGACCATGGTCTGGGGCACCCAGCAGACCAACCTGTTTCCGGGCGCCAAGGTCGAGGGCGTGTACGGCATGTGGTACGGCAAGGGCCCCGGCGTCGATCGCTGCGGCGACGTGTTCAAGCACGCGAATGCCGCCGGCACTTCGCGTCACGGCGGCGTGCTGGCGCTGGCCGCCGACGACCACGCCTGTCGCAGTTCGACTCTGCCCCATGGCAGCGAAGGCGAATTCCAGTCCGCGCTGATGCCGGTGCTGAATCCGGCCGGCGTGCAGGACATCCTCGACATGGGCCTGATCGGTTGGGCGATGTCGCGCTACACCGGCCGCTGGGTCGGCTTCAAGACCATCGCCGAAACCGTCGAGTCGTCCGCGTCGGTGGACGTCAATCCATTGGCCTTGAACATCGTGATGCCCGACGATTTCGAAATTCCGCCGGGCGGCCTGAACATCCGTTGGCCGGATGCGCCCCTGGATCAGGAAATGCGCCTGCATCGTTACGCTGTGAGCGCCGCGCAGGCATTCGCACGCGCGAACAAACTCGACCGCATCGTGATCGATTCGCCGAATGCGCGACTCGGCATCGTCACCACAGGCAAAAGTTATCTCGACGTGCTGCAGGCGCTGGAGTATCTCGGCCTCGACAACCGCGCCTGCGCCGATCTGGGCATCCGTGTGTACAAGATCGGCATGACCTGGCCGTTGGAACCCGTGGGCATCCGCGCGTTCGCGCGTGGCCTGCGGGATATCGTGGTCGTCGAGGAAAAGCTCAGCTTCATCGAAAGCCAGATGAAGGAGCAGTTCTACAATTTCGAAGGCGACCGTCCGAGCATCGTCGGCAAGCACGACGAAAGCGGCGAATGGATCCTGCCTTCGACCGGCGAATTGACGCCGGCCAAGATCGCCGGCGTGATCGCGCGGCGGATCCAGAAATTCATTCCGCTGGAAGCGAGCGCCAGCGATCACATCCGCGACGTGCTGCGCTGGATGGAGGAAAAGGAAAGCGAACTGGCGTTGCCGCGCGCGAATTTCCCGCGCGTCCCGCATTACTGCAGCGGCTGTCCGCACAACACCTCGACGAAGGTGCCGGAAGGTTCGCGCGCGCAGGGCGGCATCGGCTGTCACTACATGGTGACGTGGATGGACCGCAACACCGATACCTTCACCCACATGGGCGGCGAAGGCGTGACCTGGTGCGGGCAGGCCGGATTCACCGACAACGAACACATCTTCCAGAATCTCGGCGACGGCACCTATTTCCACAGCGGTTCGCTGGCGATCCGCCAGTCGATCGCGGCCGGCGTCAACATCACCTACAAGATTCTCTACAACGATGCGGTAGCGATGACCGGCGGCCAGCCGGTCGACGGTACGCTGAGCGTGCCGCAGATCGCGCAGCAGATGCGCAGCGAAGGCGTCGAGAAGATCGTCGTCGTTTCCGACGACATCGAGAAGTGGTCGAACAAATCGATCTTTCCTTCCGGCGTCGAATTCTTCGACCGTCGCGAACTGGACGCTGTGCAGAAACAGTTGCGCGCGGTGAAAGGCACCAGCATCCTGATCTACGACCAGACCTGCGCCACCGAAAAGCGTCGCCGCCGCAAACGCGGCAAGATCGTCGATCCTCAGAAACGCGTACTGATAAATTCGCTGGTCTGCGAAGGCTGCGGCGACTGCGGCGTGAAGAGTTTCTGCGTCTCGGTGCTGCCGAAAGAAACCGAGTACGGTCGCAAGCGCGATATCGACCAGAGCAACTGCAACAAGGATTACAGTTGCGTCGAAGGATTCTGTCCGAGCTTCGTCACCGTGCATGGTGGCCAGCTGAAGAAAGGCAAGAAAGCCAGCAACGCAAATCGCCTTGGCGATCTGCCGATGCCGACGTTCGCAAGCACGCTCGACAAGCCCTGGAACATCCTGATCACCGGCGTCGGCGGTACCGGCGTGGTCACGATCGGCGCGCTGCTGGGCATGGCCGGACATCTCGAACACAGGGGCGCGACCGTGCTCGACCAGACCGGGCTTGCGCAGAAAGGCGGTGCGGTCACCACCCACATTCGCATCGCGAAGACGCCGGATGACATCCATGCCGTGCGCATCGCCGCAGGCGAAGCGGATCTGGTGCTCGGCTGCGACATGGTGGTGGTCAACGATTACTGGGCGCTGTCGAAGATCCGCGAAGGCCGTAGTCACGTGGTGCTCAACAGCTACGAAGCGATGCCCGGCACGTTCACCACCCGTCCGGACATGCAATTTCCGGCCGCCGACATCATCGCTGCGGTACGCACCGCGCTCGGCGGACAAGAACCTCTGGTGATCGACGCCACCCAGATCGCCACCGCACTGATGGGCGATGCGATCGCCGCGAATCTGTTCATGCTCGGCTACGCGTGGCAGCAGGGACTAGTGCCGATTTCCTTCGACGCGATCATGCGTGCGGTCGAACTCAACGGCGCCGCGATCGAAATGAACAAGACTGCGTTCGCCTGGGGCCGTCTTGCGGTCGTCGACTTGCCCGCCGTGATCGATGCCGCCGGCATCGTCCGCAATGCGCAGACCGCCGCCGAGAGCACGCCGCATGCGCTGCCGCTGCTGGCGCCGACCGCGTCGGAAGGCCACGAATCCGGTCTCGATCCGCACAGCGCAGAACTGCGCAGTGCCGACGAGCTGCGCCACGTGCCGGCCATCGCCACCGACAGCGACTGGTTCGCGCCGCTGGACGACGCGCGCCTGTCGCGTTCGCTGGACGAAGTCATCGCGCGCCGCATCAGCTTTCTCAGCGGCTATCAGAACATCGTCTACGCGAAGCGCTACGGCGACTTCATCGCCAAGGTGCGCGCGGCGGAACAGGCGAAAGCGCCCGGCTCCACCGATCTGTCGGAAGCCGTCGCCCGATATGCGTTCAAACTGATGGCCTACAAGGACGAATACGAAGTCGCGCGCCTGTACACCAGCGGCGACTTCCAGAAGCGGGTAGCGCAGCAGTTCGAAGGCGATTACAAACTCAAATTCAACCTCGCGCCGCCGCTGCTAGCGAAGAAGAACGCCGATGGACAGCTGATCAAGAAGGAATACGGTCCCTGGGTGTTCACCGCATTCAAGCTCATGGCCAAGCTGCGCTTCCTGCGCGGTGGTGCGTTCGATATTTTCGGGCGCACCGAAGAACGCAGGATGGAGCGCCAGCTGATCGAAGACTATTTCGCAACCGTCAAGCTGCTGCTGGACAAACTCGATGCCGGCAACGTGGCGCTCGCCACCGAGATCGCCAGTATCCCCGAGCACATCCGCGGCTATGGCCACGTGAAGGAAGCGCATCTGCACAAAGCGAAGGCGCGCGAGGCGGAGTTGTTGCTGAAGTTCAACGCATAGCGCGAACGGCCGCGTGCAAGACGATGCCTGGCGCAGGCCCCGGAAGACCGGGGCCTGTTTTCATCGGCATTGAGGGGGACGCATCAACCGGCATAGAACCGGTCCAGCGCCTTCTCTGCTTCCCCGCGTTCGAAATCAGCCATGCTGCGCGTCACCGCCCGGTAATTCTCGATCAGAGCGACGTCGTTCGGCATCGCGGCGGCAAGCGCGGTGAGCACTTCGACGCGCTCGAAATCGGATGTCATCCCACGGACGCTGCGCAGGATGCCCTGGCTGCGCGCGACGTCGGGTGTCGCACCATGGATCAACGCCACCAGCGCTTCGCGCTTTTCGAAATCGGACGACAGCGCATCGACGATGGCGAGGTAGTCGGTATCCATCACGACCACGCCTGCTTTCGCCGCGGTTTCCAGCACCGATCGCTGCTCGAAATCGCTACTCATGCCACGGATCGCGCGCAAGGCGGTCGCCAGCGCCTGTTCGCGGGGCTGACCCGACTCGATCAAGGCCTGCAGCGAGCGCTGACGCTCGAAGTCGCTGTCGAAAGCGAGCAAGGCCTGCGACCATCCCGGCACGTTTTCGCCCTGCAGCGGAAGTCTTGGCGCAGCTTCGATCAGCCATTCCGCACGTTCGAAATCCGAATCGATGCCACGCGCGAGTGCGAGCAACGTCGCCTGATTCGTCGCATCCAACTGCGGCTGTTGCAGCGCGATACTCAGTGCGCGTCGCTTCTCGAAGTCCGAGGTCATCGTTTTCATCAGCGTCAGCGCCTGCGCGGTCTGCGCGGGATCCGGCGTGGCTTGTGCGAACAGCTGTCCGAAATATTCGGCCCGCGCGGAATCGCTCTTCAACAGCGCGATCTCCGCCAGCAGGCGCGGCACGCCGCCTTCGCCCAGCAGACGCTTGGCGCGCGCCTCGGCCTCCATCCCGGTCATGCGATAGATGTCCGGAATGACCGCAGCGAGCCATGCCGCACCGTTGGCGTCGAACGGGCGCGCAGTGCCACCGACCAGATACGTCCGTTGGATGCGCCCGGCGGCGGGCACGATCGTGATCTTGCGCTTCACGCCGTCGCGCAACTGTTCGACCTCGAATTCGGCACCGCGACCCATTCGCGCGACATCGCTTTCCTTCGTATTGAATTCGACATCGCCTTCGATCCTGACGCGAAGGGTTTCGCCTGAAACCGGCATGTCGGAGCGGATCGCGTAAGTCCGGCCGTCCTTGCGGATCGTGATCGACAGGGCGTGGTTGTCGAACCCGTGGTGATCGAGCAGATCCGGCAGCACGCCTGGACGCGCAATGACCATCACCCCGGGCAACGCGATCAGTGCAAGCAGCGCGAGCACTGCGGCGGTCCAGCGCCAGCGTTTCGGAATCGTCGAAAGTTTCATCTGCGAATTCTCCAGAAGGGTGCGCACACGGTCGACGATGCCGCCGCTGCGTTCGGCCATCGCCAGCGCCCAGCCGGCGCCGCGATGATCGGTGTTATAGGTGTCTGCGCTGCGCGCCAGGCATTCGGCGAGACATTCGGCCAAGTGACGGCCATTGCCGCTACGCTCCACCGCCTCCGCATCGCACAGGGTTTCGGCCAGCATTTCGAGACGCCGCAGCGCGTGCCACGCCAGCGGATGGAAGAACAGCGGCACCAGTGCCAAACGCTGCAGCGGCCGCCACAGCGGGTCGCGGCGATGCAGGTGGGCAAGCTCATGCGCCAGCATCGCGCGCTGCTGCGGACCGTCGAGGCCTTCGGCCCAGCGCGGCAGCAGCACCGCACCCGGCAACACCAGCGGACTGGTCAGTCCCGACAGCACGCGCAGCGTCGGCGCGCGGACGCGCATCTCGTGCACCAGCGTCTGCATCGTGCGCTGCAGGTCCGCGCTCGCAGGCGTGCCGTCCTGCACGAGTCGTCGACGCAGGCGCAGCAGTCCCATTGCCTGGAACAACACGCGCGAGAACAGCAACAGCGTGCCGGATAGCCACAGCATCAGTCCGACGAATATCGCGTCGCTCGCGATCGGCAGCGCCACCGGCGCGAAACCCGTCGCCTGGATCGCCGCGGCGGGAGCCGAAAACGGAGCGGCGACGACGGGTATCGGCGGATTGGCGACATCGTTAGCAGCATTCGCACTGGCATTCGCGACATCCGCCGCAACAGCAGGCGACGGTGCGCTCATCGATACCTGATCGATGGGCGATGCGGTCGTCGCGTTCCAAGGCGACAGCTCGACCGACACCGACACGAAAGCGCCGAACAGGGCGAACCGCCATGCCCATTCCGCCCAACCGGGATGCTTCAGCAATCCCAACCGCTCGACGACCCACACCGCCAGCAACAACACCGTGGCGTGCAGGACGAACGCAACCAGCCAACCGGCCGGCACCGACAGCGGGAGACTTTCGATCCACTCGATCATGACGACGCACTCCCGTCTTCATCGTCGCGCTGCAGCAGCGCACGCACCTGTTCCAGATCGCCCTGCGCCACCTCGCGTTCGCTCACCAGATGCGCCAACAGCGCTTTCGGGTCGCCGCGGAACACCTGCGCGATCAGGCTCGACACCATGTTCCGGCGCACTTGCGCTTCGCTGACACTGGCGGTGTAGACCAGCATCCGGCCATCCCGCCGCGCCGCCACCGCCCCGCGCTTCTCCAGCCGGGTCAGCAGCGTCGCGACGGTGGTATGGGCCAAGTCGCGGTCGGCCAGCGCCTCGGTGACCTCGGCCACGCTCAGGTCGCCGGACCGCCAGAGCACCCGCATCAGGTCCAGCTGCAGGTCGCTCAATACGATGTCTTCTGCCATCAGGCTTCTCGTTCTACAAGTGTCGTACTACAGTTGTAGAACAAGAAAACAACTCCGTCAAGTGGTCGGAAGTCATGGTGGCATGGCCGATCTCAGTCGTCGCCAAGCACCTCGATGAAGGCGCGGGCGAAGGCGTGGACATCGCCCGGCCAGCGCGCCGAGACATAGCGTCCGTCGCGGACCACGAACGCCGGCCGCGCGTCGTCGTCGGTATCGCGGTGCAGCCCGCTGGTCTTGCGCCAGCGGTCCGGCGCGTCGGCAGGCACATCGAGGAAGTCCTGTGGCGACGCCAGCGCGCGCGTCACTTCCGCCTGCGTACCGCGATAGCCCGGCGGTTCGCCATCGGCTTCGCGATACGTGCGGTAGTAACCGCTGTCCCACCAGCGCGCGAAGTATCGGGTGAGATCCCACGCGCTCTTCTCCAAGACCCAGGTCAGTGCCGTCGTCTTGCGTCCATGCAACACCGAGCGTCCAGTCGTGTCCGACACGCTGCGCGCGGCGAGGATCACGCCGTGACAGATCGCCGCGACCGGTTTGTCGGCATCGAACGACGCAGCGACCACGCGTTGCAGGGTTGCGCTTTCGATGTATTCGCGCACGCCCTGCGCATGTCCGCCGGGCAGCAGCAGCGCGTCGAGATCGTCGGCGCGCAACGACGCATACGCCAGTGGATGCGCGAATGCGGCATCGTTCTCCAGCGCACGCCATGCGGCGCGCGCCTCCGCGTTCGCCCGCAGCAGCAAACCGATCATCCGCAGCTTGCTTACGCCGGGGATGCAGCCCCAGACGTCCAGGCCCTCGCCGCTCAGCATCAGCGGATCGGCCATCGCCCGCGACCCGTCCGGTGTCGCGAACACGACCGTGTGCCCCGCCTCGCGCAGCAGGCGCCAGCTCACCGCGACTTCGCTCGGGTCGCAGTCGCGGCGGGGAAGCGGGATCAGAATGCGCATAAGCCCATCCTAGAACGAAAAGACGCCGGACTTCACGCGCGAACCGGGTCGTCCACACGCGATCCTGTCGCGATATTCATGCCCGTATCGTGGGGATGGATTACCTTAGCCGCATCGCGATCTTTTCGTCGCCCAGGGAGGAGCCCGCCATGTCGCATCTGCCGATTTCGTTGCTCACGCTGTTGTCCGTCGCCGCCTGCGCACCGGTGGCCTCCAACGAGCCGCCGCCCGGCGGCGATGATGGTGGGGAAAGCGCCCCCACCGGCAAACCGCGAATGACCGGCGGGCCATTGCTGCCGGAAGAACAGATCCGTGTCGGGCCGGGGATACTGGACGCGAGTTGCAGCGCCGAGGCCGCGCAGCGGTTCGTAGGCCGGAATGCGGATGAGGGCACGGTGCGGGCAGCCGTGTCGGCGAGCGGCGCGAAAACGGTGCGGGTGATCAAGCCCGACATGATGGTCACCATGGATTACCGCGGCGACCGTCTGAATATCCGCGTGGATGACGCCGGAAAGATCATCGAGATCGCCTGCGGTTGACGCCGCCCACTGCGGGCGGCGAAGCGCAACGCGGAAGAATATTGAGGCGGATCAGCGCACGTACGACGCCGCAGGCCTAGACTGCGACCTCAATCGAGGCAGGAGACAGGCGATGCGCAATCCGACGTCGGGATCGAAATGGATGGCGGTCGTCGCGATGGCGTTGCTGGCGGCGTTCGCGTGGACCACCTTCCGCACGCCGAACGACATCGTGCCCGGTACGCCCGTCGCCAGCGAAACCGCACACGGGACGCGCGCGCAATTGCCGCGCGAATCATCGACACTCGAAACACCGCCTCCGATGGCGGACGCTACGGCCGCAACCCCGGCCGCAGCTTACCCCGGCTTCCTGCCGGCCGAAGCCATCGACACGCTGCGATTGATCGAACGCGGCGGCCCCTACCCGTATCGACAGGACAACGGCGTCTTCGGCAACCGCGAAGGCCGGTTGCCGCGACAGTCGCGCGGCTATTACCGCGAATACACCGTCGAAACGCCGGGCTCGCGAGATCGTGGCGCACGGCGGATCATCACCGGTGGCTATCCACCGTTGGAATATTTCTATACCAGCGATCACTACGAAAGCTTTCGCCGGTTCACGCTCGACGGCAGCAAGCCCGAGAGCAGGGAGACATCGCGATGAGCGATATCGAATTGGGCTCGTTGCTGGCCGACGCCACCCAGGCCGGCGCGTACTTCGTCGATGGGCGAAACCGCGAAGCGCTGGTGGAAGCCGGCGGCGCGCTGCAGTTCGCGGTGCTGCCGGTGGATCTGCGCGCCTGCGCCGATGCCGAATCGGCGATGTGCGAGGTCGCCGACGTGCTGCGCTTCCCGGAGTGGTTCGGCGAGAACCTCGACGCGCTGGCCGATTGCCTGAGCGATCTGTCGTGGTTGCCGTCGGAAGGCTATGTGCTGGTGCTGGAGAACACCGGTGATTGGCGCGCGCAGGAGCCGGACACCTTCGACACGGTGCTTGAAATCCTCAATCAGACCGCAGAGCGCTGGGCCAAGGATCGCGTGCCGTTCTGGGCGTTCCTGCCGATGTCCACGCGCGATCTGGCCGCGATCAACGAATAGGCTTTTGCACGAGCGACGGAAGTCGCGACAGACCGCGGATAGACTTGCTTCCGTCTGTCGCGACTTCCGGCGCTCCTACACAGACGACAGCGTGGTGTGGTTAGAGAGCGGGATCGGCGGCGGCGGACGCCGGTGCCGCTGGCGCCCGCGCATAGCGCCAGGCAACGGCCACCGCGCAGGCCAGCAGCGCCGATGCGATCAGGAATGCGATGCCGGGCAAACGCACCGGCGCATGCGGGCCGATGAAATAGCCGAACGAGCCGGCGAACAACGCGGGCGCGACGATACCGGCCAGCGACACCAGACTGCTCAATGCACCCTGGATGCGGCCCTGGACTTCGGGACCGACCTGCTGCGTGATCAGGGCCTGCGTCGATGGCGTGGCGATCGCCCACAGCGCGCTGATCGGCAGGCCTGCAAGGAACATCCAGCCGGCGCCGGCGAATCCGTAGATCAGGAAACCGATCACGCCGCAGCTCAGGCCGACGAGGATCGCCCTGCGCTCGCCGAGACGCTTGACGATTTTCCCGATCAGCAGCGCGTTGACGATCACGCTCAGCACGCCGACGACCGCCAGCACGTAGCCGGCTTCTTTTTCCTTCCAGCCGAAACTTGCATCGGCGAACAGCACGAAGGTGCTCGGGTACACGAAGTGCGCGAAGTTGGCGAGGAACACCACGGCCACCAGGCCCCATATCTGCGGATAGTCGCGCAACAGATGCACCGAACCCATCGGCTTGGCATGCGCCCAGTCGAACGCCGGCGACCGGCGTTCCTTCGGCAGCGACTCCGGCAGCACGAACAGGCCGTACGCGAAGTTGATCAGCGCCAGACCGGCGGAAAACCAGAACGGCAAACGGTGGTCGATATCGCCCAGCAACCCGCCGACCACCGGTCCGACGATGAAGCCAAGACCGAACGCGGCGCCGATCATGCCGAAGCTCTTGGCGCGGTTTTCCGGCGAGGTGATATCGGCGATATAGGCATTGGCGGTCGAGAAGCTGGCCGAAGTGGCCGCCGAAACGAGACGGCCGACGAACAACCAGGCGAGATTCGGCGCCAGCGCCATGAAGATGAAATCGATCCCGAGCCCGAGACACGAGAGCAGGATCACCGGTCGTCGTCCGTAACGGTCGGACAGCGCGCCCTGGATCGGAGCGCTGAAGAACTGCACGATCGCGAACGCGGTGCTGAAGGCGCCCACCCAGTACGACGCCTGCGACTGGTCGCCGCCGACGAAGCTCTGCACCAGATGCGGCAACACCGGAATGATCACGCCGAACGCCAGTACGTCGATCAGCACGGTGATGAAGATGAACACGAGCGCGGCCTGACGCCTGGCGCCAACGAGAGGACTGTTCACGGAGTGGGAAGCCGACGAGCGGGGGCGGCAGTCTAACCCGCCCCGACCACCCGTCCGTCAGCGGACGCCAGGGCCGGGGCGGCGCCCAGTTGTCGCAGTGCAGCATTTGTGCTTTAGTCGGGTCATCCAGCGACACGGAACACGCAGACCTCACGGCCTGCGGGTGTGACTGTCGCCCCACGTTCGTACCCCAACCACCTTTGTTCCCACGTTTGTTCCCGGAGCTCTTCCGATGGAAAGCGATCAACGC
Organism: Lysobacteraceae bacterium; assembly: GCA_040079515.1. GTDB lineage: Bacteria > Pseudomonadota > Gammaproteobacteria > Xanthomonadales > Xanthomonadaceae > Lysobacter_I. Next base: position 11,939 of record JBEBKD010000003.1, read on the forward strand.
AGCTGCCGTCCGCACCACGGCCACGGCCTCTACGATCCGCGCGACGAGCGCGATGCCTGCGGTTTCGGCCTGATCGCCCATCTCGACGACAAACCCGGTGCCGGTCTGGTGAAACAGGCGCTCGACGCCCTCGCCCGCATGGCCCATCGCGGCGGCGTTGCCGCCGACGGCCTGTCCGGAGACGGCTGCGGTCTGCTGATGAAAACCCCCGATGCCTTCCTGCGCGCGATCGCGGCCGAATCCGGGATCGCGCTCGGTCAGCGCTATGCCTCTGGCATCGTATTCATGCCGCACGGCGACGACGCCAGCGCACGCGTCCACGGCGCGTTCTCGCAGGCGTTGCGCGAGGTCGGCCTCGCGGTCTCCGGCTGGCGCAAGGTGCCGACCGATGCGTCGGTCTGCGGCGATCTGGCGAAAGCGACGATGCCGACGATCGAACAACTGTTCGTGGTGCCGGTCCTCGATGTCGAAGGCGCGCGGATGACCCGCGAAGCGTTCGCGCATGCGCTGTATCTCGCGCGCCGCCGCGCCGAACAGCGGCTGCGCGACGTGCCCGGAGTGCATGTGGTCAGCCTCTCGGCGAACAGCATCGGCTACAAGGGCATGGTGCTGCCGCAGTTCCTGCCGCAGTTGTATCCCGACCTGCAGCGCCCGGAACTGGCGAGCAGTGCAGTGGTGTTCCATCAGCGCTTCTCCACCAACACCAGCCCGCGCTGGCCACTGGCGCAGCCGTTCCGGCTGCTGGCGCACAACGGCGAGATCAACACCATCGCCGGCAACCGCATCTGGGCGCAGGCGCGCGCGCACGTGTGGCGCACCGAGATGTTGAATCCATCGGAATTCGATCCGGTGATCGAGATGGACGGCTCCGATTCGCAGAGTCTCGACTCGATGCTGGAGCTGCTGCAGGCCGGCGGCATGGATCTGCTCAAGGCGCTGCGCCTATTGATTCCGCCGGCGACGCAGTCGCTGGAATACAAGGACGCCGACCTGCTCGCGTTCTACGAGTACTACGCGATCAACAGCGAGCCGTGGGACGGTCCGGCCGGGATCGTCGCGTTCGACGGCCGCTACGCCGCCTGCACCGTCGACCGCAACGGTCTGCGCCCCGCGCGCTGGCAGCTGAGCGACGATCGCGTGTTCATGATCGCGTCCGAAGCCGGCGTATGGGATCTGGACGATGCGCGCATTCTCGCCAAGGGCAAACTCGGCCCAGGGCAGATGATCGCCGCAGACCTGCAGACCGGGCGCCTGCTCGATTCCGAAGCGATCGACGGCATCAACCGCGCGCGCGCACCGTACAAGCAGTGGCTCAAGCAGGGCATGACCTACCTGCATACCGAACTGGTCGATCCGAACCTCACTGCGGCGCCGTTCGACGCGAGCACGCTGTCCGGATTCCAGAAACTCTTCCTGCTCACCCGCGAAGAGCGCGAACAGATCCTGCGTCCGCTGGCCGAAACCGAACAGGAAGCCGTGGGCTCGATGGGCGACGACGTGCCGATGGCGGCGCTGTCGGGCCACATCCGCCCGCTGTACGACCGCTTCCGCCAGGCGTTCGCGCAGGTGACCAACCCGCCGATCGACTCGTTGCGCGAAGACTGCGTGATGTCGCTGGGCACGCAGATCGGCGAGGAAGGCAACATCTTCGTCGACGGTCCCGAGCAGGTGGCGCACGTGATGCTGAACTCGCCGGTACTCTCGCAGCGCAAGCAGCGGCAGCTGCTGACGTTGCCGGCGTTCCGCGATTCGCATCGCTATCTCGATCTGAATTACAGCGCCGAAGAAGGTCTGCGCGCAGCGCTCCTGCGGCTGTGCGCGGATGCGGAATCCGCCGCGCGCGCCGGCGTGAAGCTGCTGATCATCACCGACCGCCGCCCGCGCCGCGACCATCTGCTGGTGCACGCCTTGCTCGCCACCGGTGCGGTGCATCAGCATCTGGTGCGCATCGGTCTGCGCTGCGCGTCGAATCTCATCGTCGAAACCGGCACCGCGCGCGACCCGCATCATTTCGCCTGCCTGCTCGGCTACGGCGCGACCGCGGTGTATCCGTATCTCGCGTATCAAACGCTGCACGACCTCGGCGAGCGCGGCATCCTCAAGACCAAGCACGGCGAAGCGACCCAGATCGGCCGCAGCTACCGCCGCGGCATCAAGAAAGGTCTGCTCAAGATCATCTCGAAGATGGGTATCGCCACCATCGGCAGTTACCGGGGCGGGCAGCTGTTCGAGATCGTCGGTCTGGATCGCGAAGTCGTCGATCTGTGCTTCACCGGCACGCCGTCGCGCATCGGTGGCGCCACGTTCGATTCGTTGCAGGAAGAGACCGTCCGCATCGCCGAACGCGCCTGGGACAACAACGCGCTGCCGGACATCGGCGGCCTTCTGCAGTACACGCCGAACGGCGAGTATCACCAGTACAACCCCGACGTGGTCACCACGCTGCAACGCGCGGTGCGCAGCGGGCTGCGCGAGGACTGGAACGTCTACGCCGACGCGGTGAATTCGCGTCCGCCATCGGCGCTGCGCGATCTGCTCGCGTTCGACACCGCGAGTATCACGGCCATCCCGCTGGATGAGGTCGAACCCGTCGAAGCGATCTTCAAGCGTTTCGACACCGCCGCGATGAGCCTCGGCGCGCTGTCGCCCGAAGCGCACGAAGCCCTGGCGATCGCGATGAACCGCCTCGGCGGCCGCAGCAATTCCGGCGAAGGCGGCGAAGACCCGCTGCGCTACGGCACCGGCAAGGTCTCGAAGATCAAGCAGGTCGCGTCCGGCCGCTTCGGCGTCACGCCGGAGTATCTGGTCAACGCCGAAGTGCTGCAGATCAAGGTCGCGCAAGGCGCCAAACCCGGCGAAGGCGGCCAGTTGCCAGGGCACAAAGTCAATGCGTTGATCGCGCGCCTGCGCTACGCGCGGCCGGGCATCGGCCTGATCTCGCCGCCGCCGCATCACGACATCTATTCGATCGAAGATCTCGCGCAGCTGATTTTCGATCTGCGCCAGGTCAATCCGCAGGCGCTGATCTCGGTGAAGCTGGTCGCGCATGCGGGCGTCGGCACCATTGCCTCCGGTGTCGCGAAAGCCGGCGCCGATCTGATCACCATTTCCGGCCACGACGGCGGCACCGGCGCCAGCCCGATCTCATCGATCCGCTACGCTGGCACGCCGTGGGAACTCGGCCTGTCGGAAGCGCGGCAATCGCTGATCGCGAACGGGCTGCGCGATCGCGTGATCGTGCAGGCCGACGGCGGCATGAAGACCGGTCTGGATGTGATCAAGGCGGCGCTGCTCGGGGCGGAATCGTTCGGTTTCGGCACCGCGCCGATGATCGCGCTGGGCTGCAAATATCTGCGCATCTGCCATCTCAACAACTGCGCCACCGGCGTCGCCACCCAGGACGACAAGCTGCGCGCCGATCATTTCACCGGTCTGCCCGAACGCGTCGAGAATTTCTTCCGCGGCCTCGCCGAAGAAGTGCGCGGCTATCTCGCGCAGTTGGGCGCACGCTCGATCGAAGAGATCGTCGGCCGCACCGAATTGCTGCAGCAGACCGAAGGCACGCTGCCGATGCATCGCCTGCTCGATCTGTCGCCATTGCTGGCGCACGAAGGCCTCACTGCAGGCGGACACTGCGGCGTGCGCGCGCCGCAGCCGGCGCCGACCGGCCTGGCCGCGCAGTTGGAAACGGATCTCGCGGATGCGATCGCGCACAAACGCGGCAATCAGGCGTTCGACACGCCGCTGCGCTACGACATCCGCAACACCGATCGCAGCATCGGCGCGCGCCTGTCCGGGCGCATCGCGCGCGCGCACGGCAACCACGGCATGCACGACAACCCCATCGCCCTGCATTTCGACGGCAGCGCCGGACAGAGCTTCGGCGCGTTCCTCGCGGGCGGCCTGCAACTGGATCTCGAAGGCGAGGCCAACGATTACGTCGGCAAGGGCATGGCCGACGGCCGCATCGTGATACGCCCGCCGCGCACCGCGCGCTACATCGCGCACGAGTCGCCGATCCTCGGCAACACCTGCCTCTACGGCGCCACCGGTGGCGAGCTGTACGCCGCTGGCCGCGCGGGCGAACGCTTCGCGGTGCGCAACTCCGGCGCGCTCGCCGTGGTCGAAGGCGCGGGCGACCACTGCTGCGAATACATGACCGGCGGCGTGGTCGCCGTACTCGGCCGCACCGGCCTGAACTTCGGCGCCGGCTTCACCGGCGGCATGGCCTATGTGCTCGATCGCGACCGCGATTTCGTCGACCGCTACAACCACGAATTGATCGACATCCTGCGCATCAATTCGGAAGGTTTCGAGCATCACCGCTCGCATCTGCTCGATCTGCTCGAAACCCATGCGCGCCACACCGCTAGCGTGTACGCGCAGGGCATCATCGACAACTTCCGCGACCACCTCGGCAAGTTCTGGCTGGTGAAACCGAAGGCGGTGAGTATCGAGACGCTGGGCGAGACATTGAGGCGCGCGGCATGAGTATTTCGCGCTCCGCACGAAACACTCATCCCAAGATTCTCTGCGCGAATCTCGGGCCCCGCTCCACACCTCCGATCCCCGCGCCTTCGGCGCGCCCCCTTACCAAGGGGGCTTTTCTCCAGACAGGCTGTCGTCGCATCGAAGCGGGTGAAGCATGAGCAAGAAAACCCCTCAGGCCTTCCTGCAATCGCAGCGGCAGATGCCCGAGCGCGTGGCGCTGGAGCTGCGCCAGCAGGGCGATTGGCACGAGTTGTACGGCCGTTTCGAGGAAGCCGAGGCGAAGAAGCAGGCCTCGCGCTGCCTCGACTGCGGCAATCCCTACTGCAGTTGGGGCTGTCCACTGCACAACTACATCCCGCAGTGGCTGGAACTCGCGCGTGAAGGCCGCGTGCATGAAGCCGCTGCGCTATGTCACGAAACCAATCCATTGCCCGAAATCTGCGGACGCGTGTGTCCGCAGGATCGCCTGTGCGAAGGCTCGTGCACGCTCAACGATGGTTTCGGTGCGGTCACCATCGGTGCAGTCGAAAAATACATCGTCGACAAGGCGCTGGCCGAAGGCTGGCAACCCGATGTCTCGGCCGTGCAGCCGACCGGCAAGCGCGTCGCCATCGTCGGTGCCGGTCCCGCCGGACTCGCCTGCACGGACAGACTCGCGCGCGCAGGCGTGCAGGCGGTGGTGTTCGACCGCTACGAACAGATCGGCGGTCTGCTGCAGTTCGGCATTCCGAGTTTCAAACTCGACAAATCGGTGATCGCGACGCGGCGCACGGTGCTCGAAGGCATGGGCGTCGAGTTCCGCCTCGGCGTGGAGATCGGCCGCGATATCGAGATGGGCACGCTGCTCGCCGAATTCGACGCAGTGTTCCTCGGCCTCGGCAGCTATCGCTACACCGACGGTGGCCTGCCCGGCCAGGATCTGCGCAACGTGCTGCCGGCACTGCCGTTCCTCGTACAGAACGGCCGCATCGTGGTGGGCGAACACGATGTCGCCGGCCGGCCCATCGCTGGTTGGGAAGATCAGGTGCAATTGCCCGACCTGCGCGACAAACGTGTGGTCGTGCTCGGCGGCGGCGATACCGGCATGGACTGCGTGCGCAGCGCGGTGCGCCTCGGCGCGGCGCAGGTCAGCTGCGTCTATCGCCGCGACGAAGCCAGCATGCCCGGCTCCGCACGCGAAGTTGCGAACGCGCGCGAGGAAGGCGTGCAGTTCCTGTTCCAGCGCGCGCCGCTGGCATTGCTCGACGACGACGATGGCAACGTGCGGTCGGTGCGTGTGGTCGAAACCCGTCTCGGCGCACCCGACGCGCGCGGCCGCAGCCGCCCCGAACCCGTGCCTGGTAGCGAAACCGAACTCCATGCCGACATCGTCATCATCGCCTTCGGCTTCCAGCCCGATCCACCCGCCTGGCTCGCCGCGCACGGCATCGCGCTGCACGACGACGGCCGGGTGAAAGTGTTTCCGGCACCGCCGCCGCACCATCCTCTGCGCATCGATCCCGCGAACCCGGTGTATCCCTACCAGACCGCGAACGCGAACGTCTTCGCCGGTGGCGATGGCGTGCGCGGCGCGGACCTTGTCGTCACTGCGGTGCAGGAAGGTCGCGACGCGGCGGCGAGTATCGTGCGGTTTCTTGGCTGATCGCCCCGTCCATTTCGATGCCTGCGTACCCGCATCGCACCCGCACACGCCCGTCCGCAGCAAATGTCTCAGGCGAAGCCAGCACGCTGGCTGCTCGCGACTTCACGGGTCGGGCCAGCCTTTTCAGCGCCCATTCCGACCGTATTTCAGCGGTTGGCCAATGCCTGTCTAGAGCAGCGTGCAGCAACGGGTAATTGCGCTCCGCCATTTCCAGACTTGGAAAATGCCCGCAATGCTGGAGCTCTCGACATCATCCGCGCTTGGCAAGTCCTGCAGCAGCGAACCCTGCGTCGTCCTGACGTGCGTCCGGCCCGCTGCTGCGCAAACCGTACTCGTGCCGCGACTGAACCATCGACAAAAGTTCCCGTACCGATCAGTTCAATATTAAGGTTTTGTTATGCGCCGATCCTGAGAATGCCCCTCACCGAAGCGGGAACACCTCATCTCCTCTCCCTCCGCCCGCTTAGGCCCAATAACAACCAAGAGGTCATCCTCCATGAAGCGTTCTCTCCTTGCCCTGACCCTGCTCGCCGCCCTCCCGTACGCCGCTTCCGCGGCCGAAGGCGTCTCGTACAATTATGTTCAGGGCGGCTATATCGCCACCAACGGCAAAGGCAATGCCGATGCCGACGGCTTTGGTATCGACGGATCGGTCGCCGTCCATCCGAACTTCCACCTCTTCGGCGGCTACAACCAGCAGGAAATCGACAACACCAGCATCGATGTAGACCAGTGGAAGCTGGGCGTCGGCTACAACTACGAAATCGCGCCGAAGGCCGATCTGGTCACCCGCCTCGCCTACGAGAAGTACGACGCGGGCAGCGGCTTCGATTTCGATGGATACAGCGCCGAAGTCGGCGTGCGTGGCGCGCTGGGCAGCAAGGTCGAGGGCTACGCGATGGCCGGTTACGAGGACTTCGAACAGTTGGACGGCGACTACTACGGTCGTTTGGGCGCCCAAGTGAAATTCAATCAGAACTGGGGCTTGAACGGCGACGTCAAGTTCGCCGATGGCGACACCCAGTGGTCGGTCGGCCCACGCTTCACCTGGTGACCCGGTTCACGCATCGCTTCACCCGTGCAGGGCCGGCGTATGCCCATCAGTACGCCGCTTCGCGCACATCTCCCCCATGACGCGACCTGAAAACCCGGCGAAAGCCGGGTTTTCTTGTGTTTCGGCAGCGAAAAGGCAGCAAATCCGGGCAAGCTTGGGTACACTCCCGAGGCCGCGCCCGGCGCGGACAGAACATCTATTCACCGCTTCCAGAGCACTGGGGAGATTCATGAAGAAGCAACTTGCGGCCGCACTTGTGCTGGCCTGTGCGCCGTTCGCGGCATCGGCCCGCGATAGTCTGGGCAGTTTCACCTACGTCGAAGGCGGCTTCCAGCGTCTCAGTGTCGATTTCGGCACGCCGGGCAGCGACAGCTTGGACTTCAACGGCGTCGGCATCCGCGCATCGAAGGAGCTGTCCGACAATTTCTATATCTACGGCGGCTACGCCTGGTCGAACAACAGCGATCTGGACACGAGTATCTACGCCCGGCAGATGCAGGGCGGCTTCGGTTACCGCTACACCGTCTTCGACAATGCCGATCTGACCGCCGATATCGGTTTCCAGCACACCAAGCTCGATGGCGCTGGGAGTAGCGACAACAGCCTTGATGCAGCCCGCGTGTCGGTGGGATTGCGCGGTGCGCTGGGCGACAGTTTCGAGGGCTGGGTGAAAGCGAATTACGTCGACGGCAGCGATTACAAGGGCGAATTCAGCGGCACCCTCGGCGCGCAGTTCATCATCAACGAAACCTGGGGCGTGGTCGGCGAAGTCGAAGCCGGCGATCTCACCTCGCAGTACATGCTGGGTGTTCGCGCGAGCTTCTGATCGGCAAGCTTCTGATCGGCGAACTTTCGATCAGTGACCGCTTCAACGAAAAGCCCGGAATTTCCGGGCTTTTTCTTTACTGCATGCAATGCCTGGCATCGCCGTCAATCGCCGAACAGGCCCTGCGGGTATTCCGGCTTCTGTTCGCGCGCCATCAGCCGCTTGAGCCCTTCGGCCGGGGTGATGATGCCGTGGAGCACGTCGCGGACGTTGCTGGAGATCGGCAGCTCGATGCCGTGACGGTCGGCTTGACGCATGACTTCCTCGGCAGTCTGCAATGATTCGACCACCTGGCCGATCTCGCGGACCGCCTCTTCGATGGATTGACCGCGACCGAGAGCGAGACCCAGCCGACGGTTGCGCGAAAGATCGCCGGTACAGGTGAGCACGAGGTCGCCAAGGCCGGCGAGGCCCATCAACGTTTCCGCCTTGCCGCCGATAGCCGCATTGAGCCGCAGCATTTCGTTGAGGCCACGGGTGATCAGGCCGGCGCGTGCGTTGAGGCCGAGACTCATGCCGTCGGCGACGCCGGTGGCGACCGCCAGCACGTTCTTCATCGCCCCACCCAGTTCAGCGCCCAGCATGTCGTCGCCGGTGTAGGCGCGGAAGGCCGGGCCGTGCAGGGCGTCGGCGACCTGCTGGGCGAATTCGGGGGTATCGGAATGCACCGTCAGCGCGGTCGGCAGGCCGGCGGCGACTTCCTTGGCGAACGAGGGGCCAGTGACGACGGCAAGCGGTACGTCGGCGGGAAGGATCTCGCCCGCGACTTCATGCAGGAACCGTCCGGAACCGGGCTCGAAACCCTTGGTCGCCCAAGCCACGCCGGCATGCGTCGGACGGTACGGTGCGAGCGCGCGCAGGGTGTCGGCGAAGGCATGCGAAGGCACCACCACCAGCACCAGATCGCAGCCGGCGAGCGCTGCGGCGAGATCCGGGGTGGCGTGGAGGGTTTCCGGAAGCGGAATCCCCGGCAGATACCGGGGATTCTCATGGCGGCCATCGATGGCCGCGAGGGTGTCGATGTCCCGCCCCCACAGCACCGTGCGGTGGCCGTGACGGGCGATCAGCGCCGCCAGCGCCGTACCCCAGGAGCCGGCGCCGAGAACGGCGACGGCGGTTCCGGAGGCGTTGTTGTCCGTGCGATCGGACGACATGGGATGTCAGGCGTTGCCGGCGGTCTCGGCACCGGCCAGGCCGGTCCCCTGCTGGGCGCGCTGGCGCAGGCCTTCGGCGTACAGGCCTTCGAAATTGATCGGCTGCAGCAGGAACGGCGGGAAGCCGCCGGCGGTGATCAGATCGCTGATCGTCTGGCGCGCATACGGGTAGAGGATATTCGGGCAGTGCACGCCGAGCATCGCGTCGAGGGTCTGCTCGTCGAAACCGCCCAGACCGAACAGGCCGGCCTGACGCACTTCGGCCAGGTACACGGTCTTGTCTTCGAGCTTGCAGGTCAGGGTCACGCCCAGTTCGACTTCGAACAGGTTGTCGGCCACGCGCTGCACGCGCTGGTTGAGGTTCATCTCAAGCGCGGGCTGGCCCTGCTCGCTGAACACCTGCGGCGCACCGGGGGCCTCGAACGAGACATCCTTGACGTAGATCTTCTCGACCGAGAAGGTCGGGCCGTTGGCTTCGGCGGCGGCGCCGTTGGCGACGGGTTCGGACATGGCAGAGCTCCTGAAAGGAAAGCGGAAAAGAGGGCGATTATCGCATGGACGCCGGGCCGGGCATCGTCAGTGTGGCGACGATCCTCCCCCCGTCGCCTGCAGTGGTGGGGGCCGGCATGGGTGTTTGCAACGCCTGCGACAGGATCGGCGGACGCTCAGCCTTTGCCCTTGACCAACGGCAGCTCCGCCTGCAGCCACGCAGTGATTCCACCCTCCAGAGTATGGACACGCTCGAAGCCGGCTTTCTTGAGGCGCTTGGCGGCGGCCTCGACGGTCACCCCGTTCTGGCAGACCAGCACGATCGGCAGGGCCTTGGCTGCGGCGAGCTGCTTGCTCTCCGGGTCGAACTGGCTCATCAGCACGTTCTTGGCGCCGGCGATGTGGCCTTTCTGATAATCGGCGCTGGCGCGCAGATCGACCACAAGCGCGTTTTCCTGATTGATCAGATGCGTCACTTCGGCCGGCCGCAGCGCCTTGTAACCGCGGAAAAACCGCGACAGCTCGTTGGCGATGATGGCGACCGTCAGTACGACGATCGCGACGGCGTAGACAGGGTTACGGCCGGCAAAGGCCAACAATTCTTCGAAGTTCACGGGATACGGATCCGGAAGCGGCGCGCGCTGGGCGCGTAGGGGCCGGAATTGTCGCCTGCATGGGCCCCGCTGGCAAAACAGGCTTGCCGACGACGGCTACTTGCCCTGCCAGAAATCCGGCAATGCTGCGATCCACCAGGTCTTGGCCTCGGCGTCGTAGCGCCAGACCTCGGTGAAGCGGACGCGACGCTGGCTCAGCGTGTTGCGGTTGATCAGCTCGATCTGGATCTCGCGCAGCTCGGTACCGTCGGGGCCGGGCATGACGGCCAGATCGCGGTAGCTGGTGACCTGGATCTGTTCGAAACGCGAGAAATCGACTTCGGTCATCGGGGTGGCCTTGCGCACCTCCGGGTCGACCATCGTCCAGGCGCCCTCGAAGTCGGCCCAGCGGATCGCCGCCGAGAACGAGTACTGGCTCCTGTCGAGTTCGCTGTTTTTTTTGCCCGCAAGCGCAGCGCCCGTCATCGAAACCAACAACAGCGCCATCAACAGTTTGGCCATGAAACGCATGGACGGAGACCTCATCGTCGGCATCGGAAATCCAAGGCTGTGGGGCGGAACAGCGGCCATGCTACCGCCTCAGCTTGGCCGCGTAACGCGACAGACTTTCGGTGGCCACCCCGCCTTCAGGTAACCCGACCACCGCCCGCACCGAGAGCCGCGCACGGCCGCGGCTGCGGAGGGTGGACAGGAAATCCTCCCAGGACTCGCCTTCGGCCAGCTCCGCGGTCGTTTCGATGTCGGCAAACAGCGGCGCGCGATAGCGTATCTCGCTGTCGGCGACGAAAACATCGGCGTCCAGCCCGGCCTCGGCCACCCGCAACACGATCAATCCCCAGCCCGCCAGGGTCATCAGCGAACCGAGACTGCCGCCGAAGGCGCAGCCCTTGTCGTTGATGTTGGGGGCCAGCGGCGCGTACAGACGCAGGCGGTCGCCGGTGGCCTCGACGATGCGCAGGCCCAAGGCCGCCGCCGGCGGCATCGCCAGCAATTCGGCTTCGAGCATGCGCAGTGGCGACGGGTCGGCCCCGGTCTTCGGTATGGCGGGCGTGGATTCGGTCATCGGCGGATCGGTGCATATGGATCGACCGGCTTGCGGGCGCCGGGGCGAATGGCCAAGCTGCGACGATGTCCGGAACCGGTTCCAGCACCCGTCGCGGGCCGCGCGAATACTACACGGCACGCTCCGCAGCACCGCTCGTGGTGTCGCTGCGCCCCGCGAACGACCACGCGGCGATGCGCCGCGCCGCTGCTCTGCACGGGTGGGGGGTGATCGCACTGTCGCCGTGGAAGATCGCCGTACGGGCCGATGCGGCGACCCGCGCGGCCCTGTGCACGGCGCTCGCGGCCGACATCGTGATCGCCACCAGTCCGGCCGCCGTCCGTGCGGCGCGCGTACTGGCGGGCTTGCGAGCCCGCCGCGGGCAAGTCTTCTGCGCGGTCGGCAGCGCCACCGCCGCCGCGCTGCGGCGCGCGGGCGTCGCCGAGGTCCTGTCGCCCGCGCGCATGGACAGTGAAGGTCTGCTCGCACTGCCGGCGTTGCACGCGCTGCGTGGACGCACGGTCGGCGTGTTGACCGCACCCGGCGGTCGCGACCTGATCGCCCCGACGCTGCGCGAACGCGGCGCACTGGTGCTGCGCGCCGATGTCTATGCCCGCGAACCCATCGTACTTTCGTCCGCATCGCTGGCGCGGCTGCGCGCCTTCGATGGCCCGCTGCTGCTGCCGGTGAGCAGCGGCGAAGCATTGCAGCGTGTCTTCGACCACGCACCATCGGATCTCGCCGCACGTCTGCGCGGTGCCCGGGTGCTCGCGGCCAGTGCGCGTCTGGCCGCGCTGGCGCGAACGCTGGGCTGCGACGACGTGCGGATCGCCACCGGGCCGCGTCCAGCGCAGTTGCTCGCTGCCGCTGAGACGCGATCCGGCTAACATGCGGCCAACGCTGCCATCGATGCAGCCGGCCAGCCCCCATGACCGAAAGCGCCACACCTCCCACCGTCCCTGCATCCACCTCGTCTGTTGCTACGCTCGCTCCGCGCCGTGGCGGCTGGGCGTGGTTGTTGGTGTTGCTGGCCCTCACCGCCGGCGCTGGCGGAGTCTGGTACAGCAGTCAGCAGCGCGCAAAGCGCGAACGCGCATCCGACATCGAAGCGGCGCAACGGCTGGCGGCACTCGAATCGCGTCTCGACCGCCTGCGCGGCGACGTCCGTGGCCACAGTCAGCGCCTGCAGCAGGCCGATGCCACCAATCGGGTCCTGCGCGACGAACTGCTGGGCATGAACCAGCGTGCTGCACTCATCGAAGGCAACATCGCCAAACTCGCCGACGCCAACCGTCAGGGCGCGCAGGCGCTGCGTCTGGACGAAGCCGAGCTGCTGCTGACGCTCGGCCAGCAGCGCCTGCAACTGGCGGCCGATCTCGATGGCGCGCGCCGCGCCTACGCACTCGCCGCGGGCGTACTCGACGGCGTCGACAGCCCCGGATTCCTCAACCTGCGGCAGACGCTCGCACAGGAACGCGCCGCGCTCGAAGCGCTCGACGCCGATCCGCGCCACACCGCGCTGCAGAGGCTCGACGCGCTCGCCGCGAAACTGCCGGACGCCACCGCGCTACCGCACGCGCCGGCGCCATCGGCGAGTGCGCCGTGGTGGGAGCGGGTACTGGCGCGACTGGTCAGCGTGCACCGCAGCGATGCGCCGACTGCGCTGGCCAGCGACGAACGCAACGCCGGCGATATCGCCCTGCAACTGGAACTGACGCTTGCGCGTACCGCGATCGAGCGTCGCGATGCCGCCGCGCTGCGCGGTGCGCTCGAACGCGCCGATGCCTGGCTGCTGCGGCTGTGGCCGGACTCGCCGCAGCGGCGCACGTTGCGCGGCGAACTCGAAGCCGTGCGCGATGCGCCGCTGATGCTGGACGTTCCCACCCTCGGCAGCACGCTCGAACAGATGCGTGCGCAGCGGGTGCCGTGATGCGACGCCTCGGTTCGCCTTCGTTATCCGGAATCGCTGGCGCTGACGCACGATGAATCTCTTCCGTCACATCCTGTTCTGGATCCTGGCCGCGCTGGCCGGCGCGCTGCTGGCGCAGGTGCTGATCCAGGATCCCGGCTTCGTGCTGGTGCGCTATCTCGGCACCACGATCGAAGCCACGCTGGTCGGTGGGCTGTTGTTGATCGGCGCTGCGCTGTTCGCGCTGTGGCTGTCGTACGCGCTGCTGCGCCTGCCCTTCCGGCTATGGTATCGGCGACGCGAACGCATCGCGCGCGCGCGTCTGGGCGACGGCGTCGACGCGCTGCATCAGGGCCGTTATGCGCAGGCCGAAAAACTGCTGACGCAGGCGGCGCGTGATCCGCAATTCGAAGCGCCGGCGCGGGTCGCCGCGGCGCGCGCGGCGTTGGCGCGCGGGGATGACACGGCCGCGGCCGGGCATCTCGATGCCCTGCCAGTGAGGTACGCGGCATCGCGCGCAGTCGTGCTGGCCGAAACCGCTTTGGCCGAAGACCGCATCGGCGATGCCGTCGCCGCGCTCGACAGCGTGACTGATCAAGCGCTGCCACCGCGCGGGCTTGTGCTGCGCGCGGACGCATTGGCGGCCAGCGGTCAGAGTGCACAGGCCTACGGGATGCTCGGCGCGCTGCGCCAGCAACAGGCGCTCTCGGCAACACAACTGGCCGGACGCGAACGTCTGTGGGCCGAGCGCGCGCTGCGCGAAGCCGCCGACCCCAACGCCCTGGCCGATCACTGGGACGCACTGCCCGCAAGCCTGCGCAATACGCCTGCGGTCGTGCGCGCCTACGCCGACCGCGCCACCGCGCTGCGCTGGGACGACGCCGCTGCGAGCAGTCTCGAACAAGCGATCGAAACGCAGTGGGACGAATCGCTCGCCGCGCACTACGGCACGCTCCCGGTCGATCGGCTCGACACCGCGGCACTCGAACGCCGCCGCGCGCATGCCGACAGCTGGCTGCAGGCGCATCCCGCCAGCTCCGGCGCCCTGCTCGGTGTCGCACGTCTGGCGCGCGCGCAGGGGCAATGGCCGCAGGCCGAGCAGATGCTGCATCGCGCCATCGCCCAGGGCGGCGGCGGCGAGGCGTGGGAAGCGCTCGGCGACGGCTTCACCCAGGCCGGCGACGATACGCGCGCACGGCTGTGCTATCTCAATGCGCTGCGCGCCACGCGCGGCGAAGCGATCGAGCCCATGCCCGGCCGCGACCTGAAACAGCAGATCCTCGCTGAAGCCGCGATCGAAGAACGCGACGCGCACGGCTTGCCGCGACTGCGTGGTTGAGGCCCGACGATGACGCCACCGAGTCACGCCCTCCCGGGCATCGAGATCGATCCGAACGACGCGACCAGCGTGCGCCTGTCCGGCGAGTGGACGCTGCACCATGCCGAAGCTGTTGGCGCAGCCCTGCGCGGAATGCCGGAACAGGTGCGGCGCCTCGACGCCTCCGCAATCTCGCGCCTCGATTCGCTCGGCGTACTGCAGTTGTTGCGCCATGTCGCCCGGCGCGGGCTGAGCGACGATGCGCTGCGGTTCCGCGAAGATCATCGCGCGCTGGTGCAGGTGATCGAAGACGTCAAGGACGGGCGGCCGAAAGCAAAAAAACCCTATGGCTTCGCCGCCGCGCTGGAACGCCTCGGTCGCGCGGTCCACGTGAACGCACTGGAAGTGGTCGCACTGGTGAGCTTCCTCGGCGAAACGCTGACCAAGCTGACGCGCACGGTCGTCCAACCGCGACGGTTGCGCGTGGTCGCCACCGTTTTCCACATGGAACAGGTCGGCCTGGATGCGGTGCCGCTGGTGGCGCTGCTGTCGTTTCTGGTCGGCGCGGTGATCGCGTTCCTCGGCTCGAATATCCTCGCCGACTTCGGCGCCTCGATCTATGTCGTCGAACTGGTCAGCATCGCCTTCCTGCGCGAATTCGCGGTACTGCTCACCGCGATCATCCTCGCCGGCCGCACCGCCAGCGCGTTCACTGCGCAGATCGGCTCGATGGTCAGCCGCGAGGAAGTCGACGCCATCCGCACGCTCGGCCTCGACCCGGTCGATCTGCTGGTGATTCCGCGCGTACTCGCGCTGGTCGTGATGCTGCCGCTGCTGACGTTCATCGCGATGCTCGCCGGCCTGCTCGGCGGCATGGTCGTCTGCTCGACCAGCCTCGGCATCCCGCCACAGGCCTTTCTGGGCCGGCTGCACGAAACCATGGAATTGCGGCACTTTCTGGTCGGCATGACCAAAGCGCCGATCTTCGCGCTTGCGATCGGTCTGATCGGCTGCCTGGAAGGCCTGCAGGTCAGCGGCAGCGCGCAGTCGGTCGGCGAACGCACCACGTCCAGCGTGGTCCAGACCATTTCGCTGGTGATCGTGTTCGATGCGATCGCCGCGATCTGGTTCATGCACATGGGGTGGTGATGAGGATGCGCATGACGAACCAACGACAACGCCGTCATCAACGCCGTCATCCCGGCGCAGGCCGGGAGCCAGCTTTTCCGCACGCACCGCAAATCCACGGCTGGGTCCCGGCCTGCGCCGGGATGACGATGTTGGCTTGCGCCGGGGTGACGACGTTGGCTTGCGTCGGGATGGCGGGTTTTCCAGCCCCATCCGACGGCGATTGATCTTCGACCATGCAAACACCCTTCACCACCGAAGAGCCCATCATCGAAGTCCGCGGACTGCGCAACCAGTTCGGGGAACAGGTAGTCCATGAAAACCTCGACCTCGACGTGCGTCGCGGCGAGATCATCGGCGTGGTCGGCGGTTCGGGCAGCGGAAAATCGGTGCTGATGCGTTCGATCATCGGTCTGCGCGATCCCGATGAAGGGCGGATCGACGTGCTCGGCGTCGACGGCCGTTCGCGCGACAACGAAGACCGGTTGCACATCGAGCGCAATACCGGCGTGCTGTTCCAGGACGGCGCGCTGTTCTCGTCGCTGACCGTCGGCGAGAACGTGCAGGTGCCGCTGAAGGAACATCATCCGGAACTGCCGGAGTCGCTGCTGTACGAACTGGCGCTGCTGAAGGTGAAACTCGCCGGGCTGCCGCCGGATGCGCTGGACAAACTGCCGTCGCAGCTCTCGGGCGGCATGCGCAAGCGTGCCGGCCTTGCGCGCGCGCTCGCGCTCGATCCGCCGCTGCTGTTCCTCGACGAACCCACCGCCGGCCTCGACCCGATCGGCGCTGCGGCCTTCGACCATCTCACCCGCACCCTGCAACAGGCGCTGGGCCTCACCGTATTCCTGATCACCCACGATCTCGACACGCTGTATGCGATCTGCGACCGTGTCGCGGTGCTGGCCGAAAAACGCGTGATCGCGGTGGGACCCTTGGCCGAGATCGAGCGTTTCGACCACCCATGGGTGCAGGAATATTTCAACGGCCCGCGCGGCCGCGCCGCGCGCGACAGCCAACGCAGTTTCGTCAAGAGCATTTGATATGGAAACCCGTGCCAACTACGTGCTGATCGGCGCTTTCACTCTGGCGACAGCGGCCTTCCTGCTGCTGTTCGGGCTGTGGGCGGCGAAATACACCTCCGACAAGGACTGGCGCTTCTACAACGTCGTCTTCGACGAAGCCGTCACCGGTCTCACCGAAGGCGGCAGCGTGCAGTACAACGGCATCAGCGTCGGCACCGTCGACACGTTGAGTCTGGCGCCGGACGATCCGCGCAAAGTGGTCGCGCACGTCAAACTGCGCGCGACCACGCCGGTGAAAGTGGATACGCGCGCGAAACTGTCGTTCACCGGCCTGACCGGTACCGCGTTCATCCAGCTCACCGGCGGCAGTCCGGACGCGAAATCGCTTGTGCCGGACAACAACGACACCGTGCCGACGATCCTCACCGAAGCCTCGGCGCTGCAGAACATCGCCGAAACCGCGAACAAGCTGGTCGCGCGGCTGGACAAGGTGCTGAGCGACGACAACATCCGCAACATCACCCGGACCCTCGACAACATCGAGAACGCCACCGGCGTGCTGGCCGATCAGCGCAAGGATATCGGCGCACTGATCACCAATGCACGCGTCTCCAGCGAAAAACTCGCGGCCACGCTCGACACCACCAACGGCGCGATCGCCGATGTCGACCGCGAGCTGGTGCAGAAGCTGCCGCAGCTCATCGCCAAACTCGACAGCACCCTCGACCGGCTCGACAGTGCGGCCGGCAACGCCGACAAGCTGCTCAGCGAGAACCGCGGCGCGATCAACAACTTCACCCAGGATGGTCTGAGCCAACTGGGTCCGACGATGGAAGAACTGCGGTCACTGGTGCGTGATCTGCGCAAGATTTCCTCCCGCCTCGAAGACAACCCGGCCGGCTATGTGCTGGGCCGGCAGAAACCCAAGGAGTTCGAGCCCTGATGAACCGACATCTTTCCGCGCGCTCCGTTGCCGGCATCCGCATCGCAGCGCTGCTGCTCGCAGCGGCATGGCTCACCAGCTGCGGCATTCTGCCGAAGCAGGAAACGCTGGCACTGTATCGCCCCGAGCCGACCATCGCCGTCGATGCCGCATGGCCGCAGGCGAAGTGGCAATTGCAGATCGCGCGCCCGTACGCGGACGACACCCACGACTCAGCACGCATCCTCGTGCGTCCACAGCCGGGAGAACTGCAGGTCTACAAAGGCGCCGCCTGGACGCAGCCGGCGCCGGATCTCGTGCTCGACACGCTGCTGCGCGCGTTCGCCGACAGCAGACGTCTCGCTGGAGTCGCCCGTCGCGGCGAAGGCGTAAGCGCGCAGTACGAACTGCTGCTCGACTTGCGTCGCTTCGAATCCGACTACGATGGCAACGCGATGCCGAGCGCGCGGATCGAAATCGGCGCGCGCCTGGTGAACAACGCCGGCAACCGCGTCGTCGCCACGCGCGTGTTCGATGTCACGACACCTGCCGACGGCACCGATGTGGCCAGGATCAACCGCGCATTCGCGCAAGGCTTGAGCGATACAAGCACCCAGCTGATCGGTTGGACGCTGAGTGAAGGACAGCGGGATTCGGCGCTCAAGCGATAGCGCACGCCGATGCGTCGAGCGCTGACCGCGCAATTCCCAAGAACAGCGCGGCCAGCACCGGGGCTGAGCGGCATCACACCATGCTTGGGGACATTTGCCGGGTTTGTTGCGGCACATCCTGGGCGATCGTCTGGGTCGCCGCATTCTGCGTCAGTCTGTCTGCGACAGACTGCGCCGAATTCGGCTGTACGTCGGCAGGATTGATTTTCGCGCTGGGACTGGCCGGGCTGTCCAGCGACCCCTGCACCGCGATGAGCCCACCATCCTTTGTCGGTATCACGCTCATCGGTTCCTGGCTGCTCGCTTTCGCGCCTCTGTTGAGACTTTCCTGAAGCAAGGCGACCGCGATGTCTTTGTCGCTGGCTTGCGTGTTGGCCGCAGCGGGTGTCGCTTCCTGGGCTTTGACCCCGCTCAGTATCTCGCGATACATCTTGTGAAGCCCGTTGTTCGGATCGTCCAACGCATTCGCGGACGGAGCGCGCTGGACACCCTCAGTCGAAGCGAGCGAGGCACCCGGGGATTCGGTTTCAGCATCGCTTCTCCTGCCCCTTCGTTCATTGACGACCTGCTCCAGAATCGATGTGCGCAGACCGCGTTGAGCGCCACCGGGATGCTGCTGGTTGTAGCGCTGATCGCTGAATTTGAGGTAGTCGAGCGACGCCTGATCCGAGACCACGTATACATCGTTCACTACAACCTTCCCATCCTTATCAACCCTCTTATCCGGCACTCTTGCACCGCCATCCTGGGTCCAATTCTGGGCACGCTCGTAATAGATATTCTGGCGCGTTTCGTCGAATTGGGTTTCGATCTTGCTTCTGAGATTCCTGAAATCCTGACCATTGATATTGAAGTCAGCGCCGACATTTACCTTGAAATTGAAGACTTTGAACTCGCCACCCACTTCCGCGCTGGTTTTGATCGGGCCGACAGTCACGCCCGGATAGTTGTCGACGATGGTCCCCTGGGCCTGATTGAGCAATTTGGCCGAGACTTCCGGATCACGCGTCACCTGCAGAAACGGCATCTTGCCTGCGTCACCGCTACTGACCGGAACCCTTAGAGAGACTTCCAACTGCCCATCCTTGATCTTGTAATTGAGGTCGAGATCAGGTTCCCGCAGTTGATTGACCCTGACTTGTCTTACACCGCTTGCTGCGATCAATTGTTCGTCATGTTCGCGGTCTGGTGCGACTTGTTGCTGTGAGCTGGCCATATGTCGACTCCTTGAGGTCCATTGAGGGATGTCGATGCGGCGATGAAGACTGCATTGGCGGATGGGAAGGGACGAACGCCAGCATCGAGGCGCCATCATCCCGATACACCTCGGCCTGCTGTCTTCTCAGCGAGTTCTCAAAAATCTCTCGTTCCTTGTTTTCCTTTTCAATCAACGGTCTAAATTCGTGCATGGCCACTGGAATGGCCGCCAAGACTTCAGGCTGTGACCGCTGATTGGCCATGCCCACTTTGCGAGCATCAAATGCTTGTGGGGGTACCGGGCTGACGGGAGGCGGTCGTGCCGTTCACGCCCTCGCGTGCAAGTCGCGCTTCCAGCAGATCTTCCTGTGCCCACGGGGGCACGACCGGCCCACAGTCCGAAGTGAGGGACGTCGCACAGAGCCGCCAGCGCAGCAGGTGAACGCCCAGTCGCAGACCGGGGCCGGCGCCGTCCAGTCGGGAGATCGCTTCGGTCGCTGCCAGCGCCCGTTGCAGACTCCGATGGTCGGCACCGGGCATCGATACAGCGTGACGGGCCAATGCAGTCAGCGACTCGGCCTCCTGCCGGGTCAACTCATGCGTCGCGATCAGCGCATCGATCCTCGGCTTCAGCACGGACCACGCTTTGGCGGCATCGCCCTCCAACATCAGCTGACGGGCGATCGCGATCAGGCCGAAGTCGCCTCGGGAAGCCTGCGCCTGGCGATCGTACGTTTTGGCTTGGCATTGCCTGATGAAGGCGCGTGCACGGTCCGGCATCCGGGCCTCGACGAACAGCCAGCTGAATAGACAGAGACTGGAGGTGTCGGCGATATCGAAGTTT
The DNA here is from genome assembly GCA_040079515.1 of Lysobacteraceae bacterium. Taxonomy (GTDB): domain Bacteria; phylum Pseudomonadota; class Gammaproteobacteria; order Xanthomonadales; family Xanthomonadaceae; genus Lysobacter_I. The sequence goes on from JBEBKD010000003.1 coordinate 32,265, forward strand.
TCTTTCTCCATCGCGGTAACGGCATCGACCGCAGCGACCAGCTCGTCGCGCGCGAAATGCGACTCGGCCTTCAATGTCAGATTCCAGATCTGGTCTTGGGTCTGAGTGGTCCCCTGTTGTTCGAGCGAAGCCACTGCGCTCAGAACTTCGCGATAACGACGCATCGCGCGGGTCTCATCCAAGAGTTTGTAGAGATCGTTCGCGCGCATCTCAGCGGTATGTGCATCTGCAGACAAAGCCCTGATCCTGACGGCCAGCCGCTGCCAGACATCGGGGCGATCGCGTTCCAAACGCATCAGCGCATCCAGCGCGCCGAGTTCGCTGTCCACATTGCCGATCGCTTTGGCGTTTTCGACGATCGTCTGCAGTTCCTTCCGTCTCGCGTCGACGGCCGGCCCCGGCGCGATCTGCATGGAGCGGATCGCCCAGATCCGGTGGTAGAGCGCGCTATCGATGTCGCCAATCGCTGCCATCCGGTCGGCGGCGCTCGATTGCAGGCGGATGCTGTCTTCGGCCCGGCCTTGATAGATGGCCACCATCGAGCGCCCGGAGTCGAGTTCTGCGACCACGTGCTCCCAGCCTGCATCGCGCGCGATCCGCTCGATCTCGGCGATATCGGTTTCCGCCAACGCCAACTCCTGCAACCGCAGATGCGCGATGACGCCGAGCGTGGACTCTGCCTGCCACTGAGTCGCACTCTTGGGCAGACCGCGCGTGCGCCGCAGCTCGCGGATCAGATCTCGTAGTTCCAAACGATTGAGCTTGACGAGGCTTGCTGCGCGCGGACAGACCTCGCCGCCGAGTTTTTCAGGTGCCGCATCGGCTAACAACACCGAAATCATGCAGCGCTGATGCGGTTTCAATGCGGGGTCCGCTGTCAGACCGTCGGTGAGATTCAGCGCGTCCTTCCAGCGACCCTGCTCCAGATAGACGCGCGCCATCGCGATCTTCGCATCGGGCATGCCCGGATCGCGGGCGATCGCACGCCCGAACTCCGCCAGCGCGGTCGGATTGTCGAATTGCAGTTCAGCAACCAGACCTGACACGAACGCGTCCGATGCGGGCGTTGGCCGCTTCACAGACTTGGTCAACGCGCGCGTCAAAAGCGTTTCCAGCGTTGCGGCAAGACCACCGGCAGGGCCATGGAAACGCTTGCGTATCGTAGTCCGTCCCTGGGCGAGCGATATTTCCGCCTCCAGCTGGCCGGCACGCTCGGACTTTATCCACACTTGGAGATGCGGGCCCGCGAACGGATTGCGCCGCTGCAGCTTCTGGAACACCACGACTTCGCTGTCCCGCAGATAGGCGTGTTCGACCGCCACCCGGAGCACTGCACTGCGCAGCCATTCGAGCGTTTCCGGCGCGATCACCGCAACGGTCATCTCCGCATCCGGCCGCAACGCGATCCGCGCCTCCTTGTCAGAATACGTTTTCCATGCAACTGCGGCCGAAAGCGCGAGGATCAAGGCAACTACTGCGACGGATACGAACAGGCGGCGGCGCGGCGGCGGTACCCGAGCCACGATGGCAGCGCCGCTATCTTCATCGTGCGGAGTGGGCGCGTCGTCGCCGGACCGGGGCTCTTCCGCAGCCGCTGCATCGGCCCCGTCAAGAATCGTCACCCATGCGCTTTCCGGAATCGCCAACAGATAGCCTCGCTTGGGCCACGTCTGCAGCACATGCCTGCCCTGATCGCCGAGGGCCTTTCGGATCTGCCAGATGCTGTTGCTGATCGCCGCATCTTCAACGATACGGCCCGACCAGACATTTTCATGAATCTGCTCTCGGGTCACCAGCTCATTGGCATGCCGGCACAACAGCAGCAGCAACGATTCGGCGCGAGGATGCAACTTTCCATGATCGTCGTCGGCAATGACCGTCTCGCGCGCCAGATCGATGCGCCATGGGCCGAGATTCAATCGTTGTGATTGCATGCTGTCGTCAGCGAGGGTATTGGCCACATTACTCCACGGAATCGTGAACCCGTCCAGCGCGATGATCCTGCAGCCGAAATAGATGACGCGATTGCCCATCCGCTCCAGACTCGATCCAGCAGCGCAGGCCACACCAGATACCCATCAAGACAAGAACCCGCCATACGGCGGGCTCTTGTCCGACGAGAAACGAGCAGTGCCCGTTTATGCCATCGACGGCCCCTTGCGTTCCTGCTGTTGCTCGGGCTGCAACGCGACCTGCTGGTTCTGCTGCGGCTGCGCCATCTGTGTCGCGATCTTTTCGAAGTCGCCCTGCTTGGCCTGCGGCACCTGCAGATTCAACGCGGCATCGCCCTGCCCCTGCGACACGATCAGGCCGTTCTTGCCCTGCATCACGCTGATGTCCTGGTCGGGCTTGTAGCCCTTCGCATCGCTGATGGTCGCCAACGCCATGGCTGCCGCGTCCTTGTCACCGTTGGCACCGTTCAGCGCCTGCGCGAATTGCTTGTTGACGCGGTCGTTGCCCGGGACCAGCGTCGACGCATCCGCGACCTGGATGCCACCATCGTCCGCGCTGACACGCTTGTTCCAGTTCAGCGGATGACGTTCGTTGATGTAGTCCTTCGCGGCGTCCTTGGTGACCGTGTAGGTTTCGCCGTTGCTTTTCAGCGTCGCGCCGCCGTCCCGATGCCACTCCCTGGCGCGATCCTCGTAGATATTCTGGCGTCGTGTATCGAAATTCTTCTCGGTGTCGCGGATGGCGCCGGCAAGATCTGGGTTGTTGTGGAGCGTCGTGCTCACGCCGCCATGGATCTTGCTGTCCGAGCTGATCTCGAAGGAAACCTTTCCGAGCTTCGGAACTTTGCCGTCTCCACTCACACCGCCATGCTGGCTCTGCTCGCCACCGGCTTCGTATTTGACATCGCCGATCGTGAAACCCGACTGGCTCAGCTTCGAAAGCATGTCCTGCCTCGCACCGTTGAGCAGGACCGCCTGCTCATTGCGCGTGACTTCCAGAAAGGGAATGTTGTCCTTGGAGCCGCTGGATGCGGGGACCTGCAGTTCGACCTTCAGCTTGCCGTTGCCGGCATCGGTGATGGTGAGGTCCATGGGCGGGACGCCGAGATGATTGACTTGTTTGGACACGGTGATCTCCTTGTTCCTTGAGTTGGATGGCGAATCCGGCTGCGTCGAGGCGATGCCTGCGCTGGACCCGCGCCCTGAATGCCATCACCGTCCCGTCGTGTCCTCTCGACCTTCTTTCAAAAACCTCTCGGAAACATCAATTTCAATTCAATCAATGTGTTAAGCCAGACTTCGCGCACTGGAATGCCCGGCGCCAGTCAGGTCTCAGCCAGCTTCAGGGCAGCAGCGCTCTGCGGTCGAGGCGGGCTGCGACCGGGGTAACGGGTGGGATTCGGGCTTATCGGCCTGCGGCCTCGACAGCCAGACGCCGTTCGAGATGGTCGTCCAGCGCCCATGGCGGCAACACCGGACCGCAGTTTTCGACAGCAGCCGCGGTCGCTGCGCACAGCCGCCAGCGCAGGAGGTGCACGCCGAAGCGCAGGTTCGGGCCCGAGCCGTCTTTTTCGGCCATAGCCGAGGTGATGGCCAGTGCACGCTTCAAGCGATCGAGATCGGCTCCCGGCATCGCGGTCGCATGTCTGGCGAGGAAAGCCAGTCCTTCGGCTTCCAATCGACCGAGATCCCTGATCTGGAGCAGTTCGTCGATCCTTGGACGGACGGTCGGCCATGCGCGCTCGGGTTCGCCATCGAGTCGATGCAGGAGCGCATTCGCCAACAGCCCCCAGTCTCCGCGGAGTCCGGCTTTCGACTTGCTGTCCCATGTCTCGTACGGACATGCCTTGAGCATGACGCGCGCCCGGTCGGGTTTCTCGACCTCGACGTACAGCCAGGCGAACAGGCATGGATTGGTATCGGCGACATCGAGGCCTTTCCTGCTCATCTCGTCGATCTGGGCCACCGATGCGGCAAGCTCGTCGAGTGCGAAGTAGGACTGCGCCTTCAGGTACAGCATCGTGAGTTCGTCGCCGGATCGAATCGTGCCGGAGTTTTCAAGGTCCGCGACCCGTTTCAGCACTGCGCGATATCGGCGCAGGGCGATATGCTCGGTAGTCAGATCGTTCACCACATCCGTGCGCATCGCGGGTGCGTAGTATTTGTCGACAAGCTCCTGGACTCTCGCCATGTCGGTGCGCCAGACGGCAGGGTCGTCGCGGTCCAGCGCGATCAACGCGAGCAATGCATCCACTTCGCCCTGCGGGCTGCCGATCGAACGCGCGCGATCGACGATCGCACGATATTGCGTTCGCTGCGCTGCGCTCGCTTCGCCGGGTTCGCGGCGTTGGATCCGCAGCGCGAGCGTGCGCGGCGGAAGCGAAGAAAGTGCGTCGCCCATCGCCTCCAACGCGTTCGCGCTCGCATCGCACAAAGCGATGCCTTCATCGTTGCGCCCGGTGTACAGCACCGACTTGCAGCGCTCGGCCGCGAACCGCCATCGCGCCTGCTCCCAGCCCGCTTCGGCCGCAACCCGTTCCGCATGGGTGGATCTGGATTCGGCTTCCGGATGTTCGCCCAGATATTGTCGCGCTTCGATCGACATCGCCTGCACCAGAAACCATCGCGATGCGCCCATCGGACGACTACCGATCGCATCGAGCCGACGTTTCGCGAGTCTGGCGCCCGTCGGATTCAGATTGGCGCGGATGTCGGCCAGAACGCATCCGGCCTGCGGAGGAGGTTCCGGCAGCAGCATTGTCGCAAGCAGCGCGTACGCGCAGCGCTGCTCCGCCGTCCAGTTACTGCCGGGCCTGGTGTTCTTCAGAATCGCCTGGGCATCCATCGAATTGCCAAGATCGGCCAGTGTCGAAGCCAGTGCGATCTTCGCATCCACGAAATCGGGTTCGAGTGCGAGCGCGCGGCGATATTCCGAAACAGCGCTCAAGTGGTCGAATTGCAGATCGGCCGCACGACCGGATACCAACGCATCCGCTGCCGGCCTGGATGCGGCCTTCGCCGGTGCCAGCGATGCCTCCAGCAGCGCTTCGATCGCCTTGTGCAATTCGGTCGCGGGTCCGACGAATGTCTTGCCGAAGCGAAGTTCGCCACGGCTCAGCGAAATGCTGGCCTTGACCAGATCGGCATTCGCCGGAACCACAACGACCTGCAGATGGGCTCCGGCGAAAGGATTGCGCCGCTGCGGCTTTTGCAACAGGACGACCGGCGTTCCGCGCAGGTATGCCTGGTCCACCACGCTGCGCAGAATGCTGCCGCGAAGCCAGCCGGACTTCTCGGATACCTCGATCGAAACCGTCAGATCGACGTCCGGTCGCAGCAGGATGCGGCCCGGTGTTTCGCGCGTCGCTTGCTGCCAGGCGATCGCGCCGCAGACCAGCGCCGCCAGTGCGATGACGGCGGCGAGCAAAGCCCGGCGCGTCCGGTGCGGCGTGTGCGCGTGTGCGCTGTCTGAAAGCACAGGAGGATGGGCCTCTGCGATCCCGGGCGCATTGGAAACGTCTCCGGCCTCGGCTGCGGACGCACCATCGGCGGGCGGCGGCGGATCGAGTACCCAGTCGCTGTCCGTAACCATCAGCACATAGCCGCGCTTCGCGCGCGTCTGCAGGATTTCCTTGCCCCGTTCGCCGAGCGCCTTGCGGATCTGCCAGATGCAATTGGTGATCGCCGCATCCTCGACCACGCGCCCGGCCCAGACGGTTTCGAGAATCTGTTCGCGGGTGACCAGCAGATTGGCGTAGCGCGCAAGCAACAACAGCAGATGCTCGGCCCGCGGCGTCAGCGCGGCGATACCGTCCGGGGCGGATACGGTGCCGCGGACCAGATCGATCTGCCATGGGCCAATGCCGAGACGTTCCGCCGGCGGGTACTTCTCGAACGACGCCATCCACTCCCTTCCCGATGCTCTCAGTCAAGGCAGTCTAGGGCGTGCGATGGGCTTTTTCATGGGCCGGAAACGCCCGGGTCCGTGACAGATGCCTCAGCGTCCGCAAACGGCGACGGGGCGGGCCTCGAAAAGGTCCGCCCCGCGATTCACGCTTCAACGTTCGATGCGATGCGAACGGATCACTCCGCCGCAGGCTGCGGTGGCGGCACCGGGCGAGCTTTGCGGCGCGACACCGCCCAGCGGCGCAAGCCGTACAGGCCGAGGCCCATGACCAGCCACAGCGGCCAGACGTTCATCAGTCCGATGAACAGGTCGAGCACGCCATACCAGCCCACCCGCAGCGCGTCGAACAGACGGGTGAAGAAGCCCGGGCTGTGTTTCTGGAACACCGCTTCGACATCGACCATTTCGGTCTGGCGGATCTTCGACAACTGATACAGCGTGAGATTGATCGTGCTGTAGTCGACCTTGTCCTCGAATTCCTTCTGCTGGATCAGCGCTTCGTCGCGCTGCAGCTTGGCGCCGGTGCGTGCGGCGATGACTTCGGATTTGCGATCGAGCCGATCGCCCGACTGCATCGCCTGCCCAAGCTCCATCTGCGCCTGCTGTTCGCGCTGATACGCCAGCTGCTGGCGCAGCATCTGGAACTGCGCGTCGGCGGCGTCGAAGCTGCGCTGGTCGAGAAATTCCATCTGCGACGCGATCGCGCGCAGGAAGGCCTGGGTCTTGTCGCTGGGCACGCGCACGCTGAGCGTACCGCGCACGGTGTACTCGACGAGTTCGATCAGCTTGCCGTCGCCGGCGGGGCGGCGCTGCACATTCATGGTCTGCGCGGAAATGTTGTTGTTGACGACGAAACCGCCCTGCTGCGCGGCCACATCCTCGATCGCCAGCGCCGAGGAGTACACGTCCTTCACCCGGAACTGCGCCTGTGCGGTGCGGATGAACTTGCGTTGGCCGTCGTCGAATGTCGCGGCGCTGGAGCTGACCTGCCCTGCATCGACGCGGGTGTCGAACTCGACTTGTGGCTCGCTGCGGCGCTTGGCCTCTTGCTCAGGAGCGACTGCGGCGGCATCGCCGGCAGCGGAGAAATCGGAAGCGCTTTCGGCTACCGCCTTCGCGGCTTCCTGCGGCATCGGTGCCGATGCGGGCATCGCGCCGCCCTCGGCGGAGGCCACCGCGTCGGCGGTTGCCATGTTCGTCGCTTCGGCAGCGCTTTCCTGTTTGCTGCAGGCCGCGATACCCAGAAGCAGCGCTGCGGTCAGGCCGCAGGCGATCAGATTCGAATGGATGGAACGCATGTTGATTCCCCGGTGGTCGATCGGTGATGAAGCACGAGTGTCGGCACGGGCAAACGTACCGGATCGGATCGCGGGGTTAGGCCGAAGCGGCCAACGCCGGTTGTCACCGGCGTCACCGCAGACGCGGTCAGCGCTCGAGAATGGCGACCACACCCATGCCGCCGGCGGTGCAGATCGAGATCAGGCAGCGACCGCCGCCGCGTTCCTTCAGCTGCTTGGCGGCGGTGGCGACGATGCGCGCACCGGTGGCGGCGAACGGATGGCCAGTGGCCAGTGAGGAACCGAGCGGGCTGATCTTCGCCGGATCGATACTGCCCAGCGGTGCATCCAGACCGAGCCTGGTCTTGCAGTAGTCGGCGCTTTCCCACGCGCGCAGCGTGCATAGCACCTGTGCGGCGAAGGCCTCGTGGATTTCGTATAGATCGAAATCCTGCAGCGTGAGCTTGTTCCGCGCGAGCATCTCGGCCACCGCGATGGTCGGCGCGATCAGCAGGCCTTCGCCGTGGACGAAATCGACTGCGGAAACATGCGCATCGCGGATGTGGCACAGCACGTCGTGTCCATGCTGCGCGGCCCAGTCGTCGGAAGCGACGAGGCAGGCTGCGGCGCCGTCGGTCAGCGGCGTGGAATTGCCGGCGGTGAGCGTGCCGCGACCGGAGGTCTTGTCGAACGCCGGCTTCAGCGATGCGAGTTTTTCCAGCGACGAATCGGCGCGCAGGATGTTGTCGCGCGACACGCCGCGGAAATTGACCACGAGATCATCGAAGAAACCGCGCTCATAGGCGGCGGCGAGTTTGTGGTGCGACGACACCGCCCATGCGTCCTGCGCCTCGCGCTCGATCTTCCACTCTTTCGCCATGTCCTCGCAATGTTCGCCCATCGACTTGCCGGTGCGCGGCTCGCCGACGCCGGGGAATTCGGGCTTGAGTTCGCGGAACGAAAACCCGTTGGTGAAGCGCGCGAGACGGTCCATCGTGGTCTTCGCGGCGGCCACCGACAGCAGGCGACGGCGGAAGGTCTGGCCGTAGACGATCGGCACGTCGGACGTGGTGTCGGAGCCGCCGCCGATGCCGGACTCGATCTGCCCGGTGGCGATCTTGTTGGCGACGGTGATGATGGTGTCCAGCGAAGTGCCGCAGGCGCGCTGCATGGTGATACCCGGGGTCAACGGCGACAGGCCCGAGGACAGTGCGGCTTCACGGCCGATGTTCCAGTCGCTGCTGTGCTTGAGCACCGCGCCCATCGCCACCTCGCCCAGCTGCTGGCCATGCAGGCCGAACTTCTCGACCACCGCGCCGAGGGTCCGCACCGACATCCCGAGGTTGCCGACATCGGTGTAGGCCGTGTTCTGGCGGCAGAAAGGAATGCGGGCGCCACCCAGAACGGCGACGGGACGGCCATGCAGCATCGGAACACCTCTTGGAGAGTGACCCGCTGGCTGTAGCGCACAGTGGGCATCGATAATGTGTGAGTGTAACGCCGCACCGCAGCCAGGCCAAAGAGACGATGAGCGCAGACCCTGACGCAACGCAGAAGAATCTCCCGCGCATGATCGTCCGCGGCGCATTGGCGCTGGAGCTGGTGCCCGGAAGCCAGCCGGGCCGGGCGGCGCTGCGCCAGGCCGAGGCCGGCACGCTCGCCGGCCTGGTCGGACGCGATCTGGCGACACTGGCCGCAGAAGCCGCCACGCTGGATCTGGTCTTCGCCGGCGCGCATTACGACCCCGCCGAGATGCTGCGCCCCGGATGGCCGCTGCATCGACGGTTGGAGGAATTGCACGCTCGAGCGCCGCAGTCGACCGGGCCGCGGATCATTGCGTTCGGCGCAGATGAACACGGTGCGGTTCCCCAGCCGCTGCGCGCCGAACTGGAATTGCACGGCGGGCCGCTGCGGGTGGTGCCCTTCCTGCTGGTCGGCACGGCCGAGCAGGCCACTGCGGTCGCCGCCGACTTCGAACACGCCCTGTTGGAACGCGGGATGGCCCAGGCCGACACCGCGCTGACGGCGCAGGATGCGTTCGAGGCGAAGGTCGAACATGCCCGTTATCTCACCGCCTACGACCTCGCGGCGATGATGGCGCTGCAATATCGTCACGTCGGCCTGGGCGCACTGTGGCCGCTGGTGGAAACCGCATTGCTGGCACCGAACGAAGATGCCTGGCTGGACGCGCCGCCCGAACCGCTGCTGCGCTATATCGATGGTGCGGTGCGCTTCGCCGATTTCGACCGCAGCAGCTGGCAGCGACACTACGCTGGCGATGAGTTGAATGCCGCGCGCATCGATCGCGGCTTCATGCATTTCCAAGCGCGCCAGCGCCAGTTCGCGGCGATCCTCAAGGTGCACGGGATCGATGTGCGTATGGTGCCCTGCCCCGCGCAGCGCGATGCACGCGCGGTGCTGGGCTGAGCGCAACGACTCACATCGCCATCTCGATCACACCGCAGCCCACGCGCGGGCCGGAATTGCCGGCAGGCTGACTGGTGTAGTCGTCGGGGCCGGCATGGATCACGAGCGCACGACCGAGGATATCGTTCGGCGCACCGCTGCCGAGCGTGACCCCCTGCAGACGGATATTCACATCGGCGACGCCCGCGTGGTTCGCGGAAAGATTGTCCATGTCGCCGAGATGATGCGCACCGCTGCCGGCGCGCCCGTGCGCGGCGACGTCGGGATTGAAGTGGCCGCCGGCACTGCTGCCGTCGGCGGCGCTGCAATCTCCGCGTTCGTGCACATGGACCGCATGGGTGCCGCCGCGACCGAGGCCGCCGAGTTCGCCTTCGATGCGTACGCCGCCGTCGACTGCGGTGATCGACAGACGACCGCTGACCAGACTCGCGGACACCGGCGCGATATTGGCGACCGCGCGTTGGAGACGATGCTGCGGCGCGGGCGGTTTCGGCGGCGGCGCGCTGGCACAGGCGGCAAGCGCGGCGGAGAGGGTCGTGATCGCGAGCAAGCGGATCGGTGCCATGGCAGAATTCCTGCGGAGCGGGAAGCGCGATCTTAAGCGCACGATGGTTAATTCACCGCTATACGGCAGCGATGCACGAGGAGGCTCAGGCAGGGCGTCGCGGTTTGCGGCCGGAGCCCAGCTTGCGGGTCAGCGTGTTCCGGCCGAGGCCCAGTTTGGCGGCCGCCTCGGAACGATGGCCGCCGGTATGCGCCAGCGCGGCATCGAACAACACCTGGTCGAAGCGCGCGCGCGCATCGGCATGCAGATCGCGTTCGCCCGCGTCGAGTCGCGCGCGCACCCAGCCACCGAGCATCACCTCCCAGTCCGACGATGTCGGCGGGGACGATGCGTTCGCTGCATTCGCGACGAAGACATCATCGAGATCGGCAGGCACGATGACATCGCCGGGCGCCAGCGCGGCCATCCGCCAGCAGAGGTTTTCCAGTTCGCGCACATTGCCCGGCCAATCGTGCGCGAGCAGTCGCTGCAGCGCAGTGGGCGCGAAGCGTTTCACCGGCGCATCGAACTTGCCGGCGGCCGCGCGCAGGAAACGTTCGGCCAGACGCGGAATATCGTCGCGCCTCGCGCGCAGCGGCGGCAACGGCAACCGCACCACATCCAGGCGATGCAACAGATCGGCGCGGAAGCGGCCTTCGGCGACCAGTGCATTGAGATCCTGATGCGTCGCCGCGATGACGCGCACGTCGACACGGATCAGTTCGCGCCCGCCGACGCGGAAGAATTCGTTCTCGGCCAGCACGCGCAGCAGCCGCGTCTGCAGCGGCAGCGGCATGTCGCCGATTTCGTCGAGAAACAAAGTGCCGCCATCGGCCTGCTCGAAACGGCCGATGTGACGCTTGCTGGCGCCGGTGAACGCGCCGGCCTCGTGACCGAACAGTTCGCTTTCCAGCAGTTCCGACGGAATCGCTGCGGTGTTGAGCGCGACGAATGGTTTGCGCGCGCGCGGCGATTCGCGATGCAGCGCACGCGCTACCAGCTCCTTGCCGGTGCCGGTTTCGCCGGTGACCAGCACCCCCAGCGGCGCCTGCGCCAAACGCCCGATGGCGCGGAACAGCGCCTGCATCGCAGGCGTATCGCCGACCAGCGCATCGGTGACCGGGATGCGTTCTTCGAGCACCGGATCGGCATCGTCCGCGTCGTTTCCACGCGCGCGTCCGGGCGCGAGCGCCTGCGCCGCGAGCGCAACCACCGCATCGAGATCGAAAGGTTTCGACAGGAATTCATGCGCGCCGCCTCGAAACGCACCGGCGGTGCTGGCGATGTCGGTGTAAGCGCTCATCACGATCACCGGCACTTGCGGATAGCGCGACTTGATCGCATCCAGCAGCACCAGCCCATCATCGCCGGGCATGCGCACATCGGTGAACAGCAGATCCGGAACCGGGCGCACCGCGATGGCATCGAGCACCGCGCGCGCGGAATCGAATGCGGTCACCGCGTAACCGGCTTCGCGTAGCGCGGTGGCGAGCACGAAGCGCACCGAGCGGTCGTCGTCGACGACCCAGATCGACTCGGTGTTCATCGCGTGATCATTGCTCATCGTTGCGCGCCTTCGCGTGATCGTGATCGTCGTTGGCCAGCGACGCGAACGGCAGCAGCAGGGTGAACACGGTGTGGCCGGCGCGCGAGCGGTAACTCAGCGAGCCGCGATGCTCGCGTGCGACCTGCTGCGCCAGCGCGAGCCCGAGTCCAGTGCCTTCGGCGCGGCCGCTGACCAGTGGCAGGAACACCTGCTCGGCCAGCGCTTCGGGCACGCCGCGACCGTCGTCGGAAATCTCAAGGCGCAGCGCGCGCGCATGCGCCGCATCGCCGATGCGCACGCCGTGCTCGACGCGGGTGCGCAGGCTGACGCTGGCGGCGCCGGCTTCGATCGCATTGCGCACCAGATTCCACACCGCCTGGGTCAGGCGGTCGGCATCGCCCGGCAGTTCGGGCAGCGACGGGTCGTAGTCGCGGATCAGTTTGACCGCCCAACCAGCGTCGCTCTCGGCGAGCCGCAGCACACGCTCCAGCACGACATGAATGTTCAGCGGCTCGTGCGCGCGGGCAGGTTGCGGCGACAGCAGACGATCGATCAGTTCGGTCAGCCGCGCGACTTCGGATTCGATCAGTTCCGTGAGTTCGCGCGCCTCGCCGCTTTCGACCCGACGTGCGAGCAACTGCGCCGCGCCCTTCAGCCCGGCAAGCGGATTGCGCAGCTCGTGCGCCAAGCCCTTCAGCGCGGCGGACAGCGCCGACGGCAGCACCGTGGCCGGGTCGTCGCCCGGGAATTCGTCGACCGGATGCGCCTCGATCCACCAACCGCCGTCCGCGCGCTGCGACAACAGTGCATCGGCATACGGTCGTGTGTCGCTGCCGGGAAAGCCGAAATGCAGCCGACGCAGCCGGATCTGCTCCCCCGACGGTGGCTCCGTGAGGGTCCGCGCCAATCGCTGGCCTTCAACCTCGAACGCCGCCAGCGGCAGCCCCGGCAACCGCCGCTGGCTCACGCCCAGCCAACGTGCGAAAGCCAGATTCCCACCGAGCACCCGCCCCTCGCCGTCGCACCAGGCCACTGGCGTGGCTAGGGCGTCGAAGGTATGGAGATCGAGATGGGAGGCATCGGCTGGCATTGCACCAATCTAGTGCAAACCGCGGGTCGACGCGAGGCTTGGTCCATTGAATAAGCGTTCGAAGTGCAATTCACACCGATTTGTTTCTTTTTGAAGAGCGCCCAGGAAGCACGCATGTTCAGTATATGTTTCTTAATCAATAACTTACATAACAATCGCGTGCTGACCAAAGCATCATGGGCCCGAGAGCCAAGGCTCGGCTCGAGGCGTGCCGAAGGCGCGCGACATCCGCTTAGCTGAGCAAACCTGCAATCTGATTCTTCCCCGGCCCAGTGCCGCTGATGCGCCTGCCGGATGCGATTCCGCATGCAAGCGGCCAGAGACAGGCACATGCTTGTTGCCGGCTTCCGGCTCTTCCGCTTGGAGACGCGTATTGACGTACACGCTTCGCGCGTCTTGCGCATGATCACGACCGTCTGGTGAATACACGCCTGTATGCATCACCTCGCCCTCATCGCGAAACTGCTGCAGCGCTTGACGAGAGAACCCGAGCAATAAGGCCAGCCGCAAGACACCGGCCGTAGGTCGTGGCTTTCGGCAAGCAATGGCGCACACAGCTACGGTCCATTCATGGGGCCATGCAGAACCAGCGAAGCAGACACGGGCCCCTTCGTTGCGGCTGTTTGAAATCAGGCCCTGATGGGGTACTGTAGCTGCCGATCACGACGGCGATAGGCATCGCCTGTTCAGTGAAGTTGCAAGTGCCGTGATCGAATTTCGAACACATCGCCTGTAACGCCATGCTCGATGAACATGGCAAACCTGTTTCACATGGATGAACTTTCTGAAAGATATTTTTAAGGAGCGCTGGCAGGTGTCGAACGATGGCAAGAACAGCACCAGCACAGCACAGGCGGCGCCGTGCGACGCCGGTATGGCGGACCAGCGCGAATACGCGCTGGTCGTTGAGGACGTGCACAAACGTTACGGCGATTTCCACGCCGTCAAAGGCGTGAGTTTCAAGGTGCGAAAAGGCAGTTGCTTCGGCGTACTTGGCCCGAATGGCGCTGGCAAGACGTCCCTGCTTGCAATGATGGAAGGCCTGATCCCGATCACCTCGGGGAAGATCACTATCCTGGGATTCGACGCTGCGACCCAAATAGACCGGATACAGCCGCATGTCGGCGTCCAGCTGCAAAGCAACAGATACTTCGAATTCCTGACGGTTTCGCAGTTGCTGGGTTTCTATGGGAAATTCCGCGCAGCGGTCTCCGGAAGAAAAAATCCTTCGCCAGCGACTTGGCTGCTCGAACGATTGGGCCTGAAAGACAAGATGCAATTCAAAGTCGAAGAATTGTCCGGTGGACAGAAGCAGCGGCTTTCGATCGCGGTCGCACTGCTGGAAGATCCCGACATACTTTTCCTGGACGAGCCGACCTCCGCGCTCGACCCGCAAAGCCGGATATACACGTGGGAATTCATCGAACAACTCAAGCAAAAAGGTGACAAGACAATCATCCTCACGACCCATTACATGGAGGAGGCCGAACGTCTCTGCGACGAAATCATGATCATGAACGGCGGCAGGATCATCGCCCAAGGCGAGCCGTCGCGACTGGTGAGATCCTTGGGCACGGATTACGTGATCAGAGTCGATTTCGAGAAAGGACGCTTCCGATCCGAGTTGGTCTCCAGAATCCACAGCGCGACCAGCTGCGAATGGGATGATGTGCTGCAACAGTTGACCGTCAGGGCAAGCGATATAGCCCTCGCGATGGGCGAGATAGTCGATGCCAGCCGGGAGACCGGCACCGGGATCCTCAATATCGATATCGCCAAGAACACACTGGAAGATGTTTTTCTGTCACATACGGGAACGGACCTTCGCGAATGAGAAAGACATGGATTTTCTTCATCCTTCGGATGGTGCAACTGAAACAGGACAAGGTCAGTCTTTTCTTCAGCTATGCATTGCCGGTCATGATGCTGCTTGGCATCGGTTCGCCGATGCAGGGAAAGCCCGGCGCGCCTCCGACGCTGGCATATAGGGATTCAGTCGGCGCAGAGCAAAGCAAAAAACTGCTCGACACCCTGCGTACGCAGGGAAAAATCACGCTGTCTCCATACGAGGGCACCGCCGAGTCGGCGATGCAAGCCCTGGAAAGAAACGACATCAAGAATTTCCTGCATGTCGTGCGCGGGAAAAACGGCATTGAATACCGGCTGTACTCGAATACGCTCGAGGAAAACCAGATGGGCAATTCCGCCGTTTTTGGAACACTCGACCGCGCCATTGACGGGCGATCGGCGCAAGGACTCGCTTACACGCAAATCAGATCCGACAAATACACTTCGTATATCGTCATTCTTCTGCCGGGTTTGATCGGGATGACCCTGCTGATCATCGCGCTCAACGGGTTCGCCTCCGTGCTCATCTACGAAGAGCACAGCGGCATATTCAAAAGCATCAAGTCCGTCGACGCGTCCCCCGTCCCGTTTCTGGCGGGCCTCTTCTGCACGCGACTGCTCGTCACTTACTCGGTGGCGATCCTGTTGTTCGCGATATCCATTTTCTATTACGACATTCCATCGGACATCGACTATCTACTGCTGTTCCTGGTCGTGACCCTCGGCGCAATCGCCTTTCACGGCATTGGGCTCGCGATCACCGCAATCAGCCCGAATCTGAGTATTTTCAACGGCATCATGAGCATGACACAAATACCTCTGGTGGTACTCGGAGGGGTATTTTTCGCGACCAGCGTTTTCCCGAAGTGGTTGCAATTCATCGCAGATCTCTTGCCATTGACGCAGTTCAACCAGGCATTGCAGGCATTGTTTTTCGACGGGGTGACATTGCGAAACTGCGGAGAAATACTTCCGCAATTGATCGGCCTTTGTCTCTGGTCAGTGGCGTCCCTGGTGATCGCCAGATTGCGATTCAGGTGGTAGTTGGCGCCCGAATCTTCCGGCGATGAAGATACCCGGAGAATCTTTGAATTGTTGCGCAAAGGAGCCAGACGCCTAGACAGGCGCGTGCGATCAGTCGAAGCGGTATGCAAACCAGGACGTTCGATGCCGATCACTTCACGATCATGCGATCACCGCACGTAAGGAAGCGATGTCTTCCGATCTTGTATTGGGAAAGACCTGAGCGGATCGGTACCTGGTATGGTCGGAAAAAAGCGCCCGGCTCACATCCCGGCTCGCGCCCGCAGATTTCCGGCACCCGCACCTGCCATGGGCATCGAATGGGGCGGTATCGGCAAGCATCGCACCAATCCAATGCAGGCCGGGGCCGGGTGCGGAGGCAGTCGCTTGCGCGCCCGAGGATTGTGAAATATGTTACGCGTTACATAAATACTGTCGGCCGCCATGGAATACATCGCCCAGCTAGGACTCATCGCCCTCGGCAGCCGCATGCGCGCGGTCAGCGACCGCCTCTACGCCACCGCCGACGAGGTCTATCGGCACAGCGGCCTCGAGATCCAGGGGCGCTGGCTTCCGCTGTTGCGGATCCTCCACGACCGCGGTCCCTTGACCGTCGGCGAGATCGCCGAGGCCATCGGCCAGACCCATTCGGCGGTGAGCCAGCTGGCCGACAAACTGACCGATCAGGGCTGGCTGGACGTTGTCGTCGACCCGGTCGACAAACGCCGTCGGCGGCTGGCGCTGACCGCGCGTGCGCAAACCGATCTGCGCGCCGCAAAACCGATGTGGCGCGCGATCGAGGATCTGTTCGCGCAGCACTGCGGCGAACAGGGCATCGATCTGCTGCATACGCTGGCCGCATTCGAACGCGTGCTCACGCCGACGCTGGCGGGCGCCATCGTCGCGCGCGCGGCCGAACAGGATCGCTCGGCGCTGCGGATCGTGCCGTTCCGCGCGGAGCTGCGCGAACACTTCTACCGGCTCAACGAAGCCTGGCTGCGCAAATATTTCTACGTCGAAGAGATCGACCACCGCGTACTGTCGAATCCGGAAACGGAAATCCTGCAGCCAGGCGGCAGCATCCTGTTCGCGATGCTCGGCGATGATGTCGTCGGCACCTGTGCACTGATGCCCGAAGCCGATGATGTCTACGAACTCACCAAAATGGCGGTCGACGAACAGCGCCAGGGCCTCGGCATCGGCCGCGCGCTGATGGAAGCGGCCATCGCCGAATTCCGCCAGCGCCGTGGCTGCAAACTGTTCCTGGAAACCAACAACAAACTCACCCCGGCGGTGCGTCTGTACGAAAGCATGGGTTTCGAACACCAGCCGTCGATCAAACCCGACTCGCACTACGACCGCGCCAATGTCTACATGGTGTGGCGCGACCCGCACGAGACGCCGTCTGCATCCTGACCATCGCCTGCGGCTCGGCGTATCCTGCGGGTCTGTCCGCACAGGAGCCGCTCCGTGTTCAAACCGAAAACACTGCTGTTCGCCTTCCTCGCCGGCTTCATCGCGACCCTGCTGTTCCATCAGGGTCTGCTGCAGTTGCTGCATCTGGCGGGCAAAGTGCCGATGGCCGCCTGGAATATGGACCCCACCCCGCCGATCGGCGTGCCCAAGGTGATCTCGCTGGCGTTCTGGGGCGGACTGTGGGGGATCGCGCTGTGGGCCTTGATCCACAAGCGCGCCGGCACCGCGCACTGGCTGCTCGCGCTGGTGCTCGGTGCAGTGCTGCCCAGCCTGGTCGCATGGTTCGTGGTGTTCCCGATCAAGGGCATCGCGCTCACCGGCACGCTGATCGGCGGCGCGCTGCTGCTCAACGGCGCGTGGGGAATCGGCGTGGCGCTGTGCATGCGTCTGTTCGGGCAACGCTCGTGACGACGATGTCGGTTATCCCTGCACCCTTCGCCATCGAAATCCGGAGACACGCTCGGTGAAAATATCCGCCACTGTTCTGCTCGCAACATTGCTGCTCGGCTGCACTGCGCAGCCCCGTCTCGACGCGCCGCCGCCGATGACGACGGCCGCACCGACCGGGTCCGCGTACCAATCGCTGAGCTTCGATGCGGGCACGCAGCGCTGGTGGAATTCCGCCACGGTCTACGAGATCTGGCCGCGTTCCTTCAAGGATTCGGACGGCGACGGCAACGGCGATTTCAACGGCATGACCTCGAAGCTCGATGACCTGAAGAACTTCGGCGTCGATGCGATCTGGCTCACGCCGATGTTTGAAGCGCCGTCGTACCACGGCTACGACTTCCAGGATTTCTACAACGTCGAGCGCGACTACGGGACGATGGCCGAATTCGAGCATTTTGTCGCCGAATCGCACCAGCGCGGGATCAAGATCATCCTCGATCTGGTGCTGAACCACATCTCCGACCAGCACGACTGGTTCCTCAAGTCCGCGCGCAAGGAACCGGGTTACGAAGACTATTTCATCTGGCGCGACCAGCGGCCCGCAGGCTGGGGCCAGGCGTGGTCGGACCAGCCGAATCCCGAAGCGGTGTGGCATTGGAACCAGACGCGCAAGGCGTACTACTACGGCGCGTTCGGAAGTTCGCAGCCCGACGTGAATCTGCGCGATCCGCAAGTCGTCGCCGAACTCGACCGGGTCGCCGCGTTCTGGCTGAAGAAAGGCGTCGACGGCTTCCGTCTCGACGCCGTGCGTTACGCCATCGAGGACGGCCCCTTGTCGCAGCAGGCGGATACGCAGGCCACATTCGACTACTGGACCGCCTTCACGAAGCGCGTGAAAGCCATCAAGCCCGATGCACTGCTGGTCGGCGAAGCATGGGCACCGCTCGACACCGTCGGCCGCTACCGCAATGGCGGCGAAGGCCTCGATGCGGCGTTCGATTTCGACTTCGGCGAGCTGGTGATCGGCCTGCTCAGTCCGGCCTCGGTCAGGGCCGCGGATTTCGGCACGCTCAGCGATGCGCCCGCCTCCAAACACCGCGACGCGCTCTGGCAGAACCTGCAGCAACGCGCCGCCGCCGCGCCGATGGGCTACTTCTCGCCGTTCCTGACCAACCACGATAAGAACCGGGTCATGCATACGCTGGAAGGCGACACCGTGAAAGCACGCATCGCCGCGAGCCTGCTGCTGACCTCACCAGGCACCGCATATCTGTACTACGGCGAAGAAATCGGCATGTCGCAGTACAGCAGCGGCGAAGACCGCTATCGGCGCGCACCGATGCAATGGACCGACGACGCCAACGCCGGCTTCAACGCCACCGGCCGCAACTGGGTGGACCTGCCCGCGCCGCAGGGCTATCGCGGCGACCAGGGCGCGTGGTGGTCTAAGTATTGGGGCACGCTGCGCGGCAAAGGCCACTCCGTCTCCGCGCAGCAGGCCGATCCGACCTCGCTGTTCAACCACTACAAACGCCTGATCGCTGTGCGCCACCAGAACCCCAACCTGCAGCAGCCGCAGGAGCTGCGCTACTACCCCGTCGCTGAAACCAACGCATGGGTACTGCAGGCCCGCAGCGACGGCCGCGAGACGTGGGTGCTGATCAACCTCGACCCGGCGAACGCCATCACCCTCGATGTGCCCGCTGCGCTGCGCGGCGAGCGCATAGAGCAGTTGAGCAACGCGAAGAAAACACTTGCCGAACGTGCGACCTTGAACGCGGGAGAGACCTGGATATTTTGATCGTCCGGGAATCGGTCCCGATCGACAGGATTTTCCTTCTGTCCGCGCAGCGGGGAGAAGGTGGTCGAAGAGCCTGCCTCGTACCTGATACGAGGCGGGATTAGAGGCCGCTCTACGCACCGATCAGGAAGCAACCGCCATGCGACTCGCCTGCATATTCACCATCCTGCTGTCCATTCTCCCCTCCACAGCCTGGAGCAAAGCCTGCATTTGGGACAACGCCAGCGTCAGCTATCAAGGCACCCCACTCGAACAGGCAATATGTCTGCTGCGCGCCGTAAGCAAAGGCGGCACCGTCGCAGAGACCGAAGCCCAGCTACCCGCCCACTTGGCGACACGCATCGGTCAACCCGTTTCCATCCGTCGATCGGCGCTCAGACGCTATCTGGAAGCGCAGGGCATTCAGGAAACGAGCCTGGGCGGCGGACTCGACGAACCGCTGTCCACAACCGAAGGCGAACCCGCACGCCCGGCGCTGTATTTCGTCATCCATGACACCAGTGATATCCAGTGTTCGCGCGAAGACTTTCCAAGCGACAGCGATTCCCCCGACGCAAGATGGAACCTGGCCACGACCTGGGAAACGTCGAAACAGGCGCATCTGTATCTGACCCGCGACGGCGCCGCCTATTCGCCGCAGGGGCGGACATTCGCTGTGCCATGGCGCGCCACGAAGCATGAAATGACCATCGGCGAAAGCACGCGCGGGAGATTCCTGCATATCGAGAACGTGCAGCTGCGCCGTCCGGAATTGGAGAACGACGCACCTTTGACGAATACCGAAGGCCGTTGCGTCAATGACCGGATCGCACAACGCCCGGGCTTCACGCCGAAGCAAATGCGCCTGCTTGCCCTGACCTACATCGCCGCCAGCGTCCGCGCCGGCAAATGGATGATCCCCGCTTACCACGCTGTGATCGATGCATCGTTCCCGAGTGGACACGACGATCCGCAGAATTTCGATCTTGTGGCGTGGTCGGAGGCTATCGACGCGATGGTTTCGGATATCGAACGCGCTTTGAATATAGCGACGCCTGCCAACCGCGACAGGGGATCTTAAGGGAGACATCGCACTTCACATTCAAGCGCATCAGCTGTTGTATGCAATGATCGAAGCACGATCTTTCACCCTCAATCAGCCATAGATATCTACCAGACCCGAATGGCACTTACTTAAGCCCCGTCATCCCCGCGAAAGCGGGGATCCAGCGACTTTGCTTGGTCAAGAAAGCCTGAAGTCACTGGATTCCCGCCTACGCGGGAATGACGAAAATCTGGATGCCGCGCTTAAGTAATTGCCATTCCTACCAGACCCCTTGATCACGGATGAAGGCCCATCCGACCACAGCCGCATCACAAGAAATCAGGGATTTCCTACAGGCATAGTCGGTCATTACCGATAGTGTCTCATCCCTCAAGACAGTGAAATGCTTGCATATCCAAATCATCCGTCAAGAAATCCATCATGCCATCTCGATTCGATAACCCCCAGCAGGAACGCTTGCACTTGGATTCCGTACAGGTGACCATGTCTGGCCTAATCAACGACTCGTCAAGACGGCCCTCTGTGAACAAAGATCTAGCCATACAAGCCGCGAAAGAACTCCGCGCGCTGTCGGCCGCAAGACCGTTCAAGACGGTACTGGCCGATCCACCTTGGCGATTTCAGAACCGCACCGGAAAGATGGCGCCAGAACACAAACGCCTAAATCGTTATGGAACCATGAGCCTTGAGGAAATCATGGCTCTTCCTGTCGCAGATGTCGTCGCCCCCACTGCCCATCTATATTTGTGGGTGCCAAACGCCCTTTTATTGGAGGGCCTGCAGGTAATGACCGCCTGGGGGTTCAAATACAAATCGAATTTGGTTTGGCACAAGATCAGAAAAGATGGTGGACCAGACGGTCGCGGTGTTGGCTTTTATTTTAGAAACACAACCGAGCTGATCCTTTTCGGAGTAAAAGGGAAAAACGCTCGCACTCTCGCGCCAGGTCGCCGCCAGGTCAATTTCGTAGCAACGCAAAAGCGCGAGCATTCGCGCAAACCAGACGAACAATATCCTTTGATTGAATCCTGCAGCCCGGGGCCATTTCTGGAAATGTTTGCGCGTGGACCGCGCAAAGGTTGGAGCGTTTGGGGCAATCAATCCAGCGAATACGAACCGACATGGTCCACTTATGCCAATCATTCACAAGCCAGCCGAGTTGCCGAACCCAAAGTGAGTACGTTGATAAAAGCGGGGAGCCGCTCTCGATCTTCGCACGCCCCAGGAAAGATCAGTCCTCCACGTAAAGCGCCCGGCTAATACCAAAGACAAGCAGAGGGCAACCAGCGCCACCCCCTCCGTCAATCCGGGGCAGTAATTTGCTCAAATGCGTTGTGCTGTTTCCATACGATTTGCCTTTGCCTAATGCGTTGAATATGGATTGCAGCTCACTACATCGAGTAATGATAACTCCAACACTGATCGCTCGAAGATCGAAAAGTAGGCGAAAATTATTCAGGTCCCGATCAAAAAATGGATCTTTGTTGTTCCATTCGATTTCCAATGCGACACGGTTTTTAAAGCAATCAACCTTGTGCGTAGGTGTATCCATTTCGTGGTCATCTACACGGATCTGTGTATGGAATTTTTTCTCCTGCCACCCTCGGCGGATCAGCTCACCATCAATACTGTCTGCGATAGCGGATTTACTGCCGCCCGGCGCTAGAACCTGACTACGTCGCAATCTAAAATCCATCAGCACTTCTTGAATATCTGAAAGCTCTGTCTGGAAATCTGCAGCAAGAATCGCAGAGGCATGTCGCCACTCATGCACTTCGTAGTGTTGCTGGATGAACGGATCGAGCGCAGCCAATGGCATGATTTCAGCTCCATGAATTTCACGCCGGATCCTGCCTATCCGGCAGGAAAAGATCCACAACTTTATTTCGCTAGTCTAAGCAAGCATAAGCTCCGGCCACGCGCACCCTACCCCACCCGCTCACACCAATACTGCAACTCACTCCCCTTGCTGGATTCGTAGACGAAGTGCAAACCGGTGAAACCATAGCGCGAGCCGCCCACGATGAAGGGCGGTCGGTGCTTCGCCTGATGGATCAGCACCGGTTCGCCGCTGGCGAGGGCGTAGACGTAGAGGTTGATGGCGGAGGCGCGTTCGGGGGCGGCGACGTAGCTGGCCTTGAAGTCGAAATAGCGGCCGATCTTCTGCGCGGGCACTTGATACGGGGCCGTGGTCGGTGCGGCGTCGACGGTGAAATTTTCGCCGCCGTAGATGATGTGGCAGCGGACACTGTCGGCGTGCGCGTTCGCTGCGCAGAGTTGCGCTGCGCAGAACACGGCGGATGCGGCGAGCCACTGTCGTTCATTCATCGCGGCACTGTCCGACGTTGTGGTCGCCGCGCTTGCCGCAGGGGCTGGCGGTGGCGGGGTCCGGATGCGGGACGCCGTTCTTGTCGAGGCGAGCGACGTGCGTACGCCATGCGACCACACCCTGCCTGTCCATCGTCACGTTGAGCGTCCAGCCGGTCTGGGTGGCTTCGGTGTCGAAGCCGTTGAACAGGAAATTGCCGAGGCTGTAGACGATCGGTTTGCCGTTGTGGATCTCGGCACTCTGGGTGACGTGCGGATGCGCGCCCACCACCATGTCGGCGCCGGCATCGAGCATTTCGCGCGCGAAAATTTTCTGGCGTTCGCTCGGATAGCCTTCGTCTTCCCAGCCCCAATGCATGAAGGGAATCACCAGATCGGCGCGGTAGCGCGTGCGCGCAGCGACGATGTCGTCGATCACCTGCTCGTCTTCGCCGCTCCAGGCGATGCCGGGCTTGTCGGCGCCGGCCTCGAACGCGCGCGGTTTGAATTCGTCGTAGCCCAGGAACGCGATGCGCAGGCCGTTGCGTTCGACGATCCACGGTCTGTGCGCTTCTTCCAGATCGGCGCCGCCGCCGAAGTACGGCAGGCCGGCCTGGCGCATCAGGCCCAGTTGTTCGACGAAGGCGGCTTTGCCGAAATCGCCGGAGTGGTTGTTGGCCAACGAGAACCCGTCGAAATGCCGCGCCAGCACCGGCAGCGTACGCGGATGAGCGCGGAAGGTGTAGGGCTTGGTTTCCGCCGTGCCGCCGGTGGCGATCACGCACTCCAGATTGCCGACCCGCAGATCGGCGTCGCGCAGCCATACGGCGAACGGCTGGAACGGGTCTTCGCCACGCTCGATCAATTCGCCGGGCGTTTCCGCGACCATGATGTCGCCGACGAATGCGATCTCGACCACGCCCTCTTCGGCATGCGCCGCAGCAGAGGGCAAGACAAGCAGGACAGACAGACTCAGGATGGCGAAGATGCGCATGTCGGCAGTCTGTCATGCGCCTGCGGCCGAGTCACGGGGCGCGGGGCGCACTCGCGCGGCTCGTCTGGTACGACATTCGTGGTTACGACATTTGCGGTTACGACATCAACCCCATCCCGAACACGAACACGCTGCGCACCATGGCCGCAAATCCGATCACCCCCACGCACCATTGCGCAGCAGCATAGCCGCGCTTCGAGCGCAGCGCCTCCAGGCCCGGCCACTGTCCGAATACGAAAGACAGCAGCATCAGCGCGCCGCCGTAGATCGCCAAACCGTCGCGGTCGGTAGTCAGGCCTTCGGTCAGCATCTTCAATCCGGTCGCGGCGAACGTGAAGAACAGCGCCCACGCCAAGGTGCCGGACACGACGCTGCCGGGTTCGACGGCGGTGGATGAGGATTCGCGCATGGCAGCTCCGATCGGTCGCGGTGTGTGCGTTTCACGGTAGACCGCGCGTCGCTCGCGGGCCTGTGCCGGAAGTGACCACGACCTCCCGCTGCGCTGGCGCCTAGTCGGAAGACAGCGCGCAGGCTTCCACGGATGCGGTGCGCCAAGCCGGCGTCGTCCGAGTGAGCATCCTGCTTTTCATGTCGAGGGCATTGAAGCGGAATGCAACGGGATGCGTCAGACTTTGCGCTGGTTCCGCGACCGAACGCCCATGCCCGAATTGCCCGAAGTCGAAACCACGCGCCGCGGTCTGGCGCCGCATCTGGAAGGCCGTCGCATCATCGGCGTGACCCTGCGTCGGCCGGATCTGCGCTGGCCGATTCCGCGCGAGATCGAAACCCTGTTGCCCTCGCAGAAGATCCTGTCGGTGCGTCGACGCGCGAAGTATCTGTTGATGGATACCGATGCCGGTACGGCGATCTGGCATCTGGGCATGTCGGGCAGCATGCGGGTGCTGCCGGCGAGCACGCCGGTGCAGGCGCACGATCATGTCGACATGCTCATCGAAAGCAAAGGCCGCGCGGCGGCGAAGGTACTACGCTTCAACGATCCGCGACGCTTCGGCTGTCTGTTGTGGCAAGCGCCGGGCGAGACCCATGCGCTGCTGCGCGATCTCGGGCCGGAGCCGCTGTCGGACGACTTCAGCGGCGATCTGCTGTTCGCGCGCAGCCGCGGGCGCAAGGTGCCGGTGAAGGCGTTCCTGATGGATCAGAAGATCGTGGTCGGCGTGGGCAACATCTATGCGGCCGAAGCGCTGTTCGCGGCGGGCGTGTCGCCGCTGCGCGCGGCGGGCAAGGTCTCTCGCGAACGCTATGCCGCGATCGCGCAGGAGGTGCGTCGCATCCTGGGCTACGCCATCGCACGCGGCGGTACCACGCTGCGCGATTTCATCAGCCCCGACGGTGCGCCGGGTTACTTCGAACAAGAGCTGTCGGCCTACGGACGCGGCGGTGAGCCCTGCCCGCGCTGCGGGCGTCCGTTGAAGCAGGCGATGCTGGCGCAGCGGGCCACGGTCTGGTGCGGGCACTGCCAGCGATGACGGGACCGGGCAAGGCTGGGGTATAGTCGGCGCTTGATCGATGGGGTACCAGGCCGGTCCATGAGCGACAGCGAACACGCCGACATCACCCAATGGCTCGACGCCGCCCGCGACGGCGACCGCGCTGCGCTCGACCGCGTGCTCGGTACGCTGTATCACGAGCTGCACGCGATGGCGCGGCGGCAGTTGGCCGGGCAGTACGGACAGACGCTCGACGCCACCGCGCTGGTGCACGAGGCCTATCTGAAACTCATCGGCCGCCGCGATGTGCAGTTCGACGATCGCGCGCATTTCTTCGCCTATGCCGCCTCGGCGATGCGCAGCGTGGTGGTCGACTACGCCCGCCAACGACTCGCGCAGAAACGCGGCGGCGATCTGCACCGCGTCACCGAGCTGCCGGACGACGTCGAAGGCGGCCTGCGTCTGGACGAGGACATGCTGGGCCTCGACACCGCACTGACCAAACTCGCCGCGGTCGACACCAAACTCGCCCAGGTGGTGGAGCTGCGCTATTTCGCCGGCCTGTCGGAACAGGAGATCGCCGAGCTGCTGAAACGCTCGGAGCGCAGCATCCGCCGCGATTGGCAGAAGGCACGGATGTTCCTGCTGGCCTCGCTCGGCGACGAGAACGGCGAGCGCTGACGCGGTCGACCGATGGACGCCGAACGCTGGCAACGCCTGTCGCCACTGCTCGACGCGCTGCTCGAACTCGATGGCGAGGCGCGCACTGCGCGGCTTGACGCGCTGCGCGAGGAAGATCCGGCACTGGCCGCCGAGATCGAAACCCTGCTGGCGCTGGAAGACGACAACGAGACCTTCCTCGCCGAACCGCTGGTGACGCCGCCGCCGATGGCGAAGGCGGACACGATGATCGGCCCGTACAAGCTCGATCGCCTGCTCGGCGAGGGTGGCATGGGCCAGGTCTGGCTGGCGCGTCGCGCCGATGGCCTGTACCAGCGCCGGGTCGCGCTGAAGCTGCTGCGGCCGGGTCTGGCCGACCCCAATCTGCGCCAGCGCTTCACCCGCGAGCGCCAGATCCTCGCCCGCCTCGGCCATCCGCATATCGCGCGGCTGCTCGACGCCGGCATCAGTACCGACAACCAGCCCTATCTCGCGCTGGAATACGTCGAAGGCGAACCGATCACCGACTGGTGCCGCAGCCGCGATCTGGACACCGAAGCGCGGCTGAAACTCTTTCTGCAGGTGTGCGAAGCGGTCAGCCACGCGCACGCGAATCTGATCGTGCATCGCGATCTGAAACCCTCGAACATCATGGTCACGCCGCTGGACGAAGTGCGGCTGCTGGATTTCGGCATCGCCAAACTGCTCGATGGCTCGGAACCCGGTCGCGACAGCACCCGCACCGAAGTACGCGCCTTCACCCTGCACTACGCCGCGCCCGAGCAGATCCGCGGCGAGCCGGTGACCACGATGACCGACGTGTATTCGCTCGGCGTGGTGCTGTACGAACTGCTGGCCGAAACCAAACCGTACAAACTGAAGCGACAGACCGACGCGGAGTGGGAAGAGGCGATCCTGCTCTCGGACCCGCAGAAGCCGTCGGCGAATCTGCTGCGCGAAGCCGACAGCGACCCCTCGCGCACACCGGCGCTGCGTCGACGCGCGAAGGAGATCGTCGGCGATCTCGACAACATCACGCTGAAGGCCTTGGCGAAACGGCCGGAACACCGTTATCCGTCGGTCGAAGCGATGGCGCTGGATCTGCACCGCTATCTCGAAGGCAAGCCGGTGCTGGCGCGGCCGCAAAGCATGGCCTACCGCACGCGCAAATTCGTGCTTCGGCATCGCTGGGCACTGGCGACGGCGGCGCTGATTCTCGCCGTGATCATCTCGGCGCTGGTGCTGGTCACCTGGCGCTCCGGGGAGGCGGTGCGCGAAGCCAGTCGCGCGCAGGCGCTGCAGAAATTCGTCATCAACCTGTTCGAACAGGCCGGCGGCAGCGGCCAGCAAGCGCCGCTGGACGTGCGCAAACTGCTGGACGCCGGCGTGCAGCGCGGCAACCGGGAACTCGCGCGGCAGCCGCTCGATCGCGCGGAACTGTTCGGTGTGATCGCACGGCTGCGATTGGGCCTGGGCGACTATCGCGAAGCCGAACAGCTGTTGAAGACCCAGAACACGATCCTGATCGGACTGGACGATCCGCCCGACAGCCTGCGCTTGAGCTCCGCCTCGGATATGGGGCGTACGCTGCGTCTGCTCGGCCGTACCAACGAGTGCATCGCGCACATGCAGCCGCTGGAGACCGACGCCCGCGACGAACAGCGCCAACTGCCGGTGCAGGCCGCGGAATTCTATTCGGAACTCGGCCGCTGCCGACGCGCCGAAGGCGAACCGCGCGTCGCGCGATTGCTGTTCCAGCGTTCGCTGGAGCTGCGTCGCAATACGTTGAACGACACCGCCGGCGTGGTGGAAAACCTCGCCGATCTGGCGGATCTGGAACGCGACGCCGGCCACACTGAAGCTGCGCTGGAGGGCTTCGGCAACGCGCTGGCGCAGCTGCAGGCCAGCGCGGGCAACCGCCACCCGCTGGCGATCGGCCTGCAGCAGCGATTGTGCGATCTGGAACGCACCGCCGGACAGCTGGTCGTCGCGGAGGGCGTTTGCCACGATGCGCTGAGTCTCGCCCTCGATCTGCATGGCGAGGATCATCCCTCGAGCGTCAACGCGCGACGACAGCTCGCTGCGATCCATGTCGATCTGGGCCGGTTCCGCGAAGCCGGCGACGCGTACCGCAGCAGTCAAAAGTGGCTGATCGCGCATCTGGGCAGGAAGCACGAAGATGTCGCGCGCGACGACAACAGTCTGGGCATCGTGGCCTGGGAGCTCGGCGACTTCGACACCGCGCTGCGCCACCTCGACCGCGCGCTGGCGGTGCTGCGCAAAGATCCGAATTCGTGGATCTATCAGGGTGTGCTGTTCAACAAGGGCATGGTGCTGCACGACGCCGGTCGCGACCAGGCCGCCTTGCCGCTGCTGCTGCAGGTCGAAAAACTGCGCATCGCCAGTCTGGGCAAGGATCACGGGCGCATCGGCGACACCGAGCGCATGATCGGCGAAGTGCTGGCTTCGCTCGGCCAGAACACGGCCGCACGTCTGCGTCTGGTCAATGCGGTGAAACTCACCCGTGCCGGCGTCGGCTATGGCCCGTCGCATCCGCATACCCGGCGCGCGGAACTGTCGCTGGCGCTGTTCGATCTGGCGCACGACGATCCGCCGTCGCCATCGATTCCGGGCCAACTCGAACAACTCGCGTCATTGCCGAAATCCGATCCGGAACTGCGCAAGGTCGCGTGGCTGGCGTCGACCGCGATCGCCAACCAGCGCTGCAGCGAACCGGGCTTCGGCGGAGGCCCGGAGACGCTGGACACGATCGCGACGGAGATCGCGGCGGCACTGCCCGAAGGCGGCGCCTTCACCCGCGAGTTCGAACGCTTGCGCAGTCGCTGTCGCTGACCCACCCACAGGAGCACAACATCATGCAGATCCCATCGCCGCTTCCCCGCCTCGCCTGGCTCTTCGCACTGTCGATGATCGCCAGCGGATGCGCGGGCTCCGAACCTCGCGCAGCCGATTCGCGGAACGATGTACGAACCGGCTCGATCGAAGGCAACATCGTGCACCCTGCGCATGTGATTCCGCCGATGCGTATCTGCGCGATCGGCAGCGGTGAATCGGCGAAGTCCATCTGCGTTCGCACCGGCCGCGATCAGGGCAGCTACCGTATCGATGGCGTGGTCCCGGGCGATTACATCGTGATCGGCGCGGGCGATGGCGGCATATTCCGCATCGGCGGTCATGTGCAGCAGGTGCAGTGCATTCGCGCACCGTGTCCGGAGATGCCGGTCTCCTTGAACGTCTCGCCCGGAGCGAACCTGACCGGCATCGACATCAATGGTTTCTACGACCAGCGCGACGATTTTCCGGTGCTGCCCGCCGAAGACTGAGCCCTCTCAGCTCAACGGCAACGGCTGCTGCAGCGGGTCGATGCGGCCTTCGCCGCGCATGACTTTCTTGTATTCGTCGCGGCTGACCGATACGTAGCGGTCGTTGCCGCCGATCTCCACCTGCGGCCCGTCCTGCAGCGCGTGGCCCTGTTCGTCCACGCGCACGGTCATCGTCGCTTTCTTGCCGCTGTGGCAGATGGTCTTGATCTCGGTGAGCTCGTCGGCCCACGCCAACAGATACTGGCTGCCCTCGAACAGTTCGCCGCGGAAATCGGTGCGCAGCCCATAGCACAGCACCGGGATGCGCAGCCGGTCGACGATCTCGCTCAACTGCCAGACCTGCGCACGGGTGAGGAACTGCGCCTCGTCGACCAGCACGCAATCGAGCTTGCCGTGCTTGGCGATATCGGCACGGACCCAGACTTCCAGATCGTCGTCGCGCTCGAAGGCCTGGCCCTCGGCGCTGAGCCCGATGCGCGAGGCGACCGTACCGGAGCCGCCGCGGAAATCGAGCTTGGGCGTGAAAATCAGCACCCGCATGCCGCGCTCGCGATAATTGTGCGCGGACTGCAGCAAGGTGGTGGTCTTGCCGGCGTTCATCGCCGAATAATAGAAATAGAGCTTGGCCATGGCTCACAGTTTAAAGGCCGGACGCCGCGAATGCCTCCCCCGGCCCAGGCTCCGCCCAGAGCCCACCTCTCAGGGCTTGGGCGCTTCCGGCTTCGCAGCATCCGCATTCACGTCTTCTATCTCGCCGACGCTGACCATGCCGTTCTTCCAGGCCCGGTCTTCATGCTGCCAGTAGCGCTTGGGATCTGTCCGGGACGAACTGTGTATCTTAGCGACCTCAATATCATCATTGAGGTTCGATTGCGCAATACCACGCAGGCGCTCTGGGGAAATAAATCCGACACCACCATCGAATCCGGTGCGGGACCCGGTCATCTGTCGTCCGTCTTGCGCCAGCGCGTATTCGAAGCGTTTCTTGGCGGCCGCATCGCCGAATTCGACATATCGCGCCGCACCGCGCCGGACTACCGCCGCCTGCTGTTCGGGCGTCAATGCCTGCCACATCCGCTCGCGGATCGCGAGAAACTGCGGATAGCCGCGCTCGGCGGCCAGATCCGACCAGACATAGGCTTCAACCCTGTCGACAGGAACGCCGACGCCGTACCAATGCATCAGGCTGAGGCGATGCTGCGAATACTTGTCGGCATAGCGTGCGGCGATACGGAACGATTTGGCCGCATCGCGCCAGTTTTTCGCGGCCGCCGCTTTCTGGCCGTAAAGCCGGTAGCGCTCGTTGGGATGATTGGAACTCAGTTTGTAGAGCACGTCGAAGCGGGAAAGCACCTCGGCATCGGTCTCGGAAGACACCGCAGACTCAGGTTCGATCCGGTCCCCTCCGATCGGATCGGGTACAGGTCCGGCATAGGCGGCCATGGCGACAACGGGGAAACACAGCGCCGAAGACAAGAGCGTGTTACCCAAGACGACGCGGATGGTATCGATCAAGGTTTTCATCGCGATCCTGCTCCTCAACGGCCCGACAGGGGTCACCACTACCGATCTTGAACCTCCGTGACACTTCAAGCAACTGCGGGACGGCCGCCGGAAACCGGCCGGACGACTCAGGGCCTGGCGGGACTTTCCGGCTTCTGCGACTCGGGCACGTCTTCGATTTCGCCGACGCTGACCAGGCCGTTCTTCCAGACCATGTCTTCGAACGCCCAATACTTCTTCGGGTCGGTGCGCGAAGCGTCGTACATGGTTTTCAGGCTGACGCCGCCAATCGAGCCGAACAGCTGGTTGCCCGGGCCGATGCTGGAAATGATCAGGCCGGCATCGAAACCGGTATGCGAGCCTGTCCTCTGCCGCAGACCCTGTGCGATCGCACGCTCGACCCGCGGCTTGGCGACGACATCGGCGTACTCATCGACGATTTTTCGACCGCGCTGCGGCACTTCGGCCTGTTGCTGCGGGGTGAGTTCGGCCCACATCTTCTCGCGGATGGCGAGGAACTGCGGATAACCGCGTTCGGCGGCGAGATCGGCCCAGAGATAGGCTTCGACACGGTCGGTGGCGACACCGACGCCGTGCCAGTACAGCATGCTCAGGCGATGCTGCGAATACTTGTCGGCATGGCGCGCGGCGATACGGAAATGGCGCGCCGCATCGCCCCAGTCGCCCGAAGCGGCAGCCTTGTTGGCATGGATGCGATGCAGCTCGTTGGGATGGTTGACCGCCATTTTCAACAGCGCATCGAAGTCGTTCTTCGTCACCGCATCGGTGTCGGCCGTCGCCGCCTTCAGGGAATCCGTCGACCCGACGAGGGCTTCGGCGGCGGGCGCGGCGCATGCCGCGATCGGCAGCAGCATTGCGCAGCTCACAGCGAGCAGGCGTGGCGCGAATCGTGTCATCGGAGTCTCCTCGAACGTGGGTATCGGCAACGATTGCGGTATTGGCGGATCTTCACTGTCCAGGCAACGGCGGAGATGCGGGCACTTCGGGCGCGGGCGCATCGACATCGGGCGCCGTTTCGGGAATCCGCGAATCCGGTCCCTTCGCCGGGCGGGGCCGCACGTCCTCGAGTTCGCCGACTTCGATCTTGCCGATCCGCGGCTTCATCCACAGCTTGTCCTGCCAGGCCCAGTACTTCTTCGCGTTCCAGTAACGCTCGTCGTAGAACTTGGAAGCTTCGATCGACTGCGAACCCGACGGCCCGGGAATCTCGATCTGCACGCCATGATTGAAGCCGGTGCGGCTGCCGGTCATCTGGCTCTTGCCGATCCGCAGCTGGTGCTCGTAGCGGGGCTTGGCGGCCACGTCACCGAAGCGCGCGTACACGGCCTGGCCTTCCTCGATCGCGCGGGTGCGCTCGGCGTCGCTCAGCGCTTTCCAGTAGACCTCGCGCAGGCCCAGGAAGCCGCGGTAGCCGCGCTCGGCCGCCAGGTCCATCCAGACATAGGCCTGCACCGGGTCGCGAGGCACGCCCTGGCCGTTCCAGTACATCTCCGCGACCATCCCTTGCGACGGCTTGTCGGCGAAAAAACTGGCGCGTCGGAAGAACCGCAGCGCCTCCTCGTAACGGCCTTTCTGGAAAGCCTCCAAGCCGAGCATGCGGTACTTCAGGTCCTGGTGGTGCTCCAGGAAGCCGGCGGTGATCAGCAGCGGGTTGTCCTGCGGATCCGGCGGTAGCTTATCGGCGGCAGACGCGACGGATACGGCACACAACAGCGCCAAGCAAAGGACAAGGGAGCGCTTCATCGATTCTCGGACCGGGCGGGAGCATTTCTGCAATGGATGCACACGGTAGCCGAATCGTCGCGCCGGCACAGGTAAACTGATGTCCTATACGACTTCAGTCATGCCGACTTCCTGCACAACATCATGCGCGGCCTCAACCCTCCCCAACGCGAAGCGGTGCTCCATGCCGAAGGCCCGCTACTGGTGCTGGCCGGTGCGGGCAGCGGTAAGACGCGCGTGATCGTCGAGAAGATCGCGCATCTGATCCAGTCGAAGCATTACCCGGCCAAGCGCATCGCCGCGATCACCTTCACCAACAAGTCCGCGAAGGAAATGCGCGAACGCGTGGCGCGCCGGATCAAGGGCGATGCGGCCGAAGGTCTGACCCTCTGCACCTTCCACGCGCTGGGCCTGAAAGTGCTGCAGATCGAGCACGCGAAGGTGGGCCTGAAGCGCGGCTTCTCGGTGTTCGACAGCGACGATTCGCTGGGCCAGATGAAGGATCTGATGCCGGGCGCGAAAGGCGACGCGATTCAAGCGATGCAGGGCTTGATCTCGCGCGCCAAGAACGCCGGGCTGTCGCCGGAGGAAGCGCTGGCCGCCGCGCAGACACCGCGCGAGCGCGAGGCGGCGGCGCTCTACGCGAAATACCAGAAACGTCTGAGCACCTTCAACGCGGTGGATTTCGACGATCTCATCCGGCTGCCGGTACAACTGCTGGAAAGCGACGCCGACTGCACGCTGGGCTGGCGCGAACGCATCGGCTATCTGCTGGTGGACGAGTGCCAGGACACCAACGACGCGCAATACCGACTGCTGAAGTCGCTGTCCGGCGAGAAGGGCAACTTCACCTGCGTAGGCGACGACGACCAGAGCATCTATGCCTGGCGCGGCGCGAATCCCGAGAATCTTTCGCAGCTCGGCAAGGATTATCCACAGTTGCGCATCGTCAAGCTGGAGCAGAACTACCGCTGCAGCAACCGCGTGCTGCGCGCGGCGAACGCATTGATCGCGAACAATCCGCACGAGCATCTGAAAAAACTCTGGAGCGATCAGGCCGACGGCGAACGCATCCGCATTCTCGAATGCCGCGACAGCGAGCACGAAGCCGAACGCATCGCCGCCGAAATTCAATTCATACATGCCTCGAAACAGGTCGAGTGGAGCGAGTTCTGCATCCTGTTCCGCGGCAACCACCAGTCGCGTCCGCTGGAAAAAGCGATGCAGTTGCTGCGCATTCCCTATCACCTCAGCGGCGGCACCGCGTTTCTCGATCGTGGCGAAGTGAAGGACGCGCTGGCGTGGCTGCGGCTGATCGCCAATCCCGAAGACGACGCCGCGTTCCTGCGCGCAGTGCAGGCGCCGAAGCGCGAAGTCGGCGCGACCACGCTGGCGAATCTCGCCGAGTTGGCGCAGAAAGCCGGCCTGCCGATGTCGCGGGCTGCAGAATCCATCGGCCTGCTCAAGCAACTGCAGCCGCGCGCGGCGAATGCGCTGAGCGGTTTCGTCGATATCGTGCGCGGCCTGCGCAGCGACGCGCGCACACTGACGCCCGCAGAGCTGGTGCGCAAACTCAACGAGCGCTCCGGCCTGCTCGCCGCGCTGCGCGCGCAGTGCAAGAACGAGCAGATGTTCGCGATCCGTCGCGGCAACCTCGACGAACTCGGCGACTGGTTCGACAGCGCGCGCGGCGGCGCGGGCCCGGGCGAACTCGCCGCATCGCTGGCCCTGCTGAGTCACGCCGACAAGAGCGACGCCGGCAATCAGGTACGGCTGATGAGCCTGCATGGCGCGAAAGGTCTGGAATTCCGCTACGTGTTCATCATCGGCCTGGAAGACGGCACCCTGCCGCACGAAGCCAGTCTCGAGGAAGGTCGCCTCGACGAAGAGCGCCGGCTGCTGTACGTCGGCATCACCCGCGCGAAGGAACAGCTGTGGCTGTCGCATTCGCGCGAGGCGCAGCGCTGGGGCACCAAGCTGCGGCTGTCGCCGAGCCGTTTCCTCGACGAATTGCCGGACGCGGAAATCCAGCGCGACGGCGCCGATCCGGTCGCCGACGCCGCACGCAAACAGGAGCGCGCCAGCGCCGGATTCGCGGCGATCAAAGCAATGCTGGAAGGCTGAGCGCGGCTCACGCTGTGGACATCGTTATCATCTGCATCGTCGCGCTGCTGGCCTCGGGGCTGACGTTCTTCTCGGGCTTCGGTCTCGGCACGCTGCTGCTGCCGGCGTTCGCGCTGTTCATGCCGCTGGAACAGGCGGTCGCCGCGACCGCCGTCGTGCATCTGCTCAACGGCCTGTTCAAACTCGCGTTGCTGCACAGACACATCGATCGCGGCGTGCTGCTGCGCTTCGGCGTGCCCGCGCTGTTGGCCGCGCTGCTCGGCGCATGGTTGTTGTCGCAGCTCGGCACATTGTCGGCGCTGCATGCGTACACCGCGTTCGGCCATCGTTTCGAGATCCTGCCGCTGAAACTGGTCATTGGCGTGTTGCTGCTGCTGTTCGCGCTGGTGGAAGTGGTGCCGAAACTGCACGCACTGACATTCGATGCGCGCTGGCTGCCGCTCGGCGGCGCGCTCAGCGGATTCTTCGGCGGCCTCGCCGGTATGCAGGGCGCGCTGCGCACCGCGTTCCTGGCGCGCAGCGGTCTGGACAAGCAGGCCTTCGTCGCCACCGGCGCGGCCATCGCCTGCGTCATCGATGTCTCGCGGCTGGCGGTCTATGCCGGCACCCTGTTGCGCGTCTTCGGATCGCTCGATCTCCGGCTGCTGGCCTGTGCGGTGCTGGCCGCATTCGCCGGTGCGTGGCTCGGCAATCGGCTGCTGCAGAAAACGACCTTGCGCGGCATTCAGCGCATCGTCGCGGCGATGCTGTTCGTATTCGCGCTGGGTTTGATCGCCGGGGCTTTGTAGGGCTCAGCTACACTTTCGCGATTCCGTTCGCGTGGAGCCGTCATGCGCCAGTCCCTGCTGTTCACCGCCCTGTTCACCGCCGCGCTGGGGCTGAGCGCCTGCCGCACCTTGCCGGACGGCGGAGCCGTCAACAGGCCCGTCGTCGAAGCGCCACCGTCTGCACCGGCCATCACGACCATCACCGCCGACGACAATCTGAATGCAGTGCTGTGGATGCAGCGTTCGGCCGAGTATCGCGCCGCGACCGAGACCGTCTATCGCGCCGCCAGCGACCGGCTCGATGCGGCGCTGAAGGATCCGGACTGGGATGCGCTGGTTCCGGACGAACGGGCGACGCCCGCGCGCGGGCTGCCGCCTGCCATCGTGATGGATCTGGACGAGACTGTGCTGGACAACTCGCCGTATCAGGCGCGACTGGTCCGCGAGGGCAAGGAATACAACGAAGCGACCTGGGACGCCTGGGTGCGCGAGGAGAAGGCGCAGGCGGTGCCGGGGGTGATCGAATTCGCGCGCGCGGCGCAGGCCAGAGGCATCACCCTGATCTACATCTCCAACCGCGCCGAGCACCTGATCGCGCCGACCCTGGCCAATCTGCGCGCGCTCGGGCTGCCGGTGAAGGACGATGGCGTGTTCCTCGGCCTCGGCACCTTCGTCGCCGACTGCGAGCAGGAGGGCTCGGAAAAGCTCTGCCGCCGTCAGCTTGCCGGCCGCAGCTACCGGGTGCTGATGCAGTTCGGCGACCAGCTCGGCGATTTCGCCCAGATCCTCGCCAACACGCCCGAAGCCCGCGCGGAATTGCAGGCACAGCACCGCGGCTGGTTCGGCCAGCGCTGGTGGATGCTGCCCAACCCGAGCTACGGGTCGTGGGAGCCGGCGGTGTTCAACAACGACTGGCGCCAGCCACGCGAGCAGCGCCGCGCACTCAAGCGCGATGCGCTGAAGGTCGCCGAGTGAATTCAATTAAAACAGTGTGTTATGAGCTTTTTATTCAAGCATTGCATTAACAACGAGCTGCCGATACCCTGTTGCGTATCCGGCCACGCCGGAACCATGCCACAACCGTGAACCACCGGCTTCGGCCGGACACTTTCAGGAGACCTCCGGGTCTCCTTTTTTTGGGCGGTCGCTTGTCGGACCCGCCCCGGACCGCCAAGATGCGGGACGATGCCGCTTCCCGCACGCCCTGCCAGCCGTCCTGTACGCGCTCTGCCCGTCCTGCTGGCGGCGCTGCTTCTGCTGGCGGTCGCCGGCTGCGGCCCGGCAGGCCAACGCATCGCGCCCGGCGCGGCGACCGAGCCGGTACAGGCCGTCGCCCTGCTCACCCAACATCTGCGCGACAACGATCTGGAAGCCTTCGCCCACGATGCCGTGCCGTCGGATCTGCGGGCACCGCTGGCCACCGCCTGGCAGGCCGGGCGCACCCGCTGGCCGCTGGACGAGCTGCCTTTCGACCAGAAGATCCCCGGCATCGTGGCCACGCTGTCGGCCGACAAGGCCGATGCGCAACTGCGCCGCAGCTTCGACCGCCAGTTCGCCAATGCGAACACCGAGATCCGCGCGGCGGCGAGCGCGCTCGGGCTGTTCGGAGTGAAATTCCTGCAAAGCGACGACACCCTCAGCGCCGAAGAAAGCAGGCACTACGCGCAGTTGGTGTCCGCGATGAGCGAATGGGGCGCCAGCGCGCCGCTGGGCGACCCCAAGCGCGGGCGCGGCGCGATCGCGCGGCTGACCCTGGCCGCACGCCAGACCGGATTGCGCGAGGAGGCGGATTTCCCGCGCTTCGGCATGGACGAAAGCCTGCGCCGGCTGAGGCCGCTGATCGCCGCGCTGAAGGAAACGTTGCGCAGCTACGACCTCGACCTGGACAAGAGCCTGGACGCGATGACGCTCTCGCTGGAGCGCCAGGAGGGCGACCGCGCCCGGGTGCGGATGCGCTACCGGCTGGCCGGCAAGGCCATCGACACGGTGGTCGCAGTCGAGCGCATCGACGGCCACTGGTACCTCAGCGATTTCCTGCGCCACGCCCGCGCGGCGGCGGCGCTCGCGCCTGTGGAAACACCCGCACCTGAGCAGACGCCCGCGCCGGTCCCCGGCGAACCGCCCGTTGTTCCGCCCACCGGAACCGCGACGAAGCTGCCGCCTTCGTCATAATGGCGGCGCCTATGCCGACCTCACCGAACCAACCGACACTGTTCGACGCCGAACCCACCGGCGACGCCACGCAGCCGCCACCGGCTTCCGTTGCGGATACGCCGCCTGTCGACGACACCGGCCTGTCGCTGCCCGTCGAAGAGCGCAAGTCCGAAACGCTCGTGGACGACGCGACGCCGCAACAAGCCGAGCTGACGATGCTGCCGGTGCTGATAGCGCCAGCGACGCCTCCACCGCCGCGCGGCCGCAGGCCCTGGTGGGCAGGCCTGCTGGGCAAAGTGCTGGAGCCCTGGATCGAGCTGCGGATCGAACCGCTGCCCGAGGCGCTGGCCGACGATCCGCGCCCGATCTGCTATGTGCTGGAAGACTACGGGCTGTCGAACGCGCTGATTCTCGACCGCGCCTGCCATGAAGCGGGACTGCCCTCGGGGCTGCGGCCGCTGGCCGGCGATCCGCTGAAGCGTGGACGCGCCTACGTCGCGCTGTCGCGGCGCAATGCAGGCAACACCCTGGTCAAGGCCGCCGACATGGCCGTGGATATGGCGGTGGACATCGCCACCGGCAAGCCGCCGAAAATGGCGCGCCCGGCGCGGCGCCACTCCGAGGCGCTGGCACGACTGCTGGAAGCGCATCGGATCGATCCAACGATGGACGTGCAACTGGTACCGGTGTCGATCTTCGTCGGTCGTGCGCCGGACCGGAACAACGGCTGGTTCTCGGTGCTGTTCTCGGAGAACTGGACGCTGGTCGGCCGCTTCCGCCGGCTGCTCGCGATCCTGCTCAACGGCCGCGACACCCATGTGCAATTCTCGGCGCCGGTCGCGGTGCGCGGCGTGGTCGCCGAAGATCTGCCGCCCGAACGCACCGTGCGCAAACTGTCGCGCGTGCTGCGCACCCACTTCAACCGCATCCGCGAGGCGGTGATCGGGCCGGATCTGTCGACGCGGCGATTGCTGATCGACAAAGTGCTGTCCGCCGATCCGGTCAAACAGACGCTGATCGACACCGCACGCCGCGAGAACAGCAAGGTCGAGGACGCCTGGAAGAAAGCGCATGCCTACGCCTACGAAATCGCCGCCGACTATTCGCCGCCGGTGGTGCGTTCGGCCTCGTTCCTGCTGACCACGGTGTGGAACCGCATCTATCGCGGCGTGCTGGTGCATCACCTCGACGCGCTCAAGCAGGTCGCGCCCGGCTACGAAGTGGTCTATGTGCCCTGCCACCGCAGCCACATGGACTATCTGCTGCTGAGCTATCTGCTGTACACCAAGAACATCGTGCCGCCGCATATCGCCGCCGGCATCAATCTGAATCTGCCGGTGATCGGTACGGTGCTGCGCAAGGGCGGCGCGTTCTTCCTGCGCCGCAGTTTCCGCGGCAACGCGCTGTATTCGGCCGTCTTTTCCGAATACGTCGCACAGCTGGTCGCGGGCGGGTATTCGATCGAGTATTTCATCGAAGGCGGACGCTCGCGCACCGGCCGTCTGCTGCAGCCCAAGGGCGGCATGCTGGCGATGACCATCCGCGCGTATCTGCGCCAACCGACCCGGCCGGTGCTGTTCCAGCCGGTGTACATCGGCTACGAAAAACTGATGGAAGGCAACAGCTACCTCGACGAGTTGTCGGGCAAACCCAAAGCGAAGGAATCGGTCTGGCACCTGCTGATGGGCATCCCCAAAGTGCTGCGCCAGAACTACGGGCAGGTGGTGGTGAATTTCGGCGAGCCGATCAAGCTCGCCGACATCCTCGCCGAACAGGCACCGGACTGGGACGGCACGCCGGTCGGCGAAGACGAGAAACCGCAGTGGCTGGCGGGTGCGATCGATACCCTCGCCGATCGCGTGCAGATCAATATCAACCGCGCCGCCGACGTCAATCCGATCAACCTGCTCGCGCTCGCGGTACTGTCGACGCCCAAACACGCGATGGGCGAGGCCGATCTGCTGGCGCAGATCGCGCTGTCGAAAAAGCTGCTCGCCGAGGTTCCCTATTCCGATCGGATCACCGTCACTCCGCACACGCCCGAGCAGATCGTCGCCCACGGCGAAGACATCGGCGTGCTCGCGCGTACCGCGCATCCGCTGGGCGATGTGCTGCACGTCGACGGCGACACCGCGGTGCTGCTCAGCTATTTCCGCAACAACGTGCTGCACCTGTTCGTGGCCACCGCATGGATCGCCTGCTGCTTCCAGCACAACCGGCGGATGAGCCGCAACACGCTGCTGCGCATCGGCCGCTCGCTGTATCCGTTCATGCAGACCGAATTGTTCCTGCCGTGGAACGAAGACGGTTTCGCCGACCAGATCGGGCAAACCATCGCGGTGTTCATCCGCGAAGGCCTGCTGCAACAAGTGAGCGAAGACGATGGCGGCATCCTCGCGCGCAACGCCGGGCAGTCCGACGAAGTCTTCCGCCTGCGCGCGCTCGGCCACCCGCTGCAGCAGGCGTTCGAGCGCTACTACATCGCGATCTCGGTGCTGGCCAAGAACGGCCCCGGCGCGCTGGGCGCGGCCGAACTCGAAAGCCTCTGCCACCTCGCCGCACAGCGCCTCAGCCTGCTCTACGCACCGGCCGCGCCCGAGTTCTTCGACAAGACCCTCTTCCGCAGCTTCATCCAGAAACTGCGCGAAATGAAGCTCGTATGGGCCGACGAAAACAGCAAACTCGTGTTCGACCAGCGCCTCGACAACTGGGCCAAGGATGCCACCACCATCCTCGGCCGCGAATTGCGCCACACCATCGAGAAGGTCAGCCCCGAAGCGGTGAAGCCGGAGACGGAAACCGCTGCGGAGTGACGCTGTCGATAACCAGTTCGGCCGCCACCCGACGCGGGTGACGGCGTATTTCTAGCCGCGCTTTTCGAGCCGTGCCTTGTGATCACTTTCCCCGGGACTTCACGGATCGCTGCACGTCGCGGCGGGTCTTGATCGGCTGTCTTGCCGGCTGTGGCGTGCTGCGTGGTGTGGCCACCGGCCGCGACGAGGGTGCCGAGCGCGCCGCTGGCGTCGCCACCTGCGGCTGGCCCGGACCGCCGGTGCGGCGGATCTTCGGCACGATCCGGATCGTGGCGCTGCGGGTGATGCCGTCGTTGAGCACGACGTCCAGGCGCAGACAGCTGATCGGGTTGGTCGGATTGATCCACCAGTTGCGACGGTAGCGACCATCGCCGAAATTCTCGAACGTGTCGGTCTCTCCGGCTGGGGGCGTCGGCAGCGGCACGCCGGTATTCGGACAGCTCACTTCGGTGACGATGGTCTGGGTCAGAGTCGCATTGGTGATCGCCACACCGTTGGCATCGCGTACCCGCCATTCGAACGGCACCGAGCGCGGTGCTTCCACCAGATACAGTTGGCCGGGATTGCTCAACGGCGCCGACAGCGGCACGAAGTCGTAGACCACGCGGTACGTGGCCGAGCGGCTGGTCGTGTTGCCTGCGCGGTCCACTGCCGTGCAGGTGACGGTGCGGGTACCGAGCGTGCCGGTGTTGATCGCGCCACAGCTCTGGCTGGCGATGCCGGACAGCGCATCGCTCGCGTTGAGTGCGAAATCATGGCTCGCATTGAGCACGATATCGGCCGGCGGCATGTTCACCGACAGCAGCGGCGCGGTCTTGTCCAGGCTGATCGACAGCGACGCGCCGCCGAAGTTGCCGGCAAGATCGCCCACGCTGTCGTTGAGCGGAATATTGCGTCCTTCCTGCGAAATCGTGCGTGCGGACGGACAAGGCCCCGCAAGCCCGGACAGCGCGTCCGAACATGCGAACTGCACGCCGACATCGCTGCGGTGCCAACCAGCCGCGTTGGCTGCGGGCGTTGGCGTCGCCACCACCGATGGCGAGGTCTTGTCGAGGTTGATGCTGAGCGGATTCACTGCCGTGATATTGCCTGCAACATCGCTGACGCTGTTGGCCGGCGACGGCACATTGCTGCCTTCCTGCACCACCACGTCGCTGCTCGGGCAGCCGGCCACGCCGGAGGTGGCATCGCTGCACGCATACGCGACGATGACATTGGCACGGTACCAGCCGGCCGCATTCGGGGCGCCGCCCGGTGATGCGGTGATGGTCGGCGGCGTGGCGTCGCGTTTGATGCTGACGTAGCGCCAGCCGTCGCCGCCGCCGCTGCGCGCGTTGCAGAACTCGCTGCGGTTGGCGGTGTCGGTGTCGATCAGCAGATCCACGCAGCCGTTGGTGAAGGTCACCGGCGTCTGCGGATCGGCGATCGACCAGTCCAGCTGCACGTCGCTGCGATACCAGCCGTTGTTTCCCAGCGTGCCGTCGACCAGCACGTCGATCGTCGGCGGACTCGGATCGACGGAGACGCGCCACGCGTGCACGACCGGCGTCGGGTCGACGTTGCCGGCAACGTCCTTCGCGCGCACCTGCAGCACGTAGTCGTAGTTGAGTTCGAGAAACGAATACAGTTTCGGCGAGCTGCAGGGCA
The DNA here is from genome assembly GCA_040079515.1 of Lysobacteraceae bacterium. GTDB lineage: Bacteria > Pseudomonadota > Gammaproteobacteria > Xanthomonadales > Xanthomonadaceae > Lysobacter_I. Next base: position 74,095 of record JBEBKD010000003.1, read on the forward strand.
CGAAGACGGGAATGACGAACGAGCCGTTGATGCTGCACTCGAATCCGGCCAGGCCGGAGGGATCCGTGCCTGCCATCGAGAACGCGAAGCTGGCGCTGTAGGGCCCCGCACCCCATTGCGGAAGCGACGGAATCTGGTCGAAGCGCGTGTCCGGGCCGACGGTGTCGCGACGGATCGTGACCGTGCGCGATGTGGTGCCGCCGTTGCTGGTGGCGGTGCAGGTGTAATCGGTGCCGTCGGTATCCTGGGAGACGGTGATGGTGCCGCAGCCGGAGCTGCCGGTGATCGGCGACTGGAAATCGCGCACCCGCCATTCCAGCTGCACATCGATGTTGTACCAGCCGGCCTGGCTGAACTCACCATTGAACAGCGGTTCGATCGTCGGCGGCGTGACGTCGGCCACCACCACCTGCATGTCGCGGACGGCATAGAAGCCGTTCTCGTCCCTGGCTTCGATCGTGAAGCTGTAGGTGCCCGGCGGGTCGTAGACCTGGCCGGCGTAGTGGCCGTTCTCGTCCAGCGTGACGCCATGCGGAACGATACCGGCGATGAAGCGGAACTTCGGCGCGACGGGCGTATAGCCGGGGGCCTGCATCTGGAAGTCGGCCGCGTAGTCGACGCCGCCCGCCGGGATCGTGGGCAGGGTCTGCGGGCCGATGGTCGGCACCGGTGCCTGGCCCTGGTCGCTGCTGCCCCAGCAGATGCGGACATCATCCTCGCGCACCGCGCAGCTGTGGGCGAAACCGGCGGCAACCGCCACGAACGTGCCCTCTTCCGGCGGCGTCGCCTGTGCGCGGTCGTTGCGGCCCCAGCACGCGACGGCGCCATGGCTGAGCAGCGCGCAGTTGTGGAACGCACCGACTGCGAGCGCACGGTAGGTCGCGCCCGGAAGATCCGGTGGCGTGGTCTGCCCCTCGCTGCCCAGCCCCCAGCACTGCAGGCTGCCATTGATGGCGATGGCGCAACTGTGGCGCTCGCCGACCGCGACGGCGCGGAATTGCCCGCTCGGCGCTGTCGCTTGACCGTCGGCGTTGTAGCCCCAGCAGGCGAGCGTGCTGTCTTCGCGCAGACCGCAGCTGTGGTTCAGGCCGGTGGACACACTGCGGAACAGGCCGGCAGGCGGCGTGCTCTGGCCGTTGACGTTCCATCCCCAGCAGGCCGCCTCGCCCGTGCCGCGTACCGCGCAGCCGTTGAACTGGCCGATTTCGACCTGACGGACCGTGTTGCCCGGCGGCGTGGCGCCGGCATGGGTGTTGTCGCCCCAGCACGACAGCGTGCCGTTGCCGCCGATGGCGCAGGCGTGGTCGCCGTCCGCATCGAGGCCGCGCTGGTAGCCGGACGCGACCGCGCGCTGGCCGAAACTGTTGTCGCCCCAGCAGCCCAGACCGCCATTGGTCCGGGACTGGCAGGTATGCGCGGTGCCTGCGTCGAGATTGCCGCTGCCGATCAGATAGGTCGGCGCGGGAATGTTCGCGACCGTCGTCCCCCAGCAGACCATCCCGTCTTTCACGGCACAGGTGGCGTCGCCGGCGGCCGCGATCGCGGTGAAGGCATCGGTGGTGGGCGCAGCCAGTTGCCCGTTCTGGTTGTTGCCCCAGCACGACACCACGCCATTGCCGTGGATCGCGCAGGCATGCCGGTCGCCGACCGCGATCTCGTGCAGAGAAGTCAGACCTTGCGGCGGCGTCAGCGCTGCTGCGTCGGCGCCCCAGCAATGGATGCCGTTGCCGAAGTCGAGCGCGCAGACATTGCCGCCACGGGCGCTGAGCCTGCCGTAGAACGCACCGGCGGGCACTTGGGCAACCGCAGCGCCCTGGCCCCAGCAGGACAGCGAACTGTTCTCGCGGATACCGCAGCTGAACCCGTCGCCGACGCTGACGAAATAGAAGCGGCCGGACGGCGCTGTGGCCTGTCCACCCGCATTGTCGCCCCAGCAGGCGACGGTGCCGTCGTCGCGCAGTGCGCAGGCGTGGCCGACGCCGACGCTGACTGCGGTCATGCGATCGGTCGGTGGCGTTCCCAGCGAAACACCCCAGCAGGACACGCGATCGTCGCGGCCGATGGCGCAGGCCGTGCTGTCGCCGAAGCTCAGCGCCTTGTAGCGGCTGACGGCCGGGCGCAGCGGTGTGGCGGTGTCGCCTGCGCAGGTGACGTTGCCGTTGAAGTCGAGCGCGCAGGCCTCGCCGCCTCCGGCCGCCAGCGATACGAACTGGTAGTAAGGCACCAGCAGTTCGCTGCGGCCGTTGGTTCCACCCCAACAGCGGGTATTGCCATCGACCGTGCGTGCGCAGGTATGCGCGCGGCCGGCGCTGAGCGCGGTGTAGCGGCCGGCGGGCGCGGCGAGCTGGTTGGTGGTGTTGAGGCCCCAGCATGCGATGGCACCGTCCTCGCGCAGACCGCAGGAGTACTGGTGGCCGACGGTCAGCGCGGTGAAGCGGACGCCGGTCGGCGCAGCGGTCTGGCCTTGGGCATTCGATCCCCAGCACAGCGCTTCACCGTCGCTGCGCAGGGCGCAGGCATGGTTGGCGCCTGTGGCGATCGACAGATACCGCCCGGTGGGCACGGTGCCGAGGCTGGGGATGCCTGCCGGCTGCCAGCATTGCAGCGTGCCGTCGCCGCGGATCGCACAGCCGCGGTTCTGGGCGACGCTCACTGCCAGATAGCCGGCATCGGTGGGCGCAACGCCGGCCATGATCCCGCCCCAGCAGGCCAGACGGCCGTCCGGACGCAGGGCGCAGTTCTCGCCGCGACCGGCGCTGATGGCCACGAACGGACCTATCGGTGGCGGGGTGGCGATCGAAGCCGCCTGGCCCCAGCACGCGACCAGACCGTTGCTGCGCAGTGCGCAGGTGTGATCGAAGCCGGCGCTGACCGCGAGAAAGCGACCAGTGGACGGCGGCGTACTCTCCAGCGTGCCGTAGGAACCCCAGCAGGTCAGGCTGGCGTCATCGCGCACTGCGCAGCTGTGGTATTCGCCGGCATCCAACACCTGACTGGCGGTCTGCAATGCCGCCGAATCGGACGCAAACGCCGACTGCGGCAGCAGCCACGCCATCACGCCCATCAGCGCGAGCGAAAACCACCGCACACGTTGCACGCCACCCTTCATCTTCATCGCAAACCCCTGTGATTCGAACGCTGACGATCCAAACTTGCATTCACCCAACCGTGCATGGCCGATCACCTCGTGCGCGATTTGACCGCTCGCTGCACGTCGCGGCGGGTCTTCACCGGCTGTCTTGCCGGTGCTGACGTGGTGCGCGGCGTCGCAACCGGCCGCGACGAGGGCGCCGAACGCGCCGCCGACGTCGCCACCTGCGGCTGGCCCGGACCGCCAGTGCGGCGGATCTTCGGTACGACCCGGATCGTCGCGCTGCGCGTGATGCCGTCGTTCAATGTGATGTCCAAACGCAGACACTGGGCGGTGCCCGCGTAGTTGATCCACCAGTTGCGGCGGTAGCGGCCATCGCCGAAGTTCTCGAACGTGTTGGTCTCGCCGGCCGGCACGGTCGTGAGGGGCACAATCGTCGACGGGCAGGCGACTACCGTCGCTGCGCTGTTCACCAACATCGCGTTGGCCACTGGCGCGCCGTTGGCATCGCGCAACCGCCATTCGAACGGCACCGATCGCGGCGCCTGCACCAGATACGCGGAAGTACCGCCCAGTGGCGCGCTGGTCGGTACGAAGTCGTAGGCGACGGTGTAGGGCGTGGTCTGAGTCACGGTATTGCCGACCCGGTCCGTTGCCGTGCAGGTGAGGGTCTTCTGGCCGACGGTCGCGGTGTCGATCGGAGAGCAACCGGCCGAGGCCAGACCGGAATGGTCGTCGGCCGCCGTCGGGATCACCTGCAACACCGACCCCAACAGGATCGGATTGGGCAATGTCGGATTCTGCAGCGCGGGAAGCCAACGATCGACCTTGTAAGTGCGGAATGCAGAGGTCGTATTACCGGCGTTGTCGGTGACGTTCGTTCCGGCGGAGACACTCCATCCGGTGTCGGTCACCGCCTGCGGGGGAGGGCATGGCAGGGCAAGGCCGGAAGTCGCGTCGCTGCATGCGTAATGCTGCGTCAGATCGCGATACCAGCCATCCGCATTGGGTGTTCCCTCCTCCGTGATGGTCACGACGGGCGGCGTACGATCGATTTTCGCGGTCACCTGCGGCGTGCTCGCAGTGTTGCCGGCGTGATCCCGTATCGTGTAGGCAGGGAATACTGCGGTGCCATCTCCGCCCTCGGTCGCGTTTGCGGGACACGAAACCACACCCGACAACCAGTCGTTGCAGTTGTAGAACATGGTGACTGTGGTGTTGTGCCAGCCTGCCGCATTGGGCTGCGACGACAAATTCGCACCGATCGTAGGCGGCGTGGCATCGCGCCGCATGAAGGCAAGCACCATGCCGGTCGTACCGCCGGCACTGCTCGCGCTGCAGTTGTCGACCACGTCCATATTCCGGTCATAGTTGACCGTCGTGCCTCTACAGCCGACCGTTTCGGTGATCGCCGACTCGGGATCGGTGATCGACCACCGCACGATCACGTCGCTCACGTACCAGTTCTCGTCGCCAAGCGTCCCTTCAAACACGGGGGTCACAACCGGCGGCGTGGTGTCCGCCGCATCCGCGCTGGAGTCCGGAGCTGCGGCATTCTGCATCTGCTCGGGGCGAAGCGGGCCGCCGGTGAAGCGAGACCTCACCGCCGTGAGTTGGAAGCCTTGACGTACCGACACGCCGTTGTCGTCGGTGGCCTCGATATCGAACGTGAATTGACCCAACGCGGAGGCGGTGCCCGACAGAAGCCCATCCTGGCCCAGCACCAGCCCTCCGGGCAACGCCCCGGACACGAGCCTGAACACCGGAGCCAGAGGCCGATACCCGGATGACCCGACGACGCGCAGGGGCGTTGAATAGGCGGCACCGTATCTTGCGGGCGGCAAGGCCGACGAAACGAAGGCCATCGATGGAATCTGAGAATCTCCATTTCCGCCCCAGCAAAGCCTCACGCCGTCTTCGCGAATCGCGCAGCTGTTCACCGCGCCGGCATTGACGTCGACGAATCGTCCATCCTGTGGCGGCGAGGACTGACCGGCCGTGTTTCGCCCCCAGCATCTCAAGCCGCCGTCCTGCCGGATGGCGCATCCGTGGAACGCACCGATGGAAAGTGCGCGATAGGTTTCTCCGGCGACAACGGGCGGCGACGCCTGACCTTCGGAATTGAGCCCCCAACAACGCAGCGAACCATTGGAGGCGATCGCGCAGGAATGCCGCTCACCGACATCGACGGCGAAGTAGTCGCCGGCCGGCGCGTTCGTCTGGCCATCCGCGCCATATCCCCAGCACAGCAACGTGCCCGAATCGCGTATCCCGCAACTATGGTTCAGACCCGTCGCCACTTGACGGAAGAGATTGGCCGGTACGGTTCCCTGCCCGTTCGCGTTCCACCCCCAACATACGGCGGCGCCATCGGTCGCGACACCGCAACCATTCAATTGCCCGGCGTCGAAGTCGCGCAACGCGACTGCCGGCGGTTGGGATTCCGCATGCAGATCGGAACCCCAGCAACGCAACCGGTGATCCGCGCCGAGGGCGCAGGCATGATCGGCATTGACGTCGATCGCTTTGGCGAGCACTGCCGGAGCGCGGCGCTGGCCGATCGAATCGTCACCCAGACATGAGATGACGCCATCCGCGCGAAGATTGCATGCGTGTCTGGCACCGAGCGCGATCTCTCCAAGTCCGGAAACGCGCATCGGGCCATCGAACAGGACGACATTGCATCTGACCCGCCGCTTCGCGTTTCCGTCGATCGTGCAGACATTGGTGCCATCCGCGACCAGCGACTCGAAGCTTCCGCCGGAAAATATCGGCGTCGCGGGACCACCGTCCTGACGGGAACAGACAATGCTATTGGGCACACTCAAACCGCAGAACATGACCTCGCTGTTGGCGATGGCGTCCCAGGTGGCGTTGAGGAATGTCGCTGGAATCTCCGCCGCGCCCGGGCCCCAGCACTGACCATGCCGATCTGCGGTATGGACACAGGCCCGCTTCGCATTGGCGGTGAGGCTGCGATACCCGCTGCCCGTCGGGACGGTCGGAATATCAGCGGCCTGTCCCCAACACACGATTGCGCCGCCGTGCAGCAGACCACAACTGTAGGTATCGGCGGCCGCGATTTCGACGAACACGCCTGCCGGTGCATTGGCTTGTCCATGACTGTTGTCGCCCCAGCAAAAGGCGGTGCCATCTGTCCGGATCGCACAGGCATGGGCAGTGCCCAGGCTGAGCCTGGTCATCGGTTCGGCCGGAACGCCGGCGGGGAAGCTTCCCCAGCAAGCCACTCGATCGTCGCGGGCAATCCCGCAACCGCCTGTGGCATTCAAACCGATCGCTCGGAACCGCCCGCCCGGCGGTTGCACCGCAGTCTTCTGCATGACGCACAGCGAGCTTCCGAGTTCGTCGACCGCGCAGATTTCCCCACCGCCAAGCGCGAGCTGCGCGATCGGTGCGCGGAAATTCTCGGTTGTCGACGGAAGATCTCTTATATAGACCGAAGAATTGCCCCAGCAGACGGTTGTGCCGTTCGGCCGTCGGCCGCAGGAATAATTGCTGCCTGCAGATACGTCGGTATACGGACCGGGTAACGGCGTTGTCGCGCCGGTGCCATTGTCGCCCCAACAGACCGCTTGCCCAGTGTCGCGCAACGCGCAGCCGTGAGCGTACCCGGCACTGACCGAGACGAAGCCGGCGTCGACAGGCGCATCGGTACGACCGTTGTAATTCGTCCCCCAGCAGGTCAGATGGCCATTGATACCTAGCCCACAGGCATATCTGTCGTTGACGCTGATTTCGACGAAACGTCCTTGCGGTACGTTTTCAATGCCTGTGTTGGCTTCGCTCGCCCAGCAGGCCACGGTGCTGTCGTTGCGCAATGCACAGACGCTGGCGTAGCCCGCCGAAACCTGGAGATAGGTTTCCGCGGAAGGGGCGAGCAGGATCGCAGGCGCCGGTTTGCCCCAACATTGCAGCCGTCCGTCCATGTGTATCCCGCAGGCGAAGTCGCCGCCCGCAGCGACACTGCGCCATGGTCCGGCCATCGCGATGACGTCCGGATCCGGATAGCTGAAGCCCCAGCAGAGCGCGCTGCCATCGGTCTTCAGGCCGCAGGTGATATCGAACGAGCCGATCGATACGGCGGAAAAACGGTTCGACGAGAGTATCGCCGTCCGGTTGGAGGCTCCGAGACAACGTTGCCTGCCATCGCTATCGATCATGCAGGCGCCCTGTTCGCCTGCGACCAGATCCCCGGTGGTCTGCGCCGGCCCCCGCTTCGCGAACGCCATCGCATCGCCGCATGCGGAAACAAGCCCGACGATCAATCCCGCTGCAATCGCGAGGAAGGCTGCTTTTTCCGGTAATGCGCGCATCATCGTCTCGCTCGGGAATGAGATGTGGCTCGGGCGCGCGTCGGCGATATCCTGGCTGGAGGAATACACACGCTTTCGGTGCCGCCAACTGGCGCGCGCGGCCATTGGCGCACGCGCTGCGAATGAAGTAACTGGCATTTCATCGAGGACCCCTGGCGTTCAAAAAAACCGTACCCGAAAGACGAACTGGATTCGGCGCCAGAAGGAAAAGTCATCGAACCGGACGCAGACCCCACCTGTGGCGGCAGCCACACCACAAGGCCGACGATTACGAGCGAAGACCACCGCCACCGCTGCACACCACGCTTCATCCAATTCATCGCAAACCCCTGTGATTCGAACGCTGACGATTCGACCTTGTGTGATCCGACTGCACACGCCGCCGCCCATGTCGAACGGTGCGTGATTGATTACCGTGCGCGCGATTTGACCGACCCCTGCACAGCGCGGCGCGTCTTGACCGGATGTCTTGCCGGCATCGGCACGCTGCGCGGCGTCGCGACCGGTTGCGACGAAGGTGCCGAACGCGCCGCTGGCGTCGCCACCTGCGGCTGACCCGGGCCGCCGGTGCGGCGGATCTTCGGCACGATCCGGATCGTCGCGCTGCGGGTGATGCCGTCGTTGAGCACGACGTCCAGGCGCACACAGCTGATCGGATTGGTCGGGTTGATCCACCAGTTGCGGCGGTAGCGGCCGTCGCCGAAGTTCTCGAAAGTGTTGGTCTCGCCGGCCGGCGGGGTCGGCAGCGGCACGCCGGTATTCGGACAGCTCACTTCGGTGACGATGGTCTGGGTCAGGGTCGCGTTGGTGATCGCCACACCGTTGGCATCGCGCACCCGCCACTCGAACGGCACGGAGCGCGGCGCTTCGACCAGATACAGCTGACCGGGATTGCTCATCGGCGCGGACAGCGGCACGAAGTCGTAGACCACGCGATAGGTGGCGGTACGGCTGGCCATGTTGCCGGCGCGGTCGGTGGCGTTGCAGGTCACGGTCTTCTGGCCCACCGTCTGCGTATCCAGTGGCGTACACGCGGCCGAAACCACCCCGGAAATCGGATCGTTTGCGACCGGTGTCACCGTGTACTGGCCGTTGAGCAGCACCGTAGTGGGCAGCGGGATGCTCGTGATGACCGGGGCAGTCTTGTCGATGTTCACGACTACGGTGGTGGTCGACTGCAGCCCGGCGACATCGTGCACGGGCACAGTCCGCGTGACGTTGGCGCCTTCATCGGACAGCGTCAGGCTGATGGGGCAATCGCCGGGCTGGATCCCCGAGACCGCATCGGCACAATCGAATTCGATCACGACGTCGTGGTTGTACCAGCCATTGTTGTTCGGCTGACTCGTATACCGGGGCACGATGGTCGGAAACGTACGATCGATCTTGACCGTGACCACATTCGAGGTCGCACTGTTGCCGGCGATATCGCGGGTCGTCTTCGCCGTGCTCGATATCGCGGAGCCCTCCTGGGTCAACTCCTGAGCAGGCGGGCAGCCGATCGCCAAGCCCGAGGTCGCATCCATGCAGCTGTGCGCAACCGTGACCGGAACGGTGTACCACCCGGCCGAGCCATTCGGCGCAGCGGTCGGCGCGGCGATGATGGCGGGCGCGACCGTATCGCGACGCAAAACCACCGCAGCCTGCGCGCGTCCCGCCCAGCTCTTGGCTTCGCAGTACTGCGCGATGGAGCCCTCGACGTTCAGCGTAAACGGTTCGCAGCCGACCACATCGCGCAGCGGCGTCTGCGGGTCGCTGACCGACCAGGTGAGGCGCACGTCGTCGAGATACCAGCCGTTGTCGCCCGCCGTGCCCACGATGTTCGGCACGATCACCGGCACGCTGGTGTCCTGCAGAACCGTCCAGGTGAAGGTGGCCGGCGTGGGGTCGACGTTGCCGGCGGCGTCCTTGGCCCGCACCCGCATGGTGTAGGTGCCGGGATAGCCGGGGAACGTCCCGGCAGGCAGTACATAGGGCGAAACGCAGTCGTAATAGGAATATTCCGACTCGTACTGGGTCGGATTGCACTCGAAACCGGCGTGCCCGGAAAGATCCGGCCCGACGGATTCGAACGTGAACGGCTGCTCTTCGACCCCGTAATTGTTCTGTGTTGGTGGGACCTGCAACAGCAAGGTCTGCGGCGGTGTCGCGTCGCGTCGCAGCGAAACGGTGCGTTCGGTCGTGCCGCTGCTGTTGGTGGCGACGCAGTGGAATTCGACGGCTGGCGTGTCGTAATCCACGGTCACCGCATCACAGCCACTGGTGGTCAGACCAGCACCGAGTGGCGTGATGGTCCAGGTCACATGGACGTCGCTGGAGTACCAACCACTGCCATTGCGGTGGACGCCGTCCACGAGCACTTCGATCTGCGGCCGCGGCGGCAACACGGTGATCTGGATCTCGCGCTCGGCCTGCAGGCCGTTTTCGTCGTGCCCCCGCAGGTTCAGGGTGTAGGTGCCTTCGAGGTAGGGGCGCCCGACGAGTTGACCGTAGACATTCATGCCGATGCCGGGCGGCAATTCGCCGCTGACGAATTGGAACCTGGGCGCTACGGGCACGTATCCACCGGTGCCAACCAAGATCAGATCAAGGCGGTAGTCGGCATCGGCGATGGCCTGCGGCAGCGTCGCAGGTCCGATCGATAGCTGCGGCGCCTGCCCCTGCTCGTTAGCGCCCCAGCACAGGCGTACGCCGTCGTCGCGGACCGCGCAGGTATGCGCGGCGCCAGCGGCGATCGACACGAACACGCCTTCCTCAGGCGGCGTGGCCTGCCCACGATCGTTGCGTCCCCAGCAGGCGATGCTGCCGAGACTGACGATGGCGCAGTTGTGGAACGCGCCGACCGCGAGCGCGCGATAACTGGCGCCCGGCAGATCGGGTAGTGTGGTCTGGCCTTCCGTGCCCAGACCCCAGCATTGCAGACCGCCATTCGCGGCGATCGCACAGCTGTGACGTTCGCCGACATCGACTTCACTGAACACGCCTGCGGGCGCGGTGGCCTGACCGTCGGCGTTGTAGCCCCAGCAGGCGATCGTGCCGTCGTCGCGCACCCCGCAACTGTGGTTCAAGCCGGTGGCGACGCTGCGGAACGGGCCAGCCGGCGGCGTGTTCTGGCCGTTGACGTTCCAACCCCAGCAGCCGGCGCTGCCGTTCGCGCCGACCGTGCAACCGTTGAACTGGCCGATATCGAGCCCGCGCGATGCACCGACCGGCGGCGTCGATGCGGCATGCGTGTTGTCGCCCCAGCAGACGGTCTGGCCATCGCCGCGCAGACTGCAGCTGTGGTCGCCGTTGGCGGAGACGCTGCGTGCGCGGTGGATCGGCACATTGCGTTGACCAAGCGCCGCATCACCCCAGCAGCCCACGCCACGATTGCCGCGCACGGTGCAGCTGTGCGCCTCGCCTGCGGCGATGCCAGCGGCGGCGGCCAGCACGGTCGGGCTGGCTTTGGTCGAGGTCTGCGAACCCCAGCAGCGCATCTGTTCGAGGTCGGCCACGCAGGTCGTATCGCCGAACGCGGCCATGCGGAAGTAGCCGGTGCCGGTGGGCGCCAGCAGCTGCCCCTGGGAACCGTCGCCCCAGCATTGCATCGGGCCCGAGCTGAACGGGTCGCTGGTCGTACCGATCGCACAAACATGGCGCGCACCCACCGCGATCGCTGCGAACGTCTGATTCGACGGCGGCTGCAGAAGCGCGGCATTGCTGCCCCAACATGAGGCATAGCCGCTGTTGTCGAGCACGCAGGCATTGCCGGCATGCACGCTCAGCGCGCGGAACAGTCCCTGCGGCGCATCGGTGACCCCAAGCCCCTGGCCCCAGCAGACCAGACCGGCATAGCCGCTCAATCCACAGGTGAACCGGTCGCCGCTGGCGATCGTGCTGAACGCCTGGTAGTCGACCTGCGGCGGAGGCGTCGCCTCGCCGAAGCTGTTGTCGCCCCAGCACGCTGCTCCACCATTCAAGCGCAAAGCGCAGACGTGAGTACTCCCGACACTGATCGCAGTCATCGGCTCATTGGGCGGTGTGCCCAGTGGCGCGCCCCAGCACAGCGGCAGGCCGTCGACAGTGAGACCGCAGGCACTCGATGTGCCGAAACTCAGGGCGTCGTAGCCACGCACAACAGGCGTCAGCGTCGATGTCGCACCCACGCATCCGTAGTTGCCTTCGTAGACGAGCCCGCAGGCCTGATCCGGTCCGACCGCGAGCGCCTGGAAGTTGTAGGTCGGCGGATCGAGTTCACCTTGAGCGCCAGTACCGCCCCAGCACTGGATCGAACCTTCTTCGTTACGTGCGCAGGTATGCAGACGACCGGCGCTGATCGCATCGAAACGACCCGCGGGCGCGTTGCGCTGGCCGGCCGCATTGCTGCCCCAGCAGACGATGCTGCCGTTGTCCTCGATGCCGCAGGCGTGCTGGTAGCCGGACGCGACCGCGACGAAATTCGGCGCTGTCGGCGCGCTGGTCTGGCCTTGGGCGTTGGACCCCCAGCACTGGACCTTGCCATCGCTGCGCAGCGCACAGGCATGACTGGAGCCGAGGCTCAGCGCGAAATAGCGTCCGGTCGGCACGGTACCCAGACTGGCGACCCCCGCCGCCTGCCAGCATTGGAGAGCGCCATCGCTACGGATCGCGCAGCCGCGCCCCGGCGAAACGCTGACCGCGATGAACGTGCCGGTGGTCGGCGCAGCGGCCGACATCGCACCGCCCCAGCAGCGCAGCTGACCATCGCTGCGCAGCCCGCAGTTCTCGCCCTGCCCGGCACTGAGAGCAACGTATGGGCCTACCGGCGGCGAGCTCGAAACTCCGGCCGGATTGCCCCAGCAGATCGGCTGGCCATCGCCGCGCAGCGCGCAGGCATGATCGAATCCGGCACTCACCGACAGGTAATACCCTTGCGGGGGCAGCGCCTGACCGGCAGCGTTCTCGCCCCAGCATTTCAGGGTGCCGCTCTCGAGCGTGCCGTTCAACATCCCGCCCTCGAACAGGCCGCAGGCGAAGTATTCGCCCGCATCCAAGCTCGCAGCCGCGCTGCGGGCATGCGACAGTGTCTGTGCGCAGACCGGGGCGGGCAGAGAACACCATGCCAGCCCTGCAGCGACCGCAAGCGACCATAGCCGCACAACGCCTGGATTGCGCAACAACCTCATCGAAACCCCCTGTCGTTCGACCGCATCCGGAACATCCAAGGGACTTCGCTCAAGTTCGACGACTGCGGCAGTCATCGTCGTCGCCATTCCTTCTCTGCATCCGCGCGCACCTGTTATCGGCACGCCCGCTGGCCCCTGCCGGCCAAACCCCGGCGGGGATTCTACCGGTGAACCGCGGTGTTTTCGACCGCGCCGCGTCTGAAGCCGGATGGACTCATGCAAAATGGAGCCTCGCCCATGTCACACCCCCGCGCGGAGCCTCCGATGCAACGATGGTTGTCGCCCGCGATCCTGTTCGCGATGCCGCTGATGTTCTCCGTACCCGTGCATGCCGAACCCCTGGCCTGCGGCGTCTACGTCGATGCCGACTCCGGCGCACGACTTGAAGTGCTCGACATCGAGCGCGCGCGCATCGTGCGCGAAGGCATGGCGCCGTCCGCGCAGATCCATCGTCGCAACGGCAGTACGCTGCGGCTGTACGACATCGACGAGGCCTACATCGACGATTACACGGTCAGCGCCGACGGCCGCACCATCACCGGCAACGACGCGGCATTCCGCAAGACTTTCGTGCTGGAAGGCATCGCCGCGTGCGCCACCGCGCGCCCCGCCGCGCCCGGCACCTGCGCTGCGGACATCGACGCCTGTGTCGCCAGCGTGGACCTCGCGACCGACTCGATGCTGCAGCGCTATTGCGATGAAGGCATGCCGTTCGCGTGCGTAAAGGCGATCGACCGCGAGCGACAACGCGCGGAGCATCCCGAAGCCTATGCGGGCGAAGACGCCGAATCGCCGCCGGAATGCCGCGAAGGCATGCCCGCGTTCTCGGCGGAGGCCTGCGATACGGCGATCGCGAAACTGTTGGGCAGCGCATTGGCCGAAGTCGCGACCTCGCTGTACGCCGATGATGTCCCGCTGCCGCAGGCACGACTCGACGCCCTGCCGGCACTGTGCGCGCGTCAAGGCTCGGCGAAAATCTGCGCCAATGTCGCGGAAGAACTGTGGATCGGCGGACGTTACGTCGAAAGCCGCGAGGCGCTGCGCATCGGCTGTGATCGCGGCGGCGATCCTGAAGCGTGCAAACAACTGGCGCCGCTGGCGAACTTGCGCGATGCGCAGTTGCAGGCCGTGCCGTCGACAGCATTGCCCTGCGGTCGCTACGTCGCCGACACCGGATTGATGAGCGAACTGGATTTCGGCGATCGCGGCATCGTCACCGGTTTCGGCGGCGATCTTCGCGCGCGCCTCGAAGCCGGCCTCGTGCGCATCCGTCACGACAAGGGCGGCGACTTCGTGCTGCAGCGCATCGGCGACGATCGTCTGCTCGGCATCGACGACTGGAACCGGTACGCGGTCTATCGCCGCGACGGCGGCGCCAGCGCATGCGCGGCACCGGTGGTGTTCGTGGAAAAACCACTGGTCGAAGACTGCCCGCAGCCCGGCAAGGAAACCGCAGTCGCCTGCTGCGAACGCGGCAGCTTGCACGGCTGCAACATCGCCGGGCATCAACGCGCATTGAGCGGCGCATGGGCCGAAGCCAAACCCTACTACCTCAAGGTCTGCGCAGCCGGGGTGCGGATCGGCTGCGAAAACCTGGCTCAGGTCTTCGCGCGCGGCGACGACGAGACCGTGCCCGAGGATCTCGACCGGCTCTGCGCGAAGGATCCACGCCACGTCGCCTGCGATGTCCGCGACACCACGAATTGGGCGATGCTGGCGTTGTCGCAGGCGACCGACGAATTCATGCGCGAAGTCGAACAGGACCTCGACAAGGACACGGCAAAAGACGCACCGCAGAAATAGACGCGGCGATCAGCGCGCGAGCAGGAACCGCAGCGGAATCTCGACCCGCGCACGCCACGCCGCTTCGCTGTGCTCGGCGCCTTCGAAACGGCGGGTCATCGCGTTCCTGCCTTCGATGTAACCGCCTTCGCGCAACGCCTCGTCCATCCGCGCCTGGAACGGCGGATACAGCGCATCGAGGGTCGCGGTGCCATGGTCGAAATACAGCCGGTGCGTGCGCGGATCGGGCAGATGCGCGCCGAGCCAGTCGATCACGCAGCCATCGCAGGCCGGCCAGTGCGTGGACACCGCGCCGATGCCGCCGAACACTTCGGGATACTGCGCGACGGCATACGCCGAAATCAGTCCACCCATGCTCGAACCCATCACGAAGGTGTCGTCGCGACCGGGCAACGTGCGGTACTGCGCATCGATGAACGGCTTGAGTTCGTCGACCAGGAAACGCAGGTAGCTGTCGGAACGGATGTCCTCGGCGCGACCGATGGCGCGCCCTTCGATTCCGCTGCCCACCATCTCGGTGTGCACCGGTGCCTTCGGCATGTATTCGGCGAACCGCAGCGGTGTATTCCACACGCCGACCACGATGGCCTCGCGGATGTCGCCGGCGTCGATCAGTCGTGTCATCGCGCCGTCGATATCCCAGTCGACCCCGGTGTAGCCCAACGCCGGATCGAACAGATTCTGGCCATCGTGCATGTACAGCACCGGGTAGCGCCGCTGCGGATCGCGGCCATAGCCCGGCGGCAACCACACGTCGACATCGCGCGCATCGACGTGCCGCGACGGCATGCGCTGCCAGCTGTCGATGCGTCCGGTCGCGTTCAACGGCGGCGCATGCACGGCATACGCCCAACGCAGGAACGCCGGCAGCATCTGCGCCCACGATGCCTGTTCGTGCTTGCCGCCAGCAAGCACGAACAGCGCCGCGTCTGCGCGCGTCGCTTTCGCGGCATGATCAAGATTCATCGAATGACCGAGCTGATGCAGGCCTTTCACGCGCGGTTCGGTTTCGCCAGCGACCCGCCAGCCGTCGATCAGATCGCGGGTATCGTCGAGCACATCGATGACGCCATCTGCGTCGCGGTCGTCGGTTTCTTCGGCATCGCCGGCCGCGAAGAAGAATCGGCTGCCGGCGTGATAAGCACCGGCCGCGATCATCTGCTGCGCGAACCGGCTGGCTTGAATGCCCGCGATCTCGTCGGGCTTCGGCGACAGCCACAGCGATGGCGAGAATGCGCCGACGCTGGCGAAGACCTCCGGATACTGCCAGCCGAGATTCAGCGCGTTCGCAGCGCCCAAGGACCAACCGAGGATCGCGCGCGCTTCCGGTCGCGCACGGGTGCGGTAGCGCGCATCGATGATCGGCACCAGCTGCGTCGCGACCCATTCGGAATACGCGTGCGCCTGCGTGCCGATGGCGCCGACGCGCAGCGGCGCGACGAGGCTGCGCTGCGCTGCACGTTCGGAGAACCCATAGGCACCCATGCGGTCTTTTGGCATATCGATCGCGACCGCGAGCAGCGGGCGGATTTCGCCGCGATCGATCAGATCGTTCAACGTCGCCTGCAGCTTCACGGCTTCGGCGTCCTGGCCGTCGTTGAGATACAGCACCGGATAACCGATCTCGGACTTCGGCTCGTAACCATTCGGCACGAACACGCGCACGCGCAGACCGTCGGGCGCCAGATCGGGCACTGGAATCGTCAATGTGTCGATGCGAGCGCGGTCGTGACGTATCGTTGGCTCATGTGCGCGCAACGCGGGCGATGCGAACAACAGGCAGACCGTGGCACATGCAGGCAACAGGATACGGATCATCGGCGACACCCTCGAAAGAAACCGCTCATGCAGGCGAAAGACTGCGTTTGCAGGTGAAAAAACCGTTGAGACTGAGCCGACCTGCGCGGGGATCGCGCGACAACAGCTCGGGATGCGCAATCTCGCCGCTGTGGAATACGGTGCCTTCGTAGAAAATGATCCGGTTGTAGCGCGCGGGCACCGATGCGAGTTTCTGGAACCATGCATTCGATTCGGTCATGTATCCGGTATCGATGCCGTAACGCGCTCTGAACGTCGCGGCGTCGATGTTCGCAGCATCGGCGATCATCGGCATGATCGTCTCCGGCGGCTGCTTCGGACCGTAAAAGCCGGTGCCACCCAAACGTTCGTCGCGGAACAGATACAGCACTGATGCGACGATCCGCTGACGCGCTTCCACCGCGAAACGATCGATGTGACAGATCGATTGGATCGGCGCGAGTTGCTCCGACGGCGTCGCGGTGATCGCGAGCCGGCTGTACATCCGCTCGGTGCGCCGCACGTCGAACGCGCGACGCATATGCGCCGTGAAGAACGCATCGAGCTGCGCCGAAAAGGCATCCGGCATCCGCAGTTCGGGGCCGGGATAGGCGTTGTGCTCGGTCTCGATGAAGTCGCCGGCATGCGCTGCCGCGTACTCGACCAGTGCATCCGGATCGAGCAGCGCATCGTCGATGACATGGCAGACATGGCGCCCGTGGATCGGCACCGTCTGGATGCGGGGCGTGGGATTGAACAGACTCATCGGAGAGCCATCAACGCTTCGGCACGAACCGGATCGCCGCACCGCCGCCGGCACCGAGAGGCAGCGTCAGCACATCGGCGCGGGTCACCTCGCGGCTTTCGCGCACGAACGCGAACGGCTTGTCCTTGTAATGCGCGCCGTCGCCGTCGCGATAGATCTCGGCGACATACCTGCGCTTCGGAGTCAGGAACGACAGCGACACCTCCAACGTGCGCGCGTTCTCGTCGGTCACGCTGCCCAGATACCACGCCTCGCTGTTGCGGTCCTTGCGCACGATCGTGGCGAAATCGCCGACCTCGCCGTTGAGCACATGCGTCTCCGACCAGTCGACGGGCACATCGCGGATGAACTGGAACGCATCCATATGTTTGGCGTAGTTCTCCGGCAGATCGGCGGCCATCTGGATCGGGCTGTAGAGCACGACATACAGCGCGAGCTGCCGCGCCAGCGTGCTCTGCAGCTTCTGGCCGCGCCCCTGCAGACTGAGCACGCCGGGCGTGAAGTCCATCGGGCCGGCGAGCATCCGGGTGAAGATCAGATTCGGCTCGTGTTCGGGCGGATTCTGTGGATTGCCCCAGGCGTTGAATTCCTGTCCGCGCGCGCCTTCGCGCGAGATCCAGTTCGGATAGGTGCGACGCAGGCCGGTGTCCTTGATCGGCTCGTGCGCGTTGATCGCGACGTGATGTTTCGCCGCCGCCTGCACCACGCGCAGGTGGTGGTTGCTCATGAACTGGCTCTCGTGCCACTCGCGCAGCACCGGGTCGCCCGGCTGATCCTGTCGTTCGATCTGTCCGGCGTCGCAGACATAGCCGGTCTTCACGGCATCGATGCCCAAGCGCTGGAACAGCGCGAATGATGCATCCATCTGCCGCTCGTAATGACTGACCGCGCACCCGGTTTCGTGATGGCCGATCAGGTGCACGCCCTTGGATTTCGCATACGCGGCCAAGCCTTGCAGATCGTAGTCCGGCGTAGGTTTGCTGAAGTCGAAATCCCAGCCGTTGGCGAACCAGTCGCCGTCCCAACCGATGTTCCAGCCTTCCACCAGCACGCCGCGAAACCCGTATTTCGCAGCGAAATCGATATAGCGCTTCGTGTTCTCGGTGGTCGCGCCGTGCTTCGGCCCGGTCGCCCAGCTTTGTTGATCGAGATGCATCGCCCACCACACGCCGACATACTTCGACGGCTTGAACCAGCTGACGTCACCGAGCGCGTTCGGCTCGTTGAGATTGAGGATCAGATTGGACTCGACCAGACCACCCGCGTGATCGGCGATCTGGATCGTGCGCCACGGCGTGGTGAACGGCGTGCGCCGCACCACCTTGGCGGGGCTGCCCGGGGTCAGTGAGGCACGCAGCGCGCCACCATCGGCCTTCGCGAGATTCATGCCGGCGTAGTCCACCAGCGCCGCCTCGTGCAGCGTGAGATGGATGCCGTCGTCGGTGCGCAGCGTGATCGGCGTCTGCGCCATGCCCACCTCGGCCAGTGGCGTGCGGCTGTACAGATATTCCTCGCGATTCCATTCGTAGGCCGGAATCCACCACGCGGTCGCCGGTTTCGCGATCGCGAATTCGGTCAGTTCTTCGGCGATCTGCACCTCGTCCATCGCCGGCTGCTTCGGAAACGCGTAGCGGAAGCCCACGCCGTCGTCGAAGACGCGAAACACCACATCGAAGCGGCGATGGTCGCGATCGCTCTCGATGAAACGTGCGTGCAGTTCATTGTAATGGTTGCGCACGTAGCGGCGTTCGCCCCAGGGCTGTTCCCAGGTCTCGTCGAAACTGCTCGCGGATTGCGAATCGAGCTTGATTCCGCGCAGCAGCTGGCGTCCGTTGCGCAGGATGAAACCGAGCCGGGAATCGCCGACCAGCGGCTGGCCGTTGCGCAGCACGCGATAGGCCAGCCGGCCTTCGTTGCTGAGATCGAGTTCCACCTTCAGTTTGCCGTCGGGCGACGACGCTTCGGCGACGGTGGCGGCAGATGCTGGACCGGCGATCCACGCTGCTGCGAACAAGACGCACGCCGCACCGATGCGGTGGACGATGGAATCAGAGTGGGAAATACGCATGATCGATCCTCGTTGAAGGAGATTGAAGCAGAAGCATCAGATCAGTAGGGTGGAGTAAGCGCAGCGCAACTCCACCATCACAAGATGAAACACGCAGCGCAAGACAAACGGAATCGACGTTCATGCAACTGGAAATGGCGCTTTCCATTGGCTCGATGGATGGTGGAGTTGCGCTGCGCTTACTCCACCCTACTTGCCGCACCCTTGTTCGGAACGAGAGATCATTCGGCCACATACACCACCGCCGTGCGCGCGGGAATCAAGAATGCACCGGATCGCGCGTCGTAGCGCGCTTGCTCCAGTGGCCGCGTATCAGTGACGTCTCGCGCACGTTGCAGGGGATGCAGCACGTATGGCTTGCCCGATTCTTCCGAAAACGTCAGCGTCTGCGCCTCGGGCGAGACGTTGATGAAATACAGGATTTCGCGGAACCCGGCGCCGTCGTAGCCAGCACCATCGAGATGCGCTGCAATCACCAGTGGGTTCTGCTTTGGTCCGACATTGCGGAACGACAACCGCGCTTCCACATCCTTTGCCGAGCGCATGCGGAACAGCGTGGAACTGCTGCGGATCTTCAGCAGATCGTTGAAGGCGTCGCGCATCCAGACGATGTCCTCCGGTGTCGGCTTGATCGATCGATCCGCCAGCACCGGCCGCAGCAGCGCCCAGTCCTTGCCGTTGTCGCTCGACGGCGGCAATCCGGCGCCGAAGCCGTTGTCGGTGTACGTCCAGTCGAGGCGATTGAACCAGTCGCCGGAGTCGAAACTGTTGCGGTCCAGCGATTTCGAGCGCAGCACGTCCATGCCGGCGTGGAAATACGCGATGCCTTGGCTGAAAGCGACGAAGGACGCGCCCAGCAACTGCACGCGCGCACGATCTTCGCGCGCGGTATCGCGCGGAAGTTTCAGCGCGAGGATGTCGAACAGCGTCGGGTTGTCGTGGTTCTCGACGTAATTCACGACCTCTCTCGGCTGCGCGGCGTAGCCGGCGGGTTGTCCGGCGTAGTCGATGTCGGCGAGGCGTTTGTCCTCGCCAGCGACTGTGGTCATGCGCACATCGCGCAGCGTGCCGGCCAGTCCGATCCGCGCCATATCCGCCGCTCGCAGCAGCGCATCGCGTTGGTCCTTGCCTGCGTTGAGGGCGTTCGGCGCGTAGTGCAGTCCGCTCAACAATCCCTGTCCTGCGATCAGTGCCTCGCCGCTGTCGCAGCAACCGCCGCCGCGCAGCGCATCGCGGGCACGGTCGCTGAAGGTCGCGATGCCGCTGTCGTTGAGCGACAGCTGCGAGGCCTGCACGAAGCGCGCGCCGTCGGCGATCTCGCCGAAGTTCCAGCCCTCGCCGATCAGATCGATGTGACGGCCAGCGGCGGTATCGACGGCCTGCTGCAACCGCTCCATCGCCGCGCGCGGCTGGTGACCCATCAGATCGAAGCGGAAAGAATCGATGTGGTAGTGCTTCGCCCACAGCGCTGCGGATTCGATCATCAGCTTCGCCATCATCCGGTGTTCGGTGGCGGTGTTGTCGCAGCAGGTCGAGCGTTCGACTTTTCCGTTCGCATCGAGGCGATGGTAGTAACCGGGCACGATGCGATCGAGCACCGAGGTCGGCGCCTGTCCCGATACGGTGGTGTGGTTGTAGACCATGTCCATGCCCACGCGCAGCCCGGCCGCGTGCAGCGCCTGCACCATCGCCCGGAATTCGCGCACGCGCCCGGCGCCGTCGTCGGGATCGGTGGCGTAGCTGCCTTCGGGCGCGTTGAAGTGGTACGGGTCGTAGCCCCAGTTGAAGCAGTCCTTCGCCGCGACCGCGCTGGACGCCGCCTGCTGCGCGTCGCTGTCCGGCGCGGCGGCCGGGATTTCCGGGGTGATGCAGCCGCGTTCGGGCACCGTCGCAAGATCGAACACCGGCAGCAGATGCACATCGGTGATGCCGGCCCGACCGAGCGCATGCAGATGGCGCATGCCGGCCGCGTCGGATTCTGTAAACGCCAGATATTTTCCGCGCCATGCGGGGCGCACGGTCTTGTCGCCGATCGAGAAATCGCGCACGTGCAGTTCGTAGATCGTCATGTCGGTGGGCGACGCCAGCGGCGCAGGGCGCGTCGCGCCGGCCCAACCCGCAGGCTGCGTGGTGGGATGTTCGAGATCGAGCACCACGCTGCGCTTGGAGTCCGCCGTCAATCCGACCGAATACGGATCGGTGACGCGATTGCGGACGATGCCGACGCCGGGCACGAACACGTCGACGAGGAAGGCATAGCGCTGCCCGTGCAGCGTGCCGGGCAGATCCAGCGTCCACATGCCGGTGGTATCGTCCGCGCGTGCCGGCAGGGCGCGTGTATGGTTCGAATACAGACAAACTGCGACCGCACGCGCGGTCGGCGCCCACAGCGCGAAGCGGGTGGCGAAGTCTTCGGAGATCGCCGGTTGCCCGTGACGATGCACACCGAGCGTGGCGGTCTCCGCTGCCGCGTACAGATCGTCCAGCGCGCCCGGCGTCTGCAACGCGGTCGCCTCCAGCACGCGGCCCTGTGCGTCTTCGCGCACCAGCAGCACTTGTTCCCGCAGCAGCGCAGCAATGTCGGCAACGCTGGTCGGCGTGAATCGCGGGCCCGCGCCGATGAAACGGGCGCGTGCGGCTTGCACTGGGCCCAGCTTCACCTTCACCGGGACCAGCTCGATCCCGCCATCCGCGCCGGCGACTACGCGCCCCGGCTGCGCACGCAAGACCGCCGTTGCCGAGTGGTACAGCCGAAAGCGGCCTTCGACCGGCACGCCCGGCCATTGGATCAGATGGCGATCCAGCCAATACGCGCGGGCGTCACGGGCGGACTCGGCGGCCGGATGCAGCACGGTAGCCACGTCGGCGGCGTCGCAGGCGGCGCGCAGCGCATCCCGGGGCGGGGCGGCCGTCGCCGCGAGCGGCAGCCATGCAGCGAGCAGCGGCATGAATACGTATGCAAGTCGGCATCGCGCGGGGCGGTCTCGCCGCACTGCAGGATGACCGGCGGCGGCGGCCGTCGCATACTTGTCGCGCATATCAATGAGACTTCGCTGCATGAACGCTGTGCCTGTCGTCGAAAACAATCGTGTGTCCGAAATCGTGATCGTGGGCGGTGGTACCGCCGGCTGGATGACCGCCGCCGCGCTGTCGAAAGTACTCGGCCGATCCTATTCGATCCGGCTGGTCGAATCCGACGAGATCGGCATCGTCGGCGTGGGCGAAGCCACGATACCGATGATCAAGCTCTACAACACCGCCCTGGACCTGGACGAGGCCGAATTCCTCCGCGAGACCAAGGGCTCGTTCAAGCTCGGCATCGAGTTCGTGAACTGGGGCCAGGTCGGCGACAGCTACATCCACGGCTTCGGCAAGATCGGCCAGGACCTCGGTATGGTCGCGTTCTACCAGTACTGGCTGAAGATGCGCCAGGCGGGCAAGGCCGGCGTGCTCGACGAGTATTCGATCAACACCGTCGCCGCGCGCCACAACAAATTCATGCATCCGGTCAGCGACCGCCCCAACTCGCCGCTGGCGGACATCGCCTACGCCTATCACTTCGACGCCGGCCTCTACGCGCGCTATCTGCGCGGCTTCGCCGAAGCGCGCGGCGTGGTCCGCACCGAAGGCAAGGTGATCGGCGTCGAACAGAATCCCGAAACCGGCTTCGTCAACGCGATCACGCTCGACAACGGCGAACGCATCCCGGGCCAGCTGTTCGTCGACTGCTCCGGTTTCCGCGGCCTGCTGATCGAGCAGACGCTCAAGACCGGCTATGTCGACTGGACCCACTGGCTGCCCTGCGACCGCGCTGCGGCGGTGCCGTGCACGCGCACCACGCCGCTCACGCCGTACACGCGCTCGACCGCGCGCGACGCCGGCTGGCAGTGGCGGATCCCGCTGCAGCACCGGGTCGGCAACGGCCATGTCTTCAGCAGCCAGTACATCAGCGAGGACGAAGCGGTCGCGACGCTGATGGCCAATCTCGAAGGCGAGGCGCTGGCCGAACCGCGCGTGCTGCGCTTCGTCACCGGCAAGCGCAAGAAGTTCTGGAACAAGAACGTGGTCGCCATCGGTCTGGCCAGCGGTTTCATGGAACCGCTGGAATCGACCAGCATCCATCTGATCCAGTCGAGCATCGCGCGACTGACCGCGTTCTTCCCGCACGCCGGTTTCGACCAGACCGATATCGACGAATTCAATCTGCACGCCGATTTCGAGTTCGACAAGATCCGCGATTTCCTGATCATGCATTACCACGCCACCGAGCGCGACGACACGCCGTTCTGGAACTACTGCCGGACGATGGACGTGCCCGAATCGCTGACCCGCAAGATGGAACTGTTCCGCAGCAACGGCCGCATCTTCCGCGAATGCAGCGAACTGTTCGCCGAACCCAGCTGGATGCAGGTGATGTACGGCCAGCGGGTGCAACCGCGCTCGTACCACGCGATGGTCGACGTGTACCCGGAAGAGAAGATCATCGAATACATGGAAGGGATTCGCGGCGTGATCGCCAACTGTACGCGGGTGATGCCCACCCACGAGGAATTCATCGCCAAGCACTGCGCCGCCAAGCCGATGTGATCCTCCGCAATTGCATTCGTGCTGCATGCTGGTGCGCAACCGCCTTGCGGGCCCGGAAGCGCGACGATGCCACGCTCCCGAGGGCATCGTGCGCTTGAATACGTTTGCAGTCGATAATGCTGCGTTGCAACGTGCCGTGCGCGATGCGCACGTGCATCGTTAGCCGCGTACGATCGCGCTGCAACACCGCACACAGCGCATCACCACGCACGCTTTCATACAAAGGCATCACGATGAACCCAGGCACGACGAATCGGAAACCGCAGCTGTCGTTCTGGCAGATCTGGAACATGTCGTTCGGCTTCCTGGGCATCCAGTTCGGCTTCGCGCTGCAGGGCGGCTTCATGTCGCGCATCTTCCAGAC
Source organism: Lysobacteraceae bacterium (assembly GCA_040079515.1). Taxonomy (GTDB): domain Bacteria; phylum Pseudomonadota; class Gammaproteobacteria; order Xanthomonadales; family Xanthomonadaceae; genus Lysobacter_I. The sequence continues at coordinate 98,052 of JBEBKD010000003.1, forward strand.
CCTCGGCGCCGAGAAGGACGCGCTGCCGATGCTGTGGATCGCCGCGCCGCTGACCGGGCTGCTGGTGCAGCCGGTGATCGGTTACTTCAGCGACCGCACCTGGCATCCGGTGCTGGGCAGGCGCCGACCGTATTTCCTGATCGGCGCGATCCTCGCCTCGGTCGCCCTGGTCTTCATGCCGCACTCGTCCGCACTGTGGATGGCGGTGGGTCTGCTCTGGGTGCTGGACGCCTCGATCAACATCAGCATGGAACCGTTCCGCGCGCTGGTCGCCGACAAGCTGCCGGACAATCAGCGCTCCTACGGCTTCGTGCTGCAAACGCTGATCATCGGCATCGGCACCTGGGTGGCGAGCAATCTGCCGTGGTTCGTCAACCAGCTCGGCGTCTCCAACGAGGCCGGCCCGGGTGTGGTGCCGCTGTCGGTGAAGGTCGCGTTCGCGGTCGGCGCGTTCGTCTTCCTGGCCAGCATCCTGGTGACCGTGTTCACCACGAAGGAATATCCGCCCGAAGACCTCGCTCGCTTCGCCGAAGAGAAGAAATCCTCCGGCAACTTCATCGGCGAGATCGTCCACAACATCCTGCACATGCCCCGGCAGATGCTGAGCATCGGCGTGGTGCAGTTCTTCAGCTGGTTGTCGTTCTTCAGCATGTGGAGCATGGCCACGCCGGCGTTGACCGAACACGTGTTCAAGGCCCCGGCACCCGACACGAAAGCGTTCGACATGGCGATCCCTGCGCAGGCCGAGGCCTTCCAGTCGGCGAACGCCGCCTATCAGAACGCGGCGGATCTGGTCGGTTCGTACATGGGCTATTACGGGCTGTCGTCGATGGTGGTGGCACTGCTGCTGAGCTTCTACGCCGCGCGCTTCGTGCTCAATCGCAAGCTGGTGCACTTCGTTTCGCTGTTGCTGGGCGGCCTCGGCTTCCTGTCGATGGCGTATGTGCCGTCGCCGCACTATCTGGTCCTGTCGTTCGCGCTGGTCGGCGTGTCGTGGGCCAGCATCCTGTCGATGCCGTACGCGCTGCTGGCGTCGTGCGTCGAAGAGAAAAAGATGGGCCTGTACATGGGCATCTTCAACATGTTCATCGTGATTCCGCAGATCGTCGCCGCGACGCTGCTGGGGCCCACGCTGAAGGCAGTCTTCGACAACCAGCCGATCTACGCGCTGATGATCAGCGGTGGCAGTCTGATCGTTGGTGCGCTGTGCCTGGTGCTGGTGCGCGAACCGAAGATCGCGCACATCGGCGCAGTCTCCGCAGCGCATTGACGTCCCGCTCTTGTAGGCGCGCTGTTGTAGGAGCGACGGAAGTCGCGACCGCTTTCCGATAGTCGTTCGGCGGTCCATCGCGACTTCCGTCGCTCCTACAAGAGATATTGCCGGCGTCTCAACCCGCCGCCCCGCTCGACCGCCGCACCACCAGCGTCGCCGGCAGCATCTTGCTTTCCGCCGGCTGTTCGTGGACGCGCTTGAGCAGGGTTTCGACCAGCAGTTCGCCAGCGCTGGCGGTGTCCTGATACACGGTGGTCAACGGTGGATTGCAGAACCGCGACATCGCGATATCGTCGAAGCCCACCACCGCGATGTCCTCGGGCACGCGCAGACCGTGTTCGATGAGCGCACGCAGCGCACCGATCGCGATCAGGTCGCTGGCCGCGAACACCGCGTCGAACAGCACCCCACGGCCGAGCAGCGCCTTGGCGGCTTCGTAGCCTTCCTCTTCCGAACTCAGCGCGTCGACCTGCAGCGCGGATTCGGCCGGGATGCCGGCTTCGCGCTGCACCACCTCGCAGCCGCGGTAGCGCTCCCAGAATTCCGGGTAGTGGCCCGATGCGTCGCCGAGGAAGGCGATGCGCTTTCGGCCGAGGCCGAGCAGGTGCTCGCCGACCAGGCGCCCTCCGGCAAAGTTGTCGCAGCCGATCGACACGCCCGGCTGACCCGGCAACACCGCACCCCAGCGCACGAAATGGGTGCCCTGCTCGACCAGCTTCTCGAGTTTGGGCCGGTAATCGACATAGTCGCCGTAGCCGAGCAGGATCAGGCCGTCGGCCTTCATGCTGTCCTCGTAGTCCGCGTGCCAATCGTCCGACAGCTGCTGGAACGACACCAGCAGATCGTGGTTGTGGCGGGCGCAGGCGCGGGTGATCGAACCCAGCATCGACAGGAAGAACGGATTGATCTGCGAACCGTCTTCGGTCGGGTCCTCGAACAGCAGCAGCGCCAGCGTGCCGGCACGCTGGGTGCGCAGGCTGGAGGCACGGCGGTCGACCTTGTAGTTCAGCTCCTGCACCGCATCCAGTACCCGCTTGCGGGTATCGGCATTCACCAGCGGGCTGCCGCGCAGCACGCGCGAGACGGTGGCCTGCGAGACCCCGGCGCGGTGGGCGATATCGACCGAGGTAGCCTTGGTTTTGCGAAGCGACATGAGCGGGTCCGTCAGGTGCAGGCCTGAAGTGTAGAACCTTGGCTGCCATCCCGCACCGCCAGCGCCCGGGACGGGAGCTGCACCGCACTCAATGCCCGGTGGGCGCGCCCTCGACCACATTGCGACGCGGCCCCTGCTTCACCGCCAGCCAAGCCACCGCCGACAGCGCCATGCAGACGCCGCCGATCGCGAACACAAGCGCCTTGTTCTCCAGCTGCGACAGCAGATAGCCCACGCCCAGGCTCACCGCCAGCTGCGGCAGGACCACGCTGAGATTGAACACGCCCATGTACAGGCCGATCCGCGCCGGCGACACGCTCTGCGAGAAGATCGCGAACGGCAGACTGACGATCGCGCCCCAGCCCAGACCGATGATCGCCATGCCGAGGTACATCATCGGCGCGCTGTGCACGAACAGATAGACGAAGCCGAAACCCAGCGCCATCAACAGCAGACTCACCGCATGCACGCGCACTTCGCGGAAGCGCTGCGCCAGCGGATTCAGCACCAGCGCCGGCACCACCGCCGCGACCGCGTTCAGCGACAGGAAGCTGAAGGACATCAGCTGTCCGGTGGCCTTGTCGTCGAGCTGCGGGAAGCGCTGCTGCACGAAACCGATGATGAACACGAACAGCGTCTGCATGCCGAACCAGCTGATCGCATGCGCCGCCAGCACTTTGCGGAAGCCGGCGAGATCTTCATGGCCGTCGAGCGTCTGCCGCTCGGTCAACGCATGCGCGATCAAGACCAGCGCCAGCGCACCGAACACCACTTCCAGCCACAGACTATGGGTGTGGTAACCCGCCATTTTCAGACCCATCGCGATCAACGCGTATACCGCGAACGCCCACAGCGGGCGCATCAGCATCAACAGCGCACCGACACCGAGCTTCTGGGCCGACGCGGCGGTTTCGGTATGCGCCAGCACGCGCGGTTCTTCGACCAGCAGCGCGGGCACGATCGAGAACACCAGCGCCAGACCGGCGCCGAAATAGATCAATGCGATGTTGCCGTAGATCGCACCGATGGCATACGCGAGCACGCCGAAGGTGCCGGATACCGTCTGCATCCACGTATAGCCTGCGGTGCGCTTCGCGCCTTCTGGCGTGACGTCGGTGATGATCGAACGGGTCGGGTTGAAGCCGAGATTGATCGAGAGATCCAGGGCCAGCGCAACCGCGACCGCGACACCGAGAATCGCGTCTAGGCCGAGTGCATGATTGATCGCCCCGATCGAAGGCAGCGCCAGCAGCATCGCCGCAGTCAGCACACCGCCGACCAGGATGAACGGGCGCCGCCGCCCGCCCCACAGCCACACGCCATCGCTGATGATGCCGATGATGACCTGACCGAGAATGCCCGCCAGCGGCCCCGCCGCCCAGACGATGCCGATCTCGTCCAGCTTCAACCCGTACTTCGTCGACATCAGCCAGCTCAGCGCCGAAATCTGCACCGCCAGCGCGAACCCCATCGCCGTCGACGGCAGACTCAGCAACATCAGGAACGGCAGCGACAGTCGTTGTTGCATCCGCAGCATGGGCGGTCCTCCCCGGGTGGTGGGGCAGCATAGCGTGTCGGTTTACGCGATGCGGTGAATACGGTTGCTGTTGCGACGCAACATGCCGATGGCGATTCGCAGGAACCAACATGTATTCATCGATGCCGCGTGAAGTGCGCTGCAAAGAAAAGGCCCTTGCCCGGGGGGAACCGGACAAGGGCCAAATGCTCGCCTGTTGAGAGCGGTATTGCTTGGAACTCAGTAGCGGTAGTTCACGCCGAACAGATAGGTACGGCCGTATTCGAAGTACTCGCGCGGCTGGGCGTTGTTGCCGCCGAAGGACGAGCGGAACGGCTCGTTCTCGAGGTTGTTGACCTGCAGCAGGAACGACAGATCCTTCAACATACCCGACTGGATGCTGTAGCCCAGCTGCAGATCGGTCACCGTCTCGCCTTCGAAGGTGCGACGGGTACGATCGCCGCCGAAGCCCTGCACCTCACCCACGAACTGCGAGCGGTGACGCTGGCTGACGCGGGCCGAGAAGCCGAAGCGCTCGTAGTAGGCGGTGATGTTCGACACGTACTTCGACAGACCCGGCAGCGGTTCGTTCGGAGAGTTCGGGCCCAGCGGCTGGACGCTGCTGGTGGTGTCCGAATAGTTCGCCTGGATACCGAAGCCCATCAGCGGCTCCCACAGCACGTCGAGCGGCACGGAGGCTGCAAGCTCAAAGCCCTTGACGGTACCGCCATTGCCGTTCACCGGACGGGTGTACACACCGACCGGATTCGGCGGCGGGTTCGCGGGATAGTCCGCCGGCTTCACCACCGTGTCGTTGATGTTGAACAGCGTGCTTTCGTTGTAGATGTAGGTCTTCAGATCCTTGAAGAAATACGCGGCGCTGACATAGGCCTTGTTGCCGCCGAAATACTTCTCGTAGGACACGTCGTACGCGTTCGCTTCCCACGGCTTCAACCGGGAGTTGCCGCCGTCGCGCGTCCACCAAGGGATGCGATTGCCAGTAATCGGATCGATGGGATTGACGGCACCCGTGATCGGGTTGGTGGCACGGTTGCGGTCGACACTGACGTTGTTGTTGACGCGCAGGTCGTCCATGCGCGGACGCGCGACCTGCTTGCCGGCACCGATGCGGACGTACTGGTCCCACGGCAGTCCGAACGACAGGTTCAGGCTGGGCATGAAATCCGTGTAGTTGGCACCATCATCGACACTGCGGCCGAGCGGGTTGCCTTCGAAGCTCTCGTTGCCTTTCGAGCTCTGATCGACACTCACGGCCTGGATGCCGATATTGCCCTTGACCGGTATCGGACCGAGATCGGTGTTGACGTTGGCCTGGAAGTACGCGGTCGTGACCTGCTCGTTCACTTCCCAGTTCTTGTTGGTGATGTCTTTATTGTCGTTGCGACGACGCGTGTACAGCGTCTCGTAGGCGCGCAGCGCGTCGTAACCGTAGATCGAGGACACGCCGTAGGCGTTGAACGCCGAGGTGGTCGCAAGGCTGGTCGGGATCGGCGCGGAAATGCCGTCCGGGCAGCTCGGCGACACGCCACCGAGACAGGCGGTCAGATCGAGGAAGGCTTCGTTCGAGGCGCGGCTCTTGGTGCGGTCGGTCAGGTTGGCGCCGAATTCGACGCTGCTGAACCAACCGTCGTCGAAGGTGCGCTCGAAGTCGAAGCGCAGCGACGTGAGGCTGTCCTTGACTTCGAAGTCCTTGATATAGCCGTCCTGACCCCAACCGCCGGCATCGCCCAGGCGGAGAATGCTGGCATCGCCGTAGTCGTAGCCGAAATCGTGGTCGAAGTAGCCATTGCTGTTGAAGTCGACCGTGAGCGAATCGCGCGGGCGGCCCGGAGCGACACCGGCATAGGTTTCCAGGATGCGTTCTTTGCGGGTCGCATCGGAGTAGCTGATATCGGCCGAGGCGGTCCAATGCGGGCTGAGCGTCAGCTCGTGCTTCCAGCCGATCGCGAACAGGTCGTCGTAGGTCGCATTGAAATCGTTGCGGACCACCGGATTGATGCCGCCGGTGAACACCGCATGCGAAGGCGTGTTGCCGGCCGCAGCGGTACCGCCGAAGGCGGCGGCGAATTCCATGCCGCGCTTCTGCTCTTCGCGGTCGAACTTGGAGTAGAACACGTCGATCACGGTGCGGTAGCTGTCGTTCGGAGCGAACTCGAGCACGCCCATGAAACCGTCGCGCTGGTTGTCGTTCTCCAGGTCGTACAGCTTGCCGCCGCCGTAGATGCCGCCGCCGTCGTATCCCCAGGTATCGCCGAACTGCTTGGCCTGACCCGGATTGTTCAGATGCGCATAACCCAGCGCGATACCGACGGTGTTGTCGGCGAACTGGTCGATGTAAGAGACGCTGAAGCGGTGACCGTTTTCTTTTTCGTCGCCAACCTTGTTCTGGTCGGCGCGCAGGTTGGCGGCGAAGGCGCGCTTGCCGTAGGCGAGCGGGCGGATGGTCTTGAGGTCGACAGTGCCGGACAGGCCCTGGCCGACCAGCTGCGCGTCTACGGTCTTGTAGACCAGCACCTGGCTGACGAGTTCGGACGGGTACTGGTCGAATTCGACGCCGCGATTGTTGCCGAGGCTGACCTGCTCACGACCGTTCAAGGTGGTGGTCGAGAAGTCGCCTGCGAAACCGCGGATGTTGACTTCCTGCGGACGTCCGCCGAAACGCTGCGCGGTCAGGCCGGGCAGACGCGCCAGGGAGTCGGCGATCGAGGTGTCGGGCAGCTTGCCGATGTCTTCGGACGAAATCGCCTCGACGATCGAGGTCGACGCCTGTTTGGCATCGATGGATTCCTGGATGCTGCGACGGATACCGACGACTTCGAGGGTATCGAGGTCTTCGGCTTGTGCTTGGTTCTGTTCGGCCGTCTGGGCATAGGCGGTGCCGACCATCATCAGCGTGGCGGACGCCAACGCCGTACTCAACAGGTTTCGCTTCAAAGGCTGCATGGATCCCCTCCACATCAGCTGGAATTCGTTAGCGGGCCCGTGCGCGAACCCGCGTCAGACGCGAGGGTTCCGCAGTTCCCGGCATGTCCGGCGTCCAGCCTGTCCCCGGCATGCCCGGCGATGGTAGTCGGTGACCGGGGAACAGACAGTGCCCTGCATACGTATTCATGCAAAATCCCGGTCAAATCAGGGTCATGGAAGCGTTTTTGTCGTGAAACAACACGCTTGTACAGGTTAGGCTGGACGGTTGTTGCGGTGCAGCAATACGCTGGTCGCGTTTGGCGTCTGCTCGAACCCAGCCGCGCCGCGCGGACCAGGTCAGGCCTTTTGCCACAGCGCCACGGCCAGACCCACGAATACCGCCATACCGACCCAATGGTTGTTGAGGAATGCGCGGAAACACCCGTCGCGTTCCCGGTCCCGACCGATGGAAAACTGGTAGGCCACCAGCGCCAGCGCGACCACCAACCCCGCCCAGTACGCCATCCCCAACTCGGCTTGGCGGCCGATCAGGCCCAGCCCGGCGAAGAACAGCACGTACAGCACACCGAGTGCGACCAGATCGAGGTCGCCGAACAGGATCGCGGTGGATTTGGCGCCGGCGCGCAGGTCGTCCTCGCGGTCGACCATCGCGTACCAGGTGTCGTAACCGGTGGTCCAGAAGATATTGGCCACGTACAACACCCAGGCCAGCGGCGGCACCTCGCCGCGGATGGCCGCGAACGCCATCGGAATACCCCAGCCGAACGCCAGGCCCAGATAGACTTGCGGCAGATAGGTATGACGCTTGAGATAGGGGTAACTGGCCGCCAGCGCCACGCCCACGCCACTCATCCATATGGTCAGGCGGTTCATCGTCAGCACCAGCGCGAACGCGACCAGCATCAGCACCGCGAACACCGCCAGCGCCTCGCGCCCGCGCACCGCCCCGGTCGCCAGCGGCCGGCCCCTGGTGCGTTCGACCAGCGGATCGAGCCAGCGATCGGCGTAGTCGTTGATCACGCAGCCCGCCGAGCGGGTCAGCCATACACCGAGAGAGAACACGACCAGCGTCCACCACGGCGGCACGCCGCCTGCGGCCAGCCACAGACCCCACCATGTCGGCCACAGCAGCAGCAGCCAGCCGATCGGACGATCACCGCGCACGAGCTTCCAATACACGGCCAGGCGTTCGCGCCAGACAGGGATTTCAGCGGATTTGACGGGAATTTCGCTCATCGTTCTGGAATCGCATCACGGCGGGCTCGCACCAACCGGCCCAATCGGGGACAATAGGCGTCACGCGCCTGTAGCTCAGCCGGATAGAGTAGCGGCTTCCGAAGCCGTTGGTCGGGGGTTCGAATCCCTCCAGGCGCGCCATTTCGACAGCGACAACCGCCCCCAACGGACCCGACGACCCCTGCATTTCGCAGGGGTTTCGCGTTTTGGCCTGTTTGATGTACCGCTCGACATCGTCGTCACCTATGAGATCGACCGTCTCAGCCGCTCGCTGTACGACTTCGCCGAGCTGGTGAAGGTCTTCGACCGGCACGGCGTCACCTTCGTGTCGGTCACCCAACAGTTCAACACCACCGATGCGATGGGCCGGATGCTGCTGATCATCCTGCTGACCTTCGCCCAATTCGAGCGCGAACTGACCTCCGAGCGCATCCGCGACAAGTTTGCGGCCAGCAAGAGGAAGGGGATGTGGATGCACGGCATCACCCCGCTGGGCTACGACCTCAAGGATCGGAGACTGGTGATCAACGAAGCCGAGGCCGAGCAGGTGCGGACGTTGTTCCGGCGATTCGTCGAGGTTGGTTCGCTGATGAAGGTGGCGCAGGAGGCGCGAGCGCGTGGCTGGCGCAACAAGGACTGGACGACGAAGTCCGGACGGCAGCACATCGGCAAGCGCCACGATCGCAGTTCGCTGCACAAGATCCTGCACTGCCGGACCTACCTCGGCGAGTTGAAGAGCCGGGATCAGTATTTCGAGGGGACGCACGCGCCGATCATCGACCGCGCCCTCTGGGATGCGGCACATGCCCGTCTGGCGGTGTGCAGCCGCACCCGCGCCGCCGCGTCGCGCGAGGGCAAGGTGCCCTTCCTGCTCAAGTGCCTGCTCACCGGCCCCGACGGGCGCGCGCTGACGCCCTGGCACACGACCAAGGCCGGCGGGCGGACCTACCGCTACTACCTCAGTACCCGTGACACCCACGAGGGCCGGGGTGCGTCGGGCCTGCCACGACTACCGGCGGCCGAACTGGAGGCCGCCGTCGTCGGGCAACTTCGGCACCTGCTCCGGGCACCGGAGATGATTGAGGCGATAGTCCCGCAGGCCACCGCGCTCGACCCGACCCTGGACGCAGCGCAGGTGATGGTGGCGATGACTCAGGTCGAGCGGGTGTGGGACGAGCTATTTCCGGCAGAGCAACAGCGCCTTGTCCGCCTGCTGATCGACAAGATCATCGTGACCCCGACCAATCTGGAGCTCCGGCTACACCCCCTTGGCATCGGTAGCCTCGCCGCCGAGTCTCGCCGGGTCGCCGAAGGGGCTGAAGCATGACTCGGCCGACCCTTTCCATATCCGGCACGGCCAGCAAGGTGATCGCAAGCAACGGGAGCGTCGTCCTGAACGTCCCGATCGCCCTGAAGCGACGCAGCGGCCGCCGGGTAGTCCTGCCCGTCGGGGGCTGAAGCCGCAACCGGCCGGACAATCGCAACCCCGCTCCAACTAGCCCTGGCCCGCGGCCACCGCTGGCTGCGCATGCTGGAGACCGGCGAGGCCGACTCCATGTGCGACATCGCCCGCCGCGAAGGCACCAACCACAGTTACATCGCCCGGCACATCAACCTGACCCTGTTGTCGCCGGAAATTGTCGCGGCAATTTTGGACGAGACGTTGCCGGAGGGGGTACAGCTATTGATGTTGGCTATCAATCCACCAACGTTGTGGGAAGAGCAGATACGATGAGCGGCACCGTCTGAATCTCCGTCGAGTGGAATGCCCGCCGCCGAAGACCGTCTATGACTAGGCGTTGATGAGAATCTGGGCCATTTGCAGCATCACCACTTGAAGAGACCGGATGTTCGCAGTCTTTGCTTGGAATGTGGAATCCGAAGCGGGAATGCTTGTGTCGATTTCCCTATGCAAATCAGTCATCTGCACTTCCCATACCTAGGAGACTCTGAAGTCGAAGAGTCACTTCGGCAACCGGGCGACCCCTTGATGCGTGACTAACGTCGGAAGCCAGAACGAGCCTCCGTAGCAAGCAATCGCCGGAAATTGGAGTGGACAATGGGTCCAGGCAACAGCCGCCGATCCAGTCCACCCTTGAACGATGGATCGAAGGCGACGCCTCGATCGTTCGGGACGAGATTGTAGTAAGGTGCAATCGGGTGAAAGGATACGATGGCTGCGAGCACCTCCGGAAAGGATGATCCGCCCTTGACCGACTGGTCGACGCTCGTTGCCATCATCGCGACGACGAATTGATAGGGGGCGTTAATGTCGAATCCGCTAATGCCGGGCGATCCGATGACGGAGGCGCACAAGCAGCAACTGCTGGAGGCCATCCTCCAGAAAATGTCACCACAGGGCGAAAAACCGATCGTAAGGTACGACGTGTCGATCGATCCGGACATCGAGACCGCGATCCGTCGACTCGCCGACACCGGGACATCTGCAGAGACCGTCTTGAAGGCGCTTTGCAAGAAGGCCAACGAGATGGAGACGGCGCTCGATAAACTGAATGCATCCTCGCAGCGGATGCTGAAAGCGCAAGACGACAAGTTGCAGGAGACCCAGCGCCGTTTGGATGCCGCGAGCGCTGCGCTCGATGGCATTCTGCAGAAGTCGAGCGCGAAGGCCGCTGAACTATCGATGGTGGCGGCAGGCATACCGCAGAACACCCACATTGTCCTGGCCGAAACCGCCGATGCCACAAGGAAGATTGTTGCCAGCCCCGTAGCTCGAGCGGAGGATGCGTTCGACCGCACCGGGCACGGCTCCGGCGATGAGCGACCGCCCTCGATTCCCGAAACATGGACGTCCACATCCGGGAACAACAGTACCGCGCCGAGAGGATGGCGTTTTCTCAACCAACCCATCCATGCGAAACATGCGTTCCATGGTGTTCTGTTGATCGTCGCTTGCACTGCGCTGGCCGCGATCCTGATGCGGGAGTGGAATCAATCCGGTGCCGAAGAAACGGACAGGGCCGCGAACGACGTCCCTGCGCTCGAATCGGAACAAAAGGTCGAGCTGCCCCCTGAATCGCTTGAAGATTGCGCGCAGATGTTCGCGGCCCGGGATCCGTCGTGCGAACGCCTCGCCGATGATTTCGACAAGGCGTTCTCGATCGGCCGGCACTGCAACAACAGCGACGATGCGTCCGCTGCCTTCTGCAAGCTTGCGAAGAGCCTGCCTGAAGCAGACGGCAGCGCCAGAAACGGCGGTTACCACTACAGCGCGCTCTGTGCCGTCGTTGCGGGAAGTGTCGCGGAAAATTGCAAACAGGGAATTTACCGGACCGAGAAGCGGATGCGGGAAGCTGGCACTGTGGGCGATGGAGGAAACGGCTCTAATTGAGCGCGCCGGCGGAGGCGGCGTTTCCTTCCGGGGGGATGAAAGTCTGCACCGCAACGACCCGACCGCGGCATCGCGGCGAGCATGCGGCGTGTGGCAATGGCGCAACAGGACGAATTGCGGAGGGCGGTGTGGGGGCGTTGTCCGATTGGTCGACAGCACAGGGCATGCGCGGCGTGCATGTCTGGTTCCGGGGGGCCGAGGGCACCTCGGATTTCTCTATCGATGAACCGCCCGAACAGCGCGGCGATCCTCTGTTCTCGGACATCCCTTACTGGTACCAGACGCTGCGCGGCGACACCTGGCTGGGCGAGCGTTTGTTTCTGGTTGCGGACGCCCTGTCGCGGGAAGACACCCATCACGCGGTCTATCTCAAGGACGGACGTCGTTACCTGATCGCGTACCGGATCCATCCGGGGAGCAGAGGTCGGCATGCGGATTGCCGCTTTCACGACCTCGATCCCTGGTTGCGGCACTCCGACGCGATGACCGGCCCGTGGCGGGATGCGCTGGCCTGGCTGTGGGCGCCGTTGGCGGGGCAGCATCTCGTCGAAACGGGCTCCGGGGCTTCTCTTGTCTATACCGGGTATTCGGCGCCGGACGTCGCCGCGACCTGGATGCGCATGCACTGCGAAGCGAAAGCAGGCGACCGGCTGTTTTTCTGCGTGGACAGCCCGGACGCGCTGCATGCGCTTGCGCAATCGGTCGCAGGCGCAGCGCAGGCGCGTATTGCGCAACAGGCGCGCTTATTCGCCGCGATCGACCGTGGCATTGCCGACTTCATACAGCAACGGAACCGCTCTGGCTGCATGGCGTGGGGCGATCTCATTCTCAACGCCGTGCTGCTGAAGAAGTCGGCGCCGGTGCTGGTGAAAAGCGAGCCGGAAAGCGCATCGGTCAACGAGCGGATGGCGGACATGGTCCTCGCCGCGCTGGGCCTGTCCGATCGCGAGATGTGGCTTGAATTGTCGAAGTGCGGCGCGCATGCCGCGCTGCTGCAGAACCTGGGGGGCAGTCTCAGCGAAGGCTTAGATAATTGGGAGCTGCTGGTGATGGTGTATTTCTATTGCGAATCGATGAAAGGAGACAGGGGATCATGAGGGCGCAAGAAGTCGCACAGGAGTTGGGGATCGGAATGGATGCGATCCGCAAATTTCTTGGAAATGATGACATCACGGAAGATACGGTTCTGGACAAGATTGCGATCCAAAATCTGAAGCGAGAGTATGCACAGAAGCAACAGCAACCTGTAGATTCTCCTGCACCGCAGCCTGTGGACCGGGGTGCCCAATGGGTTGCGGGTATGGCTACGCCCTCTGGTTTGAATTGGAGTTATGGCAGCGCTCATTCAGGACAACACAACCCAGGCAGTGGAACTAGCACAAACGACGCCGGCACTGCAAGCCCCAACAATAGCAGCGAGCACAGCAACGCCGAGGTAGATAACGAGAGTGTCCCCAGTGGGCGTGATATCAAGCTTGGCGCGTCCCAGAGATTTCTGGAGCCATATCAGGATTTCAAGAAAAAAATCTGCAACGCGCCTCACGCGATCATCCTTGGCGCGAGCGCAGTCGGCAAGTCGTGCTGCCTGTCGATCGCGACCAAAGCGATGGGCGTCAGGGCAGCCGACCACGATCTGGAAGGAACGATTCGTGAGACCTATCGGATCATCAAACTGTCTCAGGCGGGTCAGGGTCCTGATGGCACGCAATGCGTGCTGGTGGATATCGCTGGCGAATCCTTCATGGCGTGGCTGGGAACACAGCCGGGCGGGGAGGATCCCGACAATTGGGATACGGTATTCGGCAGCGATTTCAAACCTAAAGAAATTACGGACAGAGAACAACATCTCGTCCAGTATCTCAATCATGCGTCCGCGCTGTATGTCTTGTTGCTCGCGCCAGAGGGAAAAGACGAAACTGCGGAAATGCGCGTCCGCGCTGCCGCGAACTTTCTGGCCGAAAGCCGCATCCGTGGTATACGCAATAAGCTGGTGACCTTCCTGGTAGTGAAAGCGGACAAGCTTTATGCGCTGCGGGACGCTACCGCTTATAAGCACAACGGTGTCGATCTGCGTGGAGATCGGGGCAGAGGCCCGGATTTGACCGCGGTCGACATCGAGAATCTTCCCATTATGGATCTCGATGCATGGTTCGTAAAAGCCATGTCGGATGATCGACTTGGCCTCAACGCACTTAGAGCGGTGGACGACCGTGAGGATGACGGCGAAGGTCAGGCACCTCGCTATCCTCGGCATTGGAATTACGCCGTAGTACTGCACCCCCCAAGGGACTATCTGCTGCGTTCTTCTCATGCCCAGCTAATGCGGAACGACATAAGCGACACCAGCAGAGTACTCTGGAGACAATTATCTTCGCGCCTTACCAATCAAATCAGGAGCCCTGAATACAAACGCGAAGAAAAAAAATATTCCGATTTCATCAAGAGCGCATTCAGTATTCAGGAAATGCATGGGCAGCATACTACTGAAGTTTCGTCTGAGCGGCGATTACGCATCACCGCGATCGCCACGCCCTTTATCTTGATGGCAATAGCTTTTTTTGGGCTGTTGTCAAAAGGTGATTTCGGTCAGCGCTTTTATCAGTTGAACATCCCAGAGACGCCGATCCGAATCGCCGTATCCGATGGCGACAAGCCCGCTCCCTATCTGCGCATGGACCTTAAGGACAAGATCCGCATGCTGGCCGATATGACGATGCTCTACGAAAAAAACCGCCCCAAACTGTACACGATCCGTCAATACTCCCAGTCTTCGAGTGATCCGATGGAGGTAACCGCTGCTCGAAAAGCAGGAGGAACGAACTTTGGATGCGGCCAGATCGCGGCTGCCAACAGTCCCGCCGCAGTCAAGTTGAAGACAATGCTGGAAGGCATCAGTCAAGGAACACCCACTTTCCCGGAAGTGTCCGACGATCAGACATCGAAGGTCGGGAAACTGTCGGGACTGGAAGATTGCAGGGACGCCGTGCTGCGCCTGTGGCGTTTACGCATGGCGTTCGCGATCAATGCCGCAAACCTTGATGAGGTTGGCGTGGATGTTGTCGTCGCGCAGGTGAAAACGATCGGCGAGATGTACGAATCGATCCGACAGGCCGATCCGACCTTGCTTGGCCTCGTGAATCTGGAGAACGACCGGGCGCGCGATCTGCCCTTGATCGACAGCATTCTGTCTTCAGCGACAAAAGCGGCGGATGGCAAAACACCTGCTGAAAGCTATACGCGGATTCCCGTGGGTGCTTCGACTCTGGGCGACAGTGCCGACGACCCCTGTCGATCGTTCCTGGTCGATGGTGTGATTCACGACAGCGGCAACCATGCATCTTCGCCGGCCTGTGCGATTTACATGCTTCGTGCGGGCTGGCTGGATAAGAACGGTGCGCCCGTGAAGAGTCTGGCCGATCTGTACCTGCAGCTGCCCTATGAACAGCAACAAGCCTACTGCAATGAATCTCTGAAGAACTGCACATCGACGCTGGAGCGGTGGAATTTTGATCACGATTCTGCCAAGAAAAAAGGCTGGCTTGCCCTACTGGTTATTCTAGGGCCGATTATATCGATTGTTTTGTGGTTCTGGCGCAAGCGGCTCATGCGTTTTCTGGATCGATGGCCATCGCTGCTGCATCCTTTCCTGTGGCAGCTCCGCATGAGGCGCGGTGCCGATGGCCAGGCATAAGTCCGCTCCGCAGCCAAGCCTGTCCGCCAGGCTTACGACGGCGCATCTTGTTCTGTGGTCGATCGCGCTGATCGTCACGCTTGTCGTTCTTTTGTCAGCACGGACGATGTACACGCGGATGGAGGCCGAAGCGGCAACCACCGCAAGCGCCAGCCGCGACGACGATCGCGACGGCAACAGCATCGTCCACGCATTTCTGGACATCCGCGAACGCGACGAAGACGCGCCCTTTGAAAGCCTGTCAATCCCTAAAGCTGGCGAAAAGACCGTGCGCCTGTGTACACAAGGCACGCAACGCAACAAGAAGGGAGACTGCGGGATGGGGCGGAAGGAGATCCTGTTCGACGGGAAACGCGTCGATCTGGTCTTCGCCGCGCCGACACCGGAACAGGGGCGTTTGTACCTGAGAAGCCAGACGGCTGCCGAAGCCGACGTTTACGACTATGCCATCCCCCCCTGCAATGACCTCAAAGACTGGTGCCCTTTGGGAGATGGGCGCGTCGAAGCCAGGATCGTCCACTATGCCTTCGCGCCCACCCGTCTGCTGTGGTGGGCATCGCTCAGCATGCTCGCATGTCTGCTGCTGGCATGGCGAGCCGACACACCGCAGCCCGGCGACCTGCTGCCATCGGGCCTCGGGGTTCCAGCGGCGTTGAGCATATTGCTCGGCGTTCGCTTCTTGATCGCGGTCAATGCCACCATCAGCGACCATACACTCGCCCCGTATGTCGTTTTGACGGGCCTGGAACTGCTCCTGCTGCCGAGCGCATGCTGGATATTGATGCGGCGTGCCGATGCGCGGAAGCCATGGTTGTTGCTGTTGCCGCATCTGTCCCTGGTGGCGCTCTGGTGGATCGTGTCGAGCGACGTCAAGATTTCGCAATACCATCCGAACCTCGTCTGGCATCTGTTCCGCATGAAATTGTCCGTATTGACGGACCGTGGTGTGCTCGCGGTTTTCAGCGACGCCTTCCTGTCGGAACTGTTCGCGACCCTGTGCATTTACATCTCGGCGGTGGTATTTCTGTGCTCGAAAAAGGTCCGCTCTTTTCTCGGGCAGGATCATCGACGGCACATCCGATGGTTCGTATTGCTCACGCCTTTTCTGCTGGCCTGCCTGTCCCTGTGGATGGTTGGTCAACAGAGCGAACCTCGGTTTCACTGGTTCGCGTTCGCCTCTTTGTTCGCCTTAGTATTTTTCTGTATCGCGCGCTCGTTTTTGTCGCTCAAGCATCAGGGGCGGCCTTTGTTCGACAGGGCGGACTGGGCCGGGTTCGGCTTTCTGTTTGCGATGCTTGTGGTCGCGGTGGGCGTGTCTGTCAGACTGCGTGGAATTGATGCAGGCGCACTGTTGCTGGCGACGTTTGCCGTGAGCATGGTCGTCCATCCGATCCTGTTTTCGGCAAACAGCAACAGCACGTTCGCGGGATCGAAGGCCGATCGTCTCCTGGGCGGTATTGCGAAGTTTGGATTCATCGTCGCGGCTCTGGTGATGATTGCGATGCCGATCCTCAAGCTTCTGTACCTGCGCGACTTCGAGCAAGCGCTAACAGCCCAACAAGCCTTGCCGGCCGCTGCTGAGATGGCGCAAAAGGATTCGTCGGCCGCCGCATGGATGAAGACCATGGATGCGCCGGATGTCATGGGCATCACCGCTCGGCTCAATCCATGTCGCGTGGTTCCGGGCATCGCTGGTCGTCGCGACGGCTCCGCCAGCGGCGCTGGCGGTCCCGAGGGCAGCGAACAGCGCTCATCGTTGAGTGCGGAGGATGTCGCCTGGCTAGACGACTGCTTCTTGAAGAACGCCTATTCCGTCGTCGATTCAAGCACCCGGGAATATGTGGAGGAGGGGCATTATTCCGCGAGACTTTACGCTTGGCTCGTCGGCCACCCTTACGATCGCATCTGGGGCTACGAAAGCCTCGGCAAGCTGCAGGGCTATCAACAAGCGATCGCCAACAGCGTGCCTGCCGAAGGCCGGTGGTTCCGGGGTGACCTGGATTTGCCCACCGCACACGCTTTGGGCACAAGGGGCACGTTCGATGGTTTCAGTTACGAATGGCTGGTCGGTCTGCACTGGATCAGGCCCTTCGGTCTGCTCGGCGTCTGCATGATTCTGATCGCCCATGTTCTGCTGTATGTCTCCATCGCGCCGTCGAACCTCCTGGCCAGACTCTACGTCGCCGTGATCGGCATCGCATCGATGTGGCTGCCGCTGCAGACTCAGGGCGCATTCGTAATGATCGGCCAATCGACTCCGCTGTTGACGTTCACCTCGTTCGTCGGAGACTTCGTCGTCGTTCTGTGTCCGCTGCTGATTCTGCTCTGCATCCCGCCTTTCGTTCTCGAGAAGGAGGAGCGATGAGAAGATTCACGGGTGTCCGGGCTTTCCTGACGAACGGGATGTCGCTCGCGATCGCGGCGTGTTCGCTCGTTTTCGTCTTCGGCGGATGGGCGGCGCGCGAGCAGGGGCGTCTCCACAACACGCTGGGTCTGCATGCGGCTCCGGCGATGTACCGGTCGCGAATCGAAGGTCATGAGCAATACCTTCAAACGACCGCATTCAGATCGAATCGCCTCGGTGTGATCCATTCAAGTGAGCGCGACCAGTCCGGTCGTGAGATCAAGAAATACAGATGCCGCATGCCTGCCTACGACATCCGATGGCGTCGGTCCGACATCAACGTCAACGAGCATTTGAACGCACGCGAGAAAATAGGCCTGCGCGACACCCCGGCGGCATGCGGCGACCTTCGCGTATCGAATGCATCGAATCCCGGCCGTAGCGGTTCGGAGCGCTGGATGGATTTCGGCGAGCAGGTCGCTGTGATTCCGATGGTCTCCGCGACGAGACGCCACTCCGGAATCGACTACCCCGTCGAGCTGCGATATTCGGACAGCACCCCGATTCTGCCGAGAGAAACCCTGGTGCATATCGAACCCCGGTCCGCAGGCGGCCCGGCGCTGACCGTCCGCATGTCTTTCGATGCCAAGAATACTTGCACCGCGTCTTACTTCGACGGCAGGCTCAGTGACTGCGGAGGGCTTCCGTCGGCCCGGAACGGCGACGTGGTTCCGATTCGGGGGCCGGGCCCGATCGTCAAAGGCGTGTATCTGGATACGGATCGCAACGACAGCGCGGCGGACGTCGCCACTATTTTCATCGATGCGGAAGGCATGATCCGGGTCAGCGGCCACCACTTGTCGACCGCTGCCGATACTGACGCGACCGCAGAACAGACGCAGGACTTCGATCTTCCCTGCAGCGCGGGGAGTCGACGGGAAGGCGCGGTAGTCCGGCGTTTCAGCGTGGGCCACAAGGCGTATGGTCTGCGCGTTTGGTGCGAAAACAGCCGGCCCCTGCCGACGACCGAAGCGCAGCGCCTCGCGGACAGGGCATCGAAAGAGGCGCGTTCATCGACAGCGGACGAAGCGCTGGTCGAAAGCGCTCTGGACACCCGCCTGGATGCGGAATTGAACCGTGCGCTGCGCGAGCGGTGCCCGCATTGCGAAGTGCTGGTGATGGATACCTTCCGCGGATCGGTAGTCGCCATGGCAAGCGGCCGCGTCGCGAAGGACAAGGACGGAATGCGGGTCACCAACTTCGAGCGCAAGCCCCAGGGCTCGGTGGTCAAACCCATCTATGCCACCGCAGCGCTCGAAAGCACGGAAGGGGATCGCGGCACGGCGGTCAGCCCGCTGCTGTCGCTTCGTATGTCGTCGTTGCAGCCCGATTACCTCGATCCCAAGAGAGGATGGATGTCCTGTCGCGTCGCCAACGGCGCCATTCCGGGCTGCCTTCGCGATCGGAAAGGGGGATACGACACTCACGCGGTTGGAGGCGAGTACGATTTCTATCGATTCATGGTCAGATCCGAGAACGTCTACGCGACGACCCTGCTTTATCTGGGCAGCAGCAGACCTTTGAGCGATGCGGACGGCGATTGCGAGAACGCTTTCGAACTCCTTCCCGCTGTGCCGGAAGTCGATGCCTGGCAGCTGACGATCGAGGGTCGGGATGCGCGCGACTGGGCCGCGAAGCGTGTTCCGCTGTTTAATTCAAGGTCGAAACTCTCCTGTTTGAATACCGGGATGCTGCCCTGGCTGTCGTGGCTGCGCGAGCACATGAACATCGGCCGTCGCAACGAGTATTTCAGGTCCTACCTCTGGCTGGACGAGCATCGCGCTGCGCTGCGCATCGAAGGCCTGCACTCGTTGGCGCCAGAACTCGAACACGCAACTCTTTTCGAAAAAGAAGGCGTATGGCGCAGACAAGGCTTCATCGAGTCCAGTGTGTACAAATCCCCTTACGGCGGGGGGGACGCGCTGTGGACGAATGTGGGCATCGCCGAGGCGATTTCGACGATCGTCTCGGGCAGTGACCAGAAAGCGTCGTTGTTGGCGCATTCGCTTCGCGCAGAACCCAGCGCGTCGCCACTGGGTTCGTCGCGCGCTGCCGTGGCAAAAGCTATGGCCGGCGTAGTGGGAGATCCGGAGGGTACCGCGAACCGGTATTTCCATTCGATGATCGAGGCCTGCGGCCCTTCGCCTCAAGCCTGCGTGCGCACACAGCAGTATGGGCCTATCCGGGTCCTGGCGAAGACAGGAACGCCGAAACGGAGCCCGGATGGCGGTCACGCTAAAAAAAGGATCGAAGCGCGCTTCCCGGTGCTGACAGGCGGTCGATCCCGCAGCGCATTGTGCCAGCCCTTCGAAGGGAATCGTTCGAGCTGTCGATTGACTGCGGAAGGCGATACTCTGTTCCGAACCGTGTCGATGGCGTACCGATACAGCAGCACATCGGACAACCTCGGCAAACGGCTCGATGACAAGGCGCTGCGCGGCGCATTTCAACGCTGGTTGTCGGAGGAAATCCTGGCCAGCGACAGCGGCGATGGGCCTTCCGAAGGCGGCAGCGACGATCAAGGCCAAGAAAGCCGTCTCGTGGTCGTGCTGTTGCAGCCTGCGCAAAACGAAGAAGCGATGCCCAAGGCAGGATGTACGCTGGTGATGACTTCGGAAACGAAGAACCCTCAAGCACTGGTGGATATCCTCGGACAACTGTTGCGCGGTGAGAGCTTGTTGCGATCCTGCCGCTTCTTGCCCGTGCAGGCGGATTCAACCAGATGAAGAGATGACTGGAGCCTACCTCAAAATCGAAATCTGAGAAAAACTGCTTCAAAATATCGGGATGGTGAAGATTTCAGACGCGCATTGGGACCGGATCAGGCATCACTTTCCGGAAGAGAGCATCCCCGACGAGAGGCCCGGCCGTAAGCCGGTGCCTGCACGACGGGTGCTTGATGCGGTGTTGTGGATGCTGAAGACCGGCGCGCAATTGCATATGCTTCCGCAATCGTATCCGAACTACAAGACCGTGCATCGTCGGTTCCAGATGTGGGCGGAGCAGGAGGTGTTGCGCGGCATCCTGGTCGATCTGTCGAACGAGCTACGGGACCAGGATCTGCTCGATACGTCCGAGTGTTACATCGACGCGACGTTCGCGAACGGGCGTGGTGGGGGGTTGGAGATCGGCAATACGACGTGCGGAAAAGGCGTGAAATCATGGCGGTCGTGGATAGTGCAGGTCTACCGCTATCGGTGAGCACGCATGCGGCGAACCACCATGAGGTGAAGCTGGTGCAGATGAGCTTCGACTTCTACATGATCGAGGCGATGCCGGACGTCTTGATTGGCGATCGTGCATACGACAGCGGCGATCTGGACGACGATTTGCGCGGCAAGGGCGTAAAGATGGTGTCGCCGCATCGGAAGAACAGGAAGAAGCCGAAGACACAGTATGGTCGGGAGTTGCGGAGATACAAGCGACGCTGGATCGTGGAGAGGTTCTTCGCCTCGATGAAGCACAAGCGCCGGTTACTGAATCGTTGGGAACTGTATCCGGAGAATTTTCTCGGGTTTGTGCAGATTTCCGCCGTGGTTTTGCTGCTCAGGCAATTTTGAGATGGGTTCTACTCATCGACCTGCGCGAAAACCCCGGCGGCGATAATTCTTTCAGTGATCCGTTGCTCGCCTGGATCGCCGACAAGCCATTTCGCTTGACCCATCGACTCGAGATTCAAGTAATCGCGCAGACCACCGCTGCCAACCGCCGACGCCTGCAGGAGACCCGCCGCAACCAGGACAGCATTTCGGCCCGTTTCGATGCTCTGTATCGGGGATGCAAACCCGCAGCGTCGCCGTCTTTCCAATGCCCTGGGCACAACCACGCCCCAGCCAACGTTTCGAAGGTGAGGTGTTCGTTCTGGTGAACCGGCATTCGTACTCGAACACCGTCACGGTCGCGGCGATCGTGCAGGATTTCGGCTTCGGTAAGGTGATCGACGAACCTACTGCCGATCTCGCCAGCACGCTCAGCGCGATGGAACGTTTCACCCTGCCACACACCGGGATCGACGTGGGCTATCCGAAAGCGCGCATACTGCGCCCGAACGGCGGCCCACGCCCAAGCGGAGTGACGCCGGACATCATGATCGACATGCCGATCGTGGGCGACATCGAGGACACTGTCCTGCAACATGCACTGGGTGCGATCGGGCAACGGAGATAAGGCGGTCGATATACGTGCGGACCCTTTCCTTTGCGGCCGATAATGGCCACCGATGAGGATACGCACCCGGGCTCGTTCACGCTGACAGAGAAACGCGCTCGTCTCCTCTTGCGCGCCATTGCTCGGCGCTGCGATCCAGCGTGAGAGAGGACTTGGATGTTGCGTGCTCTGGCTGCGCCATTTTCTCTTCGGATATTTCCCGGGTCGGGATTGCCGGCCGTCGCGCGAAGCGCGACGGCGTTCACAGCCACGCGCGGCATGCCGCGCAAACGTGGCGCCTCACCCCTCCAGGCACGCCAATTTCTTTCTGATGCTCCAGGTCTTCCGCCTGCTGATTAGTGAGCGTCCCTGTCTTAATGGTTCTTTGGTTCGCGCAGGCCCTGACTGAGGCGGAACGCCGGGCCTGAGAGCCCACGATGCGCTCGGTGCAGAGTCCGGACGTCCCGCCATCGAACAGCAAGATGCCTGCGGCTTATTTCGTTCCCATCTCCCGCGCAGCGCGCACACCAGACAAATAGGCACCATGAGTGGTACTGGAGTAGTTGCGCTCGGTCGCCTCGCCCGCGAAGAACAGGGCACCTTCGAGTGGAGCGGCCAGCGCATCGCGCGTGGCGGGCGTGGTACCCAGCGCATTGAACGAGTAGGAGCCGCGTGCAAAGGGATCGCGATGCCAGCGGGTAATCTGCACGTCGAGCGGTTCGGGAATATTGTCTCCAAGCATGATCCGCAGCGTGCGCATCGCGTCCTCAACGATCGCCTTGTCGTTCCAGCCTTCGATCTCGATCCCGCGATCCGCGGCGTTGAAGCCGAGCAGCACCGGTTGCCGCGCGACACGCTGGAAGCTCACCCATTCGGTCCATGCACCCGGCGTTTCCGGGAGGTATTCCAGCCAGTCGGCGTCCTTGTCCCAAAACGCTTCTGGAAATTTCAGGTAACACTTGTTCAGGGTGCCCATGCCCAGGCGTTCGATGGCCTCGCGCTTGGCAGCGGGCAATTCGGGAACGAAGCGGACGCTTCCGGCTTTGAGTACGCCCAGCGGTAAGGTGATCAACACTTGCTGGGCCTCGAACTCGCCGGAGGACGTGACCACGCGAACCATGCCGCGTCGCCAGTGGATCTCGCGCACCACCTGATCGAGTTCGATCTGCAAACCCTCGGCCAGATGATCGGCGATCACCCGGAAGCCGTCGGCGAACAGCATGTCGCCGCCGCCGAAGCCGTCTGCGGCATCAAACCAGTGGGCCGACAACTGCGACGCGCCGCCCGCGTATTCCTGCTCGATGTCGGCGCTGACCGCGAACGCCAGGTCGCGACGCTGCGCAGGCGTCGCCTTGATCTTCGTCGACAGCGCATCGACCACAGATTGCACCGAAACATCGCGATCACGCTGCTGGGCGCGCTCCAATGCATCGGCAAGCCGTTTGCGCAGCGCGTCCAGTGCTGCGGCACGGGGGCCCTCGACTGCGCTCCCGTCCGTATCGTGCAGAACGCTGCGATCGTATTCGGTACGCAGTCTCTTGGCCTGGTGGCCATCGGCCAACCCGGTGATCGGGTTGCCGCGCACGCCGTGGATCCAGGTCGCCCCCAGATCCAACGGCAACTCGGGCCACCGCCTGCTGGTCCAGACGCGGCCGCCGATGCGGTCGCGCGCTTCCAGTACCAGCACTTCGCGCCCCGCGGCTTGGAGTCTGCGCGCGGCGGACAGACCAGCCAGCCCCGCACCGATCACAAGAGTCCGCCTCGCTGGTTTCGCCTGATCTGTGCGCTGCGATGCAGCCGCCTGCACACCGCCGTGGGCACTCAGCGCGATCAAGCCCAGAAGTTCCATGAATTGCCGTCTTTTCATGCGGTGACTACGCCTCCGAGCACGCATGTGTGCTGGCGACAGGATATCTGCAGCCGGCGCGCGCGTGCGACACGGCCTCTTGCCATCCACCGCCAGAACGCCCTTCCACCCCTCGATTGCTGATTCGGATTGGAATGCATCTCCCGAAGACGAGGCGGTCACTACGTGGGTGAGGATGGTGCGTTGCAATAGCCGGGAGCCCCTCGCTGGGGCCTTGCTTCACTACGCTGCGCTGCGATCAGGCCTGAGGCGGCGTTTGGATTTCTCGCGCTCTGGCTGCACCATTCCCTTCCGTCGAAACACTTCGGTCGGGATTGCCGGGCCTTCACTCTTCGCGCGACGCGTTCGCCACCACGCGCGGCAGTGCCGCGCAAGCGTCGCGTCTTACCCCTCCAGTCGCGCAAAATCGACCAGGACAACCGCGCTCTGCGGTACCAACGACCCCTGCATTTCGCGGCCGTATTTCGATGCGCGTTATGCATGCCGACCACGCCTGCCCTCCATAAATTGGAGGAATACGATCAGGCCTTGCGCTCGTCAACGCAATCTGGAGTCGAACATCCCGTCAGCCATCCAACCGGATGACTCAGACAGCGGGCGGTCAAGCCATCCGCTGCGTTCGAGCCGCTTCGTTCTGCGCGGGCTGATCCTGTTGCTGAGCCAGCAGCTGCGTCTGCTGCTGTGTCAACGTATCGACTTTCTGCAGTGATTGCTCGACCGGACGCTCGACGGCCTGCGCCACATCGGTCACGGAGCGGCGCGCCGCCGGGTCGGATGGGTTCTGTCCTTGCACGACGAAAAGCAGCGTTCCGGCTGCGATCTGTGAGCCGTCCTGCTGTCGCTTGCCGGTCTCGTTGATCGCGATATGGTCGGCCGAGGTGATGCCAGCGGCCTTGGCGTCGAAGAAGGCGGCCATCGTCATGCGCTCGCTGGTCGCATCGTAGCTGCGCCCCTTGTCGGCATCGATGCGGGTCACGCCAGTTTCGATCTGTTTGTAAAGTCGATGATCGGGATGATCCGGGTCACGCGGATCGGAAAGACGAACAGGCAACGCGACGGAGGACGGCGGTGCCACCGTATCAGCGCGATCGGGGACATCACGCGGCGGTCGGGTGTCTTCATCCCTTGTTTGGAGTGCGTGTAACGCGCCCTCTTGCCGAACCGTACCCGCCATCATCACAGGGACAGCTTCAGGTGCGAGATTTGCCGAAAGTGGCGCGGTATCGACGATCGAAAAATGTTCGTGGGCTTTCCTCTTTTGGCGTTGTCACAATGACAACTCCAGCGCCAATCATCGCGGCCTTCGCATTGCTCACGTCTTCTACGGGTGCTTCCGCCTTGCGCAGCGTGGCGTCGCCCGGAGTTTCAGTCTTCTGTGGTTGGTCTGGCTTGCGCGCCTCAATGGGCGTTTCCGTCTTGCGTGGCGCAGCTTCGTCCGGCGTCTCGGTCTTCTGTTGTCGCTCGAGCTTGCGTTCCTCGGGTGTCTTCCACTTCTCGATCTCGGGTTCCGCATGAATGCGGCCATCGGCATCACGCTCGATATTGACCCGCGCCCACTTGGCATCGATGTCCAGCTTGCCGGTGATCTGATCTTGCGTCTCATTCAATAGGCGGCGTGCAGTCGTGGCCGCTTGCTCTTCCCACATGTTCTTGGGTGCCCACAATCCGTCCGCTTGAACCGCTTTGTCGAGGCGATCCACAATGATGTCATCTGGATTGCCTCCCTGTTTCCTCGCGATGCCCTGGACCGAAGCTTTCACCTCTAGAACTTCCCAACGTCCAGTCTCGGGATTGATCCCCGCCAGATCGTTGCCGTGCCCTGAATTGTTCTGGATCGGCGCAAGATCGCGAAGCCCTGCCTGGCCAACTTGTGGGCGACCATCGCTTCGCCCATGTCGCCCACCATCAGGTCGGTGAGTTCCGACAGTTTCCTGTCCCCGACCCATTTTTCGATCGCTTTGTCGAATGGCACGCTGCCGTCGAAGACGGAAACGTCTTGTCTCGCCAAATAGTTCAATTCACGAAGATTCAGCGAAACAATGGGTAGTCGTTCTTCAAACGTGCTTCCATCTCCATCAGCACCGGGTTGGCAGGCACACCAGGCAACTGCGCAATTGTTGACCAAGCATCATCGACAAGCGGGTGACCGATTTCAATTGCCGGCAAGTTGTCGCGACGACGAAGGGACTGAACCATCAGCAGCTCGACCGGGAACACTCGCGTGAAAGAGCTGTCGAATTCGTACTCCACCGAGTCGGTGGAATCACGACTTCTGCTGACATGAAACTCCGTAGCCTCCTGCATCGGCGGAATGAAGTCGGTAGGACTAGGAGACCCCCAGTATTGCAGCAATGCTGCATAGACAGGATGGATTGGTTTGATTGATTGAAAGGCGGTCTCAATCAAGAAAGCTTGGGAGAATAGGCCGACCAGAAACGCATCCAGAGTGCCATGACGCAAGCGACGCGATCCCGGATTGCGTAGGCGCTGATCCTTCTCAGCGATTTCGATAAATCCCTCCGCACAAATCTGCGCTACATCCCAACGCCCCAGCATGGCAGGCGCTGCAGCATTCACACTATCCTTGAACGGGGCCGGCCGGCCGCCCCCTGTCGTGTCTGGTGTCATGGCGCTGAACGCAGCTTCAAGTCGAAGTACTAAGGCGCGATAGCCGACGGCGTTGTTCAGATGAGAAGCCAGCACAGACAAGTCTTGCCGGCCATATGCCTCACAGGCCGCCATGCTTGAATGATGTGCAAGCCATTTCAGGCTCAAAAGCGCTTTCGGGTTGATCTGCCCTGGTGCTGCCAGGTATGCCTGCAATTGCGTCTTTTCATCTTCCAATAGGCCTTGGTGCTGCGGATAGACCAGCCATTCCCGACATTCCTCGAAGATGGGTTGCAACGAACTCAATGAGCTTTTCGGCACTGGATGATCCCTATCTGCGCACGGTGCGCGGTCGCTAGTTTTTCGACGCCTTCGGGAAGGTCGGTCTATTGCCGATTGGCGGCGGCAGTCCCATACGGGCATCCTGAGATGCCCCGATCCTAGCGTCCGCAGGATGGCGGGGCAAGGCGGGCGTCAGCGGAGTCCCGGCTAAAAATTCCGCTTTTATTCAACGTGTTAACGGCCTCGCCCGCCAATCGATGTGCGGTGCGGGCGCTGTCGGCGCCGTCATGGACTTCGAGTGCGAGGCTGGCGATGCCGAGGGCACGCCCAGCTTCTATGTGCGCAGCACGAACGCGATGGGGCGCGTCGACCTCCGGCGATGGCAGGTCATGTCGACATGTATTCAGGCGCGTGCTTTCGCCGGGGCGGAAATCGGCCTGCGCTTCGTAGCCGACGCGAAAGGCTTTGTACTCGCTGTTGCCGATGAACTTCTGCTCGTAGGCTTCATCGAGCAATTCCGCACTCATCGACCGATGGACATCGGGGTGATCGCGCATGATCTGTGGGGGGCGAAGTACTTGTCGTCCGACCAGATGCGGGTGATGCGACCGGCCTCTTGTTCTCTGGCGGCAACTTCCAGCATGGAGACTTCTCCGGCGCTTTTGGCGAAAGCGTGCCTGCGCGGAGGCGTTGTTCCATATCTGGCGCAGACAAGATCGGAATATTTCTGTCGGCGAGGTACTGGCCAAGTTCCGCTTTGAGCGGACCATCCTCAATTTCGTCCAAGACCGTTTTTGTGATGGCGAATTCCCGTTGCTGTCCACTCACTGCGTTGATGTATTCGTCCAGCGGCTCAGGGCCGCCCGTACGGCAGCAATAAACAAGGTTATTGGTATCAGCTAGGAAGTGTCCGTTGCTCATCACTCTTACCCTCGCTTTTCACGCAGCAGCGCTTGCATGTGATCGCGGAATTCACTTACCACGTTTCCGTTATCGGCATACGTCAAGTCAGGAATCCACTTGTCGACAAGACGACGAACTCTCCACGACAGTTCGCTGTCGATTTCGTTGTTCTCTCGCTCCTGCCTGAGATATTCGGCATAGTCCTCAGGAATTTCTTGTCTGAAGCGCTCCACGAAGGCTAGCACCTCATCATCACGCCACTGACGCCACTGCACGCGCTGCGCCTCGGCCTTCGCAACGGATTCCGTGATGGCTAAAGATTGCTTCGTTGCTGGCCGTGCGTATCCCTGGCCGGTGAGCGCGCGAATGACTCTTTTCTTCACGCTGCCCTCCGGCAGCGCATCGATCCTGGCTTGTAGTTCGGCGCTGATTTGATTCTCTGTGGTCATGGTGCTGTCCTGTCGGGGGCGGCTGCCTGGTTCGGGCGGCGTCAGTCGAGTCAAGGCGACTTTGACAAACCATCAGGCAAGGTGACCCACGGGGTCTACTGTACGGTTTAGCGGAAAATTCGCCGCGTTTCCCGCTCTGACCCGATGAAGCGATTGAAGTTGCGCATCGCGGCGGCGGCAGGGCTTGTTCAGACCTTCCTCGGCGAGCCGGCTGCCGGTTATGCTACGCTCGTACACGGACTCAAAGGAGTGCTCGATGTCTGAAGCGGCCGCTTATAAAACGCTTGTGGAAATTTTCCGGGATGACCTTGCGATCGACCCTGCTCGTGTTCATCCGGATGCTTCGTTGATCGGTGAATTGGGGTTCGACTCCGTTGCCTTCGCGATCGGACTCGTGTCAATCGAGGAAAAGCTGGGCGTTACTCTCCAGCAGGACGAACTCATCGTCTGCAAAACCGTCAACGACGTCGCCCGGCTCATCGAAGAAACGCGCAATCACGTCAGTGCGTCCAGCGCCGGCGTTCCCGCTGGATAAATCCCCGGCCGCCAAGACGGACAATCCCCGCCACCGGTCGCGCAATGCCGGAAGATCAGGGTCGATCGAATCATGAGCAGATTCACCGAAGAAGTTTTCACCTCTGCGACCGCGTCCGGCAAAGGACTGGTGACGGGCGAACCGCAGAATTCCCTCCGGCGCACGTGGAAGGAAGTCCATGAGATCGCACGGTGCATGGCGGGCTCGCTCGCATCGGTCGGCGTGAATCCGGGAGACGCGGTAGGTGTACTGATCGGCGACCCCGCCAACATTGCGCCGGTGATTCAGGCCGTATGGATGCGCGGTGCGTCCGTGACGATGCTCCACCAACCCGGTCCGCGAACAGAGCTCGGCGCTTGGGCGGAAGATACATTCGCTGTGCTCGACATGATCGGCGCGAAGGTCGTTGTCGCGGGCGACGTCTTCGCACGCACCATGCCGCTCTTCGAAGCGCAGGGCACGTCTGTCGTGTCGGCGGAGATCCTGGCTGAGGGCAGTGCGCTCGAACCGGTCGATTGCGGCGAGGACGATATCGCGTTTCTGCAGCTGACGTCGGGCTCGACGGGGATTCCAAAGGCCGTGGCGATCTCGCATCGGAATCTCCACGAGAATGCGGCGGCGATGGTGAGCGCGTCGAAACTCGATCCGCAGACCGATGTGCTGGTGAGTTGGCTGCCGCTCTTTCACGACATGGGCATGATCGGATTCCTCGTTCTGCCCATGCAGGTCGGCGCGGAGGCTATTTGCGCGACGCCGGACGCGTTCCTCAGATCGCCGCGGATTTGGCCATCACTGATATCCAAATACGGCGGGACGATGACCGCCGGACCGAACTTCGCGTATGCCCTTCTCGCCCGCTACCTGCGTTCGGCGCCCGACGGCGCGTTCGATCTGTCATCGCTGCGGTTCGTTCTCAACGGTGCCGAACCCATCGACCGGACGACTGTTGCCGCAGTGCTCGCGGCCGGAGCCAGATTCGGGCTTGATGGCGCGGCATTGGTCGCTGCGTATGGCATGGCGGAAGCCACGCTCGGCGTATCGTTTTCCCAGACAGGCGAGGGTGTGGAATTCGATACGGTCGATCAAGCCGCGATCGAAATCGAGTCGTATGCGGCGATCCGCACGGACGACGACGCGCGCCGTTTGGCCAAGCTGGGCAAACCATTGCCCGGCATCGAGATGCTTGTCGGCGATGCGGCGAGCGCCGGTACTAAGGCCCGTATGGTCGGCGAACTCAGAATCCGCGGTGGCGCCGTCTCGCGCTACTACCTCACTCCGAGCGGAAAGCAATCGCTTCTCGACGACGACGGGTGGTTCAGTACCGGAGACATCGGTTATGTCACCGAAACGGGCGATGTCGTCGTCTGCGGCCGATTGAAAGACATGATCATCGTGGCGGGACGAAACATCTTTCCCACCGATATCGAGCGGGCGGCCTGCCGCATCAGCGGCGTACGGCCGGGAAATGCCGTTGCCGTCGCCCTCGCCGCCACGGGAATCCGCGAAGAGTTCGCGGTCGTGGTCGAATCCAGCGACAATGCCGACGCCGAAGCGAACGCCCGTATCAAGAGCGAAGTGTCGGACGCTGTCTACGCGGCGTTCGGCGTCAGTCCCCGGCTCGTTTCAGTGGTCGCTCCGGGCACGCTGCCCAAAACGCCATCGGGAAAACTGCGACGGTCCGCGACTCTCGGCATCGTCGAAACGGATTTGGCCCAGATGCACAGCGTGAACAGTCAACGACAACAGGAACGAGTCGGCTCATCATGACCATCCAGACCGAAGAATCGTTTTTCGACCTCGCCTCCTTCAAGGAACATCTGGACAAGATCTTCGCCTTGGAATCGACGCATCGGATGCTCGAAGAGGCGGAACGGACGGGCATTTTCCCCCGCAGCTTCATCGAATTGCTGGGTCGCGAAGGTGTCTATGCCGCGAAGTGGCAGGATCGCGCGCAGCCTGCATTGGGGCACACGCTGGCCTTGGCCGAACGACTCGGCCGGCTCGGATCCGGCGGCGTCGCGACGGCCGCAACCCTGCACGATTCGGCGATCGCGATGCTTCGGCGGTTCGGGCGTTCCGTAGTTTTGCGGGATGTCGCCGATCAAGCGATCGCAGGCAAAGCGGTGTTGTGCATTTCCGCGACCGAAGCCGGTGCTGGCTCGGATATGCTCGGGCTCAGTTCGACGGCGGTTCGGGAGGAAGGCGGGTATCGCCTTCGCGGACACAAGAAGATGGCGTCGCCCTCGCCGTTCGCCGACTACATCCTGCTCGCGGTCCGCGGCATCGATCAGAGTCACGAAGGCCGCGATGACCTCGCGCTGTTCCTTGTACCGACTTCGCAGCTTCGTGTCGGCACGACATTCGACACGGTCGGCGCCAGAAGCATCAGTACCGCGCCCGTCTTCTTCGACACTTGGGTGCCCGCCGAGATGATGCTTGCCCGACCCGGAACCGGTCTGGCCGTGCTCAGTTGGGGCTTGACCCATGAGCGTTTCGCCATCGCAGCTCAGGTTCTCGGCGGCTGCGATCTCGCTCTGGGCATGACGGTCGCCCGGATGAAGAGACGGGAATCCTTCGGGGTCAAGCTTTTCGATCATCAGGCATTGCGACTGCGGATCGCCGACCTGCAGGCGCGGGTCGACATGATGCGATGGGGATTGCACGGCCTGATTGCGGATCCCGCCGGGCTCAACGTGCGATCTTCCGCAGCCGCAAAGGTCACCGCGGTTCGCCTCGCATGCGAAGTGATGTCCGAATGCATGCATATCTTCGGCAGCGCGGGCGCGATCGAGACGGAGTCGCCGCTGGGCCGCTGGTGGCGCGATATCAAGATGGCGCGTATCGGCGGCGGCACGGACGAGGTGCTGTGGGAGATCGTGGCTGCCGGTCTGGAACCCGACTATGCGAGCTACGATCGACTGGTTCACGAATGGCGACCGGAGGCGGATCGCTGAACTGCAGGTCAGGTCCGGCAGCGTTGCGCGACTGCCGCCCCCACATGTTCCGCATCGCGGCCGACGAAACCGAGCAGTGCCGACCCACGGTTCCGCATCCGGTACAGGCCGACGAAATGCAACCCGGACGCACCGATCCCTCCGTCGTGCTCCGGGAATCCGTCCGCGCCGAGCAGTTCCTCGCCCAGCCAGGACCAGTCGTTGCGGTATCCGGTCGCCCACACGACGGTCGATGCGTCGATCCGCTTGCCGTCGGCAGTGACGAGCTGCGCGCCTGCGACATCGACGACCCGCTCGGCGAAGCCGACGCATCGAGCGAGTTCGTCGATGTTCGTGCCGACGATGGGATCGGGCATCGCGAATCGTCGCGCGAGCGGTGTGTTCGTCGGTAGGCGCAGAATTCCGGACTTGGACAACCACCAGAACGCATCGCGTCCCAGGATCCGCTGCGGCAGCCGGGGCTGCCTGCGGCCTCTGCAGACCACCACACCGTGGCTGCCCGACAACTCCTGTGCGATCTGCAGGCCCGAGTTCGCCGATCCGACGACAGCGACCCTGCCGGCAGGGATCTGTTCGGGATTACGGTAGGCGTGCGAATGCAACTGCGTGACGCTCGACGGAAGCCGTTGCGCATATTCGGGAATCAAGGGCGTCTGGAAAGCCCCGACAGCCATCACGACCTGGCGTGCGGTGATCGTTGTGTCCTGCGTGGCGACCGTGAAAACGCCGTCGGACCGACGGACCGAAACCACACGCTGGCCGAGATGGACCGGCAGGTCGAACGTCGCCGCGTAGGTCCGGAAATATTCGGGGACCTCGTCTTTTACGGGGTATCGATCCGGATCGCCGGGGAATGGCAGACCTGGCAGACCGCAAAACCGCGCCGATGTGAACAGCCGCAGGGAATCCCAGCGACGGGTCCACGAAACGCCAAGTTCGGTCGCGGCGTCGAGAATCACGAAGTCGACACCCGCTTGCTTGAGCGTATGCCCAACGGCGAGGCCGGCTTGGCCCGCACCGATCACGACGACATCGACATCGGCGGGAAGTTCGCTGCTGCTGTTGGATCTGCTTGCGCTTGACATGGTCACTCCGCGACGCCCACCGGAACGAGCTCCCGGAATGCGGTTACGACTTCGGCGATATGCGTTGGGCTGAACAGGCTGTGGTGCGTGCCTGCCACGATGCGCGTCGTCACCGTGCCGCGGGTCCGGCTGGACCAGCCCCAATCGCCCATCGCCGTATCCGGATGCATCGCATACTCGCTGACCTGCCCATCGCGAGCCCGAACCAGAGCGACATCCGCAGCGACGACAGGTGGCTTGTAGCTGCGGCATGCATTCACGATATGCGCGAACACCGGATAGACATGGTGGAGTTCCGCGGCGAGCAGATCGGCGCCGGCCGTGTCCTCCTTGAACCAGTCCTGCATTGTCGCCTCGTCGACGGGACCGGGAGGCGGATCCGTCGGCGCGGGGGCATCAAGCACGATCAACTGCGCCACCTGTTCTCCCGCAGCTTCGAGTTGCGCGGTCATCTCCAGCGCGATCACCGCGCCCGACGACCATCCCATGATCGTATACGGGCCCGCCGCCGCCGCGCGGACAGCGGCCACATAACCCTGCGCCAGCGCTTCCAGCGTGTCGGGCAGCGGCTCGCTCGCCGCCAGTCCGAAACAGGCGCGGTCGAGGTCGCGCGCCAGGTCCCGATACGCCGCGACCGATCCACCGGCCGGATGGACCATGAACAGCGCCGGCCCGGTGCCGGCGTGCAGCGGCACCAGAGCGTTGGAAAGTCGCTGTCCTGTCATCAGACTTGCGAGACGCGCGACCGTGCGCGATTCGAGCAGTCCGCCCAGGGACACATTGCGCCCGGTTCTCGAGCGCAGCGCGGCGACCGCACGCAACGCGGCGAACGAGTGCCCCCCGAGATTGAAAAAATCGTCGTCGACGCCGATGGTTTCGATGCCCAGCACCTCTTTCCATATTTCGACGATCGTGCGCTCCAGTTCGGTGCGTGGCGCCACATACTTCGCGCCGACATCGGCGGTCGTTTCCGTGAGCGCGAGAAGCGCGCCACGGTCGAGTTTGCCGTTGGATGTGACGGGCAGACTCGCGACGACCGTGATTCGCCCCGGGATCATATAGCTCGGCAGCCGGTCCACCAGGCCCGCGCGGATGGACTCGCCATCGCTGGCGCACCCGTGGAGCACGACGAACGCGTGGAGTTGCTTCTGTCTGGCCTCGCCGGCCACGACGACGGCGGCGTCCTTGACCCGCGGATCGGCCGCCAGCACGTACTCGACCTCGCCGGGCTCCACCCGATGCCCCTGAATCTTGCATTGCGCGTCGATGCGCCCGATCAGCTCGATGTTGCCGTCGGGCAACAAGCGGCCGAGATCGCCGGTGCGATAAATGCGCTCGCCTGTGGCCGGGTGGGTCACGAATGCCGCTGCGGTCTTTTCGGGATCGCCCCAGTAGCCTTGCGCCAAGCCGACGCCGCCGATATGCAGCTGCCCCGTCGTCCACATCGGCGTCTCGTTGCCCTGCTCGTCGAGGACGTACCAAGGTTGATTCGCCATCGGCCGTCCGTAGGGAATGCTGCGCCACCGGGGATCGACCGCATCGATGGGGTACCAGATCGACCAGATCGATGCCTCCGTCGCGCCGCCGAGGCTGATCACCTTCGCGTTCGGCGCGATCGCCTTGATGTCTTCGGGCAGAGAGACCGGAATCCAGTCGCCGGACAACATCACGATGCGCAGCGCGGGCAGTTCGACGCGCTCGGCACGCGCGACATCGACAAGCAGCTGCATCAACGGCGGCGCCGAATTCCACACCGTCACCTGTCGTTCGACCATCGTCGCCAGCCAGGCATGCGGGCTGTGGTCGACGGGGTCGGGCAATACGAGCGTCGCGCCCGCCATTGCCGAACCGAAGATGTCGTAGACCGACAGATCGAACGACAGCGACGACACCCCGAAGATCACATCCTCCGCAACGATGCCGAACGCATCGTTGACGTCCAGGATCGTGTTGATGGGCCCACGGTGATCGAGTGCGACGCCCTTGGGCTGTCCGGTCGAGCCCGAGGTGTAGATGACGTAAGCGAGCGCGGACGGATCGAGATCGACGGGCAAGTCCATGCTTGCGGAGGCCGCGCTTATGGATGACGCTGCATCGTCGCCGACCCGGAGGACGGGCACGCTCGGATGTTCGATCGCCTCGGCAGCGACAATGGCCGCCGCACCGATGTCGTTGACCAGCTGATCGATCCGTCGCGGCGGCGACGCCGGATCGATCGGTACGTACGCGGCGCCCGCGAGCAGCGTCGCGTAGACGGCGACCATCTGCGCGACGCCCTTGGGCAGCACGATCGCGACGCGATCGCCGGGGCGAACGCCATGGACGCACAGCATTTTCGCGAACGATTCGGCGGCAGCGGCCAGTTCGCCATAGCTCAGCGCATCGCCGCCGCAAACGACGGCCGGATGGTTGGGTGCGACGGCAGCGCCGACCTTCAGGCCGTCCGACAGGCAGCCAACGTGCAGCGGGCGCGTGGGGCAGGGCTTCATCGGCGGTGCCGGACTGCGGGGCGCCACGAGCGTCGTCGTCGCGGCCCACGCCTCCGGGTCTTCGGCCAACCTTCGTATCAGCGCTTCATGGGCATCGCATAACGCATCGATGAAACCTGCGGGGAACGCGGCTTCCACGACGTCCCAGACGATCTCGACGCGGCCGCCGCGCAGTTCGAAAAACTGGTGATCGAGCAACACCTGCGGCGTCGCGAGTTTGCTGTAGCCGAACTCCTCCTGCGGACCGCCTGCCAACCCCGACGAGACGACGAACGGACACGCGGCGCTGCCTTGCGAATGGTGGCGGGCATTCAACGCCTCGAGCACATCGACGCCCGACCAGTCGGTGCGCCCGAGATCGGCGATGATCGTCGACTGCAAGCGGCGGGCTCTTTCCTGGAGGGAGGCCGTTCCGCGCCAATCGAATTCGAGCGGATAGATCGCGCCGAGATTGCCGAGTACCGACTCGACGCCCGGAATCCGCCTCAGCACGCGACGCGACATCATCTGGTTGAGAATGAAATGGCGCGATCCGCTGAAACGGGCGACGATTTCGCCGTACACGGTGAGCAACGCCGTCACCGGGCTCATGCCGTACAGGCTCACGCCCGCCGTGAAGGCGCTCCACGTCGCCGCGTCGACAACGAAACGACGTCGGTTCAACCCGGGATTTCCGTGTATCCGCACGATCGGCAGGTCGGGAGGGGCGGGCAGCATCGCCACACGATCGACCCAGTAAGCGCGCGCCCGATCAGCGGCTTCGTGCCGCCGCGTCAACGCAGGCGAAACTTCCTGGATTCCCACGTGTTCCGTGGGGAGTTCGACATCCGGTGTTGCGTAGTCGTGCTCGATCTCGGAAATCAAGCGCAGCCCTGAAGACTGATCGAGAAACAGATTGCTGAAGTTGACGTGCAGCCGGACTTCGTCGGCGCCGTATCGTGTCAACTGGAAGTCGAGCCACGGCCAGCGATCCATCGGCAGCGACTGATTCGACATCCGGCGCCGGATCTGCATGAGTCCCAGCGTTGTCCCCAGCTGGGAGAGCCCCCGCAGGTCCGTCACGGGCACGCGAAGCGGCGTCACCTCGTCGACCTGCCGCAGCCGCAGATCCGGCGTCACGACGACGATGTTCCGCCGATGGCGTTCAAGCACGCGAGCGACTGCGGACTTGAAACGATCGATGTCGAGACCGGGGCGCTCCACCTCGAAGTAGAGGTGCGGAAGCAGCGCATATTCCATGCCGTCGGAAGCGCTGACGACCAGCAGGCGTTGCATGTCCGTCAGCGGGAAATCGGCGTGGCCGCGCGGAAGCACCGGCATTGCAATCACCCCGTCGTTCGAGGGCTCGGTCATCTCGACACCAGCACGATTCTCCCTGCCCTGCATCTGTCCATCCTTCATCGGAGACTATATTTCCCCTGTTTGCGAGTCAAACAGCATACCGGGGATTTCGAGAACCTCTCCACTGTGCCGAGCGGCCGACGGCGTCGAGGCCGGCAGGTGCTGATGATGATCGAATGGGGCGCAGATGCTCGAGATGGTTCCTTTGCGCTACGCTGCGGTCCGGCGTCGCAGCGTATTTGGATTTCAGGTGCTCTGGCCGCGCCACTTTTTCTTTGAAGTCTATCTGTTGGGATTCCCGGTCCAAGCGCGATTCCGGTAGAGCGGCCTTCAGGCCGCCACCCCTCCGCGCAAACAAAGCTGCGGCCCGAAGGCCGCTCTACCCGCACGCGGCAACCGCCCGCATCTTGAAACCGCCCGAATCGCGCCCATCCTTGCGCCAGTATTCACACGCAAGGACCCCCGGATGAGCACCGACACCCCCGCCACGACCCCCCCGGTCGAAACCCATGCCTTCCAGGCCGATGTGCAGCAGGTGCTGCAGTTGGTCATCCATTCGCTGTACTCGAACAAGGACATCTTCCTGCGCGAGCTGGTGTCCAACGCCTCCGACGCCTGCGAGAAGCTGCGTTTCGAGGCCATTGCCGCACCCGAGCTGCTGGCCGACGGCGGCGAGCTGGCCATCGATCTGGCGGTCGACGCCGACACCCGTACGCTGACGCTCCACGACAACGGCATCGGCATGTCGCACGACGAGCTGGTGCAGAACCTCGGCACGGTCGCCCATTCCGGCACGCGCCGTTTTCTCGACAGCATCGCCGCCGGTCAAAAGGTCGACGCCCAGCTGATCGGCCAGTTCGGCGTCGGCTTCTATTCCGCCTTCATCGTCGCCGACAGCATCGCCGTCACCAGCCGCCGCGCCGGCCACGACGACGCCTGGACCTGGCGCTCCACCGGCGACGGCCAGTTCAGCATCGAGCCCGCACCCGCCGACACCCCGCGCGGCACCACCCTGCAGCTGCATATCCGCGAAGACGCTGGCGATTATCTGCAGGTGTGGAAGCTGCGTTCGCTGGTGCGTACGTATTCCGATCACGTCGGTTTCCCGATCCGCATGGCGAAGCCTGTGGAGAAGAAGGACGACGACGCGACCGATGCGCCGACGACCGAACTTGAAGTCGTCAATCAGGCCTCGGCGCTGTGGACCCGACCGAAGAACGAATTGTCGGACGACGATTACAAAGCCTTCTACAAACACGTCTCGCACGATTTCGCCGATCCGCTGGCCTGGACCCACAACCGGGTCGAGGGCAACCAGAACTTCACCTCGCTGCTGTTCCTGCCCGAACACGCGCCGTTCGACTTCCAGCACAGCCGCGACGAGCGCAAGGGCCTGAAGCTCTACATCAAGCGCATCTTCATCATGGATGCCGCCGAGCAGATGCTGCCGGCGTACCTGCGCTTCGCGAGCGGCGTGATCGATTCGGACGACCTGCCGCTGAACGTCAGCCGCGAACTGCTGCAGGAAAGCAAACAGGTCGAACGCATCAAGGGCGCGCTGACCAAGCGCGTGCTGGACATGATCGAGAAGATCGCGCGCGACGAGCCGGAAAAATACATCGGCTTCTGGAACGCCTTCGGCGCGACGCTGAAGGAAGGCGTGGCCGAGGACGCGAGCAACCGCGAACGCGTGCTCAAACTGCTGCGTTTCCCGACCACCCGCAGCGAATCCGCCGAGCAGCGCGTCTCGCTGGACGATTACATCGGGCGCATGGCCGGTCTGCAGGAAGACATTTATTACATCACCGCCGAGAGCTGGAACGCGGCGCGCAACCATCCGAAACTCGAAGCGCTGAAGGCGCGCGGCATCGAAGTGCTGCTGATGCACGAACGCATAGACGACTGGATGTCCGGCTACCTGCACGAATACGAAGGCAAGAAACTGCGCAACGTCGCCAAGGGCGAGATCGACCTCGACAAGCTCGGCGACGCGCCCGACAAGGAAAAGCAGGAGGAAACAGCGAAGGCCGCCGCGCCGCTGGTCGAGCGGATCAAGACCGCGCTGGGCGAAAAGGTCAAGGACGTGCGCGTCTCCAACCGTCTGGTCGATTCCGCCGCGTGTCTGGTCGTGGACGAATACGACATGTCCCTGCAGATGCAGCGGCTGTTCCAGGCCGCCGGTCAGGCCGCGCCGGCATCGCAACCGATCCTTGAGATCAATCCCGAGCACGCCCTGCTGCAGCGTCTGCAAGCCGCAGCGGACGACGATGCGCGCACCGCCGATTACGCCGAACTGCTGTTCGAGCAGGCGATGCTGGCCGAAGGCGGCCATCTGGACGACCCGGCCGCGTTCATCGCACGGATGAACCGGTTGCTGGTGGGCTGAGCCGCAGCGGAAATGGGTAGGGCGGAACCGCCGAAGGCGATTCCGCCGCTATCGGACAGACATGATTCAAATCGGCGGAAACCGCTGCGCGAGTTTCGCCCTGCGAGTTACGCCTTACGGCCTTTATCCCGTCAGCATAAAAGGCGATGCCGTGCGCATGAAGATCGCCTGACGCTTTTTGTGGGAGCAGCGGTAGCCACGATGCCTTCGCTTTTCGTAGGAGCGGCGGGAGCCGCGAAGCCTTCGCTTTTCGTAGGAGCGGCGGGAGCCGCGAAGCTCTTGGAGCTTGTGGGAGGGGCTTCAGCCCCGATGCTCTCGCTCCTGTGGGAGCGGCAGAAGCCGCGATGCTTTTGATCTTTTACAGGAGAAGCGCCGCAACCCCCGACGAGCCCCCACCTCCAACCCACTCCCTCCACAAACACCATCTTGCCCCTTTGCAAAAAGGTTCCGCTGATCGCACGACCGATGACCGACCGTCAGACATCGATCCACGCATCCGCCGCAGACCGCATCGATCGCTTTGATCAACCGAAACCCGGAGTCCCATCGTCGCAGCGCAAAAAAATCGCAGCGGTTTTTTTATAGGAGCGGCGGGAGCCGTGACAGGGGGTGGGGTTGCAGTTAGGCTGAGGGTAAGGGGGCATGGGTATGGTTGCTTTACCCGAAGCAGACATTGGGCCAATTGTGTCTGGTGCTGACATCGCAAGTCGGGCTGTTTCTCGGTCAGCGGAGCGCGTGGTGGCCCGTGACTTAGGCCATTGCGGATCTGTAGGCTACGCAGGTAGGTGCGAGGAGGTTGCGCTGATGGTCTTGAAGAACTCTGCGTAGCTCCATACCTTGATTCTTTGGGGGGGGGTGTGACCAAGTTCGAACAAGTGGCCATTCCGCAGTGGACGAAGCTGTCGAAGAAGCGGGGGGTCGACCCGTTAGGAATGCAGAACTCGAGCGTGCGTATCTATCAGCGGCTGCTGCCCGGCATCAGCAACGTAACGCTGCGCATCCGCTACTACGGTTTGTACGTCTGGCTTGCCGATCGTTATGCACGCGACATCGGCGACACGGACCAGACTACCTGGCAACGCCGGATCCGGCGTGCGGAAGCGCTCTATGCATTGATTGCGCAGGTCAAGGGCGGGGAAAAAGGTGTCGGCGGCGCAGAGTGGGCGGAGAAGCGCCTCGCTACTGCGGGCGAGCGCAGACTGGATTTCCGGGACGACACGGAGCCGGGAAGCGATACGCATTACTTGCAGAACCCATGGGGCGTCTTCGGGCAGGCTTATCAAAGTCAGCTCTTCGCGATCGGGTTGCTGGCGTACGCGCCGAAGCATGAGATCGCTACGCCCGCGTCAGGGGCCGGCGACGAACTGGCGCAAGCGTTCGCCGCTTCGGTGGGCGAGATGGGCAAGCTTTTCCTGGGGACGCTAGACCTCGGATGGACATCGCGGAAGGACCTAGAGGCGATGTCCTCGATGGCGCCCTCGTCTATCACGCGTGGAAAGGAGCGCGATTGCTACCAGGCACTGCTGCTGCGTTCGTCTGCGGAACTTGGCAGCCCCGATCTCGAGCGCCGCAGGACACTTCAGCTGATTCTCCACTGGGCGGATGCCACAGGCAGGAAGCCGTGGTCGGATGAACTCCGGTGGAGTATGTATTCTGCGTGCCTGGACGAAGGGCAGCCGTGGGTGCTCCCAGACTTCCTCGAAGCACACAGGCTGCGCTGGTCCGTCTACCAGGCTAACGAGATCGCCCACATCGCACTGGAAACCTTGTTGAAGGGCCTGCTAAATCAGCTGGAAGCCTATCCCGCGGGATGCCTGCTGGAGCAGCTGATCACTGAAGCCGTGTCGAAGGTGCGGGCATGCTTCAAGACAGAACCTGAAAACTGGAGCTCCTTCGTTGAAGCACAGCGCCTTTCAAAGGATGCCTCAAGCACGACCGACGCGAACTCGGAATGGATGTTGACGCGCCATTCGTGGATGCGACCGAACCAGCATGGCATGAACAATGCAGAGCAATGCGCCGCAGCGGTCCGCGCTCTTGCAGTCGTACAGAAACGAATGACCTCGCGGAAAGTCGAGGTGATCGCTGAGCTGTCCGATCTCGATCCGCAAGGCTTCCATTCACTGCTGACGGAACTGGACTTCCTCGAGCACAATGCCAATACGGGTTTTGAAACGCTGTTGCACCGTCTGTTCCTGGAGCGGGTCGCTCGGCGACATTTATGGGTGGCGATGCGCAAGCTGCAGTACCACGGCGATTACACCTTTCTCATCGACACAGACGACGGACTCGTGCGTAAGCGGGGAGACGATGGCCCGGTGTGGACTGGTCCGCGGTTGGGCAACGCCATCGCGTTTCTCGAGGACATCGGGCTGCTCAGCGCGAAGGGCGCCACGGAACGCGGCCGTCGCGCCTTGGGGACTGCATGAAGTTGTTCGAACAGTTTGCCCACCGTGGTTATCACTCATGCGTGATGACCACGTTCGGCATCGACTTCGCAGCCTTCGAAAGCATCGCCCTGCATCGTCTGCGCGGTGCTGGCTGCAATAACAACCTCATCATCGCCGACGCCGGCATGCTCGCGCATGCGCTGGAGAGCGCGATCGAACTGCCCCGCCATGCCGGGAGGCAATACACGGTCACAGGCACGCGGTCGAAGGGGGTCTTCCATCCAAAGATCATCCTTCAGCTGGGGAGACGAACCGGCCGCGTCTTCGTGTCGTCGGCGAACCTCACGGCACCGGGTCTTGCGGGCAACCTGGAAGTCATCGGGCACATCGCAGCTTCGCCGGACAAACTGGGGGAATCCCGCCTGCTGGCTTCGGCGTGGCACTACGTCGAACAGTTCTTCGGCCTAGACCAAGAAGCTATCGCCCATCAGGTCGCAAGAATGCGCAAGCAGGCAGCCTGGCTGATGGACGTCGCGCCTGCGGAGGGCGTCGTGTCCCTGGCCAATGGCGAGGCAGCGGCATTCCTCGACGGCACCGGGAACCGCACGATCGCATCACGATTTGCGACCTTCCTCGGCGGCGATCCCGTCCAGCGCCTGATAGTGGTCAGCCCCTACTGGGATGAGGATCTGAAAGCGCTGCGGGACCTGCACGAATCTACGGGTGCACGCGAGGTCAGCGTGATCGTCGGAGGCAACAGGCCATCGTTCCCAACTCATCGTCTTGCCGAGTGCGACGCGATTCGCCTGTTCCCGTTGGGAACAGAGCAGAATCGGTTCATCCATGGCAAGATTGTCATCGCCCAAACCCGCGATGCCGACCATGTGCTGTATGGCAGCGCGAACTGCACGGTTGCTGGCATAGGCGCCGCGCGCGCA
Source organism: Lysobacteraceae bacterium (assembly GCA_040079515.1). Lineage (GTDB taxonomy): Bacteria > Pseudomonadota > Gammaproteobacteria > Xanthomonadales > Xanthomonadaceae > Lysobacter_I. The sequence continues at coordinate 139,995 of JBEBKD010000003.1, forward strand.
TTCGCCGGACGTAACGATGAGGCGTGCCTTTACCGCCGGATGGAGCTCGGCGCGGCGCTTCGCGAGCTGCATCTGGAGTCTGCAATCGCCAAGGAGAACGTGCTCAAGGGGAAGGACTTGCCGATGTGGCAAGTGCGGCCCGAAGTGCCACTTGAAGCCGCAATTTTCCGGGATCCGGGTCGGTTCGTGATCCGTGGCGCGCAGCTGCTGTGGTGGCCCACCGATGCGTATGCGAATGGCAACGCTCGTGTCGAGTTGCTTGGGCGCACTGGCAACGTCGTGTCAGTCGAGCTGGTATCTCACGAGACAACTGCGTATGGGAGGCGCTGCTTCGCGATCAGTGGCCTGTCGGAGCCCGCCTATTTTGCGCGCGTACGTATAGGAGGCGAAGTTTCGGGTGCAGCTCTCATCGTGATGCCAGACGTGCTGCGCCAGGAGACGAGGGAAGCGCGAACGCGCCAGTTGGCGGAAGTGGCCGAGCGGCTGAATAGCCGCGAGCGCCTCGGCCCCTGGATCATGGACTTCATCGACCTGATCATGCAGGCAGAGGCATTCGAAGCCGAACCGCACCTCACTCAGGCCGCGCGCTCCGCGCGCGAGCACGGAAGCAGCAGGCCCACCGGAGCGTTGCCCGGCAGGACGTTGCGCTACGACGAGTTCATCGCCGGGCGCAGGCTGCGGGAAGACCGAAAGCCGATCTTCCAGCCAGCCTTTGCGGGCAGCGACATAGACCTAGTTCGCAGTTATCTCAACCGCCTCATCGGGCTGGGCACGACCGCAGTCGGTCTGGACGAAGCGGACGACAACGCGCGCATTCGTGAAGCACTTGCGTTGAGAGACGAAGTGTCTACGGACGACGACGCCGTGTTCGAACCGCAGCGACAACCGACCGAGGGCGAGTTGTCCGAAGCGCGCCGGAAGCAGTTGGAGGAAGACAAAGCGCGCAAAGCGATCGCCGCCCGCCTGGCGGCCCGAGCCGACATCGCCAAGTTCTCGATCAAGTTCTGTAGCCAGATGCGGACCAAGGCGTCGGAAAAGCCCTTGGTCCTGCAGGACATGCTTCGGTTGCGGGCGGTCCTGATGATGATGCTGGGCGCCGCCTGCCCAATTGGGGCCGGCGTGCTCGACAAGCGACTTCTGGAGTCGCAAGTCCTTCGCCCCGATGGTGAGAATGCCTGGGCGCGGCTGATAGGGCGCGTCCTGTCCACGTTTTTTACTGGCCAGGAGCCCCTGATCGAAGCACTGCAATTGCAGGACTACGAGGACACACTCCCTGTCGAACTCGTCGAATGCTTCGCAACGTGTTTCTGGGCTATCCAAGCGTGCCGCATTGCCGCCGAAGGGAAGCAAGGTATGCATGGCTTGCGCAAGCCACTAGCCGGACTATCGGCAAGCATCTACAAGCGAAGTGGCTTGACCCGCGCAGAGTGCGAGGACGACGCCGTGACGACGCTCTTCCAGAAGATGACGTCGACGTTCACGCTTGGGGTTTCGCTGGACGAGATACTCGCTTTGCACCGTGAACCAGTCGCACATCAGAGACCCGTTGGCGAATCGCTTCCCGCGTAGAGGATCGCACGAAAGGAACGGGCTGCTTTGGCAGCCCCATCTTTCTCCCGTAATGTCTCAAGGTCCGCTCCTGGCCGAAACCCGCCCTAGCCACCTCGCTTTATTGCAGCAGTCCACTGCGGCAATCGGTGCGCCAAGGCAGCACCCTATGGGGGGATGCTGTCGCTGAGTGTGCGGTCGCGGCTCCCGCCGCTCCTACAAAGGCAAACAGCAGGCCCGTAAACCGAGTCATCGACCCAGCAACTCGATCGCTGTCATGGCAGCTGGGTGCACAGCACCCAGCCTACGAAACTGTTGAAAAACCCATGGAAATCGAATCGGTAGAGCGGCCTTCAGGCCGCTGGGGACCACCGAAGTCACCCATGCAGCGGCCTGAAGGCGGCTCTGCCGATGATCGAGAGGTCATGAGCCTCTTTCGGGGCAATGACCAACGACACGGGAACCCCGGTCGCGGCGCGCGCACACTACAGCGCTCGCCTTCCGCCCGGGGTCCCGCCGTCGCCGCGATGAAGATCTTCCGCAAGGGCATGTTCTACGGCGACTTCGCCCTGCGGCGGCGCGTGGGTGCGATCGAACTGGCCGAGTTGACGCCGACCGTGCCCGAGCACGCTGTCGAAACACACAGCCACGACGATGCGCACTTCGTACTTGTGTTGGCCGGCAAATACGTCAGCAGCGCGCACGGCATGCCGGCGGTGTGCGCATCGCCAGCGTTGATCTACAACCCGCCGGGCACGACCCATCGCGACTGTTTCCGCGGACTCGAAGGTCGCTTCCTGACCCTGTCGATCCCGGCCGTCGCCGTCGCCGGACGCGACCTGCCCGGACATGCGGCGCGCTCCAACACCTTGTCCGAACGCCATGCGTTCGCATTGCGCGACGCGCTGCATATCGACGATGACGCCTCCGTGCTGGACATCGAAACCGGCCTCGAAGCGCTGCTCGACAGTCTGCAGCACCGGCAACGGCTGCAGCGCGACGATGGTCCCGCGTGGCTGGCGCGCGCCCGCGACCGGCTGCGCGACGACTGCACGAGCCCACCGCGCATCGACGAACTCGCGCGACTGGCGGGCGTGCATCCGGTCGCGTTCGCGCGCACCTTCCGCCGTCGCTACGGACGCTCGCCGGGCGAATACCTGCGCGAATGCCGGTTGGAACGCGCCGCCGCCCTGCTGCGCGATCGCAAGCGCCCGCTGCTCGATGTCGCCACGCTCGCCGGCTTCAGCGACCAGAGCCATTTCAGCCGCGCGTTCCGGCAACACTTCGGCTGCACGCCGTCGGACTATCGACGCCTGCGTTGACCTCTCGCGCGGATGGTTCGACCCGTACAAATCTCGGATGCGCTTTACTGCTAGCGTAACGACATCCTTACTCCGAGCATCGCCGATGCAACGCTGTCCGATCGTACTGTCCTGTCTCCTCGCCGCCGCGCCCGCGTTCGCGCAGAGCCCGGCCTTCGATGAAGTCACCCGTTCCGTCGCCGCCGGCGACTTCAAGCAGATCACCAGCGTGGTCGTCGCCCGCGACGGCAAGGTGCTCTACGAACATTACTTCGATGAGGGCGGCGCCGAGGCGCGACGCAATACCCGCTCCGCGACCAAGACCGTGGCCGGCATGCTGCTGGGCATCGCGATCACCGATGGGAAGATTGCGAACGCGCAAGCACCGATGCTGCCCTATCTGCACTATCGCGGCGCCATCGAGAATCCGGACCCGCGCAAAGCGAAGATCACGTTCGAGGATCTGGCGACGATGTCGTCGCTGCTCGAATGTCACGACGAAAACCAGTATTCGCGCGGCAACGAAGAACGCATGTATCTGGTCGAAGACTGGGTGAAGTTCTATCTCGATCTGCCGATCCAGGGTTTTCCGGCGTGGATGCCGAAACCGGCGGACTCGCCCTACGGCCGCAATTTCCGATACTGCACCGCAGGCGTGACCACGCTCGGCGCCGCGATCCAGGGCGCGGTCGGCGAACGCCTCGACGCCTACGCGCAGCGCACGCTGTTCGCGCCGCTGGGCATCGACAAACCCGAATGGCAGTTCTCGCCGCTGGGGCTGCCGCAAGCCGGCGGCGGCCTCGGCCTGCGCAGCCGCGATCTGCTCGCACTCGGCCAGCTGTATCTCGACGGCGGCCGCCACGCCGGCAAACAGATCGTCCCGGCCGACTGGGTGAAGACCTCGGTTGCGCCGCACGCGCACGTCGACGACGGCGTCGAATACGGCTATCTGTGGTGGCGCATGCAGTTCCCGGTCGCCGGCAAGGTGTGGTCCTCGTACGCGATGAACGGCAGCGGCGGCAACAGCGTGCAGGTGTTTCCCGAACAGCGCGTCGTGGTGGTGATCACCACCACGAACTACGACGTGCAGCAGCCGCACCGGATCACCGCGAAGCTGCTGATGGAGAAGATTCTGCCGGAGCTGTGAGTCCCGGTGCACAACCGGGGCTTTGCAAATCGTTCTCAATCCGCTCGGGAGACATCGGAGGTGGCCGGAGTGCGCGCCGGAAATCGTTGTTGAACGTGGCTGTCAGGCGTCTTTCGGAAATTTCGGACGCGGCTGCCACGTCCTTCCGCACCTTACCGGGGTACATCGATGGACCGCCAGCAGACGCTCGATGCCGCAGACGCCATCGCAGTCTTCGATTTCGGCGCCGAAGGCATGTTCGTACCGGTCGCCAGCGGCACGCTGGAGGGCGCGGGATTCTACGACACAGTGCAGTCGGCCTCGCTACCTGCGATGCCGCTCGATGCCTCGGATGCGGTTACAGGTTTCGGCTTCGATGTCGAAAGCAGACCCACCATGATCGGACTGTCGCTGAACGTTCCCGAATCAGGCTGCTCCTGTCGTCATGGAGGCTCCTGGTGAGCGGCGTGGATGAAACCGTCGAAGCGATGGAGCGGTTGCGTCAGTGTCTCCATTCGTACTGCGGAATGATGATTCCTGACTTGGGGAAGCTGAGTTCGCACTCGGCGAGACGACGGGTCTGACATGGCACTTCCAGTTTCCAGGGATGTAATCGACTGGCCGCTGATCCTCTGCGGACCTATCCTGCGCCGTGTGACGCCGACGTCGGTGTCGGTGTTCGTTGCGCTCAAGTCCAAAGCGCGAGTGGTTCTCGAGCTCTACAAGCGGCTGAGCCCGATCAACTACGACGCGCCCATGCAGAGCATCGCGTACGACACCATCGCATTGGGCGCCAATTTGCACGTATGCGTGGTCGAGTGGCGCAGCAGCACGCCGCTCGCGGCGAATCAGATCTATGGATATGACCTGCTCATCACCGTGCCGGGCGGCAGCGGCCGCAGGCTTGGCGATCTCACCCCAAACTTGTTGGCCGAGCCATACAAGCTGGGTTACGGCGAGCGGCTGCCCTCTTTCGCGCTGCCGCCGAATCTGCGCGATCTGGTGGTGGCGCATGGCTCATGCCGCAAGCCCCATGGGAACAGGCCTGATGCGGGGCCGGACGCGCTCGCAATACTCGACGATGTCATCGCCGGCAGTTACACCGTTCCCTTGCAGCGGCCGCATCATCTCATTCTGACGGGCGACCAGATCTACGCGGATGACGTGTCTGTCGCACTGCTCGCGACGTTGCGGGCCACCGCAGCCGACCTGCTTGGCTGGGCGCAAGATGAGACCTTTCCGCCGGCCGCATCGGGCGGGGCACGCATCAGTCCGCAAGACCCGCTGGTGATTCCGGGCCCGAAACGCCGCGACTACATCCGCAAGCAGACGAAACTTTCGAGTGAGCACGTCGATGGGCATCTGATGTTTCTCGGCGAGTTCTACGCCATGTATCTGCTCACGTGGTCCGACGACCTGTGGCCGCGAGAGACCGGTGTCGCCAACCCGCGCATTCGCTTACCCGCGGCGCAAGAGCTGCGACCGGGCATCGATCCCGGCCTGCAGCTCCTGAAGGGCGATGCGCAGGCTTATCTCGTTTCGATCGACGCAGAACGAGGCAATGTGAATGCCTTCGCGGCCAGTCTATCGCGCGTGAGGCGGGTGCTGGCGAACGTACCTTCCATGACCATGTTCGATGATCATGAGGTCACGGACGACTGGTATTTGAACGGCAAGTGGGACAGTAAAGTACGGGCCGATGCCGCAAGCCGTCAGATCGTACGCAACGCGCTGGCCTCCTATGCCGTGTTCCAGGACTGGGGTAATCATCCGGAGAATTATCAGACAGGCACGCCAGGACGGGAATTGCTCAATGCCCTCGCATTCGCCGAGCCGTCGCGGCTGACACCGATCGAGTCACGGCCCTTGATGCTCGACCTGCTGCTTGATATCCAACCTCAGCGCACGCCTCTCGCGCAACGCATGCGCTGGGACTGGAAATATTCGCAGCCAAACGCGGACTACCAGATAGTCGCGCTCGACACGCGCACATTCCGCTCGTTTCCTGCGGTCAACGAAGACGCGCCCGGCCTGGTTGCGTCGGACCCCGCCAGAACCGACGCACAACTCTTCGCAGACCATCTACCGATGGGGTTTCAACTCCTGGCCCACAAGCCAACCGACGGTCGTGTCACGCTCCTGCTGTCGCCGGCGCCGGTGATCGGCCATCCGCTGGTGGAGTCATTGCAGCGTGCAGGTGCGATAGGGGTCTTCAACTCCGTGCCCAGACTGGAGGCGGAGCTGGCTGACTACACAGCAGAGTTGAATCGTCTCAGAGCAGAGAACGATCCATCACAGCAATCGCTGGTCAACAGCCTGAGTGCCCGTGTAGCGGCTCTCCCACTTGAGATTGCGGCAGCGAAGGCGGCGGCCGCGAATCCCGGCGCCGAGTATGACTACGAGGCCTGGTCGGCCAATCGCGCAGCGTTCGAAGAGCTGCTTCGCAGGCTGTCGGGCTTCGGCCGCGTCGTCATCCTGTCCGGCGACGTGCACTATGCGTTTTCGGTGCAAATGGCTTACTTCCCCACAGCGTCGGCCACAGCGCCGGCCACGACGCCGACCCGTATCGTCCAGTTCTGTTCTAGCGCGTTGCGCAACGAGGATAAAGACACTCGAAAGCTTGCGAATGTGGGCTTTGAAGCGATGAGGACTACATTCGGCTGGCTCGGCTTCGACCAGGATCTCACGGCGCGCGCCGCCGACTTCAAGATGAGGCTGAATGCGCGCATTCTCGGTATCGGCACCGACCCCGCTCTGGCTGCTGATATTTCAATGGTGTTTTTCCAGCTCGAGATGAACGATCGCCTCAAGCGGCCTGCCGTCATTCCGAGCGCGCAATACATCGAAAAAACGGTATTCGCGAAGGTGCGCGACCTCGCGCGCGACCCCACTGATCATCGCGATCTCACCAGCTGGCGCTATTCCATTACCTACCTGCGCGATACCCGTGATGTCGCCAGCCGCACGACGGACTGGAACGCACTGGCTTCCGCGCTCGGCGTCAGCCCGGGCCTCGCTCATCTCAATCGCATGCTTGTGGGCAGCGGCCGATCGATCGTGGGACAGAACAACATCGGCGTGGTGCGCTTTTCGGCTTCGGTAACGGGTGGCGCCATCGATCAGGTCACGCATCGCCTGCACTGGCAAGTGGTTGTCGGAGGACCGGGGCAGACGCAGCGCGTCACGATGTTCACCGACCATCTGGCAAAGCTTTCGGTTCCAAGCGATGACGAACGGCCCGAGGTGATGCCGTGAGCAGCGATGCCAACAACTTTATCGAGCAAGTCGTTGCGCAGTTCGAGACGTTCGCTGCGCCGCTCGCCGACGCCTTGAGTCACAGCGGAGGTGTATACGATCTCCTCGCGATTCGCGGCTGGAACCTCACCGCGCTCAAGACGGCAGACCTGTCGGCATTCGCCGCGCTGGTCGACACCCTCCAGCAGAGCTTCATGGATCTGCAGGCGATCCAGTCATTCGATGATTTGAGCGGTGTCGCCAAGGCGATCGACGATCTGGGCCAAGCGCTGGAGCAGTTGCAGAGCATCCGGAACACACTGGTGGCGGCCGCGGGCATCCAGCTCACGACAGAGCAGGCCGAGGCACTCGCGGGGGACGTGCTGGAGTGTCTTGTTTTCGCATACCTGCGCAAACGTCTGCCACGAAGCTATGAAGTGCTGCTGACGTTGACGCTCGTCGAGATCGAGTACGCACAGACCCTGCTCGATGCCGCTGGCGCTGTCTTGCGTTACCCGATCCGCCGCCCTGCGCTGCGCTTGGACAATCTCGGAAAGCTCCTCACCGATCCGCTGGCGCATCTGAAGTCCGAATACTTGCCGAGCAGCGGGCTCACTGACGATGCCGCCGCCATCGCGTTCGCCACACGACTGTTCGGCCGTCTCGAAGCCATCGTGCTGGCCCTCGGTGGCCATGCAATGGCCGGTCTTCGCGACCCGCTCGACAGCGAGCTCACGAATCCGACGGACACGGCGTTTCCTCGAAGCTTCACATTCGCCTTCTTGCCGCCACCGGTACAGCTTGGCGGTAGTGGAGCTGCGTTGGGCAGCCTGCTCGGCAGTACGCTGGTGGTTGTCCCCGCCAATGGGAGCGCTTCGGACAACACACCAGGGCCTGCGCTCGAAGTGGTTCCTTTCGGTCTCGCGAGCTTCGCGGTGCAGTTCGGAAGCTGGGCAGCCACGCTCACGACTGGCGGCACGTCGGGCCCCGTGGTCATCACTGGGCAGGGCGTGCGCTTCAGCGAGCCGGGCGCGAGCCGTCTCGAACTTGGGCTTGATGTTTCCAAAGGCCAGGAGGGTTCGCCAGCACTGCTCCTGGGCAGTTCATCGGGCACGCGCCTGCAGATCGACATGATCACGGTCGCCACCTCGCTCCAGCTCACTTCGGGCGACCGGGACTTCGGCATCCTGCTCGATTTGCACAAGGCGGCGCTGATCCTCTCCGCAGGCGAAGGCGATGGCTTCCTGCAAAAGGTGCTGCCCCCGGATGGCTTGCGCACGGACTTTGATCTGGCGATAGGCTGGTCTTCCCGAAATGGCCTTTATTTCAGGGGCAGCCTCGGTCTTGAGGCCACGCTGCCCATTCGCAAGAATCTTCTCGGCATCCTGAAAATAGAGTCGGTCTACCTAGCGCTGCAGGCAAAGCAGACTGGAATCAATGCCGTGGCCGCCCTCACGGTCACCCTCCAGATAGGGCCGCTCACCGCAGCGGTCGAGCAGATGGGGCTGGTGGCGAGCCTCAGTTTCCCCGAAGACGGCGGAAATCTCGGGCCACTCGATCTGGGATTCGGCTTCAAGCCACCGAAAGGCGTCGCGCTTTCCATCAACTCGGGCCCGGTCAAGGGCGGCGGCTATCTGTTCTTCGATCCCGACCAGGCGATGTACGCCGGCGCGGTGCAGCTGTCGATCAAGGCGCTGTCGCTGAGCGCGGTGGGCGTGGTCACCACGCGCCTGCCCGACGGCAGCGACGGTTTCAGCATGCTGGTGATGATCACCGCCGAATTCCCGCCGATCCAGCTGGGCTTCGGCTTCAGCCTGATCGGCATCGGCGGTCTGGTCGGCATCCATCGCGGCATGGAACAGGACGTCCTGGCCGACCGGCTGCGCGAGGGCCGGTTGGGCTCGATCCTGTTTCCGCGCGATGTGGTCGCCAATGTGCACACCATCATCGACGACATCCGCGCGGTGTTCCCCGCGCAGCGCGACCGGTACGTGTTCGGTCCGATGGTGAAGGTCGGCTGGGGCGCGAACTCGCTGCTGGAAATCGACGTGGCGGTGCTGCTGTCGGTGCCCGCGCCGATCACGATCGCGATCCTGGGGCGGGTGCGCGCGGCGCTGCCGACCAAGGACGATCCGGTGATCGATCTGCGCCTCGAAGTGCTGGGTCTGATCGATCTGGGACGCGGCCGGCTGACGGTGGAAGCGCGGCTGGTCGATTCGCGGATCGCCATGTTCGCGGTCAGCGGCGGCATGGCATTGCTGATTTCCTGGGGCGCGACCAAGGCGTTCGTGCTGTCGGTGGGCGGGTTCAACCGCCGCTTCCTGCCGCCGCCGGATTTCCGCGCGCCGCCGCGACTGGCGATCGCGCTGTCGACCGGGGAAAACCCGACCTTCACGCTGTCGTCGTATTTCGCGATCACCTCCAACGCGATCCAGTTCGGCGCCGCCGCCGATCTGCACGCGCAGGCCGATACCGCGCTGGGGCTGTTCAGCGTGGACGCTTATGCGCAGTTCGATGTGCTGCTGATTTTCGATCCGCCGTTCTTCGCTGCGGATCTGGCCGCCGGTGTCGAGATCAAACGCAATGGCGCGACCCTGTTCCTGGCGCGGCTGGAAGCCTCGCTGACCGGGCCGGAGCCGTGGCGGGTGGCCGGTGTGGTCGAGTTCCAGTGCATCGTGCCGCTGCGCATCCCGTTCGAGGCGATCATCGGCGAGCCCGCACAGCAGGCGCCGGCCGCCGGCCGCGAGTTCGCGCAGCTGGCGGAGCAGTTGGCGGCGGAGGTGGTGCGCGCCGACAACTGGACCGCGCTGCCCAAGGCCGAAACCGAATCGGTGGTGACCCTGCGCAAGGTGGAGTCGGTGCCGGGAACGGTGCTGGTGCATCCGCTGGGCGGTCTGGGTTTCCGCCAGCGGCTGCTGCCGTTCGAGAAAGTCATCCGCAAATTCGGCACCTCCACGGTGATCGACCCGGCGAAGTTCGTGATCGAGCGGCTGGACGTGGGCGGCGCGGCGGTCGCGAAGCGCGAGGTCGGCGAGGATTTCGCACCGGGCGAATTCGACGTGCTCACCGAAGACGAGAAACTGTCGCGGCCGGCGTTTGAAACCATGACCGCTGGCGTCGAAGCGTCGCCTGCGGGGCTGTGGCTGCCGAACAGTCTGCTGGCGCCGACCGGCGCGCAGTTCGCCGAGACCATCATCAACCCGACCGGCGCGCAGCGCAGCGCGTCGTCGACGCAACCGGGGCTGGGCTTCATCCAGACGCGGCCCGGCCTGCAGGGCAATGCCGTGGTCCTGCCCGCCGCGATCGCGGTCAAACCCGAAACCTATGTCTTCGCCGAGCGCGACACGCTGACCACCCACCCGGGCGGTGAAGCCGGGCACGCGGTGCTGGACGACCGTCGGCGCCAGAACGACGGCGGGGGCGCCAATACCGTGCTGGTCCCGGCACACGAAGCCGTGGTGGTGGTGGAAGCATGAGCGTTCGATTCATCCGCTACGCGCGCCCGGCGATCGCCGCCGCCATCGGCCAGCAGCCCGGCCAGGCCTCCGCGCGGATCCGCGCGACCGTGTCCACCGACCTGCATCTGCGCAGCGACGCGGACAGCGGCAGCGTTTCGACCTGGACGACGCCCGGCGCCGCGCTGTCGGTGCTCGGGCCGGCGGACGTGGTCGGGCTGGCGCCGGACCAGATCCTCGCGCGCAGCCCGGCACCGGGCGTGGCTGCGGCGGCGCCGGAACTGTTCGCATTCGTGGAGTTCCTGCGCCCGGACCTGCCCTGGCTGTTCACCCCATACGCACCCTCGCCGGCTCCCTCGCCGACACCCGCCGACACGCTGATGCCCTGGCTGTGCCTGATCGCCGTGCCGGCGACGCTCGCCAGCGTGGGCGCCGGTCCGCACGGATCGGTAGTGACGTTGAGCCCGGAAGCGCTGAGGCACCTGCCGGATCTCGCGCACGCCGCCGAATGGGCGCATGTGCAGGAAGGCGGCGCGCAGGCAGGCACCGATCCCGAGCCGGTCCGCGCCGGGGCACAGGCCGAGCCGGCGCGGTTCCGCTCCCGCCTGCTCTGCCCGACGGTGCTGCTGTCGACCACCGATTACCTGGTCTGTCTGGTGCCGACGTTCAAGGGAGGCGTGCTGGCCGGCCTCGGCGAGCCGGTGAGCTTGAGCGAAGCGAACATGCTCGATTTCGCCTGGACTTCGGCGCAGACGCAGACATTGAAGCTGCCGGTCTACGACCACTGGACGTTCACCACCGGCGTGCCGGGCAGCTTCGCCGCGCTGGTCGAACGCCTGCAGCACTACGAACCGGACGGCGGCGCCAGTCGCCGCCTCGATGCCTCGATGCCGGCAGGCCCGGACGGTCAGGTCTTCGCCGATGCCGTCCTCGGCATCGACGCGGCGATGATGCCGGAACAACACGACCCGCTCGACGATGCGCCGGTCGCGTTGGTGAAATATCTGGCCGCACGCCTCGCCGACGACACGCCGCTGGCGCCGCCGCTCTACGGCCGCTGGCATGCGCGCAGCGCGCCGGACCTGCCGCCGCGGACGCCCGACTGGGTACGTACCCTCAATCTGCATCCGTCGCGGCGCGTCGCCGCCGGACTGGGCGCGGAGGTGGTGCGTCGTCATCAGGAAGAAATGATGGCGGCGATCTGGGAACAGGCCGGCGAGATCGAACGCGCCAATCAGCTGCTGCGGATCGCGCAGACCGCGAAGGCCGCCGCCGAAGCCCTGTTCGTCCGCCGCGTCGCCCCGGATCTGGGCCGCGCGCGCGACGGCCGGGACCTGGGCGCGCTGCTGTGGCTGGCGCCGATGCTGGATCATCTGCTGCTGTCTTCGTCCGGTCGCACCGCGCGCGCTGAACTCGGACCGACCTGCCTGCCGGCGCTGGCGACCAGCGGCGCGTTCCGCAAAGCGGTGCGCGCGAACGGGCCGCTGATGCGCCGACTGCGCCGGGCTCGCGACGGCCAGCCCGGCGGGCCGACGCTGCTGCTGCGGCTGGCCGACGGCGGCGGGCAACGGCCAGCCACGCCCGCTCCGGTACAGGCGGCGGTGCTGACGGCGGCCGAACTCACATCATTGGGACACCCACCGGCCCGGCTGTCGCGTTTCGATCCCCTGCGCCCGCTCGACCCCCTGCGCCCGTTCCCCGGTCCGCGCCTGCCGACGCAACCCGCTGCGGTATCGGTCCCGCCGATGCTGGAGGCCGCGCGTGCGCTGGCCGGCCGGCTCGCGAAGCCGCGCCCGCCCGCCGCCTGCCAGCCCTTTGGCCCGGCCGGCGGCGCGCCCCGGGAAACGTTTTTCGAAGGCGTCCTTGCCGCTGCCGACCCGGCCCTCGCCATTCCGCGACGGGTACGCGCGCGGATCGCGGTGACGCCGACAGCGCCGATGCAGGCCTCGGCGACGGACGACACGCTCGGCCCGATCCTGCTGGCGCCGAAACTGCCGTGGCCGATGATGCGGCCACTGCTGGGTTTCGGCCGGGACTGGCTGGCGCCCGCGCTGGAAGCCAAAGATGCGCCGGAGGAGTTCATCGCGGTGATGGTCTCCAATCCGGCCTTCATCGAAGCCTACATGGCCGGGCTCAACGACGAGATCGGCCGCGAAATGCGCTGGCGCGGTTTCCCCACCGATCAGCGCGGCACCGTCTTCGACCGCTTCTGGTCGGAACAGGGCGCGGAGTTTCCCGAACTGCATACCTGGCAGGGCACGCTCGGCAGCCATGCGCTCGGCGGCGGCGCCGCGCGGCTGGTGATCGTGATCCGGGGCGAGCTGTTGGTGCGATTCGGCAACGCAGGTGTCTTTCTGCAGAAAGCCGCCGCCACCGCGCCGCTGTCGCCGCTGCCCACTCTGGGCGACCCGCAATCGACGCTTTATCCGCTGTTCTCGGGCCATCTGTCCGGCGGCATCGGCTATTTCGGCTTCGATCTGACCGCGGACCAAGCCACCGGCGCCGTCGGCGGTGGGCCCGGCTGGTATGTGGTGTTCCAGGAACCGCCGGTCGATCTGCGCTTCGGTGCGCCGCGGCAGGGCGCGAGCACCGGCACGTCCGACCTTTTCGCACTCGCCGCGCTGCGCCCGCAGCAGCGCGTGTTCATCCACGCCGCCGCATTGCTTGGGCCGTAGGACAGGATCCCGCCCATGCCGACCCCCACCCAACAAACGCTGCAGGCGCTCGCCGTCCAGACCCGGGCGCGTCTGCGCAGCGCCGAAGCGAAACTCGGCGAACTGCGCGCCGCATTTGCTCGCGGCGACCTCGACGCCAAAGCGATGCGCACCCAGGAATCCAAGCTGATCGCGGCGCGCGATGCAGCGGCGACGGCCCTGGACAAGGCCAAGGCCGATCTGCTGCGCGAAAGCGCGCGGCAGAACGACCCGATCGCCGCGACCGCGCTGGTCCGCGGCTGGCCGCTCGGGCTGCTGCCGGTGCGGCTGGAAACCCGCTACCAGCGCGACACCCTGCTGGTGCGGATCTTCCCCGACGAGATCCACGTCGACAGCCACGACCCCGGCGTGACCGACGTCGAGCGCGCGGCCTGGGAACAGTTCCGCAAAGCGCTGGAAGCGACCAGCGACACGCCGAAGCTGCTCGATCTCTGGCTGCGGCTGGCGCGCGACGTTGGCACCTCGCGCGCGCTGTACCTCGCCAGCCAGCGCTCGCTCCGCGGCCTGCCGGCGCGACCGCCCGGCTATGCGCGCCCGCCGCGCGCGAGCCTGCTGCCGGAGCGTTTCGTCGCCCACGCCTGGGTCGATTCGCTGCAGACATCGCCGATCCGCGCGGAGGCGGCCAATCCGGTTCGCGAGCCGCTGGCGCTGGCGCCCGATCCGTCCAAGCCGGGGGCCTCGGGCAGCGCGTCGCTGGATGCCGACACCGTCTGGATGACCTCGTTCCTGGAAGCCGAGCGCGCCGGCATGGCCCTGCGCATCGCGCTGCCCAACGCCGCGTCGCGGGTGGTGCAACTGGTGGTGCTGGGGGTTCGCGCCAGCGCCGACCCGGCCACCACCGCCGACGACTGGGACCGCCATCTCGGCGGGCAGGCGGTCGATGCCGGACTGTCGCTGCCGCCGCCCGGCAGCGCCACCAATGCGCTGCCCGGCCAACGTCCGCTGTTCTCGACCCGGCCCGATACGACCGCGCTGTACCACCGCGCGCTGGCGTTCCGGGTCTTGAGCCCGACCGACCCCCGCGACGACCCGCGCCCGCGCCGCGAGCCGCCGAACGACCGCCGGGCGCCAACCATGCAGGCCGCCGAAGCGCTGGGGCTCTCCCCGACGCTGTTCGGCCATCTCGAAGGCGCCGAAGACGACACCCTGCAGGCCGAAGCCGCGATGCGCGGCCTGCTGCGCGGCGCATTCGAGACCGAACTGCGGGCCGCCTTCGGCGACAGCGGCGCGGTAGCGACGGCGCTCGACCTGCTGTCCATAGAAGGCAGCGCGCTGGGTCCGTACCCGACGCTGATGGTGCGCAGCCAGCCCTACGGCGTGGTGCCGCTGGCGCTGGGCAACGATATCTTCGGCAATCCCGACCTGGACCGCATGTGGTCGGTCGCCGATGCCCTGCGCGCCACCGCGTTCGCGCCCGCGACCGGACAGGTGCCGCGGATCGCCAGCGAAGTCCCCGCCGACCCGATCGAACGCATGATCGCGGTGCTGCAGAGCGAGGGCATCGCGGTCGGTGCGGAGCTGCGGCTGGTCCTCGGCGCATCGATGGCCTCGACCACGCTGGCCGGCGCTGCAGCCGCGCTGCGCGACCGGATCGAACAGCAGCACATCGCCGCCCGCGACCTGCACGCCCAACTGGGCGGCGACCCGGGCAATCCGATTCCGATGACCGGACGCGTGCTGCTGGCGGAGTCCGGGCAGGCGCTGCCGCTGGTGATGCCGGCCGATCCCGGCCCGGCCGAAATCCCCGCGCAGTACCTGGGCCTGCTGGCGAACACCGCCTCGCTCTGGTACCTGCTCGACACCGCCCTGAGCGATTTCAGCCCGCGCGCGCTGCTGTTCCACCTCGCCCGGGTCGCCCTGCTCGAAGCCGCCGATATCGACACCCGCGCCGTCCTGCTGTCCGATGGCCTCGCGACGGAGGCGGACTTCGAGGTCAACGGCCGTTATCGCGATCTCCGCACCCGGCTGCAGCTGCCCGCTCCGGCGCGTTTCATCGCCCCCGGCCAGATCGCCTCGTTCGACGACATCCTCAGCGACCGCAGCAACACCATCGGCACGGTGCGCCAGCGCTTCGATGAGCTGCGCCAGCTTGCGGCGCTCGACCCCGCGCGTCTTGAGCTGCTGTTCGGCGCGGTGCTCGGCCTGTTCGCCAACCGCCTGGATGCGCTGTACACCGCGCGCGCCACGAGGCGCCTGCATGCGCTGCGCGACGACACCCGTTTGGGCCCCAGGCCGGACGGCTTCGTGCGCGGCATCCAGCTCGGCGCCTTCGGCTGGCTCGGCGCGATCCCGCGCGCCGCCGGTCAGCGCAACGCCGGTTATGTGCTCGCGCCCAGCGTGCAGCATGCGATCGCCGCCGGTGTGCTGCTGTCGGCCGACCACGCGCGCCGCATCGACAACCCGTCCGGCCCGCGCGCCGACGATTACGCCGTGGAGCTGTCCTCGCAGCGCACCCGCGAGGCGCAGGCGGTGCTCGACGGCCTGCGCGAAAACCAGTCGCTGCCGGCGCTGCTCGGGTATCGCCTGGAACGGGCGCTGACCCAGGCCGGCGGCACGGTGCCGGCGCTGGTGGCGCGGCTGCGCAAGATCGCATCGACCGCCGCCGTGCCGGTCTCGACCGGTGGCGCGACCCCGACCGAAAGCGCCGCCGAAGCGGTCTGCGATGGCCTGGCGCTGGTCAGACGGGCCACGGCGGAGCTGACCGCGAGCGTCGACCTCAACCGGTTGGGCAACGACCTGCAGCAGCCGGCGCCGCTCGACAGCGCGCAGAAATCCACGCTGTTCGACGCGCTGGTCGCACTGCGCGACGTGGTGGACGCGGTCTCCGACCTGCTGCTGGCCGAAAGCGTCTACCACCTCGCCAGCGGTAACCCGAGCCGCGCCTCGGGCGCGACCGACATTCTCAGCGGTGCGGTGCCGCCGCCGGACCGCTTGGACATGCTGCAGCCGCCCGAACGCGGGATCGCGGTGAATCACCGGGTGCTGCTGGCCTTCGACCACGCCCGCACGCTGCGCGAAGGCTGGCCGTCGGGGTCGCCGCGCAGCCTGGCCGATCCCGATCTCGACAGCTGGCTGAACCGGCTGCTGCCCGCGCCGGAGAACATCCTGGTCCGGCTGCTGGGCGCCGATGGCAGCACCAACAAGGTCGTCTCGCTGCGCGATCTGCTCGATGTCTGGCCCAAACGCGATCCGCCGCTCGGCGCGCTGGATCTCGCCTTCGATGTCATCGAACCCGGCGCGGTGGCGCGCAGCGCGCTCGAAGCGCGACTGGCCGCCGCCTGCGAAGCGCTGACCGGCGCCACCGGCATGCCTTTCGCCTGGGATCGCGAACGCGAATGGCCGTCGACCGCCTATTCGATCGCGGAAGTCACCGCGATCGCAGGCGCAGCGCGCGCGGTGCTGGGCAGCGCCCGGCCGCTGCAGCCGGACGATGTGCCGGGTGCAGTCGCGATCGACACCAACGACCTCGCCGCACGGCTGCAGGCCGTATCGGACGCCGCGACCAGCGCAGGCAAGCGGCTGGACAAGGCCATCGGCAGCGCAGAGGAACGCCCGTCCGCGCGCCGCTGGGCCGCCGCCTTCGGCCTGCCGTCACTGGCCGAAACCCCCACCGCCGAGGCCTGCCGCGCCGCGCGCAACGAACTCGACCGGCGCATCGCCGCCGCTGCCGACACCGCGCTGCCGCTGCGCGAGCGGATCGCGGCGCTGTTCGACGGCCAACCGGTGGTGCCGCGCCTGACCGGCGTCGACACCGCGCTGATCAAGGGCTTCGCGGGCGACCTCAAAGTCGCGCCGGTCGAACTGCGCGGTTTCATCGCGAAAGCCTCGCGGGTCCGCCCCGCGCTGGCGGCGATGACCGCACTGGACGCGCTGGTACTGCGCGCCGACGACCCCGGCACGATGCATCGCCTCGTGGTTTCGCAGACCCCGCGCGACGCGGGCGAAGCCTGGGTCGGCAGCCCCAAGACGCCGCGTCGTGGCCGCACCTCGTTCGTCGCCTGGCGGCTGGCGAAAGGCGGCGCGCTGGACGATCCGGCGCAGAGCGTCAGCGCGCTGGTCCTCGACCGCTGGAGCGAACTGGTGCCGGCCGCCGAAGCCGATGCCGCCATCGCGTTCCACACCGATGCGCCGTCCACCACCGCGCCCAACGCGATCCTGCTGTGCGTACCGCCGAGCAATCTGGAGTACTGGTCGGAAGCGCTGGTGCTGGACCACATCCTCGAAGCGCTGGCGCTGGCGAAAATGCGCACGGTCACGACCGCCGACCTCGACGCCATCGCCCAGTTCGCGCCGCTCTCGCTGATCGACAACCGCCGCTACCAGACCAGCTTCGGCCACGTCGCGACCGAGGAATCCCCGACATGAGCGAGCCCACCACCGACCTCATCGCCCGCATCGAGCCGATCCAGCGCGCCGGCGATCTGCGCCCCGGGCTTGCGGCGCGGCTGCTCGATCCGCTGTGGCTGCTCGGCCGGCAGTGGATGCTCGGCGAATTCGACGGCGAGGATGCCGGCACGCCGGTCTCGGTCGAATACACGCTGGGCCACTATCCGATCAGCCGGGTCCGCGCCGGCAACGTCGACATCAAGGTCGACAACCTCGGGACGCCGCTCGAACGCGCGATCGAATCGCTGCCCTCGGGCCGCAAGCACTGGACGCTGCAGCGGCGCATCGAAACCGGCGCGCTGCTGGCGCAATTGCTGTGCGATGCCGGCTACGCCGATGCGGCGCGATCGCTGCTCGATGCATTTTCGCTGGGCAAGGACACCGATCCGGACGGTCAGGACGATACGCCCGCCGCGCGGCTGGCCACGTTGACGCGCGGCCGGGTAGCGGATGGCGAAGCGGTGCGCGAGGCGCTGCTCGCGGGCGCATTGCCCGGTGCGCTGCGCGCGCCCGCGATCGAAGCGGAGATCGCCGCCTGGAACGCGCTCGTGACCGGGATGATCGAACCGCCCGTCGTCGAAGCCTGGCAGCCCGAGCGTCTGGAATACGCCGCCGAAATCGACTGCAGTGGGCTGAGTTCGCCGCTGCGGGTGTCGGAGCATCACGGCGACGGCCTGCGCTGGGCCTCGGTCGACATGACCAAGACGCCCACCGCACCGCCGCCGAAAACCGTGACGATGCAGCGCACGCCGACCGCGCTGCGCTTTCGCGGCATGCCGCAGGCGCGCTATTGGGAATGCGAAGACGCCACCATCGATCTGGGCGCGGTGGACGCGCCCGCCGCCGAACTCGGCCGCACCGCGATGCTGCAGATGGCGATGGTCTACGGCAACGATGTCTTCCTCGCGCCCGCGAACGTGCCGCTGGGTGCGCTGGCCGGCGTCACCGCCTTCAGCGTGTCCGACACCTTCGGCGATGTGCTCGGCCCGACCACATTGACCGCCGCCACACGCGCCGGCCCGGAGCCGGGTCGCGGCTGGGCGCTGTGGTCGCCGCAGTGCGCGGGCGCACCGATGCCCTGGCTGTTCTTCCCGCCCGCGCTGGCCGCGCCGCTGATCGGCGAGGCGGTCGACGACGCCCTGCTCGCCCGCGACGAAATGGCCAACCGGGTCTGGGCGATCGCGCGCCTGCTCGAAGGCGAAGACGGCCGCAGCCGCGCGCCGACCGTGAACGGGTCACCCGACACCACGACGGCGACAAGCGCCGAAGACGATGCCGACTACCGCTACCGAATGGCCAACGATGCGCCCTCCGGCTGGGTGCCGCTGTCGTTGCAGGTCGCCGCCGACGGCCGCCGCCTGCTGCGAGAACGCAACGCCGCCACCGACGCATTGCTGACCCGACTGTTGCCGGAAGGCGCAGCGGTATGCGACGAAGAAGTCGGCCGCGACGGCGTGAGCCTGCGCATCGAAAACGTCTACGCGCGCGGCAGCGACGGCGTCACCGTGGTGTGGACCCGAGTTCGTCGTTCGCCCGGTCGCGGGGGGGCTGCCAGTGGGCTGCGGTTTGATCAGGCGTTGCCGATCAAGAAACCCTGAGCCGAAGTGTCTGCGCCCGGCACATGCCGGGCGTTCGCTCATTTTTTTCTTTTGCCAGTTCACACCGCCCGATGAAATCGGCGGGCGCTCGCCGCGCTTTTCGTAGGAGCGGCGGGAGCCGCGATGCCCTTGCTCTTGTGCCCTTGCTCTTGTGCCCTTGCTCCTGTGGGAGCGGCGCAAGCCGCGATGCCTTTGCTGTTGCTTTTCGTAGGAGCGGCGGGAGCCGCGACGGGAGTTGGAATTGAGGTTGGGCTGGGGTGTGGGGGAATGGGTTTGGTTTTGACGAGTGCTTTCGACCCGGAGCGGGCTTCGGCTAAATGAACCTGACCCCATTGTTTAAACTCGGAAGTGAAGAACAGAACCAACCCCTTCGAGCGCTCCCATGACTGTCCAATTGCAACTTAGCATTTTCATCAGCTACAGCCATGACTCTGACGAACATCGGCAGAGGGTCCTGGGACTTTCGGAGCGTCTGCGGGCTGACGGCATTGAGACAATCCTTGACCGCTACGTCGAAAGCGGATCGCCGCCTGAGGGTTGGCCGCGATGGATGCTGAACGCTTTGGATAAAGCGACGCACGTTGTGTGCGTCTGCACGGAAACGTACTACCGCCGGTTTCGCGGACGGGAGGTGCCGGGCAAAGGCAAGGGAGTGGACTGGGAAGGCGCACTGATGACCCAGTCGCTGTATGACGCCCGCAGCGTTTCGACCAAGTGCATTCCCGTGCTCTTCGCCCGCACGGACGAGCCTTGTATTCCCGAACCGCTGCGGGGACAGACTTTTCACGTCATGGATTCCGATGCGGGCTACGAGGCGTTGTACGACGCATTGCTGAACCAAAGCGGTGTCGTACCGGGGCCGGTTGGAACCCCGAAACGCAAGCCTCGGGCGACTGGCCAGCCGCTGTCCTTCCCGTCCGTCCCGCCAACCGCCGAAGCCAAAGACAGAACTCCCGATGTCACGCGCAAGATCGCGGGGACGCAGTTGGAGAAACACGCGCCGCGCGTGCTGTTCGGCCGCGAGACGGAGTTGGCCGCACTCGATGCAACTTGGGCGAACGGGACGCTGAACATCTACACGCTGGTGGCCTGGGGCGGGGCGGGCAAGACGTCGCTGGTGTTCCATTGGGTGCAGACACGCTTCGCGGCGAAAGGCTGGCCCGGCGTCGAGCGGTACTTCGACTGGAGCTTCTACAGCCAGGGGACCGGCGAGAGCCGGCAGACCTCCGCCGACCTGTTCATCGCCAAAGCACTCGCATTCTTCGGCGACCCCGATCCGACCGTCGGCGGCCCGCATGAACGCGGAGAGCGGCTCGCCGGGCTGATTCGCCAGCACCGCACGCTGCTGATCCTCGACGGCATCGAACCGCTGCAATACCCGCCGAACGATCCGCAGGCCGGGCGGCTGAAAGACCAGGCGCTCGAAGCGCTGTTGCGTGAACTCGCCGCCGACAACGCCGGCCTGGTCGTCATCACCACCCGCGAACACCTGACCAACGTCGAGGGATACGCCACCACCGAGGAGCAGAAGCTCGACAAGCTGGCGAAGGAAGCGGCGGTCGCCCTGCTGCGGCACCTGCAGATCGTCGGCACGGACGAGGAGTTGCACGCGGCGTGGAAGGACGCCGGCGGCCACGCGCTGACCCTCAGCCTGCTCGGGCGATTCATCGCCGATGCCTACGAGGACCGCGACATCCGCCACTACCGCGAGGTGAGGTTCGAAGCGGCCGACCAGGAGCACCAGGGCCGCTCGGCGTTCAAGGTGATGATCGCCTACGAGCGCTGGCTGAAGAGCGGCGGACCGGACCGCCAGCGGGAGTTGGCGGTGCTGCGGTTGACCGGCCTGTTCGACCGGCCGATGGCGAAGCGTTGCCTGCAAGCCCTGCGGGCGGAGCCGGCGATTCCGGGGCTGACCGACGCGCTGGTGACGCTGACGCCGCAGCAGTGGAACATCGCGGTGACACGGCTGAGCCAGGTGGACCTGCTCTCCGTATCGGCCGACGCGATCGACGCCCACCCGCTGATCCGCGAGTACTTCGCGGCCCAGTTGAAGCGGGACCAGCCGGAGGCG
This sequence comes from Lysobacteraceae bacterium, assembly GCA_040079515.1. GTDB lineage: Bacteria > Pseudomonadota > Gammaproteobacteria > Xanthomonadales > Xanthomonadaceae > Lysobacter_I. Next base: position 161,428 of record JBEBKD010000003.1, read on the forward strand.
TTCCAGGCGGCCCACTCGCGGCTGTTCGATTATCTGTGCGAGAACACGCCACACCGCCCGGACGGCATCGATGGCCTGGCCCCGCTCTACGAAGCCGTTACCCACGGCTGCCTCGCCGGACGACATCAGGAGGCGTGCGACAAGGTCTACGTCGACCGTATCCTCCGCGGCACGGACAACGACGGCTTCTACAGCTCGCGCAAACTCGGGACGATCGGGGCCGACCTCGCGGCGGTGGCCACCTTCTTCGACGCGCCGTGGCACCAGGTGTCGCCGAACCTGATCGAAGGCTTTGAGGCTTGGGTGCTTGCCGTGGCGGCATTCAACCTCCGTGCCCTCGGCCGCTTGACCGAAGCGCTGCAACCGATGCGTGCGGGGTTGGAGTTGGGCGTAAAGCATAAGAACTGGAAGGCTGCCGCAATACGTGCCAGCAACCTGAGCGAGTTGGAGGTGACGCTGGGCCGTTTGCCGGACGCCGTGACCGACGCCCGCCAGTCGATCACCCACGCCGACCAGAGCGGCGATGCGTTCGAGCTGATGAGCAATCGCACCACGGCGGCGGATGCCTTGTACCAGTCCGGCCAGCGGATGGAGGCCGGCATCCTCTTCGCCGAGGCCGAACGGCTGCAGCAGGACAGGCAGCCGGAGTTCGACCTGCTCTATTCCCTATGGGGCTTCCGCTACTGTGATTGGCTGCTGGCCCCCGCCGCACAGGCAGCGTGGCAGCAGTTGCTCAATCAGCCTCTCTCAAATTCCAAATCTCAAATCTCGGATGGCCTTGCCGACGTCGAACGCCGGGCGACGATGACTCTCAGATGGGCGACCGACGCCGCTGTAGATTTGCTTTCAGCCGCCCTCGATCACCTGACCCTCGCCCGCGTCGGGCTGATCCGGGCGATCCTGGCGAACACGCTCCCGCAACCGAGGCTCGACTTGCCGCACGTCGCCGCCGCTGTCAACGGCCTCCGCGCCACAGGATCGATGCATCACCTTCCCCTCGGCCTGCTCACCGCCTCGCTCTACCACTTCGTCCGCGGCGAGCACGCCCTCGCCCTGAAGCACCTGGCCGAAGCCCAGCAGATCGCCGAACGTGGCCCCATGCCGCTCTTCCTCGCCGATATCCATCTGACGCGAGCGAGGCTCGCCGGAAGTTTGAGGGAGGAAGGCGGAATGATGAACGTCGATGCGAAAGCCGAACTCGCCCAAGCCGCCCAACTCATCCGTGACCTTGGCTACGGCCGTCGCTACGAAGAACTCGTCGATGCTGAAAAGGCAATCGCAACAACGCCGGCTCAGCGGCCTGGCCATGTGGACGGATCACTGACCAGGACAAGTCATCAATCCCCACTTGCAGAACGAAAGGCATCCATGTCAACAACGAAGACCGTGCTGGAACTCGACCTGGTCGGCTACAGCGACAAGGCCCGTGAACTGGAAGAGCATCTGGGCGTGGAACTGGTCATGCGGTTCAACGACCAGATCAAAGAGTTCATCTCGAACGGGCTGACGAGTGCGGGAGTGGCCGAGCAGGACGCGATCGTGCAGTCGACCGGTGACGGAGCCATCGTCGTGCTCGACACTCCCGAGCAGGCGCATCGTCTGGCGGAAGCCGTCAACACTGCAGTCACGAAGCACAATCTGACACGCACTGCCGAATCCGCCCGACGCTGGTTCCGCATCGCTGCCGCCACAGGAGAGATTGAGATTCGCGGCAAAGACCTGGCTGGAACCACGATCGCGAATTCTGTCCGGCTGGAATCGGCGGGCGAGGCCGGGCATTTTCTCGTCGACCTGCCCACATGGAACGCTCTGCCCGCCCAGCTGCAGTCGAAGTACCTTCCTGTCGAAGAGATTCGCGGTAAACGGGACGAATTGATCCCCGCCCGCCGCTGTGTCTTTAATTCCGCACCGCGCCCGGACCATGTTGAACTCACGCTCAAGTTGACGCGCGCCGAATTTACCGAATTGGCCGCGAAGTCGTTCTTACGCGAGTTGAAACGTTTGCTGGACTGCGAAGAACTGGCCGTCACGCTGGAAGGCATCCGCGAAGGCAGTACAGTGGTGCGTCTGCGTTTTCGTGACTCCAACGCGCTAGGGGACTTTATTCGGCGTCACTCCAACGATGACTCTGGATTGCAAGCGTTTTTCGAGCAGTGGAGCATCGAGTCAGTCAGCTACCATGCGCGCGTCAAGGCAACCGGCCAGAATCAGCCCGACGCGAAAAAGCAGGATATCCGAATCAACGAAGATGACTTCCTCGCTGAATTGACCAAGCTGCCGGGGCCCTGGTTCAAGCAGTTGGTATTCAAGTTTGACAAGAACAACGCCGTATCCGATTCAGGCGCTCAGTCCGATCGGGCGATCGAACTACTCAATGTTCTCCGTGTCATTGATCCCGGTCTGTGTAATGCAGCGGCTGAAATCAAGCGACTGAAGGGTCCGCACTGATGAGCATCGGCCGCCAGGAGCTGCTCGATCGATTGAAGGCACTGCCGGACGCCCGGCTCGCCGAGCTGATCTTTGTTTTCAAGCTCGACGACACAATCGCCAAGAACGTGGCCTCGACGGAACGGGCCATCGAACTGATCAGGGCCGTCGAGTCTCAAGGGCCGGAGGCGTACGCGCGACTGGTCGCTCTCGCACTGCCCGAAGCGACAAGATCCGGCCCAGCACTCGGCGATATTCCAGCTTCTCCACTCAAACTTGCTCCGTCGAGACTCACTCGGCATGCGGCTCGCAATTTCTTTGGACGTGATCAGGAACTGGAACTCATTGACAAGGCTTGGGAAGATCCCGGCACGTATGTGTTCAGTCTTGTCGCTTGGGGCGGCGTAGGCAAGACGGCACTGGTCACGCGGTGGGTGGCGACGCGGATGATTGCCAACGCTTGGCCGGGCGTGGAACAGTATTTTGACTGGAGCTTCTATTCGCAGGGCACCGGTGAGTCTCGGCAGACTTCGTCGGATTTATTTATCAACGACGCGCTGACATTCTTCGGCGACCCCGACCCCGTGAAGGGTTCTCCCTGGGAACGCGGTGAACGACTCGCAGGGCTGGTTCGTCAGCACAAAACGCTTCTGGTACTGGATGGCATCGAGCCGCTGCAATATCCGCCCACAGATCGATCGGGGCAGGCAGGCCGACTCAAGGATCAGGCCCTCGAATCGCTTTTGCAGAGTCTGGTTCAGGACAACCACGGATTGTGCATCGTCACCAGTCGCGAACACATCGCCAACATCGACAGCTATCCGACGCAGATTGAACACAAACTCGAAAAGCTCAGTCTTGATGCTGCGACTCTGCTGCTTCGTCAACTGGAGTTGATCGGTACGGACAGAGAGATCGAAGAGATGTGGGAAGCCTTGGACGGCCACGCGCTGTCCATCCTGCAACTCGGTCGACTCCTCGCCCGTGGATTCGGCAAGGACCTTCGCAAATGGCGGGAGATCGGTTTCGAGCAGGCCGACAAGCTGCGTCCGGGTCGCTCGACGATGAAGGTGATGGCGAAGTATGAGTCTTGGCTATTATCGGGAGACAAAGAACGGCAACTGGAACTGGTGATCCTGCGTCTGATGGGACTGTTTGAAAAGCCGATGTTGCCGGGTTGCTTTGAGGCCCTGCGAGCCTCGCCGACGATTGTGGGGCTGACAGAGTTGTTTGCGGAGTCGAAAAATTTTGAAGTCGAAGCGGCGGTGACCACGCTGATCGAGAACGAACTGCTGTCACACGGCGGTGGTGAAGACTATTCCGGCTCACTGCTGGACGTGTCGCTCGACGCCCACCCGCTGATCCGCGAGTACTTTGCGGCCCAGTTGAAGCGGGACCAGCCGGCGGCGTTCCAGGCGGCCCACTCGCGGCTGTTCGATTATCTGTGCGAGAACACGCCGCACCGCCCGGATGGCATGGACGGACTGGCCCCGCTCTACGAAGCCGTCAGCCACGGCTGCCTCGCCGGACGACATCAGGAGGCGAAGGACAAGGTCTACAACGACCGCATCCTCCGTGGTACGGGGAGCAACGGTTTCTACAGCTCGAGGAAACTCGGGGCGATCGGGGCCGACCTCGCGGCGGTGGCGGCCTTCTTCGACGAACCGTGGCGCCAGGTGTCACCGAACCTGACCGAAGCCTATCAGGCCTGGCTGCTTGGCGTGGCGGCATTCAACCTCCGTGCCCTCGGCCGCTTGACCGAAGCGCTGCAACCGATGCGTGCCGGGTTGGAGCTGCCGGTTCAGCAGAAGAGCTGGAAAGAAGCGGCGATCAATGCCAGCAACCTGAGCCAGCTGGAGGTGACGCTGGGCCGCTTGCCGGACGCCGTGACCGACGCCCGCCAGTCGATCACCCACGCCGACCAGAGCGGCGATGCGTTCCAGCGCATGACCAAACGCATCACGGCGGCGGATGCCTTGCACCAGTCCGGCCAGCGGATGGAGGCCGGCACCCTCTTCGCCGAGGCCGAACGGATGCAGCAGGAAATGCAGCCGGAGTTCGACCTGCTCTATTCGCTGCAAGGCTTCCAATACTGCGACTGGCTGCTGGCTCCCGCCGAACAGGCCGCGTGGCAGCAACTTCTCAATCAGCCCATCTCAAATTTGGAGTCTCAAATCTCAGATTGCTTTGCCAACGTCGAACGCCGAGGAAACAAGATGTTTGAATGGCGATTGCCTGGGGACTCGCTCCTCACCATCGCCCTCGATCACCTGACCCTCGCCCACGTCGGGCTGATCCGGGCCATCCTGGCCAGCCCGCTCCCACAACCGACGCTCGACCTGCCGCACGTCGCCACCGCCGTCAACGGCCTCCGCGCCGCAGGGCAGATGGATCACCTTCCCCGCGGCCTGCTCACCGCCTCGCTCTACCACTTCGTCCGCGGCGAGCACGACCTCGCCCTGAAGCTCCTGGCCGAAGCCCAGCAGATCGCAGAGCGTGGCCCCATGCCGCTCTTCCTCGCCGATATCCACCTGACGCGAGCGAGGCTCGCTGGAAGTGTCAAGGAGGAAGGCGGAGGGATGAATGTTGATGCGAAAGCCGAACTCGCCCAAGCCGCCACACTCATCCGCACCCTCGGCTACGGCCGCCGCTACGAAGAACTCGCCGATGCCGAAGCGGCGTTGGGAACGAACTGATCACGCGAGCTACTCGTCACTTGGCAAGTCCGTAGGGCGCATACGTGTAGGGTGCATAAGCGAAGCTTCATGCACCATTCCCGGGGATTCGGCGGTTGCGATGCTCCCTTGGCGCATGACGCCTTCGGCTTATGCGCCCTACGGAAGCGGGTTCGTGTGTCCGCTCTTGGTGGAAATCCACCATCGCTTCATCGCCCGCGTCCACTCACCGCAAACGGTGCGCCAAGGCAGCACCCTATGGCGTGGACGATGCGGTGAACGTCCGATCGCGTCCCAAACGCGCGCCAGCGCCTCGTGTCAGGCCTTCTCTGATGTTGGTGCCCGCATCGCCGTTGTGCTGGCGCACGAGCGGTGATGGCAAGAGCGCCGCTTCGAGCCCCGAATCCTGCACCGCGACTGCCGGCAATCGGCAATCGGCGATGCGCGGGCGAGGGGCGCATCCTTGGCCGTACAACAGCACGGGCGACTGACTCGACCGAGAGATCACCAGATCGCCGCAACCGTCATGGTTGAGGTCGCCTGCCGCAAAGTAGTTGAGCCGACCCTGGAATTGATAGGCCTCAATGACGTTCTCGGGTGTGAAGCCAGTTCCCGTCTGAAGGTAGTACCCGATATAGCCCCACCCAGTGTGCGCCATCGCCAAGTCGCTCCGGCCATCGCGGTTGAGGTCGGTGGCGACGAGTAACCCGGCACCTCTTTGCCTGGCGATCTCGAGGCTCGGCGCGAGATTGCCGAGAGAATCCTGCAAGTACAGGCGCAGGTTTGCGCCATCCCTCGCTTCATCCAACGCCAGGTCGCCGCGACCGTCCCCGTTGAAATCGCCGACTGCGAGTGATGACGTATGGTTGGAACCCAATGGCAGGGAGAGCAACACCGGCGCGGCATACCCCCCTGATGCCAGTGCCGGGTAGATCTGGAATTCCTCGAATGGCCTGTTGAAGATCGTGGCGAGAATGAGGTCATCCAGGCCGTCGCCGGTGACATCGCCCGTCGTGCGAACCGCGGATGAGGGCAGCGCCAGCGTCGATATACGCTCGATGACGCCACGAGCGTTGCCATGGATGACCGTGGCCGATGTATCGCTCGAGTCGACGATAACGTCGAGGTAACCGTCGCGATCGACGTCGGTCGCGACCATTTCGAGGGGAAAGCCGGCCACAGTCGTGCTCGACGTGAACGTGCCATCCGCGTTCGAGCGGAGCACCATGACGCCATTGCCGGTGGAGGTAATGATGTCGCCTGCACCGTTGCGGTCCAGGTCGGCGATCAGGAGCTGGTAGGCGAGATTGTTGCCCGAGTCCCCGATCTTGACTGCCGCATCGAGGTGGCCATCGCCGCGCTGGTAGGCGACGTAGATCTCCGTGCGGGTATCGATCGGGTTGGGCGTGAAGCGCCGTGACAGGAATACGAGGTCGTCCCGTCCATCGCCGGAGACGTCGCCCACGGCGATGGAATACGCCTGACTGGCCGCCGGATCCGAGAGGAACTCCGGCGCAGTCATCGAGTAGGGCGGCTGCGCAATGGACACCGTCAGCATCGACGGGGGTGCGACGCCTGCCCGACCGCGTGGGCGTGCGCTGAACGTCGCACGTGCCTGCGGGCGTGCGTGAGACTCTGCGCTTGCCGGAACGCTGGGCCGTGAGATCGAGGGCCGGAGGACGAGGTCGGCCAGACCCTGCGAAGCCCAGAGCAGGCCAGCGCATAGACCGCTGGCCACGATCACCAACACCGCAGCAGCCGATCGCCTGTTCACGTCCATCCCCAATGTGGTCAATTGGCGCCAGTGTGGTCTTTCCTGGCGCTGTTGGAAATGTCTACGCTGACTTCAAAGCGCTGCACATAGATCCGTCTGGCACTGCTCAGCGTTCCTTGCGCCAATTCACCGAACCGCGATTCTCCACCGTGCTCGATTCGATTTCGATATCGAAGCCCTTGCGCAATAAATATTTCAGCGTGATCACCTGCCCGGTGCCGAGCAGCGAGACGCCGTAGCTCACGTACAGGCGCGGCGAAATGTATTTGCCGATGCCGACCACGGTGCCGCCGAGGGCGCGCGATTCGCTGACGCCGGCGTCGTCCAGGCCGATCTTCGCGCCGAGCTGCGAGGCCAACAGATTGCCGGCGGACAGCGCGGCGGTCGCGGCGCTGAGCTGGCGGTTTTCGTCGGCGCTCGCACTCGACAGCGGGCGGCCGAGAGTGAGATACGCCAGCGCTTCGGATTCGCTGGTCGCCGGGTCGCTCCACACTTCGGCGATCGGCGCCGACGCACGTCCGCGCACATCGATGCCGGCGGTGACGCTGCCGACTTCGCGTTCGGCGCGGATATCGATCACCGGATCGCCGAACGCGGTGTTCGACCACAGCAGACGGCCGCGGGTGATCTGCAGGTTCTGGCCGTAGGCACGATAGCGACCGTCGACATCCAGCGAACCGGTGGCCACGGTTTCGCGGCCCGGGCGCGCACGCATGCGCACGCTGCCGCCGAGCGTGCCGTCCAGTCCGAAACCATGCAGACGCACGTCGTCGCCCATCGTGAGCGCGAGCTCCAGATCCAGCGGCGTGCTGCCGGTGCGTTCGGGATTCGCCGGATCCAGCACCACCACGTCCTCCGACGCGGACACGCCCGAATCCAGTCCTTCCAGATCGATCTTCGCGCTGGCGACGTGCACGCTGCCGGCGACCGCGATCGGTTGGCCTGCGGCGTAACGCACCACCACGTTCGGATCGATCACCGCGCGCAGTTCGCGGGTGTCGGAGATCAACACTTTCTCGCCGACCAGCGCGAGCCGCAGCGGCGTGTCGTCGCTTTGCCAACCCAATGTGCCGTCGAGCCGCAGGGTGCCCTCGCCGCTGTTCACGCTGCCGGAGATGCGCGCGGTGCCGTCGGCCTGCGCCTCCAGGCGCGCTTCGCCGTCGCGCAGGCTCAAGGCCAGCGCCGGCATTTCGGCGCGGAACGCGGTGAGCTGCGCTTGTCCACCCAGCGTCGGCGCAGCGCGCGTGCCACCGAGCGCGATGCGTCCGTTCAAGCGGCCCTGCGGATCGACGATGTCCGGCGAGAACAGTTCGAGCCACGTCAGTTCGGTCGTGTCGATGTCGATCTCGCCGCGCAGCGGTGCGTAGTCGTCCCAGCCGGTGGCGATCTTGCCGGCGACGCGACCGTTCGGCTTCAGCGCGCTGTCGATATCGGCCTCGATCCGCTGCGGGTCGAAGCGCGCATCGATCTGCAGATTCGCGTAGCCGAGAATCTCGCGACGGCTGCGCGCATCCAGTGTGAGCCCGCCGTCGGTGGAGCGCACGCGCGCGGTGCCCTGCCAGCTGTCGCCGCGCGGACGCACCTGCGCATCCACATCCACCGCACCGCGCAACAGCCACGCGCGGCGGTCGTCGCGTTCCGGCAGATAAGGTGCGAGCAGCGCCAGCGGCAGCGACTGTCCGCGCACATCGGCACGTGTCGGCCAATCGATGTCGGCGCACAGCGAACCGGCACTGTCGGCGGTCGCGAAGCAGCTGGATGCGATCTGCAGACGCATCCCGCGCGGCGATGGCGTCGCGCTGAACCGCGCGGGCGACTGCAGCACCCATGCCGGGCCGGTGGTCGGCGCGAAGCGCAGTGCGTTCAGCGCACCGGCCCACTGCGTGCCGCGTTTCGCGATGTCGCCGGCAAGTACGAGCGCGCCGAATCCGGTGTCGGCATCGCCGTCGATGCGCAGCGCTTCGACCGCGCCGCGCGCATCCAGATGCAGGCGCGTGAACGCGAGTCCGGCGTCGACGTTCTCACCGTCGACAGTCAGCGCGCCATCGACGCCACTGCGCCACGGCAAGCGTCCGCGTGCACGCAACGATCCGGCTTTCCAATCATCCCAACGCAACGACTGACCGGCGAGATCGACATCGATGTTCGGCTGCGCGCGCGCGCCGGTGAGTTTCAGCGTGCCGCGCAGCACGCCTTCGCCGGTCGGCAGCAGATCGTTCAACTGCAGCGGCGAGAATCTCGCTTCGACATCCAGCGTATCGGCGACGCGACCCTTGGCGTCGATGCGACTGCCGCCGAGTCCCAATGCGATCTCACCTTCCGCAGCAATGGAATCGCGTTCGCTCGCGGGCAGATGCGCGAGCACATTCGCGCGTCCGCTCAGGGCGCGTCCACGCAGGCGACCGCCGAGTTCGTTCGCGTCCACGCGCACATCGAGTCCGCCGTCGCGGCGCGTTTCGCCGTTCGAACGCAGACGGCCGTTCACCGCGCCGCGCCAGTCGGGCAGGAAATAACCGGGATCGAAACCCGCAAGCCGCGCATCGGCCTGCCAGCGCAGCGTCGGTTGCCACCACAGCTGGCCGCTGCCGTCGAGACGACCGGTCGGCATCGTCGCGCGCAGCGTGTCGATGTGCGCGGTCTTGTCGTCGCCGCGCGCTTTCAACGCGATCACCGCCCGCTCCTTGCCGCGCAGCAGCGTCGCGTCGCCCTGCGCGGTCCAGTCGCGCAGACGGCCGGCAAGCTTGAAATCGCCGTCGCCGATGACCGCGATCGCATCCTTGGTATCACCCTGCCAGCGCAGTTTGCGCGCCTGCACCGTACCGTCGAAACGCGCGTCGGCAGGATTGTTGAAATCGGCGCGACCGTTCGCCGCGACCGTGCCGCCGAGAATTTCCAGCGACAGCGGCGACAGCAGCAACACCTGACCGTCGACCGAAATCTTCGATGGCAGCACGGTCGCCGCGAATCCTCCCTGCGAAGCGTCGCCCTGCGCGACGCGGCCCTGCACGTTCGCATGACCGCCGACGCCATCGGCGCGCAGGTCGAACGCGTACGGCGCGGCATCGTCGTCGTTGCCCAGCAGCGCGGCGAGCGTCACCGCGGTGCTGTTCGCCTCGAAACGCCAGCGCGGCTGCGCTTCGCCTTCCAGCCGCAGTCGCGCCTTCACCGGCGCGGGCGCGTTGCCGGCGAGCGCGATATCGAGTTTGCGCAGATCGCCGCGCGCGGCCAGACCCAACTGCGCCGGTGTGCGTCCCGCTGCAGCCGGCAGCACCGCGCTCGCGGTGAGATGCATGCGATAGCGGTCGCGCGGTGCGTAGTCGCCGTGCGCGGTGAAACGGCCGCGATCGCTGTCGGCGACGATGCGTTCGAGATGCAGGCTTCCGTCTTCGGCGACAAGCCCACCGCGCAGCGTGCGCAGATGGACGATCGATGTCGGCTGCGGCACGGTCGCGCGCAGCACGCGCAGATCGTCTATCCCGATCGCATCGGCTTCCAGTGCCAGCGGCGGCGCGATCGCGGGCAGCGATTCCGGCCAGCGCGGCAGCTCGAACGGTTCGTTGTTCTCGGGCAACAGCAATGTCGCGCCCGACACCTGCATGGCTTCGAGACGCAGACGACGGCCCAGCAGCGGCTGCAGCATCGGATCGAGCACGACGCGCTTCGCGGTGAAGATCGTCAGCAGCGCGGTCTTGCAGTCGGGCCATGCGACCGGCTCGCCGTCGCGATCCGGACAAGCGCGATGTACGTAACGCAGATCGTGCAGCGTCATCGGCCCCGAGGCCGGACCTTCGGCGCGCGACCAGGTCAGCTCGTCGCCCTCCGGCAGACGCTCGACGATCTGGTTCAACAGCACATCGCGGCCGCGCAGGGTGTTGAAGAGGAAGTACAACAACAGCGCCGCGAGCACGCTCACGATCACGATCGACAGCAGGCTGCGCGTCGCCAGCCAGCGCGCCCGTGCGCGCCGACGCGTGCGCAGCTCGGCGATGCGTGCGGCGCGTACTTCCTGCGTGGATTCGATCTCACTCATGCACAAACACCAGCCGTCGTCCCCGCGAACGCGGGGATCCAGTGACTTTACGTTCTTCAGTCAAGACACTGGGTTCCCGCGTTCGCGCGAACGACCTGCTTTTTTTCTCAAGTGAATGCACATTCATGGATTCACAGATCCGCGCCGAGATTGATGTGCAGCGTGAACGACGAATCCGGATCGTCGAGCCCGCGGCCGACATCCACGCGCAGCGGCCCGACCGGCGATTTCCAGCGCAGCCCCAGACCGACGCCTTTGCGCCAGCGGTCGAGCTGGCCGTCGAAGGCGCTGCCGCCGTCGACGAATGCGGCGAAGCCCCAGGTGTCGTTGAAATACTGTTCGTATTCGACGTTCGCGGTGACCACGTTCTTGGCACCCAGCGCATACGCTTTGCGCCCCGGTCTCGCGGCGATGCGCGGGCCGATCTCGCGGTACTCGTAACCGCGCACGCTGCGGTCGCCGCCGGCGTAGAAGCGCAGCGTCGGCGGAATCTCGACCAGATCATCGGTCAAGGTCGAGCCGAATTCGCCGCGTACGATCAGACGGCTGCGCGCGCCCAGCCCCTTGAACCAGCTACCGCGCACATGCAACTGCAGGAAGTTCGAGTCGGAACCAACCGCCTGTAATCCTCCGCGCAGGGTCGCGGTGGCGCCGATGCCGTCGCGCGGTTGGATACGGTCCTCGGCCTTCAGATATTCGGCGACGAGCGAGGGATAGACGTAGGTCGACTGCCGATACAGCGTCACCGGCCGCAGTCGGCTGTCGTAGTCGTAGGCCCAGCGCTCGCGCAGCGCATGCATGGATGCGACCAGATTGAGATCGCGGCTGTACTGTCCGCTGCGGCTGAACACCGCTTCATAGCGACGGGTGTCGATGTAGTCGGTCTGCTCGTCGTAGGCCTGCAGACTGCTGGTGTACCAGCCGTCACGCCACGCGAACGCGGGAATGCGGTGCTGCAGGGTCAGGGTCTTGCGCTTCTCGGTGTAGTCGAGCTGCGCCAGCGCCTTGTGTCCGCGCGAATTCAGATAGCGCCGTTCAAGTCCCAGCGACACGCCGGCGCCGCTGTCGGTGCCGTAACTCAGACCGGCGCTGTAGATGCTGCGCTTGGCCGGCGTGAGATGGACTTTCACCGGCACCCGGCCGTCGATGGCATTCTCAGGCTGCGGTTCGATATCGATGCGGCTGAAATAATCCAGACCGCTCAGCGATTTTCGCAGGCGGTCGAGACGGCCCTGATGGTAGTAGTCGCCTTCTTTCCAATAGACGAATTCGCGCAGCAGCGATTCGCGGATGATCGGCTGCGGCGTCTGATCGAAGACGATATCGCCCATCGCGTAACGGTCGCCGCTGTTCCAGCGCAGATCGATGTCGGCCGCTTTCTCCGCGCGCGTCACCTCGACCCTGCGCGCGGCGAAATCGGCGTCGAAGTAACCGCGTTCGGCGAGCCGGCGGGTGATGAAGGCCTTGCTCTGTTCGTAGCGCGTGTGCTCGAAGACATCGCCGACCTTCGGCGAGAACACATCGAGTTCTTCCTTAAGATAACGGTCGTCGTCGCCACCGCCTTCGATCGCGACCTTCGCGCTGCGCACCCGCACCGGTTCGCCGACATGCACCTTGATGGTCACGCTGACCGGCGCATCCTCGGCGAGCGCCGCGCCACCGCCGCTTTCGCTGATGGTGATCTCCGGCGAGTAGTAACCGAACGGTTCCAGCGCTTCTCGAGTTTCGTCCTCGGCCACGCGCAGCAGATAGTCGAGCCGCGCATCCGATACTTGCTTGCCGCGCGCATCCTCCAGCGACAGCGCGGTACGGACATTGGTGGTCATGGCCTCGTCGAGGCCGTCGATGCGGATATCGGAGATCTTCGCCGCGTGTACGGCGCCGCAGAGCGTCAACAAGACTGCGGCGATGGCGGGGCGGGCGGCTTTGGGCATCGCGACAGGATAACCGCAGGCACCGGACCCTCGGTGAATGCCGGCGGACTCGCTGCCCATGGGGCGGCCGTCGTGCAGAACGCCATGCACCGAAGACAGGGCGCAAGCGCCGGGAACAGTCATCGCGACGAATGGCAATCGACGACGGCGATTTCGGTCATGACGATCGCGGATGCTGAATAGGGTGCGCCTGTGGCGCACCGCCCAGGCTGCATGCGGTCGGAGAGCGGTGCGCCACAGGCGCACCCTATGCGGGCGTGTGTGCGATCAGACCGACAAGTGCTCGATCGCAGCGACGCTGCCCAAACGATCGGCAAGACGCTGCAGCAACGCGAGGCGGTTGCCGCGCACAGCCGCGTCGTCGGCGTTGACCATAACCTTGTCGAAGAAGGTGTCGACCTGCGGGCGCAGGCGCGCGAGGCGGCCGAGGACGGCGACATAGTCGCGGGTCTTCAGCGCGTCGTCGGTGTCGGCGATGGCCTGCTCCACCGCCGCGTGCAGATCGCGTTCGGCGTCTTCGGCGAACAGCGCGGTGTCGACCGTGGTCGGAATCGCGATGTCGGCTTTCTTCAGGATGTTGCGGATGCGCTTGTTGGCGGCGGCGAGGGCTTCGGCTTCGGGCAGCTTCGCGAATTCGCCGATGGCTTTGAGGCGGCGGTCGAAATCGAGGAGGGAACCAGACATCGCGGCTTCGTTCGTCGCGACTTCCGTCGCTCCTACAACAGCACCGTTTTCCGTCGCCGTCCCCGCCACCCCGCTTTTCGTAGGAGCGACGGAAGTCGCGACCGGACGCATCAGCGCCGCCACAGCCTCGAATTGCTGCGGGGTGACGCCTTGGTCGGCGTAGTAGCTGCGGAGGCGGTCGAGGATGAAGTCGTACAACTCGACAGCTTTTTCCTGTGCTTCGGGAAGGTAGCGACTTTCAATCACCATCACGCGACTCATGCTGCGCGATTCTGCATTCTCTTTGTGTGTGCGGAGTAATGCGACGGCGAATAATGTTTTCAATGATGCCTTGATGAATAAATCCATCATGCCAATATCAATACCTGCTTCAGTCACCGTCCTGGCCAACCCCAGTCCATTCCGCCGCAACGCAAACGGATCCTTATTCCCCGTCGGCTTCAACCCAGCCGCAAACCCACCCGTCAACGTATCCAACCGCTCCGCAATCGCCAGCACCTGCCCCAGCTTGCTCGGCGCAATCGCATCGCCCGCGAACCGCGGCATATACGCTTCATCGATCGCCGCAGCCACTTCTGCAGACTCACCAGCAGCGGCCGCGTAGTAACGCCCCGCAATCCCCTGCAATTCAGGAAACTCATTGACCATCCGCGACTGCAGATCAGCCTTCGCCAGCTCCGCAGCGCGGCGCGCCAACTGCGGATCAACACCCACTTCTGCAGCAATGCTTTCCGCCAACGCCGCGACGCGCTGCACCTTGTCCCACACGCTGCCCAGCTTGGCCTGATACGTCACCGTCTTCAGCCCCTCGTTCATCGAGGCAAGCCCTTGCTTCAGATCTTCATCGAAGAAGAACTTCGCATCGGCGAAGCGCGGACGGATCACGCGTTCGTAGCCCTTGCGGACTTCGCTTTCGTCCTTCGACTCGATATTGGCGATGCCGATGAAGTGCTCGGTGAGTTTGCCTTCGGCATCCAGCACCGGGAAGAATTTCTGGTTCGCTTCCATGGTCGCGATCAGCGCTTCCTGCGGCACCGCCAGGAATTCGCGCTCGAACGCGCACAGCACGGCCTTCGGCCATTCGACCAGGCACTGCACCTGTTCCAGGTTGTCGTCGGTGATGCGCGGGGTGCCGCCAACTTTCAGCGCGGCGCCTTCCACTTCGGCGACGACGCGGGCGCGGCGTTCTTCGGGGTCGGCCAGCACCTTCGCGGCGCGCAGGGCGTCGACGTAATCGTTCGGCGTGCCGATCCACACGGTTTTTTCGTGATGGAACCGATGGCCGCGACTCATGCGATCCGCTTTGATCCCGAAGACTTCAGCATCCACAACCGTATCGCCCAGCAGCAGCACCAGCCAGTGCGCGGGACGCGCGAAACCGTAGTCGTGATCGCCCCAGCGCATCGGCTTGGGAATCGGCATGGCGGCCAGCGCTTCTTTCAGGATTTCCGGCAGCAGCGCGGCGGTGCGCGCACCGGGCGTGACCGCGCGATGCACGAAGCGCTCGCCTTTCTGGTCGGTGGTTTTCTGCAGCGTGGTCCAGTCGATGCCGGCCTTCGCGGCGAAGCCTTCCAGCGCCCGGGTCGGTTTGCCTTCGGCGTCGAGCGCGATGTTGAGATACGGACCCAGCACTTCGCTGCGCTGTTCGGGCTGCTCCACGGCGACGCCGGGCAGCAGCACCGCGAGCCGGCGCGGCGTGTACAGCGGTTTGGCGCCTGCGCGGTCGAAGGCGATGCCGCGCTTGTGCAGCGCGTCGATGACGCCATCGAAGAAGGCCTGGGCCAGCCCGGGCAGGGCCTTGACCGGCAGTTCTTCGGTGCCGAGTTCGATCAGGAGAGGTTTCATATCGCTCATGTTGCGGCTCTTTTTGTGCTGTTCCTTCTCCCGTCGGGAGAAGGTGCCCGAAGGGCGGATGAGGGTACGGAGATGCGGTAGCGGCGCCGCTGCGCCGTACCCTCACCCCAACCCCTCTCCCGGGGGGAGAGGGGCTTCTACTTCGGGGCCGTAGAACAGCACCCAGGTGACGAAGTCGTCGCTGAAATCGAGAAAACGGTGTTCGACGCCGGCCGGAACGAACAGCAGTTCGCCGGTGGCGAAATCGCGGGTCTCGCCATCGCAGAAAAACCTGCCGTGACCGGCGACGACGACGTAGACCTCGTCGCGCGTATGCGGCGTCTGCGGGTCGACACCGCGCGGTGCGTAGATCTCCACTTCCAGACTGCCGTGCGCGAACACCTGCGCGAAACGCGGCTGCTCGTCGAGACGCTGCGCGAGTGCGGGCGTGAGGCGCGCGGGCAGCGGATTCACGCGCTTGCCGCTCCGGTCGCATTCGGCTGGAAGAACGGCGCGTAATAGCGGCGGAACACCGGCAGCGCTTCGCAGCGCGCGACGCGGGCGTGCAGCGCCGGATACGGGTCGAGCGGTTCGGGCACGGCTTCGTGGGCGTAGGTGACGAAACAGGTGAGGGTGATGTCGGCCTGGGTCATGCGTGTGCCCACAAGCCATTCACGATCCGCGGCGGCAGCGCAGACCTTGTCGAGTTCACCGAGCGCGCCGCGCATCTGGCTGCGGCAGCGTTCGAGATAAGGCGCATGCCATTTCTCTTGCGGACGGAACACGCGCTCGCCGACAATCTGCAGCGCTTTCTCCACCGCGCCGGTGGCGAAGGCGAGAATGCGCAGCGCGTCGCGACGATCGGCGCCCGGCGGCGGCATCAGCGCGCGTTCTGGGCCGACGAGATCGTCGAGGTGTTCGAGGATCATGGCCGATTCGGTCAATGCTTCGCCGCCGGCGGGCACCAGCACCGGCACGCGACCGAGCGGGCTGTATTCGCGGATGCGGTCGAAATCCTTGCCGACCGACCAGTCGCGGTGCTCGAACGGCTGATCGAGCAGGCTCATGCTGATCGCGACCCGACGCACGAACGGCGAGTCGAACATGCCGATGAGCAGGGTCGGGTTCGCGCTCATGCGGCGGCCTTGTCCTGCTTCAGTCCGGGGAACCCGAGTTTTTCGCGCTGCGCGAAATAACTTTCAGCCACTGCCTGCGCGAGCTTGCGCACGCGCAGGATGTAGCGCTGGCGTTCGGTCACCGAAATCGCGCGGCGCGCATCGAGCAAGTTGAATGAGTGCGAGGCCTTGCAGACCTGATCGTAGGCCGGCAGCGGCAGCCCGACTTCGACCAGCTTCAACGCTTCGGCTTCGCAGGCGTCGAACCGGTGGAAGAGTTCTTCGACGTTCGCGTGCTCGAAGTTGTAGGCGCTCTGCTCGCGTTCGTTCTGCAGGAACACGTCGCCGTAGGTGACCGGACCCTGCGGGCCGACGGTCCAGATCAGGTCGTAGACGTTGTCGCAGTTCTGCAGATACATGCACAGGCGTTCGAGACCGTAGGTGATCTCGCCCAGCACCGGTTTGCATTCGATGCCGCCGGCCTGCTGGAAATAGGTGAACTGGGTGACTTCCATACCGTTCAACCAGACTTCCCAGCCGAGACCCCAGGCGCCGAGGGTCGGCGATTCCCAGTTGTCTTCGACCAGACGCAGGTCGTGCACCAGCGGATCGACGCCGAGCGCTTTCAGCGAATCGAAGTACAGTTCGACGATATTGTCGGGATTGGGCTTCATCACCACCTGGTACTGGTAGTAATGCTGCAGGCGGTTGGGGTTCTCGCCATAGCGGCCGTCGGTGGGGCGGCGCGAGGGCTGCACGTAGGCGGCGTTCCACGGCTCCGGGCCGAGGGCGCGCAGAAACGTGGCCGGATGGAAGGTGCCGGCGCCGACTTCGAGGTCGAGAGGCTGGATCAGCACGCAGCCCTGGGCGGCCCAGTAGGCGTTCAGGCGCTGGATGAGTTCCTGGAAGGTCGGTCCCTGCATGGAAAGGCGCTGACGGTGTGGGGACTGGGTAGTATAAGCGGCACCCCCACCGACCCGCGGCGCGCCGCGGCGTCGTCCGCCCCGAACCCGTCGCCATGACCCGTCACCCCCAACGCCGCTTCCTCATCATCGAGACCGGACAGCCGATCGACACGCTGCGCCGCCACGGCCGTTTCCCGCACTGGATCCGGGTGGCCGCAGGTCTCTCCGCGGACCAGGCCGATACGGTGAACGTCCAGGCCGGCGAGACCCTGCCGGCGGCGGGCCACACCTCGAAGGGCGAAGCGCTGACCGGTGTGATCGTGACCGGCTCCAGTTCGATGGTCACCGACCGCCACCCCTGGAGCGAGCGCACCGCCGACTGGCTGCGCGACCGGCTGGACGCAGGCATGCCGGTGTTGGGCATCTGCTACGGCCATCAGCTGCTGGCGCATACGCTGGGCGGCGAAGTCGACTACAACCCGCAGGGGCGCGAGATGGGCACGGTCGCGGTGGATCTGCATCCGCACGCCGGCGAGGACGCGCTGTTCGGCCCGCTGCCGGGCCGTTTCCCTGTGCAGGTCAGCCATTTGCAGAGCGTGCTGCGACCGCCGACCGGGGCCACGGTGCTGGCCCGCTCCGACCAGGACGCCTGTCAGGCCTTCCGCTGGCGGGATCACGCCTGGGGCCTGCAGTTCCATCCGGAATTCAGCGTCGACCATATGCGTGGCTATGTGCACGCGCGCCGCGAGGCGCTGCAGCGCGAAGGCCAGTGCCACAAACGCATGGCCAAGGATGTGAAGCCGACGCCGCAGGCTCGCGGCGTGCTGCGGCGCTTCGTACGCCACGCCGCTACACTGCGCGGCCACTGATCAACACGAACCACGAGGAAGATGATGGAAATTCGCAAGCTGCCGGCTGCCGCCGGCGCGGAATGGCTGCTCGGCGCGTTCCGCCTGCTGCGCAAATCGCCGCTGGGGTTCGGACTGCTGGCGCTGGTCTATGCGACCCTGTCGTTCGTGCTCGTTCTGACCATGCAGTCCGCGCCTGCTATTGGCGGTGCGCTGCAGCTCGTGTTTTTCGTGATCGGCCCGCTGCTGATCGCCGGGATGATTTTCGCCGCGCATGAGGTCGACGAAGGCCGTGAAGCCTCGCCGGCGCATCTGCTCGCGGCGGTCCGCACCGGCCGGGCCGGACGTGTGATCAGTACGTTGTTGCCGCAGGTCGTCGTGTTGCTGATCTGCCTGGCGCTGTTGTACGTGATCGTCGGCGCGGCGAACGTCGAAAAATTGATGGAACTGTCGGTGAAACTACAGACCGAGGCGCAGACCAAGGGCACGATCGACCCCAACCTCATGGCCGCCATGATCGAGGATCTGCCGCTGGGGCGTCTGTTCCTCTGGATCGTCGCGGTGTTCGCGATCGGTTTCGGGACCATTTTCTTCACGCTCACCATCGTCCCGGACATGATGTTCACCGAGGTGCGCCTTGTGGAAGCGATGAAGCGCAGCTATCGCGCCTGCACGCAGAATCTGATGGCGCTGCTGCTGTTCCTGATCATGGGCTTCGTGGTGATGATGGCGTTCAGCGTGGGCCTCGGTATCCTCGGTGCGCTTGCCAGCATGATCGGCGGTGACAAGGCGATGTTGTTCGTCAACTCGCTGGGCAACGGCGTGTTCGTCGCGTTCCTTGCGGGTGCGATGTATTTCGCGTGGAAGCAGATGTTGGGGGATGGTCCGACGGCGACGCTGGTCGAGGAGACTTCTGGCGTTGCGATGTGAGGCGTTTGCTTTAGATAGCGGCGAGCCATGGTTTGCGGGTAAGGCCTGGCGCCTTTTTCGCGCTGGTGCGCGAGTGACTTTCTTTTTGAAAAGAAAGTCACCAAAGAAAACACTTCAAGTCCAATTCAAACCTACGATCTGAGGCGAAGCCGGGATTTTTCGATGAGACATCCTTGTCTCATCGAAAAACGGCGCACGTCCTGTGCGCCGCCCTCCGGGTCTGCAGCCTAATCAGGCTACACCGTAATTTTGGCATCGGTGGGACGATGTAGCTTGCTGGAATTTCGGCAACGAGCGGACGACCTCGTGACATGTTGCAACTGTGACCCATGAAAGGCCACGCGAGCGAGAGGACTTCTGTCTGGATGCCAATAGAGGGCAACGTCCCGATGACCTTGCAGACGCGGCACACTCTCCCCTGATCGGAGACCCGGAGGGCGATGCACAGGATGTGCGCCGTTTTTCGATGAGACAAGGATGTCTCATCGAAAAATCCCGGCTTCGCCTCAGATAGCAGGTTTGAATTGGACTTGAATGTTTTCTTTGGTTACTTTCTTTGCGCCAAAGAAAGTAACTCGCGCACCAGCGCGAAAAATGTGCCAAGCCTTACCTGCACACCATGGCTCGCCGACATACGAAGCCGCTCAGCCAAAACGAATCCTGCGCAAAGACACCACCCAGACGCGCCAAAAGAAAAACTTATTTCCCCTGCGGCGGCGCAGAAAGTTCCTTCGCATCGAGCGCATCGTCGCGATTGCGATCCTGACGTTTGAACATCTCCGCCACCCGCGTGCGGTGCGCCTCCCGGGTCAACGGCTTGCCGCGACCGCCCGGCTGTTCCTCAGGCGCCAGCAGACCATCCCGGTTGCGGTCCATGTTGTCGAAGGCGTAACTCAGCCAATCCTGATACTCGAGCAGCGATACCTTGCCGTTGGCGTCCGCATCCATGCGCTGCAGATAGTCGCCGGTCCCGTGGACCTGTGCGTGCGACACGCCGGTCACGCCGCACAGGGCGGCCAGAAACGGGGCGAACACGATTGACGACAGGGGCGACATCCGCGCAGCCTGCCCGGATCGCCGCCTCGATGCAATGCGGCGGCGCGTTGGCATCGCATGCCGTGTCTGTGGAATCATGGCGCCGCCATGTCGATCTACGCCCTCAAACCCAAATTCCAGGCGCTGCTGCGGCCTGTCGTCCGCCGTCTGCACGCGTTCGGCGTCACCGCCAACCAGGTCACGCTGGCCGCCTGCGCGATCTCGATCGCGCTCGGCATGTGGCTTTACGCGGCAGCGCCCGGACCCAGCGCCTTCCTGCTGGTGCCGCTGTGGATGTTCCTGCGCATGGCGTTCAACGCGATCGACGGGATGCTGGCGCGCGAGTTCGGCCAGCAGTCGAAACTCGGCGCCTATCTCAACGAACTCACCGATGTGATCGCCGACGCCGCGCTCGCGCTGCCATTCGCAGCGGTCGCACCCTTCGCACCGGTGTGGGTGGCGACGTTCGTGGTGCTGGCAGGGCTCAGCGAATTCGCGGGCGCGCTCGGGCCCACCCTCGGCGCAACCCGCCGCTACGATGGCCCGATGGGCAAGAGCGACCGTGCTTTCGTGCTCGGGGCCATCGCCCTGTGGATCGGGGTCGCGGGTCTGCTGCCGGCGTGGGCCGCTTGGCTGTTTCCCGCGCTGTGCGCGCTGACCGCATGGACCATTGTGCGCCGCGTGCGCAATGGTCTGCGCGAGGCGCGCTGACCACTGCTCCGTCCCACCGATCACCGCTCAGCGTGCTTGAGCCGTCGGTATCGAACTTCGATACTCGACGAAAACCGCGCTGCAGCGCGTCCGCCTCGCCCCCGACGCTGCGTGTTGCGTTGTCGGAATCCACCACTTTTCGCGAGGAACACCGAACCTCCATGTCGGCCCCCAGACACTGCACTGAACACACCTTCGCCACCCACGACGATGTCGCGCTTTTCTATCGTCACTGGCCCACGCAGGGCGATGCACGCGGCGCGATCGTACTGATCCATCGCGGTCACGAGCACTCGGGGCGGATGGCGCATCTCGCCGACGAACTCGCTCTGCCGGACTTCGACGTCTTCGCCTACGACATGCGCGGCCACGGGCGTTCGCCCGGCGTGCGCGGCGACAGCCCGAGCTTCGCGACCTCGGTGCGCGACCTGCAGACCTTCGTCGATCACATCGCCGCGATCCACGGCGTCGAAATCGCCGATCTGATCGTGATCGCGCAGAGCGTGGGCGCGGTGCTCGCCAGCACCTGGGCGCACGACTACGCGCCGAAGATCCGCGGGCTGGTGCTGGCGTCGCCTGCGTTCAAGGTCAAACTCTATGTGCCGTTCGCGCGACCGGGTCTGGCGCTGATGCGCAAACTGCGCGGCAATTTCTTCGTCAACAGCTACGTGAAGGCGAAGTTCCTCACCCACGATCCCGAGCGTATCGCCAGCTACGGCAGCGACCCGCTGATCTCGCGGCCGATCTCGGTCAACATCCTGCTCGGTCTTTACGAAGCCGCTGACCGGGTCGTCGCCGATGCCGCCGCGATCACCTTGCCGGTGCAGCTGTTGATCTCGGGCAGCGACTGGGTGGTGCATCACGCGCCGCAGCATCGTTTCTTCGATGGACTGAGCAACACTCGCAAGGAAAAACACGCGCTGCCGGGATTCTTCCACGACACCCTCGGCGAGCGCGACCGCAAGCTCGCGACCGACAAGATCCGCAGCTTCGTGCTCGGTCTGTTCGACAACCCGCCGGCGCCGGTCTGGCTGCGCGATGCGCACCGCACCGGGTTCACCGCCGACGAATCGCGCGCATTGGGCAAAGCATTGCCGTGGTACACGCCACGCGGCGCGTACTGGGCGATCACGCGGGCATCGCTGAAACTCGGCGGCCGGCTGTCGCGCGGCATCGCGCTGGGCCACGCCACCGGGTTCGACTCGGGCAGTACGCTCGACTACGTCTATCGCAATCAGGCGCAGGGAGCACCTCTGATCGGCAAGATGATCGATCGCACCTATCTCGATTCGATCGGCTGGCGCGGCATCCGCATCCGCAAGACTCATGTCGAGGAATTGCTGCGCAAAGCCTTCGCGCGGGTCCGCGCACGCGGCCTGCCGGTGCGGGTGGTGGATGTGGCCGCCGGCCACGGGCGTTACGTGTTGGATGCGATCGCCGCGAGCGCGGGCGCGTCGGATGAGGGTCGGCCCGAATCGATCCTGCTGCGCGATTACAGCAACATCAACGTGCGCGATGGTCGCGCGCTGATCGCCGAACGCGGCCTGTACAGCATCGCGCAGTTCGTGCAGGGCGATGCCTTCGACCGCGACGATCTGGCGAAGATATCGCCGCCGCCCACGGTGGCGGTGGTGTCGGGCCTGTACGAACTGTTTCCCGACAACGACCAGGTCGCCGCATCGCTGGCGGGGATCGCCGCGGCGGTGCCGCCGGGCGGCTGTCTGGTCTACACCGGCCAGCCGTGGCATCCGCAGCTGGAATTGATCGCACGCGCGCTGACCAGTCATCGCCAAGGACAGGCCTGGGTGATGCGTCGACGCACGCAGGCGGAGATGGACCAGCTGGTCGAAGCTGCGGGTTTCCGCAAACTCGAACAGCGGATCGATGCGTTCGGCATCTTCACCGTGTCGCTGGCGGTGCGCGAAGCGTGAACGTTTCAACCATTGCACGCCCCTGGAAGCAGGCTGCATTGTGGCTGGCCTTCCTCGCGCCGTTCTTCTACCTGAGCTACGGTTTCGCGAATCATCTCGCCGCGCAGCGTAACGATGTCGGCGCGGTGGTGTTCGACTGGGAGCGCGGCGTGCCCTTCCTCGCGTGGACGATCGTCCCGTACTGGTCGATCAATCTGTTCTACGGCCTGTCGCTGTTCCTGTGCCGCACGCGCGACGAACTGCATGCGCACGGCCGACGACTGTTGACCGCGCAGCTGGTCGCGGTGAGCTGCTTCCTGCTGTTTCCGCTCGGATTCACGTTCGCGCGGCCGGACAGCAGCGGCATTCCGGGGATGTTCTTCGCGGCGCTGACCAGCTTCGACAAACCCTTCAACCAGGCGCCGTCGCTGCACATCGCGCTGCTGGTGATCCTGTGGGATCTGTACCGCCGGCTGATGTCTCGGTCGTGGCACTGGCTGCTGCACGGCTGGTCGCTGGCGATCGCGGCGTCGGTATTGACGACCTATCAACATCATTTCATCGACATCCCGACCGGTGCGCTGCTTGGCCTCTGCTGTCTGTGGCTGTGGCCGCTGGACGCAGCAAGCCCATTGCGGAGGGTGCGTTTCAGCGTCGATCCGAAACGGCGGCGATTGGCGCTGTTCTACATGATCGGCGCAGCTGCTTGCTTCGGAACGGCGGCATTCGGCGGCATCGCGCTGTGGCTGTGCTGGCCCGGCGTCGCGCTGCTGATGGTCGCGCTGCACTACGCCGTATTCGGCGTCGAAGGATTCCAGAAGCACGCGGACGGACGCATTGCGCACGGTGCGCGCTGGCTGCTGGCGCCGTATCGGCTCGGCGCGTGGATCAACTCGCGGCTGTGGACGGTGCGAGAAGCGCCTGCGGTAAAGATCGCCCATCGCGTCTGGCTTGGGCGGATGCCCACGACGGCGCAGGCGCGCGCGCTCGGCATCGCGAGGATCGTCGATGTCAGCGCCGAGCTGTCGGCACCCGTCGGGATTCCCGTGCGCTGCGTGCCGATGCTCGATCTGGTCGCACCGACCACCGCACAGCTTGCGGCGGCGGCCGACGCCATCGAAACGCAGCTGGGCGACGACGGCGATGTACTGGTGTGCTGCGCGCTGGGCTATTCGCGCAGCGCAGCGGCGGTCGCGGCCTGGCTGCTGCGGACCGGTCGTGCGGAGCACGCCGATGAGGCGATCGAGCGGATTCGCAACCAGCGTCCGCAGCTCGTGTTGCACGCGGCGCATCGGCAGGCCTTGTCGCAACTGGCAGTGCACACATGAGTACGACGAGCGGATTGGAGACGAATGGATTGGACACGCAGGATCGGGCGCGCTGCGCGACGATGTCGCGGTGGCTGGGCGCCTCGTCGGTACTCGGCGCGCTGGCGCTGTGTTGCGCAACGGCCATTGCGATCGGATACGTGCTGGGCGCGTGGCGCGACGCAACAATGGGCTTGGCCCTGCTCGTGCTGGCATCGACACCGGTCGAACGCTATCTCGCGCTGCGTCTTCGTTTCGACGCGGGGCTGTTCGCGGACCTGGCCGACGGACGCATTGCCGATCTCGCCGCGCTCGATGCCGGACTGGCCGCGCTCGGCGTGCGCAAAACGCCGCTGCGCCCGCGCACGCTCGACGACAGGCTCGCAGGCAGCAGGCGGTTGTGGCGGTTTCACGCGATGGTCGTCGTGCTGATGATGGTCTGCACGGGCGCCGCAGTTGTGTTTGCCTGATTCACGGCTACCATCGTCGCAAGAACCGAACACGGGAACCGCTGCACCGATGCTGGAAAGACTGGTTGCCGCACTGATCATCGGCTTCGTGCGTCTGTTGACCGGCGCGCAGGCGTTCTGGCGTGGCGGCCGCCCCAACGCCGCACAGCGCATTTTTTTCGCGAACCATGCCAGTCACGGCGACTTCGTGCTGCTGTGGGCCTCGCTGCCGCCGTGGCTGCGCCGGCACACGCGGCCGGTGGCCGGCGCCGACTACTGGAACAGGAGTGCGCTGCGCCGCTTCATCGGCGGCCGCGTGTTCCGCGCAGTGCTGATCGATCGCGAACGCAAGGTTTCCCCAAGTGAAGCGAGCAGTCCCGATCCGGTCGAACAGATGGTCGTCGCGCTCGCCAACGGCGACTCGCTGATCATTTTTCCCGAGGGCACGCGCAATACCACCGATGCGGTGCTGCTGCCGTTCAAGAGTGGCCTGTTCCATCTCGCGACGCAGTATCCGCGCGCGGAGCTGGTGCCGGTGTGGATCAACAATCTCGCCCGGGTCATGCCCAAGGGCCAACTGGTGCCGATCCCGCTGCTGTGCACCGTCACCTTCGGCGCGTCGCTGCCGCGGATCGACGGCGAGGACAAGGCTGCGTTCCTCGAACGCGCACGTGCGGCGATGCTTGCGCTGCGTCCCGATACGCATGACGACGACCCGTCTTTGAACAGCACCTCATCCGATCTTCCGGAGTCCCGCTGATGCACAACCCATTCCCTTCGATGTACGCGCTGCCGATCTTCGCCGGCGCGGTCGCGGTGCTCATCGTGGCTTCGGTGATCGGCTGGATATTGAAACTGCGCTACGCGCCGGAAGAGCCGCACGGCGTCATCGACAATCTCAACAGCCGCATCCGCGCGTGGTGGTGGATGGTGGGCGTGCTCGCGGCCGCGTTCTGGCTCGGCAAGGGCGGCGTGATCGTGCTCTTCGCGCTGCTGTCGTTCTTCGCGCTGCGCGAATACATCACCCTGTGCTACACGCGGCGCGGCGATCACCTGGTGCTGCTGCTGGCGTTCTTCATCGCGCTGCCGGTGCAGTACGCATTGATCTGGATCGACTGGTACGGGCTGTATTCGATCTTCATCCCGGTCTACGCCTTCCTGCTGCTGCCGATCTTCGCCGCGCTTGGCGCCGATACCACGCGCTTCCTCGAACGCGCCTCGAAAGTGCAGTGGGGGCTGATGATCTGCGTGTTCTGTCTCTCGCACGTGCCGGCGCTGATGACCCTGAACATCCCCGGCTACGAAGGCCGCAACCTGTTGCTGATCGCCTTCCTGGTGCTGGTGGTGCAGGGCAGCGACGTGCTGCAGTACATCTGGGGCAAATTGCTGGGCAAGCACAAGGTCGCGCCCGAACTGTCGCCGTCGAAAACCTGGGAGGGCCTGATCGGCGGCGTCACCAGCGCCACCGTCCTCGGCGCAGCGCTGCACGGCATCACCCCGTTCACCGCGCTGGAAGCCGCACTCGTCGCGCTTGTCATCTGCCTGATGGGTTTCTTCGGCGGCCTGGTGATGTCCGCAATCAAGCGGGATAGAGGCGTGAAGGACTGGGGCCACATGATCGAAGGCCACGGCGGCATCCTCGACCGCGTCGACTCCGTCGTCTTCGCCGCGCCGATCTTCTTCCACCTTGTGCGGTATGGGTGGATTTGAGCAACGTCCTGCGGCACGCAATCAAAATGCATTGTGCTTTTTTGCCGTCGCCCCGGCGAAAGCCGGGGTCCAGATTTCCGCTTTTCTGCTTTTGTAGGGGTTGCGGAAGCTGCGACGCTATTCGCGATGAATTCGACAATGCCGCACCGAAAAATGATGGGTATCGCTACGCTCAACCCATCCTACTCGCTACGTTCATCACTTCGCCCGCTTTCGGTCTGGACAGGGCGGCGATGGCGGCGGCGGAATCTTCGGCAACCGGCTCTGGGTGTACTCGGTAATGCCTGCATCGATCGCGCGCCGACCCGCGAGAACGTCGAGCAGGTCGGTCCGCAACATATCAGCGGAATCATATTCGTCGCCCACAGCAAGCAGGTTTCCGGCATGCACCTGTATCGAATCCGATGCTTTGTGCGCGAACAGGACGTAATAACCACCCGCTTCGATCCGCAGTCCGCAACACCAGGATGTCGAATAACGGATGCGCTTGATTTTCGATTTGCCTCGGATGCGGTCGACGACCGCGATGTTGGCGACCGCCGTGTGATCGCTCGGGTCGGTCGACACGCCCGTGCCGATCACCCGGAACACGACGACGTCATTCGCTTCTTGAACGACCTCCCTGTCGAGCGAGTAATTCATGCATTCGCAGGCGGACGCGAAGCCCGACACCAGGAAAAGCAGAACGAACGAAAATGCTCTCATCTTGAAACTCCGACGCGATCAATCGTGTTCCGCGAATGGTGCAAACCCTACACGACATACGAATCGGCACGACACCACCGATGTCGTACCCGGGTAAGGCCAAAGGCCGCACCCGGGGCTCTTCGGTGAGGCATTCCTCCACTCATCCCGGGTGCGCGCGTTGCGCTTACCCGGGCTACTTGCTAGATGTCTCCGGGACCCTGCATGATCATCATGCCATCCTTACCCGCATGCGTTAAGTCGGCAAGACTGCTGCCCTCCAATGGCGGGATAGGAATCTGAATCGCATGCGCTAGCATAGAGCCATACCCATGGTCTGTGGGCCCGCCTGAATCAGACAAGCCCATGCTCGCAACGCCGTGCACGTAGATCCCTTCATGGTCAAAGATCGGACTGCCGCTCATGCCAGGTGGTAGCGGTAGCGATGCGGAAAAGCATGGTCCGGGAGAGGGCGAGGCGCGGCTGATGGCGTTGTCTGCAAAGTGCTCCAGCACAACGCCGGTTGAAATGTTTAGCTGGAACGGTAGGTCACATTTGACCTGGCGCCCATCAACCTTCAGCTGGATGTGGTCTTTCATCTCACCGTAACCAATAGCGGTAGCACTCTTTCCGACAGAAGCTCCAAAGCCTCTGATTCCCTTCTGGATTAGGGCCAATGGCTGGTAGGGCACTCTTTCATCTGGCTGTTGTACTTTGCAGATAGCAATATCCGCATTTAGCTTTAGATGCGAGGGCCGAAAAGGAAGTGGCGAGTCAGCTTTTTCAGCTAGAAAAGTGGCCCACTCAAGGTGCCGAAAAACATAGCCTTTAGCTTCCATGATCGGGTTGGTGGGAATCATTACCCCAAGTGTCACGGCATCCGATTGCCATGTAGAGTTGGCTACTTCTCTGGATGCCGCATAGTCACTCTCGATAGGGTCGGCGATAACGTGCGCGGCGGTAACGAGTAGCCCGGAGCAGCTAACGAAAAAACCTGTCCCAATGCATTTCATCCAAGACAGATCATTCGACATCGCGACTATTGGGACGATGCTCTGACCCAAGTAGTACGAGATCGGTCCGAACGAGGCTTGACCCGCTAAGTGGATCCCATCCTTGACTCGTGAAAGGCCGAACTCATGAGCGGCTACTGGAGCTGCTTGAAGCGAACCCAATGAGACGATTTGCCACTTGCTTCCTGGCTCTCTAGGGCCAAATGTCACTTTTAGAATTTCCACATGTTGCCCTGCCCTTTGTGCGCCCTAACTAGGTCCGATACCCCGTATGAATCGCCACAATCCCCGCCGATAGATTCTTGTACGAACACCGCGAAAAACCCGCCGCATCCATCATGCCCTTGAGCTGATCCTGCGGCGGATGCTTGCGGATGGATTCGGCGAGGTACTGGTAGCTGTCGCTGTCCTTGGCGAACAGCTTGCCGAGCTGCGGCAGGATCTTGAACGAGTGGAAGTCGTAGATCGGTTTGAACCACTCGGCGGTGACTGCGGAGAATTCCAATACACGGGCCTGACCGCCGACGCGCAGCACGCGGTACATCTCGCGCAGGGCGGCGTCCTTGTCGGTGACGTTGCGCAGGCCGAAGGCGATGGTGACCAGATCGAAGCTGCCGTCGGGGAACGGGAGCTTTTCGGCGTTGCACTGCACGTACTCGAAACCGCGGACGTTGCCGCGATCGGTCATGCGGTCGCGGCCGACGCGCAGCATCGCGCCGTTGATGTCGCCCAATACCAGTTCGCCGTCGTCGCCGACGCGGTCCTTCAGCAGCGCGGCGATGTCGCCGGTGCCGCCCGCAAGGTCGAGCACGCGGTCGCCGGGGCGCACCTGCGCTGTGGCGACGAAGTAGCGCTTCCAGACCCGATGGATGCCGAGGCTCATCAGGTCGTTCATCAGGTCGTAGTTGCCGGCGACCGAGGAGAACACTTCGCCGACGAGTTTCTGTTTCTCGGCGACGGGCACGTCGCGGAAACCGAAGTGGGTGGTGTCGGCGGGTTTGCTGTCGGCGGGTTTGCTGTCGGCGGGTGTGCCTTCGACAGACTTGCTGTCGGCGGACATGGCGTTGTCGGAATCGTTGGGCGTGTTCATGCTGCCAGTTTAACGCGCCGCCCTGCCCCGCCGGCTCAGTTCGCGATCACCCGCAGCACGCAGGCGTGGGTGATTTTCGCGGGCGGCTCGTCGGCTTCGCCGCGGGTGTGGACGGTGAGCGACAGGCCTTCGCGCTCGAAGCTTTCGTGGACGACGCGACCATGTTCGCCGTAGCAGGTCTCGTGCTCGAAGCCCATCGCGAGGAGTTCGGCTGCGAACCGGGCGTAGTCGAAGCCGCAGATACCGGTCGCGGGCGGGTAGGTGCCGCTGCGGTCGGGCCGGAACGCCAGCTCGAAGCTGGGGCCGTAGGCGCCGTCCGGGTCCAGCTCGATCGACGACCACCATTCGCGGTTGAGGCGTTCGCCGAAGCCGAGCCGGCCCTCGTCGGACACGAACTCCACCTCGAAGGCGCGACGTATCCGCGATGCGCTGAAGTCCTGGATGTCGCGGCTGTCGCGGATCAGCGTCAGCAGCCGTTCGAGCAGCGCCTCCGCAGTGTGGGTGGGTGGCGAGATGGGTTCGGCGGTCATCGGGGGAGACATGACGGCTTCCTGTGGTCGGCTGCGGGCGGCGTTCGGCGGTCTCGTCCGCACAGGGGCCCGGCTCGATGAGGCCGGCGATGGCGCGGGCCGACGATCGGTCACGGGCGTCCCTGTGCGATGACCTGCGCGGAATATACGCGGATCGCGGGCGCGCTGACGACCGCGCCGTGCACGGGACATGGTGCGGATCAAAGCCAGTCTCCGGGCGCAGTCGCCTGGACGACAGCGGTCCTGCGGCCGCCGTCATTCGATCCAGCCGCAGTGCGATCAGCGTGCCGGTCCGGCCACTTCCTGCACCGGCTTGTCCTGCTGGGCGGACAGGTTGCGCGACAACGTTTCGTTCTGCGCAGGCTGCAGCGTGTCGAGTTTCTGCTGCGCGGCGGTCAGGCCGGTCTTCGCCGCATGTATGGCCGGAAGTGTGTGCGGCATCGTGACCGACGCATGCGCGCGGATGGCAATGGTGTGATCAAAAACGTGGCGACCAGCGCTTGGGCCCGGGTACTCAGTCCGGGTGCGGGTGGAGGACTGGGACGAGGACCATGGTCGGATTCTCCTCGGCGTCAGTTGATCAGGACCATCTGCACGCAGGCATGGGTGATCTTCTCGGGTGGTGTGTCGGCTTCGCCGCGGGTGTACACGGTGACGGTCAGCCCTTCGCGTTGGAACAGATCGTGGATCACGCGGTTGTGCTCGGCGCGATAGGTCTCGCGGCTGAAGCCCATCTTCTGCAGTTCGGCGGCGAAACGGTCGAAATCGATCTTGCAGATATCGGTGAACGGCGGATAGGACCCGGGCGGGTCCGGACGGAAACTGAATTCGACGCGCGAACCGTAGGGATGGGTCGGATCGAGTTCGATCGACGACCACCAGTCGCGGGTCAGGCGTTCGCCGAAGCCGGAACGGCCGGAATCGACGGTGAATGTCACGCCGAAGGTGTGCTGCAGGCGTTCGGTGGTGATGTCCTGAACGGTCTTGCTGCCGCGGATCAGTTCGAGCAGCCGCAGCAGCGCCTGTTCGGCATCGATACGGGGCGAAAACGCCTGCGATGCGGTGGCGGTGGACGTCATGGCGGGAGTCTCCTGGATGGAACCGGGCGCAGCGGAGCTGTCGGGGGATGGGACATGCGCACAAGCGGCGAGGCCGAGCGCAGCGAACAGAGCGGAAAGCCGGTAAGCCGACATCGGGGGATGTCCTAAGTTGGGGCGGCGGATTGAACTATACGCCTGGACGAAACGGGGACCGCCACCGGTATGGGCTTGGCGCGATCCCTGCTTTTTCGACGTGTCCCCGGTACCAACGCGAAGGGCGGGCCACAGGGGTCACACGCCCGGGTACGGCCTTGGGCAGGCAAGGACGACCGCCGCGACGGGCAGCACCGGCAGCGGACGTGATCTCGATCAAAACGGCGCCCCGGCGGTCGGACCATCATCGAGACACAGGGGGCTGTATGACACTCGAACCATCCACACCGGCAGCGCCGCTGCTGATCGATACCGACGCCGCGCTCGACCGCTATCTCGAAACCTATCCGCACGTCGCGTTCGCTGCGGACGCTGCCGTTGCCGGTATCGACCTCGCGACATGGCAGGCGCAGGGCGACGACGCCATCGAACGCAGCTATGCCGTGGCCCGCAGCCTCGGCCTGCCGCTGGCGCGGTTGTCGCGGCTGCGCCCGGACCCGCAGGCGATCGGGTTGATCACGCCGGACGTCGCGCGCCAGCTGCGCGCGGTACCGCTGCGCGCGCTCGGCGGCATGATCGCGGTGGCGATGGAAGACCCCGGCACGCAGCACGTGCAGGGCATGCTCGATTTCATCAGCCGCGACCGCGTGATCCCGATGGTGTCGACGCCGCGCGAGATCCGCGAGGGCATCGCGCACTACTACGACCGCGTCGAAGACCGCAACGTCGCGCTGCAGCTGGGCATCGATCCGGAATCGACCGCGACCGAAGCCAATGCGCTGGAAGCGCAGCGGCTGGCGAAGGAGCGTCCGGTGGTGCGGATCGTCAACGCGCTGCTCGCCGACGCGGTGACGCGGCGCGCGTCGGACATCCATCTGCGCCCCGGCGAAGACGGCACCGACGTGCTGTATCGCATCGACGACGAACTGGTGCCGGTGCGGCAGCTGCTGCGCGCGCTGCATCCGGCGGTGGTAGGACGGGTCAAGGTGCTGGGCGGCATGAATCTGGCCGAACACCGCAGGCCGCAGGACGGCCGCGCCACATTCGCCCTGGACGACGGGCGCAAGGTCGATCTGCGCATCTCGGTGCTGCCGGCGGTGTTCGGCGAAAGCGTGGTCGTGCGCCTGCTCGACACCGACGAAAGCCTGTGGAGTCTCGAACAGCTCGGATTGACGGCGCAGGACCGCCAGCGGCTGGACGACGTGATGGATTCCAGCCACGGCATGTTCCTGACCACCGGCCCGACCGGCTGCGGAAAATCGACCACGCTGTACGCGATGCTGCTGGAGATGCGCAAACGCCGGATCAACATCCTCACCATCGAGGACCCGGTGGAATTCCACATCGAGGACATCCAGCAGATGCAGGTGAACCGCGCGACCGGGTTCACCTTCGCCAGCGCGATGCGCAATTTCCTGCGTCACGATCCGGACGTGGTGATGGTGGGCGAGATCCGCGACCGCGAGACCGCCGACATCGCGGTGGAGAGCGCACTCACCGGGCATCTGATGCTCAGCACCCTGCACACCAACACCGCAGCGACCACGGTGACGCGGCTGCTGGATCTGGGCGTCGAAGCCTATCTGCTGCGCGCATCGCTGCTGGCGGTGATGTCGCAGCGGCTGGTGCGGCTGACCTGCCCGCACTGTCGCGAGATCGAAACCGTATCGGCCCATGTCCGCGAGACGCTGGGCGTGGCCGCCGACGAAGTGTTCCACACCGGCCGCGGCTGCAATCACTGCGAAGGCCTCGGCGTCTACAAACGCCAGGCGGTGTACGAACTGATGGTGATGACGCCGCGGATCCGCGCGCTGATCGTGCCGGGTGCGGAAGCCGATGCCATCCACGACGCCGCGATCGAAGCCGGCATGACCACGATCACCCAGGCGGCGGTGCGATTGGCGCGCAGCGGCGCGATTTCGCTAGGCGAAGCGTGGCGGGTGCGCACCGATTGAGCGCACCTCGCATCGTTACAGGATGTAGTGGTTACAGGATGTAGCGCGACAGATCCGGATCCTTCACCAGCTCGCCAAGATGCGCATCGACGTAGGCGCGATCGATCGCGACCTGCGCGCCGCCGCGATCCGGGGCTTCGAAGCTGAGCGTATCGAGCAGGCGTTCGAGGATGGTGTGCAGCCGCCGCGCGCCGATGTTTTCCTGGCGCTCGTTGACGATGGCGGCGATCTCGGCGAGCCTCTCGATGGCATCGGGCTGGAAGCGCAGCTCCACGCCTTCGGTTTTCAGCAGCTCGACATATTGCAGCGTGAGCGAGGCCTTCGGTTCGGTGAGGATGCGGACGAAGTCGTCCTTGCCGAGCGCGCTGAGTTCGACCCGGATCGGAAACCGGCCCTGCAGTTCGGGAATCAGATCGCTGGGTTTGGCCAGATGGAACGCGCCGCTGGCGATGAACAGGATGTGGTCGGTCTTCACCGAGCCGTATTTGGTGCTGACAGTGGAGCCTTCGACCAGCGGCAGCAGATCGCGCTGCACACCTTCGCGGCTGACGTCGGCGCCGTGGCTGTCGGAACGCTTGGCGACCTTGTCGATCTCGTCGATGAACACGATGCCGTGCTGTTCGCAGGCGTCGATCGCGGCTTCGCGCACATCGTCCTCGTTGACGAGCTTGCCGGCCTCTTCTTCGATCAGCTGCACGCGCGCGGCGCGCACCGTGAGTTTGCGGGTGTGGGTCTTGCTGCCGGCGAGGTTGGAAAACATCTGCCGCAGCTGCTGACCCATGTCCTCCATGCCCGGCGGCGCCATGATGTCGACGCCGACGTTGACCTCGGTTTCGATCTCGATCTCGCGGTCGTCCAGCGCGCCTTCGCGGAGTTGCTTGCGTAGCTTCTGGCGGGTGTCGCTGGCCTTGTCGTGCGCTTCGCCACTGCTGACATCCAGCGTGCCGGTTGCGGTGCCCGCCTCTGCCCCGAAACCGAAACCTCCGCTCGGTTGCCTGCGCGGCAACAGCGCATCGAGGATGCGGTCTTCGGCACTCGCCTCGGCCTGCGTACGCACGCGCGCCTTGGCCTGTTCGCGATACATCTTCACCGCCGTGTCGGCCAGATCGCGCACGATCTGCTCGACATCCTTGCCGACGTAGCCGACTTCGGTGAAGCGCGTGGCCTCGACCTTCACGAACGGCGCGTTCGCCAGCGTCGCCAACCGGCGCGCGATCTCGGTCTTGCCCACGCCGGTCGGGCCGATCATCAGGATGTTCTTCGGCATCACTTCATCGCGCAGCGCGTCGTCGAGCTGCATCCGCCGCCAGCGGTTGCGCAGCGCGATCGCGACCGCGCGTTTCGCGGCGCTCTGGCCGATGATGTGGCGGTCGAGTTCCTGCACGATTTCGCGCGGGGTCATGGTCGAACTCATCGTTCAATTCTCGTGTGGGTGGCGTCCAAGCGGGGTGATTCCG
The DNA here is from genome assembly GCA_040079515.1 of Lysobacteraceae bacterium. Taxonomy (GTDB): domain Bacteria; phylum Pseudomonadota; class Gammaproteobacteria; order Xanthomonadales; family Xanthomonadaceae; genus Lysobacter_I. The sequence goes on from JBEBKD010000003.1 coordinate 195,627, forward strand.
GCCCGCACATCCCTGTGCGGGCGTTCGCCGATGCTGCGCGGCAGTGCCGCGCAAGCTGCATCGGCTCACCCTGCACGATTTCGCGCGGGGTCATGGTGCTGTTGGCGTATTCGGGTTTGCTGGGCATGGTTCGAATTCTTCGGGATCGGAGGACATCACGATAGTTTTTGTAGGAGCGACGGAAGTCGCGACGGGCAACGGAACGGTTTCCGGAAAGCGGTCGCGACTTCCGTCGCTCCTACAAAAAAATCAGAAAAGGGTCAGAGTTCTTCGACGACGATATTGCGGTTGGTGTAGATGCACACGTCGCCGGCGATCTTGAGCGATTCGACCGCGATGTCGTGCGCGTTGAGTTCGGTATGCGCCAGCAGCGCGCGCGCGGCGGACAGCGCGTACATGCCGCCGGAGCCGATCGCGACGAGACCATCTTCGGGTTCGATCACATCGCCGGTACCGCTGATGATCAGCGAGGCGTCCTTGTCTGCCACCACCAGCAGCGCTTCGAGCTTGCCGAAGCGGCGTTCGGTGCGCCAATCCTTCGCCAGCTCGACGGCCGCGCGGGTGAGCTGGCCGTGTTTCTCCAGCTTCGACTCGAACAGCTCGAACAGCGTGAACGCATCGGCGGCCGCACCGGCGAACCCGGCCAGCACCTGCCCATCGCGGCCGAGCCGGCGCACTTTGCGCGCGTTCGATTTCATCACGGTGTGGCCGAGCGTGACCTGGCCGTCGCCAGCGACGACCACACGGCCGTTGCGGCGCACCGAGACGATGGTAGTGGCGTAGAAGACGTTGGGGTTGTGCGGATCCATGGAACTTCCTGCGGCGCGAAGCGGGCGTTCAACGGTTGTGGGGGCCGGGCTTGGCCGGCGCAAGGGGTGACGAACGACAGGGGAACCGCAAGCGATGATCGAAGCCGTCATCCCGACGAAAGCCGGGACCCAGCCTTGATCGTGTCTTCGGTCAATCCAAATGCTGGGTCCCGGCTTTCGCCGGGATGACGATATTTTTTGTTCTGGATTCTTGCCTCGACGACAGCATATCGACCGCCGCTCAGCTTTTCCGCTTCGCCCTTGGATGCGCGCCGTCGTAGACCTTGGCCAGATGCTGGTAATCCAGATGCGTGTAGATCTGGGTGGTGGCGATGTCGGCGTGGCCCAGCAGTTCCTGCACGCCGCGAAGATCGCCCGAGGATTCCAGCACATGGCTGGCGAAGGAATGCCGCAACAGATGCGGATGCACGCGCTTGAACAGTCCCTGGCGCTGCGCGAGCTGGCGCAGACGGATCTGCACCGCGCGCGGGGTGATCGTCGCGCCGCCGCGGCCGGGAAACACCGGCGCATCGAGCTGCCCCTGCGACTCGCGACGCCAGTCGTCCAGCGCTTTGCGCGCATGCGAGCCGACCGGCACGCTGCGCTGCTTGCTGCCTTTGCCCAGCACTGTCACCAGACCGTCGGCGAGATCCAGATCGCGCCAGCGCAATGCGCACAGCTCGCTCAAACGCAGACCGGAGCTGTAGAACAGTTCGAGGATCGCGCGGTCGCGCACGCCCAGCGGCACGTCGGTCGGCAACTCGACCAGTTGCACCGCTTCGTCGACATCCAGCACCTGCGGCAGTTTGCGCGGCGCTTTCGGCGCACGGATGCCGGCGGCGGGACTGGCGACGACACGGCCGTGCTTCAACAGCCATTGATAGCAGCTGCGGCAGGCCGACAGGCGGCGCTGCAGACTTTTCGGCGACAGACCGCGACGATGCTCGGCGGCGATGAACGCGCGCAACTGTTCGGTATGCAGCGTCGCGAGATCGTCGACGCCCTGTTCCGTCGTCCATGCGACCAGCGCATCGAGATCGCGACGATAGGCATCGAGCGTGTGCGCGGACATGCGACGCTCGACCTGCAGGTGCGAGAGGAACGCTTCGACATGCGGCGACGCGGTCACAGCCGCGACCACACCTGCAGCAGACCGACAACATGCACGATGCCGAAGACCAGGCAGATCGCGGAACTCCACCACCAGAACGCCGCGTCGACTCCCGCGCCGAATGCCGCATACAGCAACCCGGCCAGACCGCGCAGCGAATACACGGCAGCGATGGCGCACAGGCCGATACGCAGCAGCGGAAGCGCTCTGATCGCACCGGCGCCCGAGAGCGCATACAGCGCCCAGACCGACAGCACCGCCACGATCACCGAGGTGATGGCCGTCGAACGCCAGTCGCCGGCCTCGGCGAGCCGCGCCATGCGTTCGCCCGCGCCGAAGAAGCGATACCACGACGCGCCGAACACGATGCAGCCGACATGCAGCAACGCCGCGAGCGCGCTCAGCGCGCCGCCGATCATCAGCAACGGATTGATGGCGGTTCCCATGCGGCGCGCCGGCGGCGTCAGCCCTCGAACCGCCGCATCGCGGTGTCGAAGGCTTCGCCCATCATCCGCAGGAACAGTGTGCCCATGCCCGGAAAGAACCGGTTCGCATCGCGACTGCCGACCGCGATCAGGCCGCGACCCGGCAACGGCAGCAGTGCGCTGCTGGCCACGTCTTCGACGCGCATGCCGTAGAGCAAGGCATTCTTTTCGGGTTGCAGTCGGCCGCAGATCGGTTCGCCGTCCTTCAGGCAATCGCGGAATGGGGCGAGGCGTGCGTCATCTTCGACGATGATCTGCAGCCAATCCGCGTCGCCGAGCCCTTCGGCCGGAGCGAACAGCACCATCCGCACCAGATCGCCGTTGAAATCCTCTTCCAGACTCGCGGCCATCGCGCGCACGGTGTCGGCAGCGCGATCCTGTTTCATCAGCGCCAGCGTCAGCTGATGCGTGCGCACCGCCAAGCGCTCGTTTTCCTGCGCATTGGCGAACAGTTCCTGCAGCCGTCGCGACAGTTCGCGGTTCTTGTCGCGGAGGATTTCCAGCTGGTACCCGGCCAGCGACGACGCCGAGCCCTGCTCGCGCGGCACCACCAGGCTCAAGGCCAGATCGGGAAACTGCTGCAGGAACGACGGATGACGGCGCAGCCAGGCCGCGACCTCGTGCGCGCCGAGCTTGTCCTGCGCCTTGTCGAACTTGTCGAACGTGTCGGTCATTGCCACCATTCCCCTTCGAATACGAATGCGGCCGGGCCCGACATCGCAATCTGCGCATTGTCGTCCGGCCAAGCGATATTGAGCGTACCGCCGGGCAGTTCGACCGCGACTTCGCGATCGATACGGCCCCGCCGCATCAGCACCGCCGCCGCCGCGCACGCGCCGCTGCCGCAGGCCCGGGTTTCGCCGACGCCGCGCTCGAACACGCGCAACCGGATGCGATCGCGCGACACCACCTGCGCGAAACCGACATTCGCCGATTCCGGAAACGCTTCGTGCCGCTGCACCGCCGGGCCGAAGGTTGCGACCGGCGCGAGATCGACATCGTCGACCTCGATCAGTGCATGCGGATTGCCCATCGACACTGCGCCGATGTTCAGTATTTCACCGCCGAACGGCAACGTGTATTCGGATTGAATCGTGTCGAAGCCGCGCAGCGGAATGCGCGCAAGCTCGAACATCGGCCTTCCCATCGCGACGCGGTAGTGATGCAGATCGATCACATCGATCGCATGGGTGCCGTTGGGGCTGTCGAGTTCGAAACGATCGGTGAGGCAACGCTCGGGATCGCGGGCGACGCTGTCGCGCAACACCCAGGCGGCGATGCAGCGCGCGCCGTTTCCGCATTGCTGCGACGCCGAGCCGTCCGCGTTCCAGATGCGATAGGACGCGGCAGCCTGTGCGCTGCGGGGTGGCTCGATGGTCAGGATCTGGTCGCAGCCGATGCCGGTGTGGCGGTCGGCGAGCGCGCGGCAGAGCTCGGGGCTGGGCGGCGCGACATCGCGGCGCAGGTCGATCACCACGAAATCGTTGCCCGCGCCGTGCATCTTGGTGAACGGCAGGGGCGCGTGCCGCACTGCGTTCATGTTCAGCGCGCGGGCGTGCCGCTGGCTGGAGGCGCGGGCGTCGTGGCGCCGGGTGCCGGCGTGGCTTCCGGAGCGGGGGCTTCGGCCGGCACGGCGGTGTCGGCAGGCTTGTCGGGCAACACCAGCGGGCCCTTGTTGCCGCAGCCGGACAGGGCCAGCGGCAAAACAATCGCGAAGGCGAAGGCGGCGGAAGCGAGAGCGAGGCGTCGATTCATGCGCGCAGTGTAGCCGTCCGACGGGTTCGACGGAATGCGGGCGCATTCAGCCACGACAGGGGACGCCGTCGAGGCCAGCGGCGTCGATGCCGATCCATTGCTTTTGTAGGAGCGACGGAAGTCGCGACAGACCGCCGAACGATTATCGGAAAGCGGTCGCGACTTCCGTCGCTCCTACGAGAGCATGCGTACCGCAGCCCGGGTCTTATTTGTTGACCGGCACCACAGCCAGCTGGTCGAGCAGGAAACTGTACATCTCGGCCTGCTCGCGGTAGCGGCGGAAGCGGCCGGATTTGCCGCCGTGGCCGGCGTCCATGTTGGTGCGGAACACGACCGGCTGGTTCGAGGTGTTGAAATCGCGCAGACGGGCGACGTACTTCGCCGGCTCCCAATACTGCACCTGCGAGTCCCACAGGCCGGTGCCGACGAACATCGCCGGGTAGGCCTGTTTCGACAGATTGTCGTACGGCGAATACGACAGCATGTAGTCGTAGTACTTTTTCTTTTCCGGGTTGCCCCATTCGTCGTATTCGTTGGTGGTCAGCGGAATGCTCGGGTCGAGCATGGTGGTGACCACATCCACGAACGGCACCTGCGACAGGATCACCCGGTATCTGTCCGGCGCCATGTTCGAGATCGCGCCCATCAGCAGGCCGCCGGCGCTGCCGCCGTAGGCACCGACGCGGTCTTTCGCGGCGTAGCCCTTGGCGACCAGGTCGTCGGTGACGTCGATGAAATCGGTGAAGGTGTTCTTCTTGCGGAACAGCTTGCCGTCGTCGTACCACTTGCGGCCCATTTCCTGGCCGCCGCGGATATGGGCGATGGCGTAGACCATGCCGCGATCGAGCAGGCTGACGTTGGTCACGCTGAAACCCGGATCCGACGAACTGCCGTAGCTGCCGTAGGCGTACTGCAGCATCGCTGCGGTGCCATTGCGCTCGAAGCCCTTCCTGTACACCAGCGACACCGGCACTTTCACGCCGTCGCGGGCGGTGGACCAGACCCGCTCGGTCACGTATTTCGATGCGTCGTAGCCGATCACCGGCTGCTGCTTGAGCATCCGGCGTTCGCCGGTGAGGACGTTGAGTTCGTAGGTGGTGGCCGGCGTGGTCAGCGAGGTGTAGCTGTAGCGCAGCCACGGTGTATCGGCTTCGGAATTGGTCGAAAAGCCCATCGAATATGCGGGTTCGTCGGCCTTCACGAATGCCTCGCCGTCCGCTTTCAGCAGGCGGATGCGTTCGAGTCCGTCGGATCGTTCGGAAATCGCGGTGAAACCATCGAACAGTTCGAAGGTGTCGATGAACACGTCGTCGCGATGCGGCACCCACTCTTTCCATTCGCTGCGCGCGGTCGCGTCGCTGGCGGCGGTCATCAGTTTGTAGTTGGCGGCCGGCTTGCCATCGGCGCCGGGTGCGTTGGTGTGGATCACCCAGCGGCCGTCGAGGTGATCGGCGCTGTATTCCACGTCGCGCTCGCGCGGTGCGAACACGGCGAAGATCTTCGGATCGGCGGCGGGCGCGCAGCGCATTTCGGTGGAGACCGTACTCTCGACGCCGATGCAGATGAATGTGTCGTCGCGGGTACGGCTGATGCCCATGTAGAAGCTGTCGTCTTTTTCCTCGTAGACGAGCATATCGGCGCTGGCCGGCGTGCCCAGCACATGCTTCTTCACCCGCACCGTGAGCAGCGTTTCGGGATCGTTCTCGATGTAGAACAGGGTCCTGTTGTCGTCGGCCCAGATCAGGTTTGGCGATACGCCCTCGATTTCGTCGGGATAGAGCTCGCCGGTGTCGAGATTCTTGAAGCGGATCGTGTACTGACGGCGGCCGTTGTCGTCCTCGGCGTAGGCAAGAAGCGTGTTGTCCTGGGAGACCGCCATGTCGCCGACGCTGTAGTAATTCTTGTCCTTGGCCAACGCGTTCACGTCGAGCAGGATCTGATCGTCCTTGCCCTGGCTGCCATCGGCGGCGGCCTTCGCGCGCAGATACACCGGATAGTCCTTGCCGGCCTGGAAGCGGCTGAAATACCACCAGCCGCGTTCGCGGTACGGCACCGAATCGTCGTCCTGTTTGATCCGCCCGACGATCTCGTTGTACAGCGTCTCCTGCAGCGGCTTGAGCGGCGTCATGACCGCATCGGTGTAGGCGTTCTCGGCGTTGAGATAAGCCAGCATCGCCTTGTTCTCGCGCTTGTCGTCGCGCAGCCAGTAGTACTCGTCGTTGCGAACCGCGCCGTGCGGGGCTTTGACCTGATGCGGCTTCTGGGCGGCATCGGGCGGCGGTGGCAACGTGGCGGCGGGCGAGGACAGCGGAAGGGTCATGAGCAGCGCAATGGGAAGGAATCGGGAGGACATGATGAGGGACTCTGGGACCGGAGCGGCAAGACAACGGATGCCGAGAGCGCGGAAGCCCCGCAGCGAATCGGCCCTGAAGCATAACCGGGCAACGATGCGCCGGCACGGGATGCTGCACGCCATCGAAGCCCGAACCGGATCCCGATCAGGCGGTTCTGGCTCCGATATTGAACGCCGGGCCGCTTTGCGTTTGCGCTTGCGACGACTGTTCCTGCGCCTGCGCCAATGCGCGGGTTTCGGCGATCGCCTGCGCGCGCCCCAGATGTTCCTCGGCCGGCTGCAGCTGCGCCTGTGCGATGTCGGTGTGGGCCGTGAACATCGGCTCACGACCCAGACCGTGCGGCGCGTAGGCAGCGATGGCGTTGCCGTTGTGGACGCCGACGTAGTCGACCTGCTTCATTTGCGGATTCGCGGCCACTTCCCGGTATGTCGAGGCAGCGACGCTGTCCAGCGACCGCGGGTCCTGGACGCTGCCGGCCAGGCCTTCGCGGATCCGTGCGTAGTCGGCATGGCCCGGGTGCGAGGGCGAGCGCGCATCGTATTGCGCACCCGCATCGTTCGGCGCTTGGCTGTTCTGCCCGTGGCCGCCCCGCGCGCGGCTCTCGTCGGATGCGGCGGCGAGACGGGTACCGGGGTTGGCTTCCAGCGAAGCGCCTCCCAATGGCTTGTATTCGCCGTTGCTTTTGACCGAAGGCGTATCGAGCGTCGGATAACCGTGCGTGCGCAGCCGGTCGATCTCTTTCTGATCGACCATCCGGTTGTCGAGGCCCGGTTCGAGCTTCCACGGGAAGTCGTGGACCGGCACACCCATGATTTCGCTCAGCGTGCGATAGGCAGCATTGCTGTTGACTGTGTCAGTCAGAATATTGAATCCGTAATTTGGGTAATCAAGATCCAGTGCATTGAGCTGCCCTTTCGCAGCCACTGCAGCGTTCCATCTGGCCATGACCTCTTGTTTGTCTGCCTTGAGCACTGTCACATGATCCTGCCCATCCTGCAGCAATCCGGATTTGCTCGGCCGTACACCCATGTGATCGGCGTATTCCGCGTCACGTGCGAAATGCCAAACCCGCAGCGAATGTTTGCTTTCATCATCACCCACTGGAATCGCCTTGCCGGTTTCACGATCAGTGGCGAGACCATGCAACTCGGCAATAGCGCGTCCTTTTTCGTCGCGCAGCACTAGAAAGTCATGGCTTGCCCTGCCCGAGGTCCAGGGGATATCGAAGGAGCGGGCTTCGATTGAATATTCGGTCATCCTTGCGGACCTCGCTTTGGTAAATGGCGTTCATGGAACTTGGTGCAGGGCACTGTCGTCATTTCGCACGAAACAAGGCATGGCCTGCATGAGCTAACCCAATGGTGTCCCCGCAGATCGCGGTAGGCATTCGCGCATCGCTGCGCTGAACGCATCGATGGCGCTGTCCACCCCGAGATCGACGAAGTAGGCGCCCGCGCCCTTGAGCACGATGTCGATCCGATGGGTGTCAGGATCGAAGGTCACCTTCACGCGAAAGCCCGACTCGTTTTCTTCGGCGAAGTTTCCGGTCTCAAGGATGCCGGACCGGATGTCCTTGCGGGTGACGCGCAAGTCCCATTGCTCGTCGGTTTTCTCAAGCCTCACGACGGCCTTTTCCGCGCATGACAGCACGGCATCTGCGGAAACTTCCGGCGGCGCTTCGATGGAACTCGAAGCCGAGGGTGCCTTCATCGGTAGACCATTCATGGAACACCCCGTGGGTGCGATAGAGAGAAACAGGACCACGATGCAGAGCTTGCCGGAATGGAAACGCATGCGAGAGCACCTCTCTGAGTGGCGGGTCTACATCGCCTCGGGCGACGTGGAGCACGGCTTGTTGCGACGGATTCGCACCCACGTTAGCCCAGCGCGCCAGCATACATGGCGCGATGCGCGATCAGCTGACGATCAACCGCACCCGCGCGAAATTGCGCTTGCCCACCTGCACCACGCCTTCGAATCCCGGCGCGAACGTGGTCTGCGGGTCTTCGACCACCTGGCCGTCGACCTTCACCGCGCGCTCCTTGAGCTTGCGACTGGCTTCCGCATTGCTGGGCGTGATCCCGGCGGCGGTGAGCAGTGCGGCGATGCGGATGCCTTCGGCCGGAACGATCACGTCCTGCAGCGCCAGCAATGTCATATCGCCTTCGCCGCGGACCGCCGCCTGCCAGCCGGCGATGGCGGTGTCGGCGGCGGCGGTATCGTGGAAGCGCGCAGCGAGTTCGCGGGCGAGGCGCAGCTTCACGTCGCGGGGGTTCACTAGACCCGCTTCCACGGCGGCTTGCAGACGCGCAGCTCCCTCAATGTCGATCTCGAAACTCAGCAGATCGATCCAGCGCCACATCAGATCGTCGCCGATCTTCATGGTCTTGTTGACGATGTCGATCGCGGGCTCGGCGATGCCGATGTAATTGCCCAGCGACTTCGACATCTTGTTGACGCCGTCGATGCCTTCCAGCAGCGGCATGGTCAGCACGATCTGCGGCGGCTGGCCGTGGTGTTCCTGCAGGCCGCGGCCCATCAGCAGATTGAATTTCTGGTCGGTGCCGCCCAGTTCGACATCGGCCTTCAACGCCACCGAGTCGTAACCCTGCACCAGCGGATAGAGGAATTCGTGGATCGCGATCGACTGCTGCGCGGCATAGCGCTTGGCGAAGTCGTCGCGTTCCAGCATGCGCGCGACCGTGTGCTGGCCAGCGAGCTTGATCATGTCGGCGGCGCTCATCTTGCCGAACCACTCGCTGTTGAAGCGGACCTCGGTGCGGTCCTTGTCCAGCACCTTGAACACCTGCTCGGCATAGGTCTCGGCGTTGGCCAGTACGTCCTCGCGGGTCAGCGGTTTGCGGGTGACGTTCTTGCCGGTGGGGTCGCCGATCATTCCGGTGAAATCGCCGATCAGGAAAATCACCTGATGCCCCAGATCCTGGAACTGGCGCATCTTGTTGAGCAGCACGGTGTGGCCGATGTGCAGATCGGGTGCGGTCGGGTCGAAGCCGGCCTTGATCCGCAGCGGGCGGCCGCCGGGTTTCATGGACGCGGCGAGGCGGGTTTCGAGCTCCTCGCGCTTGAGGATTTCGTCGGCGCCTCGCGCAATGAGGGCGATGGCCGAGGCGGTGGGGTCAGTGGACATGGGGAGTCAAACCGTGAACCTGTGGGGAAGGTGGGGCCGGGAAGGTGACCCCGTCGACAGATCGGAGCCTCCAGAATGAACGAGGTGTTAAAGGACAGTTAACCCGAAATGTTAAAAAAAACCAAGCCTGTCAAGGATTTGACGCAATCTTTTCGACTGAATTATGGTATCGGCTCTGGTCATCCCTGACAGGGGGGAATCCAACCGATGTCCACATCGCCAAGCCGCACCGTGCACAACCGCCTCGTGCGGCTTCAGAACCTGCGTCAGGCAACGGAGCAGGAAGCTCGGCAGATTCCCCCGGACAACAGTGCACCGGTGTTCAATGGCCGCTGGACCCGCCGCCAATGGGCGCAGGTCAGTCTGGTCGCCACCATGGTCGCACTGCTCGGGACCATCGTGCCCGGCTTCGCGACCGTGCTGCAGCCGGCCACCGCCACACCGATGCAGACCATGTCCCTGAAGCTGCCGCCGCTGTCGCTGGCGCGCCAATTGGGACAACTGGGCGACAGTTGGCAGACGGTCGCGGTCAAGCGCGGCGCGTCTCTGAAACACGTCTTCGGCAGTCTGGACATCCCGGACGCCGAACTCAAACGTGTCCTCGCGCATCCGGGCGCGAAGGCCGAGATCGCCAAGATCACCCCGGATACCCATCTTTCCCTCGACCTGCCGGTCAACGGCAAGCTGCGCGCGATCCGCTATGTGCGTCACGACGGCCAGCGCATCCAGCTCGACCTCACCGGCGACAAGATCCGCGAAACCGAGTTGAAGCGCGATGTCGACGTGCGCACCGTGGTGCTCAGCGGCAAGGTCGGCGGTTCGCTGTTCCGCTCGGCGCGCAAACTCGGCTTGAGCGGCGGGCATCTGGATCAGCTGACCGACGAGATGTTCAAGTACGACATCGACTTCGATTCCGATCTCGACGCCGACGACCGTTTCAGCGTGGTGGTCGACCAGATGTGGGTCGACGGCGAACTGCAGAAAACCGGCGCGGTGCTGGCCGCCGCGTTCACGGTGGACGGCAAGCTGCACACCGCATTCCGGCACATGCGCAACGGCAAGCCGGAATACTTCACCTCCGACGGCCGGCCGCTGAAGCGCGCCTTCATCCGCATGCCGATCCCCTACGCCCGTCTGAGCTCCAGCTTCGGCGCGCGCAAACATCCGGTCCTGGGCCGCATGCGCATGCACAAGGGCGTCGACTATGCCGCCGGCACCGGTACGCCGATCCAGGCCGCCGGCGATGCCCGCGTGCAGTCGGTCGGCTGGCAGGGCGGCTACGGTCGCGCGGTCGTGCTCGATCACGGTCGCGGCTACACCACGCTGTACGGCCACATGTCCCGCTTCGGCAACATCCGCCCGGGGCAGATGATCCCGCAGGGTACGGTCATCGGTTATGTCGGCAGCACCGGCATGTCCACCGGACCGCATCTGCACTACGAATTCCGGATCAACGGTGTGCACCGCAATCCGCTGACGATCACGATGCCGCCGCCGCAGCCGCTGCAAGGCGCCGAACTGGCCAGCTTCCGCACCGAAACCTATCGCGCGATGACCCGTATCCGCACGGTCGAGAACATCGTGTTCCCCGCGGCGATCGAAGGCCCGCAGCAGGCGCTGGCGATCGCGTTGGAAACACCGCCGGGCAACAAGCAGACGCCGGCCCGCAAACAGAAAAAGGGGTGAGCGCCGTTCAACGCATGGTCGGGCCGAACCGACCTGCGTTGTCCCTGCGCATGGAAGCGGATGCGCTCGACGCTGCCACCAGGCGATGGGCCCGATCGATCGCGGCGGCGGTCAACTGGCGTCGCGCGCAACCATCGGCGATGATGGCGAGATGCGCGACGACACCTCCGATTTTCCCTTGTTTCTCGGCCTGATCTCAGGCACCAGCACCGACGGCATCGATGCGGCGATCGTGCGTTTCGGCGACGACGGCCGCAGCGCCGAACTGCTGTTCGGGCGCACGTATGCATGGCCCTCGGATCTGCGCGCGCGGCTGGTCGAACTCGGGCAACGCGGCATCGAGCTGAGTCTGGACGCGATCGGCGAACTCGATCACCGCATCGGCCGCCTCTTCGCCGAAGCCGCAAACCACGCCCTGCACGACAGCGGCATCCCGCGCGAGCGGATCAGCGCGATCGGATCGCACGGACAGACCCTGCGCCACCGGCCGCAAGGCGAGTATCCGTTCACGATGCAATTGGGCGACCCCAATCTGATCGCCGAGCAGTGCGGCGTGCGGGTCGTCGCCGATTTCCGTCGTCGCGACGTGGCGGCGGGCGGGCACGGCGCGCCGCTGTTGCCGGCGCTGCACGCAGCCTTGCTGACCTCGCCTCGGGAAGATCGCGCTGTGGTCAATCTCGGCGGTATCGCCAACATCACTCTGCTGCCGACGGGCAATGAAGGGTACGGCGAGGTGCGCGGGTTCGACACCGGCCCCGCGAACGGTCTGATGGATGCGTGGTGCCTGCGGCATACCGGTGCCGGCTACGACCGCGACGGCGCATTCGCACTGAGCGGACGGGTCGATACCGCGCTGCTGTCGAAGCTGCTGCAGGAGCCCTGGTTCTCGGTCCCCGCGCCGAAATCGACCGGACGCGATCAATTCCATCTCGGCTGGCTGGAACACCACCTCAGCGGACAGGAATCCCCCGCCGATGTGCAGGCCACTTTGCTGGCGCTGACTGCGCGCACCGTGGCCGATGCGTTGAATGCGGCGCAACCGGGCACTTCGCGGCTGATCGCCTGCGGTGGCGGCGTGCACAACCCGGCACTGATGCGCGCGCTCGCGGCGACGCTGCCGCGGATCACGGTGGAATCGAGCGCCGCACACGGGCTCGACCCAGATCTGGTCGAAGCGATGGGTTTCGCATGGCTGGCACGGCAGACGTTGCTGGGGCTGCCCGGCAACCTGCCCGGCGTCACCGGCGCGAAAGGGCTGCGGGTATTGGGTGCGATCTATTCAAGCTGACTGGATCGGGGCGCTGTTGTGGGGGCGTCATGGCGCTGTTGCCACTCTCCGCATTGCATCACGCGGCTCGATGGTCAGGATCGGCCCCCGAAAGGCCCTGCTAAGAACCGGACCTCCGGCGTGAGTCGGTCTGCGGTTATTCGCGGCCGCCGAGTTTGGAGCCCACCGGCACGCTGTCGATGAAGCGCGCCAGCTCATTCGGGTCGAAACCGGTCGGCGATTCTTCTGCCGGAGACGGCGCCGGCGGTGGATCGCCGATCCGGCCGATCAGTGAAAATCCCGGATCGTTCGGCACGGTTTCCAGCGCCGCGATCACCGACTGCATCACATCCGACTCGGTACCGTCGAAGCGCAGCGCACCGCCCTCGCTCGCGTACAGCCCGCGCTCGATCAGATGCAGGATGGTCTGATGCACGGCCCAACCGTTGGTCTGCGCCACCTTGCGGATGCGCTCGGCCAGCACCGGATCGATATCGCGGAGGACGAGGTCGGTCATGGGGTCATGAAGGTGCGGCTGCGGGCGACGCGACGCTGCGCGCGTGGCGCACCAGCCAGAAGCACAGCAACAGCGCCGGAATGCCCGCCAATGCGGTTCCGATGAAGAACAGCGCATAGGCGTCGAGCAACGTCCGTCCGCCGGCCTCCAGCGTCTCCACGGCCAGACCGGAAAATCCTTTCAGCACCTTGCCCAGCAACGCATAGAACGAACTGAGCAGTGCGTATTGCGTGGCCGTGTAACCGGCGCTGGTGAGACTGGACATGTACGCCACCAGCGCAGTGCCCGCGAACCCCGTGGAGATATTGTCGATCACCATCGCGATCGCGAAGTTGGTCATCGTGGGGTCCTGATGCGCCAACCACGCGAACGCGGCGTTGGAACCCGGCCCGAGGATGGCGCCCGCGAGCAGCGTGGGCACGAGCCCGAACCGCACTGCCGACAGGCCGCCCATCGCGATCCCGCACAGCGATGCGATCAGTCCGACCGAGGCGCGGACCTCGCCGACCATCTCCTTGGTCAGGCCAAGATCCTTGTAGAACGGATTCGCCATCGGCCCGAGCACGAAATCCGGCATGCGATACAGGCTGATCGCCAACAGCATCAGCAGTGCGAATTTGCCGTGCACACGGAAGAAGGCGATGAACGGCCCGATGATTGCATCGGATACACCGCGCGCCGTCCACAGAATCTGTGCGGACGGCGACGCGTCCAGCGCGGGTTTGCGGACCGGTTCGCGCGCAAGGAAGGCCGCGATCATGCCGACGCCCATCAGCAGCGCCATCACCCAGTAGGACGGCGCCCAGCCGATATTCGCGGCAAGAATCAGGATCAGGGCATCGGTGACGAGCAGTGCGGTACGGTAACCCAACTGCGAACTCGCGCTGAGCAGACCAAGCTCATCGCCGTTGTCCGAAATCTCGATGCGCCAGGCATCGATCACGATGTCCTGCGTGGCCGATGCGAACGCGGCGATCAACGCCATCACACCAAAGGTCACCAGACCACCTTCCGGCCTGATCGCCGCCATGCCGATCAGGCCCGCAGCCACCACCAGTTGCGCCAGCAGGATCCAACCGCGCAGGTGACCAAGTCGCCCCAGCAAGGGCACATGCGTCTTGTCGATGATCGGCGCCCACACGAACTTGAGCGTGTACGCCAGACCGACCCACGACAGAAAACCGATCGCGGACAGATCACTGCCGCCATCGCGCATCCAGTAACCCATCGTGTTGCCCACCAGATACAGCGGCAGGCCCGAGGCGAATCCGAGCAGCAACATGACCGCGACCTTGCGCTGGCGCAGACTGCGCAGCACATCGCGCCAGCCGGGGCGTTTCGCCGGTGCTGCAGTCGCCGCTGGCGCAGCAGTATGCGTGTCCGCACCGCCGGTCATTTGCGGCCCTTCGCTGCGCTGTTTTCCAGCGCGTAGTCGACGACGAAGGGCGCGTGATCGGAAAAGCGCGGATCCTTGTGGATCGCGCACGCCTTCACCGCGTCGCGCAGCGACGGCGTGATGAACTGGTAGTCGATGCGCCAACCGACATCGTTGGCGCGCGCGGCGCCGCGCTGCGACCACCACGTGTAATCCGCTGCATCCGGCCGGAGCACGCGAAAGCTGTCCAGCCAGCCGCGTTCGGGCACGGCGGTGCCGTCGCCACAGGCGTCGGCGATCTGACCATTGAGCCAGGCGCGTTCTTCGGGCAGACAGCCGGAGTTCTTCTGGTTCGAGGTCCAGTTCTTGATGTCGTTGCGGGCGCGGACGATGTTCCAGTCCCCGCAGAGCACGTAATCGCGGCCGCTGCGCAGCCATTCGTCGAGGATGGGGCGAAGCCAGCGCATCACTTCAAACTTGAACTGCTGACGTATATCGCCGGATGAACCTGATGGAATATAGAACGACACCACGCTGAGGTTGCCGTAGCGTGCTTCGATGTAGCGGCCTTCGTCGTCGAACGGCGCCCAGCCCAGCGAGGTGCGCACCTCGTCCGGCGGCCTGCGGCTGTAGATGCCGACGCCGCTGTAGCCTTTTTTGGTGATCGCGTCCTTGAAGAACGCGCGATAGCCCTCCGGCAGCAGCTCCGGCGCGCCCAGCTGATGTTCCTGGGCCTTGGTTTCCTGCACGCAGAGCACGTCGGCGTCCTGGGCGCGGAACCAGTCGAAAAACCCTTTGGTGGCCGCGGAACGCAGGCCGTTGGCGTTGAAGCTGATGATGCGCATGAAGGGCCGGTAGCGGGGCCGAAAAGCCGGACGGGGTGAAGAGTAACGGATTCGCACGGGCTTGCATGGGCGTCGCCAGTCTCTCCGGAAAGATCGCTGGTCCGGGATTCAAGGTCGCCGGGTTTATCATCCGCACTTCTTTCCCGCAGCCACGCCCGTGACCGATTACCGCTCCCGTTTCCTGCAGTTGGCCCTGCGCGTCGAAGCGCTGCGTTTCGGCGAGTTCACGCTCAAATCCGGGCGGGTCAGCCCGTATTTCTTCAATGCCGGGCGCTTCGACTCCGGCGCCGCGCTGGCTGCGCTGGCCGGCTGCTATGCCGATGCGATCGACACCGCCGGCGTCGGCTTCGATCTGCTGTTCGGTCCGGCCTACAAGGGCATTCCATTGGCGACCGCGCTGGCCTGCGAGTACGCCCGGCGCGGGCGCGATCTGCCGCTGGCCTTCAACCGCAAGGAAGCCAAGACCCACGGCGAGGGCGGTACGCTGATCGGCGCACCGCTGGCCGGCAAGCGGGTGCTGATCGTCGACGATGTCATCACCGCCGGTACCGCGATCCGCGAGGCGCTGGGCACGATCCGCGACGGTGGCGGCCTTCCCGCCGGCATCGTCATCGCCCTCGACCGCCAGGAGTTCGCTGGCGAGCGCGACACCCAAGCCGAGGGCGAGGCGCGATCGGCCGCGCAGGCGGTGACCGCGGAATCCGGAATTCCCGTGATCGCGGTCGCAGGTCTGGACGATCTGCTTGCATTCGCCGGCGAAAGCGCCGACCTTCTCGAACAACGCGAACGTCTGCTGGCCTATCGGGCCCGTTACGGCTGCCGCACCTCCAACCACGACGCGCCGACCGGGGGGTAGGCCTGATGCAATCGCGCACGCCGCAGAATCGCTGGACGCTGACCCTGCTGGCAGTGGCTCTCACCGTAGGCGCGGCCACGCCTGCGAACGCACAGCCGAAGCCGAAGGAAAAGAAACTCTACTGCTGGGACGAAGGCGGACGCCGGATCTGCAGCGATGCCCTGCCCGCGTCGGCGGTCGGCCGCCAGCGCACCGAGTTCGATCAGAACACCGGGACCGCGGTGAGACATGTCGCACGCGCCCTGACCGCCGAAGAAAGCGCGCGCGCGGCGATAGAAGAAGAAGCGCAGAAAATCGAAGCCCAGCGCAAGCGTCGCGAAATGGCGATGGTGGCGTCCTACGAAACCGAAGAGGACCTGAAACGCGCTTTCAACAACCGTTTCGAATTGATCGAGGAGTCGCTGAAGGGCTCGGCGCTGGCGTTGACCAATCTGCACGACAGCCTGATCAGCCTGCTGCGGCAGGCCAATGAACTGGAGCTGCAGTCCAAACCCGTCAGCAGGAAGATCCGCGAGAAGATCATCAGCCAGCACGCCGAACTGCAGGCGTTGCGCACACTGAAACAGCGCCAGGAAACGGAACGCACGACGCTGAATGCCGATTTCCAGGATGCGACGACACGTTACCGCGCCCTCAAACAGGCGCAGAACGGCAGCAGCACCTCGCGCCCCGCCCCTCTCCCGGCACCGATCGGCGGCTGAGTAGGGTCGTCCACGGCAGACGGTTCGGACGCTATGCGGGTGAGCTCGCCTGCTGCCGCCACTCTCAGAACGGCAGCGCCAGATCCGGTTTCAGGCGCCGCAGACGTTCGCCGAACGCGTTCTGGATCCGTACCAGCGCTTCGACGCTATCGGCGTCGAAGCGCAGCACCAGCACCGGCGTGGTGTTGGACGCGCGCACCAGCCCCCAGCCGTCCGGCCAATCCACGCGCAAACCATCGATGGTCGACATCCGCCCGCCTTCGAAGAACGCCCCATCGCGGAACCGTTCCACGAAACTGTGCGGATCGCCGCCCGGGGCGTCGATCTTGATTTCCGGTGTCGAAATGCCTTTGGGCAATGCGTGCAGCACTTCGTCCGGCAGCTCTGGCGCGGAGGCAAGGATCTCCAGCAGACGCGCCGCGGCATAGATGCCGTCGTCGAAGCCGTACCAGCGTTCGGCGAAGAAGAAATGCCCGCTCATCTCGCCCGCGAGCTCGGCGCCGGTTTCGCGCATCTTGGCCTTGATCAGCGAATGCCCGGTCTTCCACATCAGCGGGCTGCCGCCGTTGCGCAGGATGTGCGAGGCCAGACGGCCGGTGCACTTCACGTCGTAGACGATCATCGCGCCCGGGTTGCGCTCCAGGACGTCGGCGGCGAACAGCATCAGCAGGCGGTCGGCGTAGATGTTCTCGCCATCGCGGGTGACCACACCGAGGCGGTCGCCGTCGCCGTCGAAGGCGATGCCCAGATCGGCATCGAGGCGCTTCACCATGCTGATCAGGTCGGTCAGGTTGTGCGGCTCGCTGGGGTCGGGATGATGGTTCGGGAAGGTGCCGTCGATCTCGCAGTACAGCTCCTCGACTTCGGCGCCGATGGCTTCGAGCACGCGCGGGCCGATCTCGCCGGCGACGCCGTTGCCGGCGTCGACGACCACCTTCAGACGCCGGCCGAGTTGCACGTCCGAGGCGATGCGCTGGACGTAGTCGGCGCTGATGTCGCGCTCGCTGTGGCCGCCGGGCGTCGATGCTTCGAACAGGCGGCGTTCGACCACCCGCGTATGCAGGTCGGTGATCGCGTCGCCGTACAGGGTTTCGCCGCCGACCACGATCTTGAAGCCGTTGTAATCCGGCGGGTTGTGGCTGCCGGTCACCGAAATGCAGCACCCGGTGCGCAAATGGTAGGCGCCGAAATAGACGACCGGCGTCGGCACCATGCCGATGTCGACGACATTGATGCCCGCTTTGCGCAGACCGGCGGTCAGGCCTTCGACCATCTCCGGTCCCGACAGGCGCCCATCGCGACCGATGACGATGTCGTGCAGATCCTGCTCGTGCATCAGCGAACCGACCGAGTGGCCGATGACCTCGGCCACGTTGCGATCGAGCGTCCTGCCGACCACGCCACGGATGTCGTACGCGCGGAAAATGCTGCCGTCGATCATCAGCGGCTTCGGCTTCACCTGTTCCTTGATCTCCAGCGCCACGGGACCAACCGCTTGGCCAGGCTCGTTGGCCACCGCCTCCAACAACGTCGGCGACGCAACATCCGTGACTTCGGCGACCATGCGCAGACGCGACAATCGCCATGTCAGGTACACCAGAAATGCGAAACACACCGATGCGATCGAAGCCGGCACCGCGCCCAGCCCGAGCGCCTGCGCGGGTGGCGGAGCGGTACCCGCGACCAGACGCATACCCGAATCCGACACCGGAACCGCCATGCGCTCGGCACTGTCGGAATACGTGTGTTCGCCGCGCTCCCAGAGCGTCACGCCACCTTGACGCAGGCCGAGGTAGGTGTCGTCGATCATGCCGATGGTGTCCAGGCCCGAGGTCAGTTCGGTGGACGGCAGTTGCACATAGACCACACCGACGACCCTATCACCGACTCTGGCCGGAGCGGCGATCGCCAGCCGCGGCTGGCCGACATCGCGGATGATCCAGGTCCGCAGCTTGTTCTCGGCCAGCGCCGTTTCGACCACCGCGAGCCGGCCGTAACCGCCCTTGCCCAGGCTCGCATAGGCGGCCTCGAGATCCGGCGGCAACACCTGTACCAGCGACACGTTCGGCCAACCGGCGCTGATCACTTTCGCAGCACTGACCAGATCGCCCGCCGCCAGCACGGTCTGCACTTCCTGAAGCGCGAGCGCTTCGGTCAACCGCTTCTGGCCCTGCAATATCGCCTGATGCACCAGCTGCACACCGCTGTCGCGGGTGGTTTCAAGATCGCTGCGGCGGGCGTTGTCGCGGAACTGGGCGATACCGCTCCAGCCCAGCCACAGCGCGAGCAGCGCGCAGAGCACGGCCAGCGGTTTCATCGCAGGGCGGAGTTGAACCAGCTGCTGGCGGATACTGTCTTTCATTCGGTGAGTTCTCTTGCCCTGTTCCATGCGGCGGGTTGCGCGGCCGCGTCCCTTCAACGTACGCCGGTATGCCCGAAACCGCCCGCGCCGCGCGCGCTTTCGGCGAATGTATCCACGACCTCGAAGCGCGCGCGCACGATCGGAAGAACGACCAGTTGCGCGATCCGGTCCCCGGGAGCGATGGTGAACGCTTCCCGGCCCCGATTCCAGACGCTGATCATCAGCGGCCCCTGGTAATCGGCATCGATCAATCCGGTGCCGTTGCCGAGCACGATGCCGTGCTTGTGGCCCAGCCCGGAGCGTGGCAGCACCACCGCGCACAGCCCAGGGTCGCCGATGTGGATGGCCAGCCCCGACGGCACCAGCGATGCGTCGCCGGGCGGAAGCAGCAGCGGGACGTCGAGCGCAGCGCGCAGATCCAGGCCGGCGCTGGCCTCGGTGGCATAGGCCGGCATGGGCCAGTCGCCGCCGAAACGGGGGTCGAGCAGTTTGACTTGCAGGGTGTGGTGCATCGATCCCTTCTGGGGGCGCGATCCGGAGGCGGCCAGTATCGCGGTATCGGGACCGCATCGCCAAACGATCGGACCGGATCGGGTCACATCGGCAACGTCCGGCACCCCAGCGCCGACAACACGCCGTGCAACGCCGGCACCTGCATCAGCCACGGCGCCGCCAGAGTGACGAGGCCCGCGAACAGCACCAGCGCACCGGCGGCGATGCGCACGCCGCCGCGCTGCAGGCGCTGACCGAGACGGGCGCCGCTCCAGGTCAGCGGCAGCATGATCGGCAGGGTGCCGAGTCCGAAGGCGGCCATGGTCAGCGCACCGTGCAGCGCGCTGGCCTGCAGCCATGCGGTCGCGAGCAGGGTCGCGCTGAGCCCGCAGGGCAGCCAGCCCCAGAGCATGCCGATGGCGATGCGCTTGAACGCGGTGTCGGCCGGCAGCAGCGCGCGCTGCAGCGGCTGCAGGCGCTGCCAGAGCGCGCGCCCGGGACGCGCCAGCGGATTGAACTTGCCTGTGGGGTCGAGCAGGCGGATCGCGACCACGATCATCATGACACCCACCGCCATCCGCATCGCGAGCGCGAGCGTCGGCGTCTGCGCCAACGCGACCAGGCCATGACCGAAACCACCGACGATCGCACCGGCCAGCGTGTAGCCGAGGACGCGGCCGAGATTCGGCTGCAGCGCCTGCAGCCATTGCGCACCTGCGCTGGCAGGACGCTGCCCGAACGACAGGCCGGTCGCGATACCGCCACACATCGCGGCGCAGTGCACGCCGCCGAGCAGGCCGCTCATCAGTGCGGCACCGATGACAAGCCAATCGGGCATCCACAATTCGGGCACCAGCCAGTCGGGCATCAGTCAGTCAATTTCCATCGGCAGCGCCGTCGTGCGACGGCGCTGTCTGCTTGGGCTTTTCGTCGTCGACCAGAATATCCAGCGGCGGCGTATCCAGATCGTCGTACTGCCCGCCCTTCACCGCCCAGACGAAGGCCCAGATCGCTGCGCCCAGCAGCAGCAGGCTGATCGGAATCAGCACGAGAAGAATATTCATGCGGTCAGTGTTGCAGAAGCGGGCAGGCGCGTCAGCCGCAGCGCGTTCAGCGTGACCAGCAGCGACGACAGCGCCATGCCGATCGCGGCCATCCACGGCGTGACGTAGCCGCTCGCGGCCAGCGGCAGCGCAAGCAGGTTGTAGCCGATCGCCCAGCCGAGGTTCTGGCGCACGATCCGCCGACTGCGTCGCGCGAGTGCGATCGCCTGCGGAATACGCCGCAGCGAGCCGCCGCCGATCACGAAATCCGCCGCGCGCTGCGCCAGCGCCGCACCGTCGGCCAGCGCCAGCGAGACATCGGCACCGGCCAGCACCGGCGCGTCGTTGATGCCGTCGCCGACCATCGCGACGATCTCGCCCGCCGCCTGGCGTACGCGCACGTGGGCGAGTTTGTCTTCGGGGGTCTGGCGTGCGCGTCTGTCGACAATCCCCACCGCGTCGCCCAAACGCGCGACCGCCGCTTCGGCATCGCCGCTGCACAGATCGATGCGCAGCCCCTGCGCACGCAGTTCGCGCAGCGCCTGCGCAGCATCGACGCGCGGCGTTTCGCGCAGCACGAAGCGCGCGAACGCACGCGCGCCGTCGCCGAGCCAGATCGCATCGTCGTCGTCGTGCTGCGTGGCCCACTGCGCGCGACCGAGCCGCCAGTCGCGGCCGTCGATACGCCCGGACACGCCGCGTCCGCTTTCGCCGTGCACATCGCTGGCGGACAGCGTCCGCCCGGCCACCGCGAACGCCGCTGCCAGCGGATGGCCGCTGTCGCGCTCCAGCGCGGCGGCGATCGCGAGCGCGTCGTCGCGCGCGAAGCCGTCGAACGTTTCGATTTCGGCGAGCTGCGGTTCGCGGTCGCTGAGCGTGCCGGTCTTGTCGAACACGATGCGGTCCGCGCGCGCCAGCGTGTCCAGCGCTTCGCCGCGCAGCGCGAGTACGCCGAGTTTCGCCAGCGCGCCGTGCGCCGCCGCGAGCGCCGCCGGCACCGCCAGCGACAGTGCGCAGGGGCAGCTCACCACCAGCACCGCGAGCGCGACTTCGAACGCACGCGTCGGATCGTGCACGCGCCACCACGCATACACAGCGATCGCGGCGACGATGAGCGCGGTCACGAACCAGCCGGCGATGCGATCGGCGGCGCGCGCCAGCGGCGGACGTTGTTCCTGCGCGCGCTCGACCAGCCGCGTGAGCTGCGACAGCCGCGTATCGGCGCCGGTGCGCGCCACCCGCAGACGGGCGGGACGTTCGCGGCAGATGCTGCCGGCGAACGCCATCGCACCCACGGGCTTCGCGACCGGCAGCGATTCGCCGGTGAGCAGGGATTCGTCGAACGCAGTCTCGCTATCCAACACGTCGCCGTCGGCGGGCACGCCCTCGCCCACCGCGACGCGCACGATGTCGCCGACCGCGAGCGCGCTCAGCGGCACCTGCTCGGCCAGAACGCCCGCGCTGCCGTCGTTGCGCTCGCGCGTGGCCAGCGCCGGCCGCGCACGGGCCAGTGCATCCACCTGCGCACTGGCGATACCGCGCGCGCGCTGTTCCAGCATGCGTGCGGCCAGCAGCAGGAATACGAACATCACCGCCGCGTCGAACCACACGTGCACGCCGCCGCGCATGGTTTCGAGCAGGCTGGCGAAATACGCGAGCAGGGTCGAGCCGGCGATCAGCGTGTCCATGCCCAGCCGCCGGCCGCGCAGTTCACGCCACATGCCTTCGAGGAACGGCCAGCCGGAATAGAACACCACCGGCGTCGAGACCAGAAAGGTGATCCAGCGGAAGAAGTCGCGGGTCGGCATCGACATCTCGCCGGCGGTGTCCAGATACAGCGCTTCGGCATACATCATCGCCTGCATCGCACCGAGCCCAGCGATACCCAGACGCAGCAGCCAGCGGTTGCGATCGCGACGACGCTCGCGCTCGCGGGTTTCGCCGGTGGCGAGCGACGGCCGATAGCCCAGCGATGCCAGCCGCGACAGCAGCGACGAAAGCGGCGTACGCGCAGCGTCCCAGACGATGCGGATGCGGCCGGTGACCGCATTCGCGGCCACTTCGCGCACGCCCGGCTCGCGGGTCAGCGCGCGATCGATCAGCCATGCGCAGGCGGCGCAGCGCATGCCATCGGTGAGCAGGGTGATCTCGCGCCCGCCTTCCACGACGACGCTGTGTTCGGCGAGCAGATCCTCGCGATCCCAGTTTGCGTAGTCGACGGTTTCGGTGCCGACACGCGCGGCGTCGCTCTGGCGCAGCCGGTAATAGTCGCCGAGGGATGCATCGCCGATCCAGCGCGCGGCCGCCGCGCAGCCGGTGCAGCAGAACGGCTGCGGCGCATCGGCGATGGTTTCGATCACCGGCTGCGACGGCAGCGGTTCGCCGCAGTGGAAGCAGGCGGCGCGCTTCATATCCGGCTTCAGATCCATCGCCGCACCCGCGCGCGGTAAGCCTCGTATTCGGCGCCGAAATGCGCTGCCAGCACACGTTCTTCCGGCACGATCTGGAAGCGCGTGATGTACAGCGCGAACAGCGGCGCCAACAGCGCCGACAGCGGATGGGCAAGCATCGCCGCCCAGGCGAACAGCAGGACCTGCTGCCCCAGATACATCGGGTTGCGGCTGTAGCGGTTCAGCCCTTCGACCACGAGTCGCGAGCTGTTCTGCGGACGCAGCGGATTGACCGTGGTGCCGGCGCGACGGAAGCGCAGACCCGGCAAGACTTCGCACAACAATCCGACGACGGCCAAGGCGGCCGCCAGCGGCCATTGCAGAAAAGAATGGACCACGAACTGCGGCGTGAGCCGCGCCAACAGCCACATCGCAAAGCCAACCGACAACAGCACCAGCGGCGGTGGAATCCTGGTGTCGAGCGCTGTGGACCGGGCGGACATCGGTGTCGCCAGCCGCTTATTTTGCCGGTGCCGGCGCGGGTTCCGCAGAAGGCTTTGCGGCAGCGGTCGGTATGGGTTCGATCTCACCGACCGCAGGCGCCAGCAACACACCGCGTTGGCCTGCAGGCAGTCGCGCGCGCAGGCGCCAGGCGCCACCTTCGGGCATCACCTGCAGCCGCCAGTCGTGGCTGAGATCCAGCACATGTTCGACGCGCCAGCCGGTCGTGGTCGGCAGCAGCCGCAATTCGCGGTCTTCTTCGGCGCGCGTGGGATGCTGCAACAGCAGCCGCAGCGGCTGTGCGCGGATCTTGCTGCTTTCTTCGGGCGTAGCGACGAATGCGCCGGTCGCCGGCAGCAACTCCAGGGCCGCTTGGCCGTCGGTGTTGTGCACGCTGAGCACGGCCGACAATTTCAGCGCAGCGGCGCGCTCGTCGGGACCGAGTTCGGTGGTCTGGATCTGAGCGGTGCGGCGGACATCGTCGGTGCTGGCATCGTTGCCGCCCGCGCGGATCGCGATGACCAGCGTCGCAGTGCCGGCAACGACAGCAGCCAGCGGAAAGCCGACCATCAACCACACCATCGGATTGCGCCAGGGTGAGGCGGTGCGCTCGGGTGTGGTCATGATTCCGGTCCGAAGAAGCTGGTGGGAATTTCTTCGCGGGCGCTGCCGTCGACGGCTTCGACCACGAATTTGACCGCATGCCGGCCTTCCATATCGTCTTCCGGCGCGCGCAAGGTGATCGGCAGCGACAGCACTTCTTCGGCATGCGCGGTCACGACGGTATGCTCGGTGCGCAATGCGATACCACGCGGGCCATCGACGCTGATGCGGTATTCCTTCGGCGTGACGGTCTTGTTGATCAGCTTCAGGGTGTAGTGGTTCTCGACGAAATCTTCCTGCTCTTCTTCGCCGTCGTCCTTTTCGACGCGCTCGTGAACCTCGCTGTACAGCGCATTGCGATCGCGCAGCACTTCGACGATCAGTTCGCTGCGATGGGTCACGCTCCAGGCCCAGGCGATCAGCAGCGCCAACAGCAGCAGGCCATAGGCGATGATGCGCGGACGCAGCACTTTCGAGGGCTTGCCGTCGATCTCGTTCTGGGTCGCGTAGCGGATCAGGCCGTGCGGATAGCCGACCTTGTCCATGACTTCGTTGCAGGCGTCGATGCAGGCGCCGCAGGCGATGCACTCGTACTGCAGACCGTTGCGGATGTCGATGCCGGTGGGGCAGACCTGCACGCAGATGGTGCAGTCGATGCAGTCGCCGAGTTCGTCGGGCGCGAATTTCGGCAGCGGCTCGGCTTTCAGGCCGGGATCGGCGATGGCGGTGTTGCCGCGCGCGGCGACCAGGTTGTCGGCAGCGGTGTGGTGGTGCGCGGCGCGGAACACGTAATCGTAGGCGGCGCTCTTCACGATCAGACCGCGTGCGCGTTCCAGCACACTGGTGAGGCTACCTTTCTTGCGCGCGCCGCGCGGTTCGCCGCGCATCGGGTCGTAGGCGATGATCAAGGTGTTGCGGTCGAACATCGCGCTCTGGAAACGCGCGTAGGGGCACATGTATTTGCAGACCTGCTCACGCAGGAAGCCGGCGTTGCCCCAGGTGGCCAATGCGTAGAACAGCACCCAGAAGGTTTCCCATCCGCTCCACGCGAACGGAACCATCCGGTGGGCAAGCTCGCGGATCGGAGTGAAGAAACCGACGAAGGTGAAGCCTGTCCACAGCGCGAACAGCAGCCAAGCCACATGCTTGCTGCCGCGGCGCCGGATCTTCTCGGCGGTCCACGGCGAGCTGTCGAATTTCATCCGCTTGCCGCGATCGCCTTCCAGTTTGAGCTCGATCCAGATGAAGACCTCGGTCCACACCGTCTGCGGACAGGCGTAACCGCACCACAGGCGTCCGGCCAGCGCGGTGAAGAAGAACAACGCAAGGCCGGCTATGATCAGCAGCATCGCCAGGAACACGAAATCCTGCGGCCAGAAATTCAGCCAGAACACATAGAACTTGCGCGCGGGCAGATCGAACAGCACCGATTGGCGGCCATCCCAGTTCAACCATGGGAAGACGTAGTACATGCCCAGCAGCACCCACACCGCGATCGCGCGCAGACGCTGGAAACGGCCGTCGACGTCGCGCGGGTGGATCTTGCGCTCGCTCACGTACATGGACGCGGCAGCGTCGTCGGCGACTTCGATGGGAATCTGTTTTTTCATGGGGCGGCTAAGGCAGGAAAGGACGGGGCCGAGCGCAGCAGCACAGCGGCCGGAAGATTATATTAGAAATGACTAAATTAATCTTCGGACTTCAACGCGTGGTTGAAGCGGCTCGCCGGCCGCAGCAGGATCCAGGTGAACAGGCTGGAGGCGGCGGTGGCCGCCCAGAATGCGAAAAACCCGATCGCGTAACCGGTTTCCCGGCTGATGGCGAGATCGGGGAACGTCATGTCGCGCAGCGTCAACGGATCGATCAATGCGAAACACACCATCGTCGACACGGCCGCGGCGAAGAAACTGGGCCAGAGAATCGCACCGAGCCGTTGCGCCATCGAACGTGGCGGATGATCGAACGGCTGCGGTGCGGTCTCGGGACTCATTGCTTCACTGTAGCGCTTTCGGCCTGTGCGGTCTTGCCGTGGGACAGCGACCAGACATAGGCCGCGGCGAGACGCACACGGGTTTCGCCGATGAGCGGCGCGTGCGCCGGCATCTGCCCGTTGCGACCCTTGGCGATGCTGGTCTCGACCGTGGCCGTGTCCTCACCGTAGAGCCAGTAGTTGTCGGTCAGATCGGGCGAGCCCAACGCCTGGGTCCCTTTGCCTTCCGGTCCGTGGCAGCTCACGCATATCGTGTCGTACTTGGCCTTGCCGGCATTGGCCAGGCTGGTGTCGACTTTTTCGCCACGCATCGACTGCAGGTACACCGCCACCTCGGTCACGCCCTGCTTGCCGCCCAGCGCGTCTTCCCACGCCGGCATCGCCGCCTGACGACCGTTCAACACGGTTTCGAGGATCTGATCGGGCTCACCGCCCCAATGCCAGATGTTGTCGGTCAGGTTGGGGTAGCCCACCGCACCCTGCGCCGAGGAACCATGGCAGGTGGCGCAGTTGTTGGAGAAGATCGACTTGCCCAGCTTCAGCGCTTTCTCGTCTTTCGCGATCACATCGATCGCCTTGCCATCGTACGGTGCGAACGCGACCGCCAGCTTCTTGTCCTGCTCGGCTTTGTCGGCGTCGTGCTCTTTGGCCGAACTCCAGCCGCTGTAGCCGGCGAAGGCACCCAGGCCTGGGAACCACGCCAGATAACCGATGGTGAAGATGATCGTCAGGTAGAAGAGATTGTTCCACCACTTCGGCAGCGGCTTGTTGTACTCGGTGATGTTCTCGTCCCAGACGTGGCTGGTGTCGGTGGGGCCCGGATCGCCGGGGCGGCGCTTGGCCGTCCACCAGATCAGCCACAGGCAGCCGACGACGTTCAGCACCACTACGGCGATGATGTACCACGACCAGCCTGCGCTCATCGAACCCGCATTCATCGTGTCGGCGTTCATCGGCCTGTCTCCTCTTCGTTCGTTCTGTTCGTTGGCGCGCCGTCAGGCGCGTCGTCGCCGAAGGGCAACTGCGCGGCGGCTTCGAATTCTTTCTTACGTCTGGGACTGAAAGCCCAGAAGCTGCCGACCAGGAAGAGCAGCAGCAGAATGGCGGTGACGATACCGGAGAGCATGACTCAGCCTCCCCGCGGCGCGTGCTTGCCGAGGCCCTGAAGATAGGCGACCACGGCGTCGAGTTCGTTCTTGCCCTGCACCGCTTCCACCGCGCCGTCGATCTCGGCCTGCGTGTACGGGTCGCCCAGGGTATGCAGCGCCTGCATCTTCTTCTTCACCAGCGCGCCATCGACCTGCGATTCTGCCAGCCAGGGAAAGCCCGGCATGTTCGATTCCGGCACCAGATCGCGCGGGTTGTTCAGATGCACGCGATGCCAGTCATCGGAATAACGGCCGCCCACGCGGGCCAGATCCGGGCCGGTGCGCTTGCTGCCCCACTGGAACGGACGGTCGTAGACCGATTCGCCGGCCAGCGAGTAGTGGCCGTAGCGCTCGGTCTCGAAGCGCAGCGTGCGCACCATCTGCGAATGGCAGTTGTAGCAGCCTTCGCGGATATAGACCTCGCGGCCGGCCAGCTCCAGCGGCGGATAGGGCTTGACGCCCGGCAGCGGCTTGATCGCTTCGGCCTGATACATCAGCGGGATGATTTCCACCAACCCGCCGAAGGAAATCGCGACCGCGATCAGGATGGCCATCAGGCCGATGTTTTTTTCGACTTTCTCGTGAGCATGGCTCATGGTCTGTGCCTCGGATGTAATGGGGTCGTGGCGGCGTCGGCCTGAGGAACTCAGGCGCGCGCCTCGCTGGCGTCCGGCGTCAGCACCGGGTACTGCACCGGGCCCTTCGCGGCCTGCCAGGTCCGCACCACGTTCACGGCCATGATCAGCATGCCGGTCAGCACCAGCCCACCACCGGCGAGACGGCCGAGGTAGTACGGGTAAGTGGCATTCAACGATTCGACGAAGCTGTAGGTCAGCGTGCCGTCGGCGTTGGTGGCACGCCACATCAGGCCCTGCATCACGCCGGCGATCCACATCGAGGCGATGTAGAACACCACGCCGATGGTATGGATCCAGAAGTGCGTGTCGATCAGCTTGACCGACCACATTTCCTTCTGGCCCAGCAGGCGCGGCAGCAGCGCGTACATGGAACCGATGGTGATCATCGCCACCCAGCCCAAGGCACCGGAATGCACGTGGCCGATCGTCCAGTCGGTGTAGTGCGACAGCGAGTTGACCGTCTTGATCGACATCATCGGACCTTCGAAGGTCGACATGCCGTAGAAGCTCAGCGAGACGATGAGGAACTTGAGGATCGGGTCGGTACGCAACTTATGCCACGCACCCGAGAGGGTCATCATGCCGTTGATCATGCCGCCCCACGACGGCGCCAGCAGGATCAGCGAGAACACCATGCCCAGACTCTGCGCCCAGTCGGGCAGCGCGGTGTACTGCAGATGGTGCGGGCCGGCCCACATGTAGATGGCGATCAGCGCCCAGAAGTGCACGATCGACAGGCGATACGAATACACCGGGCGGCCGGTCTGCTTGGGGATGAAGTAGTACATCATTCCGAGGAAGCCGGCGGTCAGGAAGAAGCCCACCGCGTTGTGCCCGTACCACCACTGCACCATCGCATCGACGGCACCGCTGTAGATCGGGAAGGAACTGGTGAACGTCACCGGGATCGCGAGGCTGTTGACGATATGCAACAGCGCCACCGCGATGATCATGGCGCCGAAGAACCAGTTCGCCACATAGATATGCTTGACCTTGCGCTTGACGATGGTGCCGAAGAACACCACACCGTAGGCGACCCATACCAGCGCGATCAGGATGTCGATCGGCCAGATCAGCTCGGCGTATTCCTTGCCTTCGGTCAATCCCAGCGGAAGGGTGATCGCGGCCAGCAGGATCACCAGTTGCCAGCCCCAGAACACGAAGGCCGCCAGCTTGTCCGACAGCAGGCGGACGTGGCTGGTGCGCTGGACCACGTACAGACTGGTCGCGAACAACGCGCTGCCGCCGAAGGCGAAGATCACTGCATTGGTGTGCAACGGCCGCAACCGGCCGTAGGACAGCCATGGCAGGTCGAAATTGAGTGCGGGCCAGTACAGCTGGGCCGCGATGATCACCCCGACCAGCATTCCCACGATGCCCCAGACCACGGTCATCACCGAGAATTGCAGGACTACTTTGTCGTTGTATGTGTCTGCGGCGCGCATAGATGCCTCCTTCGATTGCGGCACATAGTATGAACCGATGCTCACCGGCGTTTTGATCCGGATCAAGCGGATGACCGATAGACGCCATGCATGATCGACAGCCCAAACGGCCAAGGCCCGCAGATGCGGGCCTTGGGGAGACGGTCTCGCGGATTTCAGCTGGACCTACACATCCGCATCCGTCGGCCAGCCCTCGCCGGTGCCGCGATGGAACACCGCATCGGTGTCGAGCACCGTCCCGGCGGGCATCGAGTCCTGCACGCCGACGCGGGCATAGATCGGGGTGAAGTCCGGACGGGTGGCCTCCATCAACTGCGCGTAGCTGTCGATGACGAAATAGGTCTTCTGGTAGCTGTCGATGCGGTAACGGGTGCGCATGATCCGCTCCAGATCGAAACCGATCCGGTTCGGCGCGGCGCTGTCGAGGCTGTGCAGGCTCTCGCCCTTGGAACTGAGGATGCCGGCGCCGTAGATGCGCAGACCGCCGGCCTCGCGGATCAGGCCGAACTCGACCGTGTACCAGTACAGGCGGGTCAGGTTGACCAGTGCCTCCGGGCCGATGCCGTGCGCCTTGACGCCGCCGCGGCCGTACGCGGCCATGTAGTCGGCGAACATCGGATTCATCAGCAGCGGGACATGGCCGAACAGGTCGTGGAACAGGTCGGGTTCGGCCAGATAGTCGAGCTGCTCGGGCTTGCGGATCCACCAGGTCACCGGGAAGCGGCGGTTTGCGAGGTGCTCGAAGAAGTCCAGCTCCGGCAGCAGGCCCTCCACGCCGATGATTTCCCAGCCGGTGGCGGCGCGCAGCATGCGGTTGAGGTCGTCGAACTTCGGGATCCGGTCCGCCGACATGCCCATCGTCAGCTGGTTGCGCAGAAATTCTTCGCTGGCGCGACCGACCAGCAGCTGCTGCTGGCGCGCGAACAGGGTCGCCCAGACTTCGTGATCGGTGGCGGTGTAATCGTCCCACGGCTGCTCGACCACCGCCGTGGTGTAGACCGGCACATAGCCCTTGTCGGTCATCAGATGTTCGACACGTTCTGGGGCAGGCGTCATGGCGCTTCCGGTGCGGGCTGCAGGTCTGGACACTGTAGGCGGCTTCTGGCGCAATAAGCTTGCTTTGTTGCAGACAGGGGGTTTCAATCTGCAATAAAGTTGCACCAATTCGAATATTGGAACAATTTCATGCCTGCCGTGGACCTCGATCGCATCGATCTGCTGCTGCTGGCCGAACTGCAGCGCAGCGGACGCCAGACCAATACCGAGCTTGCCGAGCGCGTGCATCTGTCGCCCTCGGCCTGCCTGCGCCGGGTACAGCGGCTGGAGCGGGAGGGCGTGATCGCCGGCTATCGCGCCGAAGTGGACCCGGAACGCCTGGGCCTCGGCCTGCAGGCCTTCGTGCGGGTACAGCTCACGCGCCACGATGCCGAGGCGGTGGCCGCCTTCGCAGGTTTCGTCAACGACTGGGACGAGGTGGTGGCCTGCCATGCGTTGGCGGGCGACATGGACTATCTGCTGCAGGTGGTGGTAAGCGACCTCGAACACTTCTCGCGGTTTCTGCTGGACCGGTTGTTGAATCAGGCCGGGGTGGCGGATGTGAATTCGAGTTTCGTGCTGCGCACGGTGAAGGCGTTTCGGGGGTTGCCATTGGGGCGGTGAGTGTTTGGGTTTTGTTGGGCGCCCCACCATGTTGCGCGTCTCACTGAGCCGTCGCCCCCGCGAACGCGGGGGCCCAGCGTCTTTTCGTTTTGCAATGCAGGTTCAAAGCCTGCAGTTGGGCGATTGCAGGGAAGGCCTGGAACCTTTTTCGCGCTGGTGCGCGAAAGCTCTGCTGTTGTTTTCGATGCGTATCGCTACGCTCAACCCCATCGATCAATGCGCAGCGAAAAGCTGGATCCCGGCCTTCGCCGGGATGACGGTGCTATGGGCACCTTGGGCGCGAAAGATCAACTCTCGCGATTCTTCAAAAACCGCGCCATCGACACATTCCCCGACTGCGGCACGAACTCCGCAGCCACATCCACGAAACCGCGCATCACCGCGATCTCGCGTGGCGTGCGATTGAGCGCATCGCGACTTTCCGGCTCCGCGCCATCGTGCAGCAACTGCTGCGTCACCCGCAGCAAACCATGCAATGCCGCCAGATGCAGCGGACCGAAACCGCGCGGGTCGCGGACCTGCAGGCTGGCGTTTTCGTCGAGCAGCCGCGCCATGCCGGCCAGCACCACGTCTTCGTCGCAAGCGGTGCCTGGTTCGGCGCGCGCGCCGAGCAACAGCAGCAGCGGTGTCACGCCGCCCGCTGCCTGGACATCCGGATCGGCGCCGGCCAGCAGTAGCGCGTCGAGCAGCGCGATCAGCCGGCGACGGTCGCGGGTGGTGAAGCCGAACAGCGTCGCGCAGTGCAGCGGAGTGATGCCCTGCGAATCGGTGGCATTGATATTCGCGCCGGCCGCGAGCAGCCGCGTGCAGACATCCGGCAGTCCGAGCGCGGCGGCCAGCATCAATACGGTGACATCGCCGGGCAGGCGCTGTTCGAGCGTGGCGCCAGCGGCGAGCAGGCGGTCGACGATCTCGACCTGACGCATGCTCACTGCCGCCGACAGCGGTGTGGCGCCGGTGCGCGCGGCGAGTTTCGGGTCGGCGCCGCGTGCCAGCAGCAGTTCGACCACCGCGCGATGACCGCCGCCGGCCGCCCTGAGCAGTGCGGAACAGCCTTGCGCGTCGGTGGTGTTGATCGGCATGCCGAGGTCGAGCAGGCGGCGCACGGCATCGGCATCGCCGACGACCGCAGCCTGCGGCAGATCGGAAGGACGCAGCGCGCGACCCGGCAGCGGCCATTGCCGCCAGTCGAGCCAGTCGGCGAGATCGCGACGACCGCTCGACAGCGCCACGCCCAGCGGCGTCTGGCCGTCGGCGGCGCGAACATTTGGAGACGCGCCGTGCAGGATCAGCTGTTTGACGATCGGCTCGCGGCGCAGCGCGGCGGCGAGATGCAGCGCGGTCATGCCGTGCTGATCGCGCACGTCGAGTGCGATGCCGATGTCGATGAGGCGTGCGATGACCTGGGTCCAGCCCAGGCGCACCGCGAGCGTCAGCGGCGGATCGCCGCTCGGTGCGGAGGCGAACGGATCGGCGCCGCGATCGAGCAATTCGATGGCGAGTTTTTCCAGCCCGCGTTCGGCGCGGTCCGCCGCAACACAGGAGGCGAGGAAGCGTGCGAGGCCGCCGGCGCCTGCGGGCGACACGCCGCGACGCAGCAGCGCGTGGATCGAAGCCGCGGCGACAGGACCCTGCGCCAGCCACGCGAATATCGGCGTATCGCCGTGTTCGTCGCGGACTTCGGGATCGGCGCCGTGGCGCAGCAGCCATTCGATCTGCGCCGGTTCGGCCGGCGATTCGCCATCGCGCAGCAGACCGCCGAGCTCCTGCGCCGACACCAGCGGCAGCAGTCGTTGCAATTGATCCTGCTGGTCGAGCGCGCCGCGTCCTTCGTACAGTGCATCGCGCAGGAGCGAGATCGGTGAACGGTCGGGCAATGGCGCATCGGCATCGGCGCCGACGCTTGCGGGCAACAGATAGTGCGGATCGATCGCCGACACCAATGCCCAGCGGCCGGCGGCGGCGGCATGATCGATCGCACGCTTGCTGTCGTGATCGGCGTGCGCGGTATCGATACCGAGATCGAGCAGCGCGCGGATCAGCGTCGGCGACGGCGCATCGGCCATGCACGCCAGGATCAGCGCATGGCGACCTTGGGTGTCGACCGCATGCACGTCGGGACGCGCATCGTTCAAGGCCAGTAGCGCCGGCATGCGACCGCCACGTGCGGCTTCGAGGAACGGCGTGCGTTGATCGCCATCGCGGGCGTGGATATCGGCGCCGGCGCCGAGCAGGATGCCGATGATCTCGGGATGCCCGGCGTAGGCGGCTTCATGCAGCGCACTGCGCCCGCGCGCATCGCGCGCGTCGGCTTTGGCGCGATGTTTCAGCAGCAGTTGCACGCCGGCCGGATCGTCTTCGTCGCCGCCCGCAGCGGCGTGCAGCGCCGGCAACGCACCGGGCAATTCGGGTTTCGCGCCGCGTTCCAGCAGGAAGCGCGCGAGCCGCCAGTTGCCGGCGGTGCAGGCCAGGGCCAGCGGACTGGCGTGATCGCGGTTGAGCGGATCGATTTCGGCGCCGGCATCGCGCAGCAGCGCGGCCACGCCGGGGTCGGAACTGCGCGCGGCGTAATGCAGTGGCGTGTTGCCTTCGCCGTCTGCGGTGCGCGGGTCGGCGCCGTTGGTGAGCAGCGTCATCACCGCTTCCGGACGACCGTGCCAACTGTCGCGGGTGGCGGCGATCAGCGGCGTCATGCCGGCATGCACAGCGTTAAGATCGATCCCGTGCGCGATCAACGCGCGCAGCAGGCGCAGATCCGGCAGCACAGCGGCCAGCATCGGCAGCGTGCGCTGGTCGCGGGCGTCGGCCGGTGGCAGCGCATGCGGATCCGCACCGGCGTCGAGCAGCGCCAGCGCGCGTTCGGCACGACCATGACGCGCGGCGTCGTACAGCGCGGCGTCGAGATCGCCGCCACTCAGCGCGGCGGCGGCATCGAGCGTCGAAGCTTCGACATCTTCCTCATCGATGGCTTCCTGCAGCAACGCATCGGCGGTGACGGCCGATGGCGAAGGCATCCGCAGCAAGGCGCGATGCGCGAGCGGCCATGCGAATGCGCAAATGCCTGCGATCACCCAGCGCATGGTCGGCGACATCAGTTCCGGCCATGCCAGCAGCAATATGCCGGCCAGCGGCAATGTCAGCAGCAGCGCAGCACCGAGGCCGCGCCACGCGCGGGTGTCGATCTCGCCGAGCGCACGCCAGTGCTCCTGCAGCGCGCCGCCCTCGCCTTCCTGCCAGCGCCACAGCGGCCAGGTCCGCCACAGCCCGATCAGCGCGCCACCGGCGACGGCGCTGACCGCGACCGCTGCACCCAGCGTCTGCCCTTGCAGCAGCGCCGACAACGGCCAGGCGATCAGTGCGGACAACGCCAGCAGCGCCAGTGCCCACAACGCGAGGATCGGCAAAGCATCGCGACCGGCATCGCGCAATGCGAAACGACCGCCGCGGGCCGCCAGCGCGAACGCGGGCTGGGCGAGCAGGCCGGCGATCGCCGCCAGCATGCCACCGGTCACGCCACCGATCAGCGCGGCGTCGACGCCGGCCAACGCCGTCAGCACCAGCCCGATCGACAGCGGCACCGCGCCGAAACGGGCGCGTGGCGGCGCGGTGTTGATGATGTCGGCCTCAGCCATCCGTACCCCAATCCTCGGTCATCGGGTCGGCCATCGTCGGCGGAAACTGCACGTGGAATCGCTGCGCGCCGAGATTCGCACGGACCACGGCCGGATCGACCCGGGCCAGTTTGCGTTCCGGCGTCAACGCGACCTCCAGTACGAACTGCAGCGGCCCGAGCTGGGCGCGCAGGGGATCGGGCAGACACGCGAAGTCGTCGCGCGCGGCCAGGTAGAGATAGGTATCGGCCTTCCGTTGGCTCTTGTAGACGTAGGCATGCATGGCCGGAACGGAAGGTGCCTCTGATGACAGGATGAAAAGACCCGGCGCGACCGCCGCGAGGCGGATGCGGGGAACTCGGCGCCACGGGCTTCTTTCAAAGCCCGCCCCTGTCAAATCAAACACTTGCGCGTCTGACTTGTGGCGGATGCATCCAAGTATCGCCCAACTGCCGGATATCGTGGGGATTCCCGGCGAATTGTGCGGCAAAGCACGGTTTGGGGCTAGAGCGCCCCTCTCCCTCGCTCGCTACGCTCGCTCTTCCCTCTCCCCGCATGCGGGGAGAGGATGGCCGCAGGCCGGGTGAGGGGCGCTTTAGTGATACCCAACATCCGCAGCAACCTTTCCCTTGAACACCGAATACGACCACCACGTGTAGCCGAGGATCGCCGGCAGCAGCACGACCAGTCCCGCCAGCGCGAAGCCCTGCGTGGCCGGCGGCGCGGCGGCGTCCCAGATCGTCAATGCCGGCGGCACGATGTAAGGCCACATGCCGAGCAGCAATCCGGCGAAGCCGAGCAGGAACAGCGACAGACTCAGCATGAACGGGCGCGCGTCGCGATCGTGTCGCGGAATCGCGCGCCAGAGCGCGAAGGTCGCGAACAGCACCAGCAGCGGCACCGGCGACAGCCACAGGAAGCGGTCGCCGTCGAACCAGCGCGCCATCACACGGCTGTCGAGAAACGGCAGCCACGCGCTGACCAGACCGATGAAGGCGAACACATTCAAGGTGAGCGGTCGGGCAAGCGTGCGCGCCATCGTCTGCAGCTTGCCGTCGGTCTTCAGGATCAGCCACGTCGCGCCGAGCAGCGCATAACCGGACATCACCGCAACGCCGGTCAACATCGAGAACGGACTGAACCAGCCGAACGCACCGCCAACGTATTTGCCCGCCTGCAATGGCATGCCTTCGACGATCGCGCCCAGAATCACGCCCTGCGCGAATGCGGCGAACACCGAGCCCAGCCAGAAGGCGGTGCCCCACGCGCGCCGCAGCGTATGCGCCTTGAACCGGAACTCGAACGCCACGCCGCGGAACACCAGCGCGATCAGCATCAGCAGCACCGGCAGATACAGCGCCGACAGCACCAGCGCATAGACCTTCGGAAACGCCGCCAGCAAACCGGCGCCGCCGAGCACCAGCCAGGTTTCGTTGCCGTCCCAGATCGGCGCGGCGGTGTTCATCATGTGATCGAGCTGGTCGTCGTCTTCCGCGAACGGCGCAAGGATCCCGAGCCCCAGCACGAAGCCATCGAGCAGCACATACATCATCACGCCGAACGCGATCACCGCGAACCACGCGACGGGAAGCCACGTTTCGATGGGAGGCATCGTGTTCATACCGCACCTCCCGCAGTCGGCGTTTCAAGCGACTCTTCCGGCAGCGACAGCGGCCGCGCGGGCGTTTTCTCGCCGTCGTCGGTATCGGGCGCGGGTGCGTGCGGCTGCGGGCCTTTGCGGACAAGCTTGAACAGATACCAGATGCCTGCGCCGAATACGCACACGTACACCAGCGCGAACACCGCGAGCGAGAACGCGACTTCCGCGCCGGAGACCGCGCTGTTCGACTCCGCCGTGCGCAGCAGGCCGTAGACCGTGTACGGCTGACGGCCGATCTCGGTGACGTACCAGCCGGCGAGGATCGCGACGAAGCCCGACAGCGTCATCGTCTGCCAGCCGCGCAGCAGCCAGCGTCCGATCCGGTGCTGGACATCGAACAGCCAGCCGCGTCGCCACGCGAACGCCGACAGGAGCACCAGCGCCAGCATCGCGCTGCCGATGCCCACCATCACCCGGAACGCGAAGAACACCGGCGCCACCGGCGGACGCTGGTCGGCGGGCACCGAGGTCAGCGGTGCAATGGTGCCGTCGACGCTGTGGGTCAGGATCAGACTGCCCAGACGCGGAATCTCGATCGCGTAGTCGTTGCGTTCCTCGGCCGCGTTCGGCACCGCGAACACCACCAGCGGCACGCCTTCGCCGGGTTCGCCTTCGCGCCAGTGGCCTTCCATCGCCGCGACTTTCATCGGCTGGTATTGCAGGGTGTTCAAGCCGTGCATGTCGCCCGCGAGAATCTGCAGCGGAACGACGATCGCCGCGAACGCCACCGACAACTTCAACATCCGTGTCGCGGCGTCGCGATGCTGCCCGCGCAGCAGATACGCCGCACTGACGCCGCCGATCACGAAACACGTGGTGAGGAACGCGGCCAGCACCATGTGCACGAGCCGGTACGGGAACGAGGGATTGAAGATCACCGCCCACCAGTCCTTCGCATGAAAGACGCCATCGATGATTTCGTACCCGGCCGGGGTCTGCATCCAACTGTTGGCCGAGGTGATCCAGAACGTCGAGATCAGCGTGCCCAGCGCGACCATGCAGGTGGCGAAGAAATGCAGCTTCTCCGACACGCGCTTCATGCCGAACAGCATCACCCCGAGAAAGGTCGCTTCCATGAAGAATGCGGTCAACACTTCGTAGCTGAGCAGCGGGCCGATGACGTTGCCGGCCTTCTCGCTGAGCACCGACCAGTTGGTGCCGAACTGGAAGCTCATCACGATGCCCGAGACCACGCCCATGCCGAACGAGACCGCGAAGATCTTCAGCCAGAACACGTAGAGATCGCGCCACACCGCATCGCGGGTGCGCAGCCAGCGCCATTCCAGGAATGCCAGCCAACTGGCGACGCCGATGGTGAAGGCGGGAAAGAGGATGTGGAACGAAATGACGAATCCGAACTGGATCCGCGACAACAGCAGGGGGTCGAACGACATCTGAGATGTCTCCGGTGATGATCCAGCCCTCCCGGCCGGAATTGTACGCCGGTCGCGCGCATTGCGCCGGTGCCGGAATCCTCCGATCAGCGCCGGCCCGCTGTCATCGGCAGTCCGTGCCGGTAAGCTGCGCGGACCTCCGTTCGCTTCCGGCCGCGCCATGACTGCCAACTCCCATCGCAACCTGTTCGCTTTGCCTGGTGCCATCGCCGCGGCGATCATCGCCCTGTCTGCGCCGTTCGCCGTCGCGCAAACGGCAACGCCGCTGACGCTGGACCGGATCATGGCCGACCCCGATTGGATCGGCAGTGCCGTGGAACAGGCGTGGTGGTCGTGGGATGGCTCCCAGGCGCTGTATCAACGCAAGCGCGATGGCGCGACGATCCGCGATGTCTGGCAGGTCGCCGTGACCGGCGGTACGTCCGTACGTGTGGGCGACGCTGCCCGCGCCGGGCTCGATGCAGCGCAGCCGGTGTACGACGCGACGCGCACGCGCATGGCCTACGCGCGCAATGGCGACATCTTCGTGCGCGATCTGCGCAACGGCGCGTTGACCCAGCTCACCCGCAGCGAAGCGCAGGAATCGCTGCCGCAGTGGGGCCGCGACGGCGCACTGGTCTGGCGCGCCGACAACGACTGGTTCCGCTGGACCGCTGCGAACGGCGTCGTGCAGGCGGCGAACGTGCAGACCACCGAAGATCCGGGCAAGGCGCCCGCCGCCGACGATCTGCGCGACCGCCAGCTACGCCTGATCGGCACCCTGAAGAACGATCGCGAGCGCCGCGAAGCCGCGCGCAAGCAGGAACAGGCGTGGCGCGTCGTCGACCCGACTCGTGCGCCCGCACCGGTGTACCTCGGCAAGCAGGTCGAGATCGCCGACAGCGCGCTGTCGCCCGATGGCCGCTGGCTGCTGGTCGTGACCACGGCGAAGGGCGCCGATGGCGGCACCGCCGGCAAGATGCCGAAGTACGTGACCGAATCTGGCTATGAGGAATTCGATGAGGTCCGCACCCGTGTCGGCCGCAACGCGCCGATTCCGCACACGCTGTGGCTGATCGATATCGCCAGCGCGAAGGCGAGCGAGCTCAAGTTCGACACGTTGCCAGGCATCGGCGACGACCCGCTCGCCGCGTTGCGCAAAGCCGCGAAGCAGGATCCGCTGAAAGGCAACCGCGCTGCGCGCATCGAAACCGATGGCGACGGCAACGGTCCGGCGATCCACTGGAGCGACGATGGCCGCAACGCTGCGGTGCTGATCCGCGCCATCGACAACAAGGATCGCTGGCTGGCCAGCGTCGATCTGCAGGGCGCCAGACTGCAGTCGCGGCATCGCCTCACCGACAACGCCTGGATCAACTGGAACTACAACCATTTCGGCTGGCTGCGCGACGGCAGGACGCTGTGGTATCTCTCCGAGGAAAACGGCTACTCGCACCTGTACGTCAACGATGGCGGAAAATCGCGTGCACTGACATCCGGCAAATGGGAAGCCTCGTCGCCGACGCTCTCCGCCGACGGCAGCCGCTTCCAGTTCCTATGCAACCGCGCCTGGCCGGGCGACTACGAAGTCTGCGATGTGCCGGTGGCCGGCGGTGCGGTGCGCGAACTCACCGCGCTGGACGGGGTCGAGGATTTCGTCGCTTCGCCCGACGGCGGCAAACTGCTGGTGCGCCACTCCGACAGCTACCTGCCGCCGCAGCTCGCAGTGGTCGATGCAAGCGGTGGCGATGCGCGCGAACTCACCGACACGCGCAGCGCCGAGTTCAAGGCACAGGAGTGGATCGCACCCGAATATGTGAAGGTGCCGTCGAAGCACGGCGCGGGCGATATCTGGGGCAAGTATTACGGGCCCAAGCCAACGGACGCAGGGAAAAAATATCCGGTGGTGCTGTTCGTCCACGGCGCCGGCTATCTGCAGAACGTCAGCGACAAATATCCGAACTACTTCCGCGAGCAGATGTTCCACAACCTGCTGGTGCAGCAGGGCTACATCGTGCTGGATCTGGATTTCCGCGCCTCCGAAGGTTACGGCCGCGATTGGCGCACCGCCATCTACCGGCACATGGGCGAACCCGAGCTGCAGGATTACCTCGACGGCATCGACTGGCTGGTCGCCAACAAGCAGGGCGACCGCGACCGCGTCGGCATCTACGGCGGCAGCTACGGCGGCTTCATGACCTTCATGGCATTGTTCAAGCAGCCCGGCGTGTTCAAGGCCGGCGCCGCGCTGCGGCCGGTCGCCGACTGGTCGCAGTACAACCACGA
This sequence comes from Lysobacteraceae bacterium, assembly GCA_040079515.1. Classification (GTDB taxonomy): domain Bacteria; phylum Pseudomonadota; class Gammaproteobacteria; order Xanthomonadales; family Xanthomonadaceae; genus Lysobacter_I. The sequence continues at coordinate 235,737 of JBEBKD010000003.1, forward strand.
GTACACCAGCAACATCCTCAACACGCCCGATCTCGATCCCGAAGCGTATGCGCGCTCCTCGCCGATCGAGCTGGCATCCGGTCTGCGCGATCATCTGCTGATCTGCCACGGCATGATCGACGACAACGTTTTCTACCGGGACACGGTGATGCTCTCGCAGAAGCTGATCGAACTGCATAAGGACAAGTGGGAGGTCGCGAGCTACCCGCTGGAACGCCACACGTTCGCCCATCCCGATGCCTGGTACGACGAATATCGTCGCATCCACGAGCTGTTCGAGCGCACACTCAAGTGACTGCGCGATGCGGCGATGCCGTCTCGGTTAACGCAAAACCAACGAAAAAATCGCGAATTGTTGCGATCGCCATAATGTTGCGCTAAGGCGCACCCCGGATGCTGAGATGATGCAGAAGAAATCGAAACTCCCCCGCCCGACCCTCCGCGCCAATACGCTGCTGCTGCTGGTCGTCGGCTTCATGGTGGTGGCGTTGAACACCCGCTTCTGGGAGATCGTGTTCGACACCTCGGGGCTGGGCGGCCTCCGCGGCGCCGGGGTGATCGCGGCGATCGCAGCCGCGCTGTTCGCGATCACGCTGCTGATCCTGTTGCCGTTGAGCCTGCGCTGGACCTTCAAGCCCGGCATCGCGCTGGCGGTGATCCTCACCGCCGGCGCCGCGTACTTCATCAGCAACTACGGTGCGGTGATCGATCGCCATGCCCTGGCCAGCGTCTACGAAACCGATGCACGCGAAGCCGGCGAGTGGATCAATCTGCGGATGCTGCTCAGCATCTGCGCGCTGGGGATCCTGCCGGCGGCGCTGCTGTGGTGGGTCAAGATCGACTGGCAGACGCCGATGCGGGAAATCTTCTCGCGGCTGAAACTCGCGGTGATTGCCTTCGTACTGCTCGGTGTCGCCGCAGCCGGCTTCGGCAAGGACATCGCGTCCCTGCTGCGCAATCACATGGAATTGCGCCACATCGCGAATCCATTCGCGCTGCTCGCGGCGAATCTTTCCTACATCGACCACGCCCGCGACGACAACCGGCCGCTGGAGAAGATCGGCATGGATGCGCGTCGCGGCAGCGCATTGCCGGCGAACGAACGTCCGGTGGTGCTGCTGCTGGCGATCGGCGAATCCGCGCGCGCCTCCAGCTATTCCAGCAACGGCTACGACCGCGCCACCGACCCTAAGATGCGTGCGCTGGGCGTGGTCAATTTCAGGAACGTCAGCAGTTGCGGCACCAACACCGCGACCTCGCTGCCGTGCATGTTCACCGATCTGGGTCGGCGCGATTACAAGGACGGCGTCGCGAAATACCGCGAGAACCTTCTCGATGTGCTGATGCGCGGCGGCTACGACGCGGTCTGGCTGGACAACAACACCGGCAGCAAGAAACTGGCGAAGCGCGCGAAGGAAATCTTTCTGGGCAATACCGAAGACCCGGCGCTGTGCAACGCCGAGGGCTGCTTCGACGAAGTGCTGCTCGGACAGCTACGCAAGGAACTGCCGGCCGTCAAGCGCGACACCGTCTTCGTGATCCATCTGCTGGGCAGCCATGGCCCGGCGTATTACGCGCGCTATCCGAAGGAATTCGCGAAGTTCGTGCCCGAATGCCGTACCAACGAACTGCAGCAGTGCAGCGACCAGCAACTGCGCAACACCTACGACAATACCATTCTGTATGCGGACCATATCCTCGCCAGCGCGGCGGAGCTGCTGCGCGACGATCCGCGTATCGATCCTGCGCTGCTGTACGTCTCCGACCACGGCGAATCGCTGGGCGAGCATGGCCTGTATCTCCATGGTGCGCCGTATGCGATCGCGCCGGACCAGCAGACCCGCGTGCCGATGATGCTCTGGGCGGCGGATCGTTTCAGCGCGCGTCGCGGTCTGGATCCGGATTGCCTGCGCAGCCATGCCGATGCGCCGCTGTCGCACGATAATTTCTTCCACAGCGTGCTCGGCCTCGCCGATGTCGCGACCGGCGTGCGCAAGCCGGCGCTGGATCTGTTCGCGGCGTGCGCTGGTGCGATCGAAGCGCCCGTCCGGTAGGCGATCCGGACACGATCCGCGTCATCGCGCCCGCTGACTCAGACCGGCGGCGTGTGGCGATCCGGGATCCGCAGATGCACGCCGAGACCTCGCGCTTCAATGCCGTCCGACAGCGACAATCGCGCGCCGATCGCATCGGCGATGCGTTGCACGATCGCAAGACCCAGGCCGGCACCGCCGGCCGCATGCACCTCCAGCCGGCCGAAGCGCTGCAGCGCGTGGGCGCGATGTTCCGGCGCGATCCCTGGGCCGTCGTCGCACACGCTGAGCGATACCACATTGTCCAGACGCGACGCGGCAAGCTGGATGCGGACGCCTTCGCCGCCGTATTGCAACGCGTTGCCGACCAGATTGCGCAGCACGATCTGCAGCAGCAGCGGATCGCTGTCCACGCGCAGATCGTCGGCGATTTCCAGTGCGATCTTCGCCTGCTGCCGATGCGCGAGCGTTGCGAATTCGGCGAGCGTGTCCTGGACGATGTCGCGCATCGACGCATTCGCGGTCGCCGAGCTCAGAACGCCCGCTTCCAGTCGCGACAAGGTCAGCAATTGCGCGGTGAGCGCGGTCATCCGGTCGCAGCCGGCGATCACCCCGGCCAGCGCGCGCTGGCGTTCGGCATCGTCGCGCGCGCCCTGCGCCACCTGCGCCTGCGCGCGGATCGCCGCGAGCGGCGTGCGCAGTTCGTGCGAGGCGTCGCCGATGAACCGATGCTCGCGCTCGATGCTCGCGCCGGTGCGTGCGAACAGGGCGTTGAGCCGATCCAGCAGCGGGCGGATCTCGCGCGGCGCGTCGTCGGCCACGATCGGCGTGGTGTCCAGCGGCGCGCGCATGCCCACTGCCTGCGCCATGCGCTGCAGCGGCGACAGACCGCGACCGAGCACCAACCAGATGCCGACGCCCAGCAGCGGCAGCGCCAGCAGCATCGGCCATGCCTGCCGCGCCAGCGCTTCGCGCAGGATGTCGGTGCGCGCGGACACCGGCTCGCCGACCTGGACCCAATCGCCTTCGCGACTGCGGGTGCTGTAAACGCGCCATGCGGTGCCGTCGGCGGTCACGTCGGCGAACCCATGCCGGAACGGCGCCAGCGGCACGTTCGGCGCGTTGGCGCTGTGCACGCCGAGGCGGCCGTCGTTCCACACCTGCAGCGCGAGCCGCTGATGGGCATCGCCCAGATCCGGCAGATGTTCCAGTTCGATTTCCTCCAACTCCTCGGACGCCTGCGCGACCAGCAGCGCCGCCGAGGTCGCGAGATGCGCGTCGAGAAGTTCGCCCAGTTCGCGACGCGCCTGCGCATAGCTTGCGAATGCCGACAGCAGCCAGACCACCGCGACGATCGACAGCATCGCCACCAGCAAGCGCGTGCGCAGCGAAAAATCCGGTTCGCGGATGGTGGCGTTCGTCGCGGCGTCCATCATGTTTCCGATGTCCGCAGCATGTAACCGACGCCTCGCTGGGTCACGATCAGCGACGGATCGAGTTTGCGGCGCAGATGATGGATATGGACTTCGAGCGCATTGGATTCGACCTCGTCGTTCCAACCGTACAGCCGTTCGGTGAGCTGTTCCTTGCTGAGGAAACGATTGGGCGAGCGCGCGAATTCCAGCAGCAGATCGAATTCGCGCGGCGACAGCTCGACCGGCGCATCGTGCCAGTCGACATGCCGCGCGGCGGGATCGATGCGCAGCGCACCCACCTGCAGCAGCGGCTGCGCGTCGCCGCCGCTGCGACGCACCAGCGCGCGCAGGCGCGCGGCCAGTTCGTCGAGATCCACCGGCTTCACCACGTAGTCGTCGGCGCCGGCATCCAATCCCTGCACGCGTTCCTGGATCGCATCGCGCGCGGTCAGGATCAGCACCGGCGTACTGTCGTGCGCCTCGCGTCGTTGCCGCAGCAGCTGCATGCCGGACAGACGCGGCAGACCCAGATCGAGGATCACCACTGCGAAGGTTTCGGTCTTCAGTGCGGTCTCCGCCGCGATGCCGTCGCGCACCCAGTCGGCCGCGAAGCCGCGCTGGCGCATGCCGATGCAGATCGCCTCGCCGAGCAGCGGATCGTCTTCAACCACCAGCACGCGCATCGTCGGCTCCCGTCGTTGCGGCATTATCCGACGGCATGCCGGCGCACGCCATCAATCCCCGTCCTGCTCGCCCGCTTCGCCTGCAGCTGCGGATTCGCCGCTACCCGACAGTCCGAACGGCAGTCGCTGGGTCGTGAGGCCGTAGGCCCAGAATGCAAGCAGCGCGCCGACCATCAGCAGCGCGACGATGCCGGATTTCCGCGTGATGCCGTCTTCCGCACGCAGCCCGGATTTGTAACCGGTGACCATCGCACGCGGCAGGTTCTCGCGATGCAGGACGCTGGAGACGATCACGCCGACGATATGCACGCCGACGACCACCAGCATCGCAATGGCCAGGGCATCGTGGACTTCTTCGAGCGATTCTCCAGCGCTTCCAACCACCATCTGCCAACCGGTGATGGCGACCGCCAGACCCAGTCCGAGCAACAGCCAGACCGCGGCCGCGCCGGCGGGGTTGTGGCCGACATGATGCTCGGGCTGGCGTTTCGCCATCGAACCCAGATAGCGCAGGGTCGCGCCCGGTCCTTTGAAGAAATTGCCGAAGCGCGCGTAGCGGCTGCCGATGAAGCCCCAGACGATGCGAAAAACGATCAGGCCGAGCAGGCTGTAGCCGAACAGAAAATGCAGCAGCTGTTGACGCTCGCTGTCGGAGGTCAGCCAGGCGCCGGCGAAACAAATCGCGAGACTCCAGTGGAAGAACCGCGTCGGCAGGTCCCAGATCAGCACCTTCTTGGTGCTGGGCGAAATTTCGGTGGCTGAAGTGGTGGGGACAGCGTTCATCGTGTCGATCCTGCAGCAGGGCGTAGGGGCGATGCGCGCGGGATGCGCACATCGTGCTCGGAGAAATCACCGCGTTCGGCGCCGCGATGGCAGGCCGCGCAATTGGCGGCCGACCTCACCGCAGGCGAACGCCAGGTGGCGACTGGAATTTCATCGTGTTCGCGCAGGAACCATGCTGTCCGGGTGATGCGCAGCGGCTCGGTGCGATTCGCGGCGCTGCGCCCGGCGTTGGTGCGCAGCCAGCGGCGGATCGTGCCCGCATCCTGCGGCGCAAGACTCGCATCGCTGCCGAAATGGCGATTGAGTCCGCTCATCAGCGCGTCCCATGACGCGGCCGGCAAACCTGATGCCGGATACGGCACGTGGCAACCACCGCATTCTTCGACGTAGACGGCGGGCATCGGCGCGCGACGCGGCGAACGTTCGTTCTCGTCATCGTCGCCGGCAGCAAATGCACCGGACGGCAGCATCATTGCGCACAACAGCGCGGTCGCAATCCATGTGCGGCTCATCGCACACCTCCCGCACCCAGACTGCCCAGCCAGGCGAGCACATCGCCTTTCTCCAGCGCGCTGCATTCGCGGCCGACCACATCGCGACAATTGCGTCGGAACCATTTCTCGGCTTTCGCCGCATCGGTGAAGCGCTTCGGATTGGCCGCCGGTGCCAGCGGCTGAATCGCGCGCCCGGTCACGTCATGCTTGCCGCTGCGGGTCGGATCCGACGTATGGCAGCTCGCGCAGCTCCAATCGTTGCCGTGCTTCGACAGGAAGAAGCGTTGTCCACGCGCGGCCGAGAAGGTCTTGAACGACGGGTCGTCGTGAACCGCCTGTTTCGCATATCCGGCCTGCAGCTGAACGAGGGATTGCGCCTGCGCGGCGAACGGCAGGCAGAGCACGATAGACCACCAGAAGATTCGCATCGAAAACACCTGTTTCCGTGGGAGATGCGGTCACGATGCGCGTCGATGCTTAAGCGCGCCTTACGCTGCCGCGATCCCGCAGATGCCTCCTGCGCCACATAAGCATGTTTGAAACGCGAACGCCCGCGATGCGCCATGGCATCGCGGGCGTTCTTGTCCACCGCCGCAATCAACCCGCAGGCTGTGGCGTCGTATCGCTGCGCTCGGGCAGTTCCGGATACCGCACATCGGGAATCGGCGCGGTCAGCGAATGCAGGAACAGATGGATCTTTTCCGCTTCGTCCGGCGTCAACGTGGCGCCGAGCTGCGCGTCGCCCATGATCGTCACCGCGTCCTGCAGCTTCCACACTTTGCCGGAATGGAAGTACGGCGCAGTCGCGGCGACGTTGCGCAGCGGCGCGGCACGGAACGCATATTCATCGGCTTTCGATTTGGTCACCGTCAAGCGTCCGACATCGCCGGTCGGACGCACGTCGTCGGACGGTTTGTGGACCACGCCGAACGGGAAGTAAGCCTGGCCGCCGAGGTTGATGCCGTTGTGGCAGCTGGCGCAGCCCTTCTCCATGAACAATTTCAGGCCGGCCTGCTGATCCGCAGTGAGCGCGCGCGCATCGCCTTTGAGGAACACGTCGAACGGCGCACCGGGCGTGATCAATGTGGTCTCGAACGCTTCGATCGCCTTGGCCATGTTGTCGAAATTCACGGCCTTGGCTTCGCCCGGGAAGGCCAGCTCGAAGGCCTTCACGTAACCCGGCATCGAATTGAGCGTGGCTTCGACCGCCGCCGGTGTGTTGTTCATTTCCACGCCGGCTTGGACCGGGCCCTTGGCCTGCGCCTTCAGATCTTCCGCACGGCCATCCCAGAACTGGGCGATGTTGAACACGGCGTTGTAGACCGTCGGCGCGTTGCGCGGGCCTTTCTGGAAGCCGTGACCGATCGAAGTCGGCACACCGTCGATCCCGCCCATCCCGAGGTTGTGGCAGGAGTTGCAGCTGATCACGCCGCTGGCCGACAGGCGGCCGTCGAAAAACAGCATCTTGCCGAGCGCGACTTTGTCCGCGGTGACCGGGTTGCCGGGGAGCGCCGGGGCCTGATCGGGGATCGGCTTGAACAGCGCCTGCGCCTGGGTCAGCAGGGCGGGATCGGCGGCCGGCCCGGCCGCTGCAGGCGCAGAGCCACCCGCTGATGCAGTCGCAGCGGTGTCGGCGAGCTGCGCCTGAGCGGCTTCGCGCTGGCAACCTGCCGCTCCGAGGGCCATCGCCAGCAGACTCCAGGTCAGGGGGCGCGTCTTCATCGTGATGTCTCCTGTGAACTGAACCATCACCGTCCGCCCGCAACCTTAAGTGCGCCTTAAATCGAGCAATGCAGACGCATGGCCGCGCCCGCACCCCCGGCGCTGTCCGTCGGGGTGACCAATGGGGCTTGAGCGCAGGCGGCCGGGTCCATAAAGATCGTCGCTGGCGCCTAGGGTGCGGCTTGGCCCGATTTGGACCGTAACAGCGTTCTTCGCAGTGCGATTCTTGAGCACCTCGGCGGACTACGTCCGCCGTTCGTTCCATGAACAGAACGCTGGGAACCTTCTCCCGCTTTAGCACTCCAACAAGCCGACTGCTAATATCGAATCCTATGAACCAGATCACTGCCAGCACTGCCCTGATTCCGAACAGCCTGCCGATCCCGAGCGCATTGGGTTCGCTCGAAGCCTACGTCGGCGCGGTCCACCAGATTCCTGTCCTCTCCGTCGAGGACGAGCAGGCGCTTGCCCGCCGCTTCCACGACCAGAACGACCTCGACGCCGCCCGCGAACTGGTGCTATCGCACCTGCGCTTCGTGGTGCACGTCGCCCGCGGCTACAACGGCTATGGCCTGCAGCTGGCCGACCTGATCCAGGAAGGCAACATCGGCCTGATGAAGGCGGTGAAGCGCTTCGACCCGGATGTCGGCGTGCGCCTGGTGTCGTTCGCGGTGCACTGGATCCGCGCCGAGATGCACGAGTTCATCATCAAGAACTGGCGCATCGTGAAGGTCGCGACCACCAAGGCGCAGCGCAAGCTGTTCTTCAACCTGCGCCGCAGCAAGACCCGTCTGGGCTGGCTCAACGCCGAGGAAGTGCGCGCGGTCGCCAAGGATCTCAACGTCTCCGAACGCGAAGTGCTGGAAATGGAATCGCGCCTCTCCGGTCGCGACATCGGTTTCGATGCGCCCGACGATGCCGACGAAGACCACGGCCCTCCGGCACCGGTGGCGTATCTGATGGCCGACGGCCAGGACCCGGCACAAACCTACGAAAGCGCCGACAGCGAATCGGATCAACTCGATCTGTTGCGCGCTGGTCTGGCCAAGCTCGACGCCCGCTCGCGCGACATCGTCAAGCGCCGCTGGCTGGATGCCGACAGCAAGATCACGCTGCAGGACCTCGCCGACGAATATGGTGTCTCCGCCGAACGGATCCGCCAGATCGAAGCCAATGCGCTGAAGAAGATGAAGGCGCTGTTCGCGGCTTGAAATTTCGAGACGAGCGGATATGAGCGCTTATCTATCGCCTGTGTCGACCAGCTGACGCGTTTCAAAGAAGCGATCGAGGCGATGTTTGCCAGAGTTGCGGTGCGACTGTGCCTCTGATGCGCAACAGCCATCCCGGCGAGTGAGAATGAGACGCAACACATGGCCTCATAATGAAGTATGAGAGCATTGATCCCAGCTGAACGGAACGACGCGAAATCATTACGTAAGTTCGCCGTCGCCTGGAATGGACATGGAAATGTCTCGACGACATCGGTATGACGATTCCCAGGGAAGGGATTGCAGCGACACGGCACGAGTCGCGAATCACTCTCTTTACATCCGCAGTTCACGGAACCGTCGCAGCCATTTCCGATAATTGTTTTCGGACCTGCGCATAACTCCGTGTTGATTGTTTTCCTGTGCCCGGCCGTTGGTCGCGCCGGCATTACATACGGATGAAGGAGCTACACGGATGAACGAATCGACGTCGATAGATCTTGTCTCGGAACATGTCCGCCATGCGGCGGTGCGTCCAACTGCGGGCGGCGAAAACCGGCCGCCGCCGATCATCGGCGCGCATGAGCTGCTGCCGATTCAACTGGATTTTCTGCAGGACCGGACGGACGTCGATCAGTATGCGCAGTATGCGCGGATCGCGCTGCCTGTGGACACCACGCGGGCGATGCTGGATGCGGCGTTGGTCGCGATCGTCGAACGTCATGATGCGTTGCGGCTGAAGTTCCGTCAGACCTCGACCGGTTGGATCGCGCAGTACCGGCCTGATGCTCTGCAGGCGGGTGATCCGATACTGGCCGAGACGCTGGTGGAGGTCGAAGGTGCGTCGTGGCTGGATCCGCGCGCGGAGGCAGCGGCGGCGCTGAGCGGTCTGGATATCAAACAAGGCAAGCTGCAGCGTTGGGTCTGGCGCCGCGATGCGCAGGGTCAGTCGCTGTTGTGGGTGATTCACCATTTGGTGGTCGACACGGTGTCGTGGCGGATCCTGTCGGAAGATCTGCAAGCGGCGCTGACGGCCGCACAACGCGGCGAACGTGTGGAACTGGGCGCGAAGTCCGCCAGTTATCAGGATTGGGCGCTGCGGGTGCACGACTACGCGTTCGGCCGGCAGGCCGAGCAGGAGCGCGACTATTGGCTGCAGCAGCTGGCGACGCCGGTGGTGCAGTTCGTGTGGGATGCCGAAGACGCGGACGCAGGGCCGCAGCCCGAAGCGACGACCCGTGTGGTGGAGATCGCGCTGGGCAGCGAAGACACCCAGCAGTTGCTGCAGCGCACGCGCAACGGGGTACCGCTGCAGGCGTTGCTGGTGGCTGCACTGACCCGGGCGTTGGGCGAGCGTCTGGACGGCGATGCGGTGCGCATCAATCTGGAAGGGCACGGCCGCGACCTCAAGGACGGTGAGGCCGAGCTGGATCTGAGCCGGACCATCGGTTGGTGTACCAGTCCGTATCCGGTGCGCTTCGATCGCGTGCGCCAGTCGCTCAAGCCGCATCTGCGCCGCACCCGGCGGATGCTATCGGCTGTGCCCAACGGCGGCATCGGTTACGGCGCGCTGCAGCAGATCGCGCACGACGAGGCGCTTGAGGTGGCGGCCGAAGCCACGAGCGGCAGCGGCATTCTGTTCAATTATCCGGGTCTCCCCGAGACCGAAGGCGGCAGCGCGATCAGCCCGCGCCGGCTGCGCGGCCATGCGCTGCGCATCGACGGCATGATGCTGGCGGGGTCGTTGCAGCTGCGTTTCGATTACAGCGCCCGGCAGTTGACGTCGTCGACGGTGACGGCGATCGCCGAGGGGTTCGTCGAAGGGGTGCGCGCGATTCTGTCGATCGACCCTGGCGACAGCGTCTTCGCCGATCACGATCACGATGCCGACGATAGCGACGGCTTGGTACGGGACGATACCCCGTTCGCGCTGGCGGGCCTGCCGGCCGAGCGGCTGAGCGCGCTGCAGGCGGACTACCCGACGCTGCGCGATGTCTATCCGTGCACGTTGATGCAGCAGGGGCTGCTGATGTTCTCGGATGGCGGCGCGCAAAAGGACCTGTATCTGTCGCAGATGCAGTTCATGCTGGCGCGGGTGGATGCCGGGCGGCTGCGCCGCAGCTGGCAGGGGCTGGTCGATCGTCACGACATACTGCGTACGGCGTTCGTGGATGTGGGTCAGGCGCAGTTGATGCAGCTGGTGGTGTCCGATGCGCCGGTGAGTTGGCGCGAAGAGGACCTCCGGGCCGATGGTCATGGCGAGTTGTCTCAGGCGGCATTGACGCGATTGAAGCGCGAAGAGATGGCGCAGGGATTCGAGCTGACGCAGGCACCGCTGATGCGGTTGATGCTGGTGCGGTTGGCCGACGACAGGGATTGTCTGGTGTGGACGCATCACCACGCATTGATCGATGGTTGGTCGGCGGCGGTGTTGATCCGGCAGTTGTTCCAGGGGTACGCGGCAAACGGGCAAGCGGAGGATACGCCTGCGGAGCCATCGTACCGGCGTTATATCGCATGGCAATCGACCCGGGATCCGGCGGCGGCCGAGGCGTATTGGCGTGGTTATTTTCGCGGGCTGGACGTGTCGGTCAGCGCGCAGATGCCGTTGGAACGGCGGGTCGAGGCGCAGGGCCACCGTCAGGTGCGCTACGAGCAGGGATCGACCGAGCTGGAACTGTCGGCGGAAGTGACCGCGCGGCTGACCCGCCTGGCGCAAGCGGAGGGCGTGAGCCTCAGCACACTGATGTTGGTGGCGTGGGGGTTGCTGCTGGGCAAATACATTGGCGAAGAGGAAGTGCTGTTCGGGTACACCACCAGCGGCCGATCGGCGCCGGTGGACGGGATCGAGTCGATGGTGGGCCTGTTCATCAACTCGTTGCCGGTGCGAGTGCGGGCGGAGGGAAGTCAGACGATCGGGTCGTTGCTGCGTGCGGTGCAGAGCCAATTGCTGGACAACGAAGATCACGGGCTGTTGTCGTTGCCGGAGATCCAGCGGTTGAGCGGCGCGAAGCCGGGCCAGGCGCTGTTCGATACGCTGGTGGTGGTGGAGAACTATCCGCGCGACTGGTCGTTGCTGGCCAGCGGTGGGGAAGACGGTTTGAATGTCCGCAGCATCTCCGGTGCGAGCCAGACGAGCTTCGGTCTGAACCTGATCGCGTATCCGGGCGAGCAGTTGATGCTTGAGCTGGCGTATCAGCGCCTGCAGTTCGACGATACGGCGACGGCGGCGCTGCTGCAGCGGCTGTCGCATCTGCTGTGCGCGATGGCCAACGGAGCGACGCAGACGATTGCAGGGTTGTCGATGTTGAGCGCGGAGGAACAGGCGCGGGCGATCCAAGACTGGAACGCGACGGCGCTGGTGTATCCGCGCGAGCGGACGTTGCCCGAAGTATTCGGCGGGGTGGCGCAGGCGCACCAGGATGCGGTGGCGTTGGTGTTCGGCGAGGAGCGCTGGACGTATCGGGAGCTGTCGCAGCGCGCACGCGGGATCGCGCGCTGGCTGCGCGCGCACGGGGTGCGTTCGGGCGACCATCTGGCGCTGAGCATGGACAAGGGGCCGTGGCTGATCGCCTCGATGCTGGGAATCATGGAAGCCGGTGCGGCGTATGTGCCGGTGGCGGTGGACTGTCCGGCGGATCGCCGTGCGTTCATCGTGTCGGATGCGCGGATCGTGTGGACGCTGACCGAGCGAGCGCATCGCGCGCAGGTGTCGGCGGGCGCGGATGCGTGCCTTGAGATCGAGGATAGCTTCGATGCGATCGAGGGCGCCGAGTCGGCCGATGTCGATGCGATCGGCGAGGGCGTGGCGACGGCGAACGAGTCGCAGGCGATGCGCACGGCGTACATCATCTACACCTCGGGTACGACCGGGACACCGAAGGGCGTGGCGATCCCGCATCGCAGCCTCATCAACTTCTGCGCGTGGTGCGTCGATGCGCGGCTCTTCACCGCCGGCAGCCGGATGACGCAGTTCGCGCCGTATACCTTCGATGCGTCGGCGGGCGAGATCTTCGGCGGTCTGCTGGCGGGCGCGGAACTGCATCTGCTGGCCGATGCGCTGATCATGGACCCGAAGGCGCTGACGGCGTATCTGAATACGCAGGCGATCGAGTTCGGCGCCTTCCCGCCACCGTATCTGCAGCAGATCGATCCGGCGCAGATTCCGGAGGGGATGGTGCTGCTGACCGCCGGTTCGGCGCCGTCGGCGGAGCTGGTGATGCAGTGGGGTGCGCGTTGTCGTTACATCAACGGCTACGGCCCGACCGAGACCACGATCCTGTCGACGGCGTGGATCTGCGAACGTGGTGAGGTGGATGTGGGCGCGTTGTCGATCGGTCGCCCGATCTGCAACACCTCTGTGTACGTGGTGGACCGCATGGGTCAGTTGTGCGCGCCGGGTCTGTTGGGCGAGATCTGGATCGGCGGCGACGGTGTGGCGAACGAATATCTGAATCGTCCGGAGCTCAATGGCGAGCAGTTCCTGGTCGACCCATGGAAGATGGGTGGCCGGGTATATCGCACCGGCGACATGGGCCGCTGGCGGGCGGATGGTCAGGTCGAGTTCGTCGGCCGTCGCGACCGTCAGGTGAAGCTGCGCGGGTTCCGGATCGAGTTGGACGAGATCGAGAACCGGCTGCGTGCGCATCCGCAGGTGCAGGGTGCGGCGGTGTCGGTGCGTGGGATGGACAGCGACAAGCGGTTGCTGGCGTGGGTGACGCGGCAGGACAAGGAAGGGCTTGAAGTCACGACGGAGGAGCTGTTCCTTGATGCGCTACGCGTGTTCCTTGGGGCGAGTCTGCCGAGTTACATGATGCCGCAGGCGATCATGGTGATCGCGCAGATGCCGTTGACCGGCAACGGCAAGGTGGACGAGAAGGCGTTGCCGGAGCCGACACTGACGGCCACGGCCGAAGCGGCATATGTGGCGCCGCGCAACGACATCGAGCGGGCGCTGGTCGAGGTGTGGGCGGCAGTGTTGAAGCTGGCGCCTGAGCAGATCAGTACGAACGCGAACTTCTTCGAGCTGGGCGGCCACTCGCTGTTGGCGATGCGCGCGACCGCGCAGTTGCGCGAGCGGTTGGGCGTGGAGCTGGGCGTGGCGGATCTGTTGGCGCAGCCGGTGCTGTCGGATCTGGCGCTGGTGGCGGAGCATGCCTCGCAGCCTGCACTGCCACCGATCGTGGCGGTGGCGCGGACGGAAACGATGCCGCTGTCGTTCGCGCAGCAGCGGTTGTGGTTTTTGGCGCAGATGGAGGATGTGAGCCAGAGTTACCACATTCCTGGTGCGCTGCGGCTGCTGGGCGCGCTGGATGTGCGGGCGCTGAAATGCGCGTTGGATGGGATCGTGTCGCGGCACGAAGTGCTGCGGGCGACGTTCGTGATGGACGGTGAAACTCCGATGCAGCGGTTCGCGCCGGCGCAGATGGGCTTCATGCTTGCGGAGCACGATCTGAGCGCACCGCTTGGCGATCGCAAGGTCGACGCCGAAACGTCGCTGTACGCGCGGATGCGCGAGGAATTCGCCGCGCCGTTCGATCTGACCGCGGGCCCGTTGATTCGTGGGCAGTTGCTGCGGATGAACGACGACGATCACGTGCTGCTGATCACCATTCACCACATCGTGATGGACGGCTGGTCGATGGGCATGTTGGTGCGTGAGCTCGGCCAGTGGTATCGCAGCGCCCAAGAGGGCGGTGCCGATCCGTTGCCGGCGCTCGAAGTGCAGTACGCCGACTATGCGGTATGGCAGCGTTCGCTGTCGGAAGCGGATATCTGGAAGGCGCAACGCGCGTATTGGCACGACATGCTGCACGATGCGCCCGCCATGCTGGAGCTGCCGACCGACCGGCCGCGTCCACAGCAGCAGTGTTTCGATGGCGCCAAGTTGTCGATCGCACTGGATGCGACGTTGACGAACAGCCTGCGAGCATTGAGCCAACGCCATGGCGTGACGCTGTTCACGACCATGCTGGCGGCTTGGGCGATCGTGTTGCAGCGGCTGTCCGCGCAACAGGATGTGGTGATCGGCATACCGGCGGCGAATCGCCTGCAGGCGGAGTTGGCGCCGCTGGTGGGCCTGTTCATCAACACGTTGGCGGTGCGGGTCGGTGTTGAAGCAGACACTTCGATCGAGGCGCTGCTGAAGCAGGTCAAACAGCGTCTGTTGGGCGCACAGGCGAATCAGCAGTTTCCGTTCGAGCAAGTGGTCGAGGCAGTCAATCCACCGCGCAGTCTCGCGCATACGCCGATCTTCCAGGTGATGCTGAGCTGGATAGAGGCCGAATGGAGCGATATCGATCTGCAGGGCCTTTCGATCACGATGGAAAGCCCGCCGGATGTCTTCTCCAAATTCGACCTGACCCTGGATCTCGTCGAAGACGCCGATGGCATCAAAGGCGAGTTTGAATATGAGACCGCGCTGTTCGACCGGGAGACGGTCGAACGCCACGCCGGCTATTTCCGGAAGGTGCTCGAAGCGATGGTGTACGACGACGCGTCGCTCGTTTGCCAGATCGAGCTGCTCGATCGGCACGAACGTGACTTGTTGGACGGCTACAACGATACGTATCGCCCCGAATTGATCGATACGACCTGGCCCGGACTGTTCCTCGCGCAGGTATCGCGCACGCCCGACGCGATCGCGGTCGAGTGCGAAACCAGACGGATGACCTATCGCGAGCTCGAAATGCGCTCGGCTCAGTTCGCGTCATGCTTGCAGCGCGAAGGCGTGGGTGCCGATACGATCGTGGCGCTGCTCGATCATCGTAGTACGGATCTGCTGGTGATGATCGTGTCGGTGCTCCGGGCGGGCGGCGCCTATCTGGCGCTGGATCCGACCCACCCGCCGCAGCGTTGGCTGGAAATCCTCGAAGATGCCGGCCCGCATCTGCTGTGGATCGGCGGCAGGTATTCCACCGAACAACGTTGGTTAAAGCGCAAGTGGAAAGGCGGAAAGATATCCAATTCCGATGACCTCGCGGCAACGATGTCGGAAGCGGATCTCGCCTCCGCGCCCGCGCTGATGCCACCGGCGCTCGACGATCTGTCCTACGTGCTGTTCACATCGGGATCGACCGGAAAACCGAAGGGGGTGATGATCGAACACCGCGGCATGATCAACAACATGCGCGCCAAGTTCGAGCCGCTGTCGCTGACCGAGCACGACGTGATCGCGCAGACCGCGTCGCAGTGTTTCGATATTTCGGTGTGGCAGTTCCTCACCGCGATGCTGCTCGGCGCGAAGGTCGTGATCTTCTCCGACGAAACCACGCGCGATCCGGATGCGATGTTGCATCGTCTTGCCGAGACAGGCGTGACCATCTGGGAGCCAGTGCCGTCGGTGATGCAGGTGATCCTGCCGTTCCGCAAGCCGTTGCCGCGCCTCCGCTGGGTGATGCCGACCGGCGAGGCGCTGTCGCGCGAATTGGTGGTCCACTGGTTCAAGCAGTACCCGCAGGTACCGCTGATGAACGCATATGGCCCGGCCGAATGTTCGGACGACGTGTCGTTCCAGCCGATCCATGGCCCGGTGGACCGGGTGCTGATCGGCAAGCCGGTAGCCAACGCGCACCTGCACCTTCTGGACGATCATTTGATGCTGGTACCGCTCGGTACGGTAGGCGAGATCGCGGTGTCCGGCCCGGTGGTCGGGCGCGGATATCACAATCGCCCCGAGGAGACGCGTACGTCCTTCCGGGAAAACCCTTATCCGCGCCACGCCGCCGACGGCCGGATATACCTGACGGGCGATCTCGGCCGTCGCCATGCCGATGGCAGCATCGAGTTCGTTGGCCGCAAGGACTTCCAGGTGAAGATCCGCGGTTTCCGCATCGAGTTGGGCGAGATCGAGAATTGCCTTGAGAGCCATCCTGCCGTGCGTGAAGCCGTGGTGGTCGCGCATGCGTTCGTTGAACATGGCGACAAGAATCTAGTGGCCTACGTCACCGTGCCGGCGACGACCGACATCGAAACGCTGCGTGCGCATGTCCGTGCGACGCTGCCCGATTACATGGTGCCACCGTTCATCATGAAGATGGACAGCATGCCGCTGACGCCCAATGGAAAGATCGATCGAAAGGCGCTGCCGAAACCGGTGTTCGAGGACATGGACAACATCGTCTACGAAGAACCGGTAACGCCTGCGGAAAAAATTCTGGCCCGCATCTGGCAGGACCTGCTCAACAAGGAGCGCGTCGGCCGCAACGATCACTTCTTCCAGCTCGGCGGACATTCCATCCTCGCGATCGCACTGGTCGCGAGACTTCGGGAAAGCGGATACAGGACCGATATCGCCACGATCATGGTGGCGCCGTCGCTCGCTGCGCTCGCCGAGACGATGGTTCATTCCGACCCTGCGAATGCGCCGGAATTCGTCGTGCCGGAAAACGCGATCGGCCCGGATACGACAGCTATCGCCCCTGGAATGCTCCCGCTCGCGCAGTTGACTCAGGAGGACATCGACCGGATCGTGGCCGATATCCCCGGCGGTGTCGGCAATGTCCAGGACATCTATCGACTCGGCCCGCTGCAGGAAGGCATTCTGTTCCACTACCTGCTCGGCGGCGAAGGCGATACCTATCTGTTGCGCTCGACGCTGGTATTCGACAGCCGCGAGCGGGTCGATGCGTTCCTTGTCGCAGTTCAATCGGTCATCGATCGGCACGACATCCTGCGCACGGCGATCATGTGGGAAGGTCTCTTGCAGCCGGTCCAGGTGGTACAGCGCAAGGTCACCCTGAAGGCCGAGGAGTTCAGCTTCCCCGAAGGATCCGCACTCGAACAGTTGCTCGCCAAGACCGACCCGGAAGTGTTGCGCATCGACCTCTCGGTCGCGCCTTTGTTGAAGGTGTCGATCGCGCGGGATACCGCCAGCGGCGAGTGGTATCTCGTCATGCTGAGCCACCACATCGCCTGCGACAATATTTCGCTGGTTCTTCTGATCGACGAAATCAAGGCGCACTTCGCTGGAAAGGGCGAGCACCTCCCCCGTGCGGTTCCGTACCGCAATTTCATCGCGCGTTCGATATCGGTGCCGGAGAGCGACCACGAAGCTTATTTCCAGGCGCAGTTCTCGGATGTCACCGAACCCACATTGCCGTTCGGCTTCGCCAATATCCAGCTGTCGAGCGAAGAGCTTGTCCTCGCGGTCGAAACCATCGATGGCGAAGCCAACGACAGGATCCGCAGCGCTGCACGCCAGCATGGCGTCACGCCCTCGGTCCTGTTCCACGCGGCATGGGCATTGACGATCGGTCGTTGCAGCGGGCGTCAGGATGTGGTGTTCGGCACCGTGTTGTCCGGGCGTCAGCATGGCTTCGATGGCATGGAGAGCGCCATCGGCATGTTCATCAACACGCTGCCGCTGCGCGTACCGTTCTCGACCGCCAGCGTCCGCGAAGTGATCGGCGATACCCGCGCGCGGATGGCCGAACTGCTGATGCACGAACAGGCGTCGCTGGTTCAGGCGCAGCGTTGCAGCGGCGTATCGCCGGCGCTGCCTTTGTTCAGTTCGATGATGAACTACAGCCTCAACGGTTCGTCCGGCGCCATCGCAGGCGTGGACAGCATGGAAGGCATGCGCCTGATCACCGGCGACTGGGACGGTGAACGTACCAACTATCCCTTGATTCTCGACCTCGATGACACCGGCACGAGCTTCGTGCTCAACGTCCAGTCCTTGAGTGTCGTCGATCCGCGTCTGGTCGCGGAATATTTGCGTACCGCTGCGACGGGCATCGCCTATGCATTGCAGAACGATCCCGACAGGCCGATGCACAACGTCGAGATCCTGCCCGATGCGGAGCGTCGACGGCTGCTGGTCGAGTTCAACGATACCTACCAGCCGCAATTGATAGAGAAAACCTGGCTGGAGCTTTTCGCGGCGCAGGTCGCGTCGACGCCGGACCGCATCGCAGTGGAATGCGACACCCAACGGTTGACGTATCGAGAGTTGGACGAACGTTCAAGCCGATGCGCGCACGCGCTGCGTGCGCAGGGCGTCGCAGCCGGCGATATCATCGCACTGCTGGATCGCCGTGGCAGCGATCTGGTGGTGATGATCATTGCCGTACACAAGGCCGGCGCCGCCTATCTGCCTCTGGACCCGACCCATCCGCCGCAGCGCTGGGCCGAGATTCTCGACGATGCCAAGCCGCATCTGCTGTGGGTCGGCGACGGCTGCGCCACCGAACAGCGTTGGCTCAAGCGCAAGTGGAAAGCCGGCAAAGTGTCGAGCGCCAAGGACTTGCTGGAGACGATGGCTGAAACCGATCTGACGTCAGCGCCGCCGTTGGCGCTGCCGTCGCTCGACGATCTGTCCTACGTGCTGTTCACATCGGGGTCGACCGGCAAGCCGAAGGGCGTGATGATCGAACACCGCGGCATGATCAACAACATGCGCGCCAAATTCGAACCGCTGTCGTTGGGTATGGACGATGTGATCGCCCAGACCGCGTCGCAGTGTTTCGACATTTCGGTCTGGCAGTTCCTGACCGCGATGCTGCTCGGTGCGAAGGTGGTGATCTTCTCGGACGAGACCACACGCGATCCGGATGCCATGTTGGCCCGACTCGCCGATGCTGGCGTGACTGTCTGGGAGCCGGTGCCGTCGGTGATGCAGGTGATCCTGCCATTCCGCAAGCCACTGCCGCAGTTGCGCTGGGCGCTTCCGACCGGCGAGGCGCTGTCGCGCGAACTGGTCGCGCGCTGGTTCGAGCAATACCCGCAGGTGCCGCTGATGAACGCCTATGGTCCGGCGGAGTGTTCGGACGATGTGTCGTTCCAGCCGATCCACGGCCCTGTGGATCGCGTGCTGATCGGCAAGCCGGTGGCCAACGCGCATCTGCACCTGGTGGACGACAATCTGATGCTGGCGCCGATCGGCGTCGTCGGCGAAATCGCGGTTTCGGGACCGGTCGTCGGCCGCGGCTATCACAACAAGTCGGAAGAAACACGCGCTGTCTTCAAGGAGAACCCTTACGAACGCCACCCTGCCGACCGTCGCCTGTATCTCACCGGCGACCTGGGCAGGCGTTATCCGGACGGCAGTATCGAATTCATCGGGCGCAAGGACTTCCAGGTGAAGATCCGTGGTTTCCGCATGGAGCTTGGCGAGATCGAGAACCGCCTTGAGCAGCATCCTGCCGTGCGCGAAGCCGTTGTCGTCGCGCGCACGTTCGGCGAGCATGGCGACAAGCAACTGGTGGCGTATGTCACCACGGATGCCCCCGTCGAAGCGGAAGCGTTGCGTGCGCACGTGCAATCAGCCTTGCCCGAGTACATGACGCCGAGCGCGATCATGATCCTGCAGGCGATGCCGCTGACGCCGAATGGAAAGATCGATCGCAAAAGCCTGCCAGAACCAACGGTTTCTTCGATGAAACAGGTGCAGTACGTGCCGCCTGAACCGGGCAGGGAAACCATCGTCGCCGATGTATGGCAGAAGCTGTTGGGCGTAGCCCAGATCAGCCGCGAAGACGCATTCTTCGATCTCGGCGGCGATTCGATTCTGCTGATCCGGATGCTGAGCCGGATACGGGAACACGGTATCGTGCTGAGCGTCGCCGACATCTACCGCCTGCGTACCGTGCAGGCGATCGCAGAAGCCGGCGCAATCCAGCCTTCGTTGCCGGATCGGCTGGTGTCGGAGGGATGGGAGCACGCCTGGGCAGTCGTCGACGCTGCGCCAGCGGCCGTCAAAGCGCTGCTGGTACGGTGCAGGGAAGGCGATCGTCGCATGCTGCTGCAGAAGCTGTTGGCGTCGTGCGATGGCGTGGATGCGCAATTCGTCCGTTTGTGCGACGACCCTGCGGCCGAAGCGCAACGCTTGCAGTCGGTGGGCCTGTCCGCACTCGATGACGACACCTCGATCACGGTTTCGGGCCTCCCCGGCGCGCTGTCCGGGCAGTTGCGGCAAGTGCACGCCCAATTGATCGCCGCGCCCGTCGTCGAGACCTACGGCTTCGGGCTGATGCAGCGCAATCTGCAGGATTGGACCGCGCGCTACGGCAACGAATGCATTCCGGTGCAGGGCTGGTACACGTCGGCGCAACTGCAGGCGGCATTCGCACGCTTGGCCAGTGAACAGGATCTGCTCCGCTCCATCCCGGATCTGCAGACCTCGACCTGGCGTCTGCTCGATCAGGAAGCGATCGGCAGGATGGCCATTCCAGCGCTTCGGCTCGCTGTCGACGTCGGCTTGGCCCCAGACGATGCCATCGCGCATGCGACGCAGGCGCTGGAACGCGCTCGCGCCGAGACGCCATTGGCTTACTCGGCAGCGTGGATTTCGGCGACGGACACCCAGCATTACCTGTTGCTGTCGATCGATCATCTCGCATGGGATGGCGTGTCCGCAGGCGCGGTACAACGCCGCCTTGGCGAGATCCTGCGCGGCGATGCGACGCCGTTCGCGGGTACCTATCGTGCGTTCGTCAGCGCTGTCGAACCGCAAGGCGATCGTGCCATCGATGCTGTTCTCGACGAGAGTTTCGATCGCGCCGGCGTGGCATCGGCGATCGCCGCGACGCGTTCGCTACTCGCGCAGCGTGCGGATGGACCGTTGCAGGTGGTTCGTTTCGCCACGCCGATCGCAGCGGGAATGAGCGCGGCGGAGCAGGCGTTTGAAGTGTTCAAGCGCTGGATGCTGCAATCGACAGGCCTGGAGCGCTTCGGTCTGGTGCTCAACCACCATGGCCGTCAGCGCGGCGAGCATGCATACTTCGATCATGTCGGTCTGTTCCTCGACAAGGTACCGATTTCGGTGGGTCGCGACACGACGCTTCGGAATCTCTCCGACAAAGTCGCTGAACTCCAGAGGCGTGGGCTCGGTTACCTGGCAATGGAAGCGCGTGCGCGCAGTGAAGGTTTGCCGCCGACACTGCCGGCGTTGTCCGAAGAAGTCCTGTTCAATTTCCAGATGGAAGCGCAGAGCGCCGATCATCGGCCGACGCCGCTGGAAACCGGACAATTCCGCGAAAAACTCCGCGATTACCGCGGAATCCTGTTCGAATCCCACGAACAGGACAACCAGATCGTCGTCACCTGCGCGTTCCGCGGCAGCGACGGGGATCTCAGAGGTCTTATGTCGACAATTCCAGATAGTGTTCTGATCGAGTCGTCCATGACTGTCGATGCCGCGGATGCCGCGGCGGGTACGGGCATGACTGCGACGCCAAATGCGAGCACGACCGAGGACGATGTGTTGATCGTCGAGGGCGTGCACAAGCGGTACGGCGATTTCGAGGCGGTCAAGGGCGTCAGCTTCCGCGTTCCGCGCGGGAAATGCTTCGGGATTCTGGGGCCGAACGGTGCCGGCAAGACCTCGCTGCTGGCGATGATCGAAGGTCTTACGGACATCACTTCCGGTTCGATACGGATATTCGGCATGGATGTCGCCACGCAAATGCGCAGCATCCAGCCGCATCTGGGCGTCCAGTTGCAGCAGAACAACTACTTCCAGTTCCTGACCGTCGCGCAATTGCTGAAGTTCTATCAGGAGCTTCGGTCCGCGGTCGGCGGCAAGCGCGAGGGTCCGTCGGCGGAATGGTTGCTGGAGCGCCTGGAGCTGAAGGACAAGTTGTCGTTCAAGGTCGACGAGTTGTCCGGCGGTCAGAAGCAGCGCTTGTCGATCGCGATCGCATTGCTTGAGGATCCGGATATCATTTTCCTGGACGAGCCGACGTCGGCCCTCGATCCGCAGAGTCGGATCTATACCTGGGAATTCATCGAGCAGTTGAAGAACGATGGGCGGAAAACCATCATTTTGACCACGCACTACATGGAGGAAGCGGAGAGACTCTGCGACGACATCATGATCATGAATGGAGGCAAGATCATCGCGCACGGTCCACCGGCAGAGCTGGTCAAGTCCTTGTCCGCCACCCAGTCGTTGAATCTGCAGTTCGGCAATACCAGACTCGAAGCCGCCCATGCCCAGAGCATCGGTGCGCTGGACGGCGTGATCAGTCATGGCTGGGACGAACGCAGCGATACGCTTTCGATTCAAACGACCGACGTGGCCAAAACGCTCGAAGCCGTGCTCGCGACCTGTCGCGATCGCGGTATCCCGATCACCAATATCGACATTGTGCGTCCGAGTCTCGAAGACGTATTCCTGTCGCACACAGGAAAGGACCTGCGCGAATGAAAAAGACATGGATTTTCTTCAAATTGAGAATGCTTCAGTTGAAATCGGACAAGACGGCGCTGTTCTTCAGCTATGTCCTGCCCGTGCTTCTGCTGCTGGGGATCGGATTTCCGCTGCAGGTCCGCGATGGTTCGGTCTTGAATGTGTCCTACCTGGATCATGCGAAAACGGAGCAGAGCGCGCGCCTTGTCGCATCCCTTGCCGCGCACGACTACGTCAAGCTCAGCGCTCATGGCGGCAGCGCGGCGTCGGCCAAGGAAGCGGTTCGCGACAATGAGTTGAAGCATTACCTTGAGGTCCTTCCCGCGAAAGCGTCAAGCGGCGGGATCGAGTACCGCCTTTATTCCAACTCGCTGCCTGAGAACCAGGTCGAAGTCACGGCGCTACGTGGCCTGATCGACGAATTCGCCGATGGACGGTCGGCCGCGGGACTGCATTCGACCGAGTTGAAGACCAGGAAGTACACCTCCTATCTGGTCACGCTCCTGCCGGGCTTGATCGGCATGACACTGCTGCTGATCGGCCTCAACGGTTTCGGCGGCGTGCTGATCGAGGAAGAACATCATGGCCTGTACAAGAACATCAAGACCATCGATATCTCGCCTGTGCCGTTTCTGGCCGGTCTGTTCGCTTCGCGCATGCTGGTGGCCTACAGCGTCGCGATAGCGCTGTTCGCGATCGGCGTGTTCGTTTTCGATATTCCGTACCGGGTCGACTATGCGCTTCTGTTTCTGGTCATCACGCTGGGTTGCATTTCGTTTCATGGACTGGGTCTGGCGATTTCCGCGATCAGCCCGTCGGTCACCGCCTATTACGGCATCGTCAATTTCGTGCAGATTCCGTTGATCGTGCTTGGCGGCGTGTTTTTCTCGGTGAAGGCCTTTCCGGGCTGGCTGCAGACCATTTCCGGGCTGATGCCCCTGACCCAGATGAACACCGCGGTCCAGGCGCTGTTGTTCAATGGCGTGGGGATAGGCAATATCAGCGAGATCTTGCCGCAGATCGTCCTGCTCTCGGTCTGGTCGGTGGCGTCTTTGATCCTCGCGAGGATCAAATTCAGGTGGTAGCGGTTTGGCACAGGACAGCAATTATCCAGCAATCGACTTGAGGACAAAATCAATCCATGAACACTCAAACGTCGACCGACAACATCATGATGAGCCTCGACCTGCACTCGGCGTAGAACCAACGGGCCAGGCAGCCGGGCCGTGCGCGTTGGCGACCACTGCTGGACCTGTGGCTGGTACCTCTCTACGCTTGTGCTGACGCAAAGGGGAACGGAATGGACGAACGCATGCGGATCGCACTGCTGATCGACGCCGACAACGCACCGGCCGCGAAGATCGATATGGTGCTGGCCGAGCTGGCCCGGCACGGCATCGCCAACGTGCGTCGGGCGTACGGCAACTGGAAGAGCCCGACCCTGCAGAAATGGGAGCAGGCGCTGCACCCCAACGCGATCCAGCCGATCCAGCAATTCGCCTACAGCACCGGCAAGAATGCCTCGGACATGGCGATGGTGGTCGACGCCATGGACCTGTTGCACAGCGGCCGCTTCGATGCGTTCGCGATCGTTTCCAGCGACGCGGATTTCACACCGCTGGTGATGCGGATGCGGGCACAGAACATGCGGGTCTTCGGCTTCGGCGAGAAGAAAACCCCGGAGCCGTTCGTCAATGCTTGCTCGACGTTCCTCTATCTCGATGCAAGCGCTCAGGCAGAGCCCTCCTCGTCCGACGCCATGCCGACAGCACCGCCGAAGCGGAAGAACGCCACGGAATTGCGCAACGACACGACTCTGGTCAATCTATTGCGCGACGCGGTGGAAGGCACCAAGGACGACGACGACGGTTGGTCTAATCTCGCAGCGGTCGGGCATTTCATCGCCAATCGCGCATCCTTCGATGCGCGCAATTACGGCTACGCCAAGCTCAAGGGCCTGATCAAGGAAATCGGCCTTTTCGAAATGCGCGAGGAAGGGAAACAGGTATCGATCCGCGCCCTGCCGAAAAAAGCCGGGAAAGCAAAAGCCGCTCCAAAGTCAGGCTGACAGCTCGTTTGATACGGCCGGTATAGCGCAAGATCCGGATATCGTCACCGGCGCCGACACGCCACGATGCGCACTCCCGACCATGGAGTGCCTGCATGAATTTCCAGATCCACGCGCTGCCACGCGCCGCTTTCGATATGTTTTTCGCACTCTCCGATGACGAACTGCGCGCCCGCGATGGCCGTCGCGTCGTTGCCGATGCCAGTGGCGGCTTTCCCTGCCGCGTCAGTCTGACGGATGCGCACGAGGGCGAACGCCTGCTGTTGGTGCCTTACGAACATCATCGCGTGGATACGCCCTACCGCGCTTCCGGACCGGTCTATGTGCGCGAGAACACGGTACAGGCGCTGCCTGAGACCGATGAGATTCCGGAACTGTTGCGCCGACGCATGCTGTCGCTGCGCGGCTACGATGGCAAAGGCATGATGCGCTCGGCGGAAGTGGTGCCGGGCGTGGAACTCGAAGCCGCGATTGCGCGGCTCTTCGCGATCGACCGCATCGCCTATCTGCATGCGCATTACGCGCTGCCCGGCTGCTATGCCTGTCGCGTCGAGCGCGCGTGATCCGTATCCATTCCGCTACTGCACGCGGTCTTTGCCGAGAATGATCCGCGCGCTGCGCTGATAGCTCCAGTACGCCTGCGCCCAGTCGATCAACACGACCATGCGGTTGCGGAAGCCGATCAGGAAGAACACGTGCGCGGCCAGCCAGAACCACCAGGCGAGCAGCCCGGACAGATGCAGGCCATGCACATCGACCACCGCCGCCATGCGACCGATGGTGGCGAGGTTGCCGAAATCGCGATAACGGAACGGCGGTGTCGTACGGCCCTGCAAACGTGCGCGGATCGCCTGCGCGACATGGCGACCCATCTGCTTCGCGGCGGGCGCAACGCCGGGCACCGGCTTGCCTTCGTGCTGTATCGAAGCGAGATCGCCGGCGACGAAGATGTCCGGATGCCCCGGCACGCTGAGATCGGGCATGACGATGACACGACCGGCGCGATCCAGCGGCACGCCAAGATCGCGCGCCAGCGGCGATGCCGCGACACCAGCGGCCCACAGCACGGTGCGCGCGGGGATACGCACGTCGCCGAGCTGCACGCCGTAGCCGTCGATCTGCGCGACCGGTACGCCGGTTCGGATCTCGACGCCAAGGGTTTCCAGTTGGGTGCGCGCTTTCGCCGACAGCGACTCCGGAAAACTCGACAGCACCCGAGGGCCGGCTTCAAACAGCAGCACACGCGCTTTGCGTGGATCGGCGCGACGGAATTCGCCGTGCAGCGTATGCCGCGCGATTTCCGCGAGCGTACCGGCGAGTTCGACGCCGGTCGGCCCGCCGCCGACGATCGCGAATGTCAGCCACGCCGCACGCGTTGCTTCATCATCTTCGGCCTCGGCGCGCTCGAACGCGGTCAGGATCCGGCGGCGGATCTCCAGCGCATCGTCCAGCGTCTTCAATCCGGGCGCGTGCGGCGCCCACTCGTCGTGGCCGAAATACGCATGGGTGGCGCCGCTGGCGAGCAACAGCTGATCGTAGTCGAGCGTGCGGCCGTCGCCGAGCCGCACGCGCTTTTCGTCCGGTGAAATCTTCGCGACTTCGCCGAGCAGCACGGTGACGTTCTTCTGTCTGCGCAGAATATGTCGCAGCGGCGCAGCGATGTTCGGCGCCGACAGACCGGCGGTCGCAACCTGGTACAGCAATGGCTGGAACAGGTGATGATTGCCGCGATCGAGCAGCGTGATGCGGACCGGCGCCTTGGCCAGCGCGCGCGCCGCCCACAGGCCGGCGAAGCCACCGCCGACGATGACGATGTGTCGGGTTCCGGTCATTGCGAAGACCTCAGCGCCGTCGGCAACGCGACAGGCGACAACGGCGGTGTCGTGATGGCTGGCATGCCCACGACGCGCGGCGCGCGCCCGAGCAGGATCGGCAAGCGGTTGTCACGAGGACAGTTGTCGCGCTGCAGCAGTTCCCAGTGACCGAACGAGAACGGGGTGACGTGGAACAGATCGCAAACGTGGGCAGCGATGCGCGCGAGCACATCCGGAATCGAGAAACGCAGCGCCGGGCGCGGCGTGTGCATCGCGCGCATCGCCGCGAGATGTTCGGCGAGCGTGCGCGCCTGCAGGCCGCCGAGGTCGTGCTCGCGGACGACCGTTTCCTGCTGCGACGGCGTGTCGCCCAGCGCAAGATTGGCGATGGCTTCACCCAGATCGCGCACATCCAGCACCGCGATCCGTCCGCTGGCGGCGGGCGGCAGCGGGTGCACCGGCCAGCGCGCCACGCGACGGATCCAGCGCGCGCCGAAACCGCCTTCGCCGTCGAGCAGCGATGGCCGCACGAGGTGCCAATCGGCATCGCTGTTTCGCAATGCGTTTTCGCCGTCGCGCTTCGAGCGCAGGAAACCGCTGCGGACATCGGCATCGAGACCGAGCGCGGACACGTGGATCAAGCGCAGACGGCGCGCCGCACAGGCCTGGGCGAGCGCAGCGGGCGCGTGGTGATGCACGCGACGATAGGTTTCGTGTCCGCGTTCGCGCAGGATGCCGACACAGTTCACCACCGCTGAGCATTCGCGTAGCGCGTCGACCCAGGATTCGGCGTCGAGCAGACGGTCGAGATGGACTTCGCGATGAACCAGCGCGGGATGCTCTTGCGATCGCCGCCGTGGATGACGGGTGCCGACGATGACGGACTGGCCGCGGGCAACGAGCGCCTCGACCACATGCCGGCCGATGAAGCCGGCGCCGCCCAGCACCAGAACGGATGCCGTAGCCGGCATCCGTAGATCACCATCGAGAGCGCCCATGCGCCTCTCCTTAGGTTTGACTGTCATGTCAGTGATTTCTGTCTTGACAGAAATATATGACGAAACCAGACTGCCCGCAAGCCCGAACCGATGGCCTAGCCCATGTCCGCACAACCCGCTTCCGATCCGCTGTCGCCGCTGAGCCGCCGCTTCGTCCTGCACTGGGGCGAAATGGGCTCGCGCTGGGGCGTGAACCGCACCGTGGCGCAGATCCATGCGCTGCTGTTCTACACGGGCCGGCCGATGCACGCCGAGGAGATCACCGAGACTCTGGCGGTCGCGCGCTCCAACGTCAGCACCAGTCTGCGCGAGCTGATCAATCTCAATCTGGTGCGCATCGTGCATCTGCACGCCGACCGGCGCGACCATTTCGAGACCTCCAAGGATGTGTGGACGCTGTTCCGCACCGTGATTCGCGAACGCAAAGCGCGCGAGTTCGACCCGACCGTCGCCGTACTGAAAGAGTTGGCCGCCGAGGAAGCGTTCGCGAACGAACCCGCGGAAGCGCGCGCACGCGTCAAGGAAACGCTGGCGCTGATGAATGCGCTGTCGGGATGGGGCGACGAAATGTTGCGCCTGGAACCGACGACGCTGATGAAGCTGATGACGCTCGGCGGCAAGATCAAGGCGCTGTTGCGCGACGGTTGACCGGACGCAGCGCATGGCTCGATCGAAACGGATCCGCCTGACCCGCACCCAGCGACCGGCGCGCCGTATGCAGTTCCGATAGCGGATGGACGCTGGCGCTCGAGTTATTCCACCCAGGTTTCAAAAAAAAGATGCAGGTCGCGTCCGCTGCTGCGCTCCATCGCGCGTCGAAAATCGGATGTAACGACGGATGTTCCCGCATGCGTCCGCGTGTAGTCGCGAATGCTTTTCCAGAAGAGCGCTTCGCCGAGCTCTTCGCGAAGCAAGTGGAGTATGTATGCGCCTTTCTGATAAACGACGGCGCGATCGTCGCGGCTCGGCTTTTTCCATTCCGCATAGACCAATGGATGGTTGGTACCGCTCTGCCGCAGGCGTTCGATGCGCGCTTGCCAGCCTGCGACGATTTGATCGTAAGCCGCACGCCCCTGCCGGTGTTCGATATAGGCCGCGGTCATGAAGGTGGCGAATCCTTCGTTGAGCCAAAAGTGCCCCCAGTCTCGGCAGGTGACCAGATCGCCCCACCATTGGTGCGCGGCTTCATGTGCGATCAGTCCAATCCCATCCGGATCGTTGAGAACCTGGCTGCCGTAATCCTCGGACAGGAAACCCAAACCGGCGAGCTCCTGGCCGATGGTGTCCGCGACCAGCACCTGGGTGTACTCCGGATTCGGATATCGGACGCCCGCGCGATCCGCATAGAAGTCGAGGATGTCGCGAGTGCCGGTGAATATTTTCTCGATCTCTTCAGGCGTGCGGTTGATCGACAGTTGCCGCAGCCGCGGTCTGGCGCCCGCGCTGCGCGTTTCGCGGTAAGGGCCCACCGCGAAGCCGTAGAGAAAACTGGCGGCAGGCCGGTCCAGCCGCCAGCGATGCGCGACGATGCCGCGATCACGGGCGCGGCGCGACAGGAGACGACCGGTTGCAGCGACGGTGCTATCGCCGGATACCAGCAGGGTGAGATCGAGTGAAGCCCGTTCCGATGGCGAGTCGATGCAGACCAGCCACTGACTGGTGGAGAAGACCGTATACGTCTCGCGTCGCGCGGGGTCGAACTGGAGTCCGTAGCTTGGTGAACCGTGATAACGGATGCGTATCGTTCGGATTTCGCCTTTATGCAGCGGACGGATCGGCGTCGTTTCGACAACGCCGGGAGGCGTGTCGAAAGCAAGCGGCGTCTTCCCTTCGAAAACGCCGTCGATGACCAGCGCGCCACGATCAAAGCGCACATGCGCCAGCGCATCGGCTCGCGATGTGAAGCGGATACTGACTTCGCCGCGCACCGAGCCGTTCGCGATGTCGGGCGTGATCTCGGCCCGGTAAGCGAGCACATCGATGACGGAAGCGTCTGCCCATGCGGACAGCGGCCACATTGCAACCAGCAGCAATGGCATCTTTTTCAACGGCACTCCTGATACATCTTCAGTAAAGATCGATCGGATCGAGATCCAGCGACCAGCGCGTCTTGCGCGCTTCGGGCAGTGGATAAATCGCGGGCAGCGCAGCGTCGAGTGCAGCGTGAAGTTCGCGGCGCGATGGCGACGACAGCAGCAGCTGCGCGCGGTACATGCCGGCGCGACGCGGCATCGGTGCGGGCACCGGGCCGTCGAGCGTCAATCCTGGAGGCGGCGAACCGCGCGCGGGTTTCGGTGCGCACCACGGCATCAGCACCGTTTTCGCGGCCTGCAGGAACTGCATCGGCGCATCGGCCTGCTGGGCTTCGGCGCGCAGCAGCGCGATGTGCGCGAACGGCGGAAAGCAAGCCGCTTCGCGCTGCACGAGTTCGGTCTCGGCAAAAGCGGAATAGCCGCCGTGGATGAGCGTCTGCAGCAGCGGATGCTCGGGATGATGCGTCTGCAGCAGCACCTCGCCGCGTTTGTCGGCGCGACCGGCGCGACCGGCGACCTGGATCAGCAACTGCGCGAGTTTTTCGCCGGCGCGGAAATCCGCCGAGAAGAGGCCTTCATCAATGCCGACCACCGCGACCAGGGTGAGATTGGGCAGATCGTGGCCTTTCGCCAGCATCTGCGTGCCGACGAGGATGCCGGGCTGCGCGCCGAATGCGATGAACAGTTTTTCGAGCGCGTCCTTGCGCCGGGTGCTGGCGCTGTCGATGCGCAGCACGGGCACATCCGAGAATTTTTCGGCAAGCAGTTCCTCCAACCGTTCCGTGCCCACGCCCTGCGGCTGCAGCGCGAGGCTGGCGCAATCAGGGCAGGCCGGCGGGGGCGTTTGTCGCGCGCCGCAGTGATGGCACTGCAACCGTCGACCGCCGCCGTGCACGGTCATCGGCGATGCGCGCAGCGGCGTGCTGCAACGTTTGCACTGCGCGCTCCAGCCGCAGTCGTGGCAGAGCAGCACCGGCGCGTAGCCGCGGCGGTTCTTGAACACCAGCACCTGACCGCCGGCATCGAGTGCGGCGCGCATCGCCTTGAGCAAGTCCGAAGACAAGCCGGCATCGAGCGGGCGCTTGCGCACGTCGATCACGCGCACCGCCGGTGGCTGGGCGTTGCCCGCACGCTTGCGCAGGCGCAGATGCGCGTAGCGACCGGCCTGCGCGTTGTGCAGCGTCTCCAGCGACGGCGTGGCGCTGCCGAGGATGACCGGCACATCCAGCGCCTTGCCGCGCACCAGCGCGAAATCGCGGGCGTGGTAGCGGATGCCGTCCTGCTGCTTGTAGCTGCCGTCGTGTTCTTCGTCGATCACGATCAGCCCCGCCTCGGGCAGTGGCGTGAACACCGCCGAGCGGGTGCCGACGATCACCCGCGCCTCGCCGCGCCAGGCGGCGGCCCAGACCCGGGCGCGCTCATTGTCGGTCAGCCCGGAGTGCAGGGCATGGATCGGTACGCCGAGCCGCTTCCGGAATCGCGCCAATGCCTGCGGCGTCAGCCCGATCTCCGGCACCAGCACCAGCGCCTGCCGGCCGCGCGCGAGGCAGTCGGCGATCGCCTGCAGATAGACCTCGGTCTTGCCGCTGCCGGTGACGCCATCGAGCAGCGCGGCGGCGAAACCCGGACGTGCGCGCAGCGCGGCCAGCGCTTCGGCCTGTTCGGCGTTGAGCACCGGCCCCGGCTGCGGGAGCGGCGCGCGCGACGAAGCGGGTACCGCGATCCGCTCGGCCAGACCGCGCTTGAGCAGCGCGCGCGCGGCAGCGCGCCAGTCTTCGACTTCGGCATCCAGAAGCTCTTCGTCCAGCGCATCCGTCTGCAGCCGGTCCGCCAACTGTCGTGGCCGACCGCGCAGGCGGGCAAGCGCGGTCGCGCCGGCCTCGGTGAGACGCCAGGCCCAGGCATGGGTTTCGGGGAGCGGTTCGCCGCGTCGCAGGGCGCTGGGCAGCGCGGTGGCCAACACCTCACCCAGCGGCGCGTGGGTGTAGCGCGCCAGCCAGCGCAGCGATGCCAGCAGCTCGCCGTGCAGGAGCGGCTGCGCATCGAGCACCGCTTCGGCCTCGCGCAGCTCGGCCAGGTCGGGATCGGCGGGACCGATCTCCGCGATCACCCCGACCAGACTGCGCGACCCGAACGGGACTCGCACCCGGCAGCCGACCCCGCCCGGACCGTCGGTCGGGGGGCGGTAGTCGAACAGACGCGGCAGCGGCACCGGCAGGGCGACGCGAAGCACGGAATCGGGTGCGGACATGCGCCCAGTCTAGCGATTACGGCGGCAGCGTCCCGGTGCCCGACTTGCGCCGCATTGTTGCCGGGTCAGACATGAATAACCCGCAAGTGGCGGATCACAAAGGGAATTCAGGATTATCCACACAAGCTGTGGATAAGTTTGTGCATCAATCCCCGCGCAGGAGATTTTGTGCAGGAAATGCAGGGGTTCCGCAAGTTATGGTGAAAAAAACGCCACCGCATTAAATCTCATATGAATCAAATAGATAGCCGTGAAACATAAGAAAAGCAGGTGTCCATGGCGGCGTGCGGGATGGCAGATGGCATCCAGATGACCGCTGTGCACAACCGGATCGGATCCGGCATCCGGCTGCGAGCCTTGGCGTCGCTCGGGGAGCTGGTTTCGTGATGGTTGTCAAGTGGAAATTCGGCGCCACAGGGCATCATGCCAGCCCGTCGTCAAACTGCTTATGATCGACCCATGGCTTCCCCGCATACGCTCGATACCGCTGCCGCCGCCACCACCGCCATCGCCAGTTTCCTGCGCGGGGTGGAACGTCGTGCTGCGCTGCTGACCGAACTTCAATGCGGCGATCCCGGGCACGGCGACCAGGCCTTGGCCGGCACCATCGAAACGTTCGCCATGAACGCGCCAGCGACGCCCCAGGACCAGTGGCCACTGCTGTTCTGGACCACGCTCCTGCAGAACCCGTCGCTCAACGCCGAAGCGCTGGCGCCCTTCTGGCACGGGGATTTCGCCCCACTGGCGCGGCTGGACTTCGGCACCCGTGCGGTGATCCTGTTGCGGGTCGTGGTCGGACTGAATGATGCCCAGGCAGCAACAGTGTTCGGGGTGGAACCGGCCGAATACAAACAGGCGCTGCAGCGCGCGTTGCCGCAACGCGCCGACGGCAGTCTGGATGGCGAGGCCTGGCTGGCGATGAACGATGAAGCCCGGTTCGTGATGCAGCACTTGCCGCCAGAGCGCGTCGCCGCCATCGCCCGGCTGCGCGATGCCGCGATCGCCGCAAAGCCCGTCGAGGTGCCGGCACGCGCACCCGCACGCATCCCACTCCCGATCGGGAAACCGCGCTGGCTCGGCAAACTCTGGGCGAGTGTCGGTCTGCCCTGATGCCCTTGGATTCGGCTTCCCCGGCTTGAGCCTGCGCTTGTAGGGCAGCGCCCTGTCAGCGGGTGCCGCTGAGTATCCGCCGTGACGCCTGGAAACGGTCGCCGAAGCGGGCGACGCCATCGGCACGCAGCCGCGGCGCATGGTCGCGCAGGTACTCGTCCAGGGATACACGGTCTTTCAGCGCGTACTGCACGCACAGTCCCACCCGGCCCGCGCTCGGCGGCGGCTCCAGCACTTCGAAGACCTTGGCGCCCGCGAAGCCGGGCAGCGCGAGGATCTCCGCGATGTGCCCGCGCAGCCACACCCGGTAGTCGTCGTGCGCTGCGGCATCGACTTCGATATTGACTTCGTAGATCACCCGCTTGCCGCTCATGAACACCTCAACTGCTGAGTCCCGCAAGGACGGCGTAAACGATGGCCATCCCCAGCAGGAAGGAATAGATCAGGCCCAGCGTGGCGTATTTCGTTAGAGTCTTGACCCAGCTTTGCGCGTAGACGCGCTTCTGCATCCACAACAGATACAACGGCACGAACAGGAACAGCGTAAGCGAGGCGGCCATTGCGGAGAGGCCGGTCGCCAAAGCAGGCAGGCCCGGGACCGCCTGCAGCCCGATCAGCAGGAACGCGAACAACAGCCCGACCAGCATGAAGGCATGGCTGTAAAGCGCGACCACCAGATGCTCGAGATAGCCGCGGCCGGAACGGATGTACAGCAGTTTGAGACACAGCGCGAATAGTGGCATGAGCACGAACAGCGCGCCCGGCACCGCACCGAGAAAGCGCTTGAGCAGCTCGTCCGGGTTTTTCCGTACTTCTTCGGCGTTTTCCTGGATCTTTTCGACTCGATGTTCGAACCAGCGCTGGAGGAAGCCGATGTCACTGCTTCCGGTTGCGGCGCCCTTGATCGCAGCAGGGTCGGACGACGACGCAGGATGCGGCGCAGGCGCCGATGCGGTGGTCTTTCCGGCCTCATGTGCTGCCGCAACGTCGAACGATGTATCGAGCATGCGCAACTGTGCGGGCGTCGCGCCCAGTTCGATCATGCGCGCACGCGACTTCTGGTCGATCTTCCGCTTCGCGAAATCGAGCAGTGCGGACAACACCGGGCCGGTCTTGGATTTGGCGTTTTCCGTTGCGATATCGCGCATGAGCTTGGTGCGCAGCGCGATCACGTCATCGACGGTTTTCGCATGCCTGAAGTCGCTTTCGTCGACCCGCGTGTCGCCGACGACGAGGCCGCTCTTGGCCGGTCCCGTATCGACCTGGATCGTGCCTACGGAATCGAAGTGCAGAGTCAGTTTGCCGACGAAAAAGGTGATCAGACTCAGCACGATGAACAGCCTCAGCGGCGCGACATAGCGCACGCGATGCCCGGCCAGGTACCCGGCGGCGACGCGCCCGGGCACGAACAGGTCGCGCAGGGTGCTGAAAATGCGGCCGTCGAGATGCCAGAACGACTCGAACACTTCTTCGATCGCATGCCCGAAATGGTGTAACGGACTGTGCGCGCGCTGGCCGCAGACGTGGCAGTACCCGCCCTGCAATACGCTGGCGCAGTTTTCGCAGACGGCGGGGGCGTGGCTGTCGGGTTCGGTCATGCGCTCCCCGGGGCGCGGCGGCGGACATCGTTAAGATAGCAGTCCGTGCGCCGCACCCCGCGCCGGCGCTTTTTCACTCCGGCAGGCGCATGACTCCGTCCCATTCCCCTCGACAGCGTTTCGGCGACGAGCTGCGCAGCAGTGCGCGCCTCGCCGTGCCGTTGATCGCCGGACATGTCTCGACCGGACTGATCGGACTGGTCGATGCCCTGATCGCGGGCCGTCACGGCACCGCGACCCTTGCGGCGGTGTCGGTGGGGACGGCGCTGTTCTGGCTGCCTTTGTTGATACCGATGGGCACCTTGATCGCGCTGCCGGCTTCGGTCTCGCAGTTGGACGGCGCCGGCCGCCGCGACGAGATCGGACCCCTGTTCCGGCAGGCGCTGTGGCTGGCGCTGTTTCTGGGCGTCGGCATGTTCCTGTTCCTCAGCGCGATTCCAATGGCGCTCGAGGCCTTCGGCATCGCCCCGGAAATCCGCCCGGGTGCGGCTGCCTTCGTGCTCGGTATCCGTTGGGGCGTGCCGGCGTTGGCGCTGTTCCTGTGCATGCGCTACCTCTGCGACGGACTGCACTACACGATTCCGACCATGCTGCTGGGCTTCGGCGGCCTGCTGCTGTTGATCCCCGCCGGCTACGGCCTGACTTTCGGCCTCGGCGGCCTGCCCGCGCTGGGGGCGGGCGGACTCGGTCTGGCCTCAGCGTTTGTGATGTGGCTGCAGGCACTGGGCATGGCGGCTTATCTCGCCCGCAGCCGGCGTTTCGGCGACCTGCATCTGTTGGATCGCTACGACCCGCCGCGCTGGCCACCGATCCGCAGCCTGTTGGCGCTCGGGCTGCCGATCGGCTTCACCTGGCTGATGGAGGGCGGGCTGTTCGTCGCGACTGCACTGGTGATCGGGCGGCTGGGTGCCGTGCCGGCCGCCGCGCACCAGATCGCGATCAACGTCTCCAGTCTGTGCTTCATGGTACCGATGGCGCTCGCCGAGGCCACAACGGTACGGGTCGGGCACGCGGTGGGGCGTGGCGACCGCGACGGCCTGCGCCGCGCTGCATTCGCAGGCTACGTGCTGGTCCTGCTCACCCAGCTGATCACCGGCACGACCCTGCTGCTCGGCAACGAAAGCATCGCCGCTTTCTATACCGGCGACGCGGCGGTGGTCGCGCTGGCTTCGTCGCTGCTGCTGATGGCCGCGGCCTTCCAGTTTCCGGATGGTGTGCAGGTGCTGTCGATCGGCTCACTGCGCGGGCTGAAAGATACCCGGATGCCCATGCTGATCGCCGCCTTCGCCTATTGGGGCGTCGGCATGCCGCTGGGCGCGGTGCTTGGGCTCGGCTTGGGCGAATGGGTGCCCGCACAGGGGCCGAAAGGCATGTGGATCGGCCTGATCGCCGGACTGACGGTCGCCGCCGGGCTGTTGGGCCTGCGCTTCTTGCGCATTTCACGGCGCATCCTCATTGTGACGCCCTGAGCGCGCCTGCCCCGGATCCGCGACGCGCCATGCGTCGTGGGTTGGCCTCGAGCAATCGACCTTGTGCAATCGGTGGGAGTGACCGATGGCGGATGCCGATCGGCCCAGCAGGCGGCAGACTGAACTTCGAGACCTTGTTTCATGACACCCAGGAGATTTCCCCATGAATGAACCGCAGCGTCGCGGCCCCGTCGCCAGCATCCTGATCGGTATCTGGGATGCGATGAATTTCACCCGGCGGTTGGTCTTCAACCTGCTGTTCTTCGGTTTCCTGCTGATCGTGCTGGCCGGATTGGGCACCAGCGGCAAACGGGTTCTGCCGGTGCAGGATCGCAGCACCCTGGTCATCGCGCCCGAGGGCACGCTGGTCGAACAGTATTCGATCGACGCCGCAGGGCGCGCCATCGCCCAGGCCATCGGCGATGATCGCACCGCCGAAGTGCAATTGCGCGACCTGCTGCAGGTTCTCGACGCCGCCAAGACCGACAAGCGCATCGAGCGCGTTCTGCTGCGCGTGGACAGCATGAGTTTCAGCGGCTATGCCTCGATCCGCGAAGTCGCCGAGGCGCTTGCCGAGCTGCGCGCCTCCGGCAAACAGGTCGTCGCCTTCGGCGAGAGCTTCGACCAGGGGCAATATCTGCTCGCGGCGCAGGCCAACGAAATCTACCTCGACCCGATGGGCGGCATGCTACTGGAAGGTCTCAGCCGCTATCGCCAGTTTTACCGCGAGGGCCTGCAGGACAAGCTCGGCGTGGATGTGCATCTGTTCAAGGTCGGCGAATACAAATCCGCTGCGGAACCCTATGTGCTGGATGCGGCATCGCCCGAATCGAAGGAAGCCGACCTGTTCTGGATGAACGATATCTGGCAGCGCTATCTCGCCGATATCGCCAAGGCGCGCAAACTGGACCAGAAGCAGCTTGCCGCGAGCTTCGACACCATCGCCGCGGATGTCGCCGGCGCGCAGGGCGATCTTGCGAAGTTCGCGCTGCAGAAGAAATGGATCGACGGCCTGAAGACACGTGAACAGGTCGAAGACCTGCTGATCGAGCGCGGCGTCGCCGACGAGCACGCCGAAGGCGGGTTCCGTCAGGTGTCGTTCGGCACCTACCTCGCGAATATCAGCAGCAAACTGCCCGCGTTGGGCGAAGACGATCACGTCGCCGTGGTGGTCGCCGAAGGCGAAATCACCGGCGGCGACCAGCCTCCGGGCCGTATCGGCGGCGAATCGACCGCCGCGCTGCTGCGCGAGGCCCGCGACGACGACAGCGTGAAGGCGCTGGTGCTGCGCGTGGATTCGCCCGGCGGCGAAGTGTTCGCTTCCGAGCAGATCCGCCGCGAGATCGTTGCGCTGAAAAAGGCCGGCAAACCGGTGGTGGTCTCGATGGGCGATCTCGCCGCGTCGGGCGGCTACTGGATCAGCATGAACGCCGACCGCATCTACGCCGATCCATCCACGGTCACCGGTTCCATCGGAATCTTCGGGATGATCCCCAGTTTCTCGCGTGCGCTCGAGAAAATCGGCGTGCATACCGACGGCGTTTCCACCACCGCGTACGCCGGCGGATTCGATGTGTCCCGCCCGCTGTCGCCGGAAGTCGGTCAGGTGATGCAGAGCGTCATCGAAAAGGGCTATCGCGATTTCACCGGCAAGGTGGCCGAAGCGCGCAAGAAGCCGGTCGCCGATGTCGATGCCATCGCCCGCGGCCGCGTCTGGAGCGGCACGCAGGCGAAGGAACGCGGTCTGGTCGATGCTTTCGGCGGGCTGCGCACGGCGATCGCCGATGCGGCCAAACGCGCCAAACTCGGCGACAAGCCCGGCGACTACCGGGTGCGTTACATCGAACAGCAACTCACGCCGTTCGAACAGTTCGTGAGCGGTTTCGCCGTTTCCCGTCTGGGCCACGCGATGCTCGGCGATTCGGACATCGCACGCGGCATGCTGTCGAAGGTCGCACCGCAGGCCAGCCGCGATCTGCGCGTGCTCGAGCGGGCAATGGCACCACGCGCCAACGGCGAGCCGTTGAAGACGCTGGTCTACTGCTTCTGCGGGTTCTGAATCTGCAGGCTCCGCGATGCGCCGGTTCCGAACCGGCAATCCGACCGCTTCAGGAATCGACGATGACGCCCGGCACTGCCGGGCGTCATCGTTTCAGCGGCGCGGCTCAATTGCCGGTCGCGGCATCGATGGCCTTGCGCTGCGCCTCGGCGGCAGCGTCGACCGAGTCCTGCGCGGCTTCGGCCTTGTCGATCGGCTTGCGCATCGCATCGCGCAGCTGCGTGGGCGGTGCGATCTCGGCCGTTGCGGTCTGCGGCTTGGGTGGATCGTCGTGATCGGGCATCTTCGGCTTGGAGCATCCCGCAGGGCCGACCAGACAGATCAGCAGCGGCAGCATGAACAACACGGGGCGCATGGTCGTCCTCCTCAAAGGGATCGCGGCTTATCCTACGCCGAACCCATGATCGAACGGCTCCCATCATGTTTTCTCATCGCTGGCGTCTCGATGGACAACTCGCGCTGGTCACCGGCGGCAGCGCCGGCATCGGCCGCGCGATCGCGCGCGAACTGCTCGGCTTCGGCGCGCGGGTGCTGATCGCCGCCCGCGACGGCAACGGCCTCGACGCGGTACGGGTAGAACTGGAAGAGGAATTCCCCGATGGCGAAGTGCGCACCTGCGTCGCCGACGTCGCCGACGACGAACAGCGCCGGGAACTGCTCGACTGGGTCGAGGACATCGGCGACGGCCTGAATATCCTGGTCAACAATGCCGGCGGCAACCTGACCAAACCCGCCATCGACTACAGCGAAGACGAGTGGCGCGGGATATTCGAAGTGAATCTGTTCAGCGCTTTCGAACTCGCGCGCAGCACCTATCCGCTGCTGACCAAACATGCCGCGTCCTGCATCGTCAACGTCGGCAGCGTCTCCGCCATCACCCATGTGCGCAGCGGCGCACCCTACGGCATGAGCAAGGCAGCGATGCACCAGATGACCCGCAACCTCGCAGTGGAATGGGCCGAAGACGGCGTCCGCGTGAATGCGGTGGCGCCATGGTACATCCGCACCCGCCGCACCTCGACCAAACTCGCCGATCCCGATTACCTCGACGAAGTGCTGCTGCGCACGCCGATGGGCCGGATCGGCGAACCCGAGGAAGTGGCCGCCGCCGTCGCCTTCCTGTGCCTGCCCGCATCGAGCTACATCACCGGCGAATGCGTTGCCGTGGACGGCGGGTTTCTGCGTTACGGCTTCTGAGGGTCCGCACCGAAGCCGCGCCGGGCGCGCGGCGGCGACCCGCTGGAGCGTGCATGGATCTGTTTGAAGCGATCGGCCTGAACCGCATCGCCGAAGTACGTCGATGCATCGAGGCTGGCGCCGACCCGAATGCACCGGGCCCGAAGGGAACACTGCCGGTCATGGCGGCGCTGGAAACGAGCATTCACTTCGGCAACGAGGGCATTCCCAGGCTGCTGTGCGAAGCCGGCGCCGATACCCGCCTGCTGATGCGGACGCTGACGGAACGGTTGCGACAAGGCCCGGCGTCGTTGTTGCGGTATCACAACGATACCGCCCGCGACATCAACGGTGTCCTCGATGCGTTCAAGGACATCATTCGCGACTTGTCGCCCGATGAACTCGAACGGCTGCAGGCCTTCATCGCAGAAGCCGAGGAATTCGACGGCTTGTCGAAAGCGCTGCGCGAGCGCGCGGCGGAGCTCGACGACGCGTTGTCCAACCCGGATCCGACCGCAGCGGCGCCGGACACGATCGATCAGGCGGTGGAACACCTGGCGCAAACCTTTCGATTCGAAATGAAAGCCGCGGCGCTGCAGATGCGCGCGATCGCGCTGAGGTCGCTGCTCGACTGACCCGGTTCGCGAACAGGACGCCGACCGGAGCCTGCGGGCATCCGAAGACGATCGCATGACGGCTGGCGCCGAGCTGACTATCGAGACGTTTTCGCAACCCTTGATCCGTGTCGCGATCGTGCTGAAAGCTCTACCGCATTCGCAGTTTTTGCGACGCATCTTCCGCATGCTGGAAGTTCGATACCCGCATCGGCCAGCCCTGTCATCCCCTGGTCATGCGC
This sequence comes from Lysobacteraceae bacterium, assembly GCA_040079515.1. Classification (GTDB taxonomy): domain Bacteria; phylum Pseudomonadota; class Gammaproteobacteria; order Xanthomonadales; family Xanthomonadaceae; genus Lysobacter_I. Next base: position 275,638 of record JBEBKD010000003.1, read on the forward strand.
GACATCGAACAGCCCGCCAGAGGCGCGGGTTTGCAAGCGCCGGTTGCCCCCGCAACCGGCATCCATCGCAATCAAGGAGAGATTCATGCGCACACTTCATCGTTTCAGCACGCTCGCCATTGCGACCGCCACGATCCTGGTTGCAGGCGGCGCGTCCGCCGCGGTCCGCACCGATCTGCACCTGGACGACCTGGCCCGCGTCAAACGGAGCAATGCCGCCATCGCCGCGTCCAGTGCAGTGGACATGGTCCATTCCCGCCATGAACAAGCGCTCGGCCTGGACGCCGATTCGCGCCTGTTCCTGCTCGATCGCAAGACCGACCGCGGCGTGCACAACCACCGCTACCAGCAGACCTTCCGCGGCCTGCCGATCTTCGGCGAACACGTCGTCGTCAACGAAGACACCAACGGCGATATCAGCACCCTGTTCGGCCGCAAGGTCGACGGTCTTGCACGCGAGATTCAGGCCGGAAAGCCGCATCTGAGCAGCAATAGTGCGCTGGCCATCGGCAAGAGCGCCGGCCTGGGCAACCGCCTCGGCTTCATGCGCACCAGCGCCGAGAAGTCCGACCTGATGATCCACATCGACGACAACGGCCGTGCCCGCAAGGCCTACGTCGTGTCGTACTTCGCCGACACCGCACGCGGCGGCGCGCCGACGCGGCCGATCGTGATCGTCGACGCCGAGAACGGCCAGATTTTGCAGAAGTTCGAGAACCTGCAGCCTGCCCTCATCGGTACCGGCCCCGGCGGCAACACCAAGACCGGCCAGTACGAGTACGGCACCAACTTCGGCTTCATGGACGTGACCCAGTCGGGCGCCACCTGCACCATGAACAACACCAACGTGAAGACCGTGAACCTCAATCATGGCACCACCGGCACCACCGCGTTCTCGTACGCTTGCCCGCGCAACACGGTGAAATTCATCAACGGGGCGTTCTCGCCGCTGAACGACGCGCATTACTTCGGTGGCGTGATCTACAACATGTACCAGGCGTACATGGGCCAGGCCCCGCTGACGTTCCAGCTGACCATGCGCGTGCACTACAGCAACAGCTACGAGAACGCGTTCTGGGACGGTTCCGCGATGACCTTCGGCGATGGCGGCCCCACGTTCTATCCGCTGGTCAGTCTGGACGTGGCTTCGCACGAAGTCTCTCACGGCTACACCTCGCAGAACTCGAACCTGACCTACTCGGGCCAGTCGGGCGGCATCAACGAGGCGTACTCGGACATCGCCGGTGAAGCGGCCGAGTACTACATGCGCGGCACCAACGACTTCCTGGTCGGCGCGGACATCGTCAAGGCGAACGGCGCACTGCGTTACATGGCCAACCCGCCGCAGGACGGCCTGTCGATCGCGCATACCTCGAACTACTACGCGGGTCTGGATGTGCACTATTCGTCCGGTATCTACAACAGAGCATTCTTTCTGTTGGCGACCACCGCCGGCTGGAACACGCAGAAGGCCTTCCAGGTGTTCGCGCGCGCGAACGATCTGTACTGGACCGCGAGCACCGATTTCAACCAGGGTGTGTGCGGCGTACAGACCGCAGCCAGCAATCTCGGCTACAACGTGGCCGATGTCACGGCGGCGTTCACGGCGGTTGGCGCGACGTGCGGCGGTGGTGGTGGCAGCGGCACGCCTCCCGTCATCAAAGGCTTGACCTGCACCGCTTCGAGTGGCGATTTCAATTGCAGGGTGACGTATATTTCGTCTACGAACGCCAACGTGAACTGGACAGGCGGGTATGGCATCGCATCGGGTGTGGACTACTACGGTGTTTGCGGCAATATTCTACCTATCGCCGGGACGCCCTCCGACAGGATTTTCCAGCCGAGAATTCCGGTGGATACCTATCCGGTCACGGTCAGGGCAACCGTCAGCAACGCCGCAGGTTCCGTCTCACGGTCGAGAACCGTCTATTGCCCGTACTGACCACCTCCGAATCCATCCATTCCTGATAACGGACGACTGCGAGGGCGCTTCGGCGCCTTCGCTTTTTTGCGAGTACGCACCGCTGCGGGCGTTGTGCGGAAATCGCTTTCTGCTTTCCCTGCCTATCATGAAGTTCTACCGGAATCGCATTTTTGCGACGCCCCCCGCCTGCACGTTGCCCGCTTGATGCCCGCATCGGCCAGCCCCGTCATCTCCTGGTCATGCGCAACATCGAACAGCCCATCAGGGGCGCGGGTTGAGAAAGGTCCGCTACCGCCCGCAACCAGCATTCATCGCACTCAACGCCGGTCGGCATGGTTCACCAGCACGACCGCATCGGTGCTGTTGGACGGCACCTCGATGCCCGCGCCTCACGTGGCCGGTGCGATCGCGCGCTATCTCAACATCTATCCGGCGACGACACCGGCGCAGATGGCAAGCGTGCTGATCGGCGCCGCGACACCGGACGCGGTGAGCAACGCGGGCACAGGTAGTCCCAACCGCCTGCTATTCATTCCGGAGATGCCCGGCTTGGCGCCCACCGTCACCAGCTTCGTCTGCCCGGATTACGCCATCAGCGGCGGCGGCATGTACTGCTGCAACATCGTTTACAGCTCGGCGACGCCAGCGACGATCCACTGGCCGACCGACGTGTCCGGAAACGCCTGCAGCAACTGCTGCGGTAAGAATTCACGGCCGACCGTGAACGTGACCGTCAGCAACGCCTATGGCACCGCGACGCACGGCGGTATCGGAATCCCCACCGCAATCGCAGTTTTCGCGACGCACTGTCTGCATGCTGGCGGCTCGATGCGCGCATCGGCCGGCCCTGTCATCCCCGGCCGTGCGCGGCATCGAACGACCCGCCGGGGCGCGGGTCTTCAAGAGCCGGCTGTCCCCCGCAGCGGGTATCCATCGCAGTCAAGGAGAGATTCATGCGCACACTTCACCGCTATTGTCCGCTCGCCATCGCGACCGCCGCCATCCTGGCCACCGGCGGCGCGTCCGCCGCCGTCCGCACCGATCTGCACCAGGGCGATCTGGCCCGGGTCAAGCAGAGCAATGCCGCCATCGCAGCATCCAGCGCTGCGGCCATGGTCCACACCCGCCACGAACTGGCGCTCGGCCTGGACGCCGATTCGCGCCTGCAGCTGATCGACCGCAAGACCGATCGCGGCGTACATAACCACCGCTACCAGCAGACTTTCCGCGGCTTGCCGATCTTCGGCGAACAGGTCGTCGTCAACGAAGACGCCAACGGCAACGTCAGCACGCTGTTCGGCCGCAAGGTCGACGGGCTCGCCCGCGACATCCCGGCCGGCAAGCCGCGACTCGACAGCAAGCGCGCCGTCGCCATCGCCAAGGGCGCCGGCCTCGGCAACCGCATCGGCTTCATGCGCACGCGCGACGAGAAAGCCGACCTCATGATCTACGTCGACGACAGCGGTCGCGCGCGCAAGAGCTACGTCGTGTCGTACTTCGCCGACACACGCAACGGCGGCGCGCCGACGCAGCCGATGGTGATCGTTGATGCCCAGACCGGCCAGGTGCTGAAGCAGTGGAACAACCTGCAGCACGCGCTGATCGGCACCGGTCCCGGCGGCAACGCCAAGACCGGCCAGTACGAATACGGCACCAATTTCGGCTACATGGACGTCGCCCAGTCGGGCACCACGTGCACCATGACCAACGCCAACGTCAAAACCGTGAATCTCAATGGCGGCACCAGCGGCAGCACCGCGTTCGCCTACACTTGTCCGCGCAACACGGTGAAGGTCATCAACGGCGCGTACTCGCCGCTGAACGACGCGCACTATTTCGGCAGCGTGATCTACAACATGTACAACGCGTACATCGGCAAGCCTCCCCTGACGTTCCAGCTGATGATGCGCGTGCACTACAGCACCGGCTACGAGAACGCGTTCTGGGACGGCTCGTCGATGACCTTCGGCGATGGCGCGACGACGTTCTACCCGCTGGTCAGTCTCGACGTGGCCTCGCACGAGGTGTCGCACGGATTCACGTCGCAAAACTCGAACCTGACCTATTCCGGCCAGTCGGGCGGGATCAACGAAGCGTATTCGGACATCGCTGGCGAAGCGGCCGAGTACTATATGCGCGGCACCAACGACTTCCTGGTCGGTGCGCAGATCTTCAAGGGCAACGGTGCGCTGCGCTACATGTACAACCCGCCGCTGGACGGCGCGTCGATCGCCAACACCGCGAACTACTACGATGGCCTCGATGTCCACTATTCGTCCGGCATCTACAACAAGGCGTTCCATAACCTTGCTACCAAGCCAGGCTGGAACACGCAGAAGGCGTTCCAGGTATTCGCGCGCGCGAACGATCTGTACTGGACCTCCAGCACGAATTTCAACCAGGGCGTTTGCGGCGTGCAGACCGCCGCGCAGGACTACGGCTACAGCGTGGCGAACGTCACCGAGGCCTTCACCGCCGTAGGCGCAACCTGCAACGTCACGCCGCCTTCGGGCTGCGGCGTACTGCTGCCGGGCTCAACCCTGAGCGGCAACCAGTCGGTCACATCCTGCGACGGCCGCTTCACTCTGGTCATGCAGCAGAGCGATGGCAATCTGGTGCTGTACCAGAACGGCGTGGGCGCGCTCTGGGCCAACTACGTCTTCGGCAGCGGTCATGCGCTGACCATGCAGTACGACGGCAATCTGGTCGTCTACAACGGCGCTCGGCAGGCGGTGTGGCACACCAGCACCTATGGCCACAACGGCGCGTCCCTGGCGGTGCAGAACGACGGCAACGTCGTTGTCTACAGTCCGACGGGGCAAGCATTGTGGAACACGCATACCTGCTGCCGCTGAAGACCGCTCGGCATCGACGTTCGCCGCCCTGAGCGCGCAGATGCCGTGATGTTTCGTAACCCGCCCGCCGGAGCGCCTCGCTCCGGCGGGTCATCGTCTGCTGGCCAATGGGCGGCGCGGCAGGGTCGGCATCGGACACCTCTGAGGAACGCCGCGTTCGCCGATAACCGATAACCGATAGCGGATCGCAGTGCAGCCGCACTCGATCCGATACCGTCCGCGGAAAGGCCGGGGGTATGCTCTGCATTCCCCGGCCCGACGCCGACAGTGCAGGGAGCAGACAGCATGGCGACCACACCATCCCGGAAAACGGCGTCGAAGCGCGCCGTAGCCCGCAAGACAATCCGCAAAGCATCCGGCACGACAACGCCCAGCGGCGGATCGCCCACACGCTACGATGTGCGCGGCGTCATCCTCGATCTGGGCGAATCCCTGTCGGCGCCCGAGCGCAGAAGAATCCTCGCGCAGCTGCGCGCCGACGTGCCGGCATTCGCAGCATTGACCACCGCGAAGTCGACAGCACAACCGCTCGGCAAGGGCGCAAGCGATGTCCTGATCGCCTTCCCGGAAGGAAAACGCACCACGATCGCGCAGACGTGGAACGCGGTGCACGCGCTGCGCGCGCATCCGCTGGTGGCCGACAGCGAGCCCGCGGTGGACTATACCTTCCAACCCGAACCGCCGCGCTTGGCGACACGTTCCAGCGGTGGCGGCGATGACGCTCACCTGCCAGGATCCGCGCCGCACGACTGGTCGAACAAAGCGGTGGGCGCGGATCGTGCCCGCGCACAGTTCGGCGTGACCGGCGCCGGCGTGCGCGTGGGTCATCCCGATACCGGCTACACCGCGCATCCGCAGATCGCGGGGCCGCGGCTGCGCGTCGCCGACGGCTACGATTTCGTCGACGCCGACCCCGATCCACGCGACCCGATGACTGGCATGCATCCCGGCCATGGCACCGCCACCGGCAGCGTGATCTTCAGCGACCATGCGCCCGATCTGTTCGGCATCGCACCGGGCGCCGAGCTGGTGCCGCTGCGGGTGTCGGGCTCGGTGATCCATTTCAGTTTCGGCAATGTCGTGCAGGCGCTGTACCGTGCGCGCGACCGCGGATGTCATGTCGTGTCGATGAGTCTCGGCGGGCCGTGGGCCGGGCGTTCGCTGTCGCGCGCCGCGGATCAGCTCGTCGCCGAGGGCATGATCCTGCTCGCCGCTACCGGCAATCACACGAAGATGGTGATCTTTCCGGCACTGCTCGAGAACGTGATCGCGGTGGCCGCGCACAACGCCGACAACCAGCCGTGGAGCGGTTCGGCGTCGGGCGCGGCCGTCGACATCACTGCACCGGGCGAATCGGTGTGGCGCGCCTATGCGTTCAAGAAAAACGGTGCGCTGACGTTCGACACGCAGCGCAGCTCGGGTACGTCGTACGCAACCGCTACGACCGCAGGCGTCTGCGCGTTGTGGCTGCAGCGCCACGGCGCAACAACACTGCGTACGCGTTACGGCGGACGTCTCGCAACGGTATTCACGACACTGCTCAAAGCGCACTGTCGGCCAGTGCCCGGTTGGAATACCGAACGCTACGGCCCCGGCATCCTCGATGCAGTCGGTCTGCTCGGGGCGCCGTTGCCGGCGTTCGGCGGTGCAGTGACGCGCAGCGCGTTGCGCGCGCCGACGCGTACATCGGCCGCATCCGACTGGATGCGACTGCAGCCGTATCTGCCCGAGCTGTCGCCGAAACAGTTGGCCGCGGCGGCGACGAAAATGTACGGCGCGGGCGCGCGGCGCAGCGCCCGTTCGGCGCTCGCCGCGCCGCCACCGCCGCCGAGCCTGATCGACGAGATAGCGTTCTACGTCGCCACCGACCCTGCGGTGCGCGAGGCTTTTCTCGCCGCTGGCGGTGTCGGCGCGAAGCGCGCGGCGCATGGCAAGAAAACAGCAACGGCACGGGCCGCGAAACGCACGGACACGGCCGATCCGCGCGCCGCGCTACGCGCGAAAGCGTCTGCGGCATTGCGCGGCGCGCTCGCGCAGGAATAAGCCGCCACAGACCGTCGTCGTAAAGACTCGCGATCCGTCGTTTCGCACGCTGTCATGCTGCGTTCATCGACACGCCTTGTCACGACCATCGCATGCGGTTAACGTCCGACTGCGGATCGAGCGGACCGTCGCAAACGGTCCATGGCCAGGGACAGGCCGAAGACACCTTTCCCTGATCCTGTGCTCGGCCGCTGCGGCAAAGGGGGCATGGTTCGCCATGCGTGTCGCATTGATTTCTCTTGTTCATATGACGAAAAGGACTCGATATGAAACGAATCAATACACTCTCTGCGGCTATCGGCGTGTCGTTGCTCTGCGCGATGGCCGTTCCGGCCATGGCCGGTGAATTCCGTACCACCAAAAATCCGATCGACGGTCAATACATCGTCGTGCTCAAGGATTCGGCGGCGACCCTCGTTGGCGAATCGAACCGCGCGGCACGCGTTCCCGCGGTCGCCAACGACATCGCCACAACGCATCGCGCCAATCTGATCCGCAGCTACGACCGCGTGCTCCGCGGTTTCGCAGTCAAGGCAGACGATGCCGCGCTCGCACGTCTGCTCGCCGATCCGCGGGTCGCCTATGTCGAAGAAGACGGTTATGTGTCGATCGACGTGACCCAGGCCGGCGCGACCTGGGGACTCGATCGCATCGATCAGCGCGCGCTCCCGCTCAGCACCACCTATACCTACGACACCACCGCTGCCGGTGTGCATGCCTACATCATCGATACCGGCATGCTGGCCACCCACAACGAATACACCGGCCGCGTCGGCAACGGTTTCGACGCCGTCGGCGGCGGCACCAACGATTGCCACGGACACGGCACCCACGTCGCCGGTACGGTCGGCGGTACTACCTGGGGCGTCGCCAAGGGCGTGACCCTGCATCCGGTGCGCGTGCTCGACTGCGGCGGTTCCGGCACCTGGGCCGGTGTCATCGCGGGTATCGATTGGGTCGCGGCCAATCGCGTGTTGCCGGCCGTGGCCAATATGAGTCTGGGCGGCGGCGCCAACGCTGCGGTCGATACGGCGGTGGCCAATCTGACCAATGCCGGTGTGACGGTCGTGGTTGCCGCTGGTAATGGCGGTGTCGACGCCTGCGGCTCCTCGCCCGCCCGCGCACCTTCGGCGATCACGGTTGGGGCAACCGACGCCAACGATGCGCGCTCGATCTGGACCGACGGGCAATCGTCGAACTGGGGCACTTGCCTGGATATCTTTGCTCCGGGCACCGCGATCACGTCGTCGTGGTGGACCGGCAACGCTGCGACCAATACCATCGACGGCACCTCGATGGCCTCGCCGCATGTGGCCGGCGCCGCTGCACTGCATCTGGCGAGCAATCCGAGTGCCACGCCTGCACAGGTGACGACGGCATTGATCAATGCATCGACGCCGAATGTGGTGACCGAGCCCGGAGCCGGCTCGCCGAATCGCCTGCTGTTCACGCTGGGCGGCGGCGGCGGCGGTACACCGCCGACCATCACCAGTTTCGTGTGTCCCGATTACGCGAACAGCGGCGGTGGCAGGTACTGGTGCGACGTGACCTACAGTTCGGCGACTCCGGCGACGGTCCGTTGGCCGAACGGCTCCGGCGGCCTTTCGTACATGGGCCGTTGTACTCGCGGTTCGCGTCCGACGGTGGTGGTGACGGTCACCAATGCCTTCGGCTCGGTGTCGAGCAGCAGAACCTTCAATTGCCCGACCAATCCGATTCCGTAATCGGCCCGGTTGGAAAGGCTCGATCCGCATCGGGGGCGCTTGTGCGCCCCCGATGCCGTTCCGGGCATCGTGCGGCGTCTGCAGTCGCCCTCGCGAAGCGCATGCCGTCAGCGTTTCCGATGCAGCGCGGACAGCAGGGTCTGCAGTCTCGGCACGACCGTGCGCAATTCGCGTGCGATGGGACCAGCAGCGCCGCGAATGACCGAATGCGCCGATCTGTGCTGGGCACCCAGCACAGATTTCCACACCGGCGTCTTATCTCGGTTACGTCTTCGCCGATGTCGCGGCCGACGATCACCAGCTTCGTCTGCCCGAATCCCGGCGTGAATGCGATGGCGCCTACTGGTACCGCGCCGCCTGCACTTCGGGAACGCCCGCCGTGATCTGCTGGTAGGACTGCTCCAACAGAAGCAACTTCAGCATCATCGGTACCCAGCCAAGCGTGACTGCGAGCGTCGCCAATCGGAACAGCACCGGGAGAACCGTCGGCTTGTGGCATGAATTTTGTTCACTGGCTCAACATTGTCTTGGGCATCGCATTCATCCCACAACAGAAAGCGCGCAGTTGTTGAATCGGGCACGAAACGCTCTTTGGCAGGGCGTTGAAAATGCACTTCATGTCCGTTTCCAATCGCAGGTCCAGCGCATGTCCAGACTTGCTCACGACGCATCGATCGCTTGCGCGCTTGTTACGTCGTGACAGCCATCCACGGATGCCTGCCAGGTTGTTTTTCAACAGTCTGGTAGGCGGAGCGAAACTCTGGCTCGGAGCGCTTCGGCGCTTATCGACCAGCCGCCATAACCATCGCCGCAGCGCGGGTCAACGTACGCAGGTGCTCTCGCGATAGACCTTCGACAGACGGTCGAACTCCGCCTTGCGCTCGTCGTTGCGACCACCGCCGACTTTCCAGCGGAATTCCGCTTCGTCGACGCGCTTTTTCCACGACGCGCACAACTGTTCTGCGGGAATTGCAACACAGGCGTCCTGGCGCATCTCGCAGGTGGTGCCGGCACCGAGTTCGGTGCTGCCATCGATGCCCACCGACTGCACCGGCGCGCAGGTCGCGGGCGGTTCGGCGGTGTCGCCAAGGTAATCGCGTTCGTCCCAGGTGCGGCACTGGAACAGCGCCGGGGGTGCGATGCGGGCGACTGCTGGCGCGGGTGGCGGTGCAGGCGGCGTGGATTGAGGTGCTGGCGCTGCTGCGGGTGGTTTGACGACCGGCGCGGGCGGTGCGGGGATGGTCGGCAGCACACCGATCTTGCGCACCGTCTGCTGGCTGCCTTTCGGACAGGGCACGTCGTTCTGCAATGTGACCGCGCCACTGGCATCGACGCAGCGATAGATGGTGACGTTGTCCTGGGCGCGCGCAGTCGGATGCAGCGTCAGCGCGACCAGCGCGACCACGGGCGCGAACGTTCGAAGCGGGCTCATCTTCAGCGGCAATCCTGTCCAAGGCGATCGTTGATACTGCGCTCCTCACTGCCGAGGGTGGCGCGTTCGGACGGCTGGGCGATGGTGTAACGCCGGCGCAGAACGTCGCGTTGGTCGCGCAGGCGCTCGCAGACTTCGGCCTGCGGCAGCGAATGACAGGGATCGCGCACCCACGTACCGCCGCCGTACTCGGAATAGGTCGGCACCAGTATCCGGGTACCGCCGCTGTCGTATCCACCACTGACGCGGCCATTGTCGACGCGGACGTTCAAGCGGCCCGGCTCGTAGACGCCCTGTGGCGTGATCGGATAGCCGTTCGGCCACAGCGGCACCCAGCGCGCACGGCCTTCCGGCGTGTCGCTCAGATAGCGGGTGTTCTCGGGCGTGACGCATTCGTACAGCGGACGCGGGGTGTTGATGATGATGACCTGTGGCGGTGGTGCCACTGCGACGCTGGTCGGTGACGCCACTGGCTGCGGCGGCCGTGGCGGCGCGTCCTTGGGCCGCAGCATGCTGCGTGCCTCCTGGCGCTCGCCTTTGCTGCAGGGCGAGTCGCGCAGGGTCAGCCGGCCCTTGGTGTCGGTGCAGCGATAAATCGTGACCGGATCGGCGGCCTGTGCTTTCGGCGCCGCTATCGGCAGTACCGTCGCCAGCGCGAGCAGCAGGAGTGAAATCGGCAGGTTCGGGCGCATGGGCACATCTTGCGTCGCGTGGGCGCTCGGGGGAAGCGTCGCGAAGCCGAATGTTTCCGGGCGTTCAGCCCATCGCCTGCTCAGAGACGCAGCGACTCGCCTGTGCGCGCATCGCGGATCGGCGTGGGGCGATCCAGGCCGCCGGTTTCGCCATCGAGCACGCCATCCAGGCGCGCGAGCAGGACCGGGTCGAGCGCGTCCCGCGCGCGCGCCGCCGGCGCGTCCGTAAAATTGGCGCTGGTCGACACCAGTGGGCCGCCGAACGCCGCGCACAGCGCGGCCACGGCCGGATGCGCACTGACCCGCACCGCGATGCTGTCATGACTGCCGGTGATCCAGCGCGGCACCTGCGGCAGCGCCGGCACGATCCAGGTGTGCGGGCCGGGCCAGGTCGCGCGCACGGCGTCGGCGCGGTCGGCCGGCAGCGGCGTCCAGTCGACCACGCCGTCCAGCTGCGCCGGGTCGCCCGCGATCAGGATCATGCCCTTATCGACCTGGCGCGCCTTGATCGCCAGCAGGCGATGCACCGCGGCTTCGTCGAACGGGTCGCAACCCAAGCCCCAGACGCCTTCGGTCGGATAGGCGATCACCGCGCCCACGCGCAGAAGCGCGGCAGCGGCGATCGGATCGAGCGCTTCGGTCACTGCGGCGTCACCGGCATTGCGATCAGAACGGCGCGTCGCCGCTGCTTTTCTTGATCACCCGTTTCACGCCGACCGTGGTGCTGGTGTTCGTGGTCAACAGTGATTTCGCCGGCGCCGGATGGTCGTACAGCGGAACGCGCTTCGCCGCTGCCTTCGCCGTCGTTTTCTTTGCGGTCTTCTTGGCGGTTTTCTTGGTTGCGGCTTTCTTGGCGGGCGCTTTCTTCGCGGCTGCAGGCTTGTCGACCTTCGGCTTGGCCACGGCGGTCTTTCGTGGCGCAGTCTTCTTGGTCGCCGCTTTTTTCGCGGCGGCCTTCTTCGCGCCGAAGCCCTTGCGCATCGGTTTGCCGGTGGTTTCCATCAGTTCGGTCGCTTCGGCCAACGTCAGCGACGCGGGTTCGCGGTCTTTCGGTATCTTGCCGTTGAGTTTGCCATCGCTGAGATACGGCCCGAAGCGGCCGTTGAGCACTTCGATGTCGCTGCCCGGGAAGGATTTGATGATGCGGTTGCGCGCGATCTCTTCTTTCTCTTCGATGAGAAATATCGCCCTCGCCAGATCGATGGTGTACGGGTCGTCTTCCTTCTTCAGCGATGCGTACACGCTGCCGCGCTTGGCGAAGGGCCCGAAACGGCCGACACCGACACTGACTTCTTCATCGTTGTGCTCGCCGAGCTTGCGCGGCAGCCGGAACAGCTCCAGCGCATTCTCCAGCGTGATCGTATGCATGCTCTGGCCGGGGCGCAGGCTGGCGAAGGTCGGCTTGTCCTCGTCGTCCGCGGTGCCGATCTGCGCGTATGGGCCGTAACGGCCGAGACGCACGCTGACCGGCTTGCCGGATTTCGGATCGACGCCCAATTCGCGCGCGCCGGTGGCTTCGCTGCGGTCGACCGATTCGGTCTTGGCGTCGACCAGTTCCTTGAACGGGCCCCAGAACCGCTCCATGAGCGGGATCCAGTCTTTTTCGCCGCGACTCACTTCGTCCAGCTCGTCTTCGAGCTTGGCGGTGAAGTCGTAATCGACGTACTGGGTGAAATGCCCGCTGAGGAAATTGCTGACCGCGCGGCCGACGTCGCTGGGGCGGAAGCTGCGACCTTCCATTTCCACGTATTTGCGGAACAGCAGGGTCTGGATGATCGACGAATACGTCGACGGCCGGCCGATACCGTATTCCTCCAGCGTCTTCACCAGCGCCGCTTCGGTGAAGCGCGGCGGCGGCTGGGTGAAATGCTGGTCGGTGTGGATGCGGTCCAGCGGAATGCGATCGCCGGTCTTCATCGCCGGCAGCTTGCGGCCTTCGTCGTCGTCGTCGTTCTTCTGGTCCTTGCCTTCTTCGTAGACGGCAAGGAAACCCGGGTCGACGACGGTGGTACCACTGGCGCGGAAGCTGTGTTCGCTGCCGGCGGCCAGATCGACCGACACGGTGTTGAGCGTGGCCGGCACCATCTGCGAGGCGACAGCGCGCTTCCAGATCAGTTCGTACAGACGGCGCTCGTCGTCGCTGAGAAAGCGCGAGACCTGGGTGGGTGTGCGCAGCGCGGAGGTGGGGCGCACCGCTTCATGCGCTTCCTGCGCGTTCTTGGATTTGGTCTGGTAGAAATTCGGCTTATCGGGCAGCGCCTTGGTGCCGAAATCGCGCGCGATCACATCGCGCAGCTCGCTCAGCGCTTCCGCGGACAGACTCACGGAGTCGGTACGCATATAGCTGATCAGGCCGACCGTGCCTTCTTCGCCGATGGTCACGCCTTCGTACAGTTTCTGCGCGACCTGCATCGTGCGCTTGGTGGTGAAGCCGAGCTTGCGCGAGGCTTCCTGCTGCAGCGTGGAGGTGGTGAACGGCGGCGAAGGCCGGCGCTTGCGCTCCTTGCTGACGACATCGGTGACCTGCAGCACGCCCTGCGCGGCAGTCACGATCCGCTTGCGCGCGGCTTCGGCGGTGTCGCCGTCGGTGACCGTGAACTGCTCGAACTTCTTGCCGTCGAGTTTGTTGAGCTTGGCGGTGAACGACTGAGACGGATGCGCGCACTCGGCTTCCACGGTCCAGTATTCGCGGGCGATGAAGGCTTCGATCTCTTCTTCGCGCTCCACGATCATGCGCAATGCCGGCGACTGCACGCGGCCGGCGGACAGGCCGCGCTGGACTTTGCGCCACAGCACCGGCGACAGATTGAAGCCGACCAGATAATCCAGCGCGCGGCGCGCCTGTTGGGCATCGACCAGGTCGGTGGCGATGGCGCGCGGTTTGGCCATCGCTTCCTTGATCGCGCGCGGGGTGATCTCGGTGAAGACCACGCGCTCCAGGGTGCGGTCCTTGAGCAGGCCGCGTTCCTTCAGGATCTCGGCGATATGCCAGCTGATCGCCTCGCCCTCGCGGTCCGGGTCGGTCGCGAGGTAGAGGTGGTCGGCGGCCTTGGCGGCCTTGGCGATCGCCTCGACGTGTTTCTCGTTCTTCTCGATCAGCTCATAGCGCATCGCGAAGTTCTGGGTCGGATCCACGGCGCCTTCCTTGGGCACCAGGTCGCGGACGTGACCGTAGGAGGCGAGGACGTGGAAGTCCTTGCCGAGGTATTTGTTGATCGTCTTGGCCTTGGCGGGGGATTCGACGATGAGGAGGTTCTTGGCCATCGGGGGGAGGGTCATCCAAAAGGGGCGCACCGGCATCGGCCGGTACCGCTGGGCGGGCGTTTCGGGCGTCCGGCCAGAAGGCGACGCCCGGGGGGAAACCCGGGCGTTCGGTCAGTTCTCTTTTTTAGTGGTGTCACGTCCGGGCCGCCCGTGTCAAGCGGGGGCGACCGGTCGGGGTCGATCCGGTCGCTCCAGACATGTCCGCCGGGACCCGGCCTGCCCACGTTGCGAAACTTGGCCGACCCTCCGGGCAGGCGTCTCGCGGGACCCGATCCGGGGCGGGATTCAGCGGAGGCCGCTGCCAGCCAGGGCGGCGATCATCACCCCGACCAGGGCCATCATGCCGATCATCGCCAGACCGAACAGCGCCAGGATGACGATGGTGACCGTGCCCAGCTCCTCGCGCTGCCATTCCGGGTGATCGGTATAGGCCCATTTGTCGACAACCAGAGTGTCGCTGATCATGTCGTGCAGGGCCTGCTTGCGCTCGGTGAACGCCGCCATCACGTAGCCGATGCCGAGTGTGAAACCGCCGAGCATGTAGGCGAAATAGCGGCCGAACGCGCGCCAGAACGTGATCCGCTGGCCGTCGGTGCGGACGACTTTGATGCCCACCGCCATCTTGCCGAGGCTGGCCTGGTTGGCCGAGGAGTGCATCCAGCTGAAATACAGCAGCGGAATGCCGATCGCGATCACATAGATCAACCCGATCATGGCGATGCCTGCGCCGCTGGAGAAAGGGTCGCCGCCGCTGCCGAATCCGGCCATACCGACGCCCATGATCATCATCATCGGGATCTGCACCATGTAGCTCAGGGCGGTGGCGATGAACGAGTCGATGAAACTGGCCGCGACCCGTTTCCAGAAACCGGCGTAGACCACGCGACCGCCACTGACGATCGTCCGGGCCGCATCCACACGCGCCTGCGGCGGCGCGTACGGCGACGGCTCGGCGACGGCGTAGGGGCGATAGGCGCCATCGTCGGGCGCCGCCTCGGCGGCCTTGACCAGCGCCTCGGCGCGGGCATCGCCCGGTGCCCCGCCCTCGATCACCTCGCGGATCATCTCGCGCCACGGCTTCCACTCGGACATGCCTTCGCGCCACACCAGCGTTTCCGCCGGCAACTGGCCCTTGGTGTGCAGGGCGGCGAGATCGGCGGCGGTCACCGGGCCGTGCTGGGTGCGCTGCGCGTCGCTGTAATACCAATCGGTCATGGGGTCGGATCCGTCAGGGAGATGGAATGAAGTTGCGGCAGGAACCCGTGCGGTATCTGGCGCCCAGCGTGCCGCCTTCGCAGGTCCAACCGTTTTCGGTCGATTCGAGCAGCAGGGTCTTGCCGTCGACGACCGCGTTGACGTTCGCGAACTGCAGCTCGATGCCGCAGTGCCCGCCCTCGATCTCGCCGACCAGCACCGTCGCCTGCGCTGGCGCCGCGGGGTTGTCGCCGCCCAATGCGAACACTTCGTCGTCCGCCAGACCGATCGCGGCATTGTCCGGGCAGACGCCGGATTGTTCGCGCTGCGTGTCGACGTCGTCCTGGAGTTCCTGCGCCATGTGCCAGGCCTGCACCACGCGCGATTTGATGACGTAATCCTGGTAGGCGGGAATCGCGATCGCCGCGAGTATGGAGATCACGAACACACCCAGCACGGCCACCACCGCGCCGATGATGCCGGCGATGGCGCAGCCGGACATTCCCGTTTTCGGCGCCGGCGCGGGTGGCGGTTGCGCGCGGCTGGAAGGCGGAATGGGCGGCGGTGCGGACATGGAAGATTCCCGGTCAGAATCAGACGACATGACAGAGCGGCGGCAGATGGCCGGACGGGAGCGTCTTGTTGCGGCAGACGATCGCGACCGCTTCGCCGGTCATGTTCACTTCGTAGCGCAGCGTCTTGTCGAGGACTTCCGGACCCAGACCGTAGAACCGCACCTCATAGGCGCACTGGCTGCCGTCGGGGCGCGCCTGGTCGATGCCGAACCAGCCACCGTCCTCGCTGCCCTGATAGCGTGGATAGCGCACCTGGATTCTTTCGAACTCGACGGTGTCCGGGCAGGTGTTGCCATTGGCGGCATAGAACTCGCGCATCGCGACGGTGACCAACTCGCGCGCCAGCGCGTCGGTGCTGGCCATGCGTTCGGCGTCGAAGGTGTAGACCTTCTGCGGCTGCGATGGCGCGGCAGGCGGCACGGCCTGGCCCTGCTGCGCGGCCTTGGCGCGTTTGACATAGTCCTGATACGCCGGCAGCGCGATGGCGGCCAGGATGCCCACCACGAACAGACCGAGGACGCCGATCACGATCGCCGCGATGATGCAGCCCGAGCGGTTCGATGGAGGCGGTGCGGCAGCGGCGCGCATCGGGCCGGCATGCGACGCGGTGGCCGCCGCCGGGCGCGGCGGGACCGGCGGCGGCAGCGAGGCATCGGGCTGCACGCCGCTGAGGCCGAGTTCTTCGATCAAGCGCTCGACCGGCTGCCACTCGCGCAGGCCTTCGTGCCACGCGAGCGTGTCGCGCGCGATCCTGCGTTCGCGGAAACACTTGCGCATCTCCTCCGCGCTGAGCGGGCCGACCCGGCCCTGGCCGGGTGCGTGGTAATACCAATCGGTCATGCTGTCCCCATCATCTGCGTCCCGGCTGCGTCTTCCGCGCCGGCGGCTGCGTTCTCGGTCGAACCCAGCCTAGCGTGTGTCGCGTATCGCGGTCGCGATTTCCAGCGCCGGCGCGTCAATGCACCAGCTCGCCATCATCCTCGAACATCTGCGTTTCCATCCACGCATACGCCGCTTCCGAGCCCGGCTGGTTGAACAACACCATCAGCACGACCCACTTGAGATCGTCGAGGTCCAGCTCGTCCTGGTCGAGCGCCATCGCGCGATCCAGCACCAGCTCGCGCTGGTTGGCATCGAGAATGCCCTGCTGTTCGAGGAACATCAGGAAACCGCGGCACTCCACGTCAAGCTTGTCCAGCTCCGGGCCGAAATAGATGCGGGTTGGGCCATCGGCACGCGGCGCGGACGGGCCCGGACGACGTTCCGCCAGACCGTCCAGCCACTCGAAGGCCTTGTGGATCTCGGCGGGGCTGAAGCCGGCCTGCAGCAGATTGTTCTGCAGCGAGTCGCGGTCCCGCGCCAGATCCGCGTCGTTGGCGATGTAGTGCTCGAAGAGGTAGAGCAACACATCGAGGATGCTTTCTTTCATGTCCCCTGACTTGCGCCCGTCGGCGCACTGGAAAGGATGGAATCGCAAGCCCTTCGACGGACGCTGTTGCGCTAACGACGGCTGTAACGACCGTGTTCGACCGCGACCCGTCCCTGCAATTCCATGTGCAGCAGCATGGAGGACAGGTCTGCGGCCGTCAATCCGGTGCGCGCGACCAGCTGATCCATATCGCTTGGGTCGTGACCCAGCGCCTGCCACAACCGGTGGTAGGCGGGGCTCTCGAAGGCGGTCTGGCCGGGTGGCTCGACCGGAGCCACGCCCGGTCCCGGGCGAGTGTCGGAGATGGGGCCTCCCAGGCGACGCTGCAAGTCGCCCCGCAACGCACCTGCCCAGGAGCCGAGCGCAGCGATCACATCGTCGGCGGATTCGACCAGCGAAGCGCCGTCGCGGATCAGCCGGTGGCAACCGCGGGCCATCGGGTTGTGGATCGAGCCAGGCACCGCGAACACCTCGCGCCCGGCGTCGGCGGCGAGCCGGGCGGTGATCAGCGCGCCGGAGCGACTGGCGGCCTCGATCACCAGCGTACCGAGGGTCAGGCCAGCGATGATCCGGTTGCGGCTGGGGAAGTGCTCGCGGCGGGCATCGGTGCCCGGCGGGTGCTCGCTGACCACGGCCCCGGCCCCGGCGACGCGCGCCAGCAGCGCGGCATGCCCCTGCGGATAGGGCACATCCGGGCCGGTGCCGAGCACCGCCACCGTGATCCCATCAGCGTCCAGCGCCGCTTCGTGCGCGACACGATCGACGCCCGCCGCGAGCCCGCTGGTGATCCCGAAGCCGGCCGCCGCCAGCGCACAGGTGAAACTGCGGGCATTGTCGCGGCCGCCGACGGTCGGGCTGCGGCTGCCCACCACCGCCACCGCCGGATGCCACAGCAACCCGGCATTGCCCGCCACGAACAGCGCCAGCGGTGGGCTGCCGATGCGACGCAGCAGCGGCGGGTAATCGACATCCTGCCAGCCGATCAGACGGTGCCCGGGCATCCGCAGCCAGTCGCGGCAGCGGGCGAGCAGTGCGGGCGGCAGCGCATCCGCGTCGCCTTCCAGTGCGCGGATCTGCGCTGTCTCCAGACCGGCGTCGCGCCAACACTGGCGTGGCAGCGCGCGCACCACTGCAGCGGAACGATGGGTTTCCAGCAGGGCCCGGCGCGGCGCGGCGGGACCACCGGCAAGGGTCAGCGCGAGCAGCGCCTCGGAATCGGTGTCGATGGGAGTCATGTCCCACCGTAGCCCGCAAACGACGACGGCGCCCTCAGGCGCCGTCGCATTGATCCGTAGGAAAACGCCTACGTTGGCATCGACTCACATCGCATCCGGGCCTTTCAGGCGGTAGCCGACACGGCTGGGCTTCGTACCTTCCATCACCAGACCGTAGCTGACCTTGTCGAAGGTGCGGAAGATCATCACGTGACCGGAGTATTCGTCCGGCAACTGCACGCGATCACCCTTGGTCACGGTTTCGTCGCCGCGCCAATAACCGGTCTCGACGCGATCGACCGCATTGGTGCCCTGACGCCAGATCGACAGCACCGTGCCGTTGTCGACGCCGTCCTGCGTGCCGACCGACAGCGCAACCACATCGCGCGGGCCGCCGCTGGTCAGCTGGTTGGCGACCGC
Source organism: Lysobacteraceae bacterium (assembly GCA_040079515.1). Lineage (GTDB taxonomy): Bacteria > Pseudomonadota > Gammaproteobacteria > Xanthomonadales > Xanthomonadaceae > Lysobacter_I. Next base: position 294,404 of record JBEBKD010000003.1, read on the forward strand.
GAGCACGCGGGCCTTGTTCTCGTCCAACGGCTGCTTCGGCGGATGCGGGAAGAACTGCAGGTCGTAGGGCTGGGGATCGACCGGAATCAGGCGGTCGCCGACGCGCACTTCCAGATTCGGATCGTCCAGCTTGAGGGTCGTGACCTCGACATCGCCTTCCATCAGCTTGATGACGCTGCCGGCATTGACCCGATACAGCTCCTGGCCGAGTTCTTCGCCGTCGATCTCGTTGCCGGCGGTGTCGCTCCAGGCGGTGCCGAAACCGGGAACGTGGTTGCCGCGGAAGTCGTAGTCGTTGCGACTGAGCATGTCGCAACATTCGCGCTTGCCGATACGCACGTAACGCACCGTCGGCCGGACCACGGCGTAGCGCTGGCCGAGCTGCGCGCCTTCCAGCCCGCGCACGTAGGCCTGATGCCCCCGTACCGCGCGGGTGATGTCTTCTTCCAGACCCACCACGTACGGCAGTTCCTTGAAGCTGTCGACCACGCGCAGATCGCGGAGGTAGGACTCGATCTCGGACAGCGAGATCGCATTGACCGGCGCATCGGTACGCGGACCGGGCGTGACTCCGACGCGATCGAGATACGCGAGGCTGATGACATCGCCTGGATAGATCAGATGCGGATTCGCGATCTGCGGGTTGGCCTGCCAGATTTCGGGCCACAGCCACGGGCGCTTGAGGAAGCGTCCGGCGATGTCCCACAGGGTGTCGCCACGCTTCACCGTGTAGGTGTCGGGGTGGTCGCCACGGAACTCCTGGGCGACCGCGAAGGTCCCCACTGTCAGCAACGCGACGGCGCCAACCACCTTGAGACGGTGAGAAAGGCGCTTAAGGATGATGGCCATCTACTTGCTCCCCTTGGGATTTTCCCCAACACAACGACCGCACTATAGCCCACAAAACCCGGCTCTTGGCAAGTCTGGAGGCGCTACAATGGCCCTTGTCCGCGCCCAAACGTCGCCCCATCTTCACAAACATGACGCTCCTCTCAATTCTCGAATTCCCCGACCCCCGTCTACGGACCAGGGCGCAGGCCGTCGACCCGGCCAAGATCGCCGATCCCGGCTTCCAGACCCTGCTCGACGACATGCTGCACACCATGTACGAGGCGCCGGGCATCGGTCTGGCCGCCAGTCAGGTGGATGTGCACCAGCGCTTCATGGTCATCGACATCAGCGAAGAGAAGAACCAGCCGCAGGTGTTCATCAACCCGGAGATCACCTTGGCCGACGGCCATCAGATCTATCAGGAAGGCTGCCTGTCGGTGCCGGGGATCTTCGCCGACGTCACCCGCGCCGACCAGATCACCGTGAAAGCCCTGGGCCGCGACGGCCAGCCGTTCGAGCTGAGCACCGACGGCCTGTTGGCGATCTGTATCCAGCACGAGATGGATCACCTCGAAGGCAAACTCTTCGTCGACTACCTGTCGCCGCTGAAGCGCGACATGGTGCGCAAGAAGCTGGAGAAGGCGCGGCGCAACAGCGCGGCGTGACACGTAGCTCCCTCCTTTTTGCCGAAGGCAAAGGGGAGGAGAACATCCTTCGGCTTCGCCTTGGGATCACGATGTCCGATACGGAAACAAGCCCTTGAGAATCGTCTTCGCCGGCACACCGGCCTTCGCCGTCCCCTGCCTGCGCGCCGCCGCGCGGCACAACGAAGTCGTGGCGGTGTACACGCAGCCGGATCGTCCCGCCGGACGCGGGCGGGCGCTGACCGCGTCGCCGGTGAAGCTGGAAGCGCTGCAGCGCGGGATCGAAGTGCTGCAACCGGAAACGCTGAAGAAACAGGTCTCGCGCGATGCGCTGCGCGCACTCGAGCCCGACATCATGATCGTGGTCGCCTACGGCCTGATCCTGCCGCAGAGCATTCTGGACATTCCGAAATACGGCTGCTGGAACGTGCACGCCTCGCTGTTGCCGCGCTGGCGTGGCGCGGCGCCGATCCAGCGCGCGATCGAAGCCGGCGACACCGAAACCGGCGTATGCCTGATGCAGATGGAGAAAGGTCTCGACACCGGCCCGGTGCTGTTGTCGCAGTCGCTGGCCATCGGTGAGCACGAGACCGGCGGACAACTGCACGACCGCCTGTCCGAACTCGGGGCGCAGGTGCTGGCCGATGGTCTGGGTCTGCTGCGCGTCGGCATCGTGCCGGTGGCGCGCGCGCAGCCGGACGCAGGCGTGACCTACGCGCACAAGCTCGACAAGCACGAAGCGAAACTCGACTGGTCGCAGCCCGCACTTGCCCTGGCGAACAAGGTGCGCGCATTCAATCCGTGGCCGGTCGCCGAAGCCGAACTCGCCGGCGACCGCGTGCGTATCCACGGTGCGGTCGCGTTGCCGGCCGCGCACGACAAAGCGCCGGGGACCGTACTGGCGGCAGGTCGCGACGGCATCGATATCGCCTGCGGCGACGGCGCGCTGCGCATCCGCACGCTGCAGCGCGAAGGCGGCAAAGCCATCACCGCCGCCGACTATCTGAATGCTCGGCGCGATCTTGTGTAGCGTGTCGATTTCATATCGTCCTGCCGCCACGAATCCAACCTGTCGTCATCCCGGCGAAAGCCGGGACCCAGCTTTCAGATCTCAGTCAACAGACGGGTGGTTAACCGCAAGCGCTGGGTCCCGGCTTTCGCCGGGATGACGCTTTTTCCGAACGGTTTCCATCCAAGCGGTTTAATCGAGTCGACACCATGAACATTCTTTCCTCAGGCACCGCCTCCCGCCTCGCCGCTGCGCGCGTGCTCGATGCGGTCCTGCATCGCGGGCGTTCCCTGAAAGGCGAATTCGGCACGGAATTGCCGAAGATCGCCGATCCGCGCGATCGTGCGCTGGTCGAAGCCATCTGCTTCGCCGCGCTGCGCAACCGCGCGCGCTACGCCGCTGCGCTCGCTGCATGGATCCCGAAGCCGCTGGGCAAAAGCGACGAGCCGCTGCGCGCGCTGCTGTACGTCGGCTTCGCCCAGCTCGATGCCTTGAAGTTGCCGGCGCACGCCGCTGTCGACGCGACCGTCGAAACCGCACGCGCGCTCGATCGCGGACATCAGGCCGGCATGGTCAACGCGCTGCTTCGCCGCGCGCAGCGCGAAGGGTTTCCGCCCGCCGATCCAGCACAGGTCTGGCCGGAGTGGCTGCTGGCGGAAGTGCGCCGCGACTGGCCCGAACACGCCGACGCGATCCTCGCCGCCAGCGCCGCCGCCGCGCCGCTGTGGCTGCGGGTCAATCGTCTGAACACCACGCGCGACGCGTATCGACAGCAATTGCAGGACGCCGGCATCGCCGCAGCCACCCACGATGCGCTGCCCGATGCGCTGCGGATCGAGGATTCGCTGGCGGTAGCCAACTTGCCCGGCTTCGAAGACGGCATCGCTTCGGTGCAGGACGGCTCCGCGCAGGCGGTGGCCGATGCCTTGGCGCCTCCGCTGGGTGCACGCGTGCTCGACGCCTGCGTCGCCCCCGGCGGCAAGGCCGCGCATCTGCTGGAGCGCGACCCGACATTGCGCATCACCGCGCTGGATATCGATTCGCGGCGGCTGCGGCGCACTGCGGAAACGCTGCGCCGGGTCGGCGTCGAGGCTGCGGTCGAACTGAAAGCGGCCGACGCCTCCGATCCCGCCGCGTGGTGGGACGATGTGCCGTTCGATGCGGTGCTGATCGACGCGCCCTGCTCCGCGACCGGCATCGTCCGCCGCCAGCCCGACATCCTGCTGCATCGCCGCCCCGGCGATATCGATGCGCTGGTCGCCACCCAGGCGAAGCTGCTCGACGCGGTGTGGACCACGCTCACGTCCGGCGGCGTGCTGGTGTACGCGACCTGCTCGATCCTGCAGCGCGAGAACGCGGGGCAGATCGAAGCGTTCCTGGCGCGCACGCCGGATGCGGGCGCCGAACCGCTGGCCGACACGTTCGGTCACGAAGCCGGTGCCGGCCGCCAGCGGCTGCCCGGCGAAGACGGCATGGACGGATTTTTCTATGCGCGGCTGCGGAAAGCCTGAGGTTTTGTAGGGGCGACGGAAGTCGCGACAGACGGAAGAAAGATCTTCCGCAGCCTGTCGCGACTTCCGTCGCTCCTACAAAAGCACTGCGCGGCTTAAGATGCGCGGATGCTGAAAACCCGCGCATCGAGAGAATTCTGGCTGCTGGCCACCGTCGCCCTGCTGATCCTGGGCGCCGGTCTGGGTCTGCGCGACCCATGGCCGTCCGACGAGCCGCGCTTCACGCTTGTCGCCAAGCAGATGATCGAAAGCGGCGACTGGCTGTTTCCGCATCGCGGCACCGAGCTGTACTCGGACAAGCCGCCGATGCTGATGTGGCTCGAAGCCGCGTTCTACACCGTGTTCCGCGACTGGCGCATCGCCTTCCTGATGCCGTCGCTGCTCGCGGCGCTGGGCACGCTATGGTGCGTGTACGACCTCGGCCGCCGGCTGTGGACGCGCAAGGTCGGCCTCTATGCGGCATGGGCGCTGCTGTTCGCGCTTCAGTTCGCGTACCAATCGAAGAAGGCGCAGATCGATCCCCTGGTGACGTTCTTCATCACCCTCGCGAACTACGGGCTGCTGCGGCACATGCTGCTGGGGCCGAACTGGAAACTGTGGACGCTCGGCTGGTTCGCGGCCGGGCTGGGGACGATCACCAAAGGCGTCGGTGGTCTGGCGCTGCTGATGATCCTGCCCGCCGCCATCGCCTCGCTCATGCACTGGCCGCGGGTGCGCGTGCATGTGCGAGATCCACGCTTCTGGATCGGACCGCTGGCGTTCGCGTTCGCGGCGGCGCTGTGGCTGGTGCCGATGGTGACCACCGCGCTGAGCCAGACCAACCCCGATTACAAGGCGTATCTCAACGACATCCTGTTCCGGCAGACCGCTGGGCGTTACGCGAAGTCGTGGGACCACCCGCAGCCGCCGTGGTACCACTTCGAGGTGATGCTGACCGCGTGGCTGCCGACGGTGTTTGCGCTGATCTGGGCGCTGCCGGCATGGCGTACGCGCCTGCGCCGTCGCGATGCGCGCTATCTGCTGCCGCTGGCGTGGTGGGCGCTGATCATCCTGTTCTTCTCGATTCCGCACGGCAAGCGCGATGTCTACATCCTGCCGGCGCTGCCGATGATGTGCCTCGCGCTGGGGCCTCTGCTGCCTGGCATCGTGCGCAAGCTGTGGGCGAAGCGGATCGCATTCGGTTTCGCCGCCATTCTGGGCACGCTGCTGCTGGGCGCGGGTCTGGCGATGTGGTTCGGCGATCCGAAGTTCGAAACCAAACTGATGTCCGACCGCGGCTTCACCGACAGTGGCCACGCGTTGTTCGGCATGCTGATGGCGATGGGCGCGTGGACGCTGGCGAGCGTGAGCTGGCATCGCGTGCGCAACGGCGTGGTCGGACTGTTGTGGGCAATCGGCGGCATCTGGGTACTGTACGGAGTAGTCGCGTACCCTCTGTTGAATCCGTCGAGTTCCGCACGCGGTCTGATGGAATCCGTGGGTCAGCGCATCGGCCCCGATGCCGAACTCGGACTGGTCGGGTGGAAAGAACAGAATCTGTTGATGGCCGATCGGCCAGCCGCGACCTTCGGTTTCCAGACCACATGGCCCAAACAGTTGTCCAAGGCGATGACGTGGCAGGCCGAGTCGCCACAGCGACGGGTGCTGTTGGTGCAGGAGCCCGCGTTGTCGCAGTGCGTCGACAAGACCAAAGCGGAGTTCGCGGGCGTGTCGAACCGCCGCCGCTGGTGGCTGGTGCCGGCCGCCGCTGCCGATGTGAGCTGCGTGCCGAAAGGCATCGAAACCCAGAATCAGGCCGACGGCCAGAGTGAGTGATCCCCCAACGCTCTTGTAGGAGCGACGGAAGTCGCGACGGGCTACGGAAAAACCGTCTCCCGTCTGTCGCGACTTCCGTCGCTCCTACGAAAGCCGGATAGCATTTCAGCCATCCAGCGCTTCCCAGCGCGCGAAGGCCTGTTCCAGGTCGGCGTGCGCTGCGGCGAGTTCGGCGTTGTGCGCGGCGACCGAGGCATGATCGCGCTGGAAGAACGCGGGATCGTGCATGGTTTCGGTCATCGTCGCGATCTTCGTTTCCAGGTCTTCGATCCGCTGCGGCAACAGTTCCAGCTCGCGCTGGTCCTTGTAGCTGAGCTTGCGCTTGGCGGCAGCGGGGATTGCAGCCGGTGCCGGTGTTTCGGCTTCTTTCTCTTTCGGCGCGGCGGCGGCGGTCGCCCGCGCCGATTCGCCGCGGGTCGGACGCTGGCGCAGCCAGTCGCTGTAACCGCCGACGTAATCGCCGACGCGGCCATCGCCTTCCATCACCAGGGTCGAGGTCACGACGCTGTCGAGGAAGTCGCGATCGTGGCTGACCAGCAACAGCGTGCCCGGATATTCGCCGAGCAGTTCTTCCAGCAGCTCCAGCGTTTCCACATCGAGGTCGTTGGTGGGTTCGTCCATCACCAGCAGGTTCGACGGCTGCGCGAACAGTTTCGCCAGCAGCAGCCGGTTGCGCTCGCCGCCGGAGAGACGCGTGATCGGCGCGCGCGCGCGTTCGGGCGTGAACAGGAAGTCCTGCAGATAGCCGATGGCGTGTTTCTGCTTGCCGTTGATCTCGACGAAGTCCTTGCCCTCCGAGACGTTCTCCAGCGCGCTCCAGTCTTCGCGCAGCGTGGCGCGGTACTGGTCGAAGTACGCGACCTGCAACTGGGTGCCGATCCTGACCTCGCCGGACTGCGGCTGCAGATCGCCCAGCAGCAGCTTCAACAATGTGGTCTTGCCGCTGCCGTTGGCGCCGATCAGGCCAATGCGATCGCCGCGCAATATGGTGGTGGAGAAATGCTTGAGCAGCACGCGCTCGCCGTATGCGAACGACACGTCCTTCATCTCGATCACTTTCTTGCCCGATGCGCCGGCCTGCGCGGTTTCCATGCGCACGTTGCCGGACAGATCGCGGCGCTGCGCACGCTCGTCGCGCATCGCCTTGAGCCGGCGCACGCGGCCCTCGTCGCGGGTGCGGCGGGCCTTGATGCCCTGGCGGATCCAGACTTCCTCCTGCGCCAGCATCTTGTCGAAGCGCGCATTCTCCTGCGCTTCGGCGTTCAGCCGCTCCTCGCGGCGGCGCACATAGTTCTCCCAGTCGCCGGGCCAGCTGGTGAGCTGACCACGATCGATCTCGACGATGCGGGTGGCGAGCGCACGCAGGAAGCGCCGATCGTGGGTGACGAAGATCAGCGCGCCGGACCAGGCTTTCAGAAAACCTTCGAGCCAATCGATCGCGGCGATGTCGAGATGGTTGGTCGGTTCGTCCAGCAGCAGCAGGTCCGGCGCCGACACCAGCGCGCGTGCCAGCAGCACGCGGCGCTTCATGCCGCCGGACAGCCGGGTGAAGTCGGCGTCGCCGTCCAGATCGAGCTTGGTCAGGGTTTCAGTGACGCGCTGGTCCAGCGACCAGCCGTTGCCGTCCTCGATCCTGGTCTGCACCGCCGCCAACGCATCGGTGTCGAGCTCGTCGGCATGGATCAGGTGATGATAGTCGGCAAGCAGCTGGCCCATTTCGCCCAGACCGTCGGCGACCACATCGAACACGCTGCCGGCGGCGCCGGCCGGCACTTCCTGCTCCAGCCGGGCGATGCGCACACCGCCTTCGACCCGGATCTCGCCGTCGTCGGGCTTGTGCTCGCCAGCCAGCAGGCGCAGCAGGGTGGATTTGCCGGCGCCGTTGCGGCCGATCAGAGCGATGCGCTCGCCGGGCTCGATCGCCAGATCGACGCCAGCGAGCAACAGCGGGCCGCCAACGCCGAAATCGACGCCATTCAGAGTGAGGATGGGCATCCGGCCAGTTTACCGGTTGCCGGCGTCCGCAGTACGCTTGGCGTCCGACCACACCCACCGCGGAGCCCGTCATGTCCAAAGGCATGGATCAGAAGAAGCAGGACAAGAAGAAACCGGAAAAGACCCTGAAAGAGAAGCGTGCGGAGAAGAAGGAAAAGAAGGGCAAGTGAGCCGGGGAACTGGAGGCCGGCAAGCAGCAGCTCCCGTGCCTCCGCTTTCGATCGTCATCCCCGCCTACGCGGGGAGGGCTCAAGTCGTTCTCGACATGGGTTCGGCCGGTCAAACAATCGACCCCACTAGCGGTGTCCTAGAGCCCCGTGGCCCGGTATCGCAATGCGGCGCAATTCTTTTACGCGCCGCCGCACATGCGTAGCAGCGAAGCGCACGCATCAACCCTGAATTTCGTACAGACCAGGAACCGAGTCTCTTATGAAATCGATTTGCGCGTCGCTGCTGCTCTTATTGGCCTTCACGACAACGGTATGCCAAGCCGAGTCTCTGTCCGGTGAGCTGTCGAGAATTTCCGATCAGATCGATGAAAGCGACGACGACGGCGACGAAGCCGAATCCGCCTTGCTGTCGTTGCGTGAAAAAAATCCAAAGGATCCCGGAGTACCGACGCTGCTGGCGAGAATCGAATACCTGCGTTCGGTATCCGGGATCGCAACCGTCCCGGGCATGCCGATGGCCGATTGGGACGAAGCGCGCATGGATGCAGCCGAACGATGGATCCGTGAAGCGGTCGAGTTGGATCCGAAGCATGCCAATGCCTGGGTCGTCTATGGGCAGATCAATTTCGCGCGATATCGTCTGGTAGAAAGCCTTGAAATGCTGGAAAAGGCGGAAGCCCTCGACCCGTCCAGCGTCAAATTGCGCTTGCGCAAGGGCGCGACCTTGCGTTCGCTGGCGTGGTACCGCGGCGACAATGCGTTGCTGGATGCCGCCGCAAGCGAGTACCAGCGCGCCATCGATGGAAAAATCGATGACGGCAACGAGCGGCTTGCGGCAAGCGAACTGGGGGAAATATTCAGAACCAAGAAAGAGTTCGAAAAGTCGCTCGGATATCTCACCGATGCGCTTGCGACCTCCGAGGGCAGCGAAAAGGCTTTCCTGCTCGACAAGAGAGCGGAAACCCACCTCTTCGCGGGACATGTCGATGCTGCGATCGCGGACAGCCATGCCGCACTGGACATTCTCAATTTTGGCGTGGGTCGCGAGAAACTGGCGATGGCGCTGCTGGTGAAATCCGGCCTGTCCATGCGCGACGGGGATTCTGCCGCGGCAACGTCCTATGCCATGGAGGCATTCCGGACGGGCGCGGATCTTCGTTTGTTGCATCTTCTCAACCACTCTCCGAAGACGTTCCCGGCTGTCTACGCATTTCTCGAATCAAACATGAAGGCGGCTGGTGGCGACAAGCTGGCCGATAGCGCGCTTTGCGGCGCCAGCGAATTCATTTCCAAAACTGATTTGCTGCGGCTGAAGGCGCTTGGCGCCGACCTGGATTTTTTCAATCCTGAGGAGGGAACGCTTTTGCACTGCGCCATCATGGCCAACAACGTGGAGGCGGTCGACGCGCTACTGGAGCTTGGGGCAGACATCGCCATCCGTCATCCTGATGGCCGGAGTCTCCTCGAAACGACGCTGATCGGTACAAGTCCCGCGCGCAGGGAAATTCGCCGTCTCGTGCTTGCCAAAGTGGGTACACCGGTTGGCTGGAAAGATCCTGAGGTCGATCTGCCGGTCAAAAAACACTGGTACAAAGCGGAACGCACGATCGGTTCTGAAACCCAGAAGGTCATCGAAGCCGGCTCGATCCTGTTGGCGGGTGGACGCTGCAGCTTCCCGAAGAGCACCGACATATGCCTGTCCTTTGACACGAAGCCAGGAGAGTACTTCGGGACGGTCGCCATTCCATTGGCTCGCCTGGACGATCTGAAGGCGCTTCATGAAGTGCCAGCGCCGATTGAGCCCGCACGGCCATAATTCAGTCTTGGCATGCATCCCACGACAAAGCGCCGAGGCGGTTGATTTCGTTTTTCAGATCGATGCTTGTCTCCAAGCGACCTCAACTCTCGTTGTCAAGAACTGCACGACAACATCGAACACCCGGCGCGGTCGCGCGCCCACTCCGGGCGCTTTTCGGCGAAGCGTTCGTTGCCGGGCTGCTCGTCGTAAGGCCGGCGCATCACTTCAAGCAGTTCGCCGATGCCCGCGGTGTCGCCGGCCTCGGCACGATCGATGACCTGCTGCGCGAGATAGTTGCGCAGCACGTATTCCGGATTGGCCAGACGCATCTTCTCGCGACGATCCGCGCCCGGCAGCGGATCGTCGCGCAAGCGTGCGGCGTAGCGCTGCAGCCAGCTGTCGAACTGCGGCGCATGCGCGTCGCGCTTCGCAATGTCGTAGAACGCGCGCTCGAACGGCGCCAGCGTCGGCGCTTCGATGTCCATGTCCATCAGTGCGCGGAACCACAGCGTCATATCGACCTCGGCTTCATGCATCAATGCGTGCAGGTCGCGGATCAGCGCGGCATCGTCGTCGCGGCATTCGGCGAGACCCAGTTTGCGCGCGATGTTGTCCCGATCCGCAGCACTGTAAGCCGTGCCGAACGCGCCGATGCCGGCCTGCAGCGCTTCGCCGCCCGCGAACAGCGGTGAGATCGCCTGCGCGAGGCGGACCAGATTCCAGCGCGCCACCGCCGGCTGCCAGCCGAAACGGTAGCGGCGCCCGCCGGCATCGGTGGTATTCGGCGTCCAGTCGGGGTCGTAGGCATCGATCCATCCGTATGGGCCATAGTCGATGGTCAGGCCGAGGATCGACAGATTGTCGGTGTTCATCACGCCATGGACGAAGCCGACCCGCATCCATTCCGCCATCAGCCGTGCGGTGCGCGTACAGACTTCGGCGAACCAGTCGGCATACAGCGCTTCGCCGCTGCCCTGCAGATGCGGAAAATCCCGGCGGATCGCGAACTCCAGCAGTTGGCGCAGCAGATCGACTTCGCCGCGCGACGACGGCAGTTCGAAATGACCGAAGCGCAGGAACGAGGGCGCGACACGGCATACCACCGCGCCGGGTTCAGGCTTCGGATGGCCGTCATAGAACATGTCGCGGATCACGTCTTCGCCGGTGGCGACCAGCGACAGCGCGCGCGTGGTCGGCACGCCGAGATGATGCATGGCTTCGCTGCACAGGAATTCGCGGATCGACGAGCGCAGCACCGCGCGACCGTCGGCGCTGCGCGAATACGGCGTCGGTCCCGCGCCCTTGAGCTGCAGCTCCCAGCGTTCGCCGGCAGCGTTGACGGTTTCGCCGAGGCTGATCGCACGGCCGTCGCCGAGTTGCCCTGCCCAATGGCCGAACTGGTGACCGCCGTAGTTGCTGGCGAACGCGTCCATACCCGGCAGCTGCCTGTTGCCGCTGAACACCTGCGCGAACGCATCCGACTGCGCATCGGCATCGCTCAGGCCCAGTGTCCCGGCCATCTCGCGCGACCACGCCAGCGTGCGCGGAACCGCGACCGGCGTTGGCATCACGCGCGACCACAGCGCATTGCGCACTTCGCGGCGACGCGGGCCGGTGTCGGCATCGCCCGGAAGTCCAGCGAGAAAGGTGTTGTCGAAAACGAAGTTCATGCGTCGCAGAATAAATGCATGCCGCGCGGCGTGTCGCCTGAATCGACGACGATCACGTCAAAAGCACGGCGGCATAGGCCGCTTCGGTGCGCGATACGAACCGCTCAAGACCGAAGTCGCGTTCGGCATGCGCGCGGGCGTCGTGGCCCATCTCCACAAGCCGTGCAGGATCGGCCAGCATCGCGGACACCGCCCGTGCGATCGCCGAACGGTCGCGCACCGGCACGACCCAGCCATCGAGCCCGGACTCGATGTTTTCCGGCAAACCGGCGTAATCGCTGACCAGCACCGGCTTGCCCATCGCCATCATTTCGCGGCAGGCGAAGGAAATGGTTTCGACCGCATACGACAGCACGAAGCCGGCATCGATGGCGGCGATCATCGGCCGCACATCGTCGAGCATGCCGGCATGACGTACGGTGTCGCGCAGGCCGAGCGCGTCGAGTCGCGCCTGCTGCGCGGACGACAGCGGCTTGCCGCACAGCAGCACCCGCACCCGGCGCTTCGCCTCGTCGTCGAGGGTCGCGATCGCTTCGATCAGATCCATCCAACCCTTGTGATCGGCGGTGCCGGCGTTGCTGCCGAGCAGCAACGTCGCGCCTTCGGCATGACGCGCTCGCTCGACCGCCGCCGCATCCGCCGGCCACGGGTGGAAATGCGCGATATCCACGCCGTTGTGCACCGTGGTCGGGCGACAACGCCGGTAGGGACTGGCTTCGAGCATGCGTCGGGTGTCGTCGCTGACCGCGATCGCCAGGTCGGTGCGTCGCGCGCGCCAGCGATGGCCGATGCCGGAGATCGGCTTGGAATTGTGTTTCGTCAATACAACGCGCGGCCGTTTGGCGACACCGCGCAGCGCTGCGAGCACCAGGCGATGATCGGCCGAGCCGTTGACGTGGATGATGTCGAACGCATGCTGCTGCAGATAGGCGCACAGCTGGTGCCGCGCGCGCAGCGACGGCATCAGGTTGCGCAGACCGTTCGGAAACGTCTGGGCGATCGCGTGGATGCCGTCGAGCGCTGCAGCTTCGCGATACAGCCGACTGGTCGGTGGCGCGGCGACGTGGATCTCGTGGCTGCCGCGAAGACCGCGCGCCAACGCCATGAGATACGTGGTGTGGCCGCCACCGTCGCCGTCGTGGAAATTGGTCAGCAGGATTTTCATTGGGCGCTCGCCTTCATCGGCGCGGTCGTCAGCGCGCGCGTTTGCGCCCGGCGAGGATGCTCAGCGCGCGTTCGACTTTCTTCCAGAAGGGCGACGGGCCGCGCATGCACAGGCGCATGTAGCGCTTGGTTTCGGCCCAGTCCGGCGCGGGTTTGGTCTTGTATTCCAGCTTGGCCAGTTCCAGGCACGAATCGTCGATGCCGACGGTGCGCGCGTAGTGGCCGATCAGGCCGCGCGAATGCAGACGGTTGAGGAAGTTCGAGGTCGGCCCGCGATTGGACCACCAGCCGTTGTTGCCGTGGATGCGATAGCCGACATCGCCGGTCGGCAGAAAATATTTGCGCGCACCGAACAGACTGGCGCCATAGACCAGGCAGTTGTCGGCGCAGAGTTTCCAGGTGCGATAGAGCTGCTCGGGCAGATCGAGCGAGCGCTCTGCATAGAGTTTCCGCATCGACAGCGCCGAGGTCGGCGCGCCGTACCAGTAGGTCAGCGCCCAGGTACTGATCGCGGTGTAGCCCAGATCGACCGGTTTATCCGCGTAGCCGATCCGGCGCTGCTCGTTGCCGAACAGCACGATGTCGGAAAATATGAAGCCCACATCCTTGCGGCTGTCGTAGATGTCGCCGATCTTCGCCAGATAGTCCGGCGCCCAGCGGTCGTCGGCATCGAGGAAGCACAGCACGTCGGCGTCGCTCGCCGCCACGCCGCGCTGGAACGCGACCAGTTGCCCGCCGTTCTCGCCGCACAGCAGGGTCACCCGCGCATCGCTGCCGTAACGTTCGCGCAGATAGTCCTGCGAACCGTCGGTGGAGCCGTCGTCGACGACGACGATCTGCTGCGGTGCGCGGGTCTGCGCCAGCGCGCCGTCGATCGCTTCGGCGATGAAGTCGCGATAGTTGTAGCTGGTGATGACGACCGCGAAGGACGTACTCATACGTGCTTGTTCATGCGTGCATGCTCATGCCGGCGTTTCGTCCAGCGTGCGCCGGAAGTAGGCGATGGTTTCCTTCAACCCGTCTTCCAGACCGACCTTCGGCTCCCAGCCGAGTTTCGAGCGCGCCAGCGAGATGTCCGGCTGACGCTGGCGCGGATCGTCGGAGGGCAACGGTCGGAACACCAGCTTCGAGCGGCCGCCGACCAGAGCCAGCACTTTTTCGGCGAGTTCGACCATGGTGAACTCGCCGGGATTGCCGATATTGATCGGCCCGGTGAAGCCGGCCTCGGTGCCCATCATCCGCACGAAGGCTTCGATCAGATCGTCGACATAGCAGAAGCTGCGGGTCTGGGTGCCGTCGCCGTAGATGGTGATGTCTTCGCCGCGCAGCGCCTGGACGATGAAGTTGCTGACCACGCGGCCGTCGTTGGGATGCATCCGCGGGCCGTAGGTGTTGAAGATGCGCACGACCTTGATGTCGAGCGCATGCTGGCGGTGGTAGTCGAAGAACAGCGTTTCCGCGCAGCGCTTGCCCTCGTCGTAGCAGCTGCGGATGCCGATCGGATTGACCCGGCCCCAGTAGCCTTCGGTCTGCGGATGCACTTCCGGGTCGCCGTAGACCTCGCTGGTCGAGGCCTGCAGGATCCGCGCTTTCAGTCGCTTGGCCAGGCCGAGCATGTTGATCGCGCCATGGACGCTGGTCTTGGTGGTCTGCACCGGATCGTGCTGGTAGTGCACCGGCGAGGCCGGGCAGGCCAGATTGAAGATGCGGTCGACTTCGACGTACAGCGGAAAGGTCACGTCGTGGCGCATCAGCTCGAAGTACGGATGGCTCAGGCGATGCGCGATGTTGCGCTTGCTGCCGGTGAAGAAATTGTCGGCGCAGATCACGTCGTGACCGTCGTCGAGCAGGCGGTCGCAGAGATGCGAACCGAGAAAACCGGCGCCGCCGGTGACGAGGGTACGAGCCATGCGGACGGGAACCTTGAGAGTGGATCGGGGTGACATGCCTGATGCCGAACAGGATGCCATGTTCTCGGCCCCCCGCCGGGTCGCCATTTTCCGGGATCGGCCTCAGGAACGCGAGCGGCCATCGAAACTCTCGGGCAGTGACCGCTCAGCGCTCCGGCGTGTCGACCGGGCGGCCTTCCTGCAGCAACCACAGCATGATCGTCTTCTGACGCACGTAGTTGGCGCGGACATAGGCATAGACCAGTCCATGCCAGCCGTCCAGAAAACCGAGCCGGAACACGTAGCCGCGCCAGAACCGCCACGCCGGCGACAGGATCAGTTTGGCCAGCGAGGCGCGCTTGCCGCGCGAGAATTCGTATTCGGCCATCATCCGCGCGTAGCGCTCGGTCTTGCTCAATTGCTGCATCAGCGAGCGATAGGGGTAGTGGATCAGATCGCCGGCCAGGGTGCGCGCCGCGCCGTCGACGCTCGCGGCCTCGTGGATCTCGCGGTCGCCGCGCCAGCCGCCGCGACGGCGGTCGAACAGCCGCAACACGCGGTCGGGATAGGCATTGCCGCGGCGCAGGAACTTGCCGAAGTACTCCGACAGTCGCGCGAAACGATAACCGGCGGCATCGACGAAGCCGGCGTCGCGCGTGGCGAGGATCGAGGTCTTCAATCCGGAACTCACGCGCTCGTCGGCATCGAGGCACAGCACCCAGTCGTGGCTCGCCTGATCGACCGCGAACTGCTTCTGGCTGCGGAAGCCGTCGAACGGCCGGACCAGCACCCGCGCACCGGCCGCTTCGGCGATCGCACGGGTGTCGTCGGTCGATCCGGAATCAACGACCACGATCTCATCGCAGAACGCCAGCGAGGCGAGACAGTCGCCGATGCGGTCGGCCTCGTTGAACGTGATAATGCAGGCAGAGATCGGGCAAACCGAAATCGACCGGGCCGAAGCAGGTGAGGACGTATTGATGGCGGAGTACCTGTTGTTCGCGACCGAGCGCTACGCGCTGCCCATCCTGCAGCCGTTGGCGGATGCGCTGCAAGCGTCGGGTCACGGCGTGCACGCCTGGTTCGTGGATGGCGCCGCCGGCGCGCACCTGAACGCGCCGGTGCGCAACGTGGGCCTGCGCGAGGCGGTGGAACTGCGGCCGCGAGCCGTGTTCTCGGCCGCGAACTGGGTGCCGACCTTCCTGACCGGCCCGAAAGTCCAGCTGTTCCACGGCTTCAACGTCGAAAAGCGCGGGGATGCACGCGGACACTTCCGGGTGCGCGGCCTGTTCGATCTCTACTGCACCCAGGGCCCGGCCACCACTGCGCCTTTCTGTGAGCTGGCCGCGCAGCACCCGCATTTCGCGGTGGTGGAAACCGGCTGGCCGAAGCTCGACCCGCTGTTCCGCGACGACGGTGGCGCGTCGGCCGCGTTGCGCGCACCGGCGAACGGCCGACCGACCGTGCTGTTCGCGTCCACATTCACCGAACGCCTGAGCGCCGCGCCGCATCTGTTCGACGCCATCGCCGTCGAGGTCGCGCGCGGCGACCGCTACTGGCTGCTGACCCTGCACCCGAAATGCGCGCCGGGGCTGTTCGATCGCTACCGCGGCCTTGTCGGGCCGAACGCGGCTTTCGTCGAGACCGAGCAGCTGATGGCCGCGCAGCGCGCCGCCGACGTGCTGCTGGCGGATACGACATCGGTAGTCTCGGAGTTCGTCGTGCAGCACAAACCGGTGGTGACCTTCCGCAATCGCGCGCCCAAGCCGCACATGCTCGATTTCGACGACGCCTCGAAGCTGCCGGCGATGCTGGTGCAGGCATTCGCGCCCACCTCCGCGCTGCGTAAGGCGCTGGCCGACTATGCCGATGCGATCCATCCGTACCGCGATGGCCGCTCGTCCGAACGCGTGCTCGCGGCCACCGACGATCTGATCGCCGGAAAACTCGGCAAGCTGTGCGGGAAGCCGCTTGGCGGACGTTTGCGTGCGCTGCAGATCCGTGCCGATCTGGGTTATTGGGGACTGCGCTGATTGCTTTCCGTTTTGTAGAAGCGACGGATTGCGGATAGTCTCTCCGTAGCCTGTCGCGACTTCCGTCGCTGCTACAAAACGGTATCACCAGCGCAGCGTACTGCGCGCGATTTCGCGGCCGAGACGGGCGTGCAGCGCGTGCGCATCGGCGGCTGGCAGAAAACGCAGCCGCAACGGTTCGGCCATCGCATTGCCGCCCGCAGTGTCCAGCAGCAGCGAGGCCATACCGAGGCTGCGTTCGAGCGGCGATTGCCCGATACGGATCGCCTGCAGTTTGTCGATCTCGGCGAAACGCCATTTGCGATTCCACCACCCGTTGCGGATCGCGATCAGGGCGTCGTCGATCGCGTAGCCAGCATGACGCGCGTCCTGCCACGAGATGTACGCAGCCCAAGGCACCCACAGCGCCACCAGCGTCGCGCCGAGCACACCGAACTTGTACCAGCCCAGCACAGCCACGATGGTGGTGATGAGCAGCCGGGGGACGAACAGCCGCCAGCCGGTCAACCGATGCAACGGCCGCCATTCGACGATCGGCCAACGGATCCGCGGCGCGAGCTGGCGGATCAGTTCGTCGCAGCGCTCGGGCGTTGCGACCGGCGCGATTTCGCGCAGCGAACGCGGCTGCCCGTGCGAACCGTTGTCCAGCACCGCCGTGCTCACTTCCAGCGTGCGCCGGTGGAACAGCCGGTGCAGCATGCCCTCGCGCAGAGCCCACGACTGGATGCGTCGGCGCGGCGTGCTGGTGCGCATACGGGTGAACAGGCCGCGTTCGAGCGTCAAGCGACGGCCGTGCTCCTCCAGACGGAAGCCGCTGTATTGCAGAACCGCGATCACCACCGAGAACAGCCGGATCGACACGACGAATCCGACGATCATGGCCACTACCGCGACCGCTTCATGGCCGCGACCGTAGCTTTCGACGACACCGAACATGCCGTAAGCCAACACTCTGAGTACCTTTTCGATCAGGTCGGGGCTGAACTGCGAAAGCGCCGCGAAAGCGCCGCCGATCACAAGCATGCCGCGGTTGGAGATGAGTCCCGCCCGGACGATCTCGGAGAACGACAGCGTGTGCAGCACATCGCCCGCGTCCGCCGCTGCAGACGATGCAGGCGCGCCTGCCGCCGTGCCTGCACCGCTCCGGCGGCGCACCAGCGCTTCCAGCGCCAGGGCGTCCTCAAGCTTCAATACCCGCATGTCCGCTTCCGGCTTGATGCCGCCGGCCGATTCAAGCCGCACTTCGGCCACGCCGAAAATGCGGTGCAGCAGCGTCTGATGCAGGCCGACGTTGTGGATCCTCGCGAACGGGATCTGGCGCAGACTGCGTTCGAACAGACCGCTGCGGATCTGCAGGCTGTCCTCGCCGATGCTGTAGCGGTAACTGTAGTACTGCCAGAGCGAGACCGCGCCGAGGATGCAGATCGTCACCAGTCCCCAGAGATCGTTGCGATCTCCGCGCTCGAACAGGAACACCACCAGAATCGGCACGATGAATTGCCGGAGCTGCTGGATCAACACGAACAGCCACGACATCGGATGCAACCGCCGCTCGGATGCTGCGGCGGTCCCGTGCGCAGCGAGCACTTCAGGCGTTGGTGTGGTCATCGTCTTCCTGGCGATCAATCTGGCGGCTGAAGTAGTTGCGCAGACGCTCGGCGTCCTCGTCTTCCAATCCCGAGATGCTGACTGCGTTCAGTCGCGTACCCGCGGTATGCAGCACCAGCGTGGCAAGATGATGCGCACGTTCCAACGGCCCGCGTTTGATGTCCAGATGTTGCACGCGCGAGGTTGGTACCCGGGTTTCCCACTGCCATAGTCGTCCGCGGCGCACCGAGAAGCCGTCCGCATCCAGTTTCCAATAGGTATGGCGGTAGCGTTTGTGCGCCACCCAGAGCACCAGCGAGATCGACGCGACCCACAGACCAGCCATCGCCAGCCACGTCCAGTCGTGCTGGAATCGATTGGCGTAGAGCGAGCCGGTGATGAACAGCGTCGGCGGCAGCGCGACGAACACGGCCACATACAGGAATACACGATAGGCACGTCGTGGCAGGCGCTGCCAGTCGCTGGGACCGGACCAGCCGGGAACGGCGCTTCCGATCGTGTCGAAGGACGGTTCGATCGCGATGTTGCCGGCTGTCGCGGGATCGATCGGATGTGGCGTGGGTTCGCTCTGTGGCGTCATGCGCGGCCTTCGAGATCGCGGTAGGGGTTGTAGTAAGGATTCAACGACGGTTGCAGCGTGTATCGCTTGTAGGTCCATTGATACTGTGCCGGTGCACGACGGGCGATACGCTCCACCGCCGCGTTGAGCGCTGCGGTCGCGATGACCGTGTCGCTCGACGCGATCCCGGCGGGCGCAGGTTCGATCCGCAACGCGAACGCCAGCTCGCCGATCCGCTCGCAATAGGCGAACAACACCGTCGCGCCGCTGCGCTCGGCCAACCGCGGCAGCAGGGTCATCGTATACGCGGGCTTGCCGAAGAACGGCGCGAACTCGCCATCGCCACTTTTCGGTTGCTGGTCGGGCAGGATGCCGACCACGCCGCCGTCGCGCAGCCGCTTGAACAACTGGCGGATGCCGGCGGCTTCGGCGCGGATCTGGGTGACACGGCCGGTCTCGTTGCTCCGTACCTGGCGCAGGAAGGCTTCGCCCAGCCTGGATTCCGGTGGCCGGTACAGGATCGCCAGTGGTGTGTGCGCGGCCAGCCACTGGTTCAATAATTCCCAGTTGCCGTAATGCGGCGCCGCGACGATCACGCCCTTGCCCGACGCGATCGCGGCATCGAACAGATCGACGCCATGGGTTTCGCGGATCAGCCGGAGATTCTCGGCATGCGGCCGGGTCCACAGCCGCAACGTTTCGAACGCCTGACGCGCGGTGGTCCGCAGGATCTCGCGCTGCAACGTCTCGCGCTGCCCGGGCAGCAACTCGGGACAAGCCAGTTCGAGATTGCGCCCGGTCACACGGCTTTCGCGGCCGCCGCTGCGCCACCACAGCCAGGCGATTCCGTCACCGAACGCACCGAGCCATCGCCACGGCAGGCGGGCGAGCGCGCTGACGAACAGGTACAGCAGACGGGCGAACACTTCGGACATCCGACGAGTCTACTTGGGCAACCCACGGGACACGGAGTGGAAGATGTCATTCCTCGACAGCGACGACTTGCATCACGACGCCCATCCCGGGGATGCTGCCACGCCGCTTCGCCCGCCAACGCAGCCCGAATCCATGCTCGCCCTGATCCAACGCGTCACCGAAGCCAAGGTCGTGGTCAACGGCGACACCGTCGGCGCCATCGGCCCCGGCCTGCTGGCGCTGGTCGGGGTGGAGCCCGGCGACGGACCGGCACAGGTCGCCAAGCTCGGCGACCGCCTGCTCCGCTATCGGGTGTTTTCCGATGACCTCGGCAAGATGAACCTGTCTCTCGCCGATACGGGCGGCAGCCTGCTTCTGATCAGCCAGTTCACCCTCGCCGCCGACACCTCATCCGGGCTTCGTCCGAGCTTCAGTGCCGCCGCGGCGCCCGCCGATGCCGAGCCTATCTTCGCGAATCTGGTCGCTTATTGTCGAGAAAATCACGGAAATGCCGTCGAAACCGGACAATTCGGTGCGCATATGGTGGTCAGCCTGGTCAACGACGGTCCGGTGAGCTTCCTGCTTCGGGCCTGAACCCCTCGATCGGGCGGCCGGACCAGGCTTGAATGCGTCCCTGCGACGCACCACATCGTCCGGGCACAGCCTCCTTTCCCCCGGTCGTGCGTTGTACCGACCGAATGCTACCGAATCACTTCAAGCGCCGTTTCCGCCCACTCCGGCGCCCAGCCCCCACCCCGGGGCTGTTATAATTACGGGTTCACTTTCCCACGGTGGCGCCCATGGCCAACGAACGTCAGGCTCCGCAGTCCGACATCAAGCAACTGATCAGCAAGGGCCTGGAGCAGGGCTATTTGACCTATGCCGAGGTCAACGACCACCTGCCCGACGACCTTGTCGATCCCGAGCAGATCGAAGACATCATCGGCATGATCAACGGCATGGGCATCGAGGTGCACGAAGTCGCGCCCGATGTCGATACCCTGCTGCTCGCCGAAGGCACGACCGGCAACCGCGAAGTCGACGATACCGCCGCAGAAGAAGCTGCGGCGACGCTGACCGCGCTCGACGGCGAAGGCGGCCGCACCACCGACCCGGTGCGCATGTACATGCGCGAAATGGGCACGGTCGAACTGCTGACCCGCGAAGGCGAAATCGCCATCGCCAAACGGATCGAAGAAGGCCTCGTGCAGATGATGTCCGCGCTGGCCAGCTTCCCGTGGTCGGTGCAGCTGCTGCTCGAAGAATACGACCTGCACAAGGCCGGCAAGAAGCGTCTCGCCGATATCGTGGTCGGCTTCAACGACATCGAGGAACCGGTCGAAGAGATTCCGGTCGCCGAAATCGCCGTGGACGCGCTCGAAGCCGCCGAGGATGAGGAAGTCGCGGAAGACGCGGAAGCCGAAGCCGGTCCGACCGGGCCGGATCCCGCCGAAGTCGCGCGCCGCATGGAAGGCCTCGGCGCCAGCTACGTGAAGTTCCAGAAGGCCTACGCCAAGCAGGGCCCGGCCAACAAGGCCGTCGCCAAGCTGCGCGAGGAAATGGCCGAACAGTTCATGACCCTCAAGCTGCCGCTGCCGCTGACCGACACCCTGGTCCGCAAGCTGCGCGAAGTGCTGGGTCAGATCAAGGAACACGAGCGTCGCATCCTCGATCTCTCCACCCGCATCGCGCGCATGCCACGCAAGGATTTCATCCGCGCGTGGGAAGGCAACCAGACCAATGTGGGCTGGGTCGACGAGATGCTCAAGCGCAAGCAGAAGTGGTCCTCCGGCCTGCGCGACGTGAAGGAACAGGTCATCGCCGAGCAGGAAGCGACCATCGCCATCGAGCAGGCGCTGTACCTCAACCTCGTCGACATCAAGGACATCAGCCGCGCGATGGCCTACGGCGAAGCCAAGGCGCGCAAGGCGAAGAAGGAAATGGTCGAGGCCAACCTGCGCCTCGTCATCTCGATCGCCAAGAAATACACCAACCGCGGCCTGCAGTTCCTCGATCTCATCCAGGAAGGCAACATCGGCCTGATGAAGGCCGTGGACAAGTTCGAATACCGCCGCGGCTACAAGTTCTCGACCTACGCGACGTGGTGGATCCGCCAGGCCATCACCCGCTCGATCGCCGATCAGGCCCGCACCATCCGCATCCCGGTGCACATGATCGAAACGATCAACAAGCTAAACCGTATCTCGCGACAGATGCTGCAGCAGTACGGCCGCGAAGCGACGCCGGAAGAGCTGGCGAAGGAAATGGACATGCCGGAAGACAAGATCCGGAAAGTCCTGAAGATCGCCAAGGAACCGATCTCGATGGAAACGCCGATCGGCGACGACGAAGACTCGCACCTCGGCGATTTCATCGAAGACACCAATGTCGAGTCCCCGATCGAGAACACGGTCAACATCAATCTGTCGGAAACCGTGCGCGACGTGCTCGCCGGCCTCACGCCGAGGGAAGCGAAGGTACTGCGCATGCGCTTCGGCATCGACATGAACACGGATCACACGCTGGAGGAAGTCGGCAAACAGTTCGACGTCACCCGCGAGCGCATCCGTCAGATCGAAGCCAAGGCCCTGCGCAAGCTGCGTCACCCCAGCCGTTCGGAACAGCTGCGGAGCTTCCTCGATATCGAGTAAGTCGCCCCGTCGTTCCAGCGCAGAAAAAGCCCGCCGCATGGCGGGCTTTTTCGTGGAACCAGACCTGCCTTTTCAAGCACTGCCAAGATCCTTTGTGCGACACAAAAGGCCAAAACCAGAAGCAACAACCATCTTCTTTGCTTCACGGCACCTCGAAGCGAGGATGATGCGTTTCCGCGTGACAGTTCGCGCAGAGAACAATGCACTTCTTGACCTCTTGCCGGATTTCCGCCTCGCTTCGATTCGATAGCGAACGGATATCCAACGCAAAATTCTTGTCCGCAGGATCGAGGTGATGCCACACCAGTGCCGCCAAGTTCTTGCTGTAGCCGCACCGGCTGCACTTGGCGCCCGCTTCTGCCAAAAGCACCCGCTTCCTCACCCAGCCGCGCAGTTGTTGCTGCGCATAGCTCTGATGGCGATGATTCGTGTCCGCATTCTTGCAACGGCGCGAACAGAAGCGCTTTTGCCTTCCGCTGAGCGGGGCATTGCATGAGGAGCAGCGCGCCAACAGATTCATATAAAAAGAATAATCTATTATGGCCCCGGCTGATCGCTGTGCTTGCTAATATTCCGTCCACGGGCCTATAGCTCAATGGTTAGAGCAGAGGACTCATCAAAAGGTGACGCTGGCGCGTAATCGCCAGACGAAAACGGGAAGAATTCAGGGGAACCGCAGCGGCTCGGCCGGCGGCAATCCTGAGCCGAGCCGGCGGTACACCGCCGGAAGGTGCAGAGACTACCTGAGGGCTAGAGCGCCCTTAATGACAGGCTTGAGCATCCCGCACCCGACCAGCACCGCTGAGGGTGATGAGATAGTCCACGCCAAGGCGAAAGTCTTGGGCAACGTGAATCCTTTGGTTCCAGGTTCGAGTCCTGGTGGGCCCAGATTTCCGAAACTTCGCCGACATAGTGCCTGGCATCATGTTTGTTTGGGGGCCGTGTATGAAACGACGCGATTTTCTGAAACTGGCGGGGGCAGGCGTGGCCGCTGGTATCGTCGATGCGGAAACGACCGCCGCATCGATTCGACTTGGTGAGGCTGTTCGTTCGCATGATGTCGTCGTAATCGGCGCGGGCTTGGCGGGCCTTGCTGCTGCCCAGCGCCTTCGCGCTCAAGGCAGCGATGTGATGTTGCTTGAAGCTCGCGATCGGATCGGCGGTCGAATCTGGACCAGTACACATTGGACTGACGCGCCGCTGGATCTGGGCGCATCCTGGATCCATGGCACGCGCGGCAACCCGTTGGCCGCACTCGCCGATAGGATCGGCGCAAAACGCGTTTCGACATCCCATGATCGCAGCCTCATCCATGACACCGACGGCGGACACCTGTCTGGGCAACGTGAGGTGGAGTTGGAAGGATTGCGGGCGGATCTGTTCCGCGCGCTCGAACGGGCCCAGACGGTAGAACCGGACCGGTCCGTGCAACAGGTCGCCGACGCGCTGCTTGATGCCGACGCATCCGACGATACGCGCCGACTGCAGGCCTTCCTGCTTAGTGGCGCGATCGAACAGGAATACGCAGGCGCAGCGCACGAGCTGTCCGCGCACGAGTACGACAATTCGGATGCTTTCGGCGGTGACGATGCGGTTTTCGTCGACGGCTACCGCACACTTGTTGCGCATCTGGCGCGCGATCTGCACGTCGCGACCGAACGGGTGGTGCGGGAGATCGACTGGCAGTCATCGCCGGTCCGGATTTCCGTGCGAGGTGAACACGGCGACGAGAACTATCTCGCCAAACGGGCGCTGATCACGCTGCCGCTCGGCGTACTCAAGGCCGGGCACGTGCGTTTCACACCGGAATTACCGGACGACAAACGCGCGGCGATCGCCGACTTGGGCATGGGCGTGTTGAACAAGTGTTACCTGCGCTTTGCCGAAGCCTTCTGGCCGGCAGATGTCGACTGGATCGAATACATTCCGGAAAGGCCCGGCGAGTGGACGGAATGGGTTAGCTTCATGCGCACGCTCAAGGTGCCGATCCTGCTCGGTTTCAACGCCGCCGACCGTGGGCGAGAAATCGAGACCTGGTCGGACGAGCGTATCGCCGAAGACGCAATGCGCACACTGCGAACGATGTATGGGCCGTCGATCCCGACACCGGTCGACGTCCAGATCACACGTTGGGCGTCGGATCCTTACGCGCTCGGTTCTTATTCGTTCCATCCAGTCGGCACGACACCCGCGATGCGTCGTGCGCTGGCACGTCCACTCGACAAGCTCCTGTACTTCGCTGGCGAAGCCACGGAACAACGATACTTCAGCACAGCGCACGGGGCATATCTTTCGGGTCTGCGTGCTGCGAAGGAAATATGGTCTTGACTAGCCCCTACGGTACGGAACATGTCGAGGTTCCCTTGTGGCCGTTCGTTCGCTGGCTCGTCGCCGGGGCAAGAGCATCAGTGAACCTGCCGAGCAAAAGCAGATGCCAAGAAGCACACGACCAAGCAGCTTGCTTCATTCCCTTTGCATGGTCGTCGGGTGAAACAAGCGTTGAATGCGGGTGTTTCAGGGAGCGGAAGCGGTGAATGCCGCTGACGATGGCGACATTGCCATCACATCGGCGCAAACAAACTCTCGATATCCGCTTCGTCGAACTTCAGGCTCGTGCGGCTGCCGCCTTCCAGTACGGCGCGGGCCAGGTCGCCCTTGCGTTGCTGCAGGGCCTGGATCTTTTCTTCGACCGTGCCGGTGCAGATTAGCTTGTAGACGAAGACCGGCTGCGTTTGTCCGATCCGGTGGGTGCGGTCGGTGGCCTGCGCTTCGGTGGCCGGGTTCCACCACGGGTCGTAGTGGATCACCGTGTCCGCTGCGGTCAGGTTCAGGCCGACGCCGCCGGCTTTCAGGCTGATCAGGAACAGCGGCGCCTCTCCGGACTGGAACCGTTCGACCAGTTGCGTGCGATTGCGGCTGCTGCCGTCCAGTCGCAGCCAAGAGATGCCGCGTTCACGCAGAGCGATTTCGATCAGGTCCAGCATGCTGGTGAACTGCGAGAACAACAGGACGCGTCGGCCTTCGCTCAACAGATTGTCGAGCATCGACAACAGCGCATCGAGTTTCGCCGATTCCTTGATCTTGCGCGCGGCATCGATCTTGACCAGCCGTGGATCGCAGCAGGCCTGGCGCAGTTTGAGCAGGGCGTCGAGAATGACGATGCTCGATTGCGCCATGCCGCGCCTCTTGACCGCTTCCCTCACCTTCTCGTGCATGCTCAGTCGCAGGGTTTCGTACAGCGCGCGCTGTTTGCCGCCGAGTTCCAGCGTCTGCACGATCTCGGTCTTCGGCGGCAGATCCTGGGCGACTTGCGCTTTCGTGCGCCGCAGCACGAACGAGGCGATACGGCGATTGAGTCGACGTTGACTGTCGTCGTCGTTGTGCTTTTCGATCGGCGTACGGAAATGACGGGTGAATGATTTGCTGTCGCCGAGCAGGCCGGGCAGCACGCATTCGAACTGCGACCACAGCTCGCCCAGATGATTCTCCAGCGGCGTGCCGGTGACCGCGATCTTGCGTCGCGCCGGAAGCGCGCGCGCGACCTGCGCCGCTTGGCTGCCGGCGTTCTTGAGTGCCTGCGCTTCGTCGAAGATCGCCAGCGAGAAGCGTTGTTTCAGCAGGGTCTCTCGATCGCGCGGCAACAAGGCATACGTGGTGATGGCCAGGTCGCAGGTATCGAGCGCGTCGTATTCGTCGTGGCGCGCGCTGCCGTGGATGATGCGTACGCGCAGTACGGGCGCGAAGCGCGCCGCCTGTTCATGCCAGTTGCCGACCACCGACGTCGGACAGACCACCAGCGCTGGCAAGTCGAGTCGTCCGGCCTCCCGCTCTTTGAGCAGATGGGCGAGGACCTGGACGGTTTTGCCCAGGCCCATGTCGTCGGCGAGGACGCCACCCAGGCCGGTTCTGCCCAGGAAATCGAGCCAGGTCAGACCATCGCGCTGATAAGGGCGCAGGTCCGCCTTGAGCGTGCGAGGCACCGCCACGGGACGACGGCCGCCTGTCTGACGCAATTCCGCCGCGAGATTGCGCAGCGCGGCGGCGGTCTTGCCGCGCAGCTCCAGCTGCACGACATGACTCAGGTCGTCGAGGATGCCCGCTGCGGCGCGCGGCAGACGCAAGGTCCGTTCGCCGCCAGTCAACCATTGCAGAAGCGGAGCGGCCAATGCGCGCAGCTTGACCAGCGGCAGCGCGACCATCCGCGCATCGGGCAGCGTCACGTACCAGGCGGCATCCTCGGGTTCCCCGGGCGCAGGACTGAGCAGATTCAGGCTGCGATCTTCCAATGCGCGCTGCAGGATCGGCAGCAGCGAGATGCGCTCGCCATCCAGTTCGATACCCAACTCCGCTTCGAACCATGCTTCGCCCGATGGGCTGTTACTGACATTCGCATACCAGCCATCCGGCGTGCCCCCCAAGGCGAGCGGGAAACTGGGGTCGGTCTCGACCCGGAAGCCACGTTGGGACAACGCGACGGCTTTCTGCAACAACACGGCCGGGTCGTACAACGGATTGCCGAGGCTGCCGGCCACGTAGTGGCGCATCGCCTCGGCATCCGCAATCCGGTATTGAAGGCCGTAGTGCGTGCTGATCGCGCGGAAATCGGCCTTGGACAGCAGGGTTTCGGCGGCCCGCTCGTGCTCGCGATTGCGTCGGATCAGTTGCAGCGTCCCGTCCTGGATACGACGCAGATCCTGCGTCGACGGCGGCCCGGGGAGACGGTGGCCCGCGTAGTCGTATTCCAACCGGAGGCAAGGCAGATGCTTGTGGGGATCGCGTGCCCATTGGCTGCGGCTGAGCGGTACCTGCAACAATGTGACGACAGGCGTGGGCACGACGTCGAGCGGCGCAGCGACCGCGATGGCCTTGGGTAGTGGCAGTGCGCGGAGGACAGGATGCGTGCGCGCGTCCTCGACGAAATCCCGCGAATGCTCGGGGAGCAACGGCGGCATGCGCAACAAGGCGTGGTTCAGCGCGGGATCGCCCACGCCGGTGACCCGCTGCAACGTGAGCGTCTCAAGATCGAGCATCCAGTCTCCGTCGACCTGCAGCAGCAGACCCGCATCCGGACGCAGGTGCTGCGCGCCCTGTTCGTCCAGGTGCCAATGCCACTGCAGCGCGCGGCCGGGACCGGGTTGCACCAGACCTGCCGCAGGCTTCTGCCAGAAACACGGGATGCCTGCGTGCAGCAGCTCATCGAGCAACGCCTCGGCGTTCGGGCCTTTCAGGAGACGCATGTCCTTTTGCCTGGTGTGCCAGGCCGAAGGCCGGATCTGCAGGCGGGCCAAGCGGTCATGCCAGATTCCATCCAGTCGTCCTGCGTCCAGATCGTTGTCGAGCCCATCGAGACTGATCGACTCGACCTTGCCCCAGCGTCCCTGGCGCGTCTTCTGCACCCAGACCATTCTTGCGACCAACTGTGCAGGCGAATGCGTTTCGATCACGTCGAAGATCACCGCGATCTGCCGCTCCTGTTCGGCGCTCTGGTCAGCGGCGGTCGCCGGCAAGCGGTGCGCGGACCCCAGCGTATTGACCCAAGCTTTCCACCCCGGAAGCGGAGGCGCGACGACACGCGGCGTGGCCGTATCGCCCGAAGGTGTTGCCTGTTGCGATGCCACGATCAACAACGCCGCAGCATGTTTGCAGGCCCAGGCGACGGGACAACTGCAATCGAAACCGAAATCGTAAAGACCACGATAGATCTGCATGATGGTGACCGACGTGATGTAGGGCTTCGTCGCGCTGCCCTTCACTTGCGCGCTGAGGGTGACGGCATCTCCATCGTCCTGATACTGAATCGCCGATACCCGACGAAGATAGTCGTTGGCGCGCGCCAGCGACCGCTTGTCGAATTCCCCGAAAAAAACGTCGGGTTTGAGTGCATCGGTCAGTGAAAACGAAGCCATTCGTCACATTGTCATTCGCGGGTGCGGCACTTTATATCCGCGCACTGCCGGGAATCCAGATCATCGCCGGCTGCCCGCGTTCTGCGGCTCGACGCGGAGCATCGCGTCGCGATGGACCGCTGCGGCCCAGACGATGGATGTGGAGACAGCAAACAGACTCTGCGAGGGTTTGAACAGACTCTGGCCTCATTCAACGATCGGATCTCTCGCCATTGAGTCGCCTGCAAGATTCTCACCGCGGGCTACTGCAACAACCGCCCACGCTTGTCGGCCAGATCGATCACCGCTTCCATGCCGGAGCGGAAGTCCAGGCCGTCGGCTTCGATGCCGTCGCTGAAGATCACGCCGCCATCGGGCATCAGCGAACGGATGCGCAGCGGCGTGGATGCGTCGATGTCGCCGAACACCAGTTCGGCCTGGCTCCAGCGGCTCGGAAACGGTTCGCGCACGCTGAACACGAGTTGCCGTGCGTCCCATGCGAAACCGTCCTTGCGCAAGGACTGCGCGCGCTTCGATGGTTTGCCGCCGGACATCGCGGTCGCCCCGGTGAGTACGCTGCGCAACCAGCCCGTCGAACCGAGACCTGTGGACACGATCACGCCGCTCGACGATTGCCGCTCCGCGCGATCGCCGAGCTGCAGTTCGTAGCGCGCGGAGATATGACTGCGCGCACCGATGAAGAAGTCGTTCACCGCCAACAGCTCCTGTCCGTCGGTCAGTCGCGCGCGCGCCATCGTGATCTCGCGGATCGCGCGACGGCCGCGCCAGATGTCAGGCAGAAGTGTCGGCAGTTCTTCCGGCTTGAACGGCAGCAGCACGCCGTCGAAGCGCCGTGGGTCGGGATTGATCGCGATCACCGACTGTTCGCCGAGATATTTCAGCGTGTTCGCGACCAGACCGTCCTGGCCCAGCACCACCACCGTGCAGTCCGGCGGAAACAGGAAATTCGGCAGGAAGCCGCGATCCAGCGGCTGCACGCGACCGTGCTTGCGCAGCGACTGCTCCACGCTCGAGATCGCCGCACGATAGACGCGGTCTTCGAGCAGGAAATCCTCGAAATCCATGCCCAGATGTTCGGCCTGGAAGCGCGCCTGCTCGACGGTGTTGTAGCGGGCCACCAACTCCTGCAGGCGCGTGCGCCGGGTGACCAGGATGATTTTTCGATCCTGGTCGTGGCTCGTTGTCATTTCGATTTGCCGGCGAGCTGTCGCAGCAGATCCGGCGAGAAATTGAACTCGCCGATCTTCGCGGCGTTGTCGGCGATGTTCTGGAAGCCGAGCGCCAGCAGGGTTTCCGGGCTGGCCTGTCCCAGCAGCAGCGCCTGCTGCGCGCGCGGATCGAGACTCTGCATCGCTTCCACCAGCGTCTGCACCGCGTACGCATGGACTTCGGCTTCGCGCTTGCGGTTTTCGGCCTGCAGTTGCACCAGTTCGGCATTCTGTTTTTCAAGCCGCACGTTGCCGGCCAGTTCCTGGGTCTGGATTTCCTGACGCTTCTCCAGAATGACGCGCTCGGACTCGACTTCGGTCTCGCGTACCTGACGCTTCTTCTGCTCGATCACCAGCTCGCTGCGCAGCTCGCTTTCCTTGATCATCTGTTCCTGCGCGATCGCTGCGTTGCGTCGCGCGTAGGTCGCGTCGTCGGCCTGCTTGAGGATTTCCTCGCGCATCGGCGCTTCCAGTGCGCGCGACGTTTCCGGCGTGGGCTTCGCCGCGAGCAGGGCAAGATCGACGATTTCGATGCCCAGCGCGATCAGGCTCGGCGCGGCACTCAGACCCTGACGCGCGGTCTTCGACAACTGCTCGGTGCCGTGCAGCACTTCGCGCAGATCCGCTTCCTGCAGCAGCGCGCGGAACTGCGCCTTCACCGCGTTCAACACCCGGATCGGCAGCCGCTCCGGGTCTTCCGATGCGTAGGCGCCATTCGGCAGCAGCACGAAGTTCTGCTGTTCGGCCAGCGTCTTCGGCTGCACGATGCGATAACCCACCTGCCCCTGCAGCGTCACCGCCTGGAAATCGCGGGTGGTCTCCTCGAACATGAAAGGAATGTCGACCGCATTCAGCGGCACGCTGACCAGCGTGGACTTCGGCGCGAAATAGAAGAACGCCAGACCCGTGCCCTCGCGCACGACCTTGCCGTTCTGGAACTGCATCAGGTAATGGCTGGGCGAGGATTTGACGTAGCGGACACCGAACATGCGGGGTTCTCCTGGAATACCCGCCACGGATCGGGCAGGCGGACATGGAACGACGTCGTCATCTTCTCAAAAGCAGGCTCACAGCGGCAGCCGCTGTCGTTCGCCGACGTCGTCATTGCGCCAGGCCGTGGGCGACTGTCCGAGCTGCGCCTTGAACGCGCGACTGAAGGCGGGGAGGCTCTCGTAGCCGATGCGGTCGGCGATTTCGCCCAGCTGCAGATCGGTTTCGCGCAGCATCCGGCAGGCGAGATTGGCGCGCCACGCAGCAACGTACGCCATCACGCTCTGCCCGGTGGTCTCGCGGAAACGCGCCGCGAACCGGGAGGCCGACAGCGCGGCGGTCGACGCCAGCGCCGGCACCGTCCATTCCCGCGCCGGTTCTGCATGGATCTGCCGGATCGCTTCGGCGATGCGCGGATCGGCCAGGCCTTTGAACCAACCCGGATGTTCGATGCCGCCGGTGCGCCGGTAGGCGCGGATCGCTTCGGCGCAGAACACTTCGAGCAGACGCGCCACGGTGTAGCTGCCGAACGCGCCGCGACCGATCTCATGCGCCAGCATGGTCGCGGTGCTGGACAGGATCGGGCTGGCCGCGGCATCGTCGGTCGCCACCCGCACCGCAGGCGGCAGCGCCGCCAGCAGCGGATTCAAGGGCGCGGCGCGCACATAGAAGAAACCGCAGATCAGTTCGGTGGAACCGGGCGTGCCCGGTGCGACCCGTAGCGGACCCTTGCCGCGCAGGATCGCATCGAACGGCGCCGAGACCACACCGCTTCCCCGCGACAACAGGTGGCCACCACGACCGGGGCAGATCACGACTTCACCGGTACGGATCGGCAGCACCGCACCGCTTTCGACCTGCAGGTCGAAGCTGTCGTCGCGGACGTAGTGGAACACCACGATGCGCACGTCATTGCCGACCATCAGCAACTCACGCAGCCTCGCTTCCTCCGGCACGGCGATGGCCCAGGGCGCGAGATAAGCCTCGTGGAACAGGACCGCACCGGAGACCCGGAGGTCTTCCAAGGCATCGTCGAAGGGGTCAGGGTTACGTTGGGTCACAGTCGTTATGGTTAAGAATCGAGTCGATTGGAGCATAGATCCAATCGAATCCCGGGCATAGCATTCCTTCACCCCGATCTCCGGCGCCATGCGCCCATGCCCAGGACCTCCCGATGACGACGCTTTCGCCGGAACTGACCTACACCGCCCTCGCCGCCGCGCTCACCGGCTGCCTGTGGGTGCCGATCATCCTCAACCGCCTGCGCGAGATGGGCCCGTGGAAGGCGCTGAAGAACCCGCAGCCCGATGTCCGCCCGCGCGCCGACTGGGCGTATCGCCTCGCCAACGCGCACCGCAACGCGATCGAGAACCTGGTCGTATTCGCGCCGTTGGCGCTCGGCGTACACGTGATGGAACTCGGCACCGCCGCCACCGCGATCGCCGCCGCCCTGTATTTCTGGAGCAGGCTCGCGCATGCGCTGATCTACACCTTCGGCGTGCCGTTGCTGCGCACGATCGCATTCGTCGTCGGCTTCGGCGCGCAGGCGACGCTGTTCCTGCGCCTGTTCGGCAAGCTTTGACTGGACGGCATGACCCATGCGCTCGAATACGAACAAACCCGTCTGCGTCATCGTTGGCGTCGGTCCGGGCAATGGCGAAGCGCTGGCGCGAACCTTCGCCGATGCCGGTCATGCGGTCGCACTGCTAGCGCGGCGCCACGCGTTCTGCGAGGCGCTCGCGGCACAGTTGCCCGACGCGCGCGCATTCGCCTGCGAAGCGACCGACGCCGCAGCGGTCGAACGCACGTTCGCGCTGATCGCAGAAGACATGGGCGATATCGCCACGCTGGTCTACAACGCCGGCAAGGGCGTGTGGGGCACGGTCGATCAGGTCAGCCAAGACGATTTCGAGCAGGCCTGGCGGGTCAACGCGCTCGGACTGTTCCTCGCCGCACGCCAGGTGATTCCAACGATGAAATCGCGCGGCGCGGGCAATATCGTCGTGATCGGCGCCACCGCGTCGCGACGTGGCGTCGCCGGTACCGCCGCGTTCGCGCCCGCGAAAATGGCGCAGCGCGCGTTGACCGAATCGATGGCGCGCCATCTCGGCCCATCCGGCATCCATGTGTCGCTGCTGATCCTCGATGGCGCGGTCGGCGGCCCGGAACCGCGCGTGCGGTTCCGGGATCGCCCCGACGATGCGTTCATCGCTCCCGAGGCGATCGCAAGCACTGCGCTGCAATTGACGCTTCAGGATCGCTCGGCATGGAGCTTCGAGGTCGATCTGCGTCCCTTCAACGAGAAGTGGTGACGCGCGACGCGCCCGTTCGACACGGTCGCCAACGTCGCGTTGCCGCGAAACCGCTTTCCACTGCATTGCCGGGAAACGACATGCCTTACGTCAATATCAAGATCACCCGCGATGGCGCGACCCGCGAACAGAAGGCTGCATTGATCGCAGGCGCGACACGGTTGCTGGTGGACGTGCTCGCGAAGAATCCGGAGACCACGGTGGTGGTCATCGACGAAATCGATACCGACCACTGGGGGATCGGCGGCATGCCCGTCACCGAACGCCGCAGGGGCGCGACACCATGATCGACGCCGATACCATCATCACCGGCAGCGAAGCGCCCGCCGGCGACGACAGCGCACTCGATGCGCTGATCGCCTTCTATCGCGCGTTCAACCGCGGCGACATCGATGCCTTGTCGCGGAACTGGATGCCGGGCGATACGCCGAGCATGAACAACCCGATCGGCGGCATCCGCCGCGGCTGGCCTTCGATCCGCGAAGGCTATGCGCGCCTGTTCGATGGTCCGGCGAATGTGCGCGTCGAATTCTTCGATTTCACCACCCTCGGTGGGGACGATTGGCATCTGTTCGCGGGCCGCGAGCGCGGCGAATGCGTGACGCCATCGACACGCCTGACGTTGCGCATCCGCACGACCCGCTGGTTCGTGCGCCGCGATGGCGCATGGCGCCAATTGCACCACCACGGCTCGATCGAAGAACCGTCGTTGCTGGCCGATTACCAGCGTGCGGTTTTCGGCAAAGCGCTTGGAGACGACGCATGATGTATCTGCGCTATGCCGTGTGGGCTTCGATGGCCGGCATGTTCATCCCGGTCATGGCGGTCTTGAACGCCCGGCTGGGACGAACCCTCGGCGAGCCGCTGCACGCCGCATTCATCCTGTTCGCCGTGGGATTGCTCGCGACCGGTCTGGCCAGCCTCGCTTTCACCGGACGCCTGCCTTCGCCCGCGGCGCTGCGGCTGGTCGCACCGATCAATTTTGCCGGCGGCGCGATCGTCGGCTTCTACATCTTCAGCATCACCCTGCTGGCGCCGCGATTCGGTGTGGGCAATGCGATCCTGTTCGTGATGACGGCGCAGATCTTCACCTCGGCCGCGATCGATCATTTCGGGCTGTTCGATGCCGCGGTGCGTCCGATGACGGCGCTGCGCGCCGGCGGACTGGCGCTGCTGCTCGCAGGCCTGTGGATCTCGCAGCTTTCGGCGCAGACACCAGCACGCTGATTCCACCATCGTCGTGCCGTGCGTCGGCTTTCATTTCGCGGTGCGCGCGCCGTCCCAGAAGGTCATCCCGCCATATTCCCAGCGCCACGGCGCACCGGTCTTGCCGAGCACGAATTCGACCAATAGCGGAAACGCGGGCTCGGCGCGGACATCGTTCGCGAGAATCACCACGCAGCGCTGCCCGCGTTCGATGCAGACCAGGGTGTTGCCGGTGGAATCGTTGTGGCCGCCTTTCATGAAACCGGCGCCCTGCGGGCCACGAAACGTAATCACGCCCAGACCTGCAGCCAGATTCTTGTTGCGCTGATCGATGGGCAACTCGGCTTGCAGCGACGGAAACTGCGAGGCGGTCGTGATCGGCAATTGCGGTTTTGTCAGCTCGGCCCGTGCTTTCGCACTCACGCCTTCGCCGCGTACGTACCCGGCCGCGAATTTGGCGATATCGTCGATGGTGGTATCCATCGAGCCCGCGGCGCGCACCTTGCTGCGTTCGTCGTGCGGTTCCACCGAGCCGTCCGCGCGCCAGCCGTCGGCGAGATCGGTCGCAAAATCCGGGCGCCAGATCATGCTGGTGTTTTTCATTCCGAAACGATCGAACACCCGGCGCTGCATTTCGACGCCGACATCCAGACCCAATCCTCGTTCGATCACGAACTGCAGCAGGATCATGCCTTCGCCCGAATAGGCGTAGCGCGCGCCGGGATCGAAATGGAAACGCAGCTTGCCGTCGGGCTCGACGAAGGCGAAATTGGCGAAGCCGACGCTGTGGGTGAGGACATGGCGCGCGGTGATCGACCGCCAGCGCTCATCGCCGGCGAGATCGGACCACGGCGCGTATTTCTCTTCGGTCGGATAATCCGGCAGCGGACGGTCAAGATATCCGACGAGCGGGCGGTCCAGATCCAACCGCCCCTCTTCGACCAGCTGCATCACCAGATAGGCGAACGCGGATTTGGTCAAAGACGCACCGTACATGATGATGTCGGTGCGCAGCGGTGCCTCGGCGGCATTGCGCGCGCCGTAGCTGCGCACGCGCACCACACGGCCCTTGTCGATGATCGCGATCGCCAACCCGCGCGATTGCGTCGCGGCCATGGCGCGCGCGACCTCGGCGTCGAGTGCGGCCTCGGTCGGCACGCGTGCGGTGGCTGGCGATACGGCGGCGGCGATCAGCACTACGGCGCAGAGCAGACGCAAGGCCAAGCGTGGCAATGAGCGATTCGGTGGTGTCCTGGTCATGGTGGTTTCTCGTGGGATTCAGTACACATGACGGACGGGAAAGCGCGAACTTACATCGATATGCCCCGGATCGATGCCATCGCCGGATGTAAGAACCGGTGCTCCGGCGCGTCATCAGGGGTGAACCCTCCCCGCGAAACCCCACGATGTCATGCTTGCCTACGCTTTGCAGGAGCCCCCAGTTGACCGAATTCGCGGCGTCCGATGATCCCGAGGCATTGGCGCGCCAGTACGGCCCGCTGGTGTTCAAGGCCGCGTATCGCGTACTCGGCGACGCCTCGCTGGCCGAAGATGTGCAGCAGGAGGTGTTCCTGCGGCTGATCGAAGCGCAGCCTCAGGCGGTGAAATCCTGGCCCGCTTATCTCAGTGCATCGGCCGCGCGCGCCGCGATCGATGTGCTTCGCCGACAGCGCCGCTGGTGGCGCCTGCTGCCGCTGTGGCAGATGCACGCACCCACCGAAGCGCCATCCGCCGAAGACACCGGCCTGGCGCGCGAACAGGCGCAGAGGCTGCGCGACGCGCTGGCGAAACTGCCGCGCCGCGAAGCGCAGTGCTTCGGCCTGCGCTACCTGCAGAGTCTGGACATCGGCGAGATCGCACAGGCGCTGTCGATGACCGAGAACAACGTCAACGTCACCCTGCACCGCGCGCGCCGTCGGCTCGAAGCCCAGTTGGGCGACGCCACCGTGGAGACCACGCCATGACTCACCGCCACGAAAACGAACTCTCAGAAAAACTCGCAGCGCACGTCCGCAGCACCGACGTTGTGCCGGACGAAGCGATCCATCGCGCCCAGGCGCAGTTGACGGCGCGGATGCAGCAAGCGCGCAGACCCGCACGCGCACCGGCCCGCGCGTGGTGGGCGGTCACCGCGACCGCCGTGCTCGCCATCGCGGTGATCATCGCCGGGCCGATGCTCTCCGGCGGCGGCGACGCGTTCGCAGCGGTACAGGCGCACTTCCAGCGTTTCAATACGCTGTCGATGACCATCACCCAGCGCTACGGCGGCCAACCTTTGCAGACCTCGCACAGCATCGTCGACGCACGCGGCGTGGCGCGCACCGATGTGGGCGATCAACTCAGCGTGATCGTCGATGCCCCGCGCGGACGCGTTCTGACCCTGCTGCACGCACCGCGACAGGCGGTGATCGCAGCCATTCCGAAAAACAAACCCGCCGCCGACGACGCGCTGTCGTGGCTGGATGACGTGCGCAATTTCAAAGGCCAAGCCACACCGCTGCCCGACACCCGCATCATCGACGGCCGCACCGCCCACGGCTGGAGCCTGCAGGCCGGCGGCACGACGATGGAACTCTGGGCCGACGCCGAAGGCCTGCCGTTGGCGATGCGCCAGCTTGGCGGCGGATTGGAGATCGACTACCGGTTCGAATTCGACCGGCCGATCGCACCGGAGATGCTGAGCAGCGATGTGCCGGCGGGGTATGTGCCGGTGGTGGCGGATGAGGAGTGATGCGTTGGGGCGATGTGGTTCGTTTCGATTGTCTATGTCTATTGCCGAGCCGCCCATAGGGTGCTGCCTTGGCGCACCGCTTGTGCTTTTTCCCCGGTGAACAACACCTGCCGGCTTCCGTAGGGCGCATAAGCCGAAGGCGTCATGCGCCAAAGACACAACCGTCGGAACTTCGAAGAAGGTGCATGACGCTGCGCTTATGCACCCTACAAAATCGCATGCGCCTTACGGCGTTCAGCGCCAACCGCCAGCCTTCAGTGGTCTTGTTCTGAACCGGCCATGCGTTAATCTGTGTGTGGAAGGCCCACGCATAGTACGGGGTGCCCAATGGTGCTCGCGGCCTTGCCTGTAACCA
Organism: Lysobacteraceae bacterium; assembly: GCA_040079515.1. Lineage (GTDB taxonomy): Bacteria > Pseudomonadota > Gammaproteobacteria > Xanthomonadales > Xanthomonadaceae > Lysobacter_I. Next base: position 331,374 of record JBEBKD010000003.1, read on the forward strand.
TTCTGTCATTTTAGCCATCCAGGGAGGGCTTATGGAACTGTTACCTCGCCTCGGCCTTTTTGCGGCCGCTTTTGCATCATTGCTTTGGAACTCATCGGCGCATGCCGTCGATGTTGGTTTCAACTTCAACAATTTTGGCTGCGCACCCCGTAGCCAGCGCGAGTTGTTTACACCACCCAAGGCTGACACCACGACATATCCAAGACCGAGCCCTAGCGTCACGGCCGATATTTCCTTTTACGGCGACAGCCGCATCACAAGCAAATGTAACTACGTAAAATCCGACGGCACCAAGGAGTATTCAAACCATGGTGTGACGCTGGCGGCCAAGTCGGTTCCGGCAGGGATGACTTTCGCCCAGCGCGGACGTGACGGCACAAGCCTACGTCAACTGGAGGCGGGCAACGACGCCGTCGCACTAACCCCAGGTACTGGGGCTGACGCCAATGACACTGCGGCCACCGGTCGCCCATGGGCGGACCAGATGAACCCTGCGCTTGGTGATGACAGCAACATCGTCGTCATCGCGCACGGGACGAACGACGCCTGGCAAGACCTATTGAACAACACTGGAAACAACGCCGCGACCTTTGAGGCTCGGCTGGATCGCATGGTCAAGGCGGCAAAGAACGCGGGCAAAAGGGTGCTCCTCGTTCAGCCTTACCGAGTTTGCAGTTACGCCATGGTTGACATCATGGTGAACGGCCAATGGAGGCTCAGCGAAACCGTTGTCGTTGGTGGCACCAGCCGCCAAACTTTGCGCCACCCTGACGCGATCCTTGCTCCCTATGCGGCCGCAGTCTCGCGGGTTGGTCTGGCAAACAATGTCCATGTCGCTCCACTGTTTTCTGTTCCCGTTCGTTGCAATGGCGATTACGCAAGCTCGGACATGCCTGACGGCCTACATTCCACTACTCAATTCAACGACAAACTCGCTCAGGTCATCAAGGACGGTTTGGATCGCGTCATCAGAAATCGTCCACTCTCCGACGTCAAACCCTCCCTGACTTTGCTTCGTGCGCCTTTCCAGGAACTAAGTATGGTGGAGATGGCGCGTCCGAGTAAGTTGGACTATCCGAATATCATGCCGGCGGCTGGTCAGGATTACCAGATGCTTCAGCCAGGCCTTGACAAGAATGGCCTGCCGGTTATTCAAATGGCTAATTGGGTGGGTGCCAACGCTCAATCTGCAAGCGTTTCATGCATCGTCACCAGCACGGTGAATGGCAGTGTAGAACACCGCGCCTGGAATGGGCTGAACGGCTCAAATGTGAGTGCGCCGGGCGTTATGCCTAACCCGTCGATTTGGGATTGCATTTGGACTGCGACGGGCCCTGGCGGCAGCGTCAGCGTGCCAGAAACCTTCCGTGTGGGCAGTATTGGTACCGTTGACGCATCCCGCCCCGCCAAGGTTACCGTTGCCCGCAGCCCCATGCCTTTGGTCGCTGGCAAGTCCTTCCAAACCACTTGGCGGGCTGAAAATGCCGAGGGCTTGTACCGCTGGTGTACCGCCAGCGGCGCGGGCATGTCGGACTCCGGATGGGTGCCCATGCTACTGAGTAGCGATCCGAACGCCAGCGTCGGGCCCAAGGCAAGCAATTTCGCTTTGCTCAATGCGCAAACAACCGCTCAAGCTCAGTCTGCCTGGGTTGGCAATCCGTCCACCTGTCAATGGGCAGTCATTGGATTCAGGGGTGAGATCAACTATTTTGTCGAGTACGTTCACACCATCGCACCGTAGGGCCGTAGGGTGGGCTTTATGCCCACCACATGAAGCTTGAACGCACGCAACCATTGCCGCCATCTGAGCAGCTTCGTTCATTGCTGACTGTGTCTGACACATTGCAATGGTGGGCAAAATGCCCACCCTACATCCGCTTCGGTTCGACATCAGTTGCGATTCTTGCCCCCAAACAAAACGCCCCGCAATGCGGGGCGTTTTGTTGACATCAGTGCAGCGGGCTTTACCCCAACTCACCGCTTCATGGAAGAAAAGAACTCATCATTCGACTTGCTGCTCTTCATCTTGTCCAGCATGAATTCCATCGCGGCGATTTCGTCCATGCCGTGCAGGAGCTTGCGCAGGATCCAGATCTTCTGCAGCAGGTCCGGTTCGATCAGCAGGTCTTCGCGGCGGGTGCCGGACTGGTTGATGTTGATCGCGGGGTAGACGCGTTTCTCGGTGATGCGGCGGTCGAGGTGGATTTCGGAGTTGCCGGTGCCCTTGAACTCTTCGTAGATCACCTTGTCCATCGCGCTGCCGGTGTCGACCAGGGCGGTGGCGATGATGGTCAGGCTGCCGCCTTCCTCGACATTGCGCGCGGCGCCGAAGAAGCGCTTCGGGCGGTGCATGGCGTTGGCGTCGACGCCGCCGGTCAGCACCTTGCCGGAGCTGGGCACGACGTTGTTGTAGGCGCGGGCGAGGCGGGTGATGGAGTCGAGCAGGATGACGACGTCCTTCTTGTGCTCGACCAGACGCTTGGCGCGTTCGATCACCATTTCCGCGACCTGCACGTGGCGGGCGGCGGGTTCGTCGAACGTGGAGCTGACCACTTCGCCGCGCACGGTGCGCTGCATTTCGGTGACTTCTTCCGGACGCTCGTCCACCAGCAGCACGATCATGTGCACGTCGGGATGGTTGTAGGTGATGGCGCTGGCGATCTGCTGCATCATCATGGTCTTGCCGGCCTTGGGCGGCGAGACGATCAGCGCGCGCTGGCCTTTGCCCTGCGGCGCGACCAGATCGAGGATGCGGCCGGTGATGTCTTCGGTGCTGCCGTCGCCGCGTTCCAGCTTGAAGCGCTTGCGCGGGAACAGCGGGGTGAGGTTCTCGAACAGCGCCTTGTTCTTCGACGCTTCCAGCGGTTCGCCATTGATGGTATCGACCACGGCCAGCGCGAAGTAGCGTTCGCCGTCTTTCGGCCAGCGGATGCGGCCGGACAGGTGGTCGCCGGTGCGCAGGTTGAAGCGGCGGATCTGGCTGGGCGAGATGTACACGTCGTCCGGGCCGGCGAGGTAGCTGGCTTCGGCGGCGCGCAGGAAGCCGTAGCCGTCGGGCAGGATTTCCAGCACGCCGTCGGCGGCGACGCCTTCGCCGTGGCGGGTGAGCACTTTGAGGACGGCGAAGATGACGTCCTGCTTGCGCGCGCGGGCGACGCCTTCCTGGATCTGCAGCTGCTCGGCGATGTCCAGCAGCTTGGGCATGGGCATCCGCTTGAGGTCGCCCAGCGAATACTGCGGGAAGCCTTCCGGGACGCTGGACACCTGTCGCGCCACGTACTGCGGCTGCTGGAAGCTGCCGGCGTCCTGGTTGCCGTCCTGATCGCCGTTCTCGTCGCGGCTGCGGAACCGGTTGTTGTTGTTCCGGTTGTTGCGGAAGCGGTCGCGGCGGTTGTTGTTGTTGAAGCGCTGGTTGTCGCCGGGCTGGCCTTGACCGCCATCGCCCTGCATACCGCCGCCCTGCGGGTCGAACTGACCGGCGGGCTGGCCGTTGCCGCCTTCCTGCGAGGAGGGCTGCTGTGGTTGCTGCGACTGCTGTGGTTGCTGGTGCGTCTGCTGCGGCGGGTGCTGCTGATGATGACGCGGCTGGGATGGCTGCGCTTCACGCGGCGGTGCGGCCTGGACGGGCGGCGGTGGCGGTGCGGCGACCGGTGGCGCTGCCGGTGGTGGTGGCGCTGCCGGTGGCGGTGCGGGCGGTGGCGGTGCGGCCATGGGCGCCGGCGCTTCGGGAAGCGGGATGCTGGTCTGGGCGGCGGATGCCTTGGGGGTACGCGGCTTGCGCACGCGCTTCTCGGCGGTTTCGCCGGATTCGGGGGTCTTGTCGGACAAACGGGAATTCCTCGCGGCTGCGAGCGTCCGCAGTGCGCGGACGGGATCTGGGGAGTGGGTGGTCGGTTAAGACGGAAAAATGCAGCGCCGAGGGCGCGTCGTTTTCGAGAAGCTAGCACCCGCAAGGCGCGGGGGCAAGCCTTCGTTGGTGGTACGCGCCTCGGCGCGCCCGGGTCATTAAGCGATGGGGCGGGCGCCGCAGCGGGCCGGCGCACGTTCTACGGGCGGAAGCCGACGTCAAAGTGCCTTGTCGATCAATTGCGCCAGATGCGGCTTGCCGACGGCCCCGATCTGGGTCCCGTGGACCTGACCGCCCTTGAAGACCAGCAGCATCGGAATGCTGCGGGCATTGAAACGGCGGCCGAGCTTCTGCTCATCCTCGATGTTGACCTTCACGATCCTGGCGCGGCCGGCGTATTCGTCGGCCAGCTGGTCGAGGAAGGGCGCGATCATCTTGCAGGGGCCGCACCACGGGGCCCAGAAATCCACCAGCACCGGCACGTCGGACTGCAGGACGAGCGCATCGAAATCGGCGTCGGTGGCATGGGTGATCTTGTCGCTCACAGGGGTCTCCGGAAAGTGCGGACAGGCCGGATCGGCGCGTCGGGGGTGGTCTGACGGGGTCGGCGGGGGTGAAGCCGGCCTGTTACACTGCGGGCTTCCGTCGCCGGCTTCAAGGGTCAGAGCCCGAACCGAGCGCCACGTCCCGGCAGTGCGCAGAAGCCTGCAGTCTGCTTCCCCACGCCCGCCCGCGCAAGCGTATCCCGCTGCGCCCGCCCGCATTCAACGCCAGAGCATGAGCGATAAACCCCTAACCGACATCACCTTTTCCTCCTTCGAGCTGCATCCGGCACTGTTGGCCGGACTCGAAGCCGCGGGCTTCACCCGCTGCACTCCCATCCAGGCCCTGACCCTGCCGGTGACCTTGCCCGGCCGCGATGTCGCCGGCCAGGCCCAGACCGGCACCGGCAAGACCCTTGCCTTCCTGGTGACGGTGATCAACCGCCTCCTGTCCCGCCCGGCCCTCGCCGAACGCAAGCCGGAAGACCCGCGCGCGCTGATCCTGGCGCCGACCCGCGAGCTGGCGATCCAGATCCACAAGGATGCCGTGAAGTTCGGCGCCGATCTGGGCCTGAAGTTCGCCCTGGTCTACGGCGGCGTGGACTACGACAAACAGCGCGCCCTGCTGCAGGCCGGCGCCGATGTGATCATCGCCACGCCCGGCCGGCTGATCGACTACGTCAAACAGCACAAGGTCGTCAGCCTGCACGCCTGCGAAGTCTGCGTGCTGGACGAGGCCGACCGCATGTTCGACCTCGGCTTCATCAAGGACATCCGCTTCCTGCTGCGGCGGATGCCGGCCTGCACCGAGCGCCAGACGCTGCTGTTCTCGGCCACCCTCAGCCACCGCGTGCTGGAGCTGGCCTACGAGCACATGAACGATCCGGAAAAGATCGTCGTCGAGAGCGAATACATCACCAACTCGAAGGTCCGGCAGCTGATGTACTACCCGGCCGACGACGAGAAGATCCCTTTGCTGCTGGGCCTGCTGTCGCGCAGCGAAGGCGCGCGGACGATGGTGTTCGTCAACACCAAGGTCTTCGTCGAACGCGTTGCCCGTGCGCTGGACCGCGCCGGCTACCGGGTCGGCGTGCTGAGCGGCGACGTGCCGCAGAAGAAGCGCGAATCGCTGCTGAAGAAATTCCAGAGCGGCCAGCTGGAGCTGCTGGTCGCCACCGACGTCGCCGCGCGCGGTCTGCACATCGACGGCGTGTCGCACGTCTACAACTACGACCTGCCGTTCGATGCCGAGGACTACGTCCATCGCATCGGCCGCACCGCGCGTCTGGGTGCGGAGGGCGACGCGATCAGCTTCGCCTGCGAGCGCTACGCGATGTCGCTGCCGGATATCGAGGCCTACATCGAACAGAAGATTCCCTCCGAACCGGTCACCCGTGAGTTGATGACGTCGCTGCCACGCCCGGAGCGTGAACGTCAGCCGCTGGTAGAAGGCGAAGAAGGCGACAGCGACGACAGCCTCAGCACGATCTTCCGCGAAGCGCGTGAAGCGCGCGAGGCCGATCGGACCGGTGGACGCACGGGCGGCGCACGCAGCGGCAGCGGTGGTCGCAGCGGCAGTGGCGGCCCGGGTGGCCGCTCCAGCGGGCCTCGCTCCGGTGGCCCACGTTCAAGTTCGTCAAGCAGCGGTTCCGGCAGCGGCGAGCGTCGCGAGCGCACCCCGCGTCCGCCGCGCGACCCCAATGCCCTGCCGAAGCCCGCGGTCGCCCAGGTCGTCCAGGTCGCGGCAACAGCAGCCCCGAATGCAGCGGATGGCGAGCGCGGACCGCGCAAACCCCGCCGACGTCGCGGCGGCAAACGGATCGACGGCGGTGCCGAGCATACGAATCCCGTGAACCAGGCCGTCCGCGCGCTGGAGACTCCCGCGCCGGTGTCGGTGGGCGGCACGCAGCCGGCGAAATCCGGCGGCGGGTCCAAACCCTCGCTGTTCGCGCGCCTCGGCAACAAGCTCAAATCGCTGGTCACCAAGCCGCCGCATTCGCAGCATTGACGGTGTTGGAATTGCAGGTATGTCCGCGAAACCGCCACGGTCACCATGGAACGATTTCCCGGATGTTCTGATCCACGCATCCGAATCTGCAGTCAAACAACACCCGCGTTATCCGGCCGCCAAGTCCGGTGACGCGGAAGCGGCCATCGTGCTGGTCCGCGACACCCTGAACCTCGATCAGGTCGAAGCGCTTGGCGAAATGTTTCCCCGCGAAACGCCGACACTCGTCAGTGCTCATGCGTACGAACGCGAGGGCGTCAACGCGATTCCCGAAGCACTGGCCGACGAGCTGGGACGGCGACTGGGCTGGCCCGTGGACAGCGAGATCGTCCAGAGCAATCGTGGCCCATACCGGCGCGGGCGGCTTCGAACGCCTCGCACGACAAGCCACCTTCGATGGCGCTATCGAGCCCGGTCTTTCGTACGTGCTCGTGGACGACTTCGTCGGGATGGGCGGGACACTTGCCAATCTTCGGGGCTATATTCACGCCAATGGCGGTGTGGTATCGGCGGCCGTAACACTGACGGGAAAACCGTATTCAGCCAGGTTGTCACCGAGCGAAGCGCAATTGAAATCACTGAGAGAACGACATGGAAACGCCTCTGAACAATGGTGGCAACAAAAATTCGGTCACGCCTTCGACGCACTTACTGAATCTGAGGCTCGGTACCTCGCCCGCACCGAGAGCTTTGACCGCGTCCGAAATCTCATTGCTGCGGCAGAGCAAACGTGAGATTTACAGGTCATCGGTCACCAAGCACTTCCTGCTGTCGGAACGATTACAGAACATTGCGTCCGAATAACCCGATCCGACTGACAGGCCCAGCGCCGGCTATTTTCACGACTCCGGCTATTTTCACGACTCCGGCTATTTTCACGACTCCGGCTACATGAAACGGCTGTCCGCATGACCATCCTCCGCTTCGACAACGTCGGCAAGCAGTACCCCAGCGGGCATCGCGCGCTGACCGATGTCTCGTTCGCGGTGAATCCCGGCGAGATGCTGTTCATCACCGGCCATTCCGGCGCCGGCAAAAGCACATTGCTCAAACTGATCCATCTGTCCGAGCGCCCGAGCAGCGGTGCGGTGCTGTTCGGCGAGCGCAATCTTCGCAAGGTGAGCGGGCGCGGGGTGGCGATGCATCGGCGCGAGGTGGGCGTGGTCTATCAGGATCACCGTCTGCTGACCGACCGCACCGCAGCCGAGAACGTGGCGCTGCCGCTGATCCTGCGCGGCGTGCGCCGCGACGAGATCCGCAAGCGCGTGCGCAGCGTGCTCGATCGCGTCGGCCTGGGCGCGCGGTTGGAGGCACTGCCGGGTCAGCTGTCGGCGGGCGAGCAGCAGCGCGTCGGCATCGCCCGGGCGCTGGTCGGCGAGCCGCAGCTGCTGGTCGCGGACGAACCCACCGGCAACCTCGATCCCACCCTGTCGGCCGAGATCATGACCCTGTTCGCGGCGCTGCACGAACGCGGGACCAGCGTGCTGATCGCCAGCCACGATCTGGGCCTGGTCAAACGCATGCGCAAACGCGTGCTGGTGCTCGATCACGGCCGGCTGCTGGACGATATCGCGCCGGAGGAACTGGCCGATGGCTAAGACCGCCGCCAAACCTGCCGCGCCTGGCGCCACTGTCGCCAAGCCCCGCTCGCGGATCGCCGCCTGGGCCGAGCACCACGGTTACAGCCTGGTCGCCAGCCTCGGGCGGATGTTCGGCAAACCCTGGTCGACCCTGCTCACGGTCGGCGTGATGGCGGTGGCGGTGGCGCTGCCGCTGGGCCTGGCGCTGGTGCTGGACAACGCCGCGCGACTGGGCGGCAGTATCGAACGCGCCCGCGAAGTCACGGTGTTCCTGAAACAGGACATTCCCGTAGACCGCGCACGTGCACTGGCACAGACCCTGCGCGCGCGTGGCGACATCGCCGGGATCGCGATGCGCACCCCGGACGAAGGGCTCGCCAGCCTGCGCGATGGCGGTGGGACCGACGTCTACGCCGACGCCCTCGCGGCGGTGGGCGAGAACCCGCTGCCGAGCGTGCTGATCGTGCGTCCGCGCGGCGACGAGCGCGCGCTGGTCGCCGCGCTGACCGCGCTGCCGGAGGCCGATCTGGTCCAGCACGACGCAGTCTGGCGCGAACGTCTCGACCGCTGGCTGGGCTTCGGCGAGCGCGTGGTCTGGGTGCTGGCCGCGCTGCTTGGACTCGGCGCACTGCTGGTGGTCGGCAATACCGTGCGCCTGGACATCCAGTCGCGGCGCGAGGAAATCGCGGTGCTGCAATCGCTGGGCGCGACCGACGGTTTCATCCGCCGGCCGTTCCTGTATCTCGGCGCCTGCTACGGCCTGGCCGCCGGCGCGCTGTCGCTGGGCCTGCTGACCGCCGCCGAATTCGCCCTGCGCCAGCCGCTGCGCGCGCTGGCCGACAGTTATGGCAGCCGCTTCGCCTTCTCCGGAGTGGGGCCGTTGCAGGCCCTGCTTGTGCTCGCCATCGCGGGCGCGCTGGGCTGGCTCGGCGCCGGCGTGGTCACCGGACATTTTCTGCGTCAAACTAAGGTTTGATGTGATGTCTGGCGCAAGGTTGCGCCGCTGGCCCCCTTCCGCAACCGAAGCGATCGAATCCGACCCATGGCTGCACACGATGTCCGCCACCTGACCACCGACACCCCGCGGGTGATGGTGGTCGACGCATCGAAAATGGTTCGCAGGCTGATCGGCGACATGCTGCAGCGCGATCTTCCGGGCGTGGAAGTGATCGGTTGCGGCGGTCTCGCCGAGGCCAAAGCCGCGCTGGAAGAGGGCCCGGTCGATCTGGTGACCACCTCGCTGGTGCTGATGGACGGGGATGGCCTGCAGGTCGCCCGCCAAGTGCGCTCCAGCGCCGGCCAGCGCTATGTGCCGGTGATCGTGGTCTCGGGCGATGCCCAGGCGCACCTGGAAGCCCGCCGGTTCACCGAAGACGTCACCGACTATTTCGACAAGGCCGACGGCTATCCCGCGCTGGCGGCATTCATTCGCGGCTACGTGCACCCCGAGCCGATCCCCGACGCGCGCGTGCTCTACGTCGAGGACAGCATCACCGTCGCGGTCGCGACCCGGCGCATGCTGCAGGCCCACGACATCAGCGTGATCCACATGAGCCGCGGCGACGATGCGCTGGCTTATCTGCGCGAACATCTCGGCCAGGACGATGTCGGCGCCGATCTGCTGCTCACCGACGTGACCCTCGACGGCGAAGTCAGCGGTCTGGATCTGCTGCGCGCAGTGCGCAACGAGTTCAACTACGGCAAGCGCCGGCTGCCGGTGCTGGTGATGACCGGCGACGGCAACCGCGACAAGCAGTCGAATCTGCTGCGCGAAGGCGCCAACGATCTGGTGCTCAAGCCGATCGAAGAACGCATGCTGATCACCAAGACCCTGTTCCAACTGCGCATGGCAAAGCTGCCGGAGCGCACCTCCGCGTAACCGCGGTGGCGGCTGGGAACGCAGAGACGGGAAACGACCATGCGCAACCGGAAACACGCGAACACGTTGCGAGCGCTGACGTTTGTCGCGATCGCGGCCGTCTCATCGACAGTCCTGGCCAAGCAGCGCTTCGTCCCCAACGATACCCTGACCGACTTCAACACGTTGCCAACCGACAGCGCCGAAGATGTCGCCGTGCTCAGAGCCATGCAGAAGACCCACGATGCCAGCGGCAACGCGCTGCGCCGCGCCCCCAACATCCAAATCGTCTCGCTCGGGATCGCGGGAGACCAGAAGCGTCAACCTCCGCTGAATTCCCAGCATCTGCGGCTCAAGCCCGGCGAATACTTCATCACCTATGCCTGCGGTCTTGGCACGACTCGCTTGGACGGCTTCGGCACCCACACCTTCGCCGCAGGTCGTCGCTACTACATCTATTGCGAAAGCCGGAACTGGCGTCACTACGACCTCATGATCACCGAAGTTCCATGATCGACGATGCTCGCATCGGATCCGCATCCTGATGGAAAGTCCGCATCGGCGATTGTCTGCGCAACGCCACCGTGCCGCGCACGACGGCCTTGATGCATGATCCCCATTCCCACCGTTCGCACGGAGACACCACGTCATGGCTGACGACGACCGCATCAAGCTCGAACCTTCCTGGAAGACCCGCATCGGCGATTACCTGCAGCGCGAGGACATCGCCGCGCTCGGCGCGTTCCTGCGCCAGCGCAAGGCGCAGGGCGCGCGCATCTACCCGCCGGGCGCGCAGATCTTCGCCGCCTTCGACGCCACCCCGTTCGACGCGGTGAAAGTGGTGATCCTCGGCCAGGACCCGTACCACGGCGCGGGCCAGGCGCATGGGCTGTGCTTCTCGGTGCGACCGGGCGTGGCGGTGCCGCCGTCGCTCGACAACATCTTCAAGGAGATCCAGCGCGATCTGGGCATCGCCCGGCCCGACCACGGCTGTCTTACGCCCTGGGCGGAACGCGGCGTGTTGCTGCTCAACGCGGTGTTGACGGTGGAGGACGGCCGCGCCGGCGCGCATCAGGGCAAGGGCTGGGAAGGCTTCACCGATCACGTCGTCGACGTGCTCAATCGGGAAAGGGATGGGCTGGTGTTCCTGCTCTGGGGCAGCTACGCACAGGCCAAGGGCAAGATGATCGATCCGGGCCGGCACCGGGTGCTCAAAGCACCGCATCCATCGCCGCTCTCGGCGCATCGGGGCTTCATCGGCTGCGGGCATTTTTCCGCGACCAACGACTATCTGACCCGTCACGGGCAGGCGCCGATCGACTGGTCGCTGCCGCCGCGCGCGGGGCTGGCCGGCCCTGGCTGATGCCGGCAGCGACATTCGGCGTCCGACCCGTTGACAACGCTGTCAGTAACGACTAGAACGTTCCACGCGGCCACGGGCAGAGCGCCCCCTCCGCATCCTTGCCGCAGGGCTTTGCGGTCAACGATGTCAGGAGGGAATCGACTTGCACGAATGCCGGCATCCTGCGGTACCGTTCCAATGCCATACCGACGGATCCCCCGGTTGCGGCATCGACGGACGGCTCTCGACGGATGCATGCATGCTCGCCGTGGCCGCCCCTTTTACGATGCGGTGGATCCCTGCCGCAGACCGCCGTCCCCCTCCGGCGCACAATCACCGCAACCATTGCTGACGACCCGTCGCGCAGGCGACGACCGAACCCGGAGAACGACGTGACACTTTCAACAATCGACACGGTGATCGTGCTGGCCTATCTGGTCGGCATCTTCGTGCTGGCGCAATGGGTCTCGCGCGAGAAGGCCGGACATCAGAAGGATGCGAAGGATTACTTCCTCGCCAGCAAATCGCTGCCGTGGTGGGCGATCGGTGCCTCGCTGATCGCGGCTAATATTTCCGCAGAACAGATCATCGGCATGTCCGGCTCCGGCTACGCGCTCGGGCTCGCCATCGCCTCCTACGAATGGATGGCGGCGCTGACCCTGCTGATCGTCGGCAAGTTCTTCCTGCCGGTGTTCCTGCGCAACGGCATCTACACCATGCCGCAGTTCCTCGAAGAACGTTACGGTCCGCGCATCCGCACGATCATGGCGGTGTTCTGGCTGGGCCTGTACGTGTTCGTGAATCTCACCTCGATCCTCTGGCTGGGTTCGATCGCGGTGACCCAGGTCACCGGCATGAGCCAGTTCGCGGCGCTCGCGCTGCTCGGCGGTTTCGCGCTGATCTATCAGCTGTACGGCGGACTGAAAGCGGTCGCGCTCACCGACATCGTGCAGGTCTCGCTGCTGGTGCTGGGCGGGCTGCTGATCGTCGGCATTTCGCTGGATCGCATCGGCGGCGACGCTGGCGTGCTCGGCGGCTTCAAGACGCTGATCGCCACGCATCCAGATCATTTCCACATGATCCTGTCGCGCGACAACCCGTTCTACAAGGATCTGCCCGGCCTGAGCGTGCTCATCGGCGGCATGTGGATCATGAATGTCAGCTACTGGGGCTTCAACCAGTACATCATCCAGCGCGCGCTGGCGGCGAAAGACATCGCCGAAGCGCAGAAGGGCGTGGTGTTCGCCGCGTTCCTCAAGCTGCTGATGCCGGTGATCGTGGTGTTGCCGGGCATCGCCGCGCTGATGCTGGTGACCGATATCGAGAAGCCCGACCAGGCCTATCCGAAGATGATGTCGCTGCTGCCGACCGGCGTGCTCGGGCTGGTATTCGCGGCGTTGATCGCGGCGATCGTGGCCTCGCTGGCGTCGAAGATCAATTCGGTGTCGACCATCTTCACCCTCGACTTCTACAACAAGCGCGCCAGGCAGGCCGACGCGAAGCCGCACAGCGAAGCGCACCTGGTGAAAGTGGGGCGGATCGCGGCCTCGGTGGCGATCGTGATGGCGGTGCTGGCCGCGAAGCCGCTCCTCGGCAGTTTCGATCAGGGCTTCCAGTACATCCAGGAATACACCGGCTTCTTCACCCCGGGCATCGTGGTGATCTTCATGCTCGGTCTGTTCTGGAAGCGCGCCAACGAAGCCGGCGCCATCGCCGCTGCGGTCGGTTCGTTCGCGCTGTCGATCGCACTGAAGCTCGCATGGCCGGAACTGCCGTTCATGGACCGCGTCGGTCTGGTGTTCCTGCTGGCGCTGGCGCTGGCGGTGATCGTGTCGCTGACCCTGCGCGCCAGTTCCGATCCCAACCGCATCCGCACCGATGATGTGAGCTACGCCACCAGCGGTACGTTCAACTTCGGCGCATTGGGCGTGACCGCGATCCTGATCGCGCTGTACGCGGCGTTCTGGTGATCCGTTGAATCCATAGGGTGCGCCTTGGCGCACCGTCTCCGGTCGGAAATACGGAAAAGCCGGTGCGCCTAGGCGCACCCTATCGAGCAGTCATCGGCCGAGCAGTCATCGGCGCCGTTTCGGCGCCGGTCCGGTGGAGGCCCGCAGCACCAGCTCGTAAGGCACCTGCACCATGCCGGCGGCCTTCGGTTCGCGGATCGACAGCAGCAGTTGCTCGGCCGCGATCCGGCCCATTTCGCGGCTCGCCTGGCGCACCGTGGTCAGCGCCGGCCACAGCTGCCGCGCCATCGGCAGGTCGTCGAAACCGAACACCGACAGATCCTGCGGAATACGCACGCCGCGTTCGGCGGCGGCGTGCATGACGCCTGCCGCGGTGTCGTCGTTGGCGGCGAAAATGGCGGTCGGTGGCTTCTTCAGCGACAGCAGCGTTTCGGCCCCGGCGACGCCGGATTCGAACGAGAACTCGCCGGGCAACACCAGTGCCTTGTCGAATTCGATGCCGGCAGCCACAAGCCCATCCTTGTAACCGTTGAGGCGCCATTCGGACGCACCATGATCGCGGTGGCCTTTGATGTGGCCGATCCTGCGATGCCCCAACGATACGATGTGCGCCATCATCTCGCGCACCGCGCGACGCTCGTCGAGGCGCGCGCCGATTCCCGCGTTCTTCTCGCGCGGCGAAATGCTCGCGTAACGGACGTTCAGCGCCTCCAGTTTTTCCAGCAACGCGACATCGTCGGTCAGCGGCGGCGTAAGGATCAAACCGTCTGGCGCGTACTGGGCGATGCTGTCGGCGAGGACATCCACATGATCTCTGCTGCTGAAATCGACCGGCCGCATCATCATGCTGTAGTGCGCGGCTTCGCAGGCGTCGAGCACGCCGGACACCACCTGCATCACGTAACTGCTCGATGGATTGTCGTAGACCAGCGAGACCAGATAGGACCGGTTGCCCGCAAGGCTGCGCGCCGAGGGATTGGGGCGGAAATTCAGCGCTTTGGCCGCCACTTCCACTTTCGCGCGCGTTTCCGGGCGCACGTTCGGCTCATGATTGAACACGCGCGAGACGGTCTTCATCGACACGCCGGCGAGTCGCGCCACGTCGTCGATCCTGACCCCGGAACCTGCCGATTTACCCATTATTCCCCCTGCTTCTCAACATCATCGTGAAATAGTCTCTGCGTCGGCGTCAGGACCCGCTTTGTCAGCGTCCAGCACAACGACCATACGTCAGCGTATCACCACGCATCGCTGCGGAAAGGCGAAACAGGCAGTCGTTCCCGACCGATCAGATCCGCATCTTCGGGATTGTCGCGCCAACCGTAACGCACCGCATGCGGTTCCGATACCTCCGCACTGCGGATCACGACACGATCGCCTTCGATCCTGGCCTGCGCAGGATGAAAGACCCGATCGGCGCCGGCCAACGCGAATCCGCTCACCCGATCGCCTCCACCGCGCACCATCAACGCAGCGCCATGATCGAAGCGGGCATGCGCTTCTTGCCCGAGAAAGTCGACGCGCTGGAAGACGGGCGGCGAAGACACCAGCGATTCCCCGTACGCCAGATGCCGGGCGGCCAGCGCCAGCCGATGCGCCACGTCCTGTTTGTTCGTCGGGTGGATATCGCGCGGTGTGCCGACATCGATGGTCACCGCCTGCGCGGTGAACGGCAATGCCAGCGCCGCCGACTGCGATTCGCGCAACAGCGCCCACGGGCTTTGCATCGGTGTATCGCGCCCGGAAGCGAAGTTGGCGAGCTGCACCCACAGGAACGGCAATTGCGGAGATTTCCACTGACCGCGCCACTGCCGGATCATCGCGACGAACTGTTGCCGGTAGCGCATCGCATCCTCCGGCGTGTCCGCATTCGACTCGCCCTGATACCAGATCACGCCGCGCAGCGGGATGTCGCCCAGCGGCGCGATCATGCCGTTGTAGAGCAGCGTCGGTTTGTGCTGTTTGCCGTCGACGGTCGAAAACACGGTCTGGGCCATACGGAATTTCCATTCGCCCGACAGCGGTGCACACGCATGATCGTCGCTCTGCAGACAGACTTCTTCAGGCGCGCCATGGATCCCGCCGCCGCCGCCGCCGTCGATCACTCGCACCGCCAGCGAATTCCTGCCCGCATGCAGCACGCGCGCCGGCACCACGTAGCTCCGGAGCGTATTCCACTGGTTGCGCATGGCGCCGACAGCGACGCCATTGACCCAGGTGTCGTCGGAATCGTCGATGCGACCCAGCGACAAACGGATGCCACGCTTCGCCTGCGCATCGCTCAGCTCGAACGAGGTGCGATACCACGCCACGCCGTCGAGGCCGGTCCAGCCCGCCTGCTCCCACAGCATCGGCACGGCGATCGACACCCAATCGCGTTCGTCGAGATGCTCCGCCTGCCAACCCGCATCGTCGGCCGGCATCGTTTTCCAGAGCGCGAGGCGACGGCGCGTTTCGCTCAACGCGGCCGCTTCCTCCGTGCGCATACGCTCCGCGTCCCGCGCGACCTGCGCCGGATCGATGCCGAGCGTTTCCGCATCCATCCAGGCTTCGATCCGGCTTCCGCCCCAGCTGCTGTCGATGATCCCGATGGGAACGCCGGCCGCAGCGCGGATTTCGCGCGCGAACAGATGCGCCACTGCCGAAAACCCACCGGCGGTTTCCGGCGAGGACGCGACCCACGACCCGCCTTCCAATTGCCATTGCCGTTGACCCGACCAGGTGTGCGGAATCTTGAAATGACGGATATTCGGATCGGTCGCACGCGCGATTTCGCTCGCGGCATTCGCCGCACGCGACAGCGTCCATTCCATGTTCGACTGGCCCGAAGCCAGCCAGACATCGCCGATCAGGATGTCGCGCAGTTCAAGGGACGTGCCGGCGCCGACGATCCGCATCCGGTAAGGGCCGCCTGCGGCATGCGGCGGCAACGTCAGGGTCCATCGGCCGCTGTCGTCGGCCATGGCTTCGACAACTTTGCCGTCGAATTCGATGCGGACACGGCTTTCGGCATCGGCCATGCCCCACATCGGGATCGGTCGATCGCGCTGCAGCACCATACCGTCGGAAAAGATCAACGGCAGTTCCATCGATGCGTGCGCGAGACCGCAAGCAAACAGCAGACATCCCGCCAAGAATCTTTTCATTTACATGTCTCCCGGCCAGTCTGCGACGACAAGCGGTTTCGATTGCGCCGTAGTCATATCATCGGAAAAACCCCGATTCCGTAGGGTGGGCATTCTGCCCACCATTGCAATGTGCCCGCCTCCACGAACAACGATCGAAGCAAACCAGATTGCGACGATCATTGTTGCGCGGGTTCAAGCTTCATTGCGATGGGCATAAAGCCCACCCTACTGTCTTTCCAGCGGCAGGGCAGTCCCGACACCGGAAACTTGAAACGTCCTCAGCGGTACACCACCTTGCGCGTGCGATCCACGATCCAGACCGGGCCGAAGGTGTAGGCGAAGATGGCTTCCAGCCCGGCCACGCCGTCCACGTTCGCGTAGGTCGGCGCGCCGCCGTTGGTGAAGTAGAAATACGCGCGCGTGGCGTGCAGACGGTCGTCCACGACGTAGCTGGTGCCGTCCACGTACGAGAACATGATCTCATTGCCAACCGTGCCGTTGAATTCGGCGATTTTCACGTAGCGCGGGCCGCCGCCGCTGCCGATGGCCGGAACGTTGTACAGCCGCGTTTTTCTGGCGCGATCGTCGATGACCCACACGGTGCCGTCGTTGTTGATGAAGGCCACCTCATTGCCTGCCACGCCATTCATTTCCGAGAAATAGATGACGCGCCCGGCTCCTGCGGGTGTCGCGAGATACAGACGCGTGGCTCTGATGCGGTCGTCGACGACCCACACCGAGGTGCCGGCGTACGTGGCTACGAGTTCCAGCCCCGCGGTTCCGTTGAGTTCGACCGCGCTGATCGTCAGCCAATTCGCCGGTAAACCATAGCTGGTGGTTCCACCGCCGCCACGAGCGATCGAGATCGAGCCCGACGCGGCGGTGATCGTCGCCGTGTCGATTTTGCCGTCGCCGTTGAAGTCGGCGACGATGCTTGCCGCTTGACTGGTGGCCGCGCATCCCAGCAGACCTGCTGCAAGCAACAGGCGGGTGAGGAAGCGTCTTGGGGTTTCAAACATCCGTGCTTTCATGATCGAGACTCCTCTATGTTTGTTGGTTGAATCTGCTGCAGCCCACACCGTTCCCCGTGCGCGCCACTGAATCCCCCCACTTTTCTTCTGAATAGATTTTTCCCTCGGCACTATTCTCCGGAAAACCCCCACCTCGGCCGCGAAGGTGGGGCCCTGGTCGAAAAAACGGTCGTCAGTGATAGGAGACGCTACGCGTTCTGTCCACCAGCCAGATGGTGGAGGCCCCGTAGTGGAAGATCGCTTCAAGACCTGCGACGCCATCCACGTTCGTATAGGTCGGTGCGGATCCATTCGACAGATAATTGTATCCCCGGACAGTCCGCAGCCGGTCATCGACGACAGCACTGTAGCCGCTCATGTACGAGAACATGATTTCGTTGCCCGCCACGCCATTGAACTCGGCGATCTTCAGATATCTGGTCGGCCCGCCAAAGCCGACACCGAAGACATTGTAATCACGGACGGCACGAAGCCGATCGTCGATGATGGCCACATATCCTCCAGGATAGATAAAGAGGATTTCCGTGCCGGCCGCACCGTTCAATTCCGTAAAAAACAACAGCCTTGATCCCTCAAAGTCCGTGCCGAACACGTTGTAATCACGGGTGGTTCTGACCCGATCATCAATGACGAACACATAACCGTTCGCAAACGTGGCAACCAGCTCCTGCCCGACAATACCGTTGGTGTTGACCGAATGGAACGTCAGCCAATTGGAAAATGTAATGTAGCTGCTCGCTGCAACGCCACCGCCATGGGCGATAGTGACCAAGCCCGAAGCGGCAATGAACGTGGCCGTGTCGTTTTTGCCATCGCCATTGAAATCGCCGACGATCGTCGCCGCCTGACTGGCGGCCGAGAATCCCAGCAGGCCTGTCGCGAACAACAGGCCGGCCAGGAAGCATCGTGGGGTTCTGAACATTGAGATTTTCATACGTTGAGGTTCCTGTGTTGGTTGGTTGAACTGACTGCAGCCCACGCCTCATTCCATTCGCGCTACGAAAATTCCCCTGTCTTTTCCCCGGAAAGTCGATTGAGATATCTCAGCATCAAGATCCACACCGGTACACCCGACATCGAGCGCTGCCCCGGCTTTTGGTGCAACGATGGATGTCCGAAATCGAAAGCGACCGGCTCCTCGAAAAACGCTACGACGACCATAAGCCGAGGACATCCCGGGTCATTCGGTCACTTGCTGCCGCACGCCTGCGCTGCGAATACAGGCAGCGAGGCTCACGTCAAGCACAGCGTGCAGATTTTCGTATCACCTTTGCGCGTCAAGACGCGCCCGTGTCGATGTCTTTTGCTTCCCGGTTATGTTGCGGAACACATCAGTTGGGCCGCACGACGGTGATATCGCGCGGCCCAACTGGTTCGTTCGTTTTAGTTGCAAACCATTACGAGTCTACTCTCCCGGTAGATTTGGTTCTGGCAGCCCCAGCAAGGCGTTGGCGAATTACGGGGTACCGCCGGGCCTTGTATCCCCCATTGCCCATAGCTCCCACAAACGGCGCCGGGAGTTCTACTGAACAGAACTACACGGTCGATTTGCCAAAGCTTGCCCTGATAGTTGAACTGACAGGAATTGCCGTTGAGATAGGGCGCTTCCCAGCAGGTTCCCCATGCGATCGGCCTCCAAATCCCTTGGCGGGCAAAAGCAGGCGCACTCATCAGAAGGCTGCCAAATGCAACCACCAGCGCAAAACAGACCAACATTTTCGTTTTCATATCCAGCTCCTGAGTACTAAGTTGAGTACCGATTGAATCGGTAGGTTCATAGCATTCGGGCGAAACCACCGATTCGGCGGCTGTTCGCCCTTTCCCCTGTTCCGTGCATACGGCGGAAATTTCTGCGCCCGAGGTACGAATACCGTCGGAGAATTTCGCCCATGGTTTCCGCCGAGCGAGCGCAATGTGCTTCGCTCGACGGTTGGAACGACGACGAATTCCTGCTGCAAGAAAGCAGAAATCGCCGCTTGATCGGATACTGTTGTTCGCTTACTCGTAACTCGCGCCGTTTTTTTGCGACACGATCACCGCATGCCGCAACTCTGCGCGGCGGATACGGGCAGCATCGGCACCACTTTCGGCCGCGCGTAACTCGACCCGTAACCGCCCGCGAACAGCGGTGGCTCCGCAGCCATCGCCGCAGCCGAGAACGACGCGCCGCACGGCGTGCCGGGCCATGGGAACGACAGCCGGCCGCGGAAATCGTATTGGCTGCGGCCTTTCGCATCGGCGAACAACACATCGGCCACGCCCTTGCCTTCGGTTCCCGGCAGCCATGCAGCGACGAAAGCATGGGAGAGATTCAGCAGATCGTTCGCATACACCGGTCTGCCGGAAACGAAGACGGTCACCACCGGTTTGCCGGTGGCCGAAAGTGCTTGCAGCGCGGCGAGATCTTCCGGATAGCGCTGCGTGTGCGTCAGGGTCTTCGGTGGCGCGAGATCGCCCTTGGTTTCGGCATAGGGCGTTTCGCCGATGACCGCGATCGCCACATCGAAACTCGCCGGATCGATGCGTTCGGGCTTCTCGACGAACACGACGTTGCCCTTGCCCGCAGCCGCTTCGATGCCGGCCAGGATGGTGTCGGCATCGGGATAATCGGCGTTGGAGGTTTCGTCGCCCTGCCACGTCAGCGACCAGCCACCCGACTGGTTCGGCACGCTGTTGGCGGTCTTGCCCACCACCAGCACGCGCGTACCGCGACGGATCGGCAGTGTGGCGCGCTCGTTCTTGAGCAGCACCAGCGATTCGCGCACGGCGCGGCGCGCGAGTTCGCGATGCTGCAGCGACGCGAGCTGGCCTGCGCCTTCATGCGCGGAAGGCGCGATGCCGTCGAACATCCCCGCGCGCAGCTTCACGCGCAGGATGCGACGGACCGCGTCGTCGATGCGCGACATCGGGATCTCGCCGGCTTCGACCTGTTTCGTGGTGTTGTCGATGAAGGCCTTCCAATCGTCCGGCACCATGATCATGTCGACGCCGGCGTTGATCGACTGCGGACAGCTCATGTTGGTGCAGCCGGTCACCTGGCCGATCGCGTTCCAGTCCGAAATCAGGAAGCCGTCGAAACCGATGCGGTTCTTCAGCACATCGGTCAGCAGCATGCGGTTGCCGTGCATCTTGCCGTGGTCGATGCCGGTGTCGGCATCCTTCCAGCTGTTGTAGGAGACCATGACGGTCTGCGCGCCCGCGCCGATGGCGCCGTAGTAGCCCTGCGCGTGCATGCGCACCAGCTCGCGCTGGCTCGCGATGGTCAGCCCCTGGTCGGTGCCGTTCTGCGTGCCGCCGTCGCCTAAGAAGTGTTTGACCGATGCGATGGCGCTGTGCGCCCCGAACCGGCGCTGCATGCCTTCGACATAGGCGCTGGCATAGCTGCGCACCAACGCGGGATCGTTCGAATAGCTTTCGTAGGTGCGGCCCCAGCGCGCGTCCTGCACCGCCGGCACTGCCGGAGCGAACACCCAGTCGATGCCGGATGCGCGGACCGCTTTCGCGGTGGCGGCGGCGATCTCGCGGATCAACGCTGGATCGCGCGCGGCGCCGAGTCCGATGTTGTGCGGGAAAATCGTCGCGCGATAAACGTTGCTGTGCCCGTGCACCGCGTCGGTGCCCCACATGATCGGCACTTTCACCGCCATGTCGGTCGACATCGACGCCGAGTAGTAGGCATCGGCGAGCGCGACCCACGCCGCGACGCTGGCGTGCTTGTCCTTGCCCGGCCACGAGCCGCCGCCGTTGAGCACCGAGCCGATGTAGTAGGTTCTGACTTCGTCAGGCGTGATCGATTTGATCTCGGCTTGGGTCATCTGGCCGATCTTCTGCCGGAGCGACATGCCGGACAGGATGCGGTCGATCTCGGCTTCGAGCTTGCGATCGATGCCGATCGCGCTTCTGGTTTTCCGCCAGTCGCTGGACAAGGCCGGCGCGGCAGCATTGATCGGCGCTACGGTCGGCGCCGGACTTTCGGCATGCGCAGGCGATCCGAAGCCAGCGATGAGGACAACCGAAACAGCGGTTCCGGCCAGGATGCGTGGATTGATGTTCAAAGCAGACTCCCGCGAAGACTGGGCCCTGGCGATCGTCGCGTCGCGCCCGCATCGCCGGGAGAAACGTCCCTGCGCCGTAGCGCAGGGACGTTGCAGGCCAACAAACGGCCTGTCCGTGTGGATTACATCTTGTAGCTGATACCAAGCAGATACTGACGCCCGTACTCGTTGTATTCCAACGGCGTGGTGTAGAAATCGCCGCCCGCACCGAAGTCGGAACGCTGCACCGTGCGATACGCGGAGTTGGTCAGATTGTTCACCTGCAACATCATCGACCACCCCGACAGCTTGCTGGAAGGCTGGAATTCGTAGCCGATCTGCATGTCGGTCTGGCGATCCGGGAGAATCTGGGTGTAGTCCCGCTGCGCGAACAATGTGGTGATTTCACCCTGGAAACCCGAACGGTAACGCTGACTGACGCGCGCGGAGAATCCGTTCTTCTCGTAATACGCCGTCATGTTGCCGACGACCTTGGACAGGCCGGGCAGGCCGCGCCGCAGACGCGTATCGTCCAACGGATTCGGGTCGATCGACGACTCGGTGTACGAGGCATTGAACAGCACGCCGAAGCCGTCGAGCATCGACGCGACCACGCCGCCTTCGAGCGATGTGCTCAGTTCGACACCCCGCATGAAACCGCCCTTGCCATTGGCCGGGGTGCTGAAGGTACCGATGTTGCTGATCGGTACGATGGTCGTGGGGTTGCTGAAGCCGGTGAAATCGTAGGGAACGTTCTGGTTGTAGACGTAGCTCTGCAGATCCTTGTAGAACAGGGCCAAGGCGACGTAACTGGCGGTCCCGAAATACTTCTCGAACGACATGTCGACCGAGTCCGCGCGCCACGGCTCGAGCAGCGGATTGCCGCCGTTGCCGCTCCACAGCCGCGTGGTGGTGCTCACGCCAGCAGATGCGGAAGCGCGCATATCGTCGATGCGCGGCCGGGCCATGGTCTTGGTCGCGCCGAAACGGGCCATCCAGCCATCGCCGAAGTCCGCGACCAGATTCAGGCTCGGCAGTACATCGTCGTAGCTCGTGCCTCTGTTGAGCGTGCCGGCGATCGTGCGGTTATCGATATCGAAGCCCGTCGATGACTGCTTCGTGTGCACGAGCTGCACGCCGATGTTGCCGCGCAGGCGCACCGTCGAACCGAGCTCGGTATCGATATCGAGCTTGGCGTAGGTGGTTTCGATATTCTCGCGGACCGTGAAGTCTTTTCTCAGGTCGTTGCCGTCAAGATCGAGAATGAGGTCGTAGTATCTGGCCAACGCACCGTTCACGTCGTACGACAGCACACCGGGGAAGCCGGCGAAACCGAGGCTGGGCGAACGCCGGATCAGGTCGCTGTCGACACCCTGCGAGGTTGCACCGCCTCTGAGTTGCGCGAAATAGACCGACGAGGTCTTATCCTTCACCCGGTTGGTTCCCGCGAAGCCGAACTGCACGGCCGAGAACGGGCCCGAAGTGAACGACCGCTCGATCTCGAAGCGCACGCCGGTGTGCTTGTCGTCCTGCTTGGTCTTTTCCAAGCGGCCTTCATGGCCCCAACCGGCGGGATCGCTCAAGCGGATCGTGGCCGCATCGGTGTAGTCCAGACCGGGATCGAAGGTCGGGAATCCCGAGGAGCCGAGATCGATGTTGAAACCGATGCTGTCGAGCGCGGTGGAACCGGCATAGGTTTCCAGTGTGTTGGCATTGCGTCTGGCGCGCGAAATGTAGCCGTCGACGGAGCCCGACCAGTTCTCGTTGAGCTGGAATTCGTTCTTCAGACCGACCGAGTACATATTGTCGTCGCGGCCGTTGCGATCGTTGCGGACGATCGGGCGAACGCGATTCACCGTACCGGTGTTCACGACCGACACGCCGCCCAGAGTCGTGGTCCCGGCGTTGCTCAAGGTCACGTTGTTACCGGTCCACGGGTCCTGCGACCACATGATGCCGCGCATCGATTCCTTCTGTTCAAACTTGGAGTAATAAACATCGAGGACGCTGTGCAGGAAGTCGTTCGGCTTGTACTCCAGCACGCCCATCACGCCATCGCGGACCTGGTTGCGCGACCGCGCCCAGATTTCGGCGCCTTCCATCATCGCCGCATCGTTCGGTTTGCCGGGCACATTCGAGCCCCAGCGTGAGGTATTTCCCCACCACCACGCTTTGAAGTGCTGTTCCTGGAACGGCGAATCCAGCTCGGCGACGCCGATGGCGATACCGATGGTGTTGTCCGCGAACTGGTCGACATACGATGCGCTGACCCGGTAACCGGTATTGCTGCCGTCGTGATTCTGTTTGCCCAGCGTGTTGTATTCGCCGCGGGCATTGGCCACGAAGCGGCGCTGGCCCACGCTCAGCGGACGGATCGTCCGCAGATCGACGGTGCCCGACAGACCCTGGCCGATCACGCTCGCGTCGGGCGTCTTGTAGACGACCGCGGAGTCGAGCAGTTCCGACGGGTACTGGTCGAATTCGACGCCACGATTGTCGCCGGTGCTGACCTGCTCGCGGCCGTTGAGCAGGGTCGCCGCGAAGTCGGGCGACATGCCGCGGATCGCGATGACCTGCGCGCGGCCATCCACGCGCTGGGCCGCCAGGCCCGGCAAACGCGCCAGCGATTCGGCGATGCTCAGGTCGGGCAGTTTGCCGAGGTCTTCGGACGACACGGCTTCGACGATCGAGCTGGATTCCTGTTTGGTCACACGGGATGTTTCGATACTGCGGCGCAGGCCGGTGACGACGATCGCGTCCAGCTCCTGCTCTTCTTCTTTGGGTTTGTCCTGCGCGGCTGCGGAGAACGACAGCACGGCCAGGGAGCAGGCGGCGGCCAGCGCACATTTCCGGAACCCGGAATAAGTCGGCGCTGCGTGTTTCTTATCGTTACGGATCATGGGTGTCATTGCTCCCCCTCATCGGATGCAAGTTGTTGACAGCGCTGTCAAATACATGTAATTCAGCAGCATGTCAATACCGATGCCAGCGGAATAGACCATATGACGGGAATTCCTTTCTGCAAACTGTCATACCGCTGCAACCGGCCATCCATTTTTGTTGCACTGCAGTATCGATAATGCGCGGAATTTTCGGCCGCTCTGCTCGTCCTACAGGGGAAGGAAACGGAACATGAAATCGCTTTGCGTCCTGGTGCTGGCGGCCCTGTCGCCCATGCTTGCCATCGACGGCGCCGCTGCGGACCACGACCCGGCACCGGCGGTCCAGGTCTGGGCAACGACATCGGATCGCAGCTACGCGCTGACCGCCTTGCCTGCAGCCACGACCACTGAGGCTGCGGCCTCCGATATCCGGATCGCGATCGATCCCGGTCGTCGCTATCAGGACATCATCGGTTTCGGCGCGGCAGTCACCGACTCCTCGGCATGGCTGATCCAGCGGCGGATGCGCGCGGACCAGCGCAAGGCCCTGCTCCGGGAATTGTTCGGCCGCGATGGCGGCATCGGCCTGGGCTTCACCCGCACGACCATCGGCGCCTCCGATTTCTCATTGAGCCACTACAGCCTGGACGACCCGCCGCGCGGCAAGGCGGACCCGCGCCTCCGGTACTTCCGCATCGCGCCGCAGACGCAGGACGTGTTCACGGTGGTGCGCGCCGCGCGCGCGATCAACCCGCAGTTGCAGACGATGGCGTCGCCGTGGAGCGCGCCAGCCTGGATGAAGAGCGGCGGCAGCATGATCAAGGGCACGCTGCGCCAAGACGCTTACGATGCGTTCGCCCGCTATCTTCTGAAGTATGTCGACGCCGCCGCTTCAAAAGGCGTGCCGATCTTCGCGTTGACTCTGCAGAACGAGCCCGCGTTCGAGCCCGAGAACTATCCCGGCATGCGTCTGGGCGCCGACCAGCGGATCGCATTGATCGGCAAGCATCTGGGTCCGCTGCTGAAAGCCTCCGGCCGCAACATCCGGATTCTCGACTGGGACCACAACTGGGACATGCCCGAAGAACCCACGGCCGTGCTCTCGAACCCGGAAGCTTCCGCATATATCGATGGCGTGGCGTGGCACTGCTACGGCGGCGATATCGCCGCGCAGTCGCAGGTGCGCGACCGGTTTCCGTCGAAAAGCGTCTATCTCACCGAATGCTCGGGCGGCGACTGGGAACCGGTGCGCAGCGGCGGCATGACCATGCTGGCGCGGCAGCTGATCATCGGCGGCACCCGGCACTGGGCGCGCGGCGTGTTGCTGTGGAATCTGGCGCTGGACGAGACCTCGGGCCCGCATGCCGGCGGCTGCGGCAATTGCCGCGGCGTGGTCACCATCGATAGCAGGACCGGCGCGGTGACGCGCAACGACGAGTACTACGTCCTGGCCCACGCCAGCCGATTCGTCAGACCCGGCGCGCACCGGATCGAATCGAGCGCCGGTGCCGACGACGTCGACAACGTCGCGTTCGCGAACAAGGACGACGGCAGCGTTGCGTTGATCGTCGCCAACTCGTCGACAAGCCCACGGACCATCGCCGTCGCGTACGCGGGCCGCACGTTCCGCTATGCGCTGGTGCCGAAGAGCCTCTACACCTTCACGTGGCCCGGTTGAACCGCAGCCTGGTCGAGCTGCGGTTCGCGAAACCCCGGAACATCACTATGAAACTACGCCCTGAAGCATCGCCCTGAAGCATCGCATTGAAACATCACCCTGAAACCTCAGCAGCGACCCACATCCCGATCATGTCCATGCAAACGTTTACAATGCGGCACAGCAACACCAAAGTTTACGCTTGCGAACCCCCACGACGGAATCGGCTGTGATCACCTCTCCCGCCTCGCTGCTGACCATTTTCGGCGCCACCGGCGACCTCGCCCAACGCATGCTGCTGCCCTCGCTGTACGGATTGCAGGGCGATGGTCTGTTGCCGGCGTCGATGCGCATTCTCGGCACCGCGCGCAGCGGGCTCGACGACGACGCCTTCCGCGCGTTCGTCGCCGACGCCATCGCGCGCTTCGTGCCGGCGGATCAACGCAAGGATTCGACGCTGCAGGCCTTGCTCGCGCGGGTTCACTATCAGCCGGCATCGCTCGACAACGACGCTTCGATACAGGCGCTGTCCGAACGCATTCAAAGCCTGCGCAGCGGCGACATCGTCTATCACCTCAGCACCTCGCCGAAATTCTACGAACAGGCCTGCGCCGCGCTCGCGCGCCATGGTCTCGCCGGGCCCGGCACCCGGGTGATGCTGGAAAAACCGATCGGCCACGATCTGGCCGAAGCCATTGCGATCAACGACGGCGTGACCCGCAGCTTCGATGAAGACCGCGTGTATCGCGTCGATCATTACCTCGGCAAGGAAGGCGTGCAGAACCTGCTGGCGCTGCGCTTCGGCAATGCCCTGTTCGAGCCGCTGTGGAACGCACGGCACATCGAACAGGTGCAGATCACCGTCGCCGAAACCGTCGGCGTCGAAGGCCGCGGCGACTATTACGACCACTCCGGCGCGATGCGCGACATGCTGCAGAACCATCTGCTGCAGCTGGTGTGCCTGACCGCGATGGAGCCGCCGTCGCAGTTCGAGCCCACCGCGGTGCGCAACGAGAAGATCAAGGTGCTGCGCTCGCTGCGGCCGATCGGCCGCAACGATGTCGCCACCGAAACCGTCGCAGGCCAGTACACCGCCGGCGCGATCGGCGGCCTGGCGGTGCCTGGCTATCTCGAAGAACTCGGTCGCGCCAGCGGCACCGAAACCTTCGTCGCGATGCGCGCGCATATCGACAACTGGCGCTGGTCGGGCGTGCCGTTCTATCTGCGCACCGGCAAGCGCATGCCGAGCCGCTGCACCGAAATCTATCTGCAGTTCCGCGCCGTGCCGCATTCGATCTTCGCGCGCGGCGGCGCCGCCACCCAGCCGAACGCGCTGATCATCAAACTGCAGCCTGAAGAACGCATCGAAATGCAGCTGATGCACAAGACGCCCGGCCTCGACCGCAGCGGTCTGCGTCTGTCGCAGGTGTCGCTGGATCTGGATTTCGACGAAGAGTTCGGCCATGTCCGCCGCCGACTCGCCTATGAGCGGCTGTATCTCGACGCGATCGAAGGCAACGGCACGCTGTTCGTGCGTCGCGACGAAACCGAAGCCGCATGGCAGTGGGTGGACGCCATCCTCGATGGTTGGGCACAGGCCGGCAGCGCGCCGAAGCCCTACGCCGCCGGTACCTGGGGCCCGAACGCGGCGGTCGCGATGACCGAACGCCACGGCCACAGCTGGCGCGAATAGGCGAACGACGACGATGGCCTGGATCGAACACGACTACACCGACAGCGACGCATTGGTCGATGCGGTGTCCGCGCAGTTGCGCGACCGCTGCGCGGCCGGCCTGAAGCAGCACGGTCGCGCGCTGCTCAGCCTCGCCGGCGGGCGCACGCCGTTGCCGATCTATCGCAAGCTCGCCGCGAGCGCGCTCGACTGGCGCCATGTGGTCGCCATGCCCGGCGACGAGCGCTGCGTGCCGCACACGCACGAGGCCAGCAACATCGCCGCGCTGCGCGAGGCGTTTTCGGCCGCCGAAGGCCTGCGCATCGAATCGCTGACCACCGCCGACGGCGACCCGCAGGCTTCGCTCGCGCATGCGCGCACGATGCTCGCCGCGCACGCGGAAGCGTTCGACGCCGTAGTGCTTGGGATGGGCGAAGACGCGCACACCGCTTCGCTGTTTCCCGGCGCCGATGCCTTGCCCGAGGCGATGGCGAAGGACGCCACCGAAGACGCCTTCCTGCTGGTGCCGAAGCATTTGCCGCCGGAAGCGCCGTTCCCGCGCATCACCCTCGGCCTGAACCGCCTGCTGCGCGCGCGCAGCCTGCACCTGATCGTCACCGGCGCGCGCAAGCGCGGCGTGCTGCGCGCGGCACAGACCGCGCACGATCCGCTGCGCGCACCGATCTCGGCGCTGCTGCACGCGTCGGGCACGGTCGTTCATCTGCACTGGAGTCCATAGATGTCATTGCACCCTGTCATCGCACGTGTGACCGAACGCATCGCCGAACGCAGTCGTCGCACGCGCGACGACTATCTCGCGCGCATCGACGCCGAACGCATCGATGCGCCCGCGCGCCGGCAGCTGAGCTGCGGCAATCTCGCCCATGCATTCGCGGCATCCGGCGGCGACAAGCCGATGCTGAAAGCCGGTGCTGGCGGCAACATCGGCATCGTCACCGCCTACAACGACATGCTCTCGGCGCACCAGCCGATGGAGCAGTATCCGACGCTGATCCGCATGGCCGCGCGCAATGCCGGCGGCAGCGCGCAGGTCGCCGGCGGCGTGCCGGCGATGTGCGATGGCGTGACCCAGGGCCGCACCGGCATGGAGCTGTCGCTGTTTTCGCGCGACACCGTGGCGCTGGCGACGGCGGTATCGCTGTCGCACGAGATGTTCGATGCCGCGCTGATGCTGGGCGTCTGCGACAAGATCGTGCCGGGTCTGTTGATCGGCGCGCTGAGCTTCGGCCATCTGCCGGTGATCTTCGTGCCCGCCGGACCGATGCCCTCGGGTTTGCCGAACAAGGAAAAGGCCGCGGTGCGGCAGCGTTACGCCGAGGGCAAGGCGTCGCGCGACGAACTGCTGGAAGCGGAATCCGCGTCGTATCACAGCACCGGCACCTGCACCTTCTACGGCACCGCCAATTCCAATCAGATGCTGATGGAAGTGATGGGCCTGCACATGCCGGGCAGCGCGTTCGTGAATCCGAATACGCCGCTGCGCGATGCGCTCACGGTGGCCGCGACCGAACAGGCGCTGCGGATCACCGCGCTCGGCGACGATTACCGGCCGCTCGGCCGCACCGTCGACGAGAAAGCGATCGTCAACGCGATGGTCGGGCTCGCCGCGACCGGCGGCTCGACCAACCACGCACTGCATCTGGTCGCGATCGCGCGCGCGGCGGGCCTGTTGATCGATTGGGACGACTTGGACGAACTCTCGCAGGCCACGCCGCTGCTGGCGCGCGTGTATCCCAACGGCAGCGCCGATGTGAACCATTTCCACGCGGCCGGCGGCATCGGTGTCGTGATCCGCGAACTGATCGACGCCGGTCTGATGCACGCCGATATCCGCTGCGTGCACGGCGGCGATCTGCGCCAGCAGACGCTGGCACCGGAACTCGACGGCACTACGCTGCGCTGGACACCACCGCCAGCGCAATCGCGCGACACCAGCATCCTGCGCGGCGTCGCCGAACCCTTCGACCGCGAAGGCGGTCTGCGCCGGCTGCAGGGTAACCTCGGCCGCGCGGTGGTGAAGATTTCTGCAGTGGCGCCCGAGCATCGCGCGATCGCCGCACCGGCGAAGATCTTCGATTCGCAGGACGCGATGCTCGATGCCTTCAAGGCCGGCGCGCTGACCGGTGACTTCGTCGCAGTGATCCGCGGCCAGGGTCCGCGCGCGAACGGCATGCCCGAATTGCACAAACTCACGCCGACGCTCTCGCTGCTGCAGGATCGCGGCCAGCACGTCGCCCTGCTCACCGATGGCCGCATGTCCGGCGCCTCGGGCAAAGTGCTCGCGGCGATCCACGTCACCCCCGAGGCCGCCTGCGGCGGCGCCATCGCGAAACTCCGCGACGGCGACCCGATCCGCATCGATGCCGAAGCCGGGACCATGCAGGCCGATGTCCCCGCTGCCGAATGGGACGCACGCGTGGCAACGACGCTCGACCTGCGCGGCAACGCGCACGGGGTCGGCCGCGAACTGTTCGGACTGATGCGCACGCAGGTGGGTTCGGCCGAAGAAGGCGCCTGCAGCCTGTTCACGCACGATGCGACAACGGAGTACTGATCGATGAAAGAAGCCGTCGACCCCGCATCGCTCGCGCTCATCGCCGATATCGGCGGGACCAACGCGCGCTTCGCGCTGACCGACCTGTCGGCACCGACCACGCAGGTGCTGGACGCGCGCAGTCTCGACGCGTCCGCATTCGCCAGCCTGCAGCACGCGGCGGAACACTATCTCGCCGCAGTCGGCGTGCAGCCGCGTCGCGCGGCGATCGCCGTCGCCAGTCCGGTCAACGGCGAAGAAATCCGGCTGACCAATCGCGCCTGGTCGTTCACGCGCAGCGAACTGCAGCGCGCGCTCGGACTCGATCGCCTGCACGTACTCAACGATTTCGGGGCGGTTGCATGGTCGGTGCCGGCGCTGTCGGCAGCGGAAACCATCACCGTGCACGGCATCGACGATGCGCCGTTGCAGGGGCCGGTCAGCGTGATCGGGCCGGGCACCGGCCTCGGCGTCGCGATGCTGGTCGGCAGCGACGCGACTGCTCAAAGCCGGCAATGGCAAGTGGTCGAAACCGAAGGCGGCCACGTCAGTTTCGCACCGCTGGGCGAAGAAGAACTCGCGATCGCGCGTTGGTTCACCGCGCGCTTCGGCCGGGTGTCCAACGAACGCCTGCTCTGCGGCAGCGGCCTGTCGCATATCGATGCGGTGCTGCGCGGCGCGGTCGATCACACCACCGGCCAGCATCAGGATCTGCGCGAGCCGGCGGACATCGTCGCCGCCGCGCTGGAAGGCCATGATCTTGCCGCACGTCGCACGCTCGCGCGTTTCTGCGCGGTGCTCGGCAGCGTTGCCGGCGACGCCGCGCTGATCCATGGCGCACGCACGGTGATGCTGGCCGGCGGCATCGTCCCGCGTTTCGTGCCGTTCCTGCGCAGCAGCGCGTTCCGCGAACGCTTCCTCGCCAAGGGCCGCTTCGCCGCCTATCTCGAATCGGTCACAATCCGCGTCATCACCCACAGCGGTCCCGGCCTGCTCGGCGCCGCCATGTCGCTGCGCGCCGACGCTTCGAACGAGCACCCACGATGAGTCACTCCCACACCGATCGCATGACCGCCATCGTCGATGACATCCTGCAGCTGGCGCCGGTGGTGCCGGTGCTCGCGGTCGCCGATCTCGACGATGCCGTTCCGCTCGCGGAAGCGCTGGTCTCCGCCGGTTTGCCGGTCCTCGAAATCACCCTGCGCACGCCGGTCGCACTCGACGTGATCCGGCGCATGCGCGACGTGCCCGGTGCGATCGTCGGCGCCGGCACGGTGCTGACCTCGGACGATCTTGCCGCAGTGCAAACCGCAGGCGCCGCGTTCGCGATTTCGCCCGGCGGTACCGATGCGCTCTACGCCGCCGCGCGCGGTGCCGAGATTCCGCTGCTGCCCGGCATCGCCACCGCCAGCGAACTCATGCGCGGTCTCGAACACGGTTACAGGCGCTTCAAATTCTTTCCCGCCGAATCCAGCGGCGGCGTCGCCGCGCTCAAAGGCTTCGCCGGCCCGTTCGCGCAGGTGAAGTTCTGCCCCACCGGCGGCATCGACGCGGCGAAAGCGCCGTCCTATTTCGCGCTGTCCAATGTCATCACCGTCGGCGGCTCGTGGATGGTGCCGAACGATGCGCTGGCGGCGAAGGATTGGGCGCGGATCGGCGCGCTGGCGAAAGCGGCGGCGGCGTTGCGCGGCTGAAGCGACCACCCGCCGGACAGGTGCCGCCGGTCAGCGCATGAGGCCATTCGCCGCAACTGCGAGCGCTTCCGACTCGGCCCATTCGCGCAGGCCGCGCTCGACCGCTTCGGCTTCGAATGCATACCAGGCGTCCAACGCCTGTTCGCGTTCCAGCATGTCCTTGAACCGCGCATAGGCACCGCGTGCAGCGAACATCGCGTGAGTGTCCTCCAAACGCGCCGGCAACGATGTCTGTACGAAACGCACCGCAAGCCGCTTGCCCAGACGCAGATCCTGCCGCGACGGCACGATCGCGTATTTCGAAACGTCATCGAGATCGGGCGGCAGATCCGGCTCGAGCTCGACGCCGAAGTCCTCGTCCGATGTCATGAACACCCGCCCGGTGTCGCGACAGACGAATGCCATGTTCTCGGAACTCGAAAGATCGGACACCCAATCGAGCGCCAGGATCAGCTCGTCGAGCGCAACGGTGACCGGGGAGGTGGACGAGGACATCAGCGAGGCTCACGGTAGCGGGACCAGATGCAGACGATAACGGTGGACCGTTTTGGCGGCAAATCCGGCGGCCATTGATCCGAGCGCCGTCCCGGCGCAGCGCCGACGAACGAAACCATGCCTGCAGAGCCGCTCCGGCGATAGGCTCCACCCTTGCAAAGCGCACGAAAGACCGCATGCATCCGGGCGAAGGGTGCGCTTGCTGCGGGCCATGTCACACTCGAACCATGCACCACGGTTCGCGCGCAGCGATCGGACCGCCTGCCTGACCGCAATGCCCGTTGCGGACGCTATACCGGATCCACCATCGAGAAATGACGTCACTGTGGCCCTTGGAGGCCAACGCATGTCACGCAGCACCGCCGACGTATCGACGAAGCCGAACGCACCCGCCCCGGGCAAGCTCCCGCTCGGCATGCGGCTTCTGGTCTTCGCCGGCGAGCAGTTGCAACAGGCGCAGATCGATCTGGCCCGCAAAGGCGAGGCACTGCACGACGGCATCCATCAGGCGCGAAAATGCATCCGCCGCGCACGGGCGACGCTCGCACTCGGCGCGCGTGTCTTCGGGCCGCACGCAGATGCGCTGGACGACGAACTCGGTCGGCTGTGCCGCGGCCTGTCGCACCTGCGCGACGCCCAGGCATTGATCGAAGTTCTGCAGCGGTTGGACGCGCAGGCACCGGAACCGGTTCGCGCGATCCTGCCCGCTGCGGAGCGACTTGCGCGGCAGCGTCGCGACGATATCCTCGAACGCGCGCTGGTTCGCGATCCCGCGTTCATGGCGCGCCGCATGCGTCTGCAGGCCGCACAACACCGTCTGGCGCGACTGGATTGGCGCGCAGTGGGCGAAGCCGAGGTCTCAAGCGCGGTGAAACGCAGCCAGCGCCGCGCCGACAAAGCAGCCAAGCAGATCAAAAAGCACCCGGGCGACGATGAGGCCTGGCACATCTATCGACGCCGCCTGCGCCGTCTGCGTCAACAGGACAACCTCCTGGCCGAGCTGCTGCCCGCCCTGCGTCTGTCGAAAAAACGCGCCCGCGATCTGACCGATATCCTCGGCGAATCACAGGACGACGCATTGCTGCTGCGGCACTGCGACAGGCGCTCGCCGTTCCCATCCGAGCAACGCAAGCAGCTGCGCGCGATTGCGCGCGAGCGCTTGCGGCGCACACGCAGCGCCTGACCGGTTCACGATCGGAGGCGGCAGCGATGCCTGAAATCGAACTGCGCATACAAACCCTGGATCAGCTGTTCGACAGCCTCGATCCGGCGCCGTTCCATGCCAAAGCCCTCGACCGCAACGCAGAAGCCTATCTGCTGGAAAGCGCGGCAGAGCACAGCACGCGTCAGCCGCTGAGCATCGAGATCCATGCACCGCCGCAACTCGCGACGCATTTCGAGGATATCGTCACCGCCATTCATGAACACTTCGCGCTCGCGCACCAGCAGGCCGAACGTCGCCACCGCTACCGCCGCCGCGTCGGCCGCATCGCACTGTCGGCAGGCCTCGCCACGCTGTCGATCGCACTGCTGCTGCGACGACTGGTGGAAAGCATCGGTGGCCCTTTCGGCGACGTATTGGCGGAAGGCCTGTTGATCCTCGCCTGGGTCGCGCTATGGCGGCCGATCGAAACCATCGGCTTCGATTCTTGGGAAAGCCGCGAACAACGACGGCTGCTGGCGACCTTGTCGCGCGTGCCGGTGCGTTTTGTGGCGGTGGATCTCGTGTTGAATCAAAAAGAGACACACGACTGAGACCTGATCATCGAGCGCATAGGGCGTGCTCAAGCACGCCGATTCGGTACATCTGATGGCCTCCGAGAAACACGTCGATTCAGATCGGCCTGCCCAGATCGTCGGTCTTGAACGACTGGGTCTTGAATTTGTTGAGGAACGCGTAGAACTGGCCCTGCGCGGTCTCGACGATGGTACCGCCGTCCTGCCAGATCGCATTCTCGGCGGCATGACCGCCATTGGCCGGATCGCCCTGATTCTGATGGATGTTGTGTACCCCCTTGTCGCTGGTGAACGGTTCGCCGAAGACGTAGAAGCGTACGCCCTGATCGATGATCGCTTCCAGATCGGTCAAGGCCTGGAACCCGGTACCGCTGTTCCACGGCGGATTCCAGCGGATGAAGTCCAGGAACCGCGACAGACAGCTGTCATAGCGCACGTTCCAGATGATGATCGGCGGATGCAGCACCGGCGAACGGATGTAATCCAGCGCGCCCGATGTCGCATTCGACCTCAGCACATGCCAGCCATCCGCCAACGACCTGATGTCCGCGAACTCCGAAGGCCGGATCTTCACGACGCGCCACTGGATGCCGTCGGGCATGAACTGCGGATCGACATCGATCGCGCAATCGTAATTCCCGTCCGGCGCATGCACCACGAGATGCCCGTGATAGTAACGCCCGAAATTGTCGGGCGGATCCCGGTGATAACCCGCCTTGGTGCCGATCACGACACCGTAGCCATCGCTGAGTCCCATGGTGCTTCTCCTTTGCGACAGCCCATGCGAGTCATATCGCAATGGCATTGTCCTTAGAGAACAGTACGGCATTTCCGATGCCGAACGGACAATTCATGAAGACTGCCGCATGTCGATCTGAGCCGGATTTTCGCAGGACGGGTATCTTCCCCACCATTGCAATATGCCGGCGCAATGAGCATCGAGCGAAATCACATGGATGACGACCCTCTTTTCGTACGTTCAAGATTCATAGGGTAGGCATAAAGCCCGCATGTGGCCCCCGTCCTGGTGTCGGATACATAGTGAGCGAGTGGCTGGGTCAACGCTTGCCATCCGCTGCACGCGATGGACGTGTCCGCTGTGCAGGAATGCTCGGTTGACGCGCACTTGCAGCCGCACTGGGCCGCTCGGTCGCCAGTTGTACGAGCGTGTTGTAGAAAGTTGCATCCGGAAAGGAATCGTAAGGATTGAGAAGTTCCCCGCCCACATCATGCGTGACCCACAAACGACCCACATACAACTGTTTGCTGCGCGCCACGACCGCACTGAGCTGCGCAGGCGTCGTACTGTGCACCACATGCCAGAACCGCGAGCGGGGGTATTTGTCCGCGAACGGCGGCAACACCCATGCCGTCGGTGTATTCAGATACGTCGTCGCATCGGTCTCGTAGCTCATGAAAACATCGGCCGTCGGCATCATGCATTCTTCGAAGACCCGCCCCGGGTTGAGCACGACACGCTGATCTGCCCCTTTGCTGAGAACGTGGTTGCGTATCGCGCTGTAATATTCGACGTGATCGCAACTGTAATCGCCCTCGTCGACGAAAATGCCGTTGACGCGGTACCCGATGTAATAGCGGTCGATATCGCCAAGCACCTCCGTCAAGCTGCGCAGGCCTCTTTGTGTGTAGACATAACCCAGCACCCGGCGGCCCTGTTGTCGTGCGGTGTCGATATATCCGACCAGCTGCGGGATAGGGGCGGTGCCGGGACCATTCGTCACGCCGACGATAAGCAGATCGAGCGTCAGCGGATCGCTGGCCAGAAGCCGTTGCCAAATCGCTGTATCCCCATGCCAGATGTAGGCGGGAATCCCCAGCTGCTGTGCCGTGGGCGACGTCTGCGTCGGATAGTGGTGCAGGTACAGCCCCGAATGCGCCTCGGCCACGCCATTGGTTTGCAGATGGACCCTGAAGCCGGTGATGTTCGGGGATGCGGTTTCGCCGATCGTGGCTCGATCGATTCGCCAACGGACACTGCGGGCGCCAAGCTCGAATGGCACCGTTGCCAACTGCTGCCACGACCAGTTCCGGCCGGTACCGGTATAGCGGTAAAGAAATGCGCCCTCCACCAGAAATTCCGCACCGTTCTGGATCGTACTCACGGAAAATCCTGTCGCCGGGTTGTTGTCCGTATCCAGGAAGACCCGATGGAAAATCCAATCCCTCGGCTCGAACTCGGCATGAACCGTCAGCGTCGACGCATCATTGCTGCTTTCGACCTTCTCCATCACCGGCGTCGCCGGCAACACTCTCGATGGAAGCGCGCCGTTGGCCGTGCGCTGTGCCTGCGCGGGGTTTGCGGAGATCGCGCATGCAATCGACAGCAGGAAGACCGCCAGAAAGCGACGGCTCTTGCTCAGCGTATTCGTCCTCATACTTCTCCCTCCGTGGCGATAGACAGCGACAAACGTTCTGTTGCTTGGTATGCGATGGTCTTCGCGGACTCTAGCACGCGATAACGGCATTCAGCTGTCGCTTGCGCCTTTTCTTAAGTTGGTCGAAAACGACATGTTGAGTGGCGCAACGAGTCGGCATCCGGCGAGGAACCCTGCGGCGCAATATTCGGTGCGCGAACGCGCATCCAATACGATACTGTTCTTCAAATCAGCCGCGTCAGCCGGAACATCGCCACCATCGCCAGCGCCGGCATCGGCTGACGGTGGCACACATAGGTTTTTCTCACTCGCCCCTGGAAGCGGGATTTGGCGAACGCCAAGCCTCTGAAGTTGTAGAGCGAATTGCCCCAACGGCAGATGACGTTGAGCACCATCCGCAGGATCGCCGATTCGCACGCTTCCGCCCGGTCGTCCAGCATCAGCGGAATCAGCCCCATGTCCAGATATTCGACGCCTTCCGATTTGAATACGTTCATGGCGTGCACCATCATCGGATACCACAACCCCTGCTTGAACGATGCGCAGGCACGTGAAATGTTGGGTACATAGCCGACGACGCGACCATCGCGATAGATCGGGTCGAAATGGACGAAGCCGAGCGCTTCATCGCCGCGATAGGCATAGAAATAGCGCGTGCCTTCCACGTAATCCATCAGCATCGGACGGATCAGGAAGCGGATTTCGTTGCTCTTGCACCTGCGCGTTTGGATCCAGGCCTCCGCGATCGCACGCGTCTGCTGCTCGCAGCGGCCTTCGCGCACTTCCACGCCCTGCGCCTTGGCTTGATTCACCGCAGTGCGGATGATCTGTTTCCGGCTTCCGCGCAGGTCCCAGTCGCACAACAGCACCTGCGATTCGGATCCGAGCTGGGTCGCATAGAGGCCATGCTTCCTGTGCAGGATTTCCGCAACCGGTTGACTGACCTGCGCGAATACGGCATTGGGATGCGCGGCCAGAAAACCGTCGAGCATCGCTTCTGTGTCGCGCGGATCGCAGACCGGATCGGCCAATGCGAAATTGATCCCCCAATGCCGGGCGTACGCGATGTAGCCCTTGTCCAGAGAATCGTAGTACGCCATGTCCGGCTGCATCGTCGAGAACGCCATCGGATGCTCGCCGTAGCGTTTCAGGAAATCGACCCGTTTTCTCGGCGCGAACGCATAGGCATCCGATTGCCCTCGCACGGCATCCAGAATCAGCGTCTGTTCGTTCATGTTCGCAATTCCTTTGCGGGATGAAATAGGGTCGCCGTTCCTGTGGCGATCACAAGCGCATCGATTCCGTCAGCTGGGCTTCCTGCCCAGCACGGACCAGTAGCAACCCATCCCGAGGATCGGAAAATATTTCTTGCCGTCGATCTTCAGGCCCAGCCGCGTCATGAATTCTGGATAGTTGTAGATATCGTGCACGGCGTTGCCGGCGATCAACCAGAAGAACAGCACCGCGATGTACCAGTACACCGTCTTGAGCGCACGGGCCACAGCATTTCCGGTGGGATATGCGAAATCGCCGACCACGATCCTGCCGCCGGTCTTTGCCTGCCCGATCAGGTGCTCCAGCACCTTGACCACCATTTCGCGGTTGAACACATTCAGGAAATAATTGGCGACGACCATGTCGTAACGCCCCGGCTCGTCGAAAGTCATGATGTCGCTGTGGATGCGGCGCACTTCGACGTTCACGCCCTCGGCGGCCATGACCTTCGAGAACTTCATCAGCATGGTTTCCGACAGATCGACCACGGTGACCTCGGCGCCCCGCTTCGCGGCGTACAACGCATCGCGACCGTGGCCGACCCCGGCGAACAGCACCTTGTCGCCCGGTTTGAGCAGGTCGAGGTGGGCGACCTTGCAACGTTGGATGGACTTTCCGCTGTAGAGATTACTGGTGAAATCGTAGAAATGGCCCACGACGGCATAACGATCAAACATCTCCTGCTCTCCTTCGACGCTCCATGGATCGTTTCGATATCGCCAAACGCTGCAGCACAGCCGAGCACGGCCGCGCCGGAAGCATGGCGTGACGGCGCATGGCACAACCGCGATCGGACTTGCCGTTGATGATCAGCTGCTGGATTCACGCCTTCTGCGTGTATGGCTGCCGCATCTCGACGGATGATGATGCGCGCCCTGCAGTCGATCGCTGCAGTTGGAGCACCAACCGTAGGAGGCGTTCTTCGTCACCGGCGCGCCATCACAACATTTTCCGATGTCGTTTACAAAGAAATCAATCACATTTTTCCTGTTTCCAGATGCGATCAATCGAAAACCTTGCCGGTGACTTAAAAAAACCGTTAAAACCGCCGATCAAAATGGCGGATTCGACACGGGAAGCATGCCGGCCAGTACGCGAACGCAAAAGCGGTTGAATCGTTACAAAAGAAACTTTTTAGTGATCTGCATTCTTACGGAAGCAGATCGCCAAACTGCAAGCCGAGATCACATATTCCGTACAGCCGAAGATCGGTTCCCATATGGGGATATCAAGATGCTCGCGACTTGGCGAATGCGCCTGCATCCGACAGAAACAACAGTCTCATCGAATCCACGAAATTTCGGTGCACGCAAGTATGTCTTTTTGTCGCCAATCCACTACCGATGATGCGTAATGCGAATTCCGGTCTCCATGCCGTAAACCGTGTTTTGCAGAGATTTTGTCAACCGCGGAATCGAAACCGATTCACGGCATCAACGGTCGGACTCCATCCCCAGCCACAGCACCGCGTAGTGCTGCGAGACGCGAACGCCGAGCGCGCGCCAGGTGGTGTCGCGCCAGGTGCCGCGGTTGAGGATGACGCCGTGATGCGTGGCGCTGCGTCGCCAGCAGTCCATCGCGATTTCCGGGGTCATGTTGTCCGCGTTCCAGCAGACGATCTCGAAGCCGTGGCCGCGGTACGCGCCGCGGGTGATCTCGCGCGGTTTGTCCCACATGCAGCGCGCCTGGGCGTGGTCGCGGGTGTAGCAGCACGCGGACCAGCGCCCGGTTGCGGACCAGCTGTGGGTATTGCATTGGCCGCTGGGCGCGTGCCGTTCGAGGTCGGCGACGTGCAGCGCGGCGACCGTGCTCAGACTCGGCGACACGGGAATCGCCGGCAGGCCGTTCTGCGCGCGGTAGTCGAAGATCAGATCGGTGAGCTGCTCGGATGCCGGGTCGGCCGCCGCAACGCAGGATGCGAACGCCAGGCAGCAGATCGCCGACCACCACGCGATGCTGCGCGCGCGCCGACGATGTTGCGGTGGTGATGGCGTCGACCGCGAGATCGGCATACGCGCCCCGGAACGATGACTGTCCCGGAGTCTAGGCGAGGCGATGGACTGCGGAATGCGGCAACGGTCGCGAACGCGCAACGCCGCACGCGGGTTGTCGCCGGGAAGCGCGACGGGCTACGCGGTTTGGGTCGGTGTCCCGACGGTCAGGCGGGCTCGTCGGGAATCAATGCGGACTCGAAGCGGATGATCGCGTCCTTCAGCTGCAGCTTGCGCTTCTTCAGGCGTTTGATGGCCAGTTCGTCGGCGACGATGTTTTCGTGCAGGCGGGCGATGGCCAGATCGAGGTCGCGATGCTCCTGACGCAGCTCGTTCAGCCGATGGGCGACTCGGGAGAGTTCTGCGGGGTCGGAGGGCTGGTTCATCGCCTCGAAGCTTAGCACCGGGCCGCTGCCGCGCGGCAGGCGTAGGCCGGATCAGCGGTCGGCGATGTAGCGGTCTGCGAGGGCGCCTTCGGTGTCGACAGACTGTTCGGGCTCGGCGCCTTGAAGGGCGGCGTCCGGGGGGGCGGATGCGGTCGGCGATACGACATCGGCAGAAGTCGCCCATGGCTTCCACGCGCCGGATGCGCACAGCAGCAGAATGACAGCGGCGACCAGAACGCGGGTTCGCAGATAGCGCGTGCGGCGACGCGAACGACGACGATGCGACAAGGCGTGCAGGAGCATGGGCATGGCTGAAATCCTCGCGGTCTCTCCAGACAACGCATCAAGTTCCGTGCCACGGCCAAGCGCCTGATTTTCCTGCGCTGGCACCGGGTCCCGACATGCGTTCTGCACGCCAGGGCAGCAGGTTCGTGCGTATCGCAGGATGCACCGACTGCACAGGATTCCGGACCGCGGAATCCGGCTGCGCAAACGGCTGAAAAACAAGGTGTTGCCGACGATTCAGATCACGCCGCTGCTGGCACGCAACTTGTGTGTGTTGCAGGTGAGGCCGCGATCTGCGGTGTCTCGTGACTTCTGGAGAAAATCGTATGTTGTATTACGCCGTTGTCTTTTTCGTGATCGCGCTGATCGCCGGTGTGCTCGGCTTCGGCGGTATCGCCGGTGCTGCCGCCGGCATCGCCAAGATCCTGTTCTTCGTGTTCCTGATCCTGTTCGTGGTGTCGCTGATCATGGGGCGCCGGGTCAGGGTCTGAAGCGCTCGCTCGAAGACGCCCCACGCCGGACCGGCGCGGGGCGTGGT
Source organism: Lysobacteraceae bacterium (assembly GCA_040079515.1). GTDB lineage: Bacteria > Pseudomonadota > Gammaproteobacteria > Xanthomonadales > Xanthomonadaceae > Lysobacter_I. The sequence continues at coordinate 372,276 of JBEBKD010000003.1, forward strand.
TCGTCTATTCAAGCGAGCGGCAATTCCAGCGTGAAGCTGGCGCCGCCACCTTCGCGGTCGTCGTACCAGACATCGCCGTCCATGGTGCGCGCACGTTGTTTGGCCAATGCCAGACCCAGCCCGGTCGATGTTTCGCCACCGGTGGGCTGCGCGCTCAGGCGCACATAGCGCTGGAACATGCGTTCGCGATCCTTCGGCGAAATACCCGGGCCGCGATCGTGCACCGTGAGCCGGCCGTATTTGCCCTGCCGCGAGGCCGTCAAATGCACATCGCTGCCCGGCGGAGCGTATTTCAGCGCATTCGACAGCAGGTTCTGCAGCACGTGCAGCGTGCCCGCGCGCTCCGCCAACAGGCACATGTCGTCGGCCGCGTCGGTATCGATGTGCAGATGCATGCCCTTGCTCTGCGACTGGTGCGAGAGCAGTTCGGCCACCTCTTCCAACACAGCGCGCGCGGCGATCGGCTGCGGCGGTACACCGTGCATCCGGTCCTGCTGCTGATCGAGAAACGCCTGCAAAAACAGGACGCCGGCATCGGCGGAGGTGCGGATCGATTGCGCCAGCCGCTGTCTCGTATCGTCGTTCATGGCCGGGTCGCGCAGCAGTTCGGCGGAAAACAGGATATTGGCGAAATGATTGCGCAGATCGTGGCTGACGATTTCCGCGACTTTCTGGCGCTCGTCCGCGACCCGCGCGAGCCGGTCGCGCGCCTGTTTCAGATCGAGATGGGTGCGCACCCGGGCCAGCAGTTCCTCGGCGAGGAAGGGTTTGGTGATGTAGTCGACCGCGCCCGCGGCGAATGCGCGGGTCAGGCTGTCGCGCTCGTGATCGGCGGTGAGGAACACCACCGGCACATCGCGCGTCTGCGGCATCGCCTGCAGGGCTTCCAGCACCTGGAAGCCGTCGAGATCCGGCATCCGCATGTCCAGCAGGACCAGATCAGGAGGACTGCGCTCGGCGAGCGCCAGCGCTTCGCGGCCGTCCAGCACCGGCACCACGTCGTACTCGGCCTGGGTCAGCAATTGGCCGACCAGCTGCACATTCGCGGTCTGGTCGTCGATGACCATCACCACCGGCAACGCGACCGTCGCCTGGAATCTATTCGGCATCGCCGTCCTCCTCGTGCCAGTGGGCCAATCGATCGAGCACGATCTTGACCTGATTCACGTCGAAACGCTGCAAAGCGAGCTTCAGCCGCTGCGCTTCGGCCTGCAGCGCGGGGGCGCGCAGATCGTCGGCCAATTGCAGCAGCCGCTTGGAGAATTCGCCGATCTCGCGCATGCGCATGCGGGTGCGCAGCGTCTGCAACGGCAGGCCGCGCATGCTGCGCCATTCGTCGCGGGCGCTGGCACGGCGTTCATCGCTGCCGCCATCGTCGGGGGGCGCCGCAGCTACAACGATTTCGTCCGGCCGCACGTCGTCGTGACCGAACAGATCGTTCAGGACTGCGAACAACTCCTGCGGCGTATAGGGCTTGCGCAGGAATCCGTCGAAGGCGGCGTGTTGCGGTCCGGCCTCGCCTGCCAGGCTCGACGCGGTCACCGCGATGACCCGCGTACCGGCGAGCACGGTGTCGGCGCGGATCTCTTCGAGAGCGTCGAAACCATTCATCCGCGGCATGCGCAGGTCCATCATCACCACGTCGGGACGCAATCCGCGCGCGATCGCGACGGCTTCGATGCCATCGCGCGCCACCGACACCTGATGATGGCTGTCGCGCAGATAGCCCTGGGCGACTTCGAGGTTCCACTCGACATCGTCCACGACCAGGATCTTCAGCACCGCAAGCGCGTTGAAATCGACGCGCGCCTCCTCTACGCCAGATACTACCGACGATGCCGGTTCGAGATCCGGAATATTGACCCGGAAGGTCGCGCCTTCGTCCCTTCGGCTGACGACATCGATGCGCCCCTGCATCAGATCGACCAGACGTTTGGTGATGCTCAGGCCCAGACCGGTGCCCTGCCGGATCCGGCCGTCGGGACTTTCCGCCTGATAGAACGGTTCGAAGATCTGCTCCTGTTGTTCCAGGTCGATGCCGGCGCCTGTATCGATCACCGCAATCCGCAGATCACGACCCTTGCCGAGCGGCGAGGGCAGCATCGACAGACGCAGCGTGACTTCGCCGCGTTCGGTGTATTTCACCGCATTGCTCAGCAGATTCATCAGGATCTGGCGCAACCGCTGCGCATCCACCAATACCGGCACCAGGTCGCTGTGATCGATCTCGATCCGCAACCGCAGGCCTTTGGATTCGGCCATGGGCTCGAACAGCGCGAGCGTTTCGGTGGCGAGTTCGGTCAAATCAGTGCCCTGTGGGCTCAGGTGCATCTTTCCCGCTTCGATCTTGGACAGATCCAGCACATCGTTGATCAAGGCCAGCAACATCTGCCCGCTTTTCTTGATCGAAGCTACCCACTCGCGGTGCAGCGGTTCGCGCACGTGGTCGCCGAGCAGCTGCGCGAAACCGAAGATCGCGTTCATCGGCGTGCGTATCTCATGGCTCATGCTGGCCAGGAACGCGCTTTTTTCTTCGTTGGCGCGACGCGCCTGGGCGGCGCGCAGTTCGCCGCGCAGCGCGTTCTCCGCTTCGAGTTGCGCACGCCGCAACGCGAAGAATCCGAGCAGGCCGGCGACCAACGCCAAGCCATTGGCGATCATCAGCGTCGCGGTGGTCTGTTTCACCAGCGCATCGCGCTTCAAACGCCGGGTGCGCAGCAGGCGGTCCTCCTCGCGGGACATCGAGAACACCTTTTCGCGCATCCCGTCGACGACGTTTTCGCCCCTGCCGTCGCGAAGACGTTGAACGGTGTTGGCGGCGTAGCCGCCGCGCAGTTCGGCGTCCTTGATCTCGATCGAGCCCTGCACGCGGTTTTCGAGCTCGGCGTAATCGCGCGTGAACGCCAGCAGCGTCGCCCGCTGCTGCGCATTGTCGGCGGTCGTGATCTTCAGCTGTGCGATCAGGCGGCCGATGGCATCGAGATGCGTACGCAATCCCGCACGATGTTGCGCCGTCCCGCCGATCATGAAGCGCAGGCCGTCGGCTTCCATCATGCCCAACTCGACCTGCAGCGCGGTCAGATCATCCTTGATCTGGAGCGTATGCGTGACCCGCTCGATGGACTCGGCGAGCGCATTGGTGGATCGCACCGAGATGATCGAGGTGACCAGAATCACCACGAACGCCAACACCAGCAAGCCGACGTTGACGCGGTTGCGGAACTGCGCGGTGCGCGACAGCGGCATGCGGGATCCCCGGGTTGGTCATTGCTGCGAATGCGTTGCTGCGGGCGGTCTTCTGCGGGCCAGCGGTTACGGTCAGGCGGCTTGAAAAGATTTACGTGTTCATCAGCCAGATCGTACCGGTCAACACCAGCGCGAACGACACCCACAGCAGATAGGGCAACAGCAGATAGCCCGCCAGCGCGCGGATCCGGCCGAACATCAGCATCGTCCACAGCAGCGCGATCCACAGCACGCAGATTTCGAGAAACGCCAATCCCGGGCTGTGCAGGCCGAAGAACAGCGGCGTCCACGCCAGATTCAACAGGAACTGGATCGCGAACAGCGCCACCGCGCGCTGACGCAGCGGTTCTTCGATATCGGGCTCGCGCCGCACCAGCCACAGTGCGACCGCCATCGCGATGTACAACAGCGTCCACACCGGACCGAACAGCCACGACGGCGGGTTCCAGGTCGGCTTCAGCAGATCGGCATACCAGCCGTTGGGATCGAACACGATGCCGACCACCGCGCCCATTCCCACCAGCAGCAGGATCCAACCGGCGAGCGCGAACCAACCGTTGCGCGGAGGCGGTACGGCGATTTCGGGTAGAACGACTGGCGGGCGATGATTCATGACAGGCGGGAACAACTCGAAGCGAAGCGGAGGTCAGTCTACGCGGTCACAGACCGAACAATTTGCGTTTGCGGTACAGGGTGGAGGCATCGATGCCGAGCGTGCGCGCGGCGGCATCCAGACTCTCGCTGGACGCGAGTATGCGTTCGATGTGCAGACGTTCGAGTTCATCCAGCGATATCGCCATCCCCGGCTGCGGATCGTTGCGGGCCGAAGCGCTGAGCGCGAGCAGTTCCGGGCCGATCTCTTCGCCGCGACACAGGATCACCGCGCGTTCCATCATGTTCTGCAGCTCGCGCACATTGCCGGGCCACGCATACGCACGCAGCTGCGACAGCGACGACGACGACAACCGGCGCGCGGGCAGCCCGTAGTCGGCGGCGTAGCGGCGCACGAAGCCGTTGGCCATGTCTTCGAGATCTTCCGGACGCTCGCGCAGCGGCGGCAAGGTGATGCTGATGACGTTGAGGCGATACAGCAGGTCGAGCCGGAACTGGCCTTCCCTGACCATGGTGTCCAGGTCGCGGTTGGTGGCGGCGGCGATCCGCGCATCGGCCTTGCGCGTCACCGGGTCGCCGACGCGTTCGTATTCCTTGTCCTGGATGAAGCGCAGCAGTTTCGGCTGCAGCGCCAGCGGGAAATCGCCGACTTCATCGAGGAAGATCGTGCCGCCGTCGGCATGGGTGACGCGGCCGACCGTGTTCTGTACCGCGCCGGTGAACGAGCCCTTGGAATGGCCGAACAATTCGCTTTCCATCAGCTCCGCCGACAGCGACGGGCAGTTGATCGTCACCAGTGCGCCGGCCGCGCGAGGGCTGGCACGGTGCACGGCCTTGGCGATCACGCCCTTGCCGGTGCCGCTCTCGCCCAGCAGCAGCAGGTTGGCATCGGTACGCGCGACCTGCAGGGCCATGTCGATCGCGGCCTGCATCGCCTTGTTCTTGCTGCTGAGTTCCGGCACGCCGGTCTGCGCTTCGCGCTCGAAGGTATCGAGGCGGTCGAGGATGCGGCGGGTGTCGACCTGTCGCGCCACCGAGATCCGCAGCTGTTCGGGCGAACACGGCTTGACCAGATAATCGCTGGCGCCGAGCGCGATCGCCTTCACCGCATCGTCGATCGCGGCATTCGCGGTCACCATGATCACGCGCATCAGCGGCGCCAGTTCGCGCAGTCGCGGCAGCGCTTCAAGGCCCGAGTCGTAGCCGATGTTGTGATCGAGCAGACAGACATGGAACGGCCGGGTCGCGGCCAGACGCAGGCCGTCGGCCAGATTGTCCGCAGTCTCGACGCTGTAACCGTCGCTTTCCAGCGCCAGCGTGAAGTTCTGCAGGAGCCGGGTATCGTCGTCGATCGCGAGAATGCGACCGGCGGGCTTGAAGGCGGCGTTCGGCACGGGTCGCGACTCCAGCGTGTGCGGGGCACGGATCTGCGGGGGAGTGTCCACTATATCGACGCCACCGGTCTCAAGCGCCGGCGGGCGCCATGCGCCATTGATGGTGGCGATCAGCGATGCCGGACGGACTTGCACGGGACCGCTCTGCACGGATCGGCGTTCGAGGGTGGCGCTCATGCGGAACTCCTGCGGGTGGCGTCTGCGGATCGTTTTTGCGACGGAATGCGCCGCGGGATGGAGAAGTGCAGCGCAAGTGCTGTGCCAGCCAGGAAAAGCCCGTCGTTGCTGGGATTCCCCGCCGCGCGGGCCGGCGTTTTGCACGGTCGCATGGCGGCGACGGGTATTTCGCACGATCGGTTGCGAAGCAAAAAAAAGCCGCCTCGCGAAACGATACGGGCGGCAAGGGGTTCTGCGGAGCTTCGGTGATCGCAGCGGAACGCGATCGATCGCGAAGTGGATCCCCTCCGAGCCAGGTTCCTGGGCCTGTGGCTCGGAGGGGAATCCGGTGTTTCGCTGCGGGCCTGCAGGGGGAGAGTGTCAGGACCGCAACGAACTCACCGCGCGCCTGCACGGGCGCCTGCGGGAGGTGGGGCGCGACTCAGCTGTGGCGGATCGTCTTCTCGAATTCCTCGACCTGCTTCAGCGCGAGTTCCTTGGTCAGGCCATAGCGCTCCTGGACCTTGCCGGCGAGATATTCGCCATTGCCTTCTGCCACGGTCAGATCGTCGTCGGTGAGCTTGCCCCACTGCGCCTTGATCCTGCCGTTGAGCTGTTTCCACTGGCCTTTGATGGTGTCGCTGTTCATGGTGTTTTCCTTTGGGGGAGTTGGGACGGACGGGTTTGCCCGTCGGAGTGATCGTTGCGCGATGGCGTCAACGACGCGGCTTGACAGTGAGCGTGGTGGCGTCCACCGAGACCACGCCTCTGATCCCGCGTGCGATGGCCACGGCCTTGTCGACCTGCATCGCGTTGTCGAGCTTGCCGGACAGCGTGACCACACCGTTGGTGGTGGTGACGTTGATGTCGAGGCCCTTGGTCTCTTCGGTGACCAGCAGATCGGCTTTCACCTTCGTGGTGATCCAGCTGTCGTTGACCGGCTGTTCCGAATCCTCGTAAGCCTTCGTGCGCTCGCCAGGCGCCTTGTCGGACATGCCGGTCGACGCGCAACCCGCCGTCAGAACCGCCAGGAGCATCAGCGCAAGCATCGTGCGGGAACGATCGAACAGGGTGTTGCTCATGCCTATCTCCAAACGCTTGGGGGATGCCGGAAAAAGACTCCGGCCCTCTCTCCCTTACAAGGCGCGTGCCAAGCGCTTCGAGTCATGCGAATCAATGCGTTACATGTATTCGCGCATGTCGTTGGATTGCAATCTGCTGCGCTCATCGGGCACGGCGCACGACGTGTCGAAACACGATCCGGCTAAAATGCGCGTTCCATGAGCACCGTCCTGCCCCTGTCCGAACCGCTGCCGCCGCCCGGCCGCCGCGCCGCGCACGAAGCCAGCCGCCTGGCGAAGCGTCTGCGCCATCAGGTCGGCCGCGCGATCGCCGATTTCGGCATGATCGAAGACGGCGACAAAGTGATGGTGTGCCTGTCCGGCGGCAAGGACAGCTACACGCTGCTCGACATCCTGCTGCAGCTGCGGAAGAAAGCGCCGGTGTCGTTCTCGATCACCGCGGTCAATCTCGATCAGAAACAGCCGGACTTTCCCGAGCACGTGTTGCCGGAGTACCTGCGTTCCATCGGCGTGGATTACAGGATCCTCGAGCAGGACACGTACTCGGTGGTGTCGCGCGTGGTGCCCGAGGGCAAGACGATGTGTTCGCTGTGCTCGCGGCTGCGGCGCGGCGCGCTGTACGCGTACGCGGAAGCCGGGGGGTTCACGAAAATCGCGCTCGGCCATCATCGCGACGATCTGGTGGCCACGTTCTTCCTGAATCTGTTCTTCCATTCGAAGCTCGCCGGCATGGCGCCGAAACTGCTGAGCGACGACGGCAAGCATGTGGTGATCCGGCCGCTGGCGTACGTGCGCGAAGACGACATCGCCGCGTACGCCGAAACGAAACGGTTTCCGATCATCCCGTGTAACCTGTGCGGCTCGCAGGAGAACCTGCAGCGCAAGCAGGTGAAGAAGATGATGGATGGCTGGGAGCGCGACACGCCTGGCCGCATCGAACAGATCGCGCGCGCGCTGGGCAATGTCAACCCGGCACAGCTGAGCGACCCGAAGCTGTTCGATTTTCTTTCGCTGGGCCAACGCGGCCAAGGCGACATGCCGGATGCGCATGCATGGTTGATGGGCGAACCGATCGCGCAATCGGCGGAAGAAGTCTGATGTACCGGTTGTTGCGGTCATCCCCGCGAACGCGGGGCCCCCGCGTCGTTTCACGTTCCCGATAGTTCCACGCAAGTCACTGGGTCCCCGCGTTCGCGGGACGACGATCGAAATCAACGCATCATGGGTATTCAATGTTCTTCAGAAACCTGACGTTCTTCCGCTTCCCCGCTTCCCTCGGTTTCTCCGACCTCGACACCGGCCTCGCCGAATGCACGCTCAAGCCGGTCGGCGCGCTGGAGCTGTCGTCGCGCGGCTTCGTGCCGCCGTTCGGCCGCGCCGACACCGAAACGCTGTCGCACCGTCTCGGCGATGCGATCTGGCTGGCCGCCGGCAGCGAGGACAAGCTGCTGCCCAGCGCGGTAGTCAACGATCTGCTGCAGAAGAAGCTCGAAGAGATCGAAGAGAAGGAAGGCCGCAAGCTCGGCGGCCGCGCGCGCAAGCGGCTGAAGGAGGATCTGGTGCACGAACTGCTGCCGCGCGCCTTCGTGCGCCCGGGCCGCACCGACGCGATGATCGACTGCGGCAACGGTTTCATCGCGGTCGACACCTCGTCGCGCAAGACCGCCGAAGCGGTGGTGTCGGACGTGCGCCATGCGATGGGCAGTTTCCCGGCGTTGCCGCTGAACGCCGAAGTCGCGCCGCGTTCGATCCTGACCAGCTGGATCGCCGGCGACCCGCTGCCGCAGGGGCTGTCGCTGGGCGACGAATGCGAACTGCGGGACCCCACCGACAACGGTGCGATCGTGAAATGCCAGCATCAGGAACTGCAGAGCGATGAGATCGCCAAGCATCTGGAGGCCGGCAAGCAGGTCACGCGTCTTGCGCTGACGCTGGACGATCATCTGAGCTTCGTGCTCGGCGAAGACCTGATCATCCGCAAACTGAAGTTCCTCGACGGCGCGGTCGATCAGCTCGAGTCCGACGATCGCGAGGATATGCGCGCGGAACTCGGTGCCCGCTTCGCGCTGTTCAGCGCGGAAGTGAGACGGCTGTTCCTGACTTTGGAGCCGGCACTGAAGCTGTCGAAGGCCGAATGACGCCCTTGCTTCCCCGCGCAACGCGCAGCGGGTAGCATTTCGCATGCCTTTCCGTTTCCGTCTTCGCGGACTCACATATCTCGCGCGCCCCGCCGCGACGCGCGCCACCGACGTCCGCAGCCAACAACGCGACCGCGTGCCGCTGCAGCTCGACGACGGCCGCAGCGTCGAGGTGCTGCGCGTCCGCGATCCGCGCGCGCGGCGGATCAAGTTGTCGGTCAGCGAGCGCGGCGTGCGGCTGACGCTGCCGCAGCGCGCGAGCCTGGTGTCCGGCGATCGTTTTCTGGTCGAACATCGCGAATGGCTGCACGCGCAACTCGATCGTTTGGTGAATGCCGACGACACCGCGCTGCGCCGCGACGAAAGCGCGTCGCTGCCGCTGCGCGGCGAAGCGCTGCCGCTGCGCTGGGAGCGCGGGCGTTTCACCGCGATCCAGCGCGATGGCGACGGGCTGGTGTTCCAGACCACCGCGCGCGCCGGCGATCCCGCGATGCACCGCGCGCTGCGCGATTTCTACGAAGCCGAAGCGCGCGCGGACATCGGTCGCTGGATGCCGCTGTATATGCCGTCCATGCCGCGCGCGCCGCGCCGGGTGCAGCTGAAAGTCATGAGCTCGCAGTGGGGCTCGCTCGCGCCCGACGGTACGCTGGCATTGGATCTGTCGCTGGTGCTGGCGCCGCCGGCCGCGTTCGAATACGTGCTGGTGCACGAACTGTGCCATCTGATCCATCACGATCACTCGCCCGCGTATTGGCGCGAGGTCGAAGCGCGTTTCCCGACATGGCGCGACCAGCGCGAGTATTTCCGCAGCGAAGGCCGCAGAGTCAAGGCGACGCTGCAGGCGCTGCTGCGCTGAGGCTCTACGCGCTTTGGGCTTTTCGTAGGAGCGACGGAAGTCGCGACCGCTTTACGGCAAGTTTTTCCGTGGTCTGTCGCGACTTCCGTCGCTCCTACAAAAAAACGGGCCGATTACAACCCCAGCGCCGCAGCGACTTCCGCCGGATGGGTCATGTGCAGATGGTGACTGCCCTGCATCGACACACAGCGGATCTGCGGCACCCGGGCGACGCGCGCATCGCGGAAGGCCGGCGTGAAATACGGCGGCGTCGGATCGGCGACCAGCAGGACCACCGGACAGGCGATCGCACGCAGGCAGTCGTGGATCTGCGCCTCGGACATCCGCACCGCCGTCGGCAACGTCAGTCGCGCGTCGCTGCTCCACTCGAAACCGCCCTCGACCGCGCGGATGCCGCGTTCGATCAGCAACCGTGAGGACGCCTCGTCCAGCGCGGTGATATTGGTCTGCATCCGTGCCTGCACGGCCACACCCGGATCGGTGAACACACGCTTGCGCTTGCCGTCGAGCGCGCGCCGTTGGGTGACCGCATCGCGCAGACGGCTTGCGGTGGTGTCTTCCGAACCCGACAACGGGCCGAGGGCTTCGATCAGCAACAGACGCTCGATGCGCTCCGGCGCGGCGGCGGCGAGCATGCTGGCGATCGCTCCGCCCATCGAATGGCCGAGCACCGCGAAGCGTTCCCAACCCAGCGTATCGGCGACGGAAAGCACGTCGAGAATCGTGCTGAACAGACTGTATTCGGCATCGGCAGGGTAGTGGAAACTGCGGCCGTGGCCGGGCATGTCCAGCGCCACCAGATCGTAGCCGGCCAACATCGGCGCCATCGGCAGGAAGCTCGCGGCGTTGTCGAGCCATCCGTGCAGCGCGAGCAGCGGCGTCGCGCCGTTGCGATCGTTGCGCAGCGCGCCGAAGCGGCCGCGTGCGGTGTCGAGTGTGATATCGCGCATCACGCAGCTCCGCCAAGATGGCGGCGCGCCAATGCCGCAAGCGCATCGGCGTGCGCGGGTGAAGCGTTGAGGCAGGGAATGTAGTTCAAGGATTCGCCGCCGGCCGCGCGGAACAGCGCCGCGTTTTCGACGGTGATTTCTTCCAGCGTTTCCAGGCAATCCACCGCGAACCCCGGGCAGACGATGTCGATCTTCTTCACGCCCTGGGCACCGAGCGCTTCGAGCGTCTTGTCGGTATAGGGCTGCAGCCACGGTTCGCGGCCGAAGCGCGACTGGAAGGTCAGCATCGTGTGTTCACGCGTAAACCCGGGCACGTCGCCGAGCGCGGCGACGATCGCATCGACGCTGGCCTGCGACTGCTGCCGGTACGGGTCGCCGGCATCGACCAGACGCTGCGGAATGCCATGGAACGAGAACATCAGCCGCTCGCCGCGTCCGTGCGCGGCCCAGTGCGCGCGGATCGAATCGGCGACCGCCGCAACCCAAGCCGGATCGAGGTGATACTCGTCGATGACCTGGAATCGGAGTTCTTCGTCGTCGTAATCGCATTCCAGCGTCTCGACCTTGTCGGTCACCGATGCGGTCGTCGTGGTCGAATACTGCGGATACAGCGGCAACACCACGATCTCGTCCACGCCCTCGGCGCGCAGTGCGGCGACCGTATTCGTCATCGACGGATTGCCGTAGCGCATCGCGTAGGTCACCCGCACATCGGGCATGCGCTCCTGCATCGTCGCGGCAAGGTTGGCGGTATGCACCGCCAGCGGCGAACCGCCTGGCATCCAGACCTCGGCATATTTCTTCGCGACCTTGGGTCCGCGCAGCGGCAGGATGATGAAGTGCAGGATCGGGCACCACAGCCAGCGGCTGAGCGGCACCACGCGGTAGTCGTGCAGGAATTCGGCCAGATAACGGCGCACCGCCGATGCGGTGGGCGCATCGGGCGTGCCGAGATTGACCAGCAGGACGGCGGCTGTGGGCGAAGAAGAGGCAGGCGAAGAATCGGTCATGCCCATAGGATGACACCTGGGGCCGTGGCCGTCAGCGCCGGGGCGCGCAGACTGGCGCGGTTCATCGCTTCCGGACTACGCTCCGGGCAACCCCCGCTGGAGACGCCCTGTCCATGTCGTACCGCACGCGCATCACCGCCCTGTCCTTCTCGCTGTCGCTCATTTTCGTTGCTGCCGCACACGCCGGGCCCCGCGAAGACGCCCAGGCCGAGAACGCCGTGCGCGTGCTCGCGGAGATCCAGGCGATCCCCGAATCGGCGATTCCCGACAAACTTCTCGACGAAGCCAAGGCCATCGTGATCGTGCCCGACACGATCAAGGCCGGGCTGGTGCTGGGTGGCCGTCGCGGCCATGGCGTGCTGGCGGTACGGACCGCCGACGGCGGCTGGTCGAACCCGGGCTTCATCACCCTCACCGGCGGCAGCATCGGTCTGCAGGTGGGCGTGCAATCCGCCGACGTGGTACTGGTGTTCCGCAGCGAGCGCGGCCTGGATTCCATCGTCAACGGCAAATTCACCCTCGGCGCCGATGCCGGCGTCGCCGCTGGCCCGATGGGACGTAACGCCTCAGCCTCCACCGACGGGCAGATGAAGGCCGAGATCTGGTCGTGGTCGCGCGCCCGCGGTCTGTTCGCCGGTGTCGCGCTCGACGGCGCCGTGCTGTCGATGGACAACAGGGCCAATGAAGCCGTCTACGGCCAGGACACCACGCCACGGATGATCTTCGAAGGCCGTGCGCAGCAGGAACCGTCGCCGGCCATCGCCGGCTTCCGCAGCCGTCTGGCCGAAGCGAGCGCCTCCGCGCGCGCCGCGCGCGCGGACGACGAGGCCGCACCGCCGCCTGTCACGGGCGCGCAGCCGGTCGATGCGACCACGACTGCCGTCCCCACGACCGCCGAACCGCAGCCGCAGCCGTTCCAGGCGGTCGAAAATCCCGCCAAGGTCGAAGCGCTGCCGGCGACGCCGTGAAGTCGGCCCGGCGATGATCCGGACCCCCGTCAAGGTCGGGGTCGAGCGACTGCGGTATCCTTGACCGGCTTTTTCACAGACTAGCGAGAAACGTCATGGGCGCTTGGGGTATCGGTCACTGGATCATCGTGCTGATCATCGTGCTGTTGGTGTTCGGCACCAAGCGCCTGACCAGCGGCGCCAAGGACATCGGCAGTGCGGTCAAAGAGTTCAAGAAAGGCATGCGCGACGACGAAAAGCCGGCGCAATTGAGCGATCAATCGAAGACCGAATCTTCGAGCGAGTCGCAGCGCAAAGACGACAACGTCTCGCATTGACCTTCGCAGGGCGCCGGCCATCATGGCCGGCCCCGCGATGCGTCCTTCATTCGCGCACATCATGTTCGATATCGGATTTTCCGAACTTTTCCTGACCGCGATCGTCGCCCTGGTGGTACTCGGCCCCGAGCGCCTGCCCAAGGCCGCGCGCTTCGCCGGGCTGTGGGTGCGCCGCGCGCGCGCGCAGTGGTATTCGGTCAAGAACGAGCTGGAAAACGAGCTGGCCTCGGAAGAACTGAAGCGCACGCTGCGCGACACCCGCCAGGCGGTGGCCGACATCGACGCCGACATCCGCACGGCGCAGGCCGAAGCGCGGCGCGAATTCGATACGATGCAGGCGCAGATCGAACGCGACGACACGGACGACTCCGCCGACGGCACCGCGCTGATCGACAGCGACGACAAGGCCATGATCGAGGCCACCGGCGAAAGCATCACCAACGAGAACAGCGATGTCCGACGCTGATCCGGATGCCTTCGAAGGCGCGGAGAGCGGGCTGTTCGCGCATCTCATCGAACTGCGCGCACGATTGATCCGCGCCCTCGCCGGACTGGTGCTGGTATTCCTCGGGCTGTTGCCGTTCGCGAACACGCTCTACGGCTGGTTCGCGCAGCCGTTGCTCGACAAGCTGCCCAAGGGCGGCCAGTTGATCGCGGTGGAAGTCGCGTCGCCGTTCTTCGCGCCGCTGAAACTGGCGTTCTTCGTCGCCGTGTTCGCGGTGATGCCGTGGCTGCTGTACCAGGCCTGGGCGTTCGTGGCGCCGGGCTTGTACAAGCGCGAGAAGAAACTGGCGCTTCCGCTGCTGGCATCGGCGCTGCTGCTGTTCTACAGCGGCTGCGCGTTCGCGTTCTTCGTGGTGCTGCCGGCGGTGTTCGGTTTCCTCGCCAAGGTCACGCCCGAGGGCGTGGCGATGATGACCGACATCAACGCCTATCTGGATTTCGTGCTGGTGATCTTCCTCGCCTTCGGCACCAGCTTCGAGCTGCCGGTGGCGCTGGTCATTCTGGTGCTGCTGGGCTGGGTGACGCCGAAGCAGCTGTCCGAGTGGCGCGGTTATGCCGTCGTCGGCATTTTCATCGTCGCTGCGGTGATCACGCCGCCGGATGTGATTTCGCAGCTGCTGTTGGCGATTCCGATGTGCCTGTTGTACGAAGCGGGGATCATCGCGGCGAAGCTGGTGGGGCGGAAGTCGGAGAGTTGACTATAGTTGTGGGGGCGAAGTCCTCTGCAAGCTCTCGCCGCACTGTGGAATGTTGGCGAGTCAGAGCCTGCAGGTAAGGCTTGGCACCTTTTTCGCGCTGGTGCGCGAGTTACTTTCTTTGGCGCAAAGAAAGTAAGGCGGATTCAATTGGTCGATGCAACACACTGAAGGCTGCTTAGGCAGCA